>NZ_BAXB01000014.1 GCF_000698145.1 Geomicrobium sp. JCM 19039
CAGAGCACAAAGTGCAACATCGGTGGTCAAAGTGCGCACCCCGTGTTTTCTATGCAGTCCAGACTATAAGTGCAACATCGGTGGCCAAAGTGCGCCCGCTGTGTTTTCTTGATACTGCAGAGCACAAGGGTAACACTAGCCCACGCTTCTGGGTGCCAGATTGAGGTGCTGGAAACGTCACAAAAGCTGATTTTTGTGACGTTTCGTCGAGGGGAATGGGTAATTCTTAAACAGAATCGTCACATAAACTTCGCCAACGGTCACAAAAAGTAGCGTAAGTGACAATTGGAGTCAATGAATGCCCAATATCTGGCACGAATGGTCACATAAAATAGGTCCTTGCACTCCCCAGCCGCCATCCCGCTACAGTCGAAGGGTATGAAGTTTGTAGCAGAGTGCAGTGGCGGGCGCAAACTGTCACAAACCCCTAATTTAAGTGACAGTTCAGGAAGCGAAACGGACGAATTAGGACGGCAAATGCCTGATAAAGAGTCCGATCAGTCACAAAAAAAATATATAAGACGATTAATACCTTAAAAAGCCCCTTTTGAAAGGCAGATGGTCACATCAAAGAGTCATAAAAAGCGACAGCTCTGTTCTTAACGCGGCCCGCGGTTCACGCTTTTTCTCAAGTAGTCGAATGTCTGGTGTTTACCGTAACGAGCCTTCGGTTTCCTAAAACGAGGGTAAGGAACGGTTTTTGAGCAATCTCAACCATTAGCCCAGTGAGTTTCCTTCATTCACATGTGGAAAACAAAAATTACCTTGCTTTTTCTTTTGTTTTTATATATAAATATTTATATATAAAACTTACATAAAGAGGAGCGGTTTTCATGTGGACTTCGGCATTTAAGGTGTTATTTACGAACCGATTACTCACATTATTTGCAGATGCATTGTTATTTTTTGCACTATTAAAAGAAGTGGAACAACGTGTGAGTGACCCGACGCTGTTCGTGTGGTTTTATGTTGCGTATTACGTGCCTGTTTTGTTTTTATCGTTACCAATCGGTGCTTGGATGGAGTCCAAACAACTCAAGCGAGTCATTCGGTTTTCAAACGTGGCAAGGGCTGTTTGCTTGTTGCTTATCGTATTCCTATTACCAGTACTTCCTCTCCTTTATGTGCTCATCTTTTTAGCGGTGCTGAGCGTGTTGGATTTATTTTTCTTGCCGGCGAGCCAATCACTTTTGCCTAGAATCGTTCCCGAACCGCATCGCCCTCGAGCGAATTCATGGTTTCAAATGGCCATTACAACTGTTCGAATTATTGCACAAGTGTTTGCGGGCATAGCATTATGCTCAATGTACCTGTCACCTATTTGCTTGTCGTAGCGATGGTCTTCCTAGTTGTGGCGGGGGGGATGGCTACAAAATTACCAGCTGTTCGAAATGTTGAATCCAATTGTGAAACCCTTCGTTTGCAAATTGTTGCCGGTTTTCGTTATATGCTCTCCCACACTAAACTTAGGTGGCTATTTGCTTTCGTATCCGTAGGTATGTTTGTTGCGACGTCATTTGAGCTTGTGATTATACACTTTCTCACTGAAACCGTTCGGGTTGGGGTTGAGAACATCGCTTGGGTGAGTGTGAGCAACATCATTGGCATCACCGCCGGCGCTTGGTTGGCACCTAAACTGATGGTGCGTCTGGAACGGAAATGGTTGCTTTTTCCACCGTTTTTATTTTTGGTCATGACGTTCGTTGTGCTACTGTTCGTGACGACGCTATCCGTTCTTCTGCCGTTTTTTATTCTGCAAGGGTTTGCCATCGGTGTGTTTCAAGTAACTGCTGTTACACTCATCCAAGAGTGGACAGACCGTAAATACTACTCCCGAGTGTTTGCGTTGTACTTTTTGGCGACGAGTGGGATGATGTTACCAAGTGTTTTGGTGAGCGGATTTTTATTAGCGGTGAGCACATTCCAAGTGACGGTCACGATTATGGGTTCAATTCTATTCATAGCAGGAATCCTAGGCGTTTGCTTATTTCCGTACATTGGTAAATCTAACAACAGGAAGGAGAACGCTTCATGAGTCTGAAACACGGTTTACTCGGACTATTATCGACGTGGGAAGCAAGTGGTTATGATATAAAACAAGAGTTTGACGGGTTTGTAAGCGTATTTTGGCACTCGAACCTATCGCAAATCTATCCTGAACTCGCCAAGCTTGAAACGAACGGATGGATTCAAAGTCGACTCGTTCAACAAGTCGGTAAGCCCGACAAAAAATTGTATCAAATTACAGCGGCTGGAAAAGAAGAGCTAGAGACTTGGTTAAGCCAACCACCTGAGCTTCCAAAACGAAAAGACACGTTTCTTATGCAAACGTTTTTTAGCGATCAATTATCAACCGATGAAGCCCTTTTTCAACTGCAAACATTTGAGCGGAAACAACGCGAAAAAATTGATGAGATGGAGAAGTTTCTAGACGATACACTACAAGGTATTCGCACCCGTCAAGCGATTAAGAAACGAATTGTTGTCGCCGCAAGTGTGTATACACATGCAATTGAGCAAGAAAAGCTGCACTTAGCGTGGGTCAAAAATATGATGGTGACGTTAGAGAAAGCCCGAAGTATTTGGATGATGACGGAGAGGAGCTCACGTTTGAAGAGTTTGACCGATTGTTTTTGAAATAGAAGAAGACGTAAACAGATGACCGGGAAACCAGTTTTTCAAAAAGGTACAGACAATTTGTTATAATGAGATAAGGGGTGGGGGTTCAAATGAAAGTAATCACACTATGTGGGTCGACGAAATTTAAAGAACAATTCGAGCAGGCGGAGCGAGCGTTAACACTTGAAGGACATGCTGTCATTAGTGTTGGTTTTTTTGAGCAGTCTGAAGGCATTGAAATTACCGACGAGCAAGTACAAATGTTCGGACAAATTCATTTTAAAAAGATTGATTTGGCAGATGAGATTTTTGTCATCGATCCAGGGGGTACATCGGAGAGGCGACACGTAAAGAAATTGACTATGCACACAGCTATGAAAAGGCCGTTCAGTATTACTCAGAAAGTGGGATGGACGATGATTCGTAGGTTAACTCAAGCAGATCATGAAGAATGCTTTGCTCTATTGAAAACAAAGGCAGCAGAAAATTTATTTATTATTGGTGATATTGAAGCGTTTGGGTATGAACAGGATTTTCAAAGGTTATGGGGAGAGTGGGATGAGCGAGGCGAGCTTATTGCGGTTCTTCTTAAATACCGGCAAAACTACATTCCTTTTGCCGTCGCACCGTTTGATGCACTGGCATTTTCAGAAATCATGCTCGAAGATTCTGAGTTTCATATGATGAGCGGGCTGAAAGAAACGACTGAGAAGATCGAGCCGTATCTCGGTGCATATAAGCGAAAACGAGAAACGTATTATGCGAAGTGTACAACCGTTAAGAATGATTTCCGTGACGTGTCTGTAGTAGAGCGAGCGACAGAGGCTGATGCCGAGCCGATTGTAAACTTGTTAAACAGCATCCCGGAATTTGACCAATCGGTCGACGTGACTGCTAGTGACAAGCGTAAAGATGAAAGATGGTGTATCACGCTCAGTATACGTACAAGTTGGCGGACGAATCGTCTCGACAGCTTCAACAGCTGCAGAAAATACCGTCTCAGCCATGATCATTGCAGTCGGCACACATGCAGATTATAAGCGAAAAGGGTATGCCTCCCAGTGCATGCAAGCCCTTTGCCAAGAGCTAATCTCAGAAGGAAAAGAGCTTTGCTTATTTTATGACAATCCCGAAGCGGGAAACATTTATAAGCGTATCGGATTTAAAGATATCGGTTTTTGGATGATGTATACATATGAATGAGTTGGTGACATTTTGAACAGATTAGCGGCTTAGGGTTTATGGTGATTACTAATTCTAGATAAGTTGAACGAAAGAATTTCACTGAATCCGATGACCGAGATCGGTCTTTACAGGCAAACGCTCACCGATTGTCTGTTGAAGTGCGTTTCACTTCTACAACTTTGTTGCCGATCGTTGTTCGTCACTGCAAAGGTTGCGGGCAACACGGAAAACGTTTGCCGAAAGGTAAAAAGGCGTGACCGATGGTCACCACCTGGCGAAAGCATGTGATGACCTGTCACGTATGTGACAATCCAGCCCTCAAACCGGGCACTTTCGGCCCTTAACGGTCACATATATCGCGATTTGTGACCATTAACTCCGTTTATGTGCGCATCCACGTTTAAAACGATGATTTTTCCTTTCCAAACTGTCACAAATATGAACTTATGGGGCATTTGGACTTCTTTCCACATACCTTAGCCAGTAGGCAGAAACGTGAACCGTGCCGCCCTTTTGCTCTAAAGTGCATAGAAAACACGGTTGCTGTCTTTTAGCCACCGATGTTGCCCTTGTAGTCTGGACTGTCAAGTAGACACAGCGAACACAAGCGTGAGCGCAGGGTGAGGTGATGTCGCACTTATGCTCTGGAGTGCATAGAAAACACGGTGGACGATCTTTGACACCGATGTTGCCCTTATAGTCTGGACTGCAAGCATCCTACTGCAGTGGAAACTGTGCTCGAGTTGCGACCGAACTGTTCTCAAGTTGGGGAATATCGCAAGAAAAGCGGCATATTTTCATAAACTAGGGAACAGAATGCGCAAACTCGGTAACAGATTAGAATGTCTCGTGTATATCCCCGCGCGGAAGTACCCACAAGACGTCGGCGCGAGCCGCGCCGAACCGAGTGCCGTTTGGATTCGTCCCCGCTGAGGCCGGCTGACAGGTTGCTCGTTCCCTTAACATTGAATCTGCGCTCCAATTGGAACAAAATTGCGCGCAGAACGTGTGAACTTGTGCACTAAATGGCACCGCGCTACCCTTCCAACCCAACACCTAACAGCACAAATCAGGAAAATCTTAAGGTCATTGTATTTAGCATTTGATTTGTTCCAAGGTTGATATGCAAGAACCGAAATCGCACCATAGATTGTTCTATGGTGCGATTCTCATTATCTGTATACGTACATCTACATGCCGAGATGTTTGGCAATGATGGTTTTCATAATTTCATTCGTTCCGGCATAGATGCTCGCGACAGGGACGTCCCGGTAGCGCCGGGCAATTTCATATTCTTCCATATAGCCGTACCCTCCGTGCAGTTGCATGCATTCCCCGGCGACTTTCTTCGCAAGGTCAGTCGTCCACCATTTTGCCATCGACACTTCGTTCACGATGTCTTCCCCGTCGATATGTTTAACGATGAGTTGATCCACAAACGTCCGACCGATCTGAATCTCAGTAGCTAGTTCTGCTAGTTTAAACTGGGTGTTTTGGAACGAGCTGACCGGTTTACCAAACGCATGGCGTTGTTTCACATAATCTAAGGTAAGTTCCAACATCCGCTCACAAGACGCCATCGCGCTAATCGCAACAGTGAGACGTTCCTGCTGCAGCTTGTCCATGAGATAGTAGAACCCTTTGCCTTCTTCACCGAGTAGGTGAATCGCAGGTACTTCGCAGTCTTCGAAAATCAGCTCAGACGTACCACCGGTATGTTGTCCGACTTTTTCTAGTTTTTTGCCTTTTTTGAACCCAGGGACAGGTTGTTCAGTAGCATCAACGACGATCAGGCTCAATCCTTGATGGGCTTTTTTTGCGTTCGAATCGGTTTTGCAGACGACAACAACGAAGTTGGATAGACTGCCATTTGTAATAAAAATCTTCTCTCCATTTAACACGTACGAATCGCCGTTTTTGACTGCGGTCGTAGTAATGGCTGACAAATCTGAGCCTGTACCGGGTTCGGTCATGGCAACCGACGATATGAGTTCTCCGGTTGTTGCTTTTGTTAGCCATTTTTGCTTCTGCTCTTCTGTCCCAAAGGCTTCAATATACGGCATGACAATGTCATTGTGGACGCCGGGACCCATGAGGCCTGTACCCACTCGCTCGAGCTCTTCCCCAAGGATCGCAGAGTAGCCGAAGTCAGCTTCGATGCCGCCGTATGATTCGTCTGCCCACGGGCAAAGGTACCCTAATTCGCCGAGGTCTTTCCAAAAGGAAAGCGGGACTTCTTTTTCTCGTTCCCATGAATCAAAGTAAGGTCGAACGTTTTTGTCTAAATATGAGCGGAGTGACTTTTGAAATAATTCATGACTTTCAGTAAAAAACGGGCGTGTCATCTTCATCTCCCCAATCATTCGTGATGTATTCACTGTATTTATTATACAATAGAGTGAGTATAGAGAAAGGAGTGAAGACCAATCGATAGCATCATTTTTGACCTAGATGGAACGCTTTGGGATTCGAGTGAGACCGTTTTAAAAACGTACAATCAAGCCATTAGTGCTCACCCAACACTAGAGCAGCCCATAACGGTAGAACAATTAGGGAGCACGATGGGCTTGCAAGCGAAAGAAATTGGAGAAAAGCTCTTTCCACAGTTAGACGAACAAGAACGAATGCAATTACTCGGTGAAGTAGAACGTAAAGAAAACGAACAACTTCTTCTGGAAGGAGGCAGATTGTACCCACAACTGGAAGAAGTGTTGGCTGAACTGTCCTCCTCCTATGCGCTCTACATCGTTAGTAATTGCCAAGAAGGGTACATTGAAGCTTTTTATGCGTACCATCAACTCGGGAAGTACTTTAAAGACTTTGAAAACCCAGGGCGCACCGGGCTATCAAAAGGTGAGAACATTACGCTTGTCATGGAGAGAAATCAGCTTCACTCCCCAGTGTACGTCGGCGACACAGTCGGGGATCAGAAAGCGGCTCAGCTAGCAGGAATTCCGTTTATTTATGCTGAATATGGCTTCGGTGAGGCGGATCATTTTGATCAGAAAATCAAACATCTAGCCGAGTTGCCAAGTGCCATAAAACAAATTGAGAAGTCGTAAACGACTAAAACCCGGATGGCCGTTGATAGGACATCCGGGTTTTTATGGAGGATCGAGAAGGTGAGGCGGCGACCTTCGCCACTCTACGTTTAATTGGTAAATTATAGGAGAATGGTGATCTAGATCACGCCCAAAATGATCTAGATCACGTTAAAACGCTGGTATTTTCCAGTAACTGTGCGATCTAGATCATTTTCATGTTGATCTAGACCATTTTTTACTGTTTTCAGCACCGCCGGTGCTGACGGCCGTTCGTTTTTGGGAGTTTTTAGGAGAATGGTGATCTAGATCACCCTACAACAACGCACTTTACCTTATACTCGGCGATCTATGACCGTTCGTTTCTTCAACCCCGATTAGTCATATCAACCTTAAGAGCTAGCAACTATCGACACCGGAGGTGCAGAAGATAAACCGAACGGCATGCCGGCGTCTAGTTAGCCCTTTGTGACAGAGAAGGCTCGTGCAGATTCTGAACGGACGGTTAATGTAGTGACAACCGCAAGAACTAGCGCATTTCTCTCGTATAACATCATCTCCTAATGAAAAACCCGCTGCATGAGCAGCGGGTTACATGGAGTAAAGTTCGAGCTCCACTTCGATGCGGAACTTGAGTTTTTCGAGGCATTCTTCGGGCGTGTCGCCGAAAACCCGATTGCCGTTTACGACGGCAAAGGGGCGTACCGCACAAAGTCCGCATTGGGAGAGGCATTCGTTTGTGACGACATCCACTTCGGGGTACTTGTCTTCTAATATGGCTTCAACGTCTATATTCGTCATCGAACTGCTCTGGCAGAGCTCGACGATAATTATTCCCATCAGATCACCTACTTCGTTGTGCGTTTAGGGGGATAGAGATGGACGACTCGGATCATGACGAACAAAATGTAGACGATGCTCATCACGATCCAGACGGTTTGCAACCAATCAACGGTCGTTAGAATCATAATGCTCAGCCCGATGACTGGGATGATGGAAGCAAAGGCAGAGATTTTGTACAACATAAAAAAGCTCATTTTCCGCTTTACAATTCGAGCGTACATCATCAAAAACAGTGTAATGAATACGAGTGGTGTGAGAATGGTAAGTACGAAAAACGGATAATACAAAAATGTGAAATACACAAAAAAGATCGGCAAGGCGAGTTCTGCAGCCATATTCTCGCCGGAAAGCACCATCTGAAGTCCAAGCGGAATGCTCACGATAAACAAAATAAAACAAAGAAACACAATTGGCAATCCGAAACCTTCCCGGTTAAGCGTAAAAACCGCTTGCTTTTCGGGAAGCCGGATACTTAGTCGTAGAAATTCAAGGATTGTTTTCATAAAGGCTCGCCTTTCTGAGCAGTGATTATACGTTTAGTATACTAAATGCACGAAAGGGGATGCCATAAAAAGAAACCCTCCGAGCTAGAGGATTTCCCATTGTGTTCCTTGGATTGTCACATTTGTGTCGTTTGTAAATGTGTTAAACCCGGTTGCGTCTTCACTCGGGAAGATCCGACTTGTGAACACGGCTTCGCCACCGTTGACGAAAATTTCTACGGAGGAGTGGTCCATGAAAACGTGGAGGGTATGGCAATGTTCAGTAAGGGTGAGTGCGGGTGGTGCCTTCACTCGTTGCAGGTACTTCGCCTGAAAGGCTCCGGTCGAGTGTGAGCTGTTTCGTTTCCATGTCATAGGTGAGTACCGTTTGCTCGGACTCGCTCGTTCTCATGTTGATCCCGTACGTACTCGACGTCTCTACCGGTGTGAAAGTGACGTATGCTTCGTAAACATGACCAAATGTCCTCGTTGTTGTATCTGAGAAATGCGTAGAAGCTCCCCGTTGTGTCGTCAGTTCGGCAACGGGGTTTTGCAAGAGGCGATCACCTGAAATCGTTAGTTCACGAGGGATGGTGAGGCAATGTGCCCATTCGTCTCGCTCAGTCGGTACGGAACGGTCAGGCAGCCCCATCCACCCGATGAGAATTCGTCGGCCGTCTGGACGGGTTGTTGTTTGCGGCGCATAAAAGTCAAACCCGTGATCAAGCTCTCTAAAAGGGCCGTGGCTCATCGAGCCGTCAGAAACGTTTAGCTTTGACCCGAGAATGTATCCGCTTTGGAAAATGTTTCGATAAGCATCGCCTTTTGCCTCTAATCCTTGGGGGCAAAAGAGTAACACACCGTGACTGTCGAGTTCAAAGTAATCGGGACATTCCCACATGTATCCAAATTTACCGAGGGATGTATTTATTTCTCCGACGAGTGTCCAATCTAAGAGATCAGTAGAGGAGTACAGCAACGCGCACCCGGTGATGTCTTCACGTTGTGCACCGATGACAAAGTAATACTGATCATTTTTTTGCCATACTTTTGGGTCGCGCACGTGTTCAGTGTAGCCTGGCGGCGAACCTTCGACAACGGGCGAAGATAGTTTTTCGATGCTGCCGTCTGCTTCATAATTGCAAGACACTGGTTCGGTGTTCGCTCCCAATTGGAATCTCTCTCGTTTCCTGTGTATAACAAGTACAATTGCTCATCAACAACAATGCCACTGCCCGAATACGCACCATGACTTTCAAACGATTCTTCTGGTTCAATGGCGACCCCTTGACCTTGCCACAAAACGAGGTTTGTTGATGTTGTATGATACCAATGTTTAAGCCCATGAACGGCTCCGTATGGAAACCATTGGTAAAAGAGATGGTACTGCCCGTTATAAAAGCAGAAGCCGTTTGGATCATTGAGCAAGCCCGTTGGCGGCTGAATATGATAGTGTTGCCGCCAAGGAGCGTGATCTACGACGTGCAAAAGTCGGGATTCTTCAGTTTTTGACATGGCAGAATACGGTCGGTATCGTTCCTCTTTCGTCCACTCCATCTGATCACCTCATTATGCTTCTTCGATTTGTTTCTTTTCCTTATCTGAATAACCAAACAGCCACGTGAGTACAAACGCAACCGCGATGGCAATGCCGTTTGCAGCGAGGTAGAGAAGAATCTGTCCGTCGAGATATAACAGCGTACCTGGGATAACGGTAATGGCCATACCTGTCCCCGCTAAGCCGACGAGTGAAGCGAAGAAACCACCAGCCGCGCCACCAACGAGACCCATAATAAATGGTTTTCCGTAACGAAGATTCACACCGAATATGGCGGGTTCGGTAATGCCAAGAAAAGCTGAGAATGATGAAGGAAGAGCGAGAGCCTTTAGCTTCTTTTCTCGGGTTTTCAGACCAACAGCTAGTGCTGCAGCCCCTTGTGCGGCAATGGCTGTCGTAATGATGGCGTTAAATGGATTCGCCCCAAGCTGATTCAGGAGCTGTACTTCTAGAAAGTTAAAAATGTGATGCACACCGGTAATGACAATGAGCTGGTGGAAGAAACCGATTACAAGACCGCTAATGCCGAATGGAATGTCAAGAAGGTACAATACCGCACTCATCACCGCGGATTCAAGTGCACTAAATACGGGGCCAATCGCAAACAGAGCAAGGACGATCATAATAAACAATGTTAAGAAAGGAGTAACAATTAGATCCAACGATTCGGGTACTCGTTTCCGGATTGCTTTTTCTAGCTTCGCGCCTAAGAAACCTGCAATAAATGCTGGAAGAACGGAAGCTTGATAGCCCGATACTTCTAAAAATCCAAAGAAAACGATCGGGTCAGACACTCCTTCTGCGACCGCCCATGCATTTGGCAGCGCAGGGTTAACGAGCATCAGTCCAAGAACAATCCCAATGACTGGGCTACCTCCGAAAACACGAAACGCGGACCAAGCGATAAGTGCAGGTAGGAAAGCAAAGGCGGTATCGGTAAGGACTTCAGTGAATAGCAAAAAGTTTTCTGGAATTGTCTCTGGCGTGAGACCGAACCAAGCGAGAATTTCTTCTTGCATGAACAGACCACGAAGTCCCATAAACAGTCCCGTTGCAACAAGCACAGGAATGATGGGGACGAAAACATCTCCAAATGTTCGGATGAGTCGTTGAAACCAGTTTCCTTGCTGCTTGATCTGTTGCTTTTGATCATCGGTGCTCACTTCTGCAATGCCAAGCTTCTCGAACTGTGCGTAAATTTGGTTGACGGTCCCCGTCCCAAAGATGACTTGGTATTGCCCTGAATTGTAGTACGCCCCTTTTACCTTTTCAATGTCTTCAACGGTTTCTTGGTCAATCGCCTCTTGGTCATGTACCATCAGTCGAAGCCTCGTTGCGCAATGAGCGACAGATTTGATGTTGTCTTTGCCGCCAATCGCGTCGATGAGCTGTTCCGCAATCTTACGATTATTTGCCAATTTTGACCCTCCCTATTAAGAACCTTGATAATGAACGATCATGTCTTCTCCAGCGCGAACGTCTACGTTTTCTTCTGTAATCGTCAACACTTCATGGTCGGCGCCTTCGGTAATGATAATTGGGGTAATGAGACTTTCTGCGTTTACTTTTACATGTTCCACGTTAAAGGTGATTAACGAATCACCGACGTTCACTTTTTGCCCCGCTACTACATGACTTTCAAATCCTTGACCATCTAACTGCACGGTTTCTAACCCAATGTGAATCAAAATGCCAAGACCCGTTTCTGAAGTGATACCGATGGCGTGTTTCGTTGGAAAAACTTGTTCAATCTTGCCATTTACAGGTGAAACAACTTGACCGTTCTCTGGCATGATTGCAATGCCTTCTCCCATCATTCGCTTGGAAAAAGTCGGATCTGGAACGTCATCAAGACTCACTGTCTTTCCTTGAATGGGTGCATAGATTTTCTCTTCACGTCGTTGTTTTCCAAACAATTTTTTTAGCATGTAGACCACTCACTTTCATCGTTTTTATTGTGGGAAGATCGCAAGATTAGCGACGTTTCCAACAATTCGTGGCGGTTTTCAATCGGCTGTTCATTAATTTGCGCAAGCAGTTTTTCCGATGCACGGACCCCGATATCAAACACAGGCTGATGGACAACACTTAGCGGCGGGGCGGTAATGTTCGCCCATTCATAGTCATCAAAGCCAATGACGGCGACTTCACGTGGAATGTGGATGTTTTGTTCCTTTAAATAAGTAATTGCTCCGATACACATGAGGTTGTTTGCCACAAACAATGCTGTAATCTGTTCGGTTTCAAACAGATGTTTGCATGCATTGTACCCTCCTTGAACGTGCGAATCACCACTTTTAACGAGGGCAGGATTGTAAGGAAGTTTCGCCTCTTGAAGTGCTCGTTTATATCCGGAAGTTCGTTCGACTGTCGTGCTCAATTGATTCAGCCCAGTAATCATACCGATGTGCTTGTGGCCGGTTGATAGGAGTTCGGATACTGCTGAAAAAGCCCCTTCTTCATTGGCAACGGTTACTGAAGGTTGGTCCATTCCTTTAGGAACTCGATCAATGAAGACGATGGGAACATCTTCAGGAAGGTACACCTGTATGTCTTTTACGTCCAGCGCACTTGTAGCGACAATTAATCCGCTCACTTGTTGGGAAGTAAACGCTTGCAGTTTTTGGATTTCAACGTCTACTCGCTCGTTCGTGTTGCCGACGAGTAGTTGGTACCCTGCTTTCTCTAACACGTCTTCAATCCCTTTCACTACAGATGTGAAAAAGTGATTGGCTAGGTCAGGGACGATGATGCCGATCGTGGATGTCTTTTGGCTGCGCAACGTTTTCGCCGCATGGTTTGGAATATAACCTAATGTTTCATCGCCAGTTGAACACGTGTCGCGGTCGTTTCTGCTACATAGCGTGTTCCGTTAATGACGTGGGAAACGGTCGCTGTAGAAACGTCAGCTTTCTGTGCAACATCACGGATGCTCGGTTTGTTCATGGAATCGCTTCCTTTTATAAGGTTATGATATACGTAAACGATTACGTAATCGTTTACGTATATCATAACGAATCGTTCATAAATGTCAATCATTTTTTTATGTTCACTTCGTCATAGGTGTCAGCACGCGCACATAAGCAGTAAGAAGGAGGCGATGTGCATGACCGATGCTTGGCAACAATATGTGAACGACGTGCGGACGTGGTTGAATCAAATCCAATCACACAGTGAAACCGATTCCGCGTTGGAAAAGGAAGCAATGAATTTCAAAGCGGAGCTTAGAGATCTTGAGGAAAACGATGAGCACTACATCCAAAAACGTATGGAGGACATATACAACAATCTGCACGTGCGTGAAGATCGAAGATGTAAAGCTTACGGGGAAACGCTAGGGGGTACAGGTAGGGATGCGGATGGTGTGTGCACAGTTGAGCTGAAACGCCATTTCAATACGACGATTGATGGAAAGAGGAGTCGTAGTGCAACTCCAGTAGGGGTAACCTTTGAGTCTGTCGATGAAAAAGGGCAAGCGTTAAATTTAGCTGAAGTAGCAATTGTGCAATCAGAAGTCGGGCCGTTTCTTAGAGCTCTGGCCCGTCAAGGATTAACGGTCTCGGCTTTACACAATCATTGGATCAATATCGATCCATTTATTATGTACGTGCACATTCAAGATGTGTCAGAACCGGTCAAATTTGCGGAAAAACTACATGAAGCGTTCAAGTCATTAAACAGAATGCCCGTCCAAAAATGACAATCATGTAAGATAGACGAAAGAAAGATCAATGCCTCTCCTTACTTGGCGCACGTAAGCTGATCATTAAGGAGGGGCATACGATGAAAGAATGGTTTTTGCGAGCTTTAAGTACACTAGGTAAGTTGAACGAAAGACATTCACTGAATCCGATGACCGAGAACGGTCTTTACGGGCAAACGTCTACCTATTGTCTGTTCATGTCCATCTCACTTCAACAACTTCGTTGCCGATCGTTGTTCATCACGGCAAGAGTTGTAGGCAATACGGAAAACGTTTTACAAAGGTTCAAAGTGGTGACCTAGGGTCACCACTTGGCACAAGCATGTGATGACCTGGCACTTATGTGACAATCCAGTGCTCGAACCGTGCACTTATGGCCCTCAATTGTCACTTATATCGCGTTTTGTGACCATTGACTCCGTTTATGTGCACATTCACGTTTAAAATGATGATTTTTCTTTCCCGATTGTCACTTAAACGAATATATGGGGCATTTGGACTTCTTCACACACATCGTAACCAGTAGGTAGAAAACACGGTGGTTGTACCCTGACCACCGATGTTGCACTTGTGCTCTGGAGTGCAATCAACCACTTGCACTGGAAAGCAAAGACTCGTAGCGCGAATCAGGAACACATTCAGTTCATCCCAAATCGTAGGTGTGACTGGGGTGCACATGAGAGTCAAATACTTCGTCCAAAATGAACTTGTGGATAGGGTGAACCCGCTCATCTCGAAAAGAACTGTTATCTGTAATTGTTGAGGCGTCTTTTGAGATGGACGGGGACAGATACGAGTATGCGACATCGGGTGTTACAGAGAAAGGAAATCACAGGGAAATCACATTCTCTGCAAATAACCATTGCAACCTGGCGCTTACTTGGGATTGGATACGAAGCGTACATATGTACAAACGTGGAAGGAGGTTGAGGAAGCGGATGTCCCTGAAGAGGCGAGGGAACAGTTGTGCAATCAATGAAAGGAGCATTATTTCCTGGGCAATATAATCAACTATCTTAAAGTGTAGTGATCATTTGAAATATATCCTCCAGCAACAGAAAAAACTCACTTTTCGATTAATTTGTGGTAGAGTGAATAAAGGAGGGGATCGTATGTTTGCTCGTGAAACGAAATCTTGGATAAAACGAAATGCAAGACCTTTGGAACATGCGCGTTGGCAGTATTTGTTTGAAGGCAGGTCTTCGGCATCTGTGCTAGAATGCTTGACAGCATTTCAAAATGAAGATGGAGGGTTTGGTCATGGATTAGAGCCAGATGTTTGGTTGCCAAATTCTTCTGCCATTGCCACGTGGTCTGCGGGTCAAATTTTACTTGAAGTTGAGGCCTCTCCGAATGAGCCGGTTGTTCAGCGGATGTTGACGTACTTGATGAATGCTTATGATGAATCGATCGGTTTATGGCGAACAGTCACCCAAGAGTTTAATGACTATGCTCACGCACCGTGGTGGACGTATTCAGAAGAGGCGCAGCAATTTTGGATGTACAATCCGTCGGTAGAACTAGCGGCATTCCTCATCCACTGGGGCGAGCAAGGTGGCCAAGAAGCACGTTTAGGATGGCGTGTCATTGAAAAGGCAACGGATCGAATTCTCAGTTGTACGGAAATGGATTTTCATGAAATTAATAATTTCCAAAATATGTTAAACGTTGTCGGTGATGATTGGGAACGAGGGAAAGATGTAAAAGCAAAACTGCATGAGCTGGTCCACGAAGTGATGAACAAAGAGCCAGACACTTGGGAGAATAGTTATAGCCCGACACCATTGCAACTTATTTCGAGTCCAGAAGATGAATTGTACCCGACGTACGAAGGGCTTGTTGAGGAGAATTACGTTTTCTTAAGAGACAAATACTGCCTTCTGGTGTGTGGGACATCCCTTGGGATTGGGGAGATGATGCGTTGAATTTTGTCGTTGCAAAGGAGCATTGGAAAGGAATTCAAGCAGTAAATCACATAAAAACACTTCGGACATTTGCTGCGTTATGATCAACAATATTAAAGGGAAGATGGACAAGTATGGGGTTCCTGCGGTTAGTTTAAGCACGTGTACACACGGGAAAGTATCCAGTTTAACGATTGGTGCACTTGATTACCAGTTGTTTCACGCATGTTCAATAAGCAAAATGATGACGGCGTTGCTCGTCGTCAAGCTGGAGCAGTTTGGAGAGTTGGATCTCGATGTGCACGTAGTTCGTGGCTGTACGCTCCGGCAATTACTCGTCCATCAGACAGGTCTTCAAGATATTCCCGGACATGATTCATCGAAGCCGTTTTCAAGCCAGTCGCTACAGTATACAGAGTCACGTAGATTTGCATATGCAGATAGCAATTATTGTTTCATCCAACAATACCTTGAAAAAAGGTTTGGAATACCGTATCGGCAATTGGTAGAGTCCTACATATTTGATGAATATGAGATGTCAAATAGCCGTTTCCCTATCCGTCAAGATTTGGATTTAGTGCACGGGACTTTGGTAAACGAAGATCAAAGACAAATGCCATTGCCAGACCCTTCATTTCACGCGGCTGAAGGGTTGTGGACGACAGCAGCCGACCTTGGACAAATGACTGCTCAACTGATGGGGAGAGATGAAGAGCTTTTCATTCAAATGTGCACACCGTTACCGTCAGCACCGTGGGCGGGGTTAGGTATATTTTTCGAAGGAGATGTTGTAAATTCACTTGGATGGGGAGAGGGTTTCCAAGGGATGGTCGTGCTTGACCGCAAGACGAAAGTTAGTGCGATTGTGTTGACGAACCATAATTCAGGCAGGCATCAACGTGAAGGTTTCATTGGTGACGTTGTGGATTATTTATTGAAGAGAAGGGAAGATTTACATTGACTGAAGATTTTTATTGCGATGAAGTGCTAAGTGGCAACACGGAAGTAAATAAGGTGTATGAAACAGAGCTTGTGCTGGCGTATTATCATACGAAACCTTATTACCCCGTACATATCGTTGTTATCCCGAAACGCCACATCGGCTCATTACTCGATCTTGAAGAAGCGGATGATGTGATTTTGTTGCAAATGATGGATGTGGTGAAGGTCGTTGCAGCAAAAGTGAAAGAAGAATACGGGGCGTGCCGAGTGCTGACCAACCTCGGAAACTACCAAGACTCGAAGCATTTGCACTGGCATGTGTATTTTGGAGAACCGCTTCACAAAAAGTAAAAAAGCCAAAAGGTTTCCCTTTCGGCTATAATCTTCGACCCGTAACGAGCTGTACGATCAATACAATGAGTGCGACGACGAGTAAAACGTGGATTAATTGGCCGCCAAAACTTCCAATAAAGCCGAGTAGCCATAAAACAATGAGGATAAGAATTAATGTCCAGAGCATACGATGTCCTCCTCTCGTTGTCCAATTTGTAGATTGTATGACAAGGTGTCCAATAGAATGCATTATTTATTTCTACAAGGAATTTCTCAAACGTTCATCGATAGGGGTGCTCATGACTTTTATTCATCAGGCAGGTTCGCTACAATAAACGTGATATAAAAGGATGAAAGTGAGGATTTAATTTGGAGCCAAGAATTTCAAGTGTCACGATCTTTGTGGATGATCTTTCCCGCTCATTTGAGTTTTATCGACGGTTGTTTGAAATTCCACATGAACAGATGGTTATCCATGAAGATCATGTGGCGTTCTTTTTTGAGAATGACCTCTCGCTCGTTTTATTAGAAAATGTGGGAGCAAAAGCGAGTCAGATGATGCTTACCCATGCTGCTGAATTTGCAGATGACGTTGATGCGATTTTGCAACGAGTGGTCGCTGCAGGAGGGCAAGTTGTACAATGGCCAGAGAAGGATGCTTCTAGTTACGCAGCCCTTTTTGAAGACCCAGATGGCCACTTATGGGAAGCGATTGCGTGGATGTAATGGACGAGGTGAACGATGCCTTGTTCATCGTCCCGTTCGATCTTGACAAAGGAATTGTGCGAAGAAAGCAGGATTTTGTAGTTTTTTGACGAAAAGCAGTATATAAATACGGCTGTAACTCACTTCGTAAGGTGAGATTCGTCATGAAAGAGAGTGAACGTTTGTGGAAGATACGTTTGAACATCCTGTAGATCTTTTTTTATCAGAATACATAAAAAATACAGAAGAAAAGATGTACAACATATTAGATTTGGCTTGTGGGGCGGGGGATTACTTGATTAAACAGTCGGGTAACTTTGCGAAAGAACGGATGAACTGGCACGGTGTGGATTCGTCCCCATATTTATTAGAGCAGGCAAACGGTCGAGCATCGCAAATTATCTATCGGCACGGCTATGCAGAGGACCTCCCTTATGATAGAGAATGGTTTCACTATGTGGCGATGTACGATGCTTTTCAGTATTTCATTCAAAAAGAGCAAGCCTTAGATGAAGTGCACCGCGTATTGAAAGATAATGGCAGACTGACGATCGGTAATACTTCTCCTGAAGATATGAAACAATGGTGGATCTATCACTACTTTCCGGAGGCATATGCGATTGATTTTGAACGGTATTGGACGAAACATCGGCTCGTTCAGGAGTTAGAGGACCGAAATTTTCAAGTGCAAATGACGATCAATCATCACGTGGAAGTGCTCTCTTTGCCGGAGATTGTGGAGCGTTTAGAGGCAAGGAATTATCCTATCTTGTCGATATTGAATGATCGTGATTATGAAAAAGGAAGAGCGCGTGTTGAAGCGGATTTGCTGCACGAACCTGATAAAACGATAAAAAGTGAGTACACAGAAATGATCTGTGTGGCAGACTTAGGGGTGGAAATATGAAGGCTTTTATCTTTGATTTCGATGGGACATTAGCGAATACGTTGCCATTATGTTTTGATTGCTTTCGGCGCGTATTTAAAAAATTTGACAATCGAGACATAACAAATGATGAAATCATCGGAATGTTCGGTCCGACTGAAGTGGACATTTTACGAAAACACTTGAGAACCGAGCAGAAAGAGCAAGCGGTTCATGATTTTTTGAGCTGTTATGAGCGGGATCACGAGTTGTATATTCACCCAGATGAGGAGATCATTCGTGTGATTCGTTCGCTAAAAGAAGCAGGTTATCGGTTAGCAATCGTGACGGGAAAAGGAAGAAAAGCTTTTGATCTCACTTTTGAAAAAGTTGGATTAGAGACGTTTTTCGATGTCACGATTACCGGAGATGAGGTGCGTCAGCCTAAGCCACATCCTGAAGGGATCGAACGTGCCATGCAGGTGTTAGGTGTTGAGGCCACTGAAACGATGTATATTGGTGACAGCTCGGCTGATGTAGAAGCTGGGAGAAGAGCGGGGACAGAAGTCGCTGCGGTTCAATGGTTACCTGTTTCACAAACAGAGCAATTTGATGAGCAAACGGTTCGTGTATGGCACACGCTCAAAGATCTTGAGCAGTTTGAAGCGAGTCGACGTGAATGAAGATTTTCGATACAGTACCTTTTTTTGTTAGCTTGTATGAACCGTCACTTGCGTTTTGCACAACTATCAGCGTGCATTTTCCGATACGTTTAAAACGTACCGAAAATATCATTGCAAAAACACGATAGAACAAAAAGAGTTGGCGCTATCGGAATACTCCATTGACCACATCAAACGTGTGCATAGAGAAATTATTCCGATTATTGAGCGGTCAGCCCGAGCGTATGAAGAGCAATACAACCTCGTATTTCCGATTTCTGTGCAGCTGATTGTCGGCGTCTATGGCTCAAATGCGTATGCAGAGCGAGAAGTTGTCCCAAACATAACTTTCGCACTTGAACAGTTACCCGCAGATAAAGAGAGTCTATCAATAATCGTCGCTCATGAACTTGGGCATGTTGCTCACCATATGCTTACGGATCAAAAAGGGTGCGATTGGAGAGAGAGGATGTGGCATGATCCACGAATCTCCGCTTTTCAAGAAGGAGCGGCGATGCATTTTTCGAAACAAATCGTTACGGGTCTCCCTCATTTTATGTATTTCTCATTCGACGCGCAGCAAGATGATGGCTACAATAAATCGTTGACGCTGCTTCCGAGTATCGCCCGTGCGTTCTTACATGATCTACAACAGGAGTCAAGTACTCAAATGGTTCGAGAATGGTTTTCCATTCGTGGTGGTAAACAATTTCAGATTCCGCGATTAGGGTATGTCATCGGAGAGCAGTTTGTGGCAACTGAGATCGGCCGGTTAGGGGAAGAGCGGGCATTGACTTTGTGGACGGACCCTAACTTTCTTCAGTTCATGAACAGCTGGTTGGAAGAAGTGTGTGAAAATGAATTTAAGAACAGATCATGATAAAATGGTACGAAATGAGAGATAAAGGCAGGCTACAACAATGAATGTCCAATCACTGGCAGTTTTTTGCGGATCTAGTTCAGGGACCGATCCGATTTATATGAACGTCGCCCGCGAGCTTGGGGAGCGACTTGCAGAACAAAAGAAGACACTCGTCTACGGTGGTGCACGAGTCGGTTGCATGGGTGCAGTCGCGGACGGTTGTTTATCCAAAGGCGGTAAAGTATATGGCGTGATTCCTGAGCGCTTAACGAATGTTGAAATTGCGCACGCAGGGCTCACAGAGCTTCATATGGTTGAGACGATGCACGAGCGTAAAGCGAAGATGGCCGAGTTAGCCGACGCGTTTGTCGCACTTCCAGGAGGTGCGGGGACGTTAGAAGAGTGGTTTGAAGTGTTCACATGGGCACAACTTGGCTATCATGAAAAGCCCGCTTGCATTTTAAATGTAAATGGTTTTTTTGATCCGCTTCTTGAGATGCTCCAGCATACGATTGAGCAAGGATTCATGAAGCCGGAGTACCGAGATACGATCCTCGTCGCCGATTCCCCTGACCAGCTTATTCAGATCGTCGAAGATCACCACGTCAAACCGGTGTCAAAATGGGAGTAATTATTTCATGGTAAACGGTTGGCTTATTCTATTATTACTCATTGGTTCTGCGCTTACGATTGGCGTCACACTTGCCATCGCTAAAAACCCAGGGGAAGACCGGTATAGTAGCGAGAGTAGTTTCAATCTACTCACGTTAATGTACACCGTCGTCGTCCCGATTGTTTTAGTGTTGGTGATTGCCATTCTTTTCTTTCTCTAGCCGTAGAGGTGCGGCAATGGTGTTTTCGATCACCTCGTTAAACTCGGCAGTCGTCCCGTATTGTTTAGGATTCAAAGGAGGGTGGACGTGAATATTCACCCGAGCGGGTTTTATTTGCCCGTTGTTTTCTTCCAAAATTTTATAAGAACCATCAATCGTGATCGGCAGAACGGGGATGCCGATCTTTTTTGAGATTCTTGCCGCTGAATTGCTAAATTCTCCTAAGAAATTTCCTTTGCTGCGATGACCCTCGGGGAAAATGCATACCGACTTCCCAGCTTGAACCATCTCGCCTGCTTCCTTTAATTTTCGAATGGCTTCACGTGGTTTTTCTTGATCCAAGAAGATACATTGCTTATACGTCATCCACGTGCCGAACAACGGAACGTTCTGCAATGATTTCTTCGCAATAAAGGATAAATGAATATTCACGTGACTCAAAAGCAGCGGGATGTCAAAGTTACCTTGGTGATTGGAAACGTATAAATACGACTCGCTTTCCTTTACGTTGTGTTGGCCATAAACGGTTACATCGGTGTTTGCGATGCGTAACGTTCGATCTGATAATTTTTTGGTCAAGCGGTTTGCTTCATTATATGCCTGCTCGCTAGGCTTACGACGAAGCCAAAACATGTTAGGAATGATCAAAAGTAAAAATAGTGCTGCGTGCCCATAGGCGAAAATCGTTCTCATGGTGTGTCACTCCTCGTTCGTTCTACGCTAGTACTATATCCTGTTTTTAATCCATGCGTAAAGGGCGAGGCAAAACGTTAGTAAATAACAGAATTTTCATTTAAAATAAAAGTATACATTTCGTATATTGGAGGATCTCGATGGCACAGACATTTGCATCTTTAACGAACTCGATGGTAGCGATTGAAAAGCTGTATGAAGTTGGAGAATATCAACTCATCCAACCGATGAGAAAAGGGAAATGGTCAGTCCGCGAAGTGGTTGGTCACCTAGAGTCTTGGGACACGCACATTCTTAGCGAATGGGTACCTGCGATTGAGGAAGGTGCGCGGTTATCGGCGTTTCCTGATCATGATACGTTTAATCATGAGGCAATTGAAATGCGCAAAAACCTCGATGTGAAAACGAGTCTTGATCAGTTTCTTACAACGAGAAAGAAACTAATCAGTCAGTTGTTAGCGATTGACCCGAATGTACGGTTTACAATTGGTGATGGCAAACGGCAATTTTCCGTTGAAACGTTCGCAAAAATGTTTGCGAAACACGATCAACATCACATGAAACAGATCGAAGAATTCCTAAGCAACGAATAGCGACAAACAGATTTTTAAAAAGGTATTGACATGGCCTGAAAATAGGAGTATCGTAATCTCCGGCTCAACAAATAAAGATTGTCGATAAAATGTCACATTGATTTCGACGAGAGCCCGATTTCCGTGCTGCTGGGCATAGTTATGGCCGGATTACGTATTGGCTGCATAAGCTGTAATTGCAGTAGCGCGAGACTGTAATGTTGGGGGATTAGGGATGAAATACTTCGAGTTTTTTGCGCCATTTTATGCTTTGATTAAAGCGCCAACGAAAAATAAGGCAATGAGTATCTACAAGAAAAGAGTATGGGAGAACGGGCCTGAAGACTGGAGAGAATGTTCCAGAGATTACGCACTCATGCGTTTTGCCATGGATCATCATCCTGCGACCACTGATATTCCGGTTACTCTCAACGAATTCACAGATACCGATGCTGACGTATTAATTGTTACATGTCAGCCTGCAAACTTAAAAAACGCAAACTAACAACTCACAGCCGCCCCTTTATGGGCGGCTGTTTTTGTGAGCTTCTGGGTAAGATAGAGGTGTTGAACGGTAGATTTTCCTTATTTTCTCTGTTCGTGCTTGTGTGAGACCGTTTTTGCTTCCAAAAGAGCTTGGATTGGAAACAAAATCACCCACTATTCCCGTTTTGGCCTCGTTTTTGTTCCAATCCATGGACGTCTGTTTCCAAAGACACGTTTATGGAAACAGACCGACGAACGACTGTCTTCTTTTATTCCTTAAGTTTGAATCACGCGGCTTGCGAAGAATAAGGTCGTATCAAATTGAGTGAAATCATTATTTCACCTTACAAATTCACATGTAAAAAAGTTGTCAAACGAAAGGCTATCAAAGAATGGTGAAACGGGTATGATGGACGAGAGGGAGTGGTGTACATATGAAATGGTTAGTCACATCTACCGTAGGAGTTATTGTGCTTGTCGTTGCTGGATTTCTCCTTTTTAATTCGTCTGGAGGCACTCAAAATGTTACGGAACTTTTGCTTGAAGGACAGCCAATCCTTGGTGATGAAGAGGCAAATGTGACCATTATTGAATTTGGGGACTACAAATGTCCAGCGTGTAAAGTATGGGATGAAACGGTTTTTGAGAACTTGTACGAAGAGTACATCCAAACCGGTGACGCAAATTTCGCCTTCATTCACGCGCCATTTCACGGTGGAGAGTCACTTCTTGCGGCATTGGCTAGCGAGTCGGTATGGGATCGTCATCCCGATGCATTTTGGGAGTATCACAAAGCGATTTACGACTTCCAACCAGAGAACGTTGCCCATGATGAAGAATGGGTAAGTGCAGAAGTGTTACTCGGTATTGCGGAAGATATTGAAGCGGATATTGATGTTGCACAACTTGCTAGCGACCTCGTTGAGCAGACATATCAAGAAGAAGTCGAACAAGATATTGATCTTGTTCAAGAATACAATGTTGAACGGACCCCGACGATTATAATTAACGGAACGCTCATTGAAGATCCATTTGACGAAACATTAATAAATGAAACGATCGAATCTGAACTGTGAATTGGATTTGACAAACGTTAAATTGTCCCTGTTCGTGCTTGATCTTTGCTGCGCACGGATGCTCGTTACTCACGAGCATCCGTATGACATCGGTCGACGCTTTTGGCGTTCGGGTCGATCTCGATGTAGAAGATCGAATCGCCGAAAAAACAGTTCCGACTGTGTTTAACCTGAATGGTCACATAAAAGAGGTAGAGAAACGAATTGCGGTTTACGTCTATATAAGTTGAACGAAAGAAATTCACTGAATTGGATGACCGAAATGGGTCTTTGCGGGTGAGTGCTTGCATATTGTCTGTTGAAATTCATCTCGTTGCACTTCGACAACATCGTTGCCGATCGTTGTTCCTCACTGCAAAGGTTGCGGGCAACACGTAAAACGTTTGCCGAAGGGTAAAAGCTGTGACCGAGCTCACCACCTGGCACAAGCATGTGATGGCCGGTCACATATGTGACAATCCAACCCTCAAACCGGGCACTTTCGGCACGCAACTGTCACAAATCGCAATTTTTGTGACAGTTGACACCGTTTATGTGCGCATTCACGTTTAAAATCATGATTTTTCTTTCTCAAGTGTCACATTAATGAATATATGGGGCATTTGGACTTCTTTCCACACACCGTAGCCAGGGAGGGCGCTGAAAAATTAACGTGTCTCTTCTTAAGTGACTCGTTAACTCGACGTATGGGCTAGATCTATGTGGGGATTCCTGCTGAAAATTCTTCATTTATATCAAGCGAAACACTTTTATATGATTTTTAATTTCTCTTTTTCAGTGACCTCTAGCCAGGAGGCAGGAACGTGAACCGTGTTGCCTTATGCTCTGGAGTGTCAAGAAAACACGGTGGTCGCCTTTTGGGCACCGATGTTGCCCTTATGCTCTGGAGTGTCAAGGAAACACGGTGGTCGCCTTTTGGCCACCGATGTTGCCTTATGCTCTGGAGTGTCAAGAAAACACGGTGGACGCCTTTTGGCCACCGATGTTGCCCTTATGCTCTGGAGTGTCAAGGAAACACGGTGGCTGTCTTTTAGCCACCGATGTTGCACTTATAGTCTGGACTGCAAGCATTCGCCTGCAGTGAAAAGCAACAACAAACTGCGCAATTAGGAAAATGTAACGTTCATTCTATATAGTTACAAGTTGGCGTTTACCCGTAAGTCGCGGGCGCCTTTCCGACGCCGATGGGATTTTGGGCAATCTTTTTCCAAGAATGCAGTGATGTTCTTTGCGTCACGATAAATCACGGGTACACGTGTGGAACTTCACGATTCTCAGTCACCGTTTTAAACGTTCGAACATGTTATAATGTGAGGATGACGATAGAAAGGCATGATAGGAATGACGCGTCTCAGCAGAAAGTAACGGCGTATATAACGCGAGTGGTGAACGAAGATGTGCAGTTGTTGACGATGACGTCCAATGATACAACTTGGCTGGAGTGGAAGTTCCAGGAGGAACCGTCGATGCTGGCGAGAATTTGGAAACGGCTCTATTTCGTGAAGTGAAAGAAGAAGCTGATCTCACTGATGTTAAAATCATATCCTACTTAGGGGATAACGAATATATTTCAAGAACGACAGGTGAGCGAATTATTCGGCATAACTATCATATGTACTTTAACGGCCAATCACGCGATGCATTTCAAGTCATTGTTGAAAGTAATGATAAAGATAACGGTTGGCTCTATGACTATGAATGGGTTTCTCTTAGTCAAGGCGAAGAGCTAAAATTAGCCGATAAATTACAGCCTGGTCTCATTCAGTTACGCAAACGCATTCTTCATTAAGAAGAAGTGCGTTTGCGTTTTTCGTTTTTCAACGCTTTAAACAGTGACAAAACCATTAGAATCATGATGATTGAAAAAGGAAAAGCGGCGACAATCATCGTGTTTTCAAGGGCTTGCAAACCGCCGGAGTAGAGTAGAATCGTAGCAATTGCTGATAGAAGTAACCCCCATGTCATCTTGACTCGTGTCGGTGGATTCGTTGAACCGTTTGTCGAGTGCATGCCGAGAACGAACGACGCCGAATCGGCAGATGTGATAAAAAATACGGCAATTAATATTATTGCCAAAATCGACATAATGGTTGGAAATGGCAAGATAGTCAGAACGCCAAATAGCATTTCCTCGGTTGCAAGTTCATGTAACCCTAGGTTCAATGTTTGTTCAGCGTGAATGGTCGTTCCACCGAGAAAAGCAAACCAAATAAAGCTTAAAATTGATGGAACGAGCAACACACCAACGGTGAACTCACGAAGGGTCCGGCCTCTGGATACGCGAGCGATGAACGTGCCTACATAAGGAGCCCAAGCGATCCACCACGCCCAATAAAAAATCGTCCAGTCTTCTGTCCAAGCGCGTAAATCGCTATTATCGGGAGCGGCACGAAAGCTCATCTCCGGGATGGTTTGTAGGTATTGACCGAATGACTGGGTGAGAATGTTTAGGTTAAAAAGTGTCGGCCCCGTAATAATGACAAAAATAAGTAAGAAAGCGGCGAGCAACATATTCGTGTTACTTAAATATTTAATGCCTTTATGAATGCCTGTATAAGAGGATAGCAAAAATAACGCTGTGATCACGATAATGATGAGCACTTGAAATAGGAAACTTTCTCCAATTCCTGTCATAAATGTCAACCCACCGTTAATTTGTGTCGCCCCGAAACCGAGCGTTGTCGCAACGCCACAAACGGTTGCGATAATTGCTACAACATCAATGATTTTTCCTGTCGTGCCGCGCGTATTCATTAATGGTGAAAGTGTAGCGCTAATTAGACCTGGAGCATCTAGCCGGAACTTAAAGTAAGCCAGGCAAATCGCCACGATCGCATAAATTCCCCAAGCGTGTAGGCCCCAATGGAAATACACGTGACTCATGGAATCCAATACGGCAGCATCTGAACCTTCAGTCGTTGTCGGGGCATCAATAAGGTAATGAGAAAGCGGTTCTGCAGCTCCCCAAAATACGAGGCCTGTTCCCATCCCAGCGCTAAACAATAGCGCAAACCATGTTATATAATTAAATTCAGGTTTGTCTGTATCTTTCCCTAATTTAATCTTACCGTAAGGCCCAATGATAAAGAAAAGACAAATGATCACAAAAATAAATACAATAATCAGATAATACCAGCCGAATGCTTGAGAGATAAAGTCTTGCGCATGAGCGGTTGTGGTTTCGAGCATACTAGGATTAAGCGCACCGAAGATAACAATCAGTAGAATAATCGTAGCTGATAAATAAAAGACTGGACCAATTCTCTTATTTTGTCCCATTGTAACTCCTTTGAGATGAATGTATTTGAAATAACATTTCAGACCTTACCCTTTTATACCCTAGTTGTCACGGGGCAAAACAAATTTTATGTTATATTCAGAAAATATTTTTTGCGTAATTCTTAGAAAAAAATGTGGACAAACACTTTCACTACATAATATGATGTATCTACTGTTCAAAAGAAAAGCACTTCGTTCTCTTATGATCGATTTAACAGAAAAGATTATATTGTGAAACGATTAAGAAATATTTTAGGATAGGTCTTTGTCGTGCGTAAGGGGAGGACTTTTAATGAGTTTAACGAAAAAAATTATTATTGCTTTAATCGCCGGCCTTGTTGTCGGTCTTTCTTTAAATGCATTTCTTTCAGAAGATGCATTTTCAAACATTGATTACTACGTGCTTAGTCCGATCGGGGACATCTTCTTACGAGCGATCTCCATGCTCGTCGTTCCGCTCGTGTTCTTTTCACTCGTTTTAGGTGCAGCGAGCATGAGCGATGTAAAAAAACTTGGCCGCATTGGCGGCTTTACGATGGGCTTTTACTTACTAACGACACCGATTGCGCTAGGCATAGGGATTGGTGTTGCGTACCTACTTCAACCAGGTACAGAAGGTCTCATGCAGCAAGACATGGAAGGGTATGAACCGAACGAAGCGCCACCAGTGATGGAAACGCTCATTAACATTATTCCTTCTAACCCAGTAGAAGCGTTAGCATCTGGAGAAATGCTGCAAATTATTGTTTTTGCCCTCTTAATCGGATTTGGAATTGCGATGCTCGGTGAAAAGACGAAAGGGTTGCTCGACCTTGCTAGACAAGCAAACGACGTCATGATCTGGCTCGTAAAGATTGTCATGTTGCTTGCCCCATTTGGTGCATTCGCGCTCATTGCTTCAGCCATCGGAGAACTCGGCTGGAATGCACTTGAGTCGATGTTTATGTACATGCTAGCCATCGTACTGGCATTATTCATTCAAATGCTTGTCGTTTACGGGGGAATTGTTTTCTTCTGGGGGAAGAAAAGTCCTCTATGGTTTTTCAAAGGGTTTATGCCGGCAATGGCGGTCGCGTTTAGTACGTCGAGCAGCAGTGCGACACTGCCAGTGACGATGAAGTCCGCAGAAGAGAACTTAGGCGTGCCTAAACAAATCAGCTCCTTCACGTTACCGCTCGGTGCAACGATTAACATGGACGGAACCGCAATCATGCAAGCGGTGGCTACCATTTTCCTTGCCCAAGTGTACGCTGTTGATTTAGGCGCTACGGAACTACTCACGATTATATTAACCGCGACACTCGCAAGTTTAGGAACGGCTAGTGTACCTGGTGCCGGTATTATTATGCTTGCCATGGTGCTACAGTCCGTCGGCATACCGCTCGATGGCATTGCCCTCATCCTTGCCGTTGACCGTATTCTAGACATGACACGTACTGCCGTGAATATTACCGGTGATGCAGCAGCTTCTGTTGTCATTACAAAGATGGAAAAAAATCGTGGAGAAACGTTTGACGAAGAAAAAGCATAAAGAAAAAAGCGTCCTCACTCATGAAGTGTGGACGTTTTTTTTATACTCTCGAACGGAGCAACACGCGGGCGAGGAGGGCGAGAATTGGCAACTCGATTAGCGGCCCAATCACAAGTGCCAAAGCGACGAGGGGAGTGTCAGGAAATACGGCGACAGCGAACGCAAGTGCTACTGGGGAGTTGCGCGCAATAATCGTCATTTGTAAGCTCACAGAATCGGCATAATTAAACCGACAAAGCCGGTTCGTCCATTTTCCTACGAAGAAATTAACGATGAAAAAGAGAACGATGGGAATGAATAATAGACCGATCACTTCCATACTTTGAACCAACAGGCTCCCTTGAGACGCAAACATTGCGACAATCGCAATCATGAGAAAATACACTTGGGCACCATCCAAACGCGTATCCATCCCTCTACCTTCTTTTCTGACAGAAAGAAACGAGTCACTCCCGCTGCGAGAAAAGGGAGCGCGAAGACGATGACGATGCTCGATAGTAAGGTTTCAAAAGAGATGAGCTGGAAGCTTCCAGCAAAAACGAGTATATAAATAGGAAGTAAGATGATTTGTAATAGTAAATTCATTGGCAGAACAGATGTGGCAAGGGTAACGTTCCCTTTGGCCATCGCTGTAAAGATCAGATACCAATCTGTGCAAGGTGTGACCATGAGCAAGATGAAACCGATCCAAAGTGCTGGATGGTCTGATAGAAATAGTGCACCGAGACCGAATGCGAGCAGCGGGGACCAAAGAAAGTTGATCCCAATCGATGTTGCCAAAAACGTTTTACTCTGCCACGACGCACGTATAGACTGTAACGGGATCGAGAGAAACAGTCCGTAAAGCATCAGTACAAGAGCGGGCACAATGAAAACGTCTGCATTCTGTTCGACAGCAGAGAACTGCCCTAGCAGAAGTCCAAGTAGGATGGCAAGTAGAATAAAAAGTGTCTGGAATTTATTGAGGTTGTTCATAGTTTTCATTATACAACAATTTACAATTGCATACTTATCCTAATTGTTGTATATTAATGAATAGAAATGAGGGAGCACAATGAATTCTACGACATCAACAAATGAAACGTTATCGATATATTCTAAGATGAAATTTTTGATTCCAACGATGATAGGGGCGATGTTATTCCTCATCCCACTTCCGGTCGGAGCGGATGGTCAATGGTTAGTCCTTATTGCGGTAATGGCGGATGCCGTATTGGCGTGGACCGAACCGGTCATCGTGGAATTGCTCGTGGCTGTGTTATTGTTTTCGGGCGTGGCGTCTCTTTTAGCGACGGTTGCAAAACCGGAATGGCTTATGCAATCAAAGCTGCATCCGCTTTTCGTTGTCCATCCAATATGGCTCGTCATGCGACTTGTCGGTGCGGCATTTGCTGTCATGGTGTACTTTCAGTGGGGCCCGGCGTTTTTACTAAGCGAATTTACTGGCGGTGAAGTATTAACGAACTTGTTGCCGACACTCGCTGTCTGGACGTTTATTATGGGTATGCTATTGCCGTTGCTCGTCGATTATGGGCTAATGGAATGGCTAGGAACGATGGCGAATAAAGTGATGCGTCCTTTGTTTCAACTGCCTGGACGTGCTTCTGTCGATTCTGTTGCTTCGTGGATGGGAAATAATATGGTAAGCATTCTTATTACAATTGATCAGTATGAGAATGGCTATTATTCTAAGAAAGAATCAGCGGTCATTGTGACCAACTTTACGATCACAAGCATTGGTTTTGCTTTAATTATTGCGTCCTTACTCCAACTTGAACAGATGTTTTTGCCGTTTTACGCAACCGTACTCGTTGGTGTGTTTGTAGCAGCGGTCATTTGCCCACGGATCCCGCCGCTTTCATGGATGAAAAATGAATATTATGAGCCGGTGGGAAAGCAAATTAAAGAGGAGGCTCCAACAGACACGTCAACGTTTTCATGGGCGTGGACGAAGGCGGTTGCCAAGGCCGATGGTGCGGACAAGCCGACGAACATTGTGAAGAAAGGGGTATACAATGCGGTGGATATTTGGTTAGGCATGTTACCGATCGTGATGGCGATCGGTACACTCGCCTGATCGTTGCGGAATTCACAACGTTTTTCCAGTGGATCTCCTATCCGCTCGTCCCGGTATTGGAATGGATGCAAATCCCAGAGGCGGCACAAGCGGCGCCAGCACTTCTCGTTGGGTTTGCCGATATGTTCTTGCCGGCCATTCTTGCAAGTGGAATTGAAAGCGAGTTGACCCGCTTTGTTGTCGGTGCGGTATCGTTGACGCAACTCATTTACTTGTCTGAAATCGGTGTGATGCTTATCCGTTCGAAGATTCCAGTGAACTTTTGGCAATTGCTCGCGCTATTCATTATTCGTACGATCATCACATTACCGATTGTTGTGCTCATTGCTCACTTTATCGTATTCTAAGTATAATAGAAGATCGAGTTTCGTCATGTGAAGAAAAGGAGTCTGTTTACGTTGTCAACGAACTGGAACAATCTTTTAGAGAAGTTACCGGAACGTCTCGCGCCGAGTATGGCAAAGGACCATCCGAATTTGCCTGTTGTTAAAGAAGAAGGAGTCTACTACTACGGTGTGGACAAAAAGAAATATCTTGATTTCACGTCGGGTATTGCCGTAACGAACGTCGGTCATCGTCATCCAAAGATTGTACAAGCGATTAAGGATGCAGCCGATGAACTAACCCACGGTCCGATCGGGGTTATTCAGTACGAATCGATTTTGAAGTACGCCGATGAGCTGGCGAACGTCATGCCTGGTGATCTTGACTGTTTTTTCTTTGGAAACAGCGGTACAGAGGCAGTTGAGGGCGCGTTAAAGCTTGCACGTCATGTGAAGAATAAGCCGTATGCCATCTCGTTTACGGGAGGTTTCCACGGACGTACGCTCGGTTCATTATCGGTCAGTACGTCAAAAGCGAAGTATCGTAAGCATCAGCCGGTAGGCGCTTCGTACCAGGTTCCTTACTATGATCCGTCAGACGATGAACAGGCGGCAATTAAGAAGCTGGATGCCCAATTCAATCAGCTATTTGCTCATGCGGTTGATGTTGAGGAAGTGGCTTGTGTCATTATGGAGCCGGTGCTTGGTGAGGGCGGATACGTAATTCCGCCAAAGAGCTGGGTGCAACGCATTCGTGAGATTTGTAATGAAAATGATCTGCTTCTCATTTTTGATGAAGTGCAAACAGGGTTTGGAAGAACGGGAGAATGGTTTGCCTCTAATTTGTTTGATGTCGTGCCTGACATTATGGCGATTGCGAAGGCAATGGCGTCTGGTCAACCGATTAGTGCGACCGTCGCCCCGCACAAATTGATGCAACAGTGGCCACTTGGAAGCCATGCGACCACTTATGGAGGCAATCCAATTGCGTGTCGTGCCGGGCTTGCTACACTAGAGATTCTAAAAGAAGAGAACTTGTTGCAAAACGCAAAAGAAGTCGGCGCGTACGCAGCAAAACAGTTGGACCAACTCAAAGTCAAGTATCCAGTCATCGGTAGTATCCGTGCGGTTGGGTTGATGATTGGCATTGAGATTGTTCATCCTGAATCCGGTGAGCCGGACGGAGAGCTAGCGATGAATATTCTTGACCGTGCACTCGAAGAAGGCGTTCTCTTTTATTTTTGTGGCAACAAAGGAGAAGTCATCCGTATGATCCCACCTCTTACGGTAACGAAAGAACAAGTGGACGACGGCCTCTTGATGCTCGGCCGTGCATTAGAGCGAGCAACGAAAAAATCAACATAAATGCCGTATGAAAGCCCCCTTGTCCTCATAGGAATGAAGACAAGGGGGCTTTTTATGGCGACATTCACATTTATTCTCGTGTTCCAATTGGTAATCTTTCTTGCGCTGCTTGGCGCGCTGCTTTGGATCGGACTGCGCATTAGTCAGAATTCCCCCGTGAACATACGCCGGGCTCTGTTCATAACCGTTATTGTGGCGATGGTTGCCGTGATGGTAAGCGATGCCGCGACGCACGGGTTCTCAATTGCGGGCTATTATTTATTGCCTGTCATCGTCATCCTTGTATCACTCGCCATGCTCGTGCAAATAAAGAAATGACGCTTTAAGCCGTATGCTCTGTGGTGCGTGCCTTCATTATCCGGTGATTACCGAGGACGAGTAGACCGGCAATGATAATCGGAACACTCATCATTAAGGAGCTAATCAATAGTTGTCCATCCAATTCAGGGAAAATACTTATTCCTAAAGAGAGGGTGAGGGCAACAAAACCGGTAATGAGGAGCTGTTTAGCCGCGCGTCCTTTCTTTTTATGAATGTTGAATGTACCTAACGCACCGATCGTCACCAAAGCGATAGGCACGATAAGGATCCCAGCCATGACAAGAATTAGCATCCAACCACCTTCTGGAACGATAAAAGCCGCCAATCCAGATATAAAAATAATGCTAAACATAAACGTGACGATCTGAACGAGGCTAAGCACTGAGAGAATGAGTTGCGTCACATACATGGTGAACTCTCCTTGAATACGTGGTTTTTTCGACAGTAAAAATAAAAGAGGCAACGAAGCCTCCTTATTCCATACCTTTCATCCGTTGACCCATTACTTTTTCCATCTGTCGTTTTGCATCTTTCTTCTTCAACGATTCGCGTTTGTCGTAGTTCTTCTTCCCTTTTCCTAATCCGATAAGAACTTTTGCGAATCCGTTTTTAATGTAAACTTTCAGCGGGACAAGCGCATACCCTTGTTGCCCTGCTTTACCTGTAAGTTTCTTAATTTGTTGTTTATGCATGAGAAGCTTTCGCGTTCGCACAGGGTCGTGATTATGACGATTCCCTTGTTCATAAGGATTAATGTGCGCTTGATAAAGAAGCACTTCGCCGTCTTCAATGCGTGCGAAACTTTCTTTAATGTTCATTTGACCTGCACGAATGGATTTAATCTCCGTTCCTTTCAGGACAATGCCAGCTTCAATTGTTTCTTCAATAAAAAATTCATGATTGGCTTTGCGGTTTTGAGCGAGAACTCGGCTATCATTTTTGGCCATAGAGGTGCATCCTTTTTTCCATTGTCGTTTCTTCATCGTAGCAAAAAAGCGGGGTACCTGCAACGAAGAAGGTGGTACAATGGGGCGAGGAGGTGATCGTTTGCATCCGCACGCAACCCATATTATGCAAAAATATATCGGAAAATTGAAACAAAAATTTCCGAACGAGTTAATCGGCGTATACGTTCACGGATCATTGGCGCTCGATGAGTATCGTCCAGGCGTGAGTGACATCGACTTTGTGACGGTCATTAGCGAGCCGTTCACATGTGAGCAAATCGATCAGTTAGGCTTTTTGCATCACCCGGAAATAGAAGGGGTATATGTGCTCGCTGACGATGTAGGTAAAACGAGCAGCTCTGTTGTTTACGTTAATGGAGAGGAGATTGCAATGATTAGGGGTGTGCCACCCGTGACGTGGTGGCTGTTAGAAAAGAAAGGCATCCGATTGTACGGTCCGTCATATGACGTGTTCCAAAGCAAAACGACCGACGAACAACTCGTTCACTATGTGAAAGAGAATATGAATACATACTGGCGTCATCATCCAGCACCAGTAACAGAGGAAGATGTGTACTGGTGTTTGAGTGGGGTGCTCAGGCAATGGTATACGCTCGAACACCGAGACATCATATCAAAACGAGCGGCGCTCGTTTTCGGGTACGACAAACTGCCTGGCCAGTGGCATGATTTACTCGGTGTAGAGCCGACTTCGAAGCCGATTAACGACAAAGAGCATGCACATCGGTGCATGCTCCACATCATCGATCAAGCGTTATAATTGTACCGTCCAACCGAACGGGTCTTCGATACGGCCCGTTTGAATACCGGTAATCGTATCATACAACTTTTGGGCAGTCGCGCCGGTTTCGTAGTTGTTAATCGTTAGCTCTTCGTCCATGTATTGAAGTAGACCAACCGGTGAGATGACAGCGGCCGTACCTGTACCAAACACTTCCTCGAGCGTCCCAATTTGATGAGCGGCACGAATTTCTTCTAAAGAGATTCTCCGTTCGTGCACCGGCATGTTCCAGCTCTCGAGCAGTTGGATGACACTTTTTCTCGTGACCCCTTCTAAAATCGTTCCGTTAATCGCAGGCGTATGAATCTCACCATCGATTTTGAAGAACACATTCATACTGCCGACCTCTTCAATGTATTTTTTTTCGAGGCCATCCAACCAAAGCACTTGGGACCGCTGATGTGCCGTCGCCCGGTCTTGTGCCTTGTACGCCGCACTGTAATTGCCGGCGGTTTTTGCTGAGCCCGTCCCCCCAGGTGCTGCACGCGTGTAATGGTCTTCCACGAAAATGCTGACCGGATTCATCCCTTCAGGATAGTACGAGCCAACTGGTGACAAAATCACCATAAACGTATACGTTTGTGAAGGCGCAACGCTTAAATTCGCTTCCGTTGAAATCACGAATGGACGGATGTACAAAGAAGTGCCGTCTGCAGTCGGAATCCAGTCTTTCTCAATCGTTACGAGCTCTTTTAAATAGCTGAGTACCGCCTCTTCATCGAGGGGAGGAATACTTAGGCGGTCATTCGATCGGTTCAGTCGTTGCATGTTCTCCTCGGGTCTGAATAAACGCACCGTTCCGTCGTCACCAACATACGCTTTCAACCCTTCAAATACCGTTTGTCCATAATGAAAAACCATCGCCGCCGGGTCGAGCGTTAACGGCTCATATGGGACAATCCGTGGGCGAAACCACCCTTTATCCGTGTGATAATCAATCATAAGCATATGGTCAGTAAAGTATTTACCAAAGCCGAGTGCGTGAGGGTCGGGCTTTGCTTTTTTGGACGTTGTAGGAATTACTTCTAAAGTTTGTTGTGTCATGCAAGAGCCTCTCCTTGTCAGAACATTCTTTTTCAATCACTATATCATGAATGCATACCATTGTGTGGCAAAAAAATAGACAAGCAGACTGTTTGGATTGCTGGATTTTAGGATAGGCAGGTGAGGGGGGCGTGATTTAGATCATGAATCTCCTATATTGTTCCAAAACAAGTAAAGGTTATGCCTGGGTTGTAGAGTATTTGACGCAGAAACGATCTAGATCGCCCGCTCTACCACATATTGGGGCAGAATTACGCGATCTAGATCGTTTAGGGTGTGATCTAGATCACACCCTAAATACTTCCAAATCCGAGCAACCATCGGCACCTCTGGTGCCGAAACAAAACCGCACTTTCGTCGGCATGGCTCATGCCGACAGGTCGTAGGCACTTAGGATCCATTTGGCCTAACCGTCTTCTCCAACCGGCGCTACATGTTTTGCAATCGTTCAATCCGGTTTTTGGGAGGTGGATGGGAGGAGAATAACCCCGCCACTTTTTTCTTTAAAGGGTCCGCGAAGTACAAAGAAGCAGAAGTGCCTGATGCTTCTTGGACGGGGCGTTCAATCCCTGTAATCTTGCGGAGTGCTGAGGCGAGCGCATGTGGATTTCGCGTCAGTTCAGCCGCGGATGCATCCGCCAAGTACTCACGATTTCTCGAGATCGCTAGTTGAATCATCGTTGCAATAACCGGTGCGAGAATAATGAGCACGAGGGCAACGATAAGCATGAGTGGGTGTTGTTTGTTATTGCCACCACCGCGGTTAAAGATCATCATCCTCATACCGATGTCGGTAAGAATGGCGACAGCACTCACAAGCGCCACGGCAATTGTTGATAAACGAATGTCGTAGTTTTGAATGTGCGCCACTTCGTGGGCAATAACGCCTTCCACCTCTTCGTTATTGAGTGTATCAAGTAGACCCGTCGTCACCGCAACCGCCCCGTTTTTCGGAGACGTGCCGGTTGCAAATGCGTTCGGGCTCGGGTCTTTTATAATGAATAGCCGTGGCCGCGGAATCCGAGCAACCATCGCCATGTTGTCAACCGCTTCCCACAAGGGATATTTTCACTTCGGTCTTTCACTTCATGGGCATGATTCATTCTCATAACCACGTTCGTACTCGACATAATCATCATCAGCGTATACCCACCACCAAGTACAATGGCAATAATGATTCCTGTGAAGATTTCACCGGTGGTAAAGTACGTAATGGCTGCGCCAACGAGCAATACAAAAATGACAAAGCCCGTTACAATGAACACGGTTTTCGTTTTATTTTGTCGGATCTGTTTTAGTCGATTCATACGCCCTCTTAGAATTGAACCTGGACATTTTGACGTGCTTCCTCTGGTGTTTCAAGCATTTCATATTGCATAAAGTTGTGAACACCCGCAACAAAGTTCGTCGGAATCGACTGGACGGCAATATTGTAATCGCGCACGGTTGAGTTGTACGATTGCCGCGCATAAGCTAGCTTATTTTCCATCGCTGTTAACTCCTCTTGCAAGCGAAGAAAATTCTCATTCGCCTTCAAATCCGGATAATCCTCACGAAGTGCAAACAACCGGTTTAATGTCCCTTCTAACTCATTGTTCGCGTGCACTTGCTCATTACGCGTGGCATCTGACGAAGTCATCTTATTTCTCGCCTCAATCACTTGTGTTAGAGTCTCTTGTTCATGTTTCGCATATCCCTTTACCGTTTCAACGAGGTTCGGATCATGTCGTACCGTTGCTTTAACATGTTGTCAATCTGAGCCCAAGACTCCTCTGCCCACATGCGATATTTCACGAGACGGTTATATGAGCTGAACCAAAAGATTCCAACGCCCACAACCCCGACAATAATCACACCTAGCAAAATTACTAAGATCGTTGTCATAAATGTATCTCCCTTCCAAAATGTGTGCTTATCCCTATACGAGACACAGATCACTTATGTTTCATATTTTATCACTACATTCCAAAACCATGTAGCTGAATTATTCCGATAGATTTAGTACAATTTAATGAAAGGAGATGATCCGATGAGCGATTTATTCACATACACCAACCAAAACGAGCGAAAAGAAGCCCTAAAAGAAATCGTTGAAGATTTCAAAGCCCGTGCGGAACAGCATGATCGGGCAGGTAGCTTTCCTCACGAAAACTTTAAAACCTTACGAAATAGTCGTTACCCCGGACTCACCGTCCCGACCCGGTTTGGCGGTAAAGGGATTTCACTGACAGAAATGCTTGAACTGCAAGAGATCATCGCCGAAGCTGATGGATCGACTGCCCTCTCCATCGGCTGGCATATGGGAATTATGAAAAGCCTCGGTGAAAACGAGACGTGGCGTGATCACGTTTATCGTGAAGTTGCAGCTCACGTTGTCGAGCGAGGGGCGCTATTAAATAACGCCGCCAGTGAACCGGCGACCGGCAGCCCGACCCGTGGAGGTCGCCCTGAAACAACCGCTACGCCCGCAGACGGAGGTTACGTCTTGAACGGGAGAAAGACCTTCACGACACTCGCACCAACGCTCGACTACTTCGTCGTGAGCGCCGCGATCGAAGGCACAGAACAAGTCGGAAACTTCCTCGTTCGCGCCGGCCTGCCCGGTGTGCGTGTGGACAATACATGGGACACACTCGGTATGCGCGCCACAGGCAGTGACGACCTCATCTTAGAGAACGTCGCTTTGCGTGAAGAAGACTACGTTGAGATGCTTGGTGGGGGTCCGAAACCACCCGCGGGATGGCTTTTGCACATCCCTGTGACGTACTTAGCATCGCTACGGCCGCTCTTGCCTATAGTGCCCATGCCGCCAATCACTACTCGCCGAATAGCATCGATGGCACGATTGCCGACTTGCCGAACGTGCAACAAAAAATCGGCGAGGCCGAATTACTTCGCATGCGCAGTCGCCACTTTTTATATAGTGTCGCCCGGAAATGGGATGAGAGTACGAGCGCTGAGCGCGAGCAGATGCAAGGAGAACTCGGCGCTGCCAAGCATAGCGTCGTCAATGACGCACTGTCGATTGTCGATCTCGCCATGCGCGTCGTTGGTGCAAAAAGCCTCGCCGCGGATAACCCGCTCGGCCGCTACTACCGCGACGTGCGCGCCGGCCTGCACAATCCGCCAATGGACGACATGACCATCATTCAGCTCGCAAAGTCCACATTCGAGCGTCATCCGTAGTCAGGCGGGATGGGGGCGGCTGGGGAATATTAGGAGATCCGTGATCTAGATCGCGTAAATCAGCCCAATATCTGGTGAACCGTGCGATCTAGATCGTTTTTAGGTCATACCGGCAGGGATCGGGGCAAGATCTTTGCTCGATTTATCATCATTTAGGAAATCTGCGATCTAGATCTCCCGCCGCGCCCCAATCTGAAGTGCCAATAACCATGCCGAGGAAAGAGCGGTTTTGTTTCGGAACTAGCAATGCCGATTGCTTCAGTGTGCCTCTTCGCACCACAATTGCCTGTGAAGAATTTGCAGGAAAACACGCATCGGTGTTGAATTGTTTCTATTTAAAGCGGTATGGGAGGGGCGTGTGCTTTTTCGATGGGAACGAAACAGGTGTTTCTTAGGCAACTGTTGGCATGTCATGATGAGAACCATTGGTTTGCTTGTCTGCAGCAATCGCTAATGGGGGTGACAGAAGAGCAGGCAAATTGGAAAGAATCGACGTCGAGCCATAGCATTCATCAAATTGTCAATCATCTAATTACGTTCAATGGGCGGTGTTTGGACCGTTTCAATGGCGAACCGGTGCCGCCGATTGAGGGACGTAATGATGATACATTTCTCAATGGAGATGACTTGGATTGGGACGTGTCGGTCGCGACATTGACGACAATTATGGACGATTGGCTCCTTAGAATTCAAGGCACAACCGACCGGGATTGGGAACGAAATATTCATGATCGCACGTCGGAAACGTGGGGATGATGTTTACGAACATGATGCTTCACACGAGCTATCACATTGGGCAAATTGTTCATATCCGAAAACAGCAAAATGCATGGGATGTAGAGGAAGAAATCTACTGACGACCTGCGAAAAGGAGCGGGTCTTTTTTTTATGAGCAGAAATATACATCATATTGGAGGTGTATGTAATGGAACGGAATTGGAACAAAAAAGACGAACAGTTAAAGAAGTTTACGCAAAATAACGACGGCGAAGAAATGGCATCCAATGAAGGAACGAAAATATCGAACGACGAGAATACATTAAAGGCGGGTGAGCGCGGACCTACGCTTCATGAGGATTTTCTTTTTCAAGAAAAGCTGGGGCATTTTGATCGGGAGCGCATACCAGAACGTGTCGTACACGCCCGTGGGTACGGTGCCCACGGGGAATTTCGGGTGTACAAATCGTTGGCGCATTTAACGAAAGCCTCCTTCTTGCAAGACCCAAACAAGGTTACACCTGTATTCGTGCGCTTCTCACAGGTGGCAGGTTCTCGGGGCGCCAACGAGACCAATCGAGATGTACGGGGATTTGCGGCAAAGTTCTATACCGAGGAAGGAAACTTCGACCTCGTCGGAAACAACATTCCAGTTTTCTTTATTCAAGATAGCATTAAGTTTCCGGACTTGATTCATGCGGTGAAGCCGGAGCCGCACAATGAGATTCCGCAAGGGCAGACGGCGCACGATACGTTTTGGGATTTCATCGGCAGCAATACGGAGTCGGCACACATGATGATGTGGATCATGTCGGATCGCACGATTCCTCGAAGTTTTCGAATGATGGAAGGGTTTGGGGTGCACACGTTTCGGCTAGTGAACCGTGAAGGTACGTCCCATTTTGTGAAGTTTCACTGGAAACCGGTTCTCGGTGCACATTCATTGACGTGGGATGAGGCGCAAAAGATTGGCGGAGCCGACCCAGATTACCATCGTAGAGATTTATGGGAAAATATTGAGATGGGCAATTTTGCGGAGTATGAACTGGGGATTCAAGTGATTGCGGAAGATGATGAGTTTATGTTTGATTTTGATATTTTGGATGCGACGAAATTGTGGCCAGAGGAAGAAGTTCCTGTGCAGATCATCGGAAAGATGACCTTGAATCGCAATGTGGATAATGTGTTTGCAGAGACGGAGCAGATTGCGCTCCATCCAGGACAAATTGTACCGGGCATTGATTTTTCTAATGATCCATTGTTACAAGGGAGAATTTTCTCGTATGCCGACACGCAACTTTACCGGGTTGGGACGAACTATCAAGAGTTGCCAATCAACCGTCCGGTCTGCCCGATCCATAACAATCAACGGGATGGGCAAGGCAGAATTACGATTAACCAGGGGCAAGTCGCGTACCATAACAATTCGTTGGCGGACAACACGCCATCGGAAGTGCCGCCAGAGGAAGGCGGGTTCAGCACATATCGTTCCACGGTAAAAGGCTTCAAAGAACGAAAGACAGCGCCGAGTTTCAAAGACCATTATTCTCAAGCTCGCCTATTTTGGAACAGTATGAGTCCTGTTGAAAAGGATCACATTATCGAGGCGTTTTCCTTTGAGCTCGGGAAAGTGAAAACACCGTTCGTCAGGCAGCATGTGGTCAATATGTTAGGAAGAATCTCTTCAGAGTTAGCGGCAATCGTTGCAAAAGAAGTGGCAGTGAATCGACCGAAAGAGAAACAGGTCGATGTGACAGAATCATCGCCAGCACTGAGCCTCATGAATCAAGTGCGGTATCCGAACACACTCAAAGTCGGAGTCATTATTGACAAAGGATTTGCCGGCTCTTTGACTGAAGGCATCATCGCACAGCTCGAAGAGGCTGAACTGATCCCTGTCTTTATCGGTGAAGAGCTCGGAGACGTTCAAGGCACAGACGGGGTGAGCGTATCCATTGATGATACGTTCTTAACCGGCTCTCCACTTTTATATGACGGTCTGCTCGTCGTTGGCGGCAAAGAGCCGAGTCGCTACTTTGAGCGCAAAGCCCGGACATTCATTCGCGATACGTACAATCATTTCAAGCCAATCGGAGCCCTCGGTCAAGGAGCGGAAATCGTCGGTTCGACGGGCATTACCGGCAAGCCTGGTGTACTGGTCGAGGAGAACGACACGAACTTCGCGGACGACTTTATTTCAGCGATGGCAACGATGCGCTTTTGGGAGCGTGTGTACCGGAAAGCGTAGATCGCAGAATACGTGTGCACCGTTAAGCTGAGAGAACGTGCCCGAACGCTCAACAATGATGTGGAGCGTTCGGGCTTCTCGTGCGAACAGCAGTAAAGGGAGTGAGCACGTGGGGAAGCATGACGAGCGTGGGATATTATTAGCTAAATGTGGATGTGAGGCCCATAACGTCATCGGAGTACCAGAATATGGGAACGTAAAGCCGAAATGAGGCTCATAACGGCATGAGAGTACCAGAATATGGGAACGTGAGGCCGAAATGAGGTTGGTAGCGGTATCGGGGTACCAGGATATGGGAACGTGAGGCCGAACCGAAGTTCATAACGGCATGAGAGTGCCAGAATATGGGAACGTAGGCCGAACCGAGAATCGTAACGGTGTTAAAGTACCAGAATATGGGAGCGTAAAGCCGAACCGAGGTTTGTAACGGCATGAGAGTACCAGAATATGGGGATGTAATACCGAAACGAAGTTCATAGCGGTATCTAAATACCAGAATGTGGAAATGCAAGGCCGATACGAGAAAGACCTCCTTGATAACATCCTAATGCTTGTCCAGTCTGCCTCGATGTGACTTTTATTCAGAGGGGAAACAGCCTAAATCTTTAGTATATATAACAATCGCCACCTCCGGTGACGAAGCAAAACCGACCAGTCATATCAATACTCGTGCGAGACTCTCAATCTGGGTTAATATTACAAAGAAGAGTGATTGTTTAGTGAGAGAACCCGAATAGTTATCAAGGTTGTTGTATGCTTCTGCAGTATTTAGAAATCTATAAGTCTTATAATTATAATTTTTTAGAATATATGCTATTCTAAAAGTGAGATTTAATGCTTATGTAGAATAGAGTCTTAATATCATTGATTAATGAGGGGTATGGTACCAACTCCAACATTCGAGTAAATCTATTTTTAATGAGGTGGGGTGAATCTACATGTACAAACTCGTAAGCGCTTCATTACTCGCACTCGTTGCAGCATTTGTATATATGGGTGCGTATTTAATTGGTTTCGTACAAATTGGGCTTTCCCAAGGTAGTCCTATGGGGGTTGAGCGGTCGATTGAAATTACACATGACCATTTTGGCTATTTGTTCACAACCGCAATTTTGATCGGAATTATAGCTCTACTCCTTTTCCTATGGGGCGTCGTCGATGAAGTGATGAGTAGCCGGTCTACATAGCGATATGAGTTGCACGAAAGAAATTCACAGAAAACGATGATGCTCTTTCACGAGTAAACGCCTAGCTATTGTTTGTCTAAGTTCGTCTTATTTCACTTGGACAGTCTCAGTGCTAAGCGTTGATCCGTCTCTGAGGTGGTAGCGGAAATAACCACATGAACGCTGATCATCTCCTGGCGCAAGCATCGTTACGACCTGCGCCTTTTATGTGACAATCTATATAGGATGGACGTAACATTTTCTTCATTTGCACGGTGTTATTGTACAGTTTGTGCTAACTGGAGTGCAGATTCAATGCTGGAGTGCCAATGACACGTCGGCCCCGTCGGGGCCGAAACGAAACCGCCCTCGGTTCGGCGCGGCTCGCGCCGACAGGATATGGGTACTTCGGGGCGGCTAGGAGGCCTGTGTGGAACGAAAGTGAGAGCCTTTGGGATTTCGTTCCGGCTAGGAGGCCTGTGCGGAACAAAATGGAGAGCCTTTGGGATTTCGTTCCGGCTAGGGTGTCTGTGCGGAACAAAATGGAGAGCCTTTGGGATTTCGTTCCGGCTAGGGCGCTGTGCGGAACAAAAATGAGAGGCAGCACGATTTCGTTCCGGCTAGGACGTCTGTGCAGAACGAAAGTGCATGTCGGAATCATGCCCACCTGCCTTTAAAATCGCTGGTTACAGTCTGACGGAGCGTCAAAATAGCAAAAAGCCTTTGGGCTATATATTTTCTAACAGGGTGTAAGCATAAAGGGGAAGCCGATGGATGCTTTTTTTGAAAACAACCCCACCTAAAACTGCAGAAAGGACGTGACAGAAAGCGTGTCGACGTCCTTACTGCAGTTTGTTATCGTATGCTTCGCTTTCACTATACTGATCCCAGCGAGTGTCGCTTGTGCTATATAATATACTTCGCTGTCGGAGGGGTGCTAAGTGCCTTTTTGCGCGCAGATTCTAGGCTGAAGTGCCAACGACACGTCGGCCCCGTCGGGGCCGAAACGAAATCGCACTCGGTTCGGCGCGGCTCGCGCCGACAGGATGCTAGGTTTTTAGCTTTGAAATGTAAAGGATAGTTCTTTGAACCCGTTTCCTCATGGGATTTGGGCACATGTGGGCAAGACGAACGACCGTTCTGCGCGAGAGTTTCCCCCATCTGCGCAGGAGTTAGCGTCTGTCCCTGATTTTAAGTAAATAGACCGCTGTCCCTCAACTTGAGCACAGTTTCCAAAAGTGTCACTCATGTGATTCCTTGTGTTTGTTTCTCCTTCGGGTGAATAAGCCGACTGCATCTTGAGCAATGTATAGGGGCTACACGGCTCTTTTATGGGATTCTTATCAAACGTAAAAGCTATACGAAACGCTATTTCTGTTTGTCGATTTCTTGCTGAACAACCGCAGCGAGATCGGTATTGCCAAACATCATGAGTACCCCGAGTACGGTTTCATTGGCAATGGGTTCAGCTTCTTCTTTTGGCACCGCAAGTGCAAAGGTTTGCACGTGTTCTGGATGAATTTCTTGTTGTGGATAAGCCTCTTTATAAAGTGCTTGTGGATCGAGGTCGTGGTTCGTACACCACTGTGAAAAAACAAGAATCATCACGTTCTCATCTTGCTTGAAGTTTTCAACTACTTGTTTCTCGATCTCATTCATAGGATCACTCTTCCATTTTTATTTCGATTTCGAGATATTTTCATGGATGCCTTGAACCTTGCGTGTTATACTAGAGATGGAAAGGAGTTTACTATGATGTTTAATGAAAATCAAGAGCGTTCGCTAAAGTTATTTGTTGTTCTTACGAGAGCGCTTGAAGCGATAAAGAAGAAAGTGGAAATTGATATACGCTCGCACGGTTTAAATCCTACGGAGTTTGCCGTCATTGAGCTTTTATATAATAAAGGGGATCAACCCGTTCAAAAAATCGGGGAAAAGGTGTTAATTGCAAGCAGCTCCATTACGTATGTTGTGGATAAGCTTGAAAAACGGGGCTTTACTGAGCGAAGGCCGTGTCCGAGTGACAGAAGAATCACATACGTCACATTAACGGAAGCTGGGAAAACCTTTATGGACGAATCTTTTCCGTGTCATGTTGAAGCCATTGAAAACATTATGGAAGGGCTGTCAGCATCGGAGAAAGACGAAGTCATTCAACTGCTCAAAAAGCTTGGAGGACACGCCAAAAATCTTTCTTAAAAAAATCCCTTGACGTTTCATTGGATTTTTTGATACAATTATCTCGAATTAAAGATAAACGAATTGGAGTTTTTTTTACTCATATATCTCAATTTCATACTAAATGAATTCGTTGAATACAAATAACCGAGTTTGGTTTGGTTATATTATTCGTAGGAGGTGTCTTAGCTTGAGTATGCACACGAAAGGTATACACCACATCACTGCGATTGTTGGAAAACCTCAAGAAAACGTGGACTTTTATGCAGGTGTTTTAGGGTTACGCTTGGTGAAGAAGACGATAAACTTTGATGATCCTGGGACGTATCATCTTTACTTTGGAGATGATCAAGGAAGTCCAGGAACGATTATGACATTCTTTCCTTGGCCAAATGCGATGCCAGGACGGATTGGTGGCGGGCAAGTAGGAACGACAGACTTTGCCATCCCGCCGCGAACGATGGATTTTTGGAAGAAGCGATTGGAGAAATTTGACATTGACTACGAGCAAGTGACTCGACTCGGGGAGACGCACTTGGCGTTTACTGATCCTCATGGTTTACAACTCACTCTCGTTGAACAAGAACATGGCAGAAATAACCCGTGGCCATTTAATGGCGTGTCGGATATTGAAGCAATTAAAGGATTTGCAGGTGCCACGCTCCTGTCAGTGAATCCGAATGAAACGGCACAATTGCTAGAGCAAACGATGGGTTACGAAAAAATGACTGAAGATGATGAGTGGATTCGCTTTACATCCAAAGGAGACATTGGAAACATTATCGACCTGAAAAAAGAAAACGTCGGACCGGGTCGGATGGGCGTTGGCATGGTGCACCATATTGCATTTCGGGCAAAAGATGATGACGACCAACTCGAGTGGCAGTCTCATGTCGCCGATGCAGGTTATCAAGTGACACCGGTTCAAGACCGACAGTATTTCAATGCGATTTATTTCCGGGAACACGGGCAGATTCTTTTTGAAATCGCAACAGACCCACCAGGCTTTGCTCATGATGAATCGTATAAAACAATGGGTGAGCAGCTCAAGTTACCCGAGTGGTATGAGCCAAAAAGAGAACAGATCGAATCGCAACTGCATCCCGCCGAAGTTCGGACAATCAATCACCTTAATTCCGATTAGGAGGTGTGAAGGAGAATACGCATGGGTTTCTTAGCACGATTATTTGGGAAAGAAACGATAGAACCAGAAAAAAAGGAGACAGATAACATGGTAAAAGTAGCCGTCGTATATTACAGCTCAACAGGAACTAATTACAAAATGGCCAACTGGGCAAAAGATGCAGCAGAGGCCGAAGGTGCAGAAGTAAAGCTCGTCAAAGTTCCTGAACTCGCACCAATGGAAGCGATCGAGTCGAATCCTGCCTGGAAAGCTCATTATGAAGCAACGAAAGATGTTCCGGATGCAAAAATTGATGACCTTGATTGGGCAGACGCAATCATTTGGAGTGTACCGACACGCTTTGGTAACGTCCCTGGTCAAGTGAAACAGTTTATTGATCAAGCGGGTGGTCTATGGGCACAAGGCAAGCTCGTAAACAAAGTCGTTAGTGCAATGAGCTCCGCACAAAACGCACATGGTGGTCAAGAAGCCACTGTACTCGCGCTATACAAAACAATGTTCCACTGGGGAGCGATTGTTGCTGCACCAGGGTACACCGATCCAGTCACGTTTGAGTCTGGAGGAAACCCATACGGAACGAGTGCAACCGTTGATGGCGAAGGCAACATTCAAGAAAACAAATTGGATGAAGCGATTGCCAACCAAGCAAAACGTACCGTAGCTGTAGCTAAAGCCGTTACGTCAGGCATGTAATACGAACTGCCCGAAAAGGCGATTCCCTCGCCTTTTCGGGCAGTTTTTCGTTTTTTTAGGGCGATTGCGCGCTATGTGCAGGTTTGGATAAGAACTTCCGATTTGTCGCGTAGATACCAGCAGATGCAGCCAAGACGAACGATCGTTCTGCGCGCAACTCGAGCACAGTGTACACTTCCCCTAGCTTACCACGGGTTCTAGGAGAACTTCTTTCGTTCAACTTTTATAATTAGTTTTTTGCACCCTGCACCCACGCAACGCCTATCCTGCACCCAAACTCACCTATGTATAAACCAGACGCCCACCTCCGTTTCATGCTCTTTGCAAGCAATTAATGGGACGGTGGGGGCTGAAGAATAACGCTTCACTTCTCCGTTATTCATTCACACAATCTTATAAGTCCAATCGATGAGGCGGTTGCAAATCATGGTGAGTTCTGACCGCAAATCATTCCATCATAGCAACGTCTACGAGGGGATCGTGCGTTACTGTGCATAAGGATGATTTTACTCTTTCGGCACCGAGCAGGGCGAAAATGTTACCATAGGGCTCCCCTATGGTAACATTTCTCTTCTTTTGCGTGTTTCGTTGTTGGAAATCCAACCATAGAAACCGAAAATTCTACCATAGACGAAACAATGGTAAGATTTTCAGCTGAATCGGCTTCCTAGTTGATAAAATCCTCCCATAGCCCTGCGCTACTCATGAGAATCTTTAAGTAAACGTGTGAGATCACTAATTGAGCATCTTATTTTCTAAGCCTCGCGTTACCGGGAACTGCCCACGTCCCGCCCCCTGAACCCGCCGGAGAGGACATCGCTACATGACCTTCACCGCCCGCGTACATACGTCATGTTCACCGATCATACACTCATGAAGGGTATTCTTTATACACACACGAAATTTAATGATAGAATTTACAAAAAAGGAGGACCTGATGGAAAGTTATCAGAGCAAGTTCTTCAAGCTTGTGCTCCGGCTTTCACGCAGAAAGCAATTTTGGCAAAAGACAGGCGAGGAACTGGAACGGGGCATTCAGACGAGGCGGTTGTTAGAATTTGAACCGCCAGGTGTTGTCGTGCAGGAATTGGATGTGGAAAAGCATGAACAGGACGGTCACTTCTATTACATTCTTCAACCGAAAGAACAAACGAGTGACCTGCACATTCTCTACTTGCATGGCGGGGCATATGTGAATCGAATTACATCGCAACATTGGCATTTTTTAGCACGAATTGTTGAGGCGCTCGATTGCAAGATCACGGTGCCGTTGTACCCGCTTGCACCGGAGCATACGTTTGATGAGACGTATGAATTCGTGTTGCCGATTTACAATGAGCAAAAACCGCAAGTAATTATGGGAGACTCAGCAGGTGGAGGCTTGGCATTGTCATTGTGCCAGTACTTGAAAGAACAGCAATTGCCGCAGCCGGAGAAGGTGATTGCGATCTCGCCATGGCTCGATATGACGATGGAGAATCCGGGGATTCAGAAGGTGGATCGGTTCGATCCGTTTCTGGCACTTCCGGGAGTGATTGAAGCCGGGGAGATGTATGCGGGAGATACGGACCGGACGGACTACCGACTGAGTCCGATGTTCGGAGACTTGCACGTAGATGCGGAGATGACGGTACTGATGGGACGCACGACATTCTCGTGCCGGATGCGCGAAAGTTCGTTCAAAAAGCAAAGTCTGAAGGTGTGGATATTCACTACATTGAGGCGCCGAAATGGTGCACATCTATCCGATTTTCAACTTCCCAGAGGCACTAAAGGCGACAGAACAGATTATCGATATATTAAAAGAAGCACCGAAAGCCCATTCCTAACAAGTGTGAATGGGCTAATCTTCAATTATAGTTTGCGAACGTGGATGGCTTCGACGGCGTGACCTTCGCCTTTGCGTAAAATCAAATCGGCACGGTTTTTCGTCGGCAGGATATTTTCGAGCAAGTTCACCCGGTTCGTCTGCTTCCAAATGCGATCGGCGACTTCTGACGCTTCCTCATCACTCAAGTCGGCATACTTATTAAAGTACGATTCCGCGTTTTGGAAGGCGGTTTGACGAAGCAATTGAAAACGATGTTTGTACCAATGCTCGATCATTTCTTCCTCGGCATCGATATACATCGCATAATCGAAAAAGTCGGAGATGAACGTTTTTGTCTGATTTTTTTCTAATTTAGGAGGTTGCAAGACGTTAATTCCTTCGACGATGACGACGTCAGGTTGGTGTAACGTCTGTTGTTCGTGTTCCAAAACGTTGTATTTCATATGTGAATAGAGCGGTGCTTGTACCGTCTCTTGTCCTGACTTTAAATTTGAGAGAAAGCGAAATAGATACGCAACATCGAAACTTTCTGGAAATCCTTTTTTCGTCATGATGCCGAGTTCTTCCAACTTTTCATTCGGATAGAGAAAGCCGTCGGTTGTGACGAGTTCAACCCGCGGTTGATTTGGCCATTGGGCGATAAGGTTATGAAGAATTCTTGCTGTTGTGCTTTTTCCAACAGCAACACTCCCGGCAATACCGATAATAAACGGCACTTTCTTCGTTTGTTGTTGCAAAAATGTATTCGTATCTCGGTGCAATTCTTGTGATTTCATATAATGCAGACGTAACAAATGGGACAAGGGACATAGATGTCATCAATTTCAGTAAGTGATAACTGCTCATTTAGCCCTTGCAACTCCGTTAAGTCAACGTGATCCAACGAAATGCCGTTTTTTTTACGAAAATCTGACCATAGGTTGCGGTCAAACGATAAGTATGGGGAAAAGTGCGTTGCATTCACAGCAAGACCTCGCTTTTTGTGTATGTGCTTTCATTCAATTGAATCTTACAACATTCGACAGCAGTTGAAAAGGAGAGAATCTTCTTATGGTTTATTTACGAGAAATTCGAGAAGATGATTTACACGGTTTGTATGAGTCGTGCCAAGATCCAACGATCCTTCACCTGACCGGTACGCAGCGGACCTTTACGATGCAAGAAGTCCAACAAGCGTATGCTCAGTTTGATATGGATACGAGTCGCCGTGACTTTGCGATTTGTCACGAAACCGATGGTCAACTCATTGGCGATGTAGCAATTATGGATATTGACGAGACGAATCAGTCTGCCCATCTTAGAATTTCCCTTCATCACGAAAAATGGTTTGGCAAAGGGTACGGAACGAAAGCTGTGCAACTTGTACAAGCCGTTGTGTTCCAAGAACTGCAACTGAACCGACTCGAGCTCGAAGTGTTCTCACATAACGAAAGGGCAATCAGGGCTTACGAGAAAGCAGGGTTTACACGTGAAGGAACACGTCGACAAGCATTGAACCTAAACAATACGTATTATGACCAGCATTTAATGAGCATGTTAGCCGAAGAATATGCTACATAAAGGAGAGAGTAGAATGGACTATGTAATTATTGGCGGCGGCATAGTCGGTGTAAGCGTCGCCTATGCATTACAACAGGCTGAACCTGGCGCGAGAGTTCAGATAATTGAAAAAGAAACAGAGCTCGCTCGTCATCAGACCGGGCATAACAGCGGCGTCATTCATTCTGGGATCTATTACACGCCGGGAAGCTACAAAGCAAAATTTGCGCGCGCTGGTAGTGAGTCGATGCGCGCGTTTTGCGAAACACATCACATTGATGTCGACATTTGCGGCAAAGTGATCGTTGCCACCGACGAGGCCGAGCTGCCGCGGTTGGACCGTCTTTATGAACGAGGCTTAGAAAACGGCTTAGCTGTCGAGAAACTGGGTGCCGACCAACTTAGCGAAATTGAACCACACGTAAATGGCCTCGCTGCGATCAGAGTACCGACGGCAGGCATCGTCAACTATACAGAAGTGACAAACAAACTTGCTGAAATCTTTCAAGAAAACGGGGGGATTGTTACGCTTTCAGAAACGGTGAGCGCCATCGACGAGACGAGAGATCGTGTCGTTGTTACGACCGACAAGCAATCAGTGGAGGCGCGGTACGTAGTGAATTGTGCCGGGTTGCAAAGCGACCGAGTGGCGCGTATGGCAGGGATTCATCTTGATATGAAAATTGTGCCGTTTCGCGGAGAATACTACAAGTTAAAAGCATCGCGGCGACAACTTGTCCGCCACCTCGTCTATCCTGTGCCTGATCCTGATTTCCCGTTTCTCGGTGTCCACTTCACGCGGATGATTGATGGTGAAGTCGAAGCCGGTCCAAATGCAGTGTTGTCGTTCAAACGGGAAGGGTATCGTAAGACGGATATTCGCCTTAAAGATCTCGGGGAAGTGCTGGCGTACCCAGGCTTTCTAAAGATTGCGCGTAAGTATATGAAAACGGGGGTTGGCGAGATGGTCCGTTCCTATAGCAAATCCCACTTCGTAAAAAGCTTGCAACGGCTCGTCCCAGCAGTGACCGCATCAGACCTTGAGCCTGCGCCGAGTGGCGTGCGAGCACAAGCGCTTACCGTTGATGGAAGATTGTCGATGACTTTCACCTCGTGACCGGCAAACGTTCGCTGCACGTCGTAAATGCACCCTCACCAGCGGCGACAGCTTCTCTAGAAATCGGAAAAGAAGTGGCGAGGCGGATGTTGGCTCGAAGAGGATGGAGGAAGAAACAATGGCAGAACCATTAAAAGATATGTATGACCACGAGTTTTTAACGTCTTTTGCACAACGGGTTAGCACCGTAGACGCTGATTTTCATCCGGAACCATTTTTGGCAGATGTCTTCATAGCGGAGTGGGACGACTATTCCTTGCTCACCCGTATGAGGCACATTGCTCGGGTGTTAGGGGAACATCTTTCGGGAACATTTGAGCAATCGTGTGACACGTTAGCTCAAATCGATGAGACGTGCGAAGGCGGCCGCTATCTTTTTTTTCCAGAGTTCATTGCGATTTATGGTATGGACGATTGGGCGTTGTCGATGCGGATGCTCGAGCGTTGGACGAAACTCTCAACGGCGGAGTTTGCGGTCCGGCCGTTTATTTTGAAGGATCCTGAATACATGCTCGCTCAGATGTACAAGTGGGCGCAAGATCGGGACGAGCACGTGCGTAGGCTCGCGAGTGAGGGAACGCGTCCTCGTTTGCCGTGGGGGAAATCGTTACCGATGTTTATCGAAGACCCTTCGCGCACAAAACGAATTCTTGATGTTCTAAAAGCCGACCCGTCCTCTATGTGAGGAGAAGTGTGGCCAACCACTTAAATGATATCTCGAAGGATCATCCCGAGTACGTGCTACGTGTTGCGGCGGCGTGGCAAGGGGAGCACAAGGATACGGATTGGGTGATTCGTCATGCGTGTCGGACGTTGTTGCGACGCTCGGTCCCAGAAGCGTTCGAGCTCTTTGGTATAGTGACCGTCGTCTCGCACAGAACGCGTATATCCGTGTTGAGCCAGCGGAAGTGGCGATTGGTGAAGACGTAACCGTTCACTATGGGTTTGAAGCAACAGCCGAAGCGAAGTTACGGGTGGAGTACGCCATAGATTTTGTGAAAGCTCGGGGAAAAACATCGCAAAAAAAGTTTTTATTAACGGACTCGACGATTCCAGGAAGTACTGGAGTCGAGCGGATGCGCACCCACAGCTTTAAAGATTTATCCACACGCAAGCATTACACGGGCGACCATCGGTTCACGTTATTTATCAATGGGGTTGAGGTCGCAGAAACATCACTGAGAATTATTTTCAATTAAGGGTTGACTTATAATGGAACATACCATAATATAGTAAGTGACATTGATATTCATTATCAATTAGCTTAATGAGAAGGCGTCATAGGCAAAAACCCGATGATGTTTTGCTCTCAACATCCCCTTTATGCAATACCTACTTTGCAGCGTGCCTCGGCTGGGCACGCTGCACTTTTTTGTGTGGAGGAAGCTAATTATAGGTAGCGAGTGCAAATAAGGTCTGCACCAATTGAACGAAAGAATTTCTTCAAGAGCCAATGGTAAGCTTGGTAAAGTGGAAACTGTACTCGAGTTGCAATCGGTCTGTTCTCAAGTTGAGGAAAATCTCAGCAAAAGCAGTCTATCCTCATAAACTCTGGAGCAGATTACCGGGTCACGTATACAATCCCCGCCCCGAAGTACCCACCAGACGTCGGCGCGAGCCGCGCCGAACCGAGTTCGGTTTCGCTTCGGCCCCGCTGGGGCCGACAGGTCGTCAGCGATTTTAAAGGCAGGTAGGCATAATCCGACATGCACTTTCGTTCTGCACAGCCCTTCTAGCCGGAACGGAATCGCGCGGGCTCACAATTTTGTTCCGCACAGACGCCCTAGCCGGAACGAAATCGCGAGGCTCACAATTTTGTTCCGCACAGACCTCCTAGCCGGAACGAAATCGGGGAGTCTCACAATTTTGTTCCGTACAGACCTCCTAGCCGGAACGAAATCGGGGAGTCTCACAATTTTGTTCCGCACAGACGCGCTAGCCGGAACGAAATCGAGTGGGCTCTCACTTTTGTTCCACACAGACGCCCGAGCCGCCCCGAAGTACCCATATCCCGTCGGCGCGAGCCGCGCCGAACCAGAACCGGTTTCGTTTCGACCCCCGGCAGTGGGGGCCGACAGGTCGCTGGCATTCTTTCTCTATGTATCTGCGCTCTAGTTGGGACAAACTGCGATCAAGTTTGGAGAAAACAGCGCTAATTTCGTTAAAATGAGCAAACTGGAGCGCAGATAGGTGAAACTAGACGCAGAACGGTCGTTCGTCTTGCCCGCATGTGACACCCCCTGCGGCGGCAGCTTAAGAGAACCATCCCTTTTCATTTCCACTCCAAAAACTTAGCATCCTGTCGGCGCGAACCGCGCGAACCGAGTTCGGTTTCGCTCCGGCCCCGCTGGGGCCGACAAGTCGTTGGCACTAAAGCTTGGAATCTGCGCTCCAGTTGGAACAAATTGCGCAGGAGTTTTTTGAAACCGGCGCTAAAATCAGTCAAAAGAGCAAACTTGAGCGCAGAACGATCGTTCGTCTTGCCCGCACCCCCTGCGGCAACGGAGGCAGAGAACCATCCTTTGCCCTGCACATTTTGTATTGAATACCCGCATCTTCTCCCGAGCACAATAGGAATGAAGGGAGAGGTGCGGGATGGAATTATATGATGTGATTATTATCGGAGGCGGCATTGCCGGTCTACAAGCGTCCATTCAACTCGGGCGCTATGACCGACGGGTGCTCGTCGTAGACCGAGGACAAGGCGCTCGACCCGATGCTTGAAGTACCGCAACATCCTCGGATGGCCAGATGGGGTGAGTGGCAAAGACCTTCGCCATATTGGCATCAAGCAAGCGGAGGCGTTAGGTGTGTCATACGTGACGGAGAACGTCACTAACGTTCACCGGCATAGCCCGGAACGATTCCAAATCGCTACTGAGAATGGAAACACATTCGAAGCGCGCCGACTGCTGTTTGCGACAGGTGTGTCCGACCAGAACCCGTTTCCCCAACTCGAGCCGTGCTTCGGGTTGAGCGTATACATTTGCCCGGACTGCGACGGACACGAAGTCGAAAACGAACCTACACTCATCCTCGGCTCCGGCAAAGCAGGCGTCCATATGGCCGAGCGCCTTCACCGGTGGACGAGCGACCTCACATACATTAACCACGGGAAAGAACCCATTCGTCAGCAAGATCAACAGAAATTAAATGATCTTAACGTCACTTATATTGAAGAAAGCATTTTACGTCCTCTCGTTCGGAATCGTCAGTTTCGAGGTGTGGAATTGCAGAACGGGGATTCGTTACAAGCGTCCCATGCCTTCATCGCCTTCGGGTCTATTGATGTGCATTCCGATTTAGCTAGGAAGCTTGGGGCAGAACGGATGGAGAATGGCCATTTGATTACGAATGCCAGAACGAAAATGACGAATGTGGATCACATTTGGGCGGCAGGTGATGTCGGTGTGCATGCTGAACAAGTCACGATCGCGATGGGCGAAGGCACACTTGCGCTGTTTGGATTGAGAAATCGTTCGGAGAACGATAAAAATCGTATCATAGCCCGGCTATGATACGATTGTGTACCGATTAGCGGTTTTCGACTTGTGCGCGAAACTCGTCAAAGTTCGGCGCGTTGTCTGAGTTGAAATTCGTGGATAGTTCAGTCAGTTTTAGCCACAACACTTGGCGCAAATCGTCTCGTTCATCTGGGGACGTTTGCAGTAGGCATTTGCGAATTTTTGGTTCAAAATCATGAATCAATTCATCCAATTTCTTTCTCTGAATCATTTTCTTCACTCACTCTCTGTATTAATAGTTGCTCTAATCGTTCGAGGCGACGTTCAAACCGAAATAAAAGGTAAAAGGAAATGACGACAGGAAAACCATAGTTGGCAAACAGTTCAACAAACGTGGTTAGCTCAAACATCACGCTCACCTTCATCCATCACCTTACGCAAATGACGGATGGTGAGTAAACGCATTCTAGACACCGCCTGTTGACTGACTTTCATTTGTTCCGCAATTTCTTTGTTGCTCTGCCCATGCTTATAGTAACCGATAAGAATTTGTTGCTGACTTGGTGTTAGATTCTTGAGTGCTTCTGATAACTTCGGATCTGCACTCCACGAGCTCACATCTTCTGATTCAAACACGTGACCATAGTCTTCATGATATGGTGTGCCTGAACCCAAAAGGTTGTCCAAAATAAGTGGTTGGTCTTCGCCGGTTTTGCGGCGTTTTTGGTCATAGTCAACCGCCGTCCAGTGTAATGATTTTGACAAATAAGCGGTTAACTGAACATTGGCATAGAAACTTTTGAACATGCGGTTTAGTTGCTTCTGATTTTCTTCAGAAGGTTGACAAATACTGCGAATGAAAACTGAACGCGCCCGGGGTCATTTAAGAACTGCTTGATAATCGGCTGCTCAAACAATTCACGATTTTTGTGAATAAATGCTTTCATCTGTGGGCATTCGGTTTCCAACTTCTCAAGTTGAACATGCATAGAACTCACCCCTCCCTGCTTGTATATGACAAAAAGAGAAAATTGGTGTGGGTTGTACAACAAAAAGGGGAACATTAGTTCTTATATCATAACGGATAACCGAGCGCATTGTCCAATGTTGAAAATAACTATTGACACATTATACATGTTGCTGTAATGTATTAAGAATAACATTTCGCGCATCACAAATCGCTGAATCAGATAATGAAGCTGATACATTATATTTTTAATAAGTGGTAAATAATGAATATTCCGACAAAATATGACGTTTTGCATAGCTCGAATGAGGGAATAGGATATTCATGGAAAAAGAGGGGTGCGCATAGAACAGTTATAGAGAGAATAAAAAGAGGTGAGAAAAGATGAGAATGGGAACACTCCTATTGATCATCGCCGGAATGCTTCTGTCCATTTCGTTTTTAGTATTTGGTGTACTAACGAATGCAGAAGTGACGAGCATCGTTGCTCAAGTCATTGGCTTTTCTGGCATGGTCTTCACATTGTTATACGGTTTACTCATTACACGTACAGCAACTGAAACGACCGAATGAAAAAACCCGCGCCGCCTGCGGGTTTTTTTGTTTTTAATCTTGATGAATGGCGTACAAGGCAACGTGCCGATGTCGGTGAAGGAGTTCCTTTTCCTTCACCATTCCGGCTCGTGTTGCAACGTTCACCGACCGTGCGTGACGCTCATCAATCAACGACACAATTCTTGGAACGTCCAACGTGTGGAACGCGAAGCGCAGGCAGGCTCGGGCGGCTTCGCTCGCATACCCTTTCCCCCACTCCGCTTTGACGAACAAATACCCCATTTCTACTTCTACTTGACCATTAATTCGGTGGGGCACAATGCCGCATTGACCGAGAAAGCGCCCGTCATCTCGGTGCTCGACGACCCACATCCCGATGTTGTATTTTCGGTAATTCTCAAGTGTCCAATCCAGCCAAGACACGCGTCAGGTGTTTTGCCAGCATAATAGTGCATCGAGTCGGTGTCTTCAAAAATGCGTGCCAATGATAAATGATCGTCTGTCGTCATCTTGCGCACGTGTAACCGATCTGTTCGTGTAATTGTCTCCATCAAAACCTCCTGCTGTCCTGCTATTATGAGGCATTGAGGAGACGATGTAAATTTACGCGGAGACGTTCATGTCTGTTGTCGTTTCTTGCTTCACGCGCTTGATGTTCACTTTCATGAGAATGGCCGCAAACAGCGCAACGGCAAGCAAGATTGTGAACAACACGAACGCAGAGGTGAATTCTCCTGTACGCTCAAACGTCATTGAAACAGCCGTTGGACCAGCAATTCCTGCCATCGCCCAAGCGGTCAGTGTGTAGCCGTGGATGGCGCCAAGTTGCTTTGTACCGAACAAGTCTCCGATAAATGCAGGCAAGCACGCAAATCCACCGCCATAACACGTCATAATGAGATAAAGCAGAATTGAGAACATCACTTCATTTGTCGTAAACGGAAGGGCAATAAACGCGCCGAGCTGAATGACAAAGAAGACAATATACATGTTCGCACGCCCGATATAATCGGAAAAACTTGCCCAACCAATACGGCCAATGCCGTTAAAGAAGCCCATCACCCCGACAACGGTCGCCGCAAAGGCACTTGAGGCCCCGGTGATCGTCTCAGTCATGTTGGCCGCTACCGCAAGCAGCATAATACCTGCAGAGATGTTAATAAACATCATGACCCACAACAAATAAAAACGCATCGTCCGGAGCGACTCATTCGCACTCAACTGCGCCAAGTCAGTTGCCGCCGTACGTGGCTTCTCTTTCTCAGAATCCGTTTGCATATTGGCTGGCTTCCAACCTTCTGGTGGCGGCGCCAAATAACTCGCGCCAGCAATCATAAGGACGAAGTATAAAGTACCCAATATGTAAAACGTTGACGCAATCGAAACATTATTCATCAGAAACTCCGCCAACGGACTCGTAATAAGAGCTCCTGAACCAAAGCCGAGTACCGCCATCCCCGTTGCGAGCCCGCGCCTGTCTGGAAACCACTTCACGAGTGTGGACACCGGGGCAATATAACCAATCCCTAAACCAATCCCGCCAATCACACCATAAAAAGTAACAAACATTGCGAAATTTTCGATTTGAATTGAGAAACCCGCACCGATCGTTCCTAAACCAAAGAGCAGCGCAGAAATAAGCCCCGATTTTCTCGGACCATTTCGCTCCACAAATTTGCCCATAAACGCCGCCGACATCCCGAGAAAGAATATCGCCACCGTAAATGCAACCGTAACAGACGTGATCGTCCAGCCTACAGAGTCATTAATCGGATTCTGATACACACTGTACGCATACACAGAGCCGATCGACAAATGAAGCGCAATCGCAGAGATTGCAATCAACCAACGATTTCGGTTTGCCTGCACACTAAAACCTCCTAAATATTAACGCAATTTCAACCACTATCGTAAATCGTTTATGTGCGGATGTACAGAGAAAACCCTTACTCATGTGAACGCAGAGCAAGGGCGGGGTGGTTTAGGTAGTTAGGGTCGCGATCTAAATCGGGGATCTCCTAGAGATTTCCAGAAGACACCGGGCTTGTTGGTCAGCGGGGGGATTCTGCGCGCAAGTTAACGCTATCTGCGCTCTAGTTTGCTCTTTTTAACGAATTTAGCGACGATTTCGCAAAACTTGCGCGCGGATTCTCAGGGGAAGAGTGCCAACGACATGTCGGCCCCGTCGGGGCCGAAGCTAAACCGGTCTGGGTTCGGCGCGGCTCGCGCCGACAGCATTTTGGATCTTGGGTCCGCGGGACGGAGCTCATTCTGTTACCTAGTTTAGAGAATCTGTACTCGAGTTGTGCGTAAGTTTCCGTTGAGCGGAAAAAGTGAGGAAGCTAGGGCACAGATGGACGCAACTAGGGAACAGTTTCAAGGAGTAACCGAGCCAAAACACTCGCTGACGCTTATTAGCACTTTGAGTTGGGAATTTTGGGCGTGGCATTCTTCGCTCTAGTTAAACATGTCTGCGCTCAAGTTTGCTCTTATTAATGATTTTTTTGCACTATTTCCTGGAAACTAGAGCGCAGAATCTAAGGGAAAGAGTGACAATGACACGTCGGCCCCGAAACGAAACCGATCCGGTGTGGGCAATTATGTGTCAATTTGCAAGTGGGTAAAAAGAAGAGGGCTGTAAATGGTGAAAGGGTATTGATTGCAAGTTAATTGAAGAAATCATATACAAAAGCATGTATAAATCTAGTGAAAATTACAGTGCGGACCCTAAGTGAACATAAAATCCCTAGCGGACCCGCACCAAATTTTCGATCAATTGTGATAAACTATGTAATAGAGAGTGGAATTGTCTTGGTCATAATAACAACAGAAGATTGAATATACAGACAATATAACGATTATAGTATAATTATAAGCTATAATCGCAGTCGCACCCCGCGTGGGTGCGTGGATTGAAATTGCTTCAACTAAACTAGGTGTATCCACATTGAAGTCGCACCCCGCGTGGGTGCGTGGATTGAAATCAATCAGAGATGGCAGGTTTCAATGTTTCTGGTAGTCGCACCCCGCGTGGGTGCGTGGATTGAAATGATGCTCCAGCCGAGCCGATGGCGTACAGTTTAGCCATCGTCGCACTCCGCGTGGGTGCGTGGATTGAAGTGATGAGCAGCAGTGGGGAGATTTTGCGCTTGCTCTAGCCGGAGAAGTATTTGGCAAGTAAGAAATGCATATAACAACAACTAAAATGTAACCACGTGCCAATGATTTTTGTTGATGAATTATGGACGCTTTCTATTAGAGTCTTTCCCCATTAAAGGCAACTTAATGAGAGTGATAAATCATTCAATCGATCACTGCTTCCGTGAGAAACAAATCGCCAAATGTCCAATCACTTGTAAAGCTGACGCTCGTTTTCTAAAAATACAAGGAAATGATTTGAAGCAATTACTCCGCCCATTGCTTGTACATAGTGATAAATCCTAACTAGCTCTTAAGTAAGTAAATCCAGGCCTCAATATGTCCTACTCAACTCACGATAAAAGTAGCTTTTTTATCGTAACTATTAGCCACACTAAACAAAAAACAGCCCCTCTTCAGGAGCTGTCTTCCCTACATATAATGAATCTGATCTCTATATTTCTTCATCATCGATGCGTTGTATTTGTCTCCGCCATCTAGGTTTGCGCTTCGGAAGATGGGGATTTCTTTGTTTTTGGTTTCTAGCTTTTCAATTAATTTTAAGACGATTGAGTGGATGATGAAACTTCCGGCAATTGTTGAGGTTGGGGCAACTTTTTGTGAAACTGATCCAATGGCAACGGCTGCGTCTCCGGGCTCTCCGAAGTTATCAATAACGAGGTCACTTACTTCGAATAACCGTTTGCCTGAAGAGTGCCTTGACGTGGACTCTTTTGAATATGTCAGGTTTGTAAGGGAGATGACTTTCAGTCCCCGTGCCCGAGCTTCGATAGCCATGTCAATTGCGGCAGGTTCCTTCCTGATACGGAGTGTATGAATACGACGTCACCAGCTTTTACGGGTTTTGATTCGAGAATGATTTGACCGTATCCTTCAAGTCTTTCGAGTTTGGATGTGAGGGTGATGGGCTCGACGTTTAACATAAGAGCTGGGCTAAAGAGTGGGTTAAACAGGGCAAGGCCACCCGCTCGGTAAAAAGCATCTTCAGTGACGATACCGGCGTGAGAAGCTCCGAAGAGGAAGAGCGAGCGGCCTTTATTGGCCGCTTCTTCCATTAGGGACGCTGCTTCATCAAGGTAGGTTCTTGTTCATCTATGATTCGAGTAAGGATGTTTAGAATAGCATCATAATAGGTCTTTACGTAGGACATTTTTTTACCCTCCTGAGAAAATAGGTGCGATCAAATCGCCGATAAAGCTCCATAAGGAGAAGTCGTTCCCGCCAAAGATGAGAATCCAATCGGCTGCGGTTCCACTTAGGATTGGTACAGACAGGCCGACGAGTAAGATCATTGCGACGCCGGCAACTGCTGAACCAGCAATCGCTCCTCGCAACCCTCCTTGACCGTTTGCGATAATGGCAGCGGTCCCGATTTCAAAGAAGCAAGTGATCGTCAATGGTACGATAACAAAGCTGAAAATGCCCAGCTTCCTGTCATAAAGATCGTTGCTACGGATGTAATCATTGAAACGACGAAACCAATTAAGACAGCATTTGGTGCGTATGGGAACAGAATAGGTGCGTCCAAAGCAGGTACAGAATTTGGGATCCATTTTTGGGAGATGCCTTGGAATGCTGGGATGATTTCAGCGAGCATCATCCGTACACCGAGTAAGAGGATGGTGAGACCTGCACCAAAGAGAATGCCTTGCATCACACTATAGATAAATAAGTTTTGCTCAGCACCAAAAGCAATTGTGGCTGCCTCGAATCCAATAATTACGCTAACTACAATATACACAAAGAACATGACAATAGAAGAAGTAATACTTATTTCTCGCAAGAATTCAGTGGAACTCGGGAATTTGATGTCTTCAGATGATTTACCTTTCGTTCCAAATAATTTTCCGACCATACCCGCAATCAGTGAGAGGATGGTTGTCGGATGACCGATAATAAAATCGTCGGACCCCGTGACTTTTCGGACAAAAGGACGTAAGAGGGCAGGTGCAATAATAATATATAAAGATGTAAGAATAGAAGCAAAAATGATAAGTTGTGTATTATTTAGATTATTTTCGATGCCTACAGCAACAAATATAAAGGGGAACCAAAAGAGCATATGACCAGTTAGAAAAACGTGTTTGAACGGTGTAAACCGAGCAACAATCAAGTTGATCGAAAAAGCGATTAACATCGCTAAACCAATCGGGGTCCCATATTCGCTCAATATTGTTTCTGCACCTAGCACAGGTTCAATTTCTGGGTTGTCAATGTTATACATCACATTAAAACCTTCAGTTAAAGGTGCGATTGAATTCATTAAAATGTTTGTTCCTTGTGTTAGAATGACAACACCGATGACGGTTTTTGCCGTTCCTGAGACGATGGAAGAGAAGTCTTTTCTCAGTAATAATAGTCCAGTTAGGGCAATGAGCCCCAAGAATATGGCAGGTTCACGGATCACTTCAATGATAAAATCCATTACGCTTTGCATGTGTTGCCCCCTTTTTTTGTAAGTACATCGAGGGAACTCAAGCCGCTACGCTTGAAGTTCCGCCTCTACTTTTTCTTTTATCTCTGCTTTATCTACAAAACTATGAATAATGATGACAGGCTTACCGGCAGTTTGTTGAAGTTCTTTCCCGAGTTCTTTACTTGTAAAAATATAGTCTGTAGGTGTACTTTGTGCTGAACCGACGTCTCCAGTAAATACGTCAGCTTGAATGCCAAGATCTTTTAATACGCCATCTAAATTCATCTTTAATACCATTGAAGAACCGAGTCCAAAACCACATACCGTCATAATCTTTAGTTTTGCCATGATCATCGCTCCTCTAAATAATTTTATATAATTCTTCTTCTGATTCGGCTTGGCGAAGCTGGGTTACTTTATCGTCGTCTAATAGTACGTGCGAGAGTTGTTCAATGAGCTTGATGTGTGAATCAGATCCTTTTGCGGAGAAAGAGAATACGAGGTCAACGGGATCATTTTCTTCACTGCCAAATGACACGGATCTCTCGAGTACAGCGAGAGAGATGGCATCTTCACGTACGGCTTCACTCGGACGAGCATGCGCCATTGCAATCCCAGGACCGATGACGATGTACGGTCCGTTTTCTTTCACAGACTGAATCATTTGAAAAATATAATCTTCTGTAATTGCACCAGTGTGTAACAGTAAATTGCCGGAAGCTTGTATCGCTTCTTGCCAGTTGTTTGCTTTTACACTAATAGCAACGTGTTCTCTACGAATCCAATTGGTCATTCTGCCGCGTCCTTTCGCTGATTCCATTTTTGGAGGAATTGTTCTCTTGAAGTTTCGGTCTCTAGGTAATGGAAAAGCTGCATAAAGTCTTGGTTATGCACTTCTTTAATGGCTAGTACAATAATTAAATCGACGCGCTCAGGGTTTAAATCTCCAAACTCAATTTGTTCATCCAATACAGTTAAGCTAATGCCTTCTTTTATAACGCGATTGGGTCCGGCGTGGACAAAGGCTACGTTAGGGAGAAAGACCATATACGTTCCGTTCCTTCTACGGACATGATCATTTCTTGAATATAGCTTTGTGTAATATAACCAGCGTTCAGAAGGGGTTTAGCAGCAATAGAAATCGCTTCACGCCAATCTAGTGTACTGGCAAAGTGGATGGTCTCATCAAAGAGCGAAGGTTCAACACGGTTCGCTTTTCCATAAAGCTCATTAAAAGAAGCTAGCTGTTTGCGATTGACGATTTTGTGTGCCTCATGCTGAATTAATCGTTTGTCGTAATCGCTTAGAAGAGGGCTCACGCGAAAACATTTCGTTTGTTTCCATTCTGGGATCTGTATGTGTTGTGTCGTTAAGACAAAATCAGGATCTGCCTCATCAAACATTCGTTCTATATCTTCGGTACGGACGACGTTTATTAAGTTAAAGCCCGGTTCAATTTGTTCGAGCTTGGTCGTAAGAATCGATGATGCTGCCAAACCTGATGAACAGACGACGATAACCGTGGGCAAAAACCTTCGGCTTTTGTTCCGTTCGAAGGCTGCACTGATGTGCATCGTTATGAACGCAACCTCACCTGCTAGCATTTCAATCCCCATATCGTATGTCATTTGAAAGACCATTTCATAAATTGCACGATAACGAACTTTTATTTCTTCGGTGTAGGGATTGTCAATTTCAACCCCTTGGGACATTCGCATAAAAGCGGCCTTCACGTGATGCGTCAAGTCATTCATCAATCTTTCATCAACGAGTAAGTCTACATGCAAAATCGTTGATACTTGTGATAACAGCTGTTTACAAAACCGTATCTCACGTTCATAGTCTCGTAGATCAGGCATGTCTTTTTGGTAGGACACGACTTTGGCTTGGTCAAATAGGTCATCAAGAAAGGCGCATTCATGGAGGGTTGAACGGTCGTCGTTTACGTGTTCCCGAATAAACGATTCAATGATACCTAGGTGAAAATAACGTTTGTGTCGATGTTCTTTCGGAACAAATACATAATGATTCATCGCTATTTGCTGTTTCCACCAGTATAAAAAGAGATGAAATACATCTGCTGTTGCCTCGCTGTAGTGAATCCCTCGTTCTGTTTGTACGAATGTAAGCCATGTTCTCATGAGATCTAGTTCTTTCTTACCGAGGTATAACCAATCTCGAACTCTTTTTAGATCGGTGTCTTTTTCACTAAGCATTTGATAGAGGGCAAGGCGGACGCTCCGTTCTGTACCCATCACCCGAAATCCTTTCCACGCTTGTTTCGCAATCTGGAGGTCAAAATGATCGAGCCATTCTTCAACATCAGCTACATATTTTTGTACACTTGAACGACTTAATTCAAATTCGTCCGCTAAATCTTGAATTGTGAATGAGCCTGCGATCGTGACATATATGCTCATCATTAAACGTTGTGGCTTTTTTTCTGTCATAATTTGCTTCCGATCAATCATCTCAAAAACAGAAGGGCGGCTGCCCTCACTAATGCGTAACATCACACCCTTTCCCGGTACCCTCGTAATGATCACACCGATGTGTTGCATGGCCGAATCAATGGCATCGAGGTCGTATCGAACCGTTCGACCACTAATATTTAGCCATTTAGCCAAAAACTCTATCGTTGTGAAATGATCCGTTTCCAATAATTTAATTAAGATGTTTTTTTGCCTAGAGGTTAACATGGACATCACCTTCTTATCATCATAGCTTGATTGAGATGATTACCAAAGACTGAAAAATATCACATCTGTGGCAATGTACTGGCAATTACAAAATGTTTTTTTGAGAGCGTACGGTGGTTGAATTCTACCACCGTATTCATTGAAATGTACCACTTTGTACAGACGTGTATACCATATGGGAGAGAGGGCCTTCAAAAAATGTTACACCAAAAGGATTAATCAGGTATTCTAGGTACTTCATGTTAAAGAGCAAGTCATGAAAAACTGTAACTGATAAAATCAGAGTAGCCAATTCGTGGTTGATATGATTAACACTTTTCGTCACAAAAGGACGACAACTCATTATAATAAAAAGAAAAAGACCATGGTTGGTGGTGGGTTTGTCACATGTGTAACGAATCGAGAGAGTACTAATGTAATTGAATTAATGATAAATCATATACAAAAACATGTATAATGATAGTGAAAATTACAGTGCGAACCCTAAGCGAACATAAAATCCCTAGCTGACCCGCACCAACTTTTCGACCAATTGTGATAAACTATGTAATAGATAGAGGGATTGTCTTGTGCAAAATAACACAAGAAGAGTGAATATGCAGACAATATAATGGTTATAGTATAATTATAAGCTATAATCGCAGTCGCACCCCGTGCGGGTGCGTGGATTGAAATACAGTCACTAATTCGACACTGCAAAGATAGGCGAGGTCGTCGCACCCCGTGCGGGTGCGTGGATTGAAATATCAGAAAGCGCGATAATGGCGATCTCTCTGAGTGTCGCACCCCGTGCGGGTGCGTGGATTGAAATGCTACGTTCCACTTATCTGTTTCCTCATTAAAATGTCGCACCCCGCGCGGGTGCGTGGAATGTAATACGTTTCCCCTTTGGTTGTGGGGGTGGCGTCGCATCCTGAATCGACTGAAATAAAACACCAGCAACAATGGCTCTCACCAACAACAAGCCCTGGATCCGTAAGACGGATCCAGGGCTTTGCTCATTCTGCTACAAGGAACTCTCCACACTCGGTGGCTCACTTGTTATGCATTATTCAATAGCTATTTCCTACAGCCTATTCAACTCTTCCATCATTGCCGGGCGGTTTTTGTATTGCTGTTGCCACTTTGTTTTGAGGTCGGCGACACGTTTTTCTCCGTCGGGGTAGGTTTGCATTTTTCTTAGAAGCTTGACGATCTGTTGATAGTTCTTTCGGTTGGCGGTTTCGACGGCCATTGCTTGAACGATTGATTCGTATCTTTCTAGCAGTGCTTCGGGATATTTGTCTTTTAGAACACGTTCATACTCTAGCAGCATGATCGATGAGGATGATTGGACGAATGCTAGTAGCCGGTCGTATAGCTGTTCCGCGTGGTAAAGTCTATGGATGGGAGCGGACTTTGGAAGCTGTTCGAATAGCACTTCGCGTTGCTCTGCCCACTCTTCCACAGTGTATTGTCGTTTAACTCGTTAAAAACCTCTACTTCTCCGGCTTGATGATTCAAGGCTAAGTCCCATAATTCTTGGAGATAAGCCGAGTGATTTCCAGTTTGTTTGTATAAATCTTTTAATTTTACACTGTCTCGAGCGACAATTCCTGGAAGATCTCCATTTCTGACTTTGCTCTCTTCTAACACTTCGACAGCTGTATCAAAGTCTTTACGCTCTAGGCATCTTTCGACATAATAGTCTTTCACTCCATTGAAGTGGAGGTATTGTTTGCAATAGTCATCGATCTCACTTTGCTCGACGTTTTGCTGTTCCAATAACTCAATTTTTCGCAGCAACCATTTGTCAGTGTCATACGCGATTCTTTCTGTACGAAACAACTGATGTAATTTCTTATCAACGAGCTGTTCTTTCTTTTTGAGAAAAACTTTCTCCGTAAATTGATCGAATAGGACAGCTTCCAAATATTCTTCCATATAATCAATGACGTGCCCGTCTAGTTGTTGAATAAACCAGTCGAACATGTCAACTTTTTGTGCCTGATCAGCACGGTTGATTATTTCTTGCCAATGCGCGACACAATGATTCAAGATGGTCACAATTCCCCCGCCAGAGTCGTCAATTGCCAAATTATGCATTTCCTTGAATGTATGATTAACGACTTCAAAGGCCTCAGAAACTTGACGAGTGTTAATCAGTAAATGTACATGTCGTCCAAGGTAGTCAGTGAGGTCCATTGAAAGCTCCCTCGCTTGGTAATAGCCAATAAAACCGTGCCGATCCTCGTACTCTTTGAAGATGTCGTTAATTTCTTGCTTATAGCGCTGCACATCACTTTCTGACAGAGGTACGCCTAGTTCTCCTTTAAAGCGCCCGAGTAGTTCACTGTTTTCTGACAAAATCGCTGTTAAAAACCCCCGTAGCAGCGTGTCATCTGCTCGTGCAACTAGATGAAAAATGTCTTCTGTCATATTGGTACTTTCGACGTGATTCAAATCGTTTCCCTCATCGAATTCATAGAGGACAGCCGCCATATGCTTGCAATGCTGATTTTCTAGCGCATACGGACACTCACAATACATCGCCCCTATTACTCCATCCGTATGTTTTATTTGTACGTAATACAGATCATTGCCTATAACATTCGCTTGGATCACGGTTGCTGATACGTCAAGGTCTTCCACCAATTCATCAGCGTAATACGCATGGCCTCGATCTAAAATTTTTTCTGGAAATAAATGCTCCCATTTCATGTTGGGCAACTCCTTTGGAATGGTTGTTCGCCTAATCTACGTCCATTCTAGCAGAAAGGGTTGTTTCTATTAAGTGAAGAGGGGGGATCGGGTGGGTATTCTCTCTCACCCGAGCGGTGTGAAAGCCGGAGTGAGGAGTATGCGCCAAGGGTGGGAGGCGGCAGTCAAAGGAGTGTCCATTAGTACGTATAGTAAAGAACACAAGGAGTTAAAGGAAGCTATTGAGAGGTTTGATGTTTAGGTGGCGGGAGTATGTTCAGTCTTTTTCTAGAGATAAATTGGGACGATGAAGTTCCAACCGCTGTTATACTTTTGAACATAATGCGAAAACCCTCGTCCCCACATCGTAAAGTGAACGATGTGGGGACGAGGGTGTAACGTGATTTGAGGTATGAAAATTCTTTGACGTTCTGTTCTTTGATTTACCCTCCAATTATGCTTAATAACCAAGGAGCTGCGTATAAAATCATAAACAATACACCGTAGTTTACGCCGTTGCGGTGGAGTAATCCTGCGACTAGTCCAATGAGGACGACGCCAAAGATATTAACCCATCCGGCATCCATGTAGGCAAGCATAAAAACGAGAGCCATAAATAAGCCAATTAATGCTTCGTGCGGGACGAGCTTGAAGACGAAGTTGCAAATTTGGTTGGCGTATCTCATGGCAACGTAGTACGTGAAGATCATGGCAATGGAAGCACCGATAATGGTAGCGATAATAATTTCACCCATGGACAGTTGGTGGTGAATGTTGTTGCTTGTATCAAAAACTGGCGGTGCATTAAATAAGGCGTTACCCGGTCCAATTGCGACTGGAGAGAGTGGCAATCCAATGGCAATCAGCGGGATTAAAATACCAGCCATATACGTTGCACTCGTTAAACTGTCCATCGTAGAGATAGCACGAGAGGCTCTTTTTACTGGGTCTTTAATTTTCCTCGAAAGAAGCTCGCCATAAAAGATTGTCATACCGACGGGCGAAAGGAAGAATGTAAGGGATCCAAGTAAAGAACCTGTAGAAGCGGAAGCCACTTCTTTTTTATTGAGTATTTTGAATGGGTTAGGGAACCCCCGATTGTCGTTAGACTCTTTAAATGTAATCACTTTATGGTCATAGCGAGGCAAGGCGTTTCTGGCATCGCGATTTAATAATTCAAACAAGCTGAACATGATTGGACCAATCGTAATGCCGAGAAAGAAGGAAATAAACACGGTCGAATCTTCTGGAATAATGCCGGTTGCCCAGTACAGCTCTCTTAACCCTTGGATCAATAAAGCAAACGGCAGTATGGCGACTAAAGATAACCATTTATTTTTTGTTAACAGTGCGAGAAACACTGCACCGAGAAAGAAGATGAGCCTTCATAACCAACGATTACATCTGCAACAGGCATGATGAATATGGCGAGTAAGATACTTACAGGAATAGAAATGATCGTACCAATTACTGAACCGGAAGCCATTTTTTTGATGCTTTGATGAGATAGTCCGTGAGATTTTAAGACCATAGCTGGTTCGACCATCGGGGCCGCCATGACTCCCCCAGGAATACCGGCGACAGCGACAGGAATTGAGTCCGTAAGTTTTTTGGCGGTAATGGCAGATATAAAGAACGCCAACACGGCATAAGGGGATAAGCCTGCTAGAATAAGCGCCAGCGTGACGGGGGCAAGCACAGCGGTTTCATCCGTGCCTGGGGCAACGCCTATGATCGTATAAATGACCGCCCCTGCGACGCCTGCTAAAATCATTTGTAAAATGATGACTGGATCCATCTGTACTTCCCTCTATTCTTCCGCTTGCTCTTCATGGAGCTTGCGCTTTGGTTTAATAATAATGCATGCGATGATAAAGCCAATGAAAGCACCGGTGAGCCCGAGAGCGAGTGGCAGCGGGGGCTCACTAGGCGCCAGAATATACCCCGCCATTGCAGGGACGACGCAGAGCAAGATGCAATGACCATATCACGAATCCCGACATGGTCTGCCCAAATTTCAACAAAAGGCTTGCGTTGTTCTTCATCCATGAGTTCGTTCACCTCTCAATTGTGTTAAATATTGTTCAGCAATATCTGATCTGAATTTGCCTTCTTTAACGAGGTGTTGTGCTACTTCAGCTATTTCCTCGTTTTTAGCCCCAGCCATTAGAGCGATGTTTTTGGCATGAAGCTTCATATGCCTTTTTGAATGCCTTCAGTCGATAGCGCTTTAAGGGCGGTTAAGTTCTGAGCAAGTCCAACAGATGCGATAATCTCTGCGAGTTCGTTGGCAGATTGGATTTGGAGGATTTTTAAGTTTGCTTGTGCTTTCGGATGAACGGCGGTCGCTCCTCCGATTGTGCCTACGGCCATTGGCAATTCAATACTTCCTGTGAGATTACCGGCTTCATTCATCTCCCACTGAGTAAGGGAAGTGTAGTATCCGTTTCGACTTGCATACGCATGGGCGCCTGCTTCAACAGCCCTTGTATCATTCCCCGTCGCTAACACAATGGGTGTAATGCCGTTCATAATGCCCTTATTGTGAGTGGCTGCACGATAAGGATCACGTTTTGCAAAATTACAAGCTTCTACAATCTTCTGTACGACTTCTTTGCCGCCGATGTCTTCTTTATTGATTTCACAAAATGCACGTACAAGCCGCTTGTCTGCGAGGTTGGAGATAATTCTCAGCCTGGCTTCGCCATTGGCGATCTTTTCAATCTTAGGTGCAATCTTTTCAGCCATTGTATTTGTGGCGTTCGCACCCATCGCATCCAAAGTATGGACGTGAAGATGGACAATGATCATCGCCGGTGGTGTTTCGAGTACTCGTACAGTGATGTCGTAAGCTCCTCCACCAAGCTGGTTTAGTACAGGATCTTGATCATTTGCGAGTGTGATCAGCTCTTGTTTGTGCTGAAGGATCTTCATTTTCGCATGGTGAACATCCGATACGCCTAGAATTTGAATTTGAGAAAACATTCCGCTTTCTTCTAAGCGGGCTGTGAATCCCCCAGTTGGTCGTGTGAGTTTCGCTCCGTGACTTGCTGCAGCAATCACTGAGGACTCCTCGGTTGCCATAGGAATAATGCGCTCCCGTCCATTTACGACAAAATTGACCGCTGCGCCAAGTGGAATTTCCATGACCCCAAAAGCATTCTCAACTAATTGATCGGACAGTTGATCGTACTGTTCATTTTCAAATAACTGCTGTTCTTCTTTTTTTAATCTGCTCGTCGAAAATATCAATTCCTTTCGTTCTTCAATTGTGCGTTCATGAAACTTTGAAAATTTAGAAGTCATATGGCTTCCCATCCTTTTATGTATTTAGTCGTTTTATTGAAATGCAAAAAGCGTTCCAACTTTGGAAACGCTTACGGATAGTACTTACATATTGATGTGTATACATTATGCACAAAAAATCATCAGAACCGTATACAAAGTATACAATATGTATACTTTGTATACGGTTAGTCATCGATCTCATAATATTTAAGTTTATTATAAAAGGTTCGTCGGCTCATATTGAGTAATTGCATTGCTGTAGATCGGTGGTTGTTTGTTTGATCAAGTGCTTCAATCATGGCTTCTTTTTCGATCGTTTCGAATCGTAAATACTGCTCAAGAAACGAGGATTCTTCATTTGGTGAGTAAGCACTTGTGGAACGTTTCATCATATATTCCGGTAAGTGGTCATTTTGAATTCGTTCCCCAGTATTTGTCATTGCAAAAGCATGTTCTAGCACATTGCGCAACTCGCGTATGTTTCCGGGCCAAGTGTAGCTTTGGAAATGCGTTTTTGTTTCAGCAGATAACGATAATTGCTTGTTTGTCCGTTGGTTAAAATCATTAATAATCTCAGTAGATAGAGGTAATATATCTCTTTTGCGTTCACGTAATGGTGGGAGATGGATAGGAATTACATTCAATCGATAGTATAAGTCCTCTCGGAATTTTTTCATTTTCACAAGATCGTAGAGATTTGCATTCGTAGCTGCAATGATTCGCACATCGATGGAAATGCTTTGTTCCCCACCAATTCGCTCGATTTTTTTCTCTTGAAGTGCCCGTAATAATTTCGATTGCAAAGGCAAAGGCATGTCCCCAATTTCATCAAGGAATAGCGTTCCCCCATGAGCCAGTTCAAACTTACCTTTGTGGCCTGAGCGGACTGCGCCAGTAAACGCACCTTCTACGTACCCGAAAAATTCACTTTCCATGAGAGTTTCAGGAATGCTTGCACAGTTTACTTTAATGAAAGGTTCTGCACTTCTTGGGCTCAATTCATGCAATACATCGGCAGCGACTTCTTTACCACTTCCGCTTTCTCCTGTAAGGAGGATCACAGAGTCTGTCTGGGCAGCTCTTAACAGTTTTTCGTTAATGTCGCGGAAAATCGGTTCTCGTGACTCAATTCTCTCCAAAAAACGACGGGAGGGGACGTGGCCTAGCTGTTCTTTTAAGTACGCTGTGTATCCCTTTAACTGTCGTAATTCATCTTCTAAAAGGCGAGTTTTCGTCGAATCCCGAAAAACGGACATCGCTCCAATTTTCTTTTTATTGTGATCGTAAACCGGTGTAATGTTCGCAACAATTCTCACCCCAGTCTGCTTAAAGTCGAACGAAACATTAATTAGCGGTTGCTCCGTTTTTAGCACATCTACGATTCGCGTGTTAGATTGGATATCTTCAAGTTGCATGTTCGTAATGTCACGCTGTTTTATGCCTAATATTTCATAGTACGATTGGTTTGCATATCGTACATTCGCATGTTCGTCAATAATCAGCATCCCGTCGTGCATCTGGTCAAGGAATTGTTTAAACAATTCAAAGCCTCCTATTCAATTATTCATGTGGTTTTATTATAAACGAAACGGTTAAGTGTCGTCGCAGTGAAATAGGTGGAATAAAATCAACCTAGCATTAATATACAGAATACTATAAAATGTATATTACAATATGAAAATATAAAGTGTGGGCGATCAATGAACAGCATCTGGGAACAACTTTATTCAAAGAATGGATTTGCAGCTAAACAAATTGCAAAGAAGCTTGTTCATTTGGAAGTAGGAGACCGCATTCCGAGGGTTACCGATCTGGTAGCAGAGTTTTCAATGGGCAGAGGCACCGTTCAAGGAGCGCTCCGCTTGTTAGAAAATATCCGTGCGGTCGGGTTCGAAGCGAGGGGACATTTAGGTACATATGTCGTCCAAAAAGATATGCCGAAGTTGCTTGAGGTTGCAGGTATCGGTCCGCTTGCCGGCGTCATGCCTTTGCCGTACTCAAGAAAGTACGAAGGTTTGGCAACAGGATTAATCGCAGCGTTTGATGAACAGAATGTTCGAACCAATCTTGCGTATATGCGCGGGGCGTTCCAACGTATGGAAGCCTTGAAGTCCGGAAGATATGATTTTGCCATTATGTCTCGTATGGCTGCTGAGCAGATGGTTGGTGAAGATGCTTCGTTGAACATCGCTGTTTTGTTTGGTCAAGGAAGCTATGTGTCAGGCCATGAAGTCTTTTTGCACGATCCGAGCAAGAAACAGATTGAAGCGGGCATGAGGGTAGGGATTGACTATTCGTCACCAGATCAATTTGTTCTTACCGAGCATGAGTGTGCAGGAATTGACGTGACGTATTATGAAGCCAATTATATGCAACTTTTTGAATTACTTCGTGAAGGAGTGATTGATGCAGCAATTTGGAACCAAGATGAATTGCGTCTTGAGCCTAGTGTTCACAGGGTGCCTTTTCAAACAACAGAAGCTGGGAAGTTAGCGAATCGCATTAGCGAAGCTGTTCTTGTCGTTGATGGAACGAATGAAGAGGTGGAAAAGAGAGTCGGTCAATTACTTGCATCGCGGGTACAACAAGTACAGCTTGAAGTAGAAAAGGGTAGCCGGCATCCTCGATATTAATTTATGATTAATATACAAAATACTGTACATTGAACAAAACGAAAGGAGAGACGTCATGAGTATTCAAGAACGATTGGAACTTCTTCTAAATGGAGATGTGATTAGCCAAAAGGCGGCGAGCATTACGTCTAAAGCGGCAGATCGTCTACCGAAGAACGCATCTACGGATCACGTCACGATGCTTATCACGCATCTGGCAACTGCATTGACCCGTATAGAGCGCGGGGAGGAGCTGGATAAGCCAGCGCCTGCATTGGTTAAAGAAGTAGAAGCAATGAGTATAAAACCGGAAATACAAGACGAACTGGTGTGGATTGAAGAACAAGTAGGTAGTAATTTGCCTGAAGAGGAACGCATTTTTCTTAAAATTCATTATGCAACACTATTCAATCAATAGGAGGCGTTACGAATGAAAGTAGTGATTGGTGGACAAGTGGACAAGAAAGAAGTAGAAGCGCTCGTCAAAGAGTTTGGCGGGGATGTAGAAACGGTTGTTAAGTCAGATGTAGAGGCGGCAATGGCAGTGAAGTCTGGTGCTGCAGACTACTACGTTGGGGCGTGTGCTACAGGTGGTGGGGGCGCCTTAGCGATGGCGAGAGCCATTTTAGGTGGTCCGCAATGTGAGACGGTATCAATGCCTGGACGAAAACCGAGTGAACAGAAGATTCAAGAAGCGGTGAATGCAGGGAAAAAGGCGTTTGGATTCACGGCGGATCATAAGCGGGATGCTGTTCAGATGATTATGAACGCTTTACAAGCAAAATCATGCTAAAGGAGGGTCATTACAATGGGGATGGATATGATTATCATCATATTGATTGGTGCACTCGGTGCACTTCTTTCCAATCGTAATATCGCGGTCTTTAACGATGGGTTGCGTCCAATCGTCTCTGAGCATATTGAAGGGACGATGAGTCGTCGTGATCTTGGGTTAACTGCTTTTGCGATGAGTTTTGGGCTCGTGATTGGCTTTGGAATTCCATTTACGTTAGCGGCGAGTATTATTCTCGTTCATGCAATTTTTCTAGGAACCGATATTATCGGCCTGATGACACCGAAAAACCGATGGGGCACTGCAGTGGCAGCTGCCGTCGGGGGTGCTTATGGAGCAGGGATTCTTATTGGGCTTGAAGCTTTTGTACAACTGTTCGAATACTTACCTGTGAATTTCCTTGAACCGCTTGAGCAAGTCGGGAACCCGGTCGTTGTTGCGTTCATGGTATTCCCAGCCTTAGCGGTTGCTTTCCAATTCGGCATTAAAAAAGGTATCGTAACCTTTGCGGTTGCAGCGATTGTCAGACAACTTGCCGTTTGGCTCAATGAAAATGAACTTATTGCTTTTGGCGATTCGGTCGTCGCTTTGAACCAGGAAGGGATGGCGCTTATTGCCGGAATGACCTTTCTGCTCGTCTTTGCGATGAAAGAAAAGCCAGAAGAAGGTGGCTCTGGCATTGATTTGGCAAGTGTCTTTAGTGAAAAAGTAAAACGCATAAAACAACATGTTATTTATTTCATGATCATTGGTGGTCTCATCGCAGCTGCGACGAACATGTGGTTGATGGCAGGGGACCCAATTTCACTAAGTGTCCTTGCTGAAGGAAATCAAACAGATGCCGGTATAGCGGCGGCAGCGCGAGCGCTAGGGTTTATTCCACTTGTTGCGAGTACTGCTATTGTGACTGGGGTGTACAGTCCAGTTGGATTTACGCTCGTGTTCGTCGTTGGTTTGTTCGCACCGAATGTATGGGTAGCGGCGATTATCGGTGCACTCGTCATTATGGGTGAAGTATTCTTGCTCAATGCGATCGCCCGCTTTATGGATAAATATCCGGGCATCCGTAATTCTGGAGAGAATATCCGCTCAGCGATGACGAAAGTGTTAGAAGTGGCGCTTCTCATTGGTGGTGCAAATGCCGCCAATGCCATTATGCCAGGCTTTGGTTTCTTCTTTATTGCCGGCTTGTACTTGTTAAACGAAGCCGGAGGCAGACCGATCGTCGGCATGGCCATTGGGCCTATTGGTGCGATTGCCATCGGTATACTTGCAAACATTTTTGCAGTCATTGGGCTAATGTAAAGGAGATGATGAACGTTGATCCAAACGGTGACAGGGCGAATTACGCCAGAAGAATTAGGGGTTTGTGCAGCGCACGAACACTTGACAATTGATTTATCGAGGATGAAAAAGACCCGGATACTTGCTTGGATGATCCGGACGGGATGGTAAAAGAATTGATCGCCTTTCGTGAGGCAGGCGGAGAATCAATGGTAGAAGTAACCAATGATGGCATGGGGCGGAATACGCCCCTGCTTGCCGACTTGAGTCGAGAAACTGGCGTGAAGATTATAGCGAGCACAGGCTTTTATAAAGATCCTTACCTACCGGAATTTACCGCAGGATGGGGGGCAAAAGAATTTGCGCGCCACATCGTTTCGGAAATTCGTACAGGTATTGACGGTGTTTTTCCGGGCGTCATTGGTGAAGTCGGTACGAGTCATGAGGAAATGAAGCCGATCGAAGAGCAACTCCTACGAGGAGCTGGGATGGCTGCCATCGAGACAGGTTTACCTGTAACGACACATACAACACTTGGAACGCTTGCACGAGAACAGATCGATTTGTTTGATCAGATTGGCGTGCCGATGTCCCAAGTCATCATCGGTCATCAAGATTTGAATACAGATTTTTCATCCGTTCTTTATGCGGTACAGGCGGGTGCATATGTGGCTTTTGATACGATTGGAAAGACGAATTATCGTCCAGACGAAGACCGTCTCGACAGCCTTCTTGAATTGTTAAATCAAGGGTTTGGGTCGCAAGTGTTGCTTTCGGCAGACCTTACGAGAAAATCACATTGGAAGAAGTATGGTGGACCAGGGTACGGGCTTGTACTTGAAGGTTTTGTTCCCCGCTTATTGTCCGCAGGACTTACAAACGAGGATATAAGAAATTTATTTGTCGACAATCCTGCTTCCGCTTTTTCTATAAAGGAGTCGTGACGGATGTCATCTATTTTACGAACGCTTAGTATCGAAGAAGCAAAAGATATGCAATTTCGTTTGGTCGAAACGATGAGTCGCCATTTTAACGGAGAGACGATTTTTCAAGGTGGTGATCTGGGCGTACACCCGAAGTTCAAGCGACCAAAGACAACCGTACAAGTGGAAAACATGTTAGCTGACTTCTTTCAAAGTCAGTCGGCGGCACTCGTCCGTGGGTCAGGGACAGGCGCCATTCGGACAATTTTGGCGGCGCTTTTAAGCCCGGGGGATACGATTTTCGTCCATGATGCACCGATGTACACAACGACGAAAGAAACCTTTCGTATGTTAGGCTTTCACACGGTTGTTGTTGATTTTCACAATACAGAGAAGCTGAAGACGGTACTAAGAAATCAAGAAGCACAGTTGTTTTATATACAACATGCTCGTCAACAACCAGAAGATACGTATGACTTAGAAAGGGTCATTCAAACCGTGCGAGAAGTGTCTCCCAATTTGCCAATTGTTACGGATGATAATTATTGTTCCTTAAAAGTTCCTGCCATTGGTGTAGAGCTTGGCGCTGATTATTCAACGTTTTCTGGTTTTAAAGTGCTCGGACCTGAAGGGATTGGTGTGATCGTCGGAAAGCGTGAAGGAATCGATGTCGTTCATGAACGGAATTACTCGGGTGGAGGGCAAGTCCAAGGACCTGAAGCGCTTGACTTGATGCGAATGATGACGTTTGCCCCTGTGTCACTTGCGGTACAGAACGAGCAAGTCGAAGCGTTGCACAAACAACTAAATGATGGGGTGATTCCGGAGGTGAGGGCGGCGTACATGACGAATGCGCAATCGAAAAACGTCATTGTTGAATTAAAGGCCCCCATCGCCAAAAGAGTGATTGAGCGTAGCGGGGTGCATGGCGCAGCTGTCTACCCTGTCGGTGCTGAATCTCGATATGAAATTTTGCCTATGATTTACCGGGTATCCGGCAGTTTTATTGCCTCTCACCCCGAATTGGCCGATTTCGGTTTGCGCATCAATCCGATGAAATCTCACGCACAACATATTTTAGATATCCTGCGTCGTGCGCTAGATGATGTCCAGGAGGAATAGCTCATGTTTCTCGAAGCGACAAAAATAAGAAATCCAAATCTCATTCATTCAGCTGTAGATCTTCACCAAGCGGCAGATATTCCACCGAACACGTATGTGATTGATATGGATACGGTTGCCGCGAATACGCGAGCTCTTGCTGAAAAGGCACGAGAGCATGATTTCTCATTGTACTTTATGACAAAGCAGCTCGGGCGTATCCCTAAGCTTGCACAATGGGTCGCCAATTACGGCATTCAAAAAGCGGTCGCCGTAGAATGGAGCGAAGCCTACCGGCTGCACCAGAATGGCATTGCCGTCGGGCACGCCGGTCATCTCGTTCAACCAGGCAAGCATCAATGGCCGGACCTTTTGAAGATGAACCTGGAAGTGGTCACCGTTTTTTCGGCAGCACGTGCCGCGCAAGTGTCAGCGGCAGCCGTATCTCTTGGCATCGTGCAACCTGTATTGTTGCGCGTCATGGAGCACGGGGACCGCATTTATCCATCTCAAGAAGGTGGATTTCAGTTGGCGCACTTGACTGAACAATTGCCACAACTTCTCGCACTACCTGGCATTCGTATCGAAGGGGTCACATCGTTTCCAGCCCTTGAATTAAAAGAGAATCAACAACTGGTGCCGACGACGAATGTTCATACGTTGCATCGCGCGGTGGCGTTATTGCAAGACGAGGGCATTGATGTCAGGCAGGTAAATGCGCCAAGTGCCACGAGTTGTGAGACGATCCCGATGCTCAAAGAATTAGGGGTGACACACGGTGAGCCAGGCCATGCGTTGACCGGAACGACTCCGTCCCATGCGGTGAACTTTCATTTGGAAGAAAAGCCAAGCCTTGTTTATGTGAGCGAAGTATCCCACGACCACTATGTCATTGGGGGAGGGTTCTACGAGCGCGGCAATATTGAAAGCGCATGTGTAGGGGCTGCGAGCAGTGACTTACGAACCGTACGGGCGAAGCAACCGAAGATTGGGTATATCGATTATTACGGCTCTCTAGATGAAAACGAAGACTATGCTCCTGGGGATAGCGTCGTGTATGCTTTCAGAACGCAAATCTTCGTGACCCGTGCAAATGTTGCTCTCGTGACCGGGATCCAAGCAGGAAAACCAAAAATTGTCCATTTTGAAAGGAGGTATTAGACGTGGCGAAAGCAACGTTGCTCGTGTTGGACGGGTTTGGTGTCGGTGCGATGGAGGATTCACCAGATTCAGGTGCGAATACGTGCAAGCACGTCGGCGCTCAGCTACCTGCTTTACATCGGATGGGGCTAACCGCTGTTACGGAAGGGAAGCCGAGTAAAGTGGCAGCCTACGGTCGATCCGCGTTGGCTCATTGGGGTGCTGATACGTACATGGGGCATCAAGAATTGGTCGGGACGATCCCGAAACGCCCGCAACAAAGACTGATGAAGGATGTTCATCAAACGATTGCCGCAGCACTTACAAGAGCCGGTTACGATGTCCAGTATCCGTGGACCGGTCGCCCGATTCTGCTCGTTGAACAATTCATTCTGGTCGGTGACAACCTAGAGTCAGCATATGGCAATATCATTAATGTAACTGCAGATTTACAGCAAATTTCGTTTGAAAAGGTACGAAGCATAGGTCGATGCGTTCGTGAATCGGTGGATGTGAGTCGGGTCATCGCCTTTGGAGGACCGAACACGTCGATTGAGCGTATTCTGTCTGTCGTGAAAGAAAACGAACCTGGGCAATGGGGCGTAGACACACCCAAATCCGGTGTTTATGGAGAAGGGTACGAAGTTTATCATATGGGATATGGCGTAAATATGGCCGGACAATTTCAGTCCATTGCCGAAAAGCAACAGCTTCCCGTGTTTCGCATCGGAAAAACCGCAGACGTTTTGCACGGTGGTGGGTACGCCAACCCTGTTGTGGATACGAGCAACGTACTACAAACATTAGTTGAGCAATATGAGAAGGCACATACTGATGCTGCCTTCCTTGTGAATGTCCAAGAAACGGACCTCGCAGGTCACGCCGAAGACGTTCAGTGGTACCGGAGTGTACTCGAGACGGTCGATCAGTGGTTCGAAAGTTTCCTTGCCCTCATGAAGCCTGAGGACATCTTAATCATTACCGCTGATCACGGCAATGACCCAACGATTGGGCACTCCCGCCATACCCGAGAGTATACACCTATCCTCGTTATCGGTGAACAAATCTCTCCAGTATCCATCGGCACTCGCACAACGATGGCCGACATTGGAGCCACACTTGCTGAGTACTTTCAATTACAAGCGACCGAATCTGGTCGCAGCTTTTTAGGGGAGATGAAAAAACATTCAAATAATATGGGATGAGGTGCAGGATTTCCGCCGTTTTTGCAAGGCCAGAAAATCGGTCGACGTGCTCCAAGGATGAGCGATTCTGTTTACAAAATGGTTCGATTGGAAACAAAATTACCCATCCGTGAACGGTTTGGCTTCATTATAATGCCAATCGATGGACTTCTCGTTGCATACAGCCGTTTATGGAAGCCGGTCGTGAGAGCTACACTCGCTTAGTATCGAGTGTAGCTCTTATCTGGATCGCTTTTCACGATTTTCAGCATGTGCGGTAGTAGCGTCCGCTCATTTTTGGGGATTTCTAGGAGGTTGGCGATCTAGATCGCTTCAGAACACCCCAGCTCACCTAATAACCGGTGATCTACGAATACTCGTTTCTACACCGAAATTCAATCCTATTTATTCATATAAACCTGAAGAGCTAGCAACCATCGGCACCGGAGGTGCCGAACAAAAACCGAACGGTCTTTAGCCATGAATCGTACTGACGATTTGTTGGTTTTTGTGAGCGAAGAGAGTAATCAAATTTTTTACGCTGAGCATAAGGTAAAGAGGGTTAATACAGCTACTAACTTCAGGAACGAGTTATATAGTTGCCTCGCAGAATCTCTCTGAGGTTACTGAAAAAATAGCGCCTCATGCTCTAACTTACTTGTTAACGATAACAATCGGGTCCGTTCTATTTGGGAATTTCAGTAACATGGAGCGTTGTGAATGTAAATTATCCCATCGTAGACATGGTCTATGCGGGCAAACGATACGAGAGCGTCACTCTCTAAACAAAGAAATGCGACCAGCACTTTTCAGTTGGTCGCATTTCTTTTATATTCGTTCCCGGTTTAATTACTTCATACAAATTTTCCCGATTGGATCTTCAAAGTCTACCAATTTTAAAGGTTGGAAGATGGTGAAACCCTGGCAAAAACGAACTGCAAACGCTCAGTTAAGGCAGCATTATCCATAAGCTTGTTAAGAGTGTGGACGAGCCGGTATTGATTGTTCACTTACTATTATTACTACGTTATAATGAATGAAAATTCTAACTAGGTGGTCATCATGAACGAATACATTGCGGCCTTCGATATTGTTCGACATCTGTTAAAGGTGTACTAGAAGGTGTGGTCATGTCACTTCGCCAAACGATGGAGAAACTCATTGGGCCTGTTAATCGAGATGCTTCAATTGTTCTCATCGGTGGTGGGACGAGGCCTGGCGTGTGGTGTCAAATGGCGGTGGATGTGTGGGGGGTGAGTGTGCATGTGCCAGAACAGGCACAGTATTTACCTGCAATGGGCGCGGCATCATTAGAATTTGTCCATTTAGGCTGGTGTGAGAATCTCGAGACTTTCAACGAGCGTGTAATTAAAAATAGACCGAACCATGTGTATGACCCGTGCTCCGCCGCTACCCAGATTTATGAACAACGTTATGGAAAGTTTCTGCAATTGTACGTGAAGGATGAATAAAGTAGGGAGGAGATTGCATGCTTTTTGCCATTATTGCACTGGGCGTTCTTCTGATTATTGTTGCGACAACTGTGTTCAAGCTTCATCCATTTTTGTCTCTGTTACTCGGAACATTATTCGTCGGTTTTGCCTCAGGAATGTCATTTGATTTGGTCGTAGAGAGCATTAACGACGGTTTCGGAGGTGTTATCGCTAATATTGGGTTAGTCATCGTATTTGGTACCATTATTGGTGTCATTTTAGAGAAAGCAGGGGCAGCGTATCGAATGGCCGAAGTCGTTCTTCGTGTTGTTGGGCCGAAGCGCCCTCAACTAGCGATGAGCTTAATAGGTTTCATCGTATCCATTCCCGTTTTCTGTGACTCCGGTTACATCATATTATCGAGCTTAAAGAAAGCGCTCGCAAAGCGGCTGAAAGTTGCAATTGCATCGATGGCCGTCGCCCTTGCAACAGGACTTTATGCCACACATACGCTCGTGCCACCAACACCCGGTCCCATTGCCGCCGCAGGAAATATTGGTGCGGAACAATACTTAGGGACAATCATTTTAATTGGATTTCTTGTCGCCATTCCAGCCACGTTTGTCGGTTACTTATGGGCAGTAAAAGTAGCGTCAAAAATTGTTGTTGAAGAAGAGGAAGAAGGTGGACAGCTTGATTATGATTACGATGAAGTTGTCCGTTCATTCGGCAAGATGCCATCCACATTTGCGTCGTTCTTACCGATACTTTTACCGATCATCCTTATTGGTGTTGGCTCCATCCTTGCAGTGATGGAAGCTACGGGAAGCGTCGCCGCTTTCTTTAGTTTTCTCGGAGAGCCGATGATTGCCTTACTTGCTGGCGTTGTTGCGGCATTGCCGTTACTGCCACACTACAATGATGAAACGCTCACAAAGTGGGTCGGGAAAGGGCTGGTTGATGCGGCACCCATCCTTTTAATCACAGGGACTGGCGGTGCGTTCGGTACAGTCATTGCCAATTCAGGAATTGAAGAGCTCATTCAGAATTGGGAATTTGGAACGGTGTTTACGGGCGCTCTGTTCTTGCTCATCCCATTCATCATTGCTGCATCACTAAAAACCGCCCAAGGCTCATCCACATCAGCCCTTGTCATTACATCATCCCTCGTCGCCCCGATCTTGCCAGCAGCAGGAGTGAAGGTGCCGTGCCATTAGCCCTCGTTGTTATGGCCATCGGAGCCGGTGCCATGACCGTTAGCCATGTGAATGACAGCTACTTCTGGGTCGTCAAAGAATTCAGTGGCATGCATATTAAAGACGCATATAAAGCGCAAACAATGGCGACATTGCTACAAGGCATTGTTTCAATATGTGTCGCGATGTTGCTTTGGTTGTTGTTAGTGTAGCGGTCGTAGGAGCATAGAGGATTTGAATGAGTAGGGGATAGGTGAACAATTGATTAATCTATAGTGTGATTAAATTTCTACTCAGCAACTGGTATATGTGTCATAATTAATCTCCCCGCTTGCCAATTTGACAAGCGGGGAGATTAATTAGTGAGTAAAATATTTTAGCCTATTGCTACTGGATAAGCTCTAGAATCATTGGAATATAACGTGATAGGTTTTAATTTCGTAAGGTTTTAGGTTTGTAGTAAGTGATGCTGTTTTTTTAACATCTCCCACAGGATTCTCCATGAGATCACATTCAGTCCAAGATTGGATGTTGAAATCACTTCTTATGATTAGAGAATTACTTTGCCCGCTGTATTCGTGGAATCTTAATATAACACCTTCCGATTCTTCAGCTTTTTTTACGGCATCTACTTTCACATTATGTTGATTAAATATAAAAAGATTTTGTTCAGAAAGCTCTGACTCACCTGCAACAGCCAATAATGGGTTATTTAAGTCCCAAGCTGCGACCGTTACTTGTCCATCATACCAGTCCCCTTCGTGCGGAAGTAGAGAATAGGTGAATGTGTGATTGCCTTGATCCTGTGTAGGATCAGGAAGAATAGAAGATTTAATTAATGAAAGCCTCATTATGTTGTCCTTTATATCATAACCATACTTACTATCGTTTAATAAACTTACACCATATCCTCTCTCAGAAAGGTCAGCCCACTGATGACCGACGGTTTCAAATCTCGCATAGTCCCAGCTTGTATTCCAATGTGTAGGGCGTTTGACATTCCCGTATTGTATATCGAATGTTGCCTCTGTGGATCTTATGGATACAGGAAATGCAACTTTTAATAATTGATTTTGTTCGTGCCAATCGATATGAGTAATAAAATCTATCCTACGGTGGTTGGCGTACAATGTTAATTTTTGTTCAATCTGTGAGTGGTTAAACGTCCATTTAAATTTAATAATCGTTGCAAGGTTTCCCGACTCAATGACACGGACTTCATCCAAATTTGCGATTTGATAATATTTTTCTCTATGAAAAATATCAATATCCCAAGCATCAAAATTAAGAGGTTTGTCTTCAAATACTTGTAGAATATTTCCATGTCCATCAAGTATCTCTTTATGGTTTTCAATATCATAGAGTCGGGTTAAATGTCCTGAAGAGTTCCATTCTATTTGATAAAATGGCGTTGTCACTCCATCTTTTTTATGAGAGAACATGTTTTCATCTTTTGTTTGTGTGGTGCCCTCCTTAAAAGAGATCATTGTCGTACCTAGAGATGGAAGAGTGCTGGTCTGAACTAGCCATCCATCTTCTATTCTTTGTGAAGTGAGTTTAGCTCCGTCAATACTGTAAAACGTGCCATCACGATTAGAGTGATCTAGTATTTGTACGTTATGTGGTTGAGTGAAAGTTGAACTATTGTAAATGGTAAACGTGTCGACTTTATCTTTAACGATTGTGTGATTCAAAGTTTGCCATGACATATTGACAAGTTCCTGCGCGTCATTATATTCAATAGCACTGTCTTCGTAGACTTCCTGAATGGAAGAGCCTGGGATAATATCATGGAATTGATTGCGAAGGATAATGTGCCAACCATCATCAAGATTCCTTAAGCTTTCGTTATCCCATTGTCGAGTGTGAAGGTTCGATAAAACGCTCAACCATTCCGTATTTCGATAATGGATCTCAAGCTTGCGATTCATTTTTTTGTTGTGCGCTTGACTTGTATATGTGCCGCGGTGGTATTCCAAGTACAACTCGCCGTCCCATGTGTGAATATATTCTTTCGATTGGTCGACTGTATCGTGAAGGGCATTGAAATAATCATCGACACGACTCGGTTTGATGTTGGGCAGACCAGGAACTTTGTCTAACCGACGTCGCATTTCCAGCATCTCACGATTTACGCCGCCACCACCGTCGCCATAACCATAGGACATGAGCAAATCTTGGTTAATTGATTTATTCTGATACGCGTTCCATGCTTCATCCATGGCTCTTGCATCAATTACGCCATTGTAGTTATATCGATAGTCATGATTGCCTGTGCCAGGGTTTGGTGTAGTCATAAAGTGAGTAAGAATTTCTGTGCCGTCAATACCTCTCCAATAGAAAGTGTCATGCGGCATACGATTGTACTGGTTCCAACTAATTTTTATCGTCATGAATGTTTTGATTCCGGATTTTTTTAGAATTTGAGGCAGTGCCCATGAATAGCCAAACACATCGGGTAACCACAAGTAAGGTTGTTCTTCAATGCCGAATTCGTGCTTAAAGAATTGCTTGCCTTTGAGCAGTTGACGGGTTAAGGATTCTCCTGAAGGAATATTACAATCGGACTCCAGCCACATCGCTCCGCCTGCTTCCCATCTACCTTCCTGCACTCTTTTTTTAATCTGTTCATAAATCTCAGGATAATCTTCTTTCATATAACTGTAAAGCTGAGGCTGTGACTGCATAAAAACGTAATCAGGATACTTCTCCATCAGGCGTAGAACCGTACTGAAGGAACGGGCACTCTTTTCCCGAGTATGTTTTAATCTCCACAGCCAAGCAACATCAATATGTGTATGACCGATTCCGTGAATCGTTACACCGTGAGGATGATACAAATCTTTAACTGTTGTGTGTAGTTCATTTGCAGCACATGAAATGGATTGATAGAAGGTTTCACTGCCTGGATTTGTCCAATCTATCTGGTAAAAAGCTTGATTCAATGCGCTCAACAACTTAGAATACTCGAGTTGAGTGTCGGGAATTTGATCAATGGCCTGGATGACAGCCTTCGACATATAATAAAGATCATCGGTTACTTCATGAAGAACGGCCATCTCCGCTTGTTTCAATTGATGAGAGAGTGCTTCCTGCTTTCCGGTCATGCCATCCAATCCTGTCCATAAGCGGAAATGAAGAGTTACTTCTTCATTCGGTTTCACATCTGGGAAAAAGACTTCCTTATGGTTGGAGTCGACTCCTTGAAAAGGAACTCCATTTACGAATAGAAGTGATTCAAAGCCGGAGTTATGACCGGCACCGGTCTTTCCAAAATCAAACAGTCCGACGATCGTTTTTTTGCTCCAATGTAGAGGCACGGTAAACGAGGTGCTAAGCCAGACATATTTGTCTCTACCTTCCCAGTAATCACCCAGGAATGCAGGCGTCCACTCAACATTTTCCGGCGGATACGCAAAATCTTCTTCGTTTTTTTCTTCATAAATAGTTAAGGATTCAAATGTTTGTTGATCTGAATAGCGAAATTGAAGAAGTTCTTCGATTCGTTGCGTGAGTTTTTCTTTCGTTAGCCACATATAGATTCCTCCATCGCTGTTTATTCTTTAACTGCACCGGTCGTCAGTGCGCCTACGATATATTTTTGTAAAAATACGAACAAAATGATGACAGGCAATACGGATAAAATACTACCCGCTGCCAAGTAGTGTGTAGTGATGGCTTGTTGTGTGGATTGCAAATTCATGACGCCGACAGATACGGGGTACATGCTTTCATCATCTAGTAGAATAAAGGGGATGACGAACTGTGACCAGCTTTGTACGGCTACTAGAATCGTTACGGATGCAATGCCTGGCAAACTGCAAGGACGATAATTTTTGAGATAAGTTGACTGCGTGTACATCCATCAATAATGGCAGCTTCATCTAACGCAGGTGGAAGTGTATCAAAATGCCCTTTTAAAATCCACGTTGCAAGTGGCAAAACGACAGCGACATACACGAGGATGAGTACCCAGTATTGATTCAGCAGTTCATAGTTGGCTAGAATACGGTAGAGTGGAATCGAAATGACAACCGCTGATATCATTTGTGTCATGAGAATGGTGATCATAAGCGGACGCTTATAACCGAACGTAATTCTTGAAAGGGCAAAAGCAGCCGGTATGGCGACGAGTAACGTGACGATGACCGTAAAAAATACAATAATACCTGAGTTGGCAATGTACTGAAAAATATTATTGTTTTGGATGACGTGTACGTAATTCTCGAATGCCCAAGCACTCGGTATGAGTTCGGGAGGAACAGTAAATAACGATTGTGAATCTTTTAACGATAGTGAAACGGTCCAAAGAAGAGGAAACAAAAAGAACAGCGTAATGACGATAAAACAAGCGTATAGGCCAACATTTCCAAGTTTGTAGGCTGTGCGCTGATTCATTTAGGATCGCCCCTCTCTTCCTAAGATTTTCAAGTACACTAATGTCATAATTATATTGATGGTTAGTAACACAACTGCAGCCGCCGCACCTTGTCCTAAATTAAACTCACGAAATATCAAATTATAAATACTGAGCGCAATGATTTCTGTACTTTGCCCCGGTCCGCCACCGGTTAATGCCATGACCATATCAAAAGTATTGAACGTATCAATTGAAATAATTACGAGGTTAATCATAATGATTGGTGCTAGGATTGGGAGGATAATCTTTGTTAAACGCTTGATAGCGTTAGCCCCGTCAATTCTGGCTGACTCCAATATATCTTTAGGTAGCGTCTGTAACCCACCATAGATAAGAATCATGCTAAAGGCCGTTCCGCGCCAGATATTTGCCAGGATGACCGCAACCAATGCAAAGGTTGGGTCGGAGAGAAAAGGCACGGTCGTTCCGCTCACCGTTGAAACAAAGAAGTTTAAAATACCTGCTTCCGTTTCGTTATACATAATTCGCCAAATGACGCCGATGACAACACCGGGAATAGCCCAAGCAGTAAGGACAGCAGTACGTACGGCAATCGTTCCCTTCAGATTTCTCTTTTGTCCTTGATCAATGGCCAGAGCAACCAATAATCCTAAAATTAATTGAAAGCTGACACTGAATACGACAAATAGGAGGGTAATCCACATCATGCGTTGGAAGCCTGGCTGATTAAAAAGGCTAAGATAAGATGAAAGGGTGTAGCTATAGTTCGGATCGACAAGTGTAGAGTCTGTGAAACTCAACCGAATAATTTCAATAACTGGAAACAAAAAGACCACAATTAAAATCAGCAACAACGGCACAAGCCAAGGGAGGGGAGACTCCCTTAACTTGTTACGGGGCTTCAAAGGCTGATGTGTGCTTACTTGCGATTGCATAGTTTGACCCCCAAAAAATTAGTGTACTGCATCCCAGGCATCATTTAGTGCTTCCTCTGGTGTTTTGCTTCCGGAGATTACACTGGAAATAGCAATTTGCATCTGATTTGAAATGGCATTGTAGTGCGTAGATGCGGGACGAACCTGTGCGTCATTTTCTAAGAAATCACGATATAAGTCGGTGAATTCACTACCTTCATAGAGCTCGTGGTCAAAGACAGATTCACGTGAAGGGAGTCCGCCATAGACTGTGCTGAATTGGGCCATGCCTTCTTCGCCTGTAAACATATGTTGAATTAATTCAAAGGCTGCACGCTGCTTATCAGGGTCTTCGGTGAAAATCCCCCATGCCCAGCCTCCGGCGCTCGTCGCAGGTTCAGCGGATTCATCTAGCATAGGCACCGGAGCGACGTCCCAATTGGCGAACTCTTCTTCACCTAACACCTCTTTTAGATAGGAGTCTTGCCAGTTGCCACCGATAAACATCGCGGTGTTACCGGTTGCAATTTCTTCATTTAAATCGTTCTCCCCCCCATAACCGGCAACACGTTGGGGAAGTGCGCCCGTTTGTACGGCTTCATCAACTGTTTCGAGAATTTGCAACATGATATTACGATTATCACCTTCGCCAAATACGGGTTCACCATCATCATCCACAAGCTCTCCGCCCATTCCCCAGAACAAAGGCCACAAAGTCGTTACTGAAGTTCCTTCGTTTCTACCGCCGGGAAGCATGATGCCACTATAGCCTTCGTCTTGTATTTGTAAGCCAACTTCAATAAGTTCATCCAAGTACTGGGTGGTTCTGGAATGACGGAAGTATCGTAGAACAAAACTCTCGTATCCGTATTCATGTACAAACCGTAAATCGTACCATCATCATCCGTAATGACGTCTTGAGCAAACGGCATGTAATCTTCGACGTTGACATCGTATTCGTCAAATAAATCGTTTAATGGTTGCAAATGTTCGTAATATTGAGCGAATAAATAACTATCAATCGGAGCAACGTCAGGGGCTCGACCTGAATTCGCTTGTTCTAACAACCGTGACATTGCTTCGTCAATATCACTGGACTGCAAGTCATAGCTCACATTTACATCGGGGTTTTCGTCATGGAAGGAATCAAGTTGTCCTCTCAAGTATTCAGCATTCCCTTGTGTTGGTGCTTCAGGAGAGTAGCCCGTAGTCGTTTGCCAACGAAGGTCAATTTGGTCACCACCGCTAGAAGACTCCTCATCGCCATTGCAGGCCGCTAATGTAAGAGCAGCAGCTGAAAACATCATGAAGCCTTTTTTGGAAAATCCCATTTTACATTTCCCCCTTATCATTATTGCTGCTTAAATGCTTCTTTAAGAACCACTGTCGCAGCGCCTAACCCTTCACTAATGTCGCCGAATTTTGCCCGCTTGATTTGTACGCCACGAGCAGTTTCTTGAAAGATCCTACTCAGCGCAGTTTCTTTCACCCAGCCGGTGTATTGTTCGAGTTTGTCATTAATCCTTCCTCCAAGAATGACTAGCTCAGGATTTAGAAAGTTAATCTTATCTGCAAGCTTAATGCCCACATACCTTGATGAATCTTGAAGCAAAGAGAGACAAAGATCATCACCTTGAAGTGCCGCATCTAGCACTTCTTCCAAGCCTAAATTGTTGTCAATATGTGCAATCGTTGTTGGGCAGCCCTTTCGAACTTCAGTTAGTGCTTTGCGCACGATTGCATTCCCCGAAGCCATCACTTCAAGGCAGCCGTAGTTTCCGCAATTGCATTTCAGTCCGTTCAGGTCAATCGTTCCGTGGCCAATCTCTCCAGCGACTTGAGTGGCTCCTTTATAAACCTCGCCTTCCACTAGAATTCCGCTTCCAATACCCGCATCTACCATTACATATAAAGCATTCATAGAGTTGCGTGCAATTCCATAGTAGTATTCGCACATCATTGTGCAGTTGGCATCTTTTTCAAGTTGAATTAAAAGTGGAATTCTTTCATGTAAATACTGAGTAATTTTAACGTTAATCCAACCTGTTAAGTTGGGAGGATTTAATATGATTCCATGTTCTTCATCCAGCGGACCAGGCGCACTAATGCCAACCCCTAAGATCTGGTCAAAAGAAACCATTTGACTTTCACATATCGAATAAAAAGTAGTAATCATATGATCCAAAACCTGATAAGGATCATCCTCAAGGTCAAAGGTAAGTAAATCTTTCGCCAACACATTCCCTTGAAGCGAGACTAAAAGACAAGTGAGTGTTCCGTAACCGATGCTCACGCTGAAAATACGGTAATGACTTTGATCAAGTTTATAGATGCTCGGCTTTCTTCCTCCGCTGGATAGCGCCAGTCCACTTTTTTCTATCAATTTCTTTTCTTGCAATTCAGACAGTATATTTCCGATTGAAGCAATCGTTAATAGGCTATGTTGAGCCAATTCTTGCTGCGTTCTTCCTTGAGGGGAGAGAAGTAAGTAGTTCAGTACATTTTCTCGATTCATGCTTTTCACAGTACGTTGTTGCAGATCCATCACCTACCCGCCAAAAGATATTAAAATGATTTTAATATGTTGAAACAAATCATAACGTAAGCGGTTTCAAATTTCAACCAGTAAATCAAATATTCTGTAAAATCCAGAGGCTTAATTCAAAATGTAAGTTGGAACAACAAGTAATCGTCAAAAGCAAGACCGAAAGGAATAACTTCTTAAAATAATTTGTTTAAGTTCTATGCTTATCATCTTTGCATTCAGGCTAGTTCACGATTAAATGATTAGGTATCAAAAGCCAATAATGCGTATCATTCAAAAAAAGGAGATAATAAAATCTTGCTATCATGATTGGGGAAGGTATTATATTATGAAAGGCATCTGTAAATAAGAAAAATTCTCGCATGCGAAGATATAGGGCTTAAGGCAATTCTCCAACTAGCTTTGGTATTGATTCAAATGACAGCCATTAACAGCTCTGATGGGCTTGACTTATATAAAATTGTAAAATGAATATATTAATTTAAATTAGAATATTTTTTATATTTAAAGGTGGGAATACCATCGAGCATCATTTTCTTATGAATTCACCTTTGTTAACAATTCGCTTGCTGGCAGCACCGTGAGGTAAAGAAGATCGCTCTCCTGATGCAATAACATGATTAGCTTTAATGGCTTCGGCTCCATTCTTTTTCATGTGATACTCTAATTCTAACCCAATCTCTAACTCTGACATTCCAGGTTTTATAAACCCTAAAATATATTCAAAAGCTAAGTCATATAGTCTGATGCCTTCCCGAATATTTGCGATCTCTGTAGGGTCTTTTATTTTTCGAATAGACATAATCGATGCATCGATAACATCCGTTTGAAAGTTAGTGATCTCACGGTTGAAATAATTATATGTAGAAAGATCTAACGTCCCTTCCACGCCAACTCTTCCATCAATAAGACGTAATTCTTGGTAAACAGCCTCGTTTAACAAACCCCCTTTATGTTCAATTAGTTTAGCATGATCACTTGCCTGTGCTTCTGCTTGTTGGATGTAGCGAAAGTCGGTAAATAATAGCACACGGTCTTGTGAGATGAGCAACGCACCACTGTAACCATTGAAATTAGTAAAATAGCGACGGATTTAAAGAGAATAAATGAGTGTTGCAGCAATGCCTTCTTCTTGCATAATTGAACGAAAATTCGAAATTCTTTTGTTGGTATACAATCCAATCACTCCTTTAGTTACTTATATCAAAATGTTATATAGATAAAACATTTATTATGCAAACAATCTTTTAATTATTCATTTATAGAAGGTGAGAGCACAATACTTACCCCCACACCATTGCAGAAACTAAACAAATCGAGCCCTATCCATTATAAATGGTTAGGGCTCGATGCATTATCCGACAGCCAACTTCTTCTTCGCCTCTTTACGCTTGGCGTGCAAGATGGGTTCGGTGTAGCCGCTTGGTTGCTCGCGTCCTTTAAATACGAGGTCGCAGGCGGCTTGGAAGGCGACGGAATCGTTGAAGTTTGGTGCCATGTTGCGGTATTCTGGATCGCCTGCATTTTGTTCGTCAACGACCTTTGCCATTCGTTTCATTGTGTCCATAACTTGCTGTTCGTTCGTGATGCCGTGGTGTAGCCAGTTGGTCATATGTTGGCTCGAGATGCGCAACGTAGCCCGGTCTTCCATGAGACCAACATCGTTAATATCAGGAACCGTTGAACAACCGACACCTTGTTCAACCCAACGTACGACGTATCCGAGAACGCCTTGCGCATTGTTGTCCAGTTCTTTTTGGATGTCTTCTGCTGAAAATGTTTCAGTCGTCGTTGGGATTTGAAGAATGTCTTGCACATAATCTTCGGTGTTCGTCTTACGTTCATCTTGAATGGTGCCGACATTAATCTGATGATAATGCATGGCGTGCAAGCTAGCGGCTGTTGGCGAAGGAACCCAGGCAGTGTTTGCACCGGCCTTTAACTGTCCGCCTTTTTGTTCCATCATGGCGTTCATTAAGTTTGGCATCGCCCACATGCCTTTACCGATTTGAGCTTTGCCTTGAAACCCGCTTTGTAGTCCAGCTTTCACATTCGCTTTTTCATAAGCGGCGAGCCACGATGTTTGTTTCATGTCATTTTTGCGGATCACATAGCCGGCTTCCATCGACGTATGAATTTCATCACCGGTTCTGTCGAGAAATCCAGTATTAATAAAGACGATCCGCTCTTTGGCCGCGTTAATACATGCTTTCAGATTCAGCGTCGTCCGGCGCTCTTCGTCCATGACACCGACTTTTAGCGTATTTCGCTCGAGACCGAGCACATCTTCAATCCGGTCAAACAATTCGTTTGTGAACAGGACTTCGCGAGAACCGTGCATCTTCGGCTTCACGATGTACACCGAGCCGGTTCTTGAGTTTTGTAGTTGCCCGTTCTTTAACAAGTCATGTTTCGCGATTAGACTCGTCATCACCCCGTCCATAATGCCTTCTGGTGTTTCATTGCCGTTTGCGTCAAGCACAGCATCGGTCGTCATCAGATGCCCGACATTGCGGATGAAAAGAAGAGAACGGCCATGCAGTTCTAAGCTTTGACCACCGCGCGATGTGTACGTGCGGTTGCCATTTAGCGTTCGGGTAACATCCTTACCGCCTTTCGAGAATGTCGTCTCCAGTGTGCCTTTCATAAGACCGAGCCAGTTGCGATACACGAGTATTTTATCCTCAGCATCGACCGCAGTGACCGAGTCCTCACAATCAATAATGGTCGTGATCGCCGATTCGATCACAATGTCTTTAACGCCTGCTGAGTCATCTTTACCAATCGGGTGATTTCGGTCAATCTGCACGTCAAGATGACTGCCATTATTTACAAGCAACAGCGACTCCGGCTTTGACTCGCTGCCTGTATAGCCGACAAACTGATCGGCATCTTTTAATGAGAGCAACTTGCCATCAGCTGTTTCAAGGACGAGTGCCCCGTTCTCAATCCAATAGGAGACCACATCTTTGTGACTCGTGCCATCCACCGGGACCGCCTCATCCAGAAACGACTTCGCATAATCAACGACTTTATTTCCACGAACAGCATTATACGATGTGCCCTGTTCCGCCCCTGCTTCCTCAGAAATAATGTCGCTTCCATATAACGCATCATACAAACTACCCCAGCGCGCATTCGCCGCATTCAGCGCATAACGAGCATTATTCACCGGGACGACAAGCTGCGGCCCCGCCTGTGCACTCACTTCAGAATCCACATTCGCCGTTGTAACCGTCACATCTCCAGGGTCTTCCTCGAGATACCCAATTTCTTTTAAATATTGAAAATAGGCAGTTGACTTCTCTTCGCCAGGGTGGGCGACATGCCACTCATCTAACTTCTTTTGCAACGTCTCGCGTACCTCTAAAAGCTCAGCATTCCTCACACTAAAGTCATCGAGTATTTTACTGTAATCTGTCCAAAATTTTTGTTCATCGAGGCCCGTGCCTGGGATTACCTCTTCGTTCACAAATGTGTATAAGTCTTCCGAGACTTGAATAGTAGCGATTTTTTTATAGGACATGTGTGTGCGCTCCTTTATCATATTCTAGTTAAATTTTATAATAGTTTATCAAATAACGGAAATACATGTATCGAATGAGTATTATGCTTTTTAGTTATGGACTTTCGTTTGGCGATTCTGTATGGGTCTTTGACAAGTATATAAGAATAAGAGAATATGAAAGCGTTATCATTATTTCCTAGGGGGGAAGGAACTATGGAACTGGGTATTGGTGTGCTATCGATGTTGGCACTCTTACCGATTATTGTTGTTTTTGTGTTGATCGTTGCCTTGAATTGGTCGGCAAAGAAGGCAATGCCGGTCGCACTTATTTTAACCATTTTGCTTGCCATTTTCGTTTGGGGAGCAGAAACTGCGCAAGTGGGCGCAGCTGTGATCAACGGGATTGTTGCCGCTTTAGAAATTTTATTTATTGTTTTTGGGGCGATTCTTTTACTTAATACGCTCAAAGAAACAGGGGCATTGCAAACAATTCGATCTGGATTTACGAGCATTTCTCCAGACCGAAGAATCCAAGCCATAATTATTGCTTGGCTGTTCGGATCATTTATTGAAGGTTCTGCAGGGTTTGGAACGCCATCAGCGGTCGTTGCGCCACTTCTTGTTGCGATTGGATTCCCGGCAATGGCGGCGGTGTGTGCTGCACTCGTCATTCAAAGTACGCCGGTTTCTTTCGGGGCAGCAGGGACCCCAATCCTTACAGGGGTAGGGTCTGGGCTTGGCGGACAAGACAACGTCATGGCCGCAATTGGTTCGATGCCTTACGACGACTACGTTTTTTCCATTGGAGCCCAAGTCTCTGTCATCCATGCGCTTGCAGGCATTTTGGTTCCTTTGTTAATGGTCGGGCTCATTACGCGATTTTTCGGAAAGAATCGTTCGTTCATGGAAGGGTTTAAAGTGTGGAAATTTGCAATATTCGCAAGTTTAGCCTTTACCGTTCCTTACGTCATTATTGCGCATACGCTAGGGCCTGAATTCCCATCGATGCTTGGTGGACTGATTGGTTTGTTGATTGTTATCCCAGCAGCGAAAAAAGGATTTCTTCAGCCGAAAGAGGAAGATGTATTCCAATTTGAAGATCGAAAATATTGGCAACCTGAATGGATCGGTTCGTTACAGGATGCTTCACTTAAAGAAATGACGGGAAAGAAGATGGGACTTTTGAGTGCCTGGTCACCGTATATTGTCGTCGCCGTATTGCTCGTGATCTCGCGGACGATCGAACCAGTGAAACAGTTTTTGCAGCAACCCGCGCTCACGCTTGAGTGGGCGAATATATTCGGTACGTCGATTACAGCGGATGCATCACCACTATTTATCCCCGGGACAATATTTATTGTCGCGTCCGTATTTGCTTATTTTGCGCACTCTCTAAGTAAACGAAGAGGAGCGTACAAACAAGCATGGGTGGACACATCCAAAACGTGGGTGCAAGCCGCCGTTCCGCTACTGCTAGCGGTCCCGATGGCACAAGTGTTTATCAACTCAGGATCCGAAGTGTACGAGAGCATGCCGCTCGTCCTTGCCGAAGCGGCCAATACCGCAGTAGGCGACGTCTGGCCATTGTTTGCGCCCGTCATCGGTGCCTCGGCGCTTTCTTTGCAGGAAGTAATACGGTGAGCAACATGATGTTTGCCCTCTTCCAATTTGGAGCTGCTGAACAAATGGCTCTTGATGCGAGGGGAGCGGGAATTGTCGTTTCCTTGCAAGCTGTAGGAGGAGCGGCAGGCAACATGATCGCCGTGCACAACGTCGTTGCCGCAGCAGCTACGGTGGGTCTCATCGGAAAAGAAGGATTAGTCATAAGAAAAACCCTCATCCCGATGTTTTATTACGTCGGTGTGTGTGGCCTTATCGGAATGGGGCTCGTTGCGATGCATAGTGTAGGTGGTTTTAGCTTCTGGCTCATTGCCGCACCGCTCTTTGCCATCATTTACGTAATCGTTCTAAGCCGGATAAAAGGCAACCGACCGCCAAGTGTAGGCGGTGGAAGATCACTTGATACGTAATGATGGAAAAGCCGCCTGAAGTTTCCAGGCGGCTTTTTTTATTTGAATGGCCATGGTCGTGGGTGGGGGGAGGGAGGTCTCGCTAAGGCCCCATAGGGGCCGACAAGTTGCTAGGTCTTCAGGTTGGAATTTGCGCGAAACTAGGGCGCACAATTGACGAGCCCACACCGAGACCGGCGTGGGTTACAGCATCTATGCGGGTAAACCGGGCTGACCCTTCTTTTTACGAATGACTAGCCACGCTCCACGCCTCGCCGCTGCCGACAGCGCGTTTTACTTCGCCGCAACGGGCGGGTTTGGGGAACTGTTTGTCGGGGTTCAGACGGTTATTCGGGTTGAAGACGGACCGCACTCGCAACTGGCGCTCAATTTCTTCATCGGTGAAGACGAGGCTCATGTCTTCTTTCTTCTCAATGCCAACACCATGTTCACCGGTAATGGAGCCGCCGACGGCTGTGCAAGCGGCGAGTGTGCGGGAACCTACGTCAATGGCAAGCTCGGTTTCGCCTTCGTTCCTCGCATCAAATAAAATGAGTGGGTGCAAATTCCCGTCGCCAGCGTGGAATACGTTGGCAATTCTGAGACCGGATTCGTCGCTAATTTTTTGAATGTCTTGCAATACTTCCATGAGTCGGCTCCTTGGGATGACCCCGTCTTGCACGAGATAATCCGGGGAGATCGCGCCCATTGCGCCAAATGCCGTTTTTCGATTCGCCCACCATTTGCCCCGTTCCACATTATTTTTTGCAACTTTAATTTCGGTGACGTGGTTCTGTTTGCACACCGCAACCATTTCTTCGATCTGGCTCGTGATTCCTGCCCCGATGCCATCGACCTCCATGATGAGCACAGCTTTTAAACCTTCAGGATGACCGACAGGTTTGGTGGCCGCCTCGACACCAACAATTGCAATTTCATCCATCATTTCAATCGCGGCTGGCACAATCCCGGCACTAATAATGTCCGATACCGCCTGACATGCATCGTCGACCGTATCAAAATAAGCGAGGGCGGTTTCTTTTGCTTCAGGGTTTTTCAAGATGCGCACGGTGATGCTCGTGACGATGGCAAGTGTTCCTTCAGAGCCGGTCAGAAGACCGAGCAAATCATACCCCGGCATATCCGGAGCACCACCAAGTTCAAGAACTTCACCGTCATGCATAACGACCTCAAGACCGAGAATATGATTCGTTGTTACCCCGTATTTTAAACAGTGAGCCCCACCCGCATTCTCCGCAACATTCCCACCGATCGTACAACACGCTTGGCTTGAGGGGTCAGGCGCATAATAATACCCTCGATGGGAGATCGAATTCGATAGCTTCAAATTAATATACCCCGGTTGCACGACTGCCTCACGATTCTCGTAATCAACCGACAGCAACCCCTTCATCCGGACGAGACTAATGATCACTTCCCCGCCATAAGGCGTTGCGCCCGCCACTCAACCCGTGCCAGCTCCCCTTGGAATAAATGGAATCTCATGCTTGTGAAGTAGCTTCACAACCTCTGAAACCTCTTCAGTCGTATGAGGAAAGACGACAGCGAGCGGCATACCCCGATAGACGGTCAGGCCATCACATTCGTACGTACGCAAGTCTTCATCACGATAAAGGATGGCATCTTTTGGCAACACGTCACTTAACCATTTCACTAGCTCAGACTTTTCTATGACTGTGCTCATGTCGACTCCTCCTTCTCATATGCCCAATCGAGCAACTGCATCGTGTGTACAACGTTTTCGCTCCGACCGTATTTCTTTACGCCTAAGGCAATTTGCAGCATACAGCCAGGGTTACCCATCGAGATCATTTCAACGTTTTCTGGCACATCATCGATTTTACGTTTTAATAATCGGCCGGCCATATCAGGGTTCGTCAAGTTATAGATTCCTGCACTGCCACAGCAGCGATCCGCATCTGGAAGATGAACCATTTCTACACCTGGAATTTGCTCCAGCAGTTCACGAGGTTCATCCCATACTTGTTGACCGTGCGCGAGGTGGCAAGCGTCATGATAGGTGATTCTTTTGTTTATTTCTGCTTTTGGCGGCTCATAGCCATAATCATATAAATATTTGGACACATCAATGACGCGTTCGGAGAATGCTTCTGCTTTCTCTCGGTATTCTTCGTCATTTTGGAGAAGTTCAGGGTATTCTTTAAGGGCGCAGCCACAACCGGCGGCATTGACGACGATGTGATCTTCATTCATAAATGCATCGATGTTTTCTCGTGCAAGCTTTTTGCCCATCGCTCGGTCTCCGGCGTGTACATGGAGCGCACCACAACATTTCTGGTTCTTTGGAATGTGTACGTCATGCCCGTTTTTTTGCAGGACACGAACGGTTGCTTCATTCACATCGCTAAACATGACATCCATAATACAGCCCGTAAACATGGCGGCGGATTGCTTGGCAGTTCCTTTCGCAGGCAATTGGTCTGGGTAGGTTTTAAGGACGGGCTTTCCAATTGGCGGCATAATGGCTTCCATATCACTCAAATGTTCGGGCAGTATACGAATGGCTCTCGTTTTGCGGACGGCAAATTGGACACCGCTTTTTTGGTACAGTTTCGTTAATGACCCGAGTGTATGCATTCGCTTTGTATGAGGAAAGATGCCGCGTAAGAAGAGTTTATTCAACAGTGCAGGAACCCTGTAAGTGGAACGGCCTGACGTACTTGGCCTCTCGCTTCTTCAATGAGTGCGCCGACTTGAACACCGGCAGGGCATGCGGTTTCGCATGCGCGACAGTCCAGGCAAGTGAATACCGGGTCAGCAAAGGCTTCGTTCAGCTCGATTTCCCCTTTGGCAACAGCGACAATGGAATGAACACGTCCTCGAGGAGATTGGTGTTCGTGACCGAGCTCTTGGTACGTAGGACAAGCTTCTAGACACATGCCACAATGAACACACGCAGAAAATTTGTCTTCATCAGGGGCGTCTTCCCACAAGTAATTTCCTTTCGGATTATCTGCTTTTTTCACGACTAATTCTGCTAGTTTTGCCATTTACATTCCTCCTACAACACGTGTTGGACTAAGAATGGTGTCTGGGTCAAGTTGATGTTTAATACCTTCGAGCAGCCTCATGTAGGCAGGGGGCTCTCCCCATGGGGCGACCATTTTGCGAACGTCCAGCGGTGCATCGACGATCGTCGCATGGCCCCCAATGTGCTCAGCGTGGGTGCGCACGTTTTGGATCGCCCGGGTGACGTCGGCGGTGTCTCCGCTCAAGTAGATTCGACTCAGTCCGTGTGCAACACCGCCGTGAGCATACACATTAACATCGGTTAAGCGCTTACAATTTTGCAACACATCTAGGACGTGCATGTTTTTCGTTCCGACTTTTAGAATGATCGGGTCGTTGTGAGTAAAGGACAAATCGTTGAAAGATCGCCAATACGAGTGCACGTCTGTGCCGGTTCGTGTATCCACCGTGGCGCTGTTTGGAACGTGTGTATTGACCCATTCAATTTGCGCATGAACGGCTTCCTCAACATCCTCAAACGTAATCAACACGTCGCGAAGGTTGACCACTTCTAGTGTGACCGGCTCCATGTAGCTATTCAGAAGCTTGACGAGAAAAGATCTCATCGCATCTGGATCGCTAAACGTCACGACACATAAAGCAGTAAACTTAGGGATAGGTCGGAGTTTAAACGTACATTCGGTCATAACCGAGTGTGCCCATTGAGCCGATAAAGAGTTTGTTCATATCATAACCGGCAACATTCTTCACGACTTTCCCTCCAGAACGAAGCACTTCCCCACTCGGGTGCGCCACTCGAAGACCGATCACATGGTCGCGCGCAGATCCGTATAGTGCACGTTTGGGTCCGCTATCATTACTCGCGATGACACCGCCGATTGTTGCATCGGCAGGTCGGTAAGGTCAATCGGTATCATTTGTTTATACTCCGCAAGCTGGTCTTGCACTTCTTGAAAATTCGCACCCGGTTGAACGGTCACCGTCATGTCCCCGGCAGAATGTTCTAGAATGCGATTCATATTTTTGAGAGACAATTCGATGTCAGCAGCTTCTGTGACGCCGCCAAAACCTCGTTTCGAACCATTACCCGTTGGGATCACCGTCTCCTTTTTGGCTTGCGCTTCTTGCAATAGATGAACCACTTCTGCTTCAGATAGAGGTTCATAGCGTTTCTTCCCTTTATTGCCTTTCATTCGTTCGTCCTCCTTCCTGAATTGCCTCTTTCAATAACGTTTCAACATAGGTGAGGTGCATGTGCATGGCTTCTCTTGACCGTGTCGCGTCTCCTGCCTGAATCCACGCATACAGCTCGGTGTGCTGATCGTGAATGGCTTTCGTAAGTCCCGGGTCATTAGCAATTAATTGGTGACAATCTTGCAATGCTTTCTTTAAGCTCGTTGAGATTGATTCCAATAGTTGAACGAGCATGAGATTGCCTGTGCAGTTGGCGAGGGCGAGGTGAAAAGCATAATCCGCTTCCCAGCCATCAGCGAGTAAAGAGTCGAGCTCCTTAAGCTGTGCTTCTGTTCGCATTTGTGCAGCTTCGAAAGCGATGCCAGCCTCAACAATCTTACGGACAGCAAACAATTCGTGTACCGTTTGTTCGTTTGAAAGATTGAATTGAAAAGAGGGAAGTGGTTCGGTATCAGCGACAAATATTCCCTCACCTTGAACTATGGTAATGAGTCCTTTCCCTTTTAGACTCGTCAGCGCATCACGAACGGAAGAGCGGCTAACGGAAAACTGATCACACAGTTCGCGCGTCGAAGGAAGCTTCTCTCGTGGTTCATACATTTTCGACGTTATCCAACTTTCAATTTGCTCAGATACTTGCTCTGAAATTCTTTTTGTCATTATTTTCTGAACTTGAATGTGTTTCACCTCCAAGAGGTCAGATGTATGATATGTGATTACATCATATACGAATGGCAGTCATTAAAGAAGGTGTTTGGCTAGACCTAATTGGAATAGGGGGTATGTATTTTAGTTATAAGCCGAAAAACTCTATTTTAAAAAAATATATACTGTAGAAATTTACTATTTCGCACAGATCTATTGTTACAATTTTTTTGTAATTCATTAGTTCTTGAGCAAATAATCTGACAAATAATGTTGACAAATTTCAGATAAATAACTATTATGTTGCTTAAGATAGAACAAAAAGAATGAATTTTTGAAAAGGAAAGCTGTTAAATACAAAAAATTGTAATCATCGAACAAAATTTAAATTTTTTGTTGTGAGGTGAACTGGATTAATTTAATTTGAGGTGAAAATATGAATAGTGTAATTTTTGATCAAGCCATTCGCTCCGCAGAGATCATTCATAAGATGTTAGGCTCTAACTGCGAAGTTGTCGTCCATGATTTCAGTAACTTGGATGAGTCATTAATTCATTCATCAGGGACACTCACGCAAAGAGATATCGGGTCGCCGGCAACGGATTTGGTATTAAAAGAGTTACAAAAACCGCCGGAAGAAGTAAAAGACCTAGCCAATTACTCGACGACGTATGATGGAATTATAATGAAATCCTCGACCATCTTTTTAAGAGATATTGGGGGTCGGGTCGTTGGGGCGCTCTGCATTAATCTAAATATTAGCAAGTTATCTTCATTGCAAGAAGAATTACAGCAATTTCTCTCTATTGAAGACGGAACAGAAGCAAACGAATCATTCTACTCAACAGTACATGATGTGATTGAAGAGATGGTGGAGAACGTTGTGAGCGAATTCAACAAAGGAATTGATCATTTAAGTATGGATGAGAAAGTGGATATCGTTCGAAGGCTCGATTACAAGGGAGCGTTTTTAATTAAAGGAGCCGTTGAATATTTAGCCCAATACTTAAACGTTTCTAAATTCACAATATACAATTATTTACAAAAAATAAAAACAGAAAAAGAGTATCATATCGGAAAAGGTGGATTGAATAATGGTTGAAGAAATTGTAACAGACGATGCACCAGCAGCAATTGGACCCTATGCCCAAGCGGTTAAAGCAGGGAATCTTTTATTTTTATCAGGTCAATTACCTATTGATCCAAACGATCAACAACTTGTACATAGAGAGGTTCGAACTCAAACCCGTCAAGTTTTAGCGAATATTAATTCAATCTTGAAATCACAACAAATGAAAATAACCAATCTCGTAAAAACAACAATATTTATTAATGATATGAACCACTTTCAAGAAATCAATGAAGAGTACAGTCAGTTTATGCAGGAACATCGTCCGGCAAGGTCTGCGGTAGAGGTAAGTCGTTTACCAAAGGACGTTCTTGTGGAAATAGAAGCAATTGCTGTTTTTGAAGATTAAACCATTTTGAGAGGAGCATTACAAATGAATAAACGATTCATGATGTCTTCTTTTCTTATCTTATCAGCAATGACTGTCGCTGCATGTGCAGATCCAGAGCCTGAAAATGCAGTAACAGGAACAAATGAACAAGGTGATGAAGAGACGCCTGTGACAACTGAAGAAACGGAAAACTCTGTTAGCCTCGCCTGGAATTCACAGCCTCCAACTCTCGATCCACATGTCACAAACACGAATGTAGTAAGAGACTTAGCTCGACCAATTTTTGAGCAACTCGTAACCTTTGACGTAAGCTATGAGCCAATTCCAATGCTAGCGGACTCTTTTGAGGAGAATGAAGACGGAAGTGAAATTACCTTTTATTTAAGAGAAGGTGTTCTTTTTCATAATGATGAAGAAATGACCGCCGATGATGTTGTTGCATCAATGGAGAAGTGGCAGTCAGGTGGTGCACCGGCTGCTGCAATGGGCGATTCAACATGGGAAGAAATTGATGAGTATACCGTCAAACTTCACGTAGACGAGCCTTCCATCTCCGTAATGTACACACTTGCAGATGTGACTCAAGCTGCTGCGATCATGCCAAAAGAGATTATAGACAGCGCCGGCTCTACTGGTGTTGAACAATATATCGGGACAGGCCCGTTCCAGGTGGAGGACTGGGTGTACGATTCTTATATTCAATTCTCTAAGTTTGATGATTATCAATCGTTAGATGGAGAACCTAATGGGTTAGGTGGAAAAAAAGAAGCCCTTGTTGATGATCTGTTTGTCTACTTCGTTGCAGATGATTCTACGAGAACAAATGGCATTATTACTGGAGAATATGACTATGCTTTTCAATTGCCGCAAGATAGCTACGATCAATTGGAAGGAGCAGATGGTATTGTCAATGATGTTTGGCCGTTTGGATTTCAAACATTAGTGTTTAATAAAGAAGGAATTTTCGGTGATCAGTCGTTAAGGTCAGCTGTGAATTATGGCTTGAATAATGAAGACCTTTTGGCATTAGCGTTCACTGATGAAACATTTTATGAAATGGAGCCTGCGTATATGAGACCAGAGCAGACAAGCTGGTATACGCAAGCTGGTGAAGAACATTATGATGTGTATGATCTTGAGCAAGCTGAGCAGTTGCTAGATGAAGCGGGTTACAGCGGAGAAGAAATAACAATTCTAACAAGTGAGGATTATAGCTACCACTATAACTCCGCTATTATTACCCAGCAAGCATTAGAAGACTTTGGGATGAATGCAACCTTAGATGCAACAGACTGGGCAACGCTTTTAGAAAGAAGAGATCAAAAAGAAGGTTGGGACATATTCTTTACGCAATTTACAACTGTAGCTACACCGTTATCGTATCCGTTTTTGCATTCTGAAAATGAATACGCAGGCTGGACGAATAATGAAGAGATTGATCGGCATCTCGATGGTATTCGATATGCTGATTCACAAGATGAAGCAACCGAACTGTTCGAAGATCTCCAACAAATCATTTGGGAAGACTTACCTGTTATTAACGTCGGTATGGTGAACTTTATCTCGAGTTATTCAGATGATATTGATGGATATTCAGAATTTATGGGTCCGATCTTTTGGAATATGAGTATAGAAGAGTAATGAAAGCAGAGATTTACGATATCTGAATGTTTATCGTAAATCTCCTTTCTTTTCGAGGACAGTTAAGGATGTGAGTACATAATGAAAGCATACATTCTCAAAAGAATTTTATCAGTCATACCTGTTTTACTTGTTGTGGCAGTTGTTGTCTTTTTTATTATCCACTTAACACCTGGCGATCCAGCGGCTGTCATACTCGGTCCAGAAGCAACTCAACAGGACGTGGAACAGTTAAGAGAGAATTTGGGGTTGAATCTCCCAATCTATGAACAGTTCGTTACGTGGTTTTTCAATGTTCTAAGAGGAGATTTAGGTTGGTCGATTTATATGAATAAGCCAGTATTGAACGCATTTTTTGACCAATTAGGCCCTACATTCTCATTAGCTATTTTATCCCAAGCTATCGCTATTCTTATCGCTATCCCAATGGGGATCATCGCAGCGAGTAGAAGAGGAACTTATCTTGATCGCTTAGTAATGAGTTTTTCGTTATTCGGCGTTTCGGTACCTAACTTTTTGTTGGCTCTACTATTAGTATTAATCTTTGCTGTACATTTCTCTCTATTGCCTGTTGCAGGGTACCAACCTCTTTCCGCCGGCGTTTTTGAGCATGTGCGTTACTTAATCTTGCCTGCAATTGCGCTCGGTGCAATTCAAGCAGCCTTAATATCAAGAGTAACAAGGTCATCCATGCTAGAAGTTCTCCATTCCAACTATGTAAAAACAGCTGTTGCAAAGGGAGCGAAAGAATCGGTCGTCGTCATTAAACATGCGCTAAAAAATGCTTTTATTCCAATTCTCACCGTTATTGGGCAAACGTTTGGTCAATTGATTGCAGGTGCAGTTGTCATTGAAACGGTATTTAATATTCCTGGCATTGGACAATTGATAATTAATGCAATTACGAGACGGGACTTCGAAGTGGTGCAAGGCTCTATTTTACTAATTGCAACGTTTTATGTCGTCATTAATCTAGTTGTTGATTTAATGTACGGATTAATTGATCCAAGAGTGCGCCTTAATCGAAAGTAACTGCTAACGAAAAGAGAGGAAATGCTATGCAGGTTAATCAACTTGAAGTGAATACACCACAGCTGAATAAACAAGCACTGAAGCGAAAACAAAGAAAGCTATTCATTCGCCGTTTTCTAACCAACCCTTCAGTAACCTTTGGTTCCATTATTCTGATTGTTATTGTTGTTGTCGGTTTGTTTGCACCGATTATTGCAACCCATGACCCGTATGATATTCACCCAACAGAACGTCTGAGCGCGCCGAGTTCAGAGTTTTTCATGGGTACAGATAATCTAGGAAGAGATTTGTTTAGCCGCGTCGTTTACGGTACACAAGTTTCGATGTATGTAGGCCTGTCGGTAGCAGCCATTTCTGCATTCTTTGGTTTACTTATCGGGTTGTATTCCGCGTATTATCGACCACTTGACCACGTGTTAATGAGGTTTGCTGATGGGTTAATGGCGTTCCCACCAATACTTCTAGCGATTGCCATTATGGCTGCGATGGTCCGAACCCAACAAATGTTATTTTAGCGCTTAGTGTTGTCATGATCCCTACTGTTGCTCGTGTCATTCGTTCCGCCGCGCTCGTTATAAAGGAACAAACGTATATTGAAGTATTAAAAGCCCAAGGAGCAAAATCATTTCGAGTCATCTGGCGACATATTGCTCCAAACACGCTCTCTCATTTAATTGTCCAGTTAACTTATGTATTTGCGATATCCATTATTATTGAGGCAAGTCTAAGTTTTTAGGCGCAGGGATCCCTGCGCCAACACCAAGCTGGGGAAACATTATCTATGAAGGAAAAAGCGTGTTGCATTCCGCATGGTGGATGACCATATTCCCTGGTGCATTTATCGTTATGGCGGTGTTGGCCTTAATTTATTTGGAGATGGGTTACGAGATTTATTAGATCCACATAGAAAATAGGTGATCAAATGGGAGTATTATTAGAAGTCCACCAGCTTAAAACAACGTTTACGACGGAAAATGGAAAAATGACAGCAGTTGATGATGTTTCATTTCATGTAGAAAAAGGTGAAATGATCGGAATTGTAGGGGAATCAGGTTGTGGGAAAAGTGTTACATCAGAATCGATTATGCAGTTGTTAAACCGGAGAACGACGGACTACTCTGGGGAAATTCTTTTTAAGGGCAGAAACTTGCTTCATCTAAAGGAAAAACAGCTCAGAAAAGTAAGAGGGAATGAAATCTCTATGATCTTTCAAGATCCGATGAGTTCTCTAAATCCTGTGTATACGATAGGAAATCAAATTGCTGAGGCAATCATGATTCACCAGAATAAGAGTAAGAAAGACGCTTATACTCAGGCCGTTGAATTACTTCGACTTACTGAGATTCCTTCTCCTGAAAAGCGCGTCCATGAATTTCCTCATGAACTATCAGGGGGAATGAGGCAAAGAGCAATGATTGCGCTCGCTTTAGCTTGTGAACCAGAATTATTGATTGCTGATGAACCTACGACTGCGCTTGATGTAACCATTCAAGCTCAGATTCTTGATCTTATCAAAGATTTAAAAGAGAAGCAGGGCATGGGTGTTGTTCTCATTACACATGACCTTGGCGTTGTTGCAGAAACATGTTCAAGAGTGGTCGTCATGTATCTCGGACAAGTGATTGAAGAGGCAAATGTTCATGATCTATTTGAGTCACCATTGCATCCATATACGGGGCTATTGCAGTCTGTGCCAAAAATTGATGGTGATCGCTCCAAACGATTGAACGTTATTCAAGGAACCGTTCCTTCATTAAATAACATACCTCCTGGCTGCCGGTTTTATGAACGTTGCAGCTTCCGGACAGAGAAATGCAAATCAGAGGCGCCATCTCTTGATTCTGCCAGCGGGACCCAAAAGGTGCGGTGCTGGAATTATAAAGAAATCAAAAGTAGAGAGGAGGTAGGAATGAATGTCGGCTCCACATGAAGAACAAGTGCAAGATGAACTTTTGGTCGTTGATCAATTACAAAAACACTTTCCCATAACAAATGCGCTAGGGAAAACGATTAATAACGTACGTGCAGTTGATTCTGTGAGCTTCACATTAAAGAGGAAGCAAACACTAGGTATTGTTGGTGAATCTGGTTGTGGGAAGAGCACGACAGGTCGGACGCTTCTCAGGCTCATTGAGCCGACAGGAGGGAAGGCAGTATATAAAGGGCAAGACCTCTTTTCTCTAGAAGGAAAAGAGCTCATGAAGATGAGAAGAGAAATGCAAATGATCTTTCAAGATCCCCATAGTTCAATCAATCCAAAGCAGCGTGTCGGAAATGCGGTAGAGGAGCCGATGGTAATCCACCGACTGTATAGTGGAAAGGATCGAATGACGAGAGCGATGGATCTACTCGCCAAAGTTGGCCTTAGAGAAGACCAATACTTTCGGTTCCCGCATGAATTCTCTGGAGGTCAGAGGCAACGAATAGGCATCGCTCGAGCGTTAGCAGTTAATCCAGAAATTATTGTATGTGATGAACCTGTGTCTGCACTCGATGTGTCCATTCAATCGCAAGTCATTAATCTTATGCAAGACATTCAAGATGAATTTGACTTGGCGTATATTTTTATCGCGCATGACCTAAGTGTCGTTCGCCATATTGCTGATGAAGTGGGAGTAATGTACCTAGGCAACCTCGTAGAAAAGGCAGAAACAGATGAACTATATAAACACCCGCTACATCCGTATACACAGGCGCTGCTATCATCAATTCCAAGTTCAAGTCCAAGTATCAAAAAAGAACGAATTACGTTAAAAGGAGATTTACCTTCTCCTATCGATCCTCCGAATGGCTGTAAGTTTCACACGAGATGCCCCCACGTGATGAATGTATGTAAGGAGATAGCTCCAGAATTTAAACATGTTAGCAGTGAGCATGGGGTTGCTTGTCATTTATATTAGAAAGGGTGAGCGGTCATGACCGAAAAATTATTTGAAGATTTGCAAGCGATATATCCCGAGATGGTCGAATTTCGACGTGAGATGCACATGAATCCGGAATTATCATTTCAAGAAGTGCACACCCCCAAAAAATAGCAAACTATTTACGTGATTTAGGCTTAGAAGTGAGAACGGAAGTTGGAGGCAGAGGTGTTGTAGGGAAGCTTCAAGGAGAAAAACCGGGAAAAACGATTGCATTTCGAGCAGATTTTGATGCTTTGCCGATTCAAGATCAGAAGAACGTGGATTATAAATCAACTGTGGACGGTGCGATGCATGCGTGTGGGCACGATATCCATACAGCGAGCTTGCTAGGTGCGGCGAAAGTGCTTAGTCAACATAAAGATAAAATTAGCGGGTCCATTATATTCATTCATCAATTTGCTGAGGAACAAATTCCAGGTGGTGCCATCTCAATGATTGAGGATGGTTGTCTTGATGGGGTCGATGAGATCTACGGAGCACATGTGTGGACGTCCATCCCTTTAGGAACGATTGGTATTATTGGTGATTATGCGATGGCTGCTGGTGATCAGTTTGATATAGAAATCATTGGAAAAGGGGGACACGGGGCAAAACCACATGTCACCGTAGATTCAATCTATATTGCGTCTCAAGTATTAAACCAATTGCATCAAATCGTCGGCAGACAAGTTGACCCTTTAAAGACAGGTGTAATTACAGTCGGTAAGATAAATGGAGGACAAGCCTTTAATATTATTGCGGAAAACACGAAAATGTCGGGTACGGTTCGAACGTTTGATGCTGAAGTTCGAGATACCATTGAAGAGAAAATAAAACAAGTAACAACAGCTGTCTGTGAAGGGTTAGGAGGGACAGCAAACATCTCCTATACGCGTGGCTATCCCGCACTATACAATCACCCTGAACCTTTAGAGAAAGTTGATGATCTTGCGCAAAACGTTGTAGGAAAACCTCATGTAAAATATTTATTACCATCTCCAGGAATGGAGGATTTCGCCTATTATGTAAAAGAAGTGCCCGGTGCTTTTTTCTTTATCGGTGGTGCAAATGAAGAGATTAATGCTGTATATCCGAACCACCATCCAAAATTTGATGTGGATGAACGTTGTATGCTAAATGCGGCTAAGATGTTTATTTCACTTGCGCTGCAAGAGAAACAAGGTGCAGATGATGAAAGGTAAAACGATTGTTGTTACAGGTGGTGGCAATGGGATTGGGAAAGCAGTAGCTAGGATGCTACTCTTTGAATCAGCAAATGTCATTATTACTGATAAGAATGAAGATGCTGGTCATCGTACATTTGCAGAATTGCATGAAGAGTATCCGGGTAAAGTTGACTTTCTCCCCCATGATATATCTTCTCAGGAAAGCTGGGAACAAGTGAAAAGCGAAGTACTAAACAGATACGAGCGAGTGAACGGTCTGTTTAATAATGCAGGTGTATTCCTAATTAAGCCATTAGTCGATACTTCGGTAGACGATTTTCATAAGATTATGAATGTAAATGTGCTAGGAACATTTCTAGGAATGAAGACGTTCATCCCTCATTTGGTTGAAAACGGCGGGGGATCAATTGTGAATAACAGTTCAACAGCAGGGCTAGTTGGAGCTAAAAATGTGTCATTATATGGAATGAGTAAAGGGGCAATTCGGACACTTACCAAACATGGAGCACTAGAGTATGCAGACAAGCAAGTGCGCATAAACGCAGTGTTCCCAGGATTTGTGGATACAGAAATGATGAGGCATCGTGAAGATAGAGAAAAGAATGAAAAGGTTGATTATCAGAAAGGTGTTCCGCTTGGTCGTATTGGCAACAGCGAAGAGATCGCTCGCACTGTGCTGTTTTTATTGTCAGACCAGTCTTTATATACAACCGGTGCGGAATTTATTATTGACGGAGGCAGAACAATTAGTGCTTCTTATTAAAATGGAGTGTGATCGATGAGCGGGAATATATGTCTTACATTTGATTTTGATGCGATATCGTTATGGTTGCAAAAAGATATGACGTCAATGAGTTCAATCTCAAGAGGTGAATTTGGTGCAGAAGCAGTCCCACGCTTCCTTCATACACTTAAAAAGAGAAATCTAAAGTCAACGTGGTTTATACCAGGACATACGATGGAAACCTACCCAAAAATATGTCTAGATATTCATGACGACGGTCATGAAATTGGATACATGGTTATGATCATGAGAATTTTAATCTGCTTGACGAGCAGGAAGAACTTGATATCTTGAATAGGTCTTTTCATGTGGCGTCTGATTTAATGGGTAAGTCACCGAAAGGATTTCGTTCTCCCTCTTGGGATGTCTCATCAAGAACAATCAAAAACATCGAGGCGTTAGGACTGATCTATGATAGTAGTCAGATGGGCAAAGACTACTCACCCTATTATTCAAGAAGTCAGGATCAATTTCCAAAACAGAAGCCACCTATTTTCGGGGATCAAACGACAATTATTGAAATTCCTGTTTCCTGGTCTTTAGATGATTATCCGTATCTTGAGTTTTCAAAGGGGACATCAGGCTTTATACCAGGTTTAAAAAAGCCAGAGTACATGTATGATAATTGGCTTGACGATGCGTCGTACATGTCAAGAGATTTCAAAAACGGCAATCTGGTCGTCACCCTTCATCCGCAAGTATCTGGTCGAGGTCATCGATTATTAGCATTTGAGCGATGGTTAGACACCCTCATCGAGCGAGGGTTTACGTTTACAACGATGGAAGAAATTGCGCTTCGATTTAGCCAAGGTGAAAAATTTGGAAGGTATGAACCAGCATAAACAATCAATAAAGCCTATTGTTCATGAAGAGAATTTAGTAGAACAAAGTTTAAACTTCAGTGTGGTTAATTGTGGACAACTGTAATTTAGATCGCTCCAAACACCAGTTTCTTCCAGTGTCTGGGCGATCTATATATATATATTGAACGTTATGTTTTCAAGTAATAATACACAGCCCGTCATGTTCGCATCCCCATTGAGCTAGGGGAGCAATGCTGGCGGGAACTCCCAACATTCATGTATAGGAAGAAGTTTGGTCTGAAGTTTGTACCTACGCTCTATCGATGTTGAGGTAGTGTGTGCTTATAAACATCTCTAGCTGGATAACATTTAGGTATAATTAGGAAATTGACGATCTAGATCACCCCGAAACGATCTAGATTGCTTTTATCATGATCTATATGGAATGAACTAAACCTTTTCCTGATTAGCACAGTTAGTTGGTACTTTTTACTGCTGGCGGATGGTTGTACTCCAGAGCACAAGGACAGCATCGGTGACCAAAAAACAGCCACCGTGTTTTCTAAGCAGTCCAGACTACAAGTGCAACAGCGGTGGTCAAAGTACGCCCCCCGTGTTTTCTATGCACTCCAGAGCACAAGGACAACATCGGTGGCCAAAAAACAGCCACCGTGTTTACAAGGGCGACACGGTTCACGTTTCTGCCTACTGGCTACGGTGTGGAAAGATGTCCAAATGCCCCATATATTCATTTAAGTGACACTTGGGAAAGAAAAATCATCATTTTTAATGTGGATGTGCACATAAACGGAGTCAACGGTCACAAATTGCGATCTA
>NZ_BAXB01000013.1 GCF_000698145.1 Geomicrobium sp. JCM 19039
GATTTTAGCACCGTTTTCACCAAACTTGCGCGCAGTTTGTTCCAACTGGAGCGCAGATTCGATGCCCATAACCGAGCAACCTGTCGGTCCCAGCGGGACCGAACGCAAACTGGCCCCGGTTCGCGCGACCCGCGCCGACGTCTTGCTAGGTTTTTGGCTTGGAAATGCAAAGGATGGTTCTCTGAACCCGTTGCCGCAGGGATGGTGGCACATGCGGGCAAGACGAACGACCGTTCTGCGCGCGAGTTTCCCCCATCTGCGCGCAAGATTGCTCTTTTAACCGATTTTAGCGCCGTTTTCACCAAACTTGCGCGCAGTTTGTTCCAACTGGAGCGCAGATTCAATCCCCATAACTGAGCAACCTGTCGGCCCCAGCGGGGCCGAACGCAAACCGGTTCCGGTTCAGCGCGACCCGCGCCGACAGCATTTCGGGTTTTTCAACTCAGGGTTTGGTCAGGATGTGCATCTCAATAACCATCACTTTGGAACAACATTGTTGTTCATTTTCTTTAAAGTGCTGAATCTGATTCCATAAACGGAGGATTGGAACGAGATGTCGACCGATTGGAAGTAGAACGAGGCAAAGCGGTCACATATGAGTGAATCTAATTCCAATCGATCATCTTTGGAACCCGTTTTTCCAATTAACGATTAAAACTCGGCAGTCCAGAACAACACATCACTTTGTAAGTTCCTCACGACCTAGGTCCGTTCTGTGCGACCATGGCGCGTGATTTTATCATATGACCTCGTAACGGGGACTCATCTAACCAACTGAGCGCTCAGTCAGTCAAATGGACATCTCACCTTAAACAATAAATAAATATTGACACAAAATATTCAAAATTTACGATGTCGAACGAGCGAGCAACTTGCATACATATACGTGGGGTGGAAAACAGTGCGGGTGGTGCTTGTACCGGTATGTTTGTTGAATTGTGTCATTTTTTCTTAATAGTGAAATCTGTCTATACAAGGCAATTGAGCACTTATTTGGCGTTAATTCGACAATATTGGACACCAATTTGATATGTCGACAACGGATAACCTGTTTGATATAATTATATCGTTATGAAATTTTTAGGTTGATGAAGAAACGATTACATAGTGACGTTTTGTTAAGGAAGGAATCGTTGATTTTGCTGATATTTGATCAAATCGGACAACATGCTTTGCTTCATATTACATTTAACTTATTTGTGCTTGTTATCGTTTGGTGGAGTTTGCAAGCACTGAAGTTGGACCGGATCATCCAGCATCCTAAAAGCGGTAGAGGTATGATGTTGTTTATTTTAATTGCCGTTGCGATTACCCACCTGGTGAGCACCTTTTTCCTCGAGTATTTAAATCAAGCACTCATGCTTAGGTACTTATTTTAATGGAACAGAGTTCTAGGTATGTGTGTACTGAAAAAGCAAACACTACTCACAAGTAAACATCGACAGTTTTTCTCATTTAAAAACGTTTGACCATGAAACATGTTGGGAATAAGTCAATGTGAATGAACAAACACAATGACAAAAAATATGCTTGTAACTTTTTACCTGAGTTCACGACTAAGAAAGTGTGTTTCTGTAAAAAGGTACTTAGCAAACGGCTACAGACTGAAACATACTGTGAATTTGGTTGCCAGGTGAATGAAATGGGCGCGGTTCAAGGGGTTTTGTTGGGAACGCCCATCCACGATTCTGAATAGAATAGGAACGAAGTGAGCATTCCTGTCTGGTTGCCAAGCGATCCAGCATTGCCAACGAGTACATTGGCATGCACAAGTGAAAAGATTAATGGACGCGGAGGGGAATACGTTGGAAAAAATTAGAGTCAGAGGGGGTAAAAGGCTCAACGGAACGGTAAAGACAGAAGGGGCAAAAAATGCTGTTTTACCTGTACTTGCAGCTCCCTACTCGCTGAAAAAGGAACCAGCACCATATATGATGTACCAGCTCTAGCAGATGTATACACGATGAAGAGTGTTTTGAACCACCTACAAATGGACGTTGATTATAAAGAAGGCGTTTTCTATGCGAATGCCGAAAAACCGCTTCGTCCGAATGCGCCGTTTGAATATGTGAGAAAGATGCGTGCATCATTTCTCGTGATGGGGCCACTTCTTGCGCGTACCGGTCATGCGCACATTGCGCTACCAGGTGGCTGTGCGATTGGCTCTCGACCGATTGATCAGCACTTGAAAGGCTTCGAAGCTATGGGTGCAACCGTAGAGATTGGTCAAGGATATATTGAAGCCCGCGTAGATGGCAGGCTGCAAGGTGCAAAGATTTACCTTGATTTCCCAAGTGTAGGTGCAACAGAGAATATTATGATGGCAGCAGCGCTTGCTGAAGGAACGACGGTGCTTGAGAACGTAGCGGAAGAACCGGAGATTGTTTGTTTGGCCAATTACTTGAATGCGATGGGAGCAAAAGTGCGTGGTGCAGGGACAGGGACCATTCGCATTGAAGGTGTTGAGCGCTTAGTTGCGGCTGACCACACAATTATTCCGGACCGTATTGAAGCCGGCACATTTATGATTGCGGCGGCGATTACCCGTGGAGACGTTTTTGTAGAAGGTGCGCTCGTTGAGCATATGCGCCCACTTGTTGCAAAGATGCGTGAAATGGGCGTTGTTATTGAGGAATCTGACAACGGTATGAGAGTGATCGGACCGGACATTTTGCGCCCGGTTGATATTAAAACGATGCCACATCCTGGCTTCCCGACAGATATGCAAGCACAATTTATGGCGTTACTCACACAAGCGAAAGGCTCTAGTGTCGTTACAGAGACGGTATTTGAGAATCGTTTTATGCATGTGGAAGAATTCCGCCGTATGAATGCGAACATTAAGATTGAAGATCGTTCAGCGATTGTAACCGGTCCTGTGAAATTGCAAGGGGCAGAAGTTGCAGCGACTGACCTTCGAGCTGCCGCTGCGCTTATTTTAGGTGGTCTCGTTGCTGACGGTGTGACGGAGCTATCTGAACTTCGCCATATTGACCGTGGTTATGTCGACTTCCACAAGAAATTAGAAGGCATTGGCGCGAGAATTGAGCGCGTTGATGTGGAAGAGGCTGCAGAAGGCACGAACCTTCAAGTATTAGACAATGAAGCCATTAATTAACATGTAATGAAAGAACTGAGGTGAAAGCTTCAGTTCTTTTTTGTATACTTAAAAGAAAAAAGGGGATAAACAACGTATGGATCGACGATTTAAAGTCGCCCATCGGGAAGCGTGGATTGGTGTTGGACTGGCTATAATCAACTTCGTATGGTGGTATGGGTTTGCTTACGGCTTAGGGTCACGACCGGTCTCGGAGTACCAATGGGTGTTTGGAATGCCTGCGTGGTTTTTTTACAGCTGCGTAGTCGGCTCCATTGTTATGATTGTGCTCGTCATTATCGCTGTTCGCTACTTCTTTACGGAAGTGCCACTAGAAGAGGATAATGAGCAATGAATTGGGACGTCATGATTCCACTCATTATTTTCGTCGTCCTTGTTTTTGCGATCGGTTTTTGGTCATCAAAAAAAGTGTATGCGAAGTCAAACTTCATGCAAGAATATTTTCTTGGCAGTCGTGAGCTCGGTGGACTCATTCTAGCGATGACGATGATTGCGACATATGGAAGTGCCAGCAGTTTTGTTGGGGGCCCAGGCGCAGCATATACAGAAGGCCTTGGGTGGGTGCTATTATCCATGGCCCAAGTAGCGACCGGATATTTTATACTTATGATATTAGGAAAGAAGTTTGCAATTATGGCGAGGCGTTACAACGCTGTCACAATTGTCGATTATATGAAGGGACGATACGATAATAGCAAACCTGTCGTCATCTTAAGCGCATTGTCGATTATTATTTTTCTTTTTGCGGCGATGACGGCTCAATGGGTTGGTGGCGCTCGGTTAATTGAGGCCATTACAGGTTTGCCGTATACGAGCGCCCTGTTTTTATTTGCCGTCGCTGTTCTTTGTTACGTGATTATCGGTGGTTTTCGGGCGATTGCGATTACCGATGCTGTTCAAGGGTTCGTTATGTTTTTCGGAACACTCATTTTACTCGTGGGAACAATTATTGCCGGCGGCGGTTTGCCAAACATCATGAATGATCTTGCGCAAGAGAATGAATTGTTACTTACACCGTTCGGGCATGATGGTAGTCTTGCAGCGCTGTACGTTTCTTCATTTTGGATTCTTGTCGGCGTTGGTGTTGTTGGACTACCGCAAATCGCAGTACGAGCAATGTCTTATAAAGATTCTCGTGCGATGCACCGCGCGCTCATCATCGGAACGATTGTCGTCGCGTTCATGATGTTTGGAATGCACTTTGCAGGCGTACTTGCCCGCCCGATTCTTCCAGGCATTGAAGAGGCAGACACGGTTATGCCGACGCTTGCAATGACTGTGCTGCCTGCCTGGCTAGCGGGCATTGTGCTTGCGGCACCGATGGCTGCAATTATGTCAACAGTAGATGCGCTTTTGCTCATGGTCAGCTCTTCGATCGTAAAAGATATTTATTATAATTATGTGAATCCAGATGCGACAGAAAAACGGATCAAGCAAATGAGCTTAGGGGTTACAAGTGTCATTGGAATTCTCGTCGTCTTGTTCGCCCTCAGTCCACCCGATCTTCTCATATGGTTAAATTTGTTTGCTTTCGGTGGGTTAGAGTCTGCGTTCGTTTGGCCGCTCGTGCTCGGTTTGTATTGGTCTCGCGGGAATAAATACGGGGCGCTAGCATCGATTATCTTAGGGGTCGGAAGTTATGTCGCGATCTCCATCTTTATGCCAGAGCCGTTTGGAATGCACTCGGTCGTTCTGCCTGTCGCCTTGTCTCTTGTCGGTTATGTGGTGGCTAGTTTGTGCACTCCAGCACCAGCCTTGCAACAAGTCCGCTCGTAAAACTTGTTCTAATCAGTCACGTTTCGCCATAGGCTCATAGTGGTTATCATTGCTAACGAGACAGTGATATGGACAAGTGTTTAGATTGGAGGGGCGTTTTTTGAGGCAGATCTTTGTCGTCGTGAGTATCCTTGCAAGTGTGATTCTCGTCCTTCCCGCCATACTCGTCATGGTTTTTTCAGATTCAGAGGCGAATATGAAAACCGTTGATGTGGAAGAGACAGAGAACATACAAACCGTACAAGAGGCTGAAGAAGCAGATGGAGTAGAAGAAGCCGTCGATGTTTTCGTGCCCGTGTATCGCGACCAAACAGAACAAGTAGAAGAAGTGGAACTTGAAACGTATGTTCGAGGAGTCGTAGCCAGTGAGATGCCTGCTTCCTTCGAAATGGAAGCATTAAAAGCGCAAGCGCTCGTAGCAAGAACGTACGTCGTAAAACAAATGGAATATGAAGAGAGCATTAATTTGCCGGGAGGCGCTTTAGTGACCGATACGACCTCCCATCAAGTGTATTCAAGTGATGAAGAGTTACAACAACGGTGGGGCGCGGATTACGAAGACAGATGACGCGAATTGAAGAAGCCGTCAATGCAACGGCTGGGGAAGTCATCACTCACGATGGCGATCCGATTACCGCATCTTTTTTCTCTACAAGCAATGGATATACAGAAAACGTTGAAGACTACTGGAAAACATCATTGCCTTATTTGCGAAGTGTGGAGAGTCCTTGGGATCAAGACGTCTCCCCTCGATTTAACAATACAGTTACGCTAACTGTAGGCGATGTAGAAACCGCTCTCGGCGTTTCGCTCCCTGAATTTGGCGACTTTGCACCGATCACTGAACGAACAGAGGGGGGGCGGGTCGCTGAAGTCTCAATTGGAGAGCATACGTTCCACGGAAGAGAAATCCGTGAAGCGCTCGGATTAGATTCGAGTGATTTTGATTGGCATCGTGAAGGTAATGAAGTAATTGTAGAAACACGAGGTTGGGGTCATGGGGTGGGTATGAGTCAATACGGTGCGGATGGTATGGCGAAAGACGGCCGTAATTATGAAGAGATCGTGACCCACTACTATCAAGATATTCAAATTGATGATACGACCCAAGCAGCTGAAAGTTATGTATTGAATTTCACAAAAGATGACGAGACAGATTAGAAACCGCCGATCATGGGCGGTTTTTTAATTTTTAACCGAACTATCAAAAAATTTTCATTTACAAGTATATCTTTCTGTGAAATTGATCAGAATGGTTGCTGAGGTGGTGATCAAATGAAAGATCAAGAGAAAAAAGTTTCTCAATCAAAAGAAAAAGAAAATCAAGGGCAAGTAAAAGAAATCACGAAAAAGCCTTGGTTTTGGCCGGCGGTTTATCTTACGGTCTGTGCGGTACTGCTTAGTTCATTCTTTATGTTCCAAGGTGGCGGCACCGATTTAGCCGAAGAGGATCCAACGGAAGAAAATGAAGGAATCTTCGATTTCAATACAGATTCTGAAGACGAAGAAGCGGTTCCTGTAGGCACGGAAGAGGAGCAAATGCAGCTGCCGGTATTTGATGAGTCCGTAGTCAATGTTGTCGGTCATTTCTACGATCATAATGCGACGGCAGAAGAGCAAGAAGCTGCACTCGTATATTACAACCAGACGTATTACCAAAACAAAGGAATTGACCTTGCTAACGCTGATGGGGAAACGTTTGATGTAACAGCAGCGCTCAGTGGTGAAGTCGTGAGAGCAGAGCAAGATTCGCTTTTAGGACATGTTGTTGAGATTTCCCATGGTGATGACCTTGTAACCGCGTATCACAGTTTGCAAGACTTGCAAGTTGAAGAAGGTGATACGATTACGAAAGGCTCAATCATCGGTACAGCTGGTGAAAATGAGTACAACCGTGATGCAGGCGTACACGTTCACTTTGAAGTTCGAGAAAACGGTGTCGCGTACAACCCGATGGATGTGATGAATCTACGTGTTGCTGAAATGAGCTTTGACGATGCTGATGGTATTGATGAAGCGACTCCCTCAGACGAGGAAGGCGACGATGAAGAAGATGAACGTGAAGATGAAGACACTGAATTAGAAGAAGAAGCATCAGATTCAGATGAAGATGATGACACAGAAGAAGAAGAATAAAGTGTCCTTACCCTTGATTTGATCTTGCTCCCGACGATCGGGGGCTTTTTTTGATGTAAGCGCTTTATTTAAAAATTCAAAAAATTATCTTGCATTTTTTTGATGATCGTCGTATGATAATTTTCATAACTAGTGATGTTAATTATATTTACATATTAGGAGGGGGATGTATGAAAAAGATTGAAGCGATCATTCGACCTGAACATTTTCAAAAGTTACGCGTTGGGCTCGATGAAATTGGGATTAGTGGCTTAACGGTTTCTGAAGTCGCTGGTTGTGGCAAGCAAAAGGGGCAAAAGGGCGTGTTTAGAGGCAATGCGTTTGAGGTGACGCTGTTGCCGAAAGTTAAAGTGGAAATGATTATCGCAGAAGAACAAGTCGAAGAAATCATCGATTTAATTTCGGAATCTTCCTTCACAGGAGATGTTGGGGATGGCAAGATCTTCGTCTACGAAGTGGTTGAAGCGGTAAGGATTCGTACGAAAGAACGCGGAGAAAAAGCGATTTCATAAAAAGGGGGATTTCAAATGGACGCGATTGCAGTAGATACGATGTGGGTAATGATTGCTACGTTTCTTGTCTTTTTTATGCATGCTGGGTTTGCCATGTTAGAAACAGGATTTTCCAGGTCAAAAAACGCCGTCAACATTCTCATGAAAAATATGCTTACGATGGCTGTCTCGGTCATTGCTTTCTTTTTCATCGGGTATGCTTTCATGTTTGGGGATACTGCAGGTGGCTTTCTTGGTACGAGCGGGTTTGCCCTCTCTGGCGTTGATGACATTGGGTTCTTCGCGTTTCAAGCCATGTTCGCTGCAACTTGTGCAACAATAATTTCAGGGGCAGTAGCTGAGCGGATGAAGCTCGGAAGTTATATTGCGCTCGCGCTCATGATGGTCGTCATCATCTATCCGATGGTCGGTCACTGGATTTGGTCAGATAACGGCTGGTTAGCCAACTTAGGATTCGTTGATTTTGCAGGGTCAACCGTCGTTCACTTTACCGGTGCCGCTGCGGCCGCAGTTGCTGTATTCGTGCTCGGTGGTCGGATTGGTAAATACAATAAAGATGGCAGTGCCAATGCCATCCCAGGCCACAACTTACCACTCGGTGCACTAGGTGTGTTTATCCTTTGGTTCGGCTGGTTCGGCTTTAACGGAGGCAGTACGCTTTCCCCAGCAGACCCTCTCCTTACTTCCGTTGTCGTGTGCACTGCGCTGAGTGCATCCGGAGGGATTGTCGCAACGGCGATGTACACGCTCTTCAAGTACAAGCGAGTAGACGGATCACTCACACTGAACGGCGCACTCGCAGGGCTTGTCGGGATTACAGCAGGTGCTGCTGATGTTGCCCCGATTGGCGCGCTTATTATGGGTCTTGTAGCCGGTATAATCCTCGTCGAAGCGGTCGCGCTTTTAGACAATAAGTTGAAGCTCGACGACCCGGTCGGCGCCATCGCCGTTCACGGCATTTGCGGCATTTGGGGAACGGTAGCCGTCGGATTATTCGCACTCGAAGGCGGCTTGTTTTATGGCGGCGGAGCGACGCTACTCGGAATCCAAGCGCTCGGAGTGTTCGCCGTCATGGCTTGGGTGCTCGGCTCCACCTTCATCGTCGTGAAAATCATTGGTGCACTCGGTGGTGGCATCCGTGTAAGCGAGCAAGAAGAACTAGAAGGATTAGACTTCAGCGAACACGGCTCCAACGCATACGACTCTGGCTCCACGGCGTTAGGCCTGTCCGGACGTCAAAGTGTCGGCGGCTTAAGCGAAGGTCTCGTCACTCGCTTGGACGCACTGTCTGATGATGATAAAAGCGCAAAAGTGTAACTCAATCGTGTAGAAACGCTCTAGATCCCCGTAGGTCTAGAGCGTTTTTTTGCGGGTGTTAAAGGGACGCAAGTGAAGCGGCAGGAGCGCCGAGCGGAGGACGGTTTTGTTGTCGGCCCCCAGCGGGAGGCCGGCGTGTTGCTGGGGAAAGGCTGAAGTAGAAACTGTGCTCGAGTTGCGACTGAACTGTTCTCAAGTTTGGAAAATACATAGCAAACGAGGCCAAATTACGTAAACTAGGGAACAGAATGAGCGAACTCGGTAACAGATTGCCGGGCACCGTGTGCATCCTCGTTAAGAACTTTCCTAATCTGCGCGCAAGTTAGAGAGAACTGCGCGCAAGTTTTGCAAAATGACTATTAAAATTGTTAAAAAAAGCAAACTTGCGCGCAGATAGCATAAACTTGCGCGCAGAACGAGCGTTCGTCTTCTGCGCAGCCGCGCCGAACCGAGACCGGCTTTGTTCCGGCCCCCCTGGAGGGGGCCGACGTTTCTCTAGCTATTTAAGCGCTGATGTGCGCGCAAGTTACCATGAAATCCACATTAATTCCTCTAATCTCAACAAACTAGAGCGCAAAATCAAGTGGTCCGTCCGGAACGCATCCTGAAGAAATGGGGTGTTCTACCCTACTCGTCATCAATGAAGGGATCGCCACGTATATTTCGTGGTCGCCTTCGTATAATTAGAACCAGTAACCCATTTTGTTTGAGGAAATGTTTTTTTGATTGCTTGAATAAGCGGTCTGTAAGGCGATTTTTCTTACTTTTTCACAGCAAACCCTTGTCCTCACTGAGTTTTTGGTATATCTGCCGGTCTTGGTTAATAAACTGTAACAAACCATCCAGACTGGGAGGCGAGCGGTGTGCATGACTACATCAAAGAGCGAACCATCAAGATCGGTAAGTACATTGTGGAAACTCGAAAAACCGTCCGGACAATCGCTAAGGAGTTCGGCGTTTCGAAGAGTACTGTCCATAAAGACCTAACGGAGCGGTTGCCGGAAATTAATCCTGAATTGGCGAGTGAAGTGAAGGTTATTCTGGATTACCACAAATCTATTCGACATCTAAGAGGAGGAGAAGCGACGAAGGTAAAATATAAAAAAGATACAGAATCGGTATCCCAGCCATAATCATCTAATAGAAGTTAGAAAGTTCAAACATAATAAGAGATGAGGGTTTGATCGTTAGTGACGATCAACCTTCTTTACGTTTACAGCAGGACGAGCTTAAAGTGAGTGACGATTCATTCATAATGTGATACAGTAAATACACAAATATTCACACAAAAGGTGGTTCTTATGTTAAAAGATCACGTTCAACTCCCGGTCATTGCGGCACCGATGTTTCTCGTTTCAGGTACAGAAATGGTAATTGAAAGTTGTAAGCAAGGAATTATCGGAACGTTCCCGCTGCTCAATGCACGTACGGGTGAACAATTGGAACGTTGGATGACAGAAGTGAAAGATGCGCTCGATCAGGCGAAACAAGACGATCCTGAGGCAACGATTGCTCCGTGGGGAGTGAACTTGATCGTACATCGCTCAAACGCGCGGTATGAAGAAGATTTGGAGCGGATCCGCCAATTCCAGCCACCGGTCGTAATTACGTCACTTGGAAATCCAACACCGGTCGTTGAAGTCGTTCACAGTTACGGTGGTATCGTCATGAGCGATGTGATCACGACCAAACATGCAAAAAAAGCAGCGGGTGCAGGTGTAGATGGACTTATTCTCGTCTCAAGCGGCGCAGGTGGCCACGGTGGCTTATTAAACCCGATGGCATTTATCGCTGAAGTAAAGCAGTTTTTTGATGGAACGATTGTACTTGCAGGCTGCATTTCTAGTGGCCGAGAAGTACTCGCAGCCGAAGTGCTCGGTGCGGATTTAGCCTACATGGGCACGCGGTTCATTGCGACTGAGGAAGCGATGGCACAACCGGAGTACAAGCAAATGCTCGTCGAAGCGAATACGGATGACATTCTTTATACGGATGCCATTAGCGGGGTGAACGCCAACTTCCTCATTCCGAGCATGCAAGCCGCTGGTTTGGACCCGACAAACTTACAACCAGCTGGGGAAGTTGATGTGACACATACGAAAAAAGAAGCCAAATCGTGGAAAGACGTGTGGAGCGCAGGCCAAGGCGTGACGTCAGTAAAGACAGTCGCATCAATTAAAGATACCGTAAAAGAAATTAAAGCTGAATATGAGAAAGCAGCGGACGAAATTAGTGCGAAGCGGGCGTGACTCGCATAACAAAACGAGCTAAATTTAGGCTCGTTTCGTTTATTCCACAAATCCGAATCGTTGGACGGGCCAGTAACGCAAGCTCGCTTTGCCGACGATCGCATCTTCCTCAATAAAACCGCTCGACCGGCTATCGATGCTGTTATTGCGGTTATCGCCAACGACGAAATACTCATCCTCGGGGATGATTTCGCCTTCCCCAATATCTGTGAACGTAAAGTCCATCGTCAAGTCATCGGTAAACGGCTCATCGATGAGCTCTCCATTAATGTATAAATCATTATCCGTATATTCCACTTCATCTCCAGGCAACCCAATGACCCGCTTAATGTGGTCTTCCGTTTCGGAGTAGTTAAACACAATCACATCAAATCGATCGGGCTCAGAAAATGTGTACGACAATTTATTAATAATGATCCGGTCCCCATGTTCAATGGTTGGGAGCATCGAACTTCCATTCACGAGATAATTCCCAAAAAGAAACGTTCTTACGATTAAAACAATAATCAACACAATTAAAATTGTCTTTACCCAAGACCAGACCTCTTTCATCAATGCCGTTGCCCTCCTCTGTCTATATTTTGATTGTACAACAACATCCAATCATCCACAAAGGATAGATAAAATTACAATAAAAGGAAATGAAAGACAGAACGTTCAGGATCTTAACTTGTTAAAGTATTGTGTTGCAATATGCAGATAAATGCCTAATGGGCCGTCGACCACATAAGTTCTGCTCGTTCACTTTGCATGTGGTGAACTTATGGAAGATGACTATAGCTTGTCATCAAAAACAGGAAAAGGTAATTGCTAGACCGATAAGAAAAAAGCACCCGACAGAGAGGTGCTTTTTTTCTTATCATAGTGTTCGCTTTTCAATCGCAACTATAAATTCACACCTTAGCCCTTAGATGATAACGGGCTTCAATACAGTGGAGATTTCTATATCATTTGGTTTTTATCGTGGTCGTTTGCGTCTCCGCCAATACCTTCGGTTCCTTCTGCATTGACATTCAAAACGTCGTCCCCGCCTATGTGGGCATTAACCTCGGGTTCCATCGTTTCAAGGTCGTCTTCAGGTGCCTCGCCATTGCACGCTGCGAGCACACTTAACAAGATCATGCTGGAAATGATGCGTTTATTCATGGTCGTTCACCTCATTTCTTTTGCTAAGTATTCCCGAGTGAATAGAGAACATGCATCGCATGATTCTGTCCATCGCTTCATACACTAAGCATATTACTTGTTCGAATTATAGTGCGGGTGTATGGTGTTCTATAGAATCAAACTAGAAAGGGTGGACAAAGTGAGTCAACTTCCCCTCTCCGTGCTTGACCTTGCGCCCGTGTTGCCGGGTCAAACACCAAGCGAAGCATTTGAAAATAGCAAGCATCTTATTCAACATACAGATCGACTTGACTACCACAGGTATTGGGTAGCGGAGCACCATAACATGGAAAGTATTGCTAGCTCAGCGACGAGTGTGCTCATTGGCTACCTTGCGGGGCATAGCGAAAAGATTCGAGTTGGATCTGGAGGCATTATGCTTCCGAACCACGCCCCACTCATTATCGCAGAACAGTTCGGAACACTGGAAAGTATGTATCCAGGCAGAATTGATCTCGGACTAGGTCGTGCACCAGGTACAGACCCGATGACCGTGCAGGCTTTGCGCAGAGATACGAGAAATGCAGTAAACCAATTCCCTGAGAACGTAAACGAGTTGCAGCAATTACTAGGTGATGCAGACATGCCAGTAAAAGCTCACCCAGGTCACAACACGAATGTTCCGATATACTTGCTCGGTTCGAGCACGTACGGTGCACAGTTAGCAGCGGCGATGGGACTGCCATACGCATTTGCTAGCCACTTTGCGCCGAAAGAGCTACACAACGCTTTGAAGATTTATCACGACCGTTTCCAGCCATCTGCATATCTCGATGAACCGTATGCGATGGTCACGGTCAATGCGACTGTTGCCGAAACAAACGAAGAAGCAGAGCGGCTTGCTTCTACAAGTAAGCTGAAGTTCTTAAGCATCATTCGTGGCAATCGAGGCGTGGACACCGCACCCGTTGATAACGTGGAAGACTACATGAGCCGATTGAAAAAGAGCAAGTAGAAAGCATGCTTAAATACTCCTTTGTTGGGGACGAAGAGCGAGTGGCTACAGATCTAAAAGCATTTTACAATGAGACGCGCTTCAATGAACTGATTGTCGCCACCGATATCCACGATCAAGAAAAACGCCGCGACAGCTACACAAGGCTGAAAAAAGCATGGGACCACATCGATTTTTAAAACGTAAGGCGAGCGTAGCTAACAGCTACGCTCGCCTTTTTTGGCGGTGTTTGAAGGGTGGGGCTGGGAGCTAAACCCTTCAAAATTCAAGCGACATGTTGGCACCGTAGGTGCCGAAACCAAATCGAACTTGGTTCGGCGCGGTTCGCGCCGACGTCTTGCTAGGTTTTTGGCGTGGAAATGCAAAGGATGGTTCTATGAACCCGTTGCCGCTGGGGATGGCGGTACATGCGGGCAAGACGAACAACTGTTCTGCGCGCTAGTTTTCCCCATTTGCGCGCAAGTTAGAGCTTTTCACTGATTTTAGCGCTGATTTTGCCAAACTAGCGCGCAGATTCCAGGTTGAAGTGCCAACGACACGTCGGCCCCGTCGGGGCCGAAACGAAACCGAACTCGGTTCGGCGCGGCTCTCGCCGATATCATGTGGGTACTTCGATCCCGTGGATGTACACATGAGCCGGCAATCTATGACCGAGTTTATGAGAATAGACCGCTTTTTCTGCGATTTTCCCCAACTTGAGAATCGTTCGGTCGCAACTCGAGCACAGTTTTCACCTTACCAAGCTTACGATTGGTTCTTGATGAAATTCTTTCGTTCAACTTATCTAGATCGCCAATCTCCAAAATATACCAGAATCAAGCGACATGTCGGCACTGGGGGTGCCGAAACCAATGAAAAACGATCTAGAGCACACATCTCCTAAAATCCCCCAAACCCGACTTCCCTCTATTCCACCTACAAGCTACTCAGCGAACCGACGGATGGCGGCGAGATCAAGGTTGCCCCCGCTGGCAACGAGGACGATGTTGCCGCCGTTGTGGGGAATGTTCCCCGAGCGCAAGGCGGCGAGGTAGTAGCACCAGAAGGTTCGATTACTTGTTTCATGCGAGACAGATAAAAGACGAAGGCTTCTCGGATGTCTTCTTCGCTGACGGTAACGATTTCGTCGACGTATTGCTGAATGATAGGGAACGTCATTGCGCCGGGTGTAGATGCACGTAATCCATCTGCGATGGTATTGGCTGCATCAATGGAAACGCGTTCCCCGCGTTCGAGTGAGCGTCGTGTATCATCAGCGTTGGTGGCTCCACGCCGATGATCTTTACTTCTGGATGGATGCTCTTGATGGCAGTCGCTACACCTGAGATAAGCCCGCCTCCACCAATAGGGACCGCAACGACTTCTGGGTTGTTCACTTGGGATAGGATCTCTAAGCCGACGGTCCCTTGTCCGGCAATGATTTGCGTGTCATCGTATGGCGGGATGAAGGTTGCACCGAGCTGATCAACAAGTTCGTTGGCGTGGGCGATTCGTTCCTCTGATGTCGTTCCGCAGTGAACTACCTCTGCTCCGTAGTTACGAATGGCTTCTTCTTTGGCGGCGTTAGCATCTTCAGGAATGACGATTGTCGCTTTTAGGCCGAGTTCCCGAGCAATGTAGGCGACGGCTTGTCCGTGATTGCCAGATGAGGCGGCAATGAGGTGCGTTGCTCCTTGCTCTTTGGCTTGCATCACGCAATTGGTGGCACCTCGAATTTTGAAGCTTCCTGTTTTTTGTAAATGCTCAGACTTAATATATACACTTGCGTTTGCTTGTTTGTTCAATGTGTTGGACGTGAGTACGGGTGTGACGTGGACGGTATTGTGCAGTCGGACACGTGCTTCGTTTAATTCTTTAACGGTAATCATAGAAGAGTCTCCTTATACTAAATGGTTGAGATACACTTCTCTATACTAGCTGCAAAACCCTCTTTTTATATTTAATAACAACTTTACTTATAGGTTTTATAAGATTAAAATAAAATAATCTCTATTAAGAAGGGACCAAGGGCAATGAATATGGAGAATATTGAGGCGTACTTGTATGTCGCACACTTTCAAAATGTGCACCGGGCAGCCAGAGCGCTTTATCTATCTCAACCATCAGTGACGGCGCGTATTAAATCAATTGAAAAAGAACTGAATGTACAGTTATTCACACGTAAAGGTAGAGGCATTGAAATAACCGCGCAAGGTGCGGAATTTTTACCTTTTGCTGAGCAAATATTCAAAACATATCAGCAGGGCAAAAACATGATGCAAAAACAAGAACATAGTCATGAAGAGTTGGTGATTGGCGCAAATGGCATTGCTACTCGGTTTTTTCTTCCATACGTACTACCTATATGGAGAAATCAGCTTGATTATATTCGAATAAAGACAATTTCAGGGGACAATGAAGACATTCTCAATAAGCTTATCAAAAAAGAAGTCGATGTTGCTTTTGTGCGTGGAATGGAACATCCACTTGTTACCTCCTTTACGCTCCTGAAAAATCAAATACAGCTTGCAGTCAAGCAAGAGCATTCTTTGCTAAGGCAATCTTCCATTAGTGTGGATGATCTCGCTTCTGAGCCGATGGTTTTTTTTGAGTGTGGGGCGTTTGACTGGTCTAGAATTCGTAAGATGTTTGATGTTCACCATACGCGGCCGCCAATTGATTATCACGTTGACGATTTGAGTGTAGCAACAAAACTGATCTCAGCAGGAAAAGGTATAGCTTTCTTCCAGAACTTTGTATGGTAGGGAGCACCGATGATCTTGCCCTCATTGATGTCACTCATCTTATCCAAATACACCACGATATTCAACTCGCATACTTACCTGACCATCTGGATGACGGATACATCAAGACCATGCAACGCAGCGCAATGCACTACACAAACAAAAACAAATCAAAATTTTTCGATCATTGATAAAAATGATTGATCAATGAGTGATTGCCGATGAATCGTCACATTGATACGATATTTCTACCTTTAATTCATACTTAACTTATAAGAATTATATAATAAGTAAGTTTAACGATGGGGGAATGGGAGATGAAGTTTGGAATACTTGATCAAAGCCCGATTGAGATAGGGGGGAGCAGTTCAGACGCTCTTAAACAGAGTGTTCATTTAGCCAAAACTGCAGAGTCTCTAGGATATGAACGGTTTTGGGTTTCAGAGCATCATGGCAGTGAGCAACTTGCGGGAACGTCACCTGAAGTGTTGATGTCTTATTTGCTTGCTCATACGAATACGATTCGAGTCGGTTCTGGTGGGGTGATGCTTCAACACTACAGCCCATACAAAGTCGCAGAGAACTTCAATGTTCTGGATGCGTTGGCGCCTGGACGTGTTGATGTAGGGGTAGGAAAAGCACCTGGGGGTCTACCAATTACTACGCAGGCATTACAAATTGAACAACAGGAAGAGAAGAAGCAATCATTTGATAAAAAATTGTCCCTTCTTCATCAGTACTTTGACGAACGAAGTTCGCTTAGGGCAGAGCCATATCGAAGTACCCCCCCTCCAGTTTACGTTCTCGGAGCAAGTGTTGAAAGTGCACAGTTGGCAGCAAGAACAGGGAGTTCCTTTGTTTTTGCTGGATTTATCAATCAAAGTCGAGAACTTTTAAAAGCCGCTGTAAACGCGTATAGGGAGCTGAGTAAAACGGGCTTGGTCATTCTTGCTCTTCCTATATATGTCGGAGAAAGCGATGAGGAAGCCACTGCTGAAACAAATGACCTTTGGCATTATCGAGTCATTTTTGATGATGGGAGTAAGGTTACGGTCACTTCGAGAGAGCAAGCCGAGTTATTTGGATCTCAAGAAAAAAGGCCTTTCCGTATTGAAGCAGACAAACTTCCGATAATTGCAGGATCTGCTCTCACTGTCCAGCAAACACTTGAGGAAATTACTTCAGATGTTGGGATTGATGAACTCATTTTTCATACACCAATTCGAAATTTCCGTAAACGAATTCGTTCATACGAACAACTTTCGCGTTTATTTGAAAAGGAGGAAGTAGAATGAGCAAGCGAAAACAATTGAAACTGGGTGTGATGCTGCAAGGGCCCGGCAGCATTTTGCTTCATGGAGACATCCGAGTGTGCCGTCTGATGCCAGTGTAAATTTCCGCTACTACACGGAGCTTGCGAAAAAAGCCGAGGCGGCAAAGTTTGACCTCGTTTTTATTGCGGACGGTTTGTACATTAACGAGAAATCAATCCCGCACTTTTTGAACCGGTTTGAACCGATCACGATTCTTTCCGCACTCGCGGCGGCAACAGATCAGATCGGGCTCGTCGGGACGTTGTCCACGTCGTACAGCGAACCGTTCACCGTCGCCAGGCAATTCGCTTCCCTGGATAAGATTAGCGGCGGCCGGGCAGGCTGGAATGCGGTCACCTCTCCGCTTGAAGGGTCGGCGAAGAACTATAGCAAATCAGCTCATCCGACCCATGCGGATCGATATGAAATTGCAGAAGAATATTTGGGCGTCGTGCAAGGGCTTTGGGACTCCTGGGAAGATGACGCCTTCATCAGGGACCGTGATAGCGGTCAGTTTTTCCGAGCGGACGGCATGCACCGCCTTCATCATGAGGCAAACATTTTTCCGTGGAGGGACCACTCAATATTGATCGCTCGCCTCAAGGGCAGCCGCTCATCTTTCAAGCAGGTTCCTCGGAACCTGGAAAAAACCTAGCCGCAAAAGCGGCAGATGCTATTTTTACGAATGCGACGTCTCGAGAGGAAGCGGAGGCGTTTTATAAAGACGTAAAACAAAGAGCGTTTGGTCAGGGTAGAAATGCCGACGAACTTCTTATCTTCCCTGGACTTCGGCCGATTATCGGCAAGACGAAAGCTGATGCAGAGGCAAAGTATGAAGCGATTGCCGACCTCGTGTCAACGACGGACACGCTGAACTATTTGGGTCGCTATTTTGACCATTTTGATTTCAGTCAATTTTCATTAGATGCTCCATTCCCGGACATTGGCGATGTGGGCAAGAACAGCTTTCGTTCGACGACGGACAGCATTAAACAAAAAGCAAAACAAGAAAACCTCACGCTTCGTGAAGTGGCACGGCTTGTGACCACGCCGAAAGGTCCATTTCTCGGCACAGCGCAAGAAATTGCAGATGAGTTAATTGATTGGTATGAAGCAGAAGCGGCGGACGGTTTTATTCTTGCTCCACCGGTGCTTGGAGAAGGGCTTGACGATTTCATCGAAGGCGTTGTGCCGCTGCTTCGTGAAGCAGGTGTGTTCCGCGATGAGTATGAGGGCGAAACGCTTCGCGATCAATTAGGGCTGCCAGTGAAAGAAAACCGTCATTCCAAGGCGGTTCACAGATAAGAAAGAGGAGTGAGGGAGAAGATGAAGAAGACAGCGACGCTTCTGACCGCAGGAATTTTATTGCTCGGTGCATGTAGCGAGGAAAATGAACAAAGTGCAGCGGATGCGACACCAACCGAAGGTGGGGAACTTAGTTATGCACTGGCGACGTCTCCGGGTGGGCTCGATCCGAATGTGGTTCCTGCAGCTGTTGATTACCGAGTGATGCGTTCTATTTATGACAGCCTCGTCATTCAAACCGAAGACGGAATTGAACCTTGGCTCGCAGAGAGCTGGGAAATCTCAGATGATGGTACAGCGTATACGTTTCATTTACGCGACGACGTCACGTTTCACGATGGCACACCATTCAATGCGGAAGCAGTCCAATACAATTTCGAACGCATTAAAGATCCTAAGACGCAGTAAGATTTGCGACGACGCTTCTCGGACCTTATGAATCATCGGAAATCGTCGATGAACATACAATTACCGTCCAACTTTCACAGCCGTACAGCCCCTTTTTAAGCTATTTAAGCCAAGCATTTCTAGGCATCGTTTCTCCGACAGCAGCTGAAGAGCACGGAAGTGCGTTAAGCACGAATCCAGTTGGTACCGGCCCGTTTGTGTTTGAAAGCTGGCAAGAGAACAGCAAGATTACGCTACAGCGAAACGATGAGTATCAATGGGGACCGCCGATAGCTGAAAATCAAGGAACGCCTCATCTGGACACTTTGTCGTTTTACATCATTCCCGAAGAGTCTTCGAGGATTGGAAGCGTACAAAGCAACGAAGTATTAGCAGCTGAAACTGTACCGCCGCAAAACGTCGATGCCTTGGAAGGAAATCCAGACATCGATTTGCTGAGTGCAGAATCTACAGGCATTCCGTTTACGCTCATGTTTAACCAAAATCATGAGCCTTGGGATGAGTATGAAGCGAGGAAAGCGGTGCAACTTGCCCTCGACTTGGACAGCATCGTCGACAGTCTCTACCTTGGTCAGTATGAGCGGGCAGACGCGCCGCTGACCCCGGGGACACCTGGTCAATTGATCGAGAAACGGATGATCAAAACATTGAAGAAGCGAATCGCTTGCTAGATGAACTCGGATGGGAACGTCAAGGAGACGGAACGCGTGTAAAAGACGGAGAGCCACTTCAACTTTTTTACGTTGAATCATCTCCAAACAGGGAGAAACGAAATGACATTGCCTATTTAATTCAACAGCAATTAAGTGAGGTCGGCATTGAGGTGGACATTGAAATTTATGCAGACACATTTGATGTCGTCATGGACCGAAGTGATAATCATTTGCACGGGGTGAGCAACGTTTCCGGAGATCCGGACATTTTAAGAAGCTTCTATCATTCAAATGCGATTCCAACCGCGGAACAGTGGGGACATAATCATACACACTATTCTTCTGATGAGTTGGATCAATTGTTCGTCGATGGACTGGAAGCGCTCGATGAGGAAGAGCGATTGGCCATTTATGATGAAATTCAAACATACGTGCAAGATGAAGTGTTGGGACTGCCGGTCTATGTGTTTCCGTACACTGTTGCGTCGAGCAGCCGTGTAGACGGAATTGCCTTTGATACACTCGGCTATCCGTTATTCTATGATGCAAGTGTAGGGCAGTAAGGAGTGAATGAGAATGAAGCGGCTAGTTATTCAACGGTTGTTTAGTGCAATTGGCGTTGTGCTCGGGGCTTGTGCTCTCGTATTCTTGATTTTGTATATGTTGCCCGGAGACCCAGTTCAGCGCATGTTAGACGGTGCGCCGGCAGATGAGAACACCATTATGCACCTACGGGAACAGCTCGGTTTGGATTTGCCGCTCCATCAGCAGTTTCTTAATTATATGGGTAATTTGCTGCAAGGCGATTTCGGGCACTCCTTCGTCACTCAGGAGCCGGTACTCGACCGTATTCTCGAACAGTTGCCAGCAACCATTCAATTGACGGTCATGAGCATGGGAGTTGCGGTTGTGTTTGGTGTCACGCTCGGCATTCTTTCGGCGCTAAAATCGAATACGTGGATTGATTTTCTCGTGCGCGTTGTGAGTTTGTTCGGTGTATCGATGCCGACCTTCTGGTCAGGGATTCTGCTGATTCTATTGTTTGGCGTCACCCTTGGTTGGCTTCCGACAATGGGCTCTGAAGGATTTCAGTCGTTAATTTTACCATCGCTAGCCCTCGGTTTTGTCAGTGCTGGATACATTGTTCGGATGGTCCGAAACAGTGTACTGGAGACGATTCAAGATCCTTACGTCACGACGCTGCGAGCAAAAGGGTTGTCTGACGGAAAAGTGACTTACCTTCACGTGTTCCGTAATGCTCTGATACCTGCAATCACAATGATCGGCGTGCAAGTCGGAGAGCTGCTGGCAGGTGCTGTCGTTATTGAGACGGTTTTTTCCAGACAAGGCATCGGAAGGTTGGTGGCGGATGCCATTATTACGCAAGACTTTCCGGTCGTGCAAGGTGTCGTTATCGTCACGGCAGTCGTGTATGTGCTTGTGAACTTCACGATTGACCTATCGTATTCCGCCATCGACCCACGAATACGAAGAGGCGCCGGCTAGCTGGATGAAAGGAGGAAACGGTGTGCGCGTACTAACAAGTGAAAAAATCCAAATGAACGCAAGCGAAAACATCCATCCGAAAAGAAAGAGACGACGCGCGCTCTCCGACGTCGGCGTCTGGGTGGCAAGTGTCATTGTTTTTATCTTTATTTTATGTGCTCTACTACCGGGGTGGATAGCTCCGTACGGACCGACCGAGTTGTTTCAAGATCGTACACTCCAGTCCCCGTCACTCTCGCATTGGATGGGTACTGACCATTACGGTCGCGACGTGCTGACGATGGTCATCCACGGAGCAAGAGATTCGTTAGTCATCGGATTTGCGGCCGTAGCCATCGGTCTTTTCGCGGGTGGCCTCGTTGGGGCGATTGCCGGATATGCTGGAGGCGTAATTGAAGGTGTGCTCATGCGGCTCATTGATATTCTCATGGCGATTCCGGGGGTGCTGCTCGCGCTCGTGATTGCACTCGCACTTGGCCCAAGCTTGCAAAACCTTATCTTGGCAATCGCCATCGCTGCGATACCAGGCTATGCTCGGGTCATTCGCGGACAGGTGAAATCAACAAAACAAAGGCCGTATATTACCGCTTCACGAGCGATCGGACTCAACCCGATTCGAACGTTTAAGCGCCACATTATGCCGAACGTGTATGCGCCGATTCTAGTCATGGCGACTGTCGGAGTCGGCTCATCTTTACTCGTCGGTGCGGGCCTTAGTTTTTTAGGTTTAGGCGTGATTAAGGAGATTCCTGATTGGGGTACGCTACTTTCCCAAGGGCGCAACTATTTGACGGTTGCCTGGTGGACGGTCACTTTCCCGGGACTTGCGATCACGTTGTTCGTACTTTCCATTAATATTGTCGGCGACTACCTTAGAGATCGTTTAGATCCCCGTCGTTCAATTTGAGAGGAGGACCCGTGTTTTGGAACAGATTCTGGATGTAAGAGATGTAAGTGTAGAAGTAAAGGGAAAAGAAGGAGAAGGAATTCCTTTACTTCGTCACGTGTCGCTTGAGTTGCGCGAAGGGGAGACCGTTTGTCTCGTAGGAGAATCGGGAAGTGGGAAAACGTTGCTCGCAAAAACGATCATGCGTCTCATTGATTACGAACAAGCAGAGCAGACCTGCGGAGAAGTGGCGTTTCGCCACGAACCGCTTCATCTAAAAACAGCAAAACAGATGCAGGCGATTCGCGGGAAGGAAATCGCGATGATTTTTCAAGAGCCGATGTCTGCTTTTGATCCGGTGTTCACGATCGGCAGGCAGATCGTTGAGACAATACGAGAGCATGAAGACATTTCGAAGAAAGAAGCGAAACAAAAAGCGCTCGACATGCTGGCAAAAGTAAAGCTGCCATCTCCATCTCTTCATTTCAAGCAATACCCAAATGAACTTTCAGGCGGCATGCTGCAGCGAGCCATGATTGCGATGGCCCTTTCCTGCAGGCCTGCGCTGCTCATCGCTGATGAGCCGACGACAGCACTCGATGTGACCGTTCAAGCAGACATCATGAGTCTGTTAAAGTCGCTGCAAAACGAATACAAAATGACGCTGTTGATGGTCACTCACGACTTGAGTCTTGCCGCGGAAGTGTCGGACCGAATTGTCGTGATGTATGCGGGCAAGATCGTTGAGATTGCGGATGCGAAAACCCTAGCCCGCAAAGCGTTGCATCCTTACACGTCCGGTCTTTTAAAGGCGAGTGCGGTCGCACAGGCCGACCCAGCTTACCCACTCAGGACCATTCCCGGTTCCATACCGGACCCATCAAACGTGCCTTCGGGTTGTGCGTTCCAAGACCGCTGTGCACATGCGACGAATAAATGCCGTAAAGAGCCGCAGCTGACGTCTGTCGATCAGCAGCACGTTGCGTGTTGGCATGTGGATGATGCTGTACAGCCGCTGGATGAAATCGCTGCTGAAAAAAATCTGAAAGGCAACACATTGAAAAGTAATGAAATTCTTTATACGGCGGAAAACGTAAAAAAGGTATTTTCATCAAAGAGAGCAAGGAAAACGAAAATCATTGCCGTGAATGGTGTTTCTGTTGATATCTACAAAGGAGAAACGTTCGGACTCGTTGGCGAATCCGGCAGCGGAAAATCGACGTTGGGCCGGTTGCTGCTTCAATTAGAAGACCAAACAGAAGGAACGATCCTTTACGATCAAATCAATTTAAGAACCTTAAAAAATCGACAATTAAGAAGCTACCGTAAAGACATTCAGATTATTTTCCAAGATCCATATGCATCATTGGATCCACGCTGGAAAGCAAAAGACATTGTCGGGGAACCGCTTGCCTCCATTTCGGTTTGAAAGGAAGAAAACTTCAAGAAAAAGTCGAACGTCTTCTCGATCAGGTCGGTTTGAATCCGGAATGGGGAGAACGGTATCCTCATCAATTTTCTGGAGGGCAGCGACAAAGGCTGAACATTGCCCGCGCCATTAGTACAAAGCCCCGCTTTATCGTTGCAGATGAAGCCGTATCCGCGTTGGATGTTTCTGTGCAGGCGCAAATCATTAACTTATTGAAACATTTGCAAAGAGAACTCGGTCTTACGTATCTGTTTATTAGCCACGACCTTGGTGTCGTTCGCTACATCTCGGATCGTATCGGTGTCATGAAGGCCGGAGAGCTCATTGAGATCGGTGATCGAAATCACATCTTTCACACTCCGCAGCATGACTATACGAAAAAGCTGATCGGAGCAATCCCACAATCTATGTAAGGAGGACGTTGGAATGAGTCAAACCATAATCGTTTGGTCAAAAGCAGGGTGCCACTATTGTGAAGAAGTGCGAGGATTTCTCCGCGGAAAAAACGTTGCGTTTTCAGAGATTGATATTACAGAGAAGGATGACTATCGTGACATTTTGGAAGTGAAGTACGGCATTCGCCACGTACCCGTCGTGGAAATTGGAAACGACCATGTCTACTCAGCTGTCACAGAGGTCGGCATTGAGCATGTGGAAAAAGCACTCCAACAAACGTAAAGAAAAGGGGATGAGTCATATGACGGATGTAGCGATCATTTACGGAGGTGTAAAAGCTGAGTCCCGTTTGAACGTATTAACCGACTATGCCATCGATCATCTGGAGTCGACGCAACAGTCCTATTCCGTCATTCCAGTGTTTGAACTGCCGTCCGAAGACTTAATTACAGCAAATTCAAAGCGCGCAGAAATTGCGAATGCATTAAAAACCGTACAAGAAGCGCGGGCGGTCATTGTGCTAACACCTGTGTTTAAATCCGCCTATTCCGGTGTGTTAAAGACGTTTTTGGATCTGTTACCGATGAAAAGTCTGGAAAATAAAGTCGTACTTCCCATAATGATTGGTGGGTCCTTCGGCCACCTTCTTGCTATTGATTACAGCCTCAAACCTGTCCTCACCGCACTCGGTGCCAGCTGGATTCAAAAAGGAAGTTACGTCTTGGATGCTCATGTAGCAGAGGGGAGAATCATTGAACAGCAAGCAGAAGCTAGGATGCACACAGAGCTAGAACATTTTATAAACGCGATGATCGTTCAGCAGCAGACATCGTAAAGAATTACCTCGACGTCGGCCGTTTCGGCCGGCTGTTTTTTTATCAATAAAGAAAGCGCTTTCTAAAAAAACATTGACTTATTTCTGAATTGATTGTAAATTGTATTCGAAACCGGTTTAGTATATTTTTCGAAAGGGGCGAGTCAACTGTATACATTTCCACGATCGTTTCATTGGGGCGCTGCCACATCCTCATATCAAATTGAAGGAGCAGCGGACGTTGACGGAAAAGGGCCGTGCATTTGGGATACATTTGTTGAACAAGAAGGGGCGATCCTCGATCAGACAGATGGCAGAATAGCCTGTGATCACTATACTTATTTCAAAGAAGATATTAAATTGATGAAAAATTTAAACTTTAGCCATTATCGTTTCTCGATCAATTGGTCACGTGTGATGCCGGATGGTAGAGGCCCTGTAAACGAAGCCGGAATTGATTTTTATAAACGGCTGATCAATGAATTGAATGAACACCAGATCACACCGATGCTCACACTCTATCATTGGGAGCTTCCTCAACAATTAGAGGATGAAGGCGGCTGGTTAAACCGCGATACGGCTTACTACTTTGCGGAATATGCGGAGCGGATGTTTCGCGAATTCTCTGCTGAAGTGCCGTATTGGATTACGCAAAATGAGCCGTGGGTAGCATCGCGCTTAGGGTATGGCGAAGGAATTCACGCTCCGGGTAAAAAAGGATTAAACAATTTCCTGACCGCCGCTCACCACTTGCTACTTTCCCACGGTCTTGCGACAGAGCGTTTGCGCGCGATGAAGCAAACCGAGCAACAAACGGGCATCGCCTTAAACCTTAGTTCTCATTACCCAGCAGATTCCCGCCCGTCGAGCCAAGAGGCTGTCATTCGGCGGATGGCTTCTTAAACCGGTGGTTTTTGGACCCCGTTTATAAAGGAACGTATCCTAAGGATATGCTCACAATCTATGAAAAACAGACGGATCTGTCATTTTTACAACAAGGAGATTTAGAGCAGATTCAGCAGCCAATTGATTTTCTCGGCATTAATTATTATTCAAGCGATTTTGTGGAGGCTTCCCCGGTGTCGACTGAGAATCCCGCAGGATCGAAGCCGGTAGAAACGAGCCTGCCGAAAACGGCTATGGAATGGGATGTGTATCCAGAAGGGTTATATGATTTGCTCGTTAGAGTGACGAATGATTATGGAAAACAGCCGTTGTATGTGTCAGAAAACGGTGCGGCGTATCGAGATGAAGTGGTTGGGGGAGAGGTGAATGATGAGCAGCGAGCCGATTATCTAGACCAACACTTGCAATCGTGTTTACGAGCCATCCAGTCGGGCGTTGATTTACGTGGGTATTATGTCTGGTCGTTTCTGGACAATTTTGAATGGGCGTACGGGTTATCAAAGCGATTTGGGGTTGTTCATATTGATTTTACAACACTCAAACGAACGCCTAAGCAAAGTGCCTATTGGTTACAAGCGTTCATTGCTAGTCAGACGGTACATTCATGAATGTTTACGAAAGCGGTTTCTTCAAAAAAGGAGGACGAATGAATGAAGTGGCGTAACGGGTATGTTGTTGTCGGTTCGGTGCTACTATTGACTGCATGTAATGGGGATGAGGGGTCTTCTGCAGATGGTGAAGAGGTGTCATTAACGATGTGGACGTTTGACACCGTTCCGTATGAGGAGATGGCAGCGGAGTATATGGAAGAACATCCACATATTACGATTCAAGTGGAAAATCTCGATATGGAAGACCACCACAACAACTTGTTTAATGCACTATCAGCAAGTAGTGGAGCACCAGACATGGCGATGATTGAAGTTTCCGAAATGGATCGGTTCCAAGTGGCGGAAGATCGCTTTCACAATTTGTATGAGTACGGTGCAGAAGATGTGGCCGGTGACTATTTAGATTGGGCGTGGGCGGTTTCAGAGAACACCGACGGAGACTTCTTGTTTGGACTTCCGACAGATATTGGACCGACCGTTATGTTCTATCGTCAAGATGTTTTTGAAGAAGCTGGTCTGCCTAGCGAACCCGAGGAAGTAGAAGAGATGATCGCTACGTGGGAGGACTATGAAGAAACCGCGCGGACCATTTATGAAGAGACGGGAAAACCAATGGTCGATAACCCTGAGCTTATCTTTAACGCTCAGCGAGACATTCGCCCTGAGGCGTACTTCAATGAAGAGGATGAACTCATTATGGAGACTTCCGCTCATGTGCGCGAAGCCTATGATTACACGGTGGACATGATTGATGAGGGCACGGTTGGAAGTGTGGATATGTGGTCACCAGAATGGGGGGACGCCCAAGCGCAAGGCAGTTACGCGACGATGTTAGCACCGGCCTGGATGCAAGGGGTGATCCGGAACAATGCTCCCGATTCTGATGAGTGGCGCGTCGTGACGATGCCAGGAGATGAAGGCGGTAACTGGGTGGTTCGTATATGACGGTTCCAGCGGAGTCGGACCATCCAGAAGAGGCGTATGAGTTTTTAGCGTGGATGCTTTCTCCGGACCAACAGCTCGAAGCGTTTCGGGCTGACGGTCTATTCCCTTCCACACCAGCTACGTATGAGATGGAAGAGTTCCAAAATTATAGCGACGAGTATTTCGGTGGTCAAAACACCGCACAAATCTTTGCGGAAGCCGCTGAAGACGTGAGTTACATCTACAAAGGAAGACACTACGGCATGGCAAACGAGGAAGTTCTTGAAGCGCTCATGAATGTTGTTGATGGGTCTGACGCTGAGCAAGAATGGCAAGCGGCAGTGAATCGAATTGATCAGCAAATGAATCGGTAATTCTATTTCGGGAGAGGAGTGTGAATCATTCCTCTCTTCCTTTCGAGGAGAGATAATCATGGGCCTTACCTTGGAGAAAAAACAGAAAAAAAATTACTGAAAAGAAGCGAAATGCGCTATCGGGATATTTGTTTATTTCCCCGTTTTATTTGTTGTTTGCTGTGTTTGGTCTGTTTCCGATTTTGTTTAGTTTCTATATTGGTTTCTTTCGTTGGGACGGGCTGAGCGACATGGAATTCGCAGGCTTACATAACTTTCAGTACATCTTAAACGACGAGTTGTTTTGGAAAAGTCTTTCGAACACACTCATTATTGGTATTATGGGAACCGCGCCTCAGCTCGTCATCGGAATATTGCTCGCGTACGCCCTTAATGCAACATTTTTAAAATACAAAAATGTATTTCGGATGATGATCTTTTTGCCGTACGTGACGTCGATTGTAGCGGTAGCCATTGTGTTTAGCGTTATTTTTAGTAACCAGCCACACGGGCTAATCAACTCTGTGATCGGTTTGTTTGGCATGGACCCGTCGTGTGGAACCGTTCGGAATGGGGTGCGAAGATTGCGATAGCGACGATGATTTTTTGGCGCTGGCTCGGCTACAATACGCTTATTTATTTAGCGGGAATGCAGAGCATACCCGGGCATTTATATGAAGCGGCGCGGCTAGAAGGGGCATCGATTTTTCAGCAGCTTCGCTACATTACGATTCCAATGTTAAAACCGTTCATTCTCTTTACCGTATTTACGGCCACGGTGGGTGCTTTGCAAGTGTTCGCCGAGCCAATGATTTTTTCTGGGTATCGCCCAGAAGGTATGACCGTTGTGCTCTATTTGTACCGGGAAGGGTTTCATAATAACTACTTCGGAACCGCAGCGGCAACGTCGCTCATCCTATTTTTTATTATTATTGTATTTACAGCTGTAAACATGTTCTTGACGAGTCGAATCGGTCAGCAGTCGAAACGGAGGGCGCGAGTATGAAAAAAGGAATCGTTTATACGCTTCTAATCATCGTCTCTCTCTTGTCGATTTTCCCAATCTATTGGATGTTTGTCATGGCGACGAGCCCAAACCATGTAATTAATAGCATTCCCCCTGTGTTAATTCCAGGTCCAGAAATGATGACGAACTTTGAAAACGTCTTAAGCAACATTCCGTTTTTCCGTAACTTGCTCAATTCATTCTTTGTTGCAAGTACGATTACGATCGGCGTCATCTTTCTTTGTTCTCTAGCGGGGTTTGCGTTTGCAAAACTACAGTTCCCAGGTCGACGATCCTTGTTTCTCATTGTGCTTGCAACGATGATGATTCCGCCTGTACTGGGTGTGATTCCGCTGTATTATTTAATTACAAACTTTGGCTGGCTGAATGATTATCGTGCCCTTATTTTCCCAGGGTTAATTAACGCGTTCGGGATATTTTGGATGAGGCAGTACATCTATAGCGCTATTCATGATGAAATTGTAGAAGCGGCCCGCATTGATGGGTGTTCCAACTGGCGAATGTATTGGAATATCGTCATTCCGATGGTGTATCCGGCGTTTGCTACACTCGGAATTATCGTGTTTATGCAAATCTGGGGAGACTTTATGTGGCCGCTCATCGCATTGCAAGATACGTCGATGTATACACTTCAAGTTGCATTGAGTGTATTAGAAAGTGACCGGAGCCGGGATTACGGTATGATTATGTCAGGAACGTTTTGGGCGACCGTCCCACTCATCGTTGTGTTTCTTATTTTTAATCGATTATTTATCCGCAGCATCACCGACGGCGCGTTGAAGGGATAACAATAGGAGTGTGTAAAAGCAAATGAGAATGACAATCAAAGAAATCGCACGCCTATCAGGCGTTTCACAGAGCACGGTATCTAAAATCATTAACAACTACGATGATGTCGGGAGTGAGACGAAAAATAAAGTCTTGCAGATTATGAAAGAACACGGATACCGGCCATCGTATTCTGCCCAATCATTAGCGAAAAAGGTGACGCATGTGATTGGTGTCATCTATGCAGGGCGGGTAAATGCTGACTTTAACCATCCGTTTTTCGTCGATGTGTTAAATGCGTTTAAAAATAGCGTCGGGCGGCTTGGTTATGACCTGATGTTCTTTTCAAATGAACATTTTCACGAAGGAGACGAAGATTTCTTAGAAAGATGCCGTCATTACAATGTTGACGGGTGCATCATTATCGGCGGGGAGACAATTCAGCCGTCCGTCTATGCGCTTGACGAGAGTGAGATCTTGTGTTGGCATTGATCTCACCTTGCGGGGCAAAAACTCGACGTACTTGATGACCGACAACGATGAAATGTTAGCAAAGGTCATTGAACATTTCTATTTAGAAGGTCACCGAGATATCGGCTTTATCGGCGGGCAAAAACCGTCGACCATTGCCCGTCTGCGCTTGGATGCCTTCCACAGCGCGATGCGTAGCTATCAGCTTCACGTTAACGAAGACTGGATCTATGAAGGAGATTTCTTCGAACAGAGCGGCTACGAAGCGATGCGTTCGTTTCTGCAGCAAGAATCCGTCCCGTCCGCCATTTTTACCGCCTCCGACTTGATGGCGATTGGTGCGCTACGGGCACTTAAAGAGGCACAGTTGCCCCTTCATTCATACAGCATCATCGGCTGTGACGATATCGATGCAGCACAATATGTAGACCCGCCGCTCACAACCGTCCGCCAAAACAAAGAAAAGATCGGACAGCTCGCGTCCCGGTTGCTTAAAGACTTAATTGACGAGAACATGCACGGCGTGGAGCGGCTCGTGGAGCCAGAGCTCGTCATTCGGGCTTCGTCCAATCCGGTTGAGGGTTGAGGTGGGGCGAGCGAACATCGTGGTCACTCCCCGCGCCGAAGCTAGACCGGTTTCGGTTCGGCCCCACCGGGCCCGAAAGGTTTCTATCTCTCCAGACACAAATCTGCGCGCAAGTTGGAAGAAAGTGCGCGCAAGTTAGCATGGAATTGACGAGCAATCGTCTGAATCTAGCAAACTAGAGCGCAGATTGACAAAACTTGCGCGCAGAATAGGCGCGACGAGCCACCCCCTTTTTAAGCCCACTCATGCGAAAATTTTGCGTCTTTGCTGTTTGTTTATGGGCTTTCTAACTTTTAATATGAGGCTTTGACGAAACCCCAACGTAATGTCTACGTTGGGGTTTCGTTCTTTTTGTGGGCTTTTTGCCCTTCATGCAATCGATTGAACTTAAGATCCAAGTTGCGGTCGGTCCCGTCTCCTGGTCATCCGCTAACCAGACTTTTTTGTATTTTCAGTTGTATTTTCTAACCGAGTGTAATAAAATAACTTAAAACATAGTAAACAACTAAGTATTATCAAATATACATGAATTAAGGTGATCCGATGACATCCCTTGTCGATGTTCAACAGATGAGCAAATCGTTCCAATCCCATCAAGTTTTGTCAGAGATTTCTCTATCGATTGAAAAAGGAGAATTCGTTTCTATTCTTGGCGAGAGTGGCTGTGGTAAAAGTACGCTTCTCAATGTGATCGGTGGGTTTGAGGCACCAACATCCGGTGCTGTCCACCTTGATGAAAAACCGGTAGAGCGTCCGAGCCGTCGCGCCATCATGCTATTTCAACATTACGGGCTTCTTCCATGGCGAACGGTACAAAAGAATGTCGAGTTCGCGTTGGAGGCGGAAGTTCCATCCAAAGAAGAACGGCGAGCGCGAGCGGAACAGTATCTAGAGCTAGTCGGGCTGGCGAGCAGTGCCAGCCAATTCCCGTCTCAGTTGTCCGGAGGAATGCAGCAGCGAGTGGCGATTGCGCGAGCGCTGGCTATTCAGCCGGAACTTATCTTAATGGACGAACCGTTTGCCGCTCTCGATACATTTAATCGTTATCACCTCCAAGATGAGTTGCTCCGCATTCAGCAACAAGAGGAGACGACGATTGCTCTTGTCACCCATGATATTGATGAAGCGGTGTATCTTTCAGACAGGATCATCATTATGGACCGAAATCCTGGCACAATTCAAAAAACAATCAACATCACGTTACCGCGGCCAAGAGATCGAAGCCATGGCGATTTTCAATATTTTCGAAAGCTAATTTTTGATACGTTTCATTTTGGTAGAACCGAAATTGATTCTGATTATCACATCTAGGGGGACCCACGATGCCACGTCAATACTATGCAATCCCAGCCATATTGCTTCTCGTTTCGGCCATTGTGATGAGTGGGTGCCAGCAACGTGAAGCGGCTGCAGACAACACGATTAAGGTAGGCTATCTGCCTATCACTCATGCAGCGCCCCTATACATCGCCAATGAACAGCAAGAACAATTCATGCATGACGCAGAGATCGAACTGATTCGCTTCGGAACGTGGATTGACCTGATGGACGCGCTGAACAGTGGCAGAATTGACGGTGCATCAGTACTCTTTCCACTTGCGATGAAAGCCCGTGAAAAAGGGATTGACATCAAAGCAACGGCACTCGGCCATGAAGACGGGAATGCCATCATCGCCAGCCACGACATTCAGCATGTAGAAGACCTGCACGGAAAAACGGTTGCTATACCACACACCTTGTCTACGCACAACTTGTTACTCGATAAAATGTTAGAGAATGCAGATATGGCTTATGACGATGTAAACGTTGTGGAGATGCCGCCAGCAGAAATGCCTGCCGCGCTCTCAGAAGGTCGAATCGAAAGCTATATCGTCGCCGAGCCGTTTGGGGCGATTGGCGTCACGCTAGACGTCGGCCACGTGCTCGGTCAATCTCATCAACTTTGGCCAGGGTGCTTATGTTGTGCGATGGTATTCAGACAGAGCTTTTTAGAAGATCGCCCAGAGTTAGCCAAACAATTTATGGAAGGCTATGTACAAGCAGGCGAACATGCTGAAGATGATCTTGATGCTCACCTCGCTTACTTGAATGTGGAAGAAGAGGCTTTGGAATTGTCACTAGAATGGATTTCCTATGAAAACTTGAAAGTGAATCGTGAGGATTATGATTATATGACGGAGCGGGTGCTCGATTTAAACTTGATGGAGCAACCGCCATCTTATGAAGAGTTTGTTGATACGTCACTACTTGAGGAGATCCAACGTCGCCCATGAAGAAACTTGTAAATATTCTCATCGCGTTTACGCTCGTTGTCATCGTGTGGCAACTCGTTATTTGGATTGGAGATTACGAAGAAGCGCTTTTGCCATCCCCGTTGCGGTTGGGGAAGGTATCGTCAGCATGACGCTGGATGGTACGCTGTTTGAACATATGGTCGTCAGTTTGTACCGGTTCTTTACTGGATATGGCCTTGCCGTCGTCGTCGCCATCGTGCTCGGATTAATTTTAGGTCGTTCCCCAAGATTATGGGGGGTTGCTGACCCTATTGTACAAGTGTTAAGGCCAGTTGCTCCGGTTGCTTGGACACCGTTTATCGTGCTTTGGTTTGGAATTGGAAGCATGCCTGCCATTGTAATTATCTTTATCGCAGCGTTCTTTCCTGTGCTTCTTTCTACCGTCTCTGCCGTAAAGAAAGTGGACGCAACGTATTTGAAGCTTGCCGAGAACCTAGAAGTAAGGCAGCCGGCACTTATGTATAAAGTGATTCTTCCTGCTGCGTTCCCCGGCATTGCCAACGGCCTTCACCTCGCGGTCGGGACTGCGTGGATCTTCCTCGTTGCCGGGGAAATGGTCGGGGCACAGTCAGGACTTGGGTATCTCATCATTGATGCGAGAAACGCTTTAGACCTTGATCTCGTGCTTGCAGGCATTGTATTTATTGGCGTACTTGGCTTAGCCATCGATAAACTGATCGGGCTGTTTGAAACATGGGTTGGGAAACAGTGGGGATTTAACCGCTAGTTTGCCGTTCGTACGGCAGCACTTGCAATTGGTCAGATGGAATTCGCTCACCACTCTCACGATCAAAAAAACCAATGCTCACTTCTTGGCCGGTCTGTTCGTCAACGAGCTTCTTGTAACATTTGTCCAAATGGTCTCGTCCCCAGAGCAGAAATGCATGAAAAACGGGCTCAAGTGCTCGCCCTTTGTTGGTGAGTGCATACTGATAGCGTGGAGGGTGTTTGCTGTACAGCTCAGATGTGACCATTCCTTCTGCTTCCAACGCCTTAAGTCGAGATGATAAAAGGTTTGCTGAAACCGTTTCAAGATTGTGCTTAATATCATTAAAGGTCGTGTTTCCGATAAGAATTTCATGAATGATGAGAAGCGTCCAGCGATCGCCGACGATGTTCAGTGTTTGTGCAATGTTACATGGAAGTGGGTAACGTTCTTTCATCACATTTCCTCCTTTTGTTTCGTAAGTATAACATAGAGTATACTAAGTTGATTTTTTTAACTAAGTATAATAAAATAACTACAAACAATAAAGGAGTGACGAACAAATGGCATTATTTTTAGTTGAAGCGACATTAAATGAGTCTGGTGAGAACAAATCAGCTGTAGAAGCAGCTGTCGCAACGTTACATCTAGACGAGGGAAAGCTCATTGAAGTGCAAGTTGCGAGCGACTTTAAGAAAGTGTACGTCATTGTTGAAGCGAACAAAGAAGAGGAGGTTCAGCCTGCATTTTCAGGAGAAGCATTTACGGTGCAGACAGTGAAAGAAGTGCGAATCGTCGGGCAAGAGCTAGAAGATGTGAAGAAAAATGCGGGACAAATCAATTATCTTGTAGAGTGGAATTTCCCTGCAGACTTAACGATGGACCAATACTTGGCACGCAAAAAGAAAAACTCTGTGCACTATGCTGAAGTACCAGAAGTCGAATTTCAGCGCACGTATGTATGTGAAGATATGACAAAATGTTTATGTTTTTATGATGCCCCTGACGATGATGCCGTGAAACGTGCAAGGGAAGCGGTAAGCGCACCTGTTAGCTCGATCACAAAACTATCCAGAGATTAATAGGAGGAGAAGCACATGCTTGAGCAATGGTTGAAAAAAACATTAAAGCCACTCGTGCAAGACATTGATATGGAAGGAATGTATCCAGATCAAATCTTACGAGGGCTTGGAGAGCATGGGTGCTTCTCTTCGCAGGAACGCTCTTATTTGGAAACCGTTCAACAAGAAGTCGAAACGGTGAAGGTCGTTTCAAAGTTTTGCATGACGACAGGGTTTATTGCCTGGTGCCACCTTGCGTTGCTCACATACGTTCGTCATACGAGTAATGAAGCGCTTAAGCAGAAGTTTCTCCATGGATTAGAGCGTGGAGACATTCTCGGTGGAACGGGTCTTTCCAATCCGATGAAACATTTTGCTGGTTTAGAGCCATTGCACTTGTCAGCGAAACCGGTCGGCGAAAACTACGAAGTATCCGGCACGTTGCCGTCTGTTTCAAACCTTGGTCCAAACCATTGGTTTGGCGCAGTTGCTCGTGTTGAAGGTGAAGACCGGAACATCATGATCTTTGTGAATTGTTCGAGTGAGAACATTCGCTTGAAAGAAAAGAAAGAGTATTTAGGGATTAATGGAAGTGCCACCTATGCTGTCCGGTTTTTAGACCAAGTCATTCCTGCGGAGCACATATTAGCAGAGGATGCCGATGCTTTTGTGGCAACGATCCGACCGTACTTCCTCGTGTACCAGATTCCGCTAGGTTTTGGGGTAATGGAAGCGGCGATTGCGGCGGTGAAAAGCGCAAACAGCAAACAAAATGGCTGCAACGAATATTTGAGCGAGCAGCCAGACACGATTAGCGTCTTATTAAAAGAGCAAGAAGCTGCGCTTTCTAATCAGTTTGCGAACGAGGATGAGCTCTATTGGGAGGCACTATTGCCAATTAGAAAAGCGAGCGCAGAAGGGCCATTTTAGCCGCGCACATGACGATGCTCCACGTCGGCGGTCCTGCGTATACAAAGAAAAGTCACCCAGCAAGAAGGTTGAGAGAAGCCTATTTTCTAGTCAATCTAACCCCGACCATCCGGCATTTAGAGAAAATGATGGACAATACTGAAACCCGCGTAGCCAAATGATTGGCTGCGCGGGTTTTTTTAAGGGGTGTGACTCAAGTCGCAGAGAAATCTCAAAACATTCGATCCTTTGATTCATATTTCGACATCGATGTGGTAAAATTAAGCATTGATGACTGTGGATGTGAGCGTAAGGGAACACTATTATACATATATTGACATTTCATTTGAGAGGAAGGTGCCAAATGTTTGGCAGAGATATTGGAATTGACCTAGGAACGGCAAATGTGCTCATGCACATTAAAGGGCGCGGCATCGTGCTTAATGAACCTTCAGTTGTAGCGATTGATAAAGGAACGGGGAAAGCGCTAGCCGTCGGTGAAGAAGCCTTTCGCATGGTCGGGAGAACCCCTGGCAACATTGTCGCACTTCGTCCGATGAAAGACGGCGTCATTGCTGATTTTAATTTGACCGAGGCAATGCTTCGCCACTTCTTAGCGAAAGTGAACGTCAAATCGTCATTCGTAAAACCGAGGATATTAATTTGCTGTCCGACAGATATTACATCAGTGGAACAAAAGGCAATTCGTGAGACGGTTGAAAAGAGCGGTGGCAAGAACGTGTACTTAGAAGAAGAGCCGAAAGTGGCCGCGATTGGTGCGGGTATGGATATTTTCCAACCGAGCGGCAATATGGTCGTTGACATAGGCGGGGGAACGACAGACGTCGCTGTCTTATCAATGGGTGGTATTGTCACGTCGAAGTCAATTAAAACGGCTGGCGATCAGTTTGATAGCGACATTCTTGCGTATATTAAGAGAAAATACAAGTTACTTATCGGTGAACGAACGGCTGAAGATATTAAGAAAAATGTGGCGACCGTCTCGCCTAGCGGTCGGGACGAGCAAATGGACATTCGCGGGCGTGATATGGTGAGCGGGCTTCCACAAACAATCACGGTTAATTCTAGTGAGATTAAAGAAGCATTAAGCGAGTCGGTTTCGAACATTGTGGCCGCGGCAAAGTTCGTATTGGAGCAAACACCTCCTGAGCTTTCAGCAGACATCATTGATCGAGGCGTTATTCTTACCGGAGGAGGAGCTCTTCTTCACGGCATGGACACGCTGCTGACAGATGAATTAAAAGTGCCGGTACTCATTGCCGAGGAGCCGATGCACTGTGTGGCCATTGGTACGGGAATTATTCTTGAGAATTTGGATAAGATGTCGACGCGCTTAAAGGCATAATACGAGAGGGGAAGCGGACTATGATTCGTGGGTATTATCAAGCGGCTTCAGGATGATTACACAGCAACGCCGAACGGAAATGTTGAACGATAACTTAGCCAATGTGAATACACCAGGGCACAAAGCGGATTACGCAGGCATTCGCTCGTTTCCGAACATGCTTATCCAAGCGATGAATACCGGTCAGAGGCAACCGGTCGGGGAACTTTCGACAGGGGTTTATATGCAGGAGCGAACGCCAGATTATCGTCAAGGAGACTTGCAAGAGACTGGAACGAGTACGGATGTTGCGCTATTGCAAGGCTTCGTTGATGGTGGGGGCTTGTTCTTTGCTGTAGCAGGTGAAGATGGAGAAGCTGCCTATACGAGAAACGGTAATTTCGCCGTTGATGGGGAAGGCTATTTAACGACGAGTGCTGGGCATCGTTTGCTCGGTAATGATGGTGAAGCAATGCTTGTTACGAATGAATGGTTTCAGATGAATGAGACGGGGGAGATTACCGACCAAGAAGGAAATGCGGTCGGTCAGTTGGACGTTCGTTTTGCAGAAGATCCGAACGATTTGGTGAAAGCTGGCGAGGGCCTTTTGACGACAGCGGGCGGAGAATTGCCAAGCGCAATCGGCATTGCCGATCTCCCATATTCGTTGCAACAAGGATTTGTTGAACGATCCAATGTCGATCCGATGACGACGATGACAGATATGATGACCGCTTATCGACAGTTTGAAGCGAATCAGACTGTACTTCAAGCATATGACCAGAATTTACAACGGGCAGCAAACGACATCGGTCGACTTGGGTAGTCATATTTCCCGGGAATGATGTCGGAAATGGGGGAGTGACGAAATGATTTCATCAACGGTTTCCATGGGTCAGTTGCAACAAGGCATTGATACAATTTCTCATAACTTAGCGAATATGAACCGAACAGGCTATCAAAGAAGAGAGAGCTCTTTTGCCGATATGCTTTATCAACAAGTGAACAATCAAACCGTCCCACAACCAGAAGGTACACGCTATACACCGGAAGGTATTCGCGTCGGTACAGGGGCTGGACTAGCACAAACGGCTATGCGTTTTGAGCAAGGATCAATTCACCAGAGCGGGCGGAGTCTTGACTTTGCACTCACGCAACCTGGACAGTTCTTCCCTGTGGAGCGAGATGGTGAGACGTACTTAACGCGTGACGGCGCTTTTTATTTAACAGAATCAGCAGCAGGAGCGTGGCAGCTCGTGACGAGAAACGGGGAAGCGCTACTTGATGTGAACGGCAACGCAATGACTGTGCCTGGAGAGGCGGTTGATTTCACGTTACAGCCTGACGGAACATTAAACGCACAGTTAAATGATGGAACAGAAGTGGCCATCGGGACGTTGAGTGTAGCCAATGTGAGTAAGCCGCAATTACTTGAAGCGATTGGCAATAATTTATTTGCAATTCCGGACGTGGATGCGCTTGATCTTGCCATTGGTGATGTACTAGAATATGAAGCGGCGACAAGTGAATCGGTTGTTCAAGGCGCATTGGAACAATCGAATGTAGATATGGCTATGGAAATGGTGAAACTGATGGAGATGCAACGTCTTTATAGCATGCATTCTCGTTCATTAAGTCAGTCTGACCAAATGATGGGCCTTGTGAACAGTTTACGTTAATGTAGTGCCCTAGAGCGTAAGGAGTATTCCATGACTGAGCAATCGACGGATGAATCAATGGAAGAGAACGACAAAAAACAAACCCGTAAAGAGCGAAGGAAAGAAAAGCGAGCAGAGAAGAGAGGCAGAAGAATTCGGGCATTCCCAATCTGGCTTCGCTTACTAATCGTTGCGCTTTTATTCATTGTTGCCCTCGTTCTCGGCTTGCTCTTTGGTTATAATATCATTGGAGGTAGTGAAGGTTTTGATATCTTGCAATGGGAGACATGGACAGACCTCTATGACTATATTAACGGCTAAAGGATGTTGAACAGATGCTATCAATTGAAGAGATTAAAGAGATCATCCCCCACCGCTACCCGTTTTTACTCATTGATCGGGTAACAGAACTGCAAGCGGGAGAACGTTGCACAGCGATTAAGAACGTGAGTGCAAATGAGGAGTTTTTCAATGGCCATTTTCCTGATTTTCCACTTATGCCTGGCGTGTTAATCGTTGAGGCACTCGCGCAAACTGGAGCAGTTGCCCTATTAAAGCACGAGAATTTTGCAGGGAAACTGGCTGTTTTTGCAGGAATTGATAACTGTAGGTTTAAAGGGCAAGTGAAACCTGGCGATCAATTAAAACTGGAAACTACGCTTACACGGGTGAGAGGTTCGATCGGTAAAGGTCACGGAGTTGCAAGTGTGGACGGACAAACCGTAGCCGAACTAGATTTGATGTTTGCCATTACAGATAAAGATTCATAATTGCGAAGGAGCCGACACCGGTTCCTTTTTTATATGATGAAAGTAAAGATTCACAAATAAGACATGAATACGTTTAAATTGTGTAGTAAAATGGGCGAATTGTAAGAATCAGATGACATTGTGAGACATTGTCTAAACACATTCAAAAATGAACGCAATTCATAGACGAGGTAGGATTGGGCTGATAAGATGTACACAGTTGATCAACAGATCAGCATAAGAAACTCAAACTCTTACATTTAAAGGGGAAATTAACAATGAATAAAAAATTACTATATGGTGCACTTTCTTCAATCCTAGCTGTCGGTATGCTTGCTGCTTGTGGCGACGACGCTGAAGAGCCAGCAGACGAGAACGGTACAGACGACGTAGAAGTTGACGGTGACGACGACATGGACACTGAAGACGACTTGGACATTGACGAAGAGCCAATGGACGAAGAAGACGACATGGACATGGACGAAGATGAAGATATGGATGCAGACGCTGATGCAGATGCAGACATGGATGATGAAGACGAAGACACTGACGCGTAAGTGTCATAAAAAGGCTGCCTACCGGTAGCCTTTTTTTTATGGAAAAATACGGTTATCATTTTATCGTTTTGTGAGATAATATAAACGCTAATCTGGATCGTTGAACGAGGTGCGTAACAAAGATGACGTGGGATGTATTAAATGTAATTGGAACACTGGCGTTCGCGCTTAGTGGTGTGGTCGTCGCTATGGAAGAGCGATACGATCTAATGGGAGTTTATATTCTCGGGTTTGTGACGGCATTTGGCGGGGGAGCCATTCGAAATTTATTGATTGGTGTACCTGTCACAGCTTTGTGGGACCAAGGCATGTTGTTTATTATTGCCTTCGTCGCGATTACGATTTTATTTGTTTTTCCACGCTTTTTAAGTCGCAGGGGTTCAATGTGGGGTGTGTTCTTTGATGCAATCGGCTTAGCGGCGTTTGCCGCACAAGGAGCCATCTTTGCAAACAGCATGGGCCTACCTGTGAGTGCTGCCATTGCAGCAGCGGCGCTTACAGGCACCGGTGGTGGAATGGTCCGTGATCTACTAGCTGGAAGAAGGCCGCTGTTTTTACAAAAAGAAATTTACATTGCGTGGACATTGATCGCAGGAGTGCCCATCGGATTAGGTTGGGTGTCACATCCGATCGGTTATTTTTTTGTGGTTGTGCTAATTGTCACTCTTCGAATGCTCAGCGTGCGTTATCAATGGCGTTTACCGTCCCGACAACTAGGCACTTCGTAGTGCCTAGTGTCAATATGGACTATATAACCAATTTTGTCGTTTTTTACACTTCATTCTAGCTTTAATAAGTATAAAGTAGTAAAATACATATACTATTTGTTTCCTCAATCCTTGCAATCTAATCATAAACACATATGAAGTTAGGAGGGCTAGAATGGCAGTTAGCACGATGGGCAAATTTTTTGTCACTTCAGCCACAGTTACAGTTGCTGTACTCACCGTTCCGATGATCGCCGACGCCGCTTTGGAGAACCAAGTGCTCCGATTTGGCCAACAATCCGAGGATGTTAAACATCTGCAAACCTTACTTAAAGAAAAAGGATATTTTACATATCAAACCGCCACAGGCTATTATGGCGACGTTACCGTTCGGGCCGTTCGCCAATTCCAAGGGGATCATAACCTTGTTGTAGACGGTATTGCCGGTCCCAATACGATTGGTGCCTTACTAAAAGACCAACCACGCCAGCAAGTACAAGCCGTTAGTACGAATTCGAGTCGTTCATCTGGAATGCTTCGTTCTGGAAGCAAAGGCGAATCTGTCAGTCAGTTACAGCGACAGCTTCGAGATCTCGGCCACTTCTCATCAACAGTTGATGGTCACTTTGGCCGCGTCACGGAAGCTGCAGTCAGAGACTTCCAACGCTCCCATGGCTTAGTGCCGACGGCATCGTCGGACCGAAAACCGACCGCCAGCTTCAAGTCGTACAAGCCGCTGACAACCCGAACCGTAATACAAACAGTGGGCAGTCCGAAACCCGGCCTTCCTCATCATCTCCGGGGCTTTTATCACCAGGTGATCGTGGCAACAGCGTATCCGTTCTTCAGCAACAATTGAAAGACCTAGGTTATTACAGTCATGCCGTTACTGGCACCTTCGGGCCTGTTACCGAACGCGCCGTTCGCGACTTTCAACGCAACAATCGCATTGGAGTCGACGGGCTTGTTGGACCACAAACCCACCGCACGCTCTCTGACAGTCCGAAGCGAGCAGGGGAAAGCGCAGGATCAGGTTCTGGCTCGACGCCAACAACGCCATCTAATACCGTTCTTCGCCAAGGCGCACAAGGACAAGCAGTGACGAACTTGCAACAACAATTGCGAGACAACGGCTACATGAATATCGCACCAACTGGAGTATTTGGTGACCTTACATACCAAGCCGTCCGTAAGTTTCAACGAGACAAAGGCCTCGTCGTCGACGGCATCGCTGGTCCCGCGACATTTGGCGCTTTAAATGGCAACACCGGCAGTGCAAAACCCGCCCCGCCACCAAGCAGCGGAGGGAATAGCGGTAGTGGCTCCTTTAGTCTCACAGAGTTAGTGAACACAGCATCGCAATACATAGGAACACCATATGTGTGGGGAGGGACAACTCCTTCCGGCTTTGACTGTTCAGGATTTATCCAATATGTATTTAACAAAAGTGGTGTAAACACTCCGCGGACCGTTGCACAAATGTTCGCATCAGGCAACTCTGTTAGCTCACCGAGTGTTGGTGACATCGTCTTCTTCGACACAACCGGTGGACCGTCCCACGCTGGCATCTACATCGGCGGCAACAAGTTTGTTCATGCAGGTAGCTCTACGGGCGTAACCGTTGCCGACCTGAACAACAGCTATTGGAGCCCGCGTTATCTCGGTGCAAAACGCTTACACTAAAACGAACGTCCCCACTATTGGGGGCGTTTTTTCGTTGCAATTGATGTCGGTGTCCCCGACACATGCATCGAGGGAAGTAGAGTACTTTAGCAGAGGCGCGGGCCCGGTTGCCACAGGTGGACGGGCGGGGCTGCGCTGCGTAGGAGGCGAACGCCTGTTCTGCGCGCAAGTTTGCGCTTTTGACCGATTTTAGGGCAGATTTCCCCCAAACATGCGCGCAGTTTGTGCCAACTAGCGCGCAGATGGAGCCAAGCCAAAGACCGACCTGTCGGCCCCCGTCCGGGGCCGAAGCGAAACCTGCCTCGGTTCGGCGCGGCTCGCGCGACGGAATGTTGGAACTGTGGAGTGGAGATCTGAGATTCTGCGCGACCCGCTTGCTCGCAATTATAGTTTGGCAAAGGCGGGGCATTGATGAAAACGTGACGTTTCTATTATTCAGAATATACAACCATTCGTGTATAATGAGCGAAAATGATGAGCGAGGGGGAAACGTGATGGAGGGCAATCGCTTAGGAAACCGTGCGTTAGACAAGATTGAGAAATTGGGCAACAAGTTGCCGCACCCGTTTATGCTGTTTGTGTATTTTATTGTGGCAATCATACTCACGTCATTTATCATAAGTTTCTTTGATGTGGCGTTTCAGGATCCGGAATCAGGAGATATGATTGAGATTAACAACATGCTATCAGCCGATGGCATTGAGTACATATTTTCCTCGATGCTCGATAACTTCACTGGATTTACACCGCTCGGCACTGTTCTAAGTTTGATGCTTGGTATCGGGCTTGCTCAGAAGGTCGGCTTAATGGAATCATTCATGAAGAAGACGATTACGAATGCGCCGAAACAGCTCGTCACGTATGCCGTTGTGTTTGCAGGCATTCTTGGCAACCTCGCCTCTGACGCAGCATTCGTGATTATTCCTCCACTCGCGGCGATGGTTTTCTATTCCATAGGCCGCCACCCGGTCGCCGGCCTCGCAGCAGGATTTGCCGGTGTTGGCGCTGGGTTTACTGCCAACTTTCTGATCACAGGAACGGACGCTCTATTGTCCGGCATCTCCACCGAAGTGGCGCAGACCATCAATGCTGATCTCTTCGTCACACCGGTTGATAATTATTTCTTCATGGTTGTTTCGGTGTTTATGCTCATTTTCGTCGGGGTTTGGATTACCGAGAAGGTGACCGTGCCGCGGCTTGGTAAATACGACCCCAAATATGCAGAAGATGGGGTGCTAGACCAGAAAGTCGAGGAGATCACACCGGAGATTAATCGCGGCCTTCGGAACGCCCTCATCGCTGGTGCGTTGTACATTGGTGTCGCCGCCCTCTTGATCCTGCCGCCCAACGCGATCCTCAGAGGGGACGACGGCTCGATGGTGCCCTCCCCGTTCTTCGACAACATTGTGCCGATCAACCTGCTGTTCTTTCTCGTCGTCTCCATTACGTATGGGGTAACGGTGAAAGAGATTACAGCGGCGCGGGATGTGCCCGAGAAGATGGCCGCTGCAATGAAAGATATGAGTGGCTTTATCGTGTTAATCTTCGCGGCTTCTCAGTTTATAGCGTACTTCGATTATACGAATATTGGGGCGTGGATTGCAGTGAGTGGGGCTTCGACACTTGAAAGCATGAACTTCACGGGGCTGCCAGTAATCGTTCTGTTCATCTTGTTTACGACGATGTTAAACATGTTCATTTTCAGTGGTTCTGCGCAGTGGGCGCTCATGGCACCGGTGTTTATTCCGTTGTTCGTCTATTTGAATTATGACCCAGCGTATATTCAACTCGCGTACCGGATTGGGGATTCCTCAACGAACATCATTACGCCGATGAACCCATACGTGCCGATGGTGCTCGCCTTTTTGAAGCAGTATGATACACGGGCAGGGTTTGGGACGTTATTTTCCATTATGATTCCGTATACGATTGTCATCTTGACGTTGTGGATTATTATGTTTGTCGTCTGGTCGTTGTTAGGGTTGCCGATTGGACCGGGGTCGGGAATGCATATTCAGTAAAGGAGGAAGGGAAATGGAACTTCCAAAGATCGGAAGGCCGGCAACGAGTGCTCTTCACCATGCGGGCATCTATACTCTTGAGCAAGTGAGCGAACATACACAAAAAGAAATTGTGGCATTGCACGGCGTTGGCCCGAAAGCAATTCGAATTTTGAGCGAAACATTGGAAGAAGCCGGTATGAAGTGGAAAGAGTAGCCTATCCGTAGATTTATATTTCATGACATTTTTCAAGGAAGTTATTCTTGGCTCAGTGGCGGGCTCCTATGTTATACTACACGAATAATTCAGCAATTGATGAATAAGGAGTGACGATTTGTATGAACTTTACGTGGGACGCAATGCTTTCACTAGCCATTGAAGTTGTAGCCATTATTATCATCTATTTGATCGTTCGAGCTGTTGGGAATTCCGTCATTAGCCGTACGTTCAAGAAGCGCGGAGAAAAAAGGAACCCACGCCGGTCGAGCCAAAACATTAAGCAACATCATTAAGAGCGTATTCGGTTACGCCATCCTGTTTATTTTCATCCTCGTCATGCTTGGCGCATTTGACATTGATATTATGCCGCTCATTGCAGGTGCGGGTGTGATCGGCCTTGCGGTTGCATTCGGTGCACAAGGTCTTGTGAGCGATATTGTGACGGGATTCTTCTTGCTGCTCGAAAAGCAAATTGATGTTGAAGATTATGTGACGATTGCAGGACTTGACGGGATTGTTGAAGAAGTAGGACTTAGAACGACGCGCATCCGTGGGTTCGATGGAACACTTCACTTCATCCCGAACCGCGACATCATGAGCGTGAGCAACCACTCACGGGGGAACATGGAAGCCTTTATCGATATCGGCATCTCCTTCAACGACAACATCAACGAAGCGATGGCCGTGTTGCAAACAGCCACAAAGAAACTGTACGAAGAAGACGAGAACATCGTCGAAGAACCCTACGTACTTGGTGTGACGAGCTTCGATGAATACGACATGAAGATTCGCATCCTCACGTACACGACCAACATGAATCAATGGGCCGTCGAACGTAAACTCCGTCAAGTGTGTAAAGAAGCGCTAGACGAAGCCGGAATTCATATTCCGCTACCGCAACAAATCTATACCGACCATAAGGCAAACGGATAAGGGAGCAGGAATGAATTGGATGCCTTGCAAATGTTGAGGAACTTCCTCATCGCGTTCATCATCCTCATGACGTTAATTGTCATTGTCCTAATCATTTTAGCGGTCGTTGATCCAACAGTGCATACCATGCCGACCGGCACCATGATGAGCGTGTCCATCGGCGCCTTACTGTTCGTCATCAACAACCGCCTAATCCGCAAACAAGAAAAGAAGCTGCCCAACTAAAGGCAGCTTCTTTTCTTGTGCGCAAATTGCTGAAGAGCGAGCGTGCTGTCGGCGCGAGCCGCGTCGAATCGGGACCGGTTCCGTTTCAGTCCCGAAGGGGGCCGACAGGTCGATGGGGCTTAAGTTTGGCGTGGCTCCATCTGCGCGCAAGTTGGAACAAACTGCGCGCAAGATAAGTGGAATTTATTCTATAACCGCTAAAATATCCAAACTTGCGCGCAAAAACCATAAACTAGCGCGCAGAATGATGGCTTCCCCCGGTGCGGGCAGCCGGGGGAAGCTTCACACCTGAAACTGTGCCCGAGTTGGCTGTGCTTTCCGCTTATCGGAAACTTGCCGCCAACTCGCTAACCGATCACCCCACCGCGCCAAAGTAACAATATCATGTCGGCGCGAGCCGCGACGAGGTGAGTGCAGTTTTGTTCGGCCCCAGTAGGGGACGACGGGTAGTTAGTTTTTGGCTGTGATCTGCGCTCAAGTTGGAGGGAATTGCGCGCAAGTTTGACATAATCACCGCAAAAATCCCCTAAATCAAGTAAACTAGCGCGCAGAATGGCCGTCTCTCGTAGGACCTCGCCCCGAACCAAGACCGGTTCCGTTTCGGCCCCCGCTCGGGACGACGTGGTGCCTGTGTTTTGCCCGCAACGCAAAAAATACCGACCCTGCGTAGGTCGGTATTATCATTGGCTATAGGCGTCAACAGCGCGTAAGATGGAGCGCGCGCTTTGGTCGCGCATGAGGTCGGTTTGTTGCAACGAAGCATCCCCAGAGTTGGTCATAAAGCCGAACTCGACGAGAGCTGCAGGCATTTGAGTGTTTGTAAGCACCCTGAAAGCACTTCCGCGAATACCGCGATCACGCATCGGCACTTCGGAAACCGCCATCTGTTGCAGAGTACGTGCCAACTCTTTGCTTTGCGAGCTTCCGTGCATATAAAACGTCTCGATGCCGTTTGCTTCTACTTCGAAAGAGGCGTTGGCATGGATGCTGATGAACACATCTGCGGACTGACGGTTCGCAAACGCCGCTCGGTCCTCCAAACCAACATACGTATCGCCTGTTCTAGTGAGTGATACGTCATATCCGGCAGAAGAAAGGTAGTTTGCCGCCCGCTCGGCAATGTCGAGCGCCAATTCTTTCTCCATTACATCACCGACAATTGCCCCGGGATCGCGGCCGCCATGGCCAGGATCGAGCACGACGCGCTGGACACCTTGCAATGACGCCTCGGGCGCTGGTTCCGGCACGGGTTCTGTGTTAGCTTCAGTGACGGTCTCTTCCTCGTCCACTTCGGAGACGCCGCTCGCAGTAATGAAGTCAAGACTCACATAACCTGCGCGACCGTTGTATGTAATCTGTCCCCACCCCTCACTAACCTCAAGGTATTCTATCGTTTGCCGGTTGCTGAGTGCCCCGATAACGGGCGCATCTGCATTGGCTGAATCCCGAACATTCAGCGTGCCACTCGTATCCACATACCCAGTTTCGTATGCGTGTGCGTGTAAGGGCATCATCACAAGTATTGAGAAAAATAAGACGATTGCAGTAACGATGGATTTTTGCATATGTGGGAGCCCCTCTCTATCAATCTATCAATTAGGTACGTCTAAGATTACGAGAAAAACACACCCTGCGTCAAGAACAATTGCTCGCCAAACTTCGGCGAATGATGGAAGAAAAACCCGATGGTGACAGGGTTTGTAGAATGTTGCTGGACAGTGATACGTGTGAAATTCAAGAGTAAATGCCTAGATGAATAAGGTTTCTTTTAAGAATGTAAGCACTTACAATATAAACTAAGAACATTTAGTGCAACCGATTGCACCATAAAAAGAAGGAGGCGTGAATTTTGAAGAAGGTACTCGTAGGGATGCTCGTCCTGGTTCTTGCAGCTTGTGCGCCGGACCGAGAAGAAGAGGCAATCACAGAAACGCCAGACGGGGAAGCTCCAGAAAAACCAGACACGTTACACGTATGGATTCAAGAAGAAGACGACCACATCGCAGCAATGGAAGAAATCTTCGCCGCGTATACAGAAGAAACCGGCATCGAGATTGAGTATGCACAAATGTCTGCAATCGACCAATCTGAGAACATTGCGCTAGACGGACCCGCAGGTACAGGCCCGACATCTATCATATCGCTCACAACGGCATCGGTAGCCAAGTCGCTCAAAACCTCGCTGCCCCGATTGAGTTAGATGCCGAGCAGGAGGCGAGGTTTACGGAAGAAAGCATTGAAGGACTCTCTTATGAAGGTCAGTTATACGGTATTCCATTCGTATCAGAGACAACCGCCCTACTAATTAATGAAAATATCGTCTCTGAACCGCCAACGACAGTCGAAGAGTTAGAAGCCATTGCGGAGGAAGAAACAGACGTTTCGAGTGACCAGTTTGGATTTTTGGCAGATACGACTGAAATGTACTTCGCTTATCCGTTCTTCACAGGGTTTGGGGGCTACATCTTTTCAGAAGAGGGTGACATTGGTCTAAATAATGAAGGAACTGTTCAAGGGGCTGAGTTGATTCAGAGCTGGCACATGAACAACTGGATTCCGTCCTCCATTGATGGGGAAATTCAAGACGGACTTTTCATTGAAGGAAATGTGGGTGTCTCCTTGACTGGGCCGTGGAACATTCCGAGCTACGCGAGAGGCATTGGGGAAGAGAACTTGCAGTCCGCGCCACTACCTGAACTGCCAAACGGTGAAATCGCAAGCTCTTTTGTGACATTCAAGTCATGGGTGTTATCTCCGTTCTCCGAGAAAGAATACTGGGCAGAAGACTTAATGCACTTCATGACAAACGACACGAACAACATGGAATACTACCGAGAAACGAACGAATTACCTGCCGTCACCCACCTGTTAGAAGACCCAGAAATTACTGACGACCCACTCATCCAAGGTTTTGCCGAACAGATCCAACACGGAACCGCCATGCCAAATACACCAGAAGCGGACCAAGTGTGGTACCCAATCAACGATGCTCTCCAATTCATGCTGAAGGCGAAGACATCCAAGAAGTGCTAGACGAAGCCGTCGAACGAATCGAAGAAAACATCGAGATGATGGGCGGATAAAGGATGCGGCTATTAATCACCTTATAGAATGATCTATGAGGTGATTAAAGTTTAAACGATAACCGTAGGTACTTTTGGACAATCGCCGAGTAATCATAGTATAATAGCATGACATTTCATATAATTTAGACTTGTTTATCTATTTTTGTTCTATCCTGACTAAGGAGTTGGTTCGGTATGCAACTACAAGATCTGCTTCCACTAATGTCAAAGATGTACTTATCTCGAACGGTTGATAGCTTCCTAAAAGATGTAAAGCTTTATGAAGAAGACGAGATGAGAAATATTATTCTAAAGAACATTGAAGAGTTTAGAAACGACAAGAGAGTGAAGAGCAATTTGAATTTCAGGACGACAGATCGCGATATTACGCTTTTGAATCGACTGATACTCAAATGCTTGCTTGGTAGTCAAAACTACATACTCACTGAAAAGCAGTTGCACAAGGAAGTGCTTGATCTTCAATCTCAAATTCTGCATGACAGTCAAGACGACGATTACATGAATGCCAAAATTGATGCGACCGCAGGTAGAGTGTACACAGCCGTATTAAACACAGCTTGGCTTAAAGACGATGCGCTAAATGAACATGAAATTAACATTCTGTATACGCTTAGGGATGAATTTAATTTGTCCATACGCGATCACTATTTATTGGAAAGTAAAATTGGACGGTTCCCGCGCAAAAATGGAAAACTACATTCGACACAGAACATTGATCAATCACTAAAAGACCTACAGCAAAGGGGGATTGTCGTTCGTATCAAATCAGATGCTCCTTATTACGTCATTCCAAGTGATATTGTAAGAATTGTTCGTTATGAAATGGGTGAAGAATTACGAACAGAGACGTATCAGCAGCTTTTAAAAGATTTAAATTTAACCCAACTAAAGCAAGTTCTTTCATCGATGAATATCAACACAAGTGGTGTTAAGGAAGCTATTATTGAACGAATCATCAAATATAACATTCTGCCTTCGCAAACACTCGCAAACCTAAGCAACACGGAGCTCACGCAATTTTTAAGGTCTAAAGAAGGCGTGAGAATAAGCGGGAACAAAGAAGAAAAAATCCAAAACATCATCGACTACTATGAGAACATTACAACGAAAGCCGACTCAGACCCAACAGATGAGCGGTCAATCTATTATGATTTTATGGATCAACTTGCCTCCAGAAACTACAAGGCTCTACGTGCCAATCGAGTCATTCAGAAAGACGTGAACGTAGAGACTTACTTTGAGCAAGCGACCGAGTACTTGTTTGAAAAGAAACTAGGTTTGCAGCTTGAAGAAATGCCAGGTTCAAAGCATGCCGACGGAAGAATCAAGTTCGACACAAAATCGGTTATGCTTTGGGATAACAAGAGCACAGAGAAAGCATATACATTCCCTAATGCACACTTTGATCAATTTTTAGGGTACATTCGCTCTGAGAAAATGAGAGTTGCCGTCTTTCTCATTGTTGCTCATGACTTCACGCAAGAAGCGATCAACCAAGCACAAAAGTTAAAAGTCTTCTCTGAGCAAGACACCGGCGTAGCTTTAATTAGAACAGAGGATTTAAAGTACATTGCAGAACATTGGAAAGAGTATTCTGAACAGAAGAAGCCCGAGTTCAACCTTCAAGTATTTAACCTAACGGCAGAGATGAATCGCCAATTACTGACAAATAGAATGGAATGGATCATTAATTAATCGAGTCCCCCTATTAACTTCACCCCCTAATCTATCGATATTAAGAATAGAGAAGGGGGTTTTTCATTGAAACGGAAATTTACGATATCCCATAAATTTGGTCTTTTGGCAGGCTCCATGATGCTCCTCTTCATGGTCGGAACAGCGGCCATGCTATACATTCAAGTTACATCGAACATGGAAGACGCGATGCAAGATCGGTTGGAAGCTGACTTGTTGCTCGGTTATGAGCTGATGGACCATCAATATCGGGGTCCTTGGAACATTGAAGATGATCAGCTATACAAAGGCAATCGCCTCGTCGATAGCAGTATGGTAGAGCACATTGCCGAACTGACAGACGGTGATGCCACGCTATTTATAGAAAATGTGCGTGTCGCAACGACCATTGAAATTGATGGTGAACGGGCTATTGGCACAACCGCGCCCGAGGAAGTCGCCCAGACCGTTCTCGGAGACGGCGAACCGTTCTTCGGTTCAACCGTTGTGGAGGGCGAGCCGTTTCAGACCGCCTACCAACCCATTGAGAATAACAATGGTGAAGTGATCGGCATGTGGTTCGTTGGACAATCTCAGCAGGGGATCGTATCTGCTATTTTAGACAATTTCTTTTGGTTGCTTGTCACTTATGTTGGTGTAATTGTTGTCGTTCTGCCCGTGTATTATTTCTTGAATCGCAATCTCAGTCGGCGTTTCAAGAACACAACCGACGTGCTTGCTCTCGCAGGTCATGGGGATTTCTCACAACCGCTCACCGACGGGTCTCGGGATGAGCTCGGTATGGTGGCAACGAGCTATAATCAAATGCGAGAACAGGTCGAATTGTTGCTTACAAACATTCAAACTACATCGGAACAGGTCGCCTCATCATCAGAGGAGTTATACGCAAGTGCCGAGGAGCTCGGCGCCGTCTCTGAACATAGTACCGCCCTCAATGAGGATGTTGCCAGCAAAGCGGAAACCCAACGCGCCCAGACTGGAGAAGCGACCGCCCGCGCCTCGGACGTAATGGACTTGATGCAAGTCATGAGCACGCGCCTTGGGGAAGTGCGCGACGTGTCGGAGGACACTGAGCGAGAAATAAAAGCCGGCGGGGTCCGCGTGCGCCAGTCGATGGAGAAAATGGAGCTCGTCCAATCTCAGACGCACGCTACGTCCGAGCGATTCGAAGGGTTGAAAAGAGACTCAGCCTCGATCGGTGAAATTGTGACGGCCATTTCTGAGTTCGCTGAGCAAACAAACTTGCTCGCCTTGAACGCCTCGATTGAAGCGGCACGGGCAGGAGAGAATGGCAAAGGGTTTGCTGTCGTCGCAAGCGAAGTGAAGCGTCTCGCCGAAGACTCTGCGAAAGCAGCTGAAGAAATTGCCCGCTATATTGGAGACATTCAATCGCAAATCTCCAGCTCAGCAGTTGACATTGAGGGCAGTTTGCGCACTGTCGAACAAGGTCTAGGGGAAGTGAACAACATCGATGAAGCGTTTCGTCGCATCGAGCAGTCCATGCAACAACTGTTCGCCAAAGTTGAAGAAATTAGCGAAGACGGTGGCCGCGTCACTACCGAAACCGTGCTCGCCGACGATGCCATCCAAAACGTTGCTCGTGACATCGAAGCCATCGCAGGCATCACCCAACAAGTTGCCGCCTCATCCGAGGAGCAACATGCATCAAGTGAAGAAGTCGCCAGCGCCGCCGAGTCTTTGGCTCAATCCGCGCAGCAGTTAAAAGAGCAAACAGCAGAGTTTCGGTTTTAGGTGGGAGGAATGGCTTGCTGTCGGCGCAAGTCGCGCCGAAGCAAGGGCGGTGGGCGTTTGTCGGCCCCGCTGGGGCCGACAGGTTGCTCGGTGTTTGGCAGCATTCCCGAACTGCGCGCGAGTTGACGTGTGTTGCGCGCAAGTTACCTGAAATGGGTGGGATTCTATGAAAATGTAGCAAACATGCGCGCAGTTGGTCTGAACTTGTGCGCAGATTGGCGCGTACCTGTGCGTCAATAACTTGAAATGCTGTCGGCGCGAGTCGCGCGAACCGACACCGGTTTCCCTTCGGCCCCGCTGGGGCCGACAGGTCGCTGGCACCTCAACCTGCAATCTGCGCTGGAGGTTCGTTAGGGAGCTTGGGTAAAGGTGTCAACAGCATTTTTTGAGACTTCGCCGTTGTGGATGTGTGCAGTAAGGTATTGAACGAAGGCATTAACGACGGGTGATTCCAAAGAGTCTTCTGAGTAAATCATCCATGTTTTACGGATAAGGTCTTCATCATTAATCTTTAAATTGTACGTGTAGAATTGATCTTTTGGTTGCAAACAGATTCCTGGAATGATTCCATAGCCTAATCCGTGTCGAACCATCTCTTTACATGTTTCGATTCTGTCTACGTCCATAACGATCTGCGGTGGCAGTTTGAAATTGTTGTTCCACCAGTCTTTAATCATTAATTCAAGCAATTGGATCTGTCCTAAAAGAAATACGTTTCATGTCCGGAAGTTTTTTTTATATCGATCTTATCTTTTGAAATGAGGCATACATTCTCTTTACTTATGAGAATACTATTCGCTTTCCAATCATAGCCTCCACGGATAATGCCAATGTGGATTTTTTCATCTTCCAATTTCTTAAGGATGGCAGAACTCCAGCCTGTCGTTACTTCCACTTGTATGTTCGGGAATTCTTCCATAAATTTCTTTAATATTTCTGGCAACCGGTAATAAGAAAAGGTGCTAGATACGCCAAGGCGCAAATTTCCTTGATTTTTTTTGCCCATATTCAGCAACCAATCCTTCGTTTTTTCCAACTCACGGCTCATCTTCTCAAAGTAATGAACAAGGTACTCCCCCTCACTCGTGAATTTCAATCCTTTATTACTGCGTTTCGCAATTTCAATACCGAATTCACGCTCAATGCTTGAAAGACGATAGGTGATTGCGGGTTGGGAGATGTATAACATTTCCGCAGTCTTCGTAATGCTTTTAACCTCATACAATGTCTGTAACAAAATCCAGTCTTTCTCATTCATTTTGTTGCCTCCCTTTTTGATCAATTTGTTAATGAATCCATCTGAAAAACACCGGAAAGCGAACGACTATTCCGACATTTATATTATGCATGAGAAATCTCTTGTTATTTAATTCGAGAATAATAATTATAAATATATATTTTCTAACATAGTAAAGAAAACATACGGAAGGCACTAGTATAGGGGTGATGAGATGTGTCAGAAGTATATAAAAAATTTTTATAATAGTATATAGAATATATGTATTTTCATTCTTCGCCTCGGTTAATTATAATTTTACTAACCTATTTAGAAGAAGGAGGTGGAAAGATTGAAAGAAGTTTATCAGTATATCGAAGATCATCAAGACCGGTATATTCATTGGTTGCAAGAACTATGTCGCCAACCAAGTGTTTCAGCCCAAAATCGCGGAATGGAGGAATGCGCACAATTAGTATCATCCTATCTTCAACATATTTGTGCATCACCAGAGCAAATAGCCACGCCAGGGTATCCGGTTATTTATGGCGAGATTAATGAAAATCAATCAAGAACCCTCTCTTTCTATAACCATTATGACGTACAGCCAGAAGACCCTATCGATCAGTGGACGAACGAACCGTTTGCTGCACACATTCAGGACGGGCGTATCTGGGCACGGGGTGTTGCCGATAACAAAGGGTCTCTACTTTCTAGAATCTGCGCAGTAGATGCCTACCAACAAGTGCACGGTAAACTTCCTATCAATGTAAAATTTATTATTGAAGGAGAAGAAGAAATTGGCAGTCCCAACCTTGGTGATTTTGCAGAGAAATACAAGGAAAAAATTAAGGCAGACGCGTGCATATGGGAAAATGGGTATAAAAACACTGATGGGAGTTTGCAAGTTCGATTAGGTGTAAAGGGCATGCTGTATTTGGAATTACAAGTACAAGGGGCCAATACAGATATGCATTCTTCCAATGCAGCGATCATTCCCAACCCAGCATGGCGGTTAGTATGGGCGTTATCCACGTTAAAGGACGAAAATGAAAAGATACTCATTCCTGGATTTTACGACGGGGTACAAGCGCCTAACGAGAGTGAGAACCAGCTATTGGAAGACATGGTTTATCAAGAGCACGAAACATTGAAACAACTAGGATTAAATGAATTCCTTCTATCGCTTTCCGGTAACGCATTGAAAGAAAAGTTGTTATTCCAGCCAACGTGCACCATTTGTGGGATGGAATCTGGTTACACAGGTGACGGGTCGAAAACCGTTCTTCCTTCGATGGCTAAAGCAAAAGTCGATTTTCGTCTTGTAGGAAATCAAGACCCGCAAGACATCTTGCAGAAAGTTCGGCAGCATCTCGACAATCATGGCTTTGAAGACATTGCCATAACCACGTATGTCGCAGAACATCCTGCAAAAACGGACATAGACGCTGATATTGTGCATACCGTTGTTGACAATGTCGCATCTGTTTACGGTGTTCCTCCTCAAGTGCAACGCACCGGTGCAGGTACTGGCCCAATGTATGTAGCTTGTCAGAAGTTTGGTATTCCTGCAGTTGGGTTTGGCGTAGGACATGTTGCTTCAAATCAGCACGCCCCGAACGAGAATATTTTTGTTAACGATTTTATACAAGGCATTAAATTTGCAGCACTCGTTATGCATGAATTTGCAGAGTGAATGTCAGACTATAAATATAAATAATAATAAAAATAATTAGTATATTTTTTATTTAAAAAATAAAAAGGGGGTATTAATGTTGAACAAATTCACAGTACGTTGTCTCGTGCCATTTGCGATAAGTGCCGTTGTTCTTAGCGGATGCATTACAGACGAAGATGCCATGACGACCGATCCAGACGATGATGGTTTAGGGGATGCCAACACGAATGAAGAGAATTCCGAAGGGGAGGATTCGAGCGATGGCGGAACATTAACATTGCGCAAGGAGCCGATATGGTTTCGTTTGACATACATGACCACAGCAATACAGGCACGGAGGCTATCCATGTCAACCTCTTTAGTTATCTTGTAAAGAATGACGTCGAAAATGGTGAAATTCTACCTGACCTCGCTACCGATTGGGAATTAATTGATGATGAAACATGGGAATTTACCCTTCGCGAAGATGCTACTTTTCATAATGGTGATTCAGTGACAGCGGAAGATGTCAAATTCACACTAGAGAGAGTCTCATCTGACGAGACGCTTCAAGAATACGAAAACTATCGGCAGATTGAAGAGGTAGAAGTCATTGATGACTATACGTTTCAAATCCATACGAACGGGCCTCAACCTGCAATGTTAAACCGCATATCGCGCCTTGGTTCAGGAATTCTCCCGAAGGATTACATTGAAGAAAATGATTGGGATCATTTTCTGCGCGAGCCTGTCGGTTCAGGGCCCTATCAATTTGTGCAGTGGGCGATGGATGACAGGGTAGTGCTTGAAAGATTTGATGATTATTTTGAAGCCGATCAAGCGCAGTGGGACGAAATCGTCTTTCGTTCCATACCGGAATCTTCGACACGTGTAGGTGAAGTTCTAGCGGGAGGTGTGGACATTGCAATGAATATCCCTCCGATGGACTGGGATCGCGTGGAATCGAACGAAGGTACTTCAGTTGTAGAAGGGCCAACAAATCGTACGATGATGCTCGTTCCGAATCATCGTGAGGATTTCGCTACATCTGACATCCTTGTTCGGGAAGCCATTGATTTGGCCATTGATAACCAAGCACTGCTTGACAACTTGATGGGTGGGTCGGGAACCCCGTCATTGACGAGAGTAAATCCAGGGAATTTTGGGGTGAATGAAGCATTGCATGATGACTATCGCTTTGACCCAGAGGAGGCACGCGCCAAACTTGAAGAAGCAGGCTATGCAGATGGTCTAGAACTTACGCTCCATTCTCCTGATGGTCGCTACCTTCAGGACAGGGAAACGACTGAGGTCATTTCAGGAATGTTGAGCGAAGTAGGCATTGACGTCAATATCGATTTCATGGAATGGAGTTCGTTTGTTGATCTACGTGCAGCCAACCAGCAAGAAGATCTTTATCTCATTGGTTTATCCGGTTCTTTATGGGATGCTGCGCATCAATTAAGGCATCACTCGTCCATGGTTGCAGAGGACCATATTGGATATCGAAATGATGAATTTGATGACATTTATCTAGATGCAGAAGTAAACATGGATGAAGCTAGTCGTCAACAGCAATACGAGGAACTCCAAACGATCGCAGACGAAGATCTGATCAACATCATGCTTTTCCAAGCAGACAATTTCTTTGCTGTGAGTGACAGAGTCAATTTTGAACCTCGTCTTGATGAATTGTGGATGGTGGACGAGATTACGATTACTGAATAATGAATATGTATGTTGAAGAGGGGCCGTGGTGCTTGCACCATGTTTCCTCTTTTGGATACCGGGGGTGGAGAGGATGAAGAAATATTTATTTTGGCGGGTAATGCAAATTATCCCAGTATTGCTTCTTATATCAATGTTCGTCTTCGGTTTACTATATATGGCAGGCGATCCAGTCGCACTCATGCTTCCAGAAGATGCTACACAGGAGCAAGTCGATTCACTAAGAGCATCCTTAGGGTTGGACCAGCCTTTTTATGTCCAATATTTTCATTTTGTTGGTGATCTGCTTCGAGGAGATTTCGGGTATTCCTATCGTTACAACCAACCAGCATTACCTATTGTATTGGAACGATTGCCTGCGACATTTGAACTGGCGTTTTCTGCGATGTTCGTGGCGATCATCATGGCCATCCCACTCGGCATTGCCTCAGCAACGAAGAGAAATACGTTTCTAGATATTTTCATTTCTGGCGGTTCTGTGCTTGGAAAAGCGATGCCCAACTTTTGGCTAGGTATCATGTTAATCCTCATGTTCGCCATTACGTATCCGTTCTTTCCAGTCTCAGGGAGTGGGAGCTTTGCTCACCTCATACTGCCGGCAATCACGCTTGGAACGGCCAGTGCAGCAGAAATGACAAGAGTTTTGCGATCGAGCATGTTAGAGACGTTAAATCAAGATTATGTTCGAACGGCCGTAAGTAAAGGGGTTAGAAATACGAAAGTCGTGAACTTACACGCATTTCGCAATGCGCTCGTACCGTTTATTACCATTACATTTTTACAGACGTCCTCACTTGTGAGTGGGGCGCTGATTACAGAAGTGGTATTTTCCTGGCCAGGATTAGGTCAACTGCTTATTCAAGCCATTAATGGCCGAGACATGGCCATTGTACAAGCTTCAATTTTTATGGTGGCGTTTATTGTCATTGCCATGAATCTTTTTGCTGACATATTATACCGCGTACTTGACCCAAGAATTCGATACGATTAGGAGGTTTTCTCATGCAAGCAGAGCAACAACTATCATCTTCAGAGTCCATGGCTAATCATAGTTTTTTACACACGCTAAAGCGTTGGGCCAGGCTTTTAATAAGAAGTAAAACTGGCATGGTAGGCCTCGTAATTACACTTTTGGTTACGCTGCTTGCAATCTTTGCTCCTTTAATTGCACCGTATCCTCCCTCCGAACAAAATTACACGGCGATGAATGTGCCTCCTTTCTGGTTAGAGGGAGGAAGCAGTCTCATCTTCTTGGAACCGATAATCTTGGTAGGGATATGCTAAGTCGGATTATATACGGGACTCAAGTTTCACTGCTCGTCGGTATTTGTTCAGTTGTCGTAGCGGGGTTGATCGGAATGTTCTTCGGTTTAATTGCTGGATTTTATGGTGGGTTTATCGATAATGTTCTGATGCGGATCGTCGATGCTTTTCTGGCTATTCCGAACATCTTGTTCATTCTTGTCATTCTTGGCGTTATCGGTCCTGGGTTATTGACGCTCATCTTTGTCATCGGCCTAACAAACTGGGTGATCTACGCCCGACTCGTTCGAGGAGACGTGCTTTCCATTAAGGAAAGAGAATATGTCAAAGCGGCACGGTCAATTGGGACAAGAGATCATCAGATTATTCGCAAACACATATTTCCGAATGTGATTCCCTCCTTTATCGTCATTTCAACATTGAGCGTAGCGACGACAATCGTATTGGAAGCTTCCCTCAGTTATCTTGGGCTTGGCGTTCAACCACCAACAGTTTCATGGGGGGGAATGTTATCTGCAGGTCGAGATTACTTGGCGACGAGTTGGTGGATTGCCACCTTCCCTGGCTTGCCATTACGTTTACGGTCCTCGGCATTATTTTCCTCGGCGATTGGTTGCGGGACGTACTAGATCCTCGCTCACAGACATTAAGGGCGTGAAAGTGACAACGACCATAAGGAGGTCAGGACATGAGTGAAGAGAAACACCTATTGGATGTGGATGATTTAAAGACCTACTTTTACACAGAGAATGGAACCGTACCGTCTGTAGATGGTGTCTCATTTCACATTAATAAAGGAGAAACCATCGCCATCGTTGGAGAATCAGGTAGTGGGAAAAGTGTCACATCGTTTTCCATCATGGGGTTGATTAAACCACCAGGCAAGATTGTAAGTGGGTCAATTCAGTTCGAAGGCAAGGAGATGACTTCGCTATCCAAACGACAGATGCGAAAAGTAAGAGGGAACGACGTATCGATGATTTTTCAAGAGCCGCTCACTTCATTGAACCCTGTACTAACGGTAGGCTATCAAATATCTGAAGCAATATTGCTGCATCAAGATTTGAATAAGGCACAGGCCAAGGAGAAAGGAATCGACATGCTCAAACGGGTAGGCATCCCGCGTGCTGATAAGGTGTACACATCGTTCCCCCATTCCTTAAGCGGAGGGATGCGTCAGCGAGTGATGATTGCCATGGCACTGTCTTGCAACCCTAAGTTATTAATTGCAGACGAGCCCACTACCGCTTTAGACGTGACGATTCAAGCTCAAATTATGCACTTAATGCGGGAACTTACCGAGGAGCTGGATACGGCAATTATTTTAATTACCCATGATCTAGGGGTGGTTGCCGAACTCGTTGACCGTGTGGTCGTAATGTACGCAGGACAAGTCGTGGAGCAAGCCGATGTGTATACGCTGTTTTCAAATCCGAAGCACCCATACACTGAAGGCTTACTTGATAGCACCCCGCGGATTCATGAGATGCATAGCGAATTGAAATCTATTCAAGGTACAGTACCTGTGCCAACAAACATGCCAAAAGGATGCCGCTTTCACCCTCGCTGTCCACATGCGATGGACATTTGTGCCCAGAAGGAACCGGAGATGACCACTTTGGATGAAGGACAAGTCCGGTGTTGGCTCTATGACAACAACAAGGAGGCAGCGGTATGAGTAAGAAAACGGCGATGGAGACAAAGTCTACTGAATACCTTTTAGAAGTGAAAGGGCTAAAAAAGCATTTCGATGTCACACGAAGCCTTTTCGGGCGCAATAAGCAGTTTCTAAAGGCAGTCGATGGCGTCGATCTTATGATCAAAAAAGGCGAAACACTTGGTATAGTCGGTGAGTCAGGATGTGGAAAATCAACAACAGGCAATGTGATCACCCGACTGCTTGACGCGACAGCTGGTGAGGTATTGTTTGAGGGTGAAGATTTAATGAAGCTGAATAAAAAAGAAATTCGTGAAAAACGAAAAGACATACAAATGGTGTTTCAAGATCCTTTTTCCTCGTTAAACCCTAGAATGCGAGTGTTTGAGCTCATTGCTGAACCGTTACGCACACACAACATCGTCTCTGGATCAGCTTTAAAAGAGGAAGTCTATAAGTTGTTGGACGTCGTTGGGCTCGATCATTCCTTTGCTCGCCGTTTTCCCCACGAATTTAGCGGAGGCCAGCGGCAGCGCATTGGCATTGCTCGGGCGCTGGCGTTACAGCCGAAACTCATCGTCTGTGACGAACCCGTTTCTGCACTTGATGTGTCCATTCAATCGCAAGTGCTGAATTTGCTCGCACGACTGCAAAAAGAGTTTCAGCTCACGTATATATTTATTGCCCACGGCCTACCAGCGGTAAAACATATTAGCGATCAGGTAGCCGTTATGTATTTGGGGAGAGTGGTGGAATTAGCCCCGACAGAAGCCCTTTTTTCTCGACCGAAACACCCATATACAGAAGGCTTATTCACGCAATTCCTGTACCCGACCTACATTGCGGGCAAAAACAGAAGGGGATCTGTTGGAAGGAGACTTGCCAAGTCCGGTGAATCCACCCCCTGGTTGTCATTTCCATACACGATGTCCATATGCACAAGAGAAATGTAAAACCGAGGAACCGAAACTGTTGAACACGACGGACGAAGGTCATCGAGTCGCTTGTCACTTCCCTCTTGAAGCAGGTCACGGTGTGATTGTGGGTACAACATAAGTCAAGAATGTGGAGGAGAGCGTGAATGAATCGTTGTTTGAAAAATCTTTATGACTATTTACCGGTACAGGAAGGGTTGTCATTTTTAAAGGATGATCATAATCGGACACTTGATGAGCAAATCAAGCTAACAGAAATACCTGCACCGCCATTTAAGGAAAAATTGAGAGCTTCCTATATGATACAGGCGTTTGAAAACTATGGTTTGGAAGATGTTGAACAAGACGTTGAAGGGAATGTAACAGGGTTATATCGTGGATGTTCCGATCACCCGTTGCTCGTGGTTTCAGCTCATATGGATACGGTGTTTTCCGAAGGAACAGACACGACCGTACGTCGGGATAAGGAAAGGCTATACGCTCCAGGTATATTCGATGACACGCGTGGCCTTGCAGAAATGCTCTCCATCATCCGAGCATTACAGAAAAGCCAATTGCAAACAGGCGGGTCAATTCTGTTTGTTGCTACGGTCGGAGAAGAGGGCATAGGGAATCTGCGCGGAGTAAAGGCGCTGTTTGATCATCGATCTGATATTTGTGGATTTATTTCCATAGACGGCACGAATGTCGGTCGGCTCGTATATGAAGCCACAGGGAGTCGCCGATACAAAATTGAATACACTGCGACTGGTGGACATAGCTACGGTGATTTTGGTTTGCCTAGTGCCACTCATGCTGCAGGCCGAGCGATAGCAACGATTGCCGATCATAAGTTGCCTGCACAACCGAAAACAACGTTTACCGTTGGGGAAATTCACGGTGGCACAGCGATCAATGCCATTGCCAGTTCAGCTCACTTCTTACTTGATATGCGGTCCACGAGTATAGCGGCACTCGACACGTTGGAATCGGAAGTGTTAGATGCGTGTAGAAGAGCCGCGGAACAAGAGAACTTCCACTGGGAAGCGGGAGATGATGTGAAAGTCAACATTACATGCATCGGAGAACGTCCAGCAGGCAGTCAATCGCAATCAGCGACGATCGTACAAATTGCTGCGGAAGCGGGTCGGCTCGTTGGGATTAAACCCATTTTCCATGGATCCGGAAGTACAGATTCAAATGTACCGATTCACCTTGGCATTCCTGCGGTTACCGTAGGTCGAGGCGGGGAAGGTGGAAGTACCCATACATTAAATGAATGGTTTGCACCGGAAAAAGCATACGCCGGTCCTCAGCGCACATTCCTTGCAATGCTCGCACTTATCGGTATCCTCGGTACGTCTGACCCTATGCTCTCGTCTAGAAATGACGCGTCAATGATCTCACAAAATGAATAAAGGGTCAGATGAAGCAAATTTAATGTAAATAAGGTGAAAAGGATGCCAATCGAACCTGAAAAAACGCATACTCCACGAAAGCGCATCTTTACCGAGCCCGTCTATAAATATTTGTTCGTCTCCGCTGCTCTTTTGTTTCTTGTGATGTCCCGTTATTGCCGGTCCCTGCAGAAATGGGGGAACGAGGCTGGAGTACGCTGGCCATCGTATTTCTAGGTATCTGTCTTTGGTTTACAGGATTAATCCTCCCGCAGTCACAGCAATGATGATCATTGTGCTCTTTCCATTGTTTGGTGTACTTGGCTTTGAAGAATCAGCCAGTACATTGGGTCGTGAAGTCATCTGGTTAATTATTGCCATGCTAATGATGGGTGCAGCCGTTGAAAAAACAGGGATGGACAAGCGGATTACTTACAATATGTTGGTCTTTACGAGAGGAAACATGAATTTAATCACTCTAGCCCTCATTACTGCAGGTTTTATTCTTACATTTTTTGTTCCTAATGCAATTGGTCGCGTTGTTGTGCTTGTTCCGATTGCGCTAGGCATTGTCCACTCCATAGGCGGAGATGAAAACCCTAATGTCGGTAAGGCGAGTATGTTTGCGATTACGTATACGCCGATCATTTGTGCCGTCGGCTCATCACCGGTGCTACGGGATCGGTTTATGCTGCTAGCTTGTTTGAGTCGATGCTAGGATATAGCTGGACCTATGTGTATTGGATGGTTGTCATGCTTCCGAGCACAGCTGCTACCTTGCTCGTATTGTGGCTCGTAATCAGCTGGATGTTCCCGGTTAAAAACGTCAATAAACGTGCGGGTTTAGACTACTTCCATAAAGAAAAAGACAAGCTTGGTCGGATGTCTATGAATGAAAAAAAGCTTGTAGCGCTTTATGCAGTTCTCATACTGCTTTGGATTACACAGCCTGTCCACGGTTTCTCCATCTCACTCTCAGCTCTGATTATCGTCATTTTTCTCTACCTTCCAGGTATGGAAATTATGGTGTGGAAAGAAACGGTGAAAACTGTCGATTGGTCAGTACCTATTCTTTTTGCTGCCGGATTTACGATGGCACTTGCCTTTGAAGCAGGGGGGATTGTCAGCTGGGCATCATCATTGGCATCAGCGCATCTGAACGAACTTCCGCCACTGTGGCTGGCTGCTACACTACTCGGTGCCTTTTCGCTCATTCGTATTGGGTTTACAAACATGACGGCAATGATTGCGTCAATGTTGCCAGTCGCATTAACGTTTGCCGTTGGCACAAGTTTTAACCCGGTGTGGCTCGGCATGATCTGTTTGGCTGCCTGCAGTACAGGGTTTCTTTTTCCGTCTCAATCCATTGGTACGATGACTACGTATTCATTAGGGTATTACACAAGCCAAGAACTTCTGAAAGTCGGTACGTGGATCACAATCGCTGTTTTTGTGTTCACGTTGCTTGCTGCGTTTCTATACTGGCCATTCATTGGTCTGCCCATTCATTAATAAAGAGGAGGAATTACCTTGAACAAACAAGTCCTTTCTGCAAACAAACAACTCATTGCTTCTGCTGTCGATACTCGTAAAGATGAACTGCGGGAACTTGCGCTCAACATCCACGCTCATCCAGAATTAGGCTATCAGGAATTTAAAGCGTCAACATGGCTTAGTGATTGCTTGGAAAAAGACGGGTTCATCGTAGAACGTGGAACGGCCGGACTGGAGACAGCCTTTTCTGCTGTATGGGAAGGTAAACCAGGTGGACCGACACTCGGTATACTCGCTGAGTACGACGCCTTACCTGGTCTAGGTCATGCATGTGGGCATAATCTTATCGGCACATCATCCGTTGGTGCCGCCCTAGCATTAAAAGATGCATTTCCCGAGCTCCCTGCCAAAATTCAAGTGCTTGGTACACCGGCTGAAGAGGGTCTTGGCGGGAAAGTTATTATGTGCGAAGAGGGCGTTTTTGATGATCTTGATGCGGCGATGATGTGTCACCCAAAAAACCAAACGATGGTACTGCGCGGTGGTTTAGCTCGTGTAAGCGTAACGTTCAAATTTTTTGGAAAAGAGTCTCATGCCGCATCCGCACCGGAAAAAGGCATTAGTGCACTGGACGCAGTCATCCAAAGTTTTCACGCAATTAATAGCCTTCGTCAGTTTTTTACCGATGACGTTCGCATTCACGGTGTCATTACAAAAGGCGGAGATGCCGCAAATATTGTACCGGGATACAGTGAAGCGCAGTTCCTGATTCGAAGCAATACACGGACAATGCTTGAAGAAGTGAAGGAGAAAGTCTATGCCGCTGTCCGTCAATCCGCTGCTAGCGTCGGCGCGAAGTGTGAGATTGATGAGCACCTCGTTTACGCTGAACGAAACACGAACGTATCCTTAGCCATGCTATTTAAAGAGAATCTTGAGGCCATGGGAATTGCTGTTCATGCCCCGCCTGCTCAAGGTGGTATTGGTTCATCAGATATTGGCAATGTCAGTCAAATCGTTCCGACAATTCACCCATATGTAAAAATTGGGGAAGCGACCAACCATACACATGAGTTCACTGAGGAAACGAAATCTGAAGGTGGAATTGCGGGTATGATCCAGGCAGCAAAAGCGCTCGCCATGACAGCTTATGATTTGAGCGTACAGCCCGAAGCACTTCAACAAGTTAAAGATGAATTCAAAAAATGGGAAGAAGAAAAGAACGATAAAGGAGTGGTGAATCAATGATTACAGAAAACATTTCCGTAGAAAAAGATAAACTGCTCGTAGCATTAAACAATCATGACAACGCGTTGCGAGATCTAGCCCTGAAAATCCATGCTCATCCGGAGCTTTCCTTCAATGAACAAAAAGCTGTGGGGTGGCTCACATCCTACCTACAAAAAGAAGGATTTAAGGTGAATCAAGGGGTCGCTGGTTTGGGAACAGCATTCACTGCCGAATGGGAAGGGGCACCAGGCGGTCCAATTATCGGGATCCTTGCTGAGTATGATGCCTTGCCTACGCTTGGCCATGCATGCGGACACAACCTCATTGGAACAGCTGCAGTAGGAGCGGCCGTGGCGTTAAAGGAGGCCTTTCCCTCATTGCCCGGGACGATAAGAGTCATCGGTACACCCGCAGAAGAAGGCGGAGGTGGAAAAATATACATGTGTGATGCAGGCGTTTTTGACGATCTGGATGTAGCGATGATGGTTCATCCTAAAAACAGTTCGATGGTTCTGCGAGGTGGCCTCGCCTGCGTGAGCGCGAAGCTAAAGTTCTTCGGCAAAGAATCACACGCGGCTTCTGCTCCTGAAAAAGGCATAAGCGCCCTGGATGCAATGCTCAATAGCTATAGCGCCATCAATAGTTTGCGCCAATTCTTCACAGATGACGTTCGGATTCATGGGATTGTTACCCATGGTGGCGATGCGGCTAACATTGTACCCGGATACTGTGAAGCAGAATTTATTATTCGAGCGTCAACAAGAAAACAGTTGTTGGACGTTAAAAGCAAAGTTTTCGAATCAGCACTTCAAGCAAGCCGTGCCGTTGGTGCGGAGTGTGAAATTGATGAAGGACTGGTCTATGCGGAGCGCAACAACAATAAAGCACTTGCCCATCTATTCCAAGCCAATTGGGAAACGATAGGTGTTGAAGTGGTAGAGCCCCCAAAGGTGGGAGGCATCGGGTCATCTGACATCGGCAACGTCGGCCAAGTCACCGCCACGATTCATCCGTATATAAAAATCGGTGAAAGTATTAATCATACGTTTGAGTTTACAGACGAAACAAAATCCGAGGGTGGCATGATCGGGATGCACCAGGCCGCCGCAGGTTTAGCAATGACTGCATACGACCTTTGCACAGATGCAGAAGCGCTCAAAAACGTCCGAAATGAATTCGAAAATTGGAAAAAAGAAAACGAAAAACAATAAACACGAAGCCTAAGCAATAAGACGGGGACACGAATGAAGAACAAACATGCTGTCGGCGCGAGCCGCGCCGAAGTAAGACCGGTTTCGTCCGGCCCCGGTGGGGCCGCGCAAGATTGCTCGTTGTTTGGCAGAATTCCCAAACTGCGCGCAAGTTTGGCGAAATCGTAGCTAAAATCGGTAAAAAGCGCAAACTTGCGCGCAGATGGGGGAAACTCGCGCGCAGAACGCGGGTTCGTCCCGCTCCTGCCACTCCGCCCCCCCTGCGGCAACCGGCCCAAAAACCATTCTCTGCATCCCCATAGCCAAACCCCTAACATCTTGTCGGCGCGCGCGCCGAACCGACGCCGGTCTTGCTTCGCCCTCGGCCCGCAAGCGTTCTTTCTACCCTGTCTTTTACTCCCCACAAAAAAAAATCAAAAAAAAGTTTTAAAAATAGGTTTAGTTTCTTTGAAAATGGTGAATATCATAAGTAACCCCATACCCCCTTAGTTATATATATGACCGGGCGCTATCCCCTGAATGCGAACGGTCGCTGGAGTGAATGAGAGTACATAGAACTCTTCAGAAGCTCCGGTACATATTGGAGGCCGCAAGAGGATCGCCCTCTTGCGGCCTTACGCGTTTCTTCCTATTATAAAGAAAACCCGCAAGGCGGCTGCCTCACGGGTTGGTTCACTTATTGAATGTCAAGTGCGCGGTGCAAGAATGCTGCGAAATGTGCGCGATTTGCGGTACGCTCTGGTTGGAAGTCTCCGTTGTTTCCAGTTGAGATGCCTGCCGTTGCAAATGCGCTAATGGCATCGTAGTTGGCATCGTCTGAGCTAATGTCGTTGAAGCTTTCACCACCAACATACTCATCAAGTTCAAATGCTTGGAAGAATACGGATGCAACGTGAGAGCGTGTCATCGGTTCTGATGGCATGAATTCGTTGTTCGAGTTTCCGCCGAAAAGTCCGGCTTGCTCTACAGCTGCAATGGCTTCAGCGTTATGGTGAGTAGCAGATACGTCGCTAAATCCTGGCTCGCCGTCAGCACTCAAATCAAGTGCGCGTGCGAGAAGTGTAGCCGCTTGTCCACGGTTTAATTCAACGCGTGGGCGGTATGTGTAGTCAGAGTAACCGTTGATGATGCCGCCTTCGCCAAGCTCTGTAATTTCAGTATAAGCGAAGTGGTCACTGTTTACATCGTGATATTGTCCTGCGGGTAGTGGTTCTGGTTCCGGCTCTGGTTCAGGTGTTGTTTCAGAAGCAACCTCTTCTTGCTCCGTGAGGACACGCTGTGCGCCTACATAACGGCTTCCCCAGTAGTATGGGTCGTTGATGCTGACGATGGATACGCCGCGTGATGATGCTGAGTGGATCATGTCGCCTCCACCGATGTACATGCCGGAGTGAGATACGCCACTTCCAGAAGTGTTAAAGAAGACTAAGTCTCCAGGTTTCAAGTTGCTTTTCGAGACGCTTTGGCCCGCATTTGATTGTGCGGCGGCGGTTCTCGGTAAGTCTTGGTCGAGTGCGCGATCGAAGATGTAGACGAGATACCCTGAGCAATCAAAGCCACTCGGTGATGTCCCTCCGAATCGGTATGGTGTTCCTAAATGTTTCTTTCCTTCTGCAATCACTTCATTTGCAGCTGAAGAAGCGCTCGCTGGTGTGTAGTCTGCAGCAAATGCAGAGAACGCCAGCACGGCACTGGCCGCAGCCATTAAGAATTTACGCAATGTTACTTTCCCCTTCCCCCGTAGCACCCCTGCTACTTAAGTAATGAATAATAAAACTTATGTAAGTATGTAATTGTGTTTGTTAGTTGTCGTGTTGGTTGAACAATTCATAGTCTATCATAGGAAAATAGCCATGACGTTTACAGTTATGTAACAAGTTGAAGACAGAATGAAACATTATATGTCACAATATCGTAAAATAAAGGCAAATTAAGCTTCGGAATAAAGAGGGTTCGACAGAATTCTCCGTGCAAATGTCGATTCTTGCCGCATTTCTCATGTATAAGTCCCTAGAAGCGCCTTGTATTCTCGTTTGTAACATGGTTGTAACAACACTATACAAAGAATTCTCGATCGGCTAAAATAAGATAGAATTGAACACAGGCACACGAAGGAGTATGTATGAAGAAACTCGGATTATCGCTCGGCCTTTCTTTGCTCGTTGTGGCAGCAGGCTGTGGGCAACATGAGCAACCTGAAGAGATTTTTAACCGTTCAAAAGAAGTGATGGCAGACTCGACGGAAAGTACCCATTTTAAGCAGTGGCAGAATTTGAATGTGAGCGGCGAATCGACGAACATTAATACGCGCGGGGCAACGCGTTTGCAGCCGTTTGAATTATATATGATCAGTACGATGGATCTTGTCGACTTCAATGAACCGTTGGAATTCGAATTTATGATTGATGGTGACGAAGCGTACTATAAAGAAGACGGTGAACCGACGCAATTTGCAGACGACGTACAAAGTACGGTCGTTGACATGATTAACCCTCTCGATGAAATGGATCGGTATGCGCCATTCGAACAGTCGATGCTTATGAAAGAAATTGAAGACTACTATGAAGTGTCGTTTCGTACCGACCAGGAGCAACATATTCCTCTCGTTATGGAAAAGATGGAACAGTGGGGTGTAGTTGAAGAGGACTTGGAAGGTGCAATAGAAGATTCTATTGAAATTGAGCGAATTGATATGGTCGCGTTTATCGATAAAGAGACGTATCAACTTCATCAATTTGATACCCGGTATCGTTTCCTCGTCAACATCCAAGGGGACTTGCATCAGATTGATGATCAGCAAAGCCTTCGTTACGAATACATCAATGAAATCGATGGCGATTTAGAAACGTTCGTCCGTTGGTTAATTGAAGAAGAGCAGCAAGAAGAAGATGATGAAGAGGAAGACGAAGAAGAACTGCTTTAAAAGAATGAAGAAGAGCGGACGATGACTCATCGTCCGTTTTTTTAATTTGTAATCCACTGCCGAGCATGTATGATCAGATACATATTCCTATAAATAATTCATACGCATCAAATATAATGACAAGTAAAACAATCGAAAAAGTATAATAAATGGACTAAAATCCTAATTTTGTTAAGAAGATTAAAATACTCTCGGAAAAAACTAGCAATATATGTCTTCATATTGTAAAATTGGTGACAACTTGTCGAAATATCCATACTAGTGCAAGAACGAACTGGAATAAATTGCATGGATTTATGAAAAACCGCCTAGTTTTTAATTGACAGGTGGTTTTCAAGGTCTATATAATGAATCTTGGTAGTCTTGCAATCTAGGAAAATATGGTGATTGACGAAGTTACCAAGGAGGCGATGAGGAACGAGTTACTAATGATCATCATGTAGTTTGACCATTTGTCGCCCGTCCGAAATGTCTCAGAAGTTAAGAATGGCGGTACAAAGTTGTTTCATAATTCTAAAGAGGCAACTTGTGCATTATACAAAAGGAGGAGTAAGAATGGCTTACCAACCAAAGTCTTACCGAAAGTTTATTGCAGGTACGATGACTGCAGCAATGGCAGCATCAGCATTTGCTGTCACTACGCCTCAGCAGGTTGCTGACGCTCAGGAGCAAAGATTCTCGGATGTATCTCCATCGCACCACGCGTTTGAAACAATCCAAAGAGCAGCAGACAGAGGGATTGTAAATGGTTACTCCGATGGTACATACCGTCCAAGCGAGCAACTCATCCGTGGGCAAGCAGCACGTATGCTCGCAAACGCAATTGATTTGGATACACCACCTGTAACATCAACACCATTTGAAGACCTAAGTGCAGATCACGTATATGCAGATGTTGCATCGGCAATGCATGAAGCAGGTATCATCATTGGACGTCATGGCGGTACGCAATTTGATGCAGGTACAGTCATCTCCCGTGAGCAAATGGCTTCTATACCTTGTTCGTGCATTTGACCTTGATCCTATTCCAGGCGCAGATCACGGAATTGTTGACCTTGATGACGCGTATGAAGCTCACCTTGAGAACATTGAAATCCTTTCCCACCACGGCATTACACGTGTCGACAACGGGAACTTCCGTCCAAAAGAATCTGTTGACCGTACACAAATGGCTGTCTTCCTTGACCGTGCCATGGACGTACGCAACACATTGGATGCAGGCCTCGTAGATATCGAAGCCGTAAACAACCAAACTGTACACGTTACATTTAATAGTGAAGTTACAGGCGTTGACGCTGAGCAGTTCGATATCCCTGGTCTTGAAGTTCTTGACGCAACTGTTGTTGCTGGACCAGAAGGTGAGAACAACGTCGTAAGCCTTACAACTTCTTCACAAACAGCAGAAGAAGAATACCGCCTTTACTACAACGGCGAGCGTACTTCTCTTACATTCCTCGGCAGTGGCGCAGAAGCAACAACTCCGGTTGATGTAACAGAAGTTACTGCGATCACTCCTTACGGCGTTTACGTAGAATTTGACGCTCCAGGCGAAGAGCTCGTAGACGCAACTGTCGTTGTTCAAGACCCTAATGGTTATACACACGAAGTATATCCACAAGACCTTGCTGCTGACGATACGGAAGCACTTTTCGAATTCGTTGAAGCCCCAGTATTCCCTGAAGCAGGTACGTGGATTGTTAACGGCGTGAACTACACAATGGAATTCGGCATCGGTGTAGAAGCTCTTGACCGCATCGGTGAAACGGTAGAACTTACATTCAATTCTACAGTAGAAGAACTTTCTGTAAACGACATTGTCGTTCGTGATGCGATCACAAACGAACGTCGCGGAATTGCTTCTGTTGTTCTTGCCGAAGATGGTAGATCAGCACAAGTAACGTTCTTAGCATCATCTGATCAAGGTGGCGGTGCATACTTAGAGCCACTTCGTGAGTATGTCTTCCAAATGACGATTCCTGGATTCCCTCCAGCATCTTACACATATGAGCGCCCGGGGTATCTTGAAAATGTACGTGTGGTTGACTCAAGCGCGAGCAACGAAACAGTCACTTTTAACGATGGAACGACATTGAATGCATATGAAGGAACAGACTTCGAAGCTGTTCTTGGTACAGGCGGTACAGTAGCATTCAACAGCAACTATGACATCGTTGATTTCTTCATCGCTGACGAAGAGGTACTTCTAGGTGCTGTAACTGATGTAGAATTCGATGGCGATACACCAGTTGAAATTGCCCTTAATGGCGAGTGGTATGACCTTGCTGATGGTTATGACCTTCGTTACAATGGCGAAGTTGGAACATCACTCGCATCTGTAGGCGGCCCAACAGCTGACTATGCGAAGTTTGTTTTAAACAGCCAAGGTGAAGTTGCATTCTACGATGCGTATGATTGGGATGCTTCAATTCTTGTTGAAGAAGTAAATGACGGAATCGTCTCTGGATTCGGTCAAGAACTTGACGTTAACGATTACACAATCGTTGAAGATGGTCAAACGATCAGCTACGGGGATCTAACTCGTGGAGATAACCTCTTCTTCAATGACAGTGCAGAGTATGCAGAAGTATACAATGACGTTGTTGTTGGAAACATTGACCGCATCTTCCAAGACAGTGTAGTCATTGATGGCGTCGAGTATGACTTCGATACAGACAGTGCGTACTACATTGATGAAAATGATGAAGTAAGACCATTAACTGCTCAAGTTTTTGAGGACTTCGAGAACAGCGATGAGCCAGTTTCTCTATATCTTAACCGTGCAGGTGAAATCTCCTTTGTTCTAGGTGACCTTGGTAGCCTAGTACGTAGTGAAGATGGCGCTTACCTTACTGCGGATGCAAATGCATTCTCTCAAGGAAACCGCGAAATTCTTGAACTAAACTACGTGAACACTGCAGGTGAGGCAGAAGCTGTCACTCTAACCAACCAAACGATTACTACATTGAATGGGTATACACCTGGTCAAGCGGTTTCTAGTGACGATGATCGGATTGTTGATGACTTTACATTTAGTTTCGCTGGTGACGGCACTGGCTCAATTCAAATCAGTGCTGAGGGTGACTTAATTAGTACAGTTACTATCGACGAAACCAATAACGTTGCAGGACAAATCATTGACCTTGTTCGTAACTCAGATGGAGAAGTTGTAGGGCTTAATACTCTTGCACCAGCAGCAAGCTTTAATGTTGGTCGTGATCTAGACTCTGCAAATGTAGGTCAAAACTTCCTAAACCTTGGTACGGAAGATGATCCAGCCAACGTTCGTGTATTCAGTCAAACTCCAGTGTTCCTTCAAGATGGAGATGGAGACCTTGAGGGTGTATATAGCTGGGGTGAGATTGAAGACTTCGATCTAGTACACGAAGCAACGGTATACCACAGCAACAGCACTGACGGTGTCGTTGATTACCTGGTCGTTGATATCGACAATACAGATATCGAGAGTGCAGTAACAGACTATAACGTCGTTGTAGACAGCGTTACGCTGAATGCTGCAGGAACTGAAGTTGCTCGACTTACTGCCATCGTAAATGGTGAGCGTCAAACATTTGATGTAGACCTCGACGATGAAAATGAAGGCAATGACAGTGGTCTTGTAGACGCTGAAAATGCAGATGATGAAACAGTTCGTGGCGCATTAGCAGAAATTGGTGTGAACGAAGACGGAGTTGTTACAGAACTTAGCGCTGTTGAAGATGCTTCAGTTGTAGCTGGTGAGTTAACTGTTGAATCACTTACAAATCGTACAGTTAGCTTCGAAGTAGATGGTGTACAAACAACATTCACTATTGAAGCTGACGGCTACCTTGTAAGCAACACAGGTGACACACTAACAATCAATACTTCAAACCTTAACTGGTTAAGTGATATTGGTGAAGGAAACAGCGTTCGCGCAGTCCTAGCTGAAGAGAACAGCCGTTTCATTGATTACATCGTAATTGATGACGCTGGTGAAGTTGATGAAGAAGACGAAGAAGCTCCATTTGAAACTTTCTCAGAAGCACGTGCAGCACTTATTGCAGCATTCGCTGATCGTGAAAGAAACGACTTCCACACAGCTCTGGGCGCTATTGCAGATTTCGTAGACGTAGACTTCTATGATGAGAACCAAGAAGCATATTTTGAAGCATACGAAGATCTAGTTCTTTCTTCTGACGATGACGCTCCTGTTACTAGAGATGAGTTTGCAAGCTTCATTACAGACGTAAATGCTGCTAACCCAGTAGATGATGATGAAGATGAAGATGATGATGGAGACGAAAACGAAGATGTATCTATCACAATTAACTCCGCTACTCTTGAACTTGAAGATGGAGAATTAGAATTAGACATCGATTTATCTAATGAAACTGGCGATGTAACTTATGCAATTGTTATTGAGGATGACAGTGAAGAAGTAGTAAGCATTGCAGATGGTGATATAACTGCTGAAGACGGAACACTTACTGCAACTGTTTCTGAAATTGAATTATTTGATGCTAGTGAAGAATACACTGTTACTGTTACAGTAACAGATGAAGATGCTTCTGCTAATGATACATTTGATTTAACTGTTAACCCTGAATAAAACTAATCGAAACGTTCTCTGTTAAGCTCTGAAACAATGAGTAAACCAGAGGGAAAGTCCCCGCCTCCCGAGAGGTGGGGTTCTTTCTAACTGTTATGTGGAAATTGGTTGGTGAAAGCCTAACCCGTGGTTCAGCAAACTTTATATGACCACGTGCTTAATCTCCTGCGTCCAGTGACACGCATTTCCGTGGAAGGGGGCGAAGTCAGGTGAAGTCGTAGCGCCAAATGGCGAGCGGAGCTCCTTAAAAGGTTCCTATGGCTAGGGTGACGAATCCGTGTAGATGGGGCTAGAGGGAGCAGGTGCTTTGGAAAATATCGCATGCTAGGGTTTCGGCATCTGCCTCCTTACGATAGGTTGCAGTCGTAATTGCTGTAGTCGACGTCTCTCTTGCTCGAGAGCGGGAGCCTAAGGGAATCAAAACAAGGGATACACATAACGGAACGTTTGAAGCTTACAAACGCGAGGCTGGAATGAGCCTGAGACCTTTGTAAGTGGCAGCGGATTCGTAGTAACTGTGAAGCCTGCCGTTTGCACAATGCAGGTAACTGTGTTGGAGGAGAAAACAGGTGGAGTGAAGGAATCCAGTCAATGACGTTGCACAATAATAATCGGCTAGTGTGACCCCCTATTTCACACTAGCAACGGAGAAGGAGCCAATTGGCTCCTTCTTTTTTGTTATGCAAAAATAAGGTATTTGTCAGTTTATGTGTCTTAAATGGGCTTTTATCTGATATATATTGTAAACTAGACACTTTGTTCGTCGAAGCTATTGAACATAGGTCTTTCCTGCATCATACTTTTCTCAACAAGTGGGGGCTTGTTGTGCGAAATTATTGACGGATCGCCGCGTGCGATGAAAGTCGCCTGCGTGGTGAATGCCTGATCGTGAGACAGGAATAGCGAACCCGTACCAGACATTTTTGATTTTCAAGAGGTGATGCAAAAAACAATACGTCAAGCATCAATCACTGTCACTTTTAATTTTGAAGAGCCACAAGATGGAAATGTAATCGTAGAAATGATTACTCCAGAAAGTCGTGAGTGGGGTCAGATTGAGTTGCGAGAAAATGTCTATCATCTCCCTTTAAATCAGCGTGCAGAAACAATGTTTCGCTTACGAGTTGACGGTGGGGTGTATGATGGTCAATACAGTCGTGAATACATTTTAGAAAATATCTAGCAAGTGCAGCATAGTTGCTTGCTTTAGACACCCAATTTATTTGGGTGTTTTTTTTATAAATATTTTAGTCTAGCCTATATTTCATGCAAATCTAAATATACTATAATAATTAAATAATTAAGTCGATTAGTGTTGATATTGGAATATTAAACTAATATAATAGTAGGAAAGGTGGGGGCCTTTTGTGCAAATTTGACGGATCGCTTTGTGCATGAAAGTCGCCTGCATGGTGAATGCCCGATCGTGAGACGGGAATAGCGAATATGAAGAAATAGATATTAGTATAGACTATGAAAGACCTTACAATTTTGATGGACAAATTTATGGAAATCAAGTGCGGGTTAACCTTCCTAGTGAACTTCAAGGAAAGACCGTTGCGCCAGGTGATTTTAATTTTACAGCCATAACTACCAATGGTGTTGAAGTGAGAAACACCTCTAAGATTGAATTATTGTTAGGTAATCGATTAACAACAACCTTTCTATGGAACCCAAATAATGATAGGGAAGGCGGCTCTTGGACTTTTGGAACCAACTTTGAAGAAGGGGATACGATTGAAACCGTGAGGATTACCGTTACACTAGATGGAGTGACTTATGTTGGTTCAGATGACGTTTATTAATTCTTACTTTAATTCACAATGGAGTAAATAAATGGTATGAGAGAAGGACTGGAGGATAACCTCCAGTCTTTTTACCACTTCTCTTAGTCAGTACTAAATAAACAAGAATCTTTATTGGCAATGGATTCATATTCAAAAACAATTCTAAAGTAAGCCTTGAGAAAGCTAATTTTCTTATTTTAAAGGTGGGAACTTTATAAGAAGAAATTTGCAAAGTGAAAACAAGATAGAAATTGAGGTGAAAAGCGGAGTGTTAAAAGTGTTTAATTGCCATGAAGCCATATCACCACCATATTGAAATTTTAATAACCTATGACAAAGAGTTGGTTGAAAGTTTTATTGGTTAGTGAGCTATTCTCAATTATCTTGTTTGTTAGTTAAAAACGATGCTCAATGACTACTTACGATTTTGGAATTGATACAACTTTTGGTTAGAATTTTTGTCGTGGTCAATTGTTTACCCCTGTTCAAATTTGAAATATTTATTAGGAGGATTTTTTAATGGATAATGCAAGAATGACACGATTAAAAAAATTGAAAAATAAGAATGAAGTTGATAACCCGGCAACTCTAAATGATTTGGTCGTTTTATTTACCCCTTTTGCAATATTTGTATTGTTAATATATGATATTACTTGGTTAATGGACTCGGAAATGGCAATTGTTTTTGCAGTTACTTCTTCATGCTCTGCAATAGGTATACTCAAGGTCATGAATCACAGAAGACAAAAGAAAACAAATCGAGTTTTTAACCGTGAATATGCTCAGATGATAAAGTTTAGACGTGCTATATTCTCAATTTCATTATTGCTAATTGCTTCTACAAGTTTTGCTTCAGAACACATTACAATGCTTGTTGGGCTGTTTGCCATCTTGCAATTCGGGTTTTTAACTGTTTACAGTGTTGCATTGCGAATTTACTGGGAGGGAATCCTCAATTCTAATCAGCACATTGGAAAAAGTTTGAAGAGACTGAGCACCTCGTTTTTCATGCCAAATACACAATAACTATATAATTAAATAACCGCCCGTCTACGGGCGGTTATTTTTTACATCAATAGCCTTCGCCGTTGCTGCTCTCTTCCAAATAGGCTTCACGGAATGAGTGGTGTTCGGATGCAAATTGCTGAAACCCTTGAACATCTTCATGGACACCTAATAGATAATTCGGATTGACATAATCAATACGCGGGACGTCTTCTGCTAAGATTGTCTGAACGTCTTGGTACAGTTCTTCGCGACGAGCGTCGTCGCTTTCCTGTCGTGCTTCAATCAGCATTTCGTCGACGTCTTCATTCTCGTAAAACATGCGGTTGCCTGGACCTCCGAAATTCGCAGAATGGAACTGACGATAAAGGGCGTCATTTGGGTCTCCGAGATTGTTCGACCAACCGAGCATGTACATATCATGCTGACCTTCAGCCGTTTCACTTAGTAGCGTTCCCCACTCAAGCTGTTGCAAAGACACATCAATGTTTAGTGTCTCCTTGAGCCGATCTTGAATGTACTCTCCTGCTTGCAAAGCAAGCGCGTCACTTTCTTCAACCCATAACGTCGTTGAAAAGCCACCGTCAACGTCTGTTTCAGACAACAATGCCTGTCCTTCATCCACATCATAGGCTGGATAAGCGGCATTCGGATTATAGCCGAAGATGAATTCGTTAATGGCGGCTGTCGCTTTGCTTCCGTAGTCGCCATAAAGCCCTTGAACAAGCGTGTCCGTATCAATCGCCGCTGCAATCGCCTGACGGACGGTCGGATCATCAAACGGTTCAGATTGAACGTTAAACCCAAAGTAGTTGGAACGCATGCTCTCTGTTGCCAGTAGGTTTGCGTGCGCCATGGACTCAACCAAGCTACTGTTTACAGGCTCAATATCATCAGCAATATGAACCTCGCCGGTATCAAGCATGGCGATGCGCGTCGACTGCTCAGGGACAATCTGATACGTTAAGTGATCAAGGTGTGCCTCTTCTCCCCAGTAGTCATCATGTTTAGTAAATTCAATGCGGTTTCCTTGATCCCAAGAATCAAAGACGAATGGGCCGGTACCGACAGGATGAAGGTCAAGGTTGTGATTTCCTGCTGCATCATCTTCCATTGCTTTTGGACTAATCATGCCGCCTCCAAAGTGCGATAAATTATTCGGCAACGATAAAAATGGCTCTTCCGTCACGATGTGCACGACATGGTCGTCGATGACTTCAACCTGATCAATCATATTAAATTGCGAAGCCATCGGAGAGGCAACTTCTGGGTCTAACACACGGTCAAAGTTGGCTTTTACCGCTTCTGCATTAAACGTTTCACCATCATGGAAGGTGACGTCTTGTTCCAATACAAACTCCCACGTATGATCGTCCAATTGTTCGTAACTTTCGGCTAGAAGGGGTTGCAAATCCATGTTTTCATCAGGAGCAACTAAAGTCTCGTACACATTTAATTTAACCGTTCCGGATGTACGGTCACTTGCACCATGGGCATCAAGATCGGTAATGTCCGCTGGAATGGCCATGGTTAGTTCCCCACCCGCAGTGGGCTCGCTAGCAGAATCAGCATTGGCATCGGCTTCTGATTCAGTATCTTGATTCGGTGTTTCTTCTAAATCAGTTGAACAACCAGCAATGATGAACAAAGCGCTAAGCAAAAATACAAATCGTATGTGACGCATTAAACCCATCCCCTTTTTAAGTAATAATGAGCGATTCCAAGTCACGCGGATAATACGTTAACATGTCCATTCCCTCGTCTGTAATTAGAATGGTATCTGAATGCCTAAAGCCACCGAGACCTTGAACGAATAACCCAGGTTCTACGGAGAACACCATTCCTGCCTCAAGAACGGTGGCGTCTCCAGTATCAAAGAACGGGGCCTCATGAGTATGAACAAGACCGAGAGCGTGCCCGGTGTGATGCAGAGACAAGTGGGATATTCCTTCCTCTTTAAAATAATTTTGGACAGCGATGTCCACAGCTGACGCCTTGACCCTGGCTTAATGGCATCGAACGCGATTTCTTGTGCGGTTTTCATGTGGTTGAAGTAGCGCTCCTGTTCTTTGCTCACTTCTTCAACGAACATCGTTCGCTCAAGTTCACTAATGTAGCCCCACACATGGGCTGCGGCTTGGGAAATGACATTATAGCCACGTTTTAATACTAAATTTTGATTTTGTGAGTGTGGAAAAGCGGAATGGGGTCCGATCTGACCACGATAGAAAGCGTGAGCTGGACTTCCGTTTGGTAAATATCCTTTCCCGAGCGTTTCAATCATCGCCAATGTCGCTTCCGCTGTTGCCTGTGTCTCAATTTCAACTTCTGTTTTGCCCGCGTTTGAATATTTGACGAGAAGTGAATGGGCGAGGTTCGCCCAGCGGCACGATTCTTTGATCAATTCAACTTCATTTTTAGATTTCACACTTCTCAATTCTTCCACAAGACCGTAGACCGATGTATAATGATTATCGAGCAATTCACTCAGCTTCGGTCCCCGATATCCTTTAGGGGAGCTGTAGCCGTCGCCATCAATCCCAATGGTTAATTGAGTCATACCTATCGAATGAAGATAATCTTTAAAATGTTCCATCGGGTGTTTGAGCCCCGGGTACTCAGGATAATCGTGAACGTGATCAACAAGGGCATACGTCTCTGCATGATCTTTCTCCATTAAAGGAACGAAGAGGTGAGAGCTGCCTTTTGATCAAAACTAAGGCAATGGGCCGTTCTGAGGGCCGAAAGTGAAACGCGGTCAAGTAAAAAATATCGATGGATGCGTACAAAATGGCTCCGTCAATGGTACGATCTTGCAATCGCTGTTTAAATATTTGCTGCCTCTCTTTAATTTCAGTTTCGGGAATTTGCAGTAGCATCATGACCACCCTCTCATTTTTTCCAAATAGTATTTCATTTAGCATAACAAAGGTGAAGGCGCTTTCATCATACTTATGAGTCGGTGTATAATACGCAATAAGTATTAAACAAATATTTAAATTACGAGGGAGAGATTTATGCGTGGAGCTTAGACATTTACGCTATTTTATTGCGGTAGCCGAAGAACTTCACTTCGGTAATGCCGCCAAAAAATTAAAGATTTCCCAACCTCCACTCAGCGCGCAAATCAAAGAGCTTGAAGAAGACTTAGGTGTCCAGCTATTCGAACGGACAAAGCGGACAGTCGCTCTCACTGAAGCGGGGAAATACTATTACGACATGTCACGTAAAACATTACAGCGAATTGATAAAGACCGGGATACTGTTCAAGTTATCGCCCGTGGTGAACAAGGAAAAGTTGCCATCGGTTTTGGAGGATCGGTCGTCTATGAAATCTTACCGAAAGTATTGAAACAAATTAAGAAGAGTTTCCCGAAACTTGAGCTACACGTCTCGCAGCAGACGACAAATCAGCAAATGGCATCACTAAAAACGGGGGAGATCGACATCGCTCTGCTCGTCCCACCAGTTGATGATGAAGATATTCATACATTCCCTTTTTACAGGGAGGCACTGATTGTCAGCTTGCCGAAGACTCACCCTCTCGCTAAAGTTCCGGAACCATTGACGATGGATCAGCTGCATAAAGAACCATTAATTATCAGCCCCGTTCAGCAGGGGAAGGTTATTTCGATGCAATAAATGCCCTCTTTATAAAGTCACATACGACAATGAACATTTCTCAATATTCAACGGAACAACAGACCATGGTCTCCCTCGTCGCTGCTGAATTCGGCATTTCCTTCGTTCCGGAGTCAACCCGACTCATCAAACATGAAAACGTTGTCTATCGACAAATTGATGTTCTCCATCATAAAGAAACGGTCCTTGCCTGGAGTAAAGCAACGCAAGTGCCGGTCGTTCACCGGATTGTGGAGCTGCTGCAAAAGATGAAATCGGAGAGGTGAAAGAAAGCCGGTTACAACATGAAAAAGCGATAAGGGACTCACCCCTTATCGCCGCCACGCTATGAAAAAATTCCCTTTTTCCCCCTACTCGTCCTCATTTTTCTATACAATTTCCCGGGTGCTTCTGACGATATACCAATTACCTGATTTCTTTTTACCTGCCGTATGTTTATGTGAACGGAGTGCCCACACGTTCCGTCACGCACTCGTACGAAAGGAAGTTGCCGATATTCAGAGTCCATTAGCCCATTCAGATATAAAAACGACCGAGCGTCTACGTGCCCACCGACCAAGACTCATTATTGGCCTCCGTCGATTTGTTATAACAGCGTGCACTCCAGTAGCCCTTTCGGCTTGTATTGCAAAAAATACTCATTTTTATCGCTGGAACACATAGCCTTCTTACATGGCCTTATAGCCGAAAGGAGATGGGTTTGTCATGAGCGAAGAAAATAAGCACCACCATCCAAAAAAGAAGGATAATTTCGTTAAGAATACGTCTCGGGAAGTGACGGACGCATTTGGGAACACGGTCGATTCGGCGGGACGCATCGTCAAGTCGGTTTCTGGAGAAGGCGGTCTCGTCGGAAAAGCAACCGACACGTCGGGGCGAATTCTAAAAGGCACGGCAGGCAAAGCCAATCAAGTGATTGGCAAATCGTCAGAAGCTCCCGGTAATCTGTACAGAAAAGCAAGAGGGACACGTAAGAAAAGTGAGGACGATAAGGAGTAACCTGGCGGTGATGGCGATAAGGATTCGTTCCTTATCGCCATCAATGCTTTTATCCTCGACGTAACATTCATGTGGGAATTTGATGGACAAGCCGCAGTTGTAAGGTGACAGAATAGGCCGATCCGTCAAACTCCTGTTTTTCCTAGCGAGCAGTGAACAGAATTAAAGCAATGCTTGCATAAACTAATGTTATTAGTTTATGCTGTAACTAATACCATTAGTTTAAGGGAGTGCTTTTTATGAAGGTATCTACATGGGGTCATATTTATCAACTTGCGTTTATGCCAAATATCTTTCCTGTGAATTGTTACTTGATTGAGGAAGAAGCATGCTTAACATTAATTGACACGGCACTTCCGACTAGCCATAAAAAAATTAAAGAGGTGGCAAGGAAGATAGGTAAGCCGATTACACACATCGTGTTAACCCATGCCCATAGTGATCATGTCGGTTCGCTCGATGCACTTAAGGATACGATAACGAAGGTTGAAGTGAGCATATCCGAAAGAGATGAACAGTTGTTAAGAGGAAATAGAGAGTTACAAGCCGGGGAACCAAATTTGAAAATTCGTGGGGGAGTCCCTAAAAACATCCGAACAAAACCAGATCGAACGTTACGAGAAGGAGATCGAATCGGTTCGCTGGAGGTTTTGGCAACACCGGGGCATACTCCAGGTTCAATTAGTCTGATTGATACACGAACCGATGCTGTGATTGTTGGAGATGCTTTCCAAGTGCGTGGGGGTTTTTCTGTATCGGGAACGTTAAGATGGACCTTTCCAGCACCTGCATTGGCAACATGGAACAAAAAAGAAGCCATTCAAAGTGCGAAAAAAATCCAGACGATTCACCCAAGTATGATAGCAGCAGGTCATGGGAAAATGGTCGATTCACCTGCGAAGTTGCTTGATCAGTCGATCGAAGATGCGATAAGAAGGACGTATAAATGACACCAAGAAGAGGATTAACGAGCAAGGATATTGTCAATTCCGCAGCCAAAATTGCAAATCAAAATGGACTAAGTTATGTTTCCATCAGTGTGGTCGCTCAAGATTTGGATATAAAACCGCCGTCTCTTTATAATCATATTCGTGGATTAGACGAATTGCATGAGTTGCTAGCGATTCACAGTTGTCTGCTTCTTTATCAAAAACTTCATTTAGCCACTCACAACCAAAGCAACCGTGAAGCGTTAACATCTTTTAGTTATGCATACATTGATTTCGCAAGAGCTTACCCTGGGCAATATGAAGCCGCTACGCATTCTTATGACGAGCACCATGCGCAACTGAAAGAACTGCAAGATCAAATAATCAATCTTGTGCGCACACCGCTCTATGAGCTCGGGTTTGAAGAAGAATATACGGTTCACTTGGTCCGAATGTTACGAAGCCTATTACACGGCTTTGTTATGCTAGAATCAGCGCAGGGATTTAAGATGGATTACCAAATAAACGATTCTTTAGATGTAATGATTGAAACGTTTTTAATAGGTATCCAACGATTCGAAAAGTAATTGTCCATGTGGCATCACTTGCTTGGAGTTGTTCCTCTAACCAATCGGCTTGGATTTCTATCTCTTCTAGCTCCGCCTCACTGTTTAGCAAGAAGAATTTAACATTCCCATACGTAAAGAAGGAAATCGATGCTTCTTGCCTGGTCGGTTGTGCGCGTTAAGAAAGCAAGTGACTATGAACGTTCGGAAGACTGGGTGGGTATGTGAAATGGGTACTGCGAGCGAGACGATACGATGAGCTCGGGGAAAATGACATTGAAGGTTCCGCGCACCCGACAAGGGGAGTTCTCACCTTCCACTGCTCATGCAGCTTGAAGAAAGCAATTCAAACGATTAAGTGGGTAATGGTGCACCGTTCATTTCAAAAGAAATTTAATCGCAAGGTTACCTAAGAAAGAGACTAAAGAATTCCGTACAATCCTGACGCATCTATTTTTACAGAGCTGCCCAGATCGCGCACGCCGGATGAAAAATGAGCGTGTGGCTTCCTATGAGGACAGCCACAATTTGAGTATGCTTTAGCCGTGTTCGATGAAGGCTTTGAAGATGCCATTCAGTTTATGAGTGAGCCTGTATCGTTATCATCCACAACGACGGACAACCAAATACATCGAACGACTCCACCTTGAAATTCGTCGATGGGAGCGCATCATCAACATCTATCTGAACCCCCAGCCAGCATTCCGACTTATCGGTGCGGCACCGAAAGATTATGACACGTCGTTGTAGCATAACAAACGACCATTGTTACGAGAAAGTTCTTCTAAGAATTGGTTTTCCAAGGGGCCTGCAAGCTCTTTGAAGACAACACCTCAAACCCAAATGAATGACTTGGCTCCTCGTTGTAACACGTTTACACATAAAGATGGACTTGACCTCGGCAACTGCCCTTTAATGTGCACTATCTCTTGCTTTTTTATTTCTGGCATAGAAGTCAGCTGCTTTTTGGCGATTTCCGCATAAATCCATACTACACCAACGTCTTTTTCCTGCTTTTGAAGTATCAACGAAATGAAGACGGCACTCTGGATGATCACAATTCCTAATGCGCGAAATTGCCACATTGTCTAACGTTTCAAAAATCGACTGAAATAATGTGTAGAGAACGTGATCTATAGTCGTAACTCCCTCTGAAACCAACACTAGCTTTTCAGCTTCAAGGTTAATTTTTAGGCCTTGCCGTATCTCTTTAGTGAACGCTTGCAACGAATCTACAACAGCTAAAGAAACCTTCCCTTCGATTTTTAAATCCCTTAGAACCAATCTGCTAAGGTCACGAAGTAAAGTGAGCTTAACAATTAGCTGATCAAACAATTCCTGATTTCCTAATGCTTGAACGTCTGAAGGACGAAGTAAAACATTTTCATCTAGCCAGTGCAGAGCACTTGATGGTTGAAAGAGAATATCAAATTCTTGATTATCAGCGATATAATTCGTGTTTATTAGGTTAATCCACGCCTTTCCACCTAATGTGAATAGTTGTTTGTCCAAAACTTGTCACCTCACGCTTCATTCTAACCTATAAAAAATATGTTTACAAGTTAAGTGGATGGGGGTATTATGCTTATTATAACCTTTAAAATAATTTATTAAAGGTTATAATATAAAAAGAAAGGAGATCGTGGTGTTCATTCGTTTCTGTTAATAAGGTGAATAAATCCTACATGAGGTGATAAGATTGTTTATTCAATATAAGTCAGAAGAAATTGATCAGATTAACGTTTTTTACAGAGAAGCTGGCAATCGGGAAAATCCGACAATCCTCCTGCTGCATGGTTTTCCGTCTTCTTCCCATATGTTTCGCAATTTAATACCTAAGTTAATGGATGAGTTCCATATTATTGCACCTGATTATCCTGGTTTCGGAAACAGCGATCAACCAGACATGGCGAATTTTGAATATAATTTTGATAACCTTGCGCTTACAATTGATAAATTTGTAAAAAAAATAAAGTTGAAAACATTCAGTATATATGTCCATGATTACGGGGCGCCTATAGGCTTTCGATTGGCAGTAAAGCATCCTGAACGTATCCAAGCCATGATTACTCAGAACGGAAATGCATATGAGGAAGGACTAATGTCAGCTTGGGATCCTATACGCACGTATTGGGAAAATCCTAGTGAAGAAAACAAGAACAGTTTAAGACACCTCTTAAAAGTAGATTTTACGGAATACCAGTACAGAGATGGCACCCGTAAACCTGAAGCAATAAGTCCGGATGCTTGGAACATGGATCAATTCGTTTTAGATCGCCCAGGTAATGATGAAATACAGCTTGCGTTGTATTACGATTATCAAAACAACGTTAAGCAATATCCAGAATGGCAAGACTACTTCAGAACCCACCAACCTCCAACATTGGTTGCATGGGGGAAAAATGATATGTTCTTTGGTCCAAAGGGAGCTTTAGCTTTCCAAAACGATCTAAAAGATTGCGACGTTCATCTATTAAATACGGGACATTTTCCACTAGAAGAAGAATTAGAAACAAGTGCCCACCTAATTAAACAATTTTTGAAAGATCGTTTAGCTTAAATACACGCTACGAGAGCTCTTCACTGCGCTGTCCAGTGAAGAGCTCTCATCCAGAACAGTAGATGTACTGGCTATGATCACAAGTACATCTCAAGCAGCGTATGTCAGATTACGATACCGACTCTGGAGAACATTTGACTTTCCAATAATGAACGTGTTTGAAAAAGATTTAATCATCTGTATCGTGACGTGAATTTCGCTTTACTTTCTTTGAAAAACCATGCCCCCCATCATCTAACACGAGGTACCCAATACCTGACTCTGTGCTGCGCAATACTTCAACAATTTTATCTTATTCTTCTTTCATAACGCACGAATCATTTGCCCCTTGAGTGATTAGCATGGGTCTTGTCGTCGTATCGAATTATGTGATTGGAGAATCTCTAGTAAACCGTTCGGGCTTGTAATCCACATTTCCATGATTGGCTTCTAGAATTCAGAAACAGAATGATAGGAACTAAAGAGGTTGGAGACACCAAAGATGTCAACTTCTTAAGTGTCTACTTTGGAGGGGCATATCATATCAAGCAATAAGCGGGTTTATTATTATTAAGATGATCAAAATTTTGTTTGATAATGTGATGAATGATAATCCTAAAAAGAGCCCGCATATCGCGGGCTTACCGAACAGTTAGGCAATCGTGGAAACTTTCATCCAATTTGTGGATTGTCCGTCAAACGTGCCTCCGTCAATAACTAGCCTGATTTCAATCTCCTCGAAAGTATAATCCCCTTTACGAACCAAGGGCACTTCATTGCCACTGGTAACGTTCTCAATTACATATTCGCAGGTCGGATTATTCATTTGTAAATTAACTAGACCATTATCAGGTTCAATGAATGAACATCTAATAGTGACATCCAGAAGCGATTGAAATCCTACTCTCTGATCTCTCTAAATTCGGCTCTATATGTTGGGGTGGAAAAATAACTGAGTCAAAATAAAATACGCAGGCTCCTATGTCCTCTATACTTGAATTTGCCAAAATAATTCATAGACAAGGAGCTGCGTATCCATGCATAAACGGATTAGACGATCATTCCAATATTCCGCGCAGGAGGAAGTAGTCAGGATATGAAAGCCTGACTGCTTTTTATTTGGCAAAGTGACAAAAATATCACATTGCCTCCCAATTTATCACCTAAAGCGTACGACCCATACCCATATAACAATTACACTATATATAGAACAACTTGATTGGAGTGTATGGAATGAAAAGTCAAAAGACACCAAAGACCGTTTTAAATGCTGAGGGAGTAAGTAAGTCTTATGGCCAAAAGGGAAATGCACAAGAGGTATTGCAAGGAATTAATCTTCGAGTGATAGAGGGAGAGTTTGTTGGCATTATGGGCCTTCAGGCTCAGGCAAGACCACTCTTCTTAATACATTGGCTACGATTGACCGTGCCACAGACGGACAAATATTTATAAACGAGCACGAGATTTCGAAAATGAAAGATCGCCAACTTTCAAGCATTCGCCGTCAACATCTCGGATTTATTTTTCAGGATTACAATTTGCTTGATACGTTAACGGTAAAAGAAAATATATTGCTACCTGTTTCTTTAACAAAAATAAGCAAAAATCAAGCTGAAACGGAGTTTCGTGCCATTTCAGGGATTTTAGGTATTACGGAATTAGCGAATAAGTACCCTTCTGAAATTTCGGGTGGACAAAAGCAACGCACCTCTGCAGCAAGAGCGTTAATTCACTCGCCTTCCCTTGTTTTTGCTGATGAGCCCACAGGTGCCCTTGATTCAAAAGCAGCCTCCAATTTATTGGAGAATTTAGATGAAATTAATCAAACACGACAAGTCACGATTGTCATGGTCACTCATGACCCATTGGCCTCTAGCTATTGCAACCGTGTTGTCTTTCTAAAAGACGGAAGAATTTTTTCTGAATTGTACCGAGGAGAGAAAACGAGAGAATCCCTCTTTAAGGACATTCTTGATATGCAAGCCGTTCTTGGAGGAGGCACGCAGAAATGAATACACAGAAACTAGTGATGCGGAGCATGCGAAAAAACATCAAAATGTATTATCTCTATTTTTTCGCCATGATCTTCAGCATAAGTTTGTATTTTATCTTTTCTACCCTACAAAATGACGAAATGATTGTTACTATGGGTGAAGCTAGCGTGAACTTCTCCATGGCCTTTCAAGTTGCTGGATTATTACTCATTCTCATTACCATTGTGTTTACGATGTACGCGACGAGCATCTTTATTCGAAGACGCAGTCAAGAAATCGGATTGTACCAGTTAATTGGCTTGTCAAAGGCTTGGGTCGCTAGGGTACTGATCTTGGAACACACAATTCTTGGTCTAGGCGCTTTACTCATCGGGTTGCTAGTCGGCGCTTTGCTCTCGCGACTCTTTCTTTTACTATTTATGAACCTGATCGGTATTGAAACTACGATTGGCTTAAGCTTCTCCAGTCAGGCGCTTATCCAAACCATTGCTGTTTTTTCCTGCTTGATTGCGGTTACATCCATTCAAATCATATGGACGACTTATCGAAGTACACTACTGCAATTGTTTCAAGCAAATCATCAAAATGATGAATTTGTCAAACGTCCAAGCATTGTTTCAAGCATTTTAGGGGTAGCAGGAATAAGCCTCATCGGGTTTGGCTATTACGTGTCTACCTTGATAGTAGACAATGCCGATCAGCTGCTGTTTCTTATGCTACTCGTTCTCACAAGTACCATTCTTGGAACCTATGTCGTCTTCCATACGACAATAAGTTGGATATTATATGTTTATCGAAAAAAGCAAAATGGAAACCTCGGTCTGTATAATAGCCTGTCGATCGCACCATTAATGCACAGAATGAAGGGACACGCCAATTCACTAACCGTAATCACAGTATTGTCTGCGATGACCATCACGATGATTTCCCTTTCTTATTCCTTGTATTATTCAATCGAAAATGATACGAGGTTGGCGATGCCTTTTGATTTTGCGGTGGAAAATATGCCGGAGGAAGCTGCCGCGATATCAAGTAGGTTAGAAGAGGAGCAGATTAAGTTCGAACATTATCAACTAGATGCCATACGATTTGATGGCGCGTGGGTGGAGCAGGATCCAAATGAAGACAATCGTCAAACAACGTTTATGCTTTTCTCAGCAGAGCAGGTGGCACAGGCTGGATTAGATGTTGAGTTTCCCCAAGATGGAAACGCCATACTTCATAATAATCGAGCCATTATCGAAGGGATGCAGTTTTCATCTCCAAAAGATGTGCAGTACACATCAAACGATGAAACAAATCGGCTAACTGTCTCCGAGTATCGGTTAGATAACGTAATGAATTACAGGTTCTTTGGCAATCAATTGCTTGTTACTGAAGAAACATTCGAAGCAATGAGAGATAGCATTCAAGACGATGAACACAAAGAATACTTGAGTTTTGATACATTTCAGTTATCAGAAACTGAAAAATCAGATATCGCCTCCGAGATCTTTCTAATCAGTGTAAATAGTGATTTTATCATTGACTATTATACCTCATATGAACAATCGGTCCAAAACTTCGGACTTCTCATTTTCATCGCCGGATTTTTAGGTTTGGTGTTTCTCCTTTCAACAGGAAGCATATTGTATTTTAAACAAATGACGGAAGCTGAACAAGAAAAAACCCATTATCGAACACTACGACAACTTGGATTCCATGTAAACGATTTGATGAAAGGCATCGTTCGTAAACAGCTCTTTGTTTATTTGATTCCTCTAGGAGTTGGGTTATTGCACGCTACTTTTGCTCTTAATGTGGGCTCTGTTCTTATTGCCGCAAGCATGCTCACCCCAATCATCATTAGTATGGTAGTGTATATTGTCATCTATTTGCTGTTTATCATAATTACCATTCGCTATTACAAAAGAATCGTCACAAATGCTTTATAGAAAGGAAGAAAAGTGATGAAAAAGAAGATCATCATTTCTTGTCTCGCTGTCATCGTCACTATAGTTACGATTGCTAGCTTGTACCTGCTATTTCGTGAAACAATTGATCGTTTTAATCCATTGATGGAGCAGGAATATGTATATGTCGAGGTTCGAGAAGAACCTGAAGATGATGACGGAAGATATAGATATAGGGAGCAAGGTGTCACTGAAAGCGGAGAGACGAAACGAGTAGTATTCACCACCAGCACTACACTTGATCAAGGTACATTCGTAAGAGTACTCGCCAAAGGGTCTTATACAGAAGAATACGAACTTATAGAGGAAGAAAATATGCCACGGAATGAATAAACTAGCTAATGTTACGGTGTTCAAATACAGCGCCCTGTGATAGGCAAGAGAATACCTTTTTACACGGAGCTGCATCAACAAGTTTGTGTAACTCAGTAATGCTATTACTCATGTCTAGAGGGGAAGATTCAAATTTCCCCTTCGCTTCATTTTCATATCGCGGATTAGGTGGTCTGGGTGGCTGTTCATGGTTCTCGCTTATTGAATGATATTTATTGTATAACCCTTTGATCGAATGAATGAGGGAAACTGAAGGAATGTCAGAGAAGGTTGAAGGACTTTCTGATACTTCTGTAAATGCCTAAAGAATTGATTAGCTTCTACTCTTGCTATTGCTTTGTGCATTGCTTTTTAATCTTTAGCCGTTTTTTAGAATATCCTCGTATAGTTAAGATTAATTTTATAATTATTGGATCGTGTAATTTTTGCTGTGTTTTTCTGACACCTGATAAAAAATGGAACTTTCATGCCGAAGTGTGTAGTTAAGGGTACTAAAACATGTGTCGTTTCAGGAGGCAGGTCCTAAATCTCTGCAAACCTTTAGCCCTTTCGGCTTGTATTGCAAAAAATACTCATTTTTATCGCTGGAATACATAGCCTTCTTACATGGCCTTATATCCGAAAGGAGAGGGGTTTGTCATAAGCGAAGAAAATAAGCACCACCATCCAAAAAAGAAGGATAATTTCGTTAAGAATACGTCTCGGGAAGTGACGGACGCATTTGGGAACACGGTCGATTCGGCGGGACGCATCGTCAAGTCGGTTTCTGGTGAAGGCGGTCTCGTCGGAAAAGCAACCGACACGTCGGGGCGAATTCTAAAAGGCACGGCAGGCAAAGCCAACCAAGTGATTGGCAAATCGTCAGAAGCTCCCGGTAATCTGTACAGAAAAGCAAGAGGGACACGTAAGAAAAGTGAGGATGATAAGGAGTAACAAGGGGGATTATCCCTTACCATTACATGTGCCTTAGAGGACATATGTCTCCAACATGGGCATAACGGCAGAACCACAAAACCAAAGAACACCACCGAATTTCGGTGGTGTTCTTTGGTTTGAATGGTGAATGCCATACCAATCTCTTAGAAACGATGGGTGCGGGTTTATGAAGGCCGTGCGTACCGATTGATCAATGTGTGTAGGCTCGACTTCTTCAGCTTGTGATTCTTCAAGATGATGAGGTTAAACCCGGTTTTGCCATAACTTAACCTATAACAAAAATAATTGACATACTCGACCAATGAAAATATCAAAATTGCTATGGCGATGATGATGTCTGTTCCATTGCTATAATTTATCGCGATGTTCAATACGACAGGTAAACATAAAAGGCTCGTTATTTTTTGTAAATATCGATAGGTTTTAGCGACTTGAGTATGAAAGTTCAATTTAAATTTTATGGACAGGTAGCGATATAGCCAATAGAAGATCCCCTGCAAAAGGATAAAAACAAGATAAGCGAATGCAAAAAGGCTGGCAGCCCCCAAATCCAATAGGTAATAAACATAAATAAATATACACACGGCTACAAATTCACCTAATGCAAGGTTGACTAAGCGTGCTTTCATCTTTTTTACCGTAATTTTTCCACCACCTTCATCTTCAATTAATGAAAAGTAATCTCGCCTAAAGAAGTGAGCATTCTGTGATTCCGTGCCCATTGAAGTAAAGTGATTTGTGCATAATGCCCCACTGAGATAACAGAAAAGCGGGATTCGTCAGATTGATTTTACGATAGATCTTGCTCAAGCTCTACGTTCAAAAGAGGATGAATGGTGAATTTAACTTCCTCAAAGCCCCATTCGTTAAAGAGAATAACAAAGGCAAACATGCACCTCTTGCTTGCTGTTTCGTTCGCCCGGGCGATCTCTTGCCATTAGCGCTTATGGAGATTGTGAAAGGTTCTTATGAGCACGAAATGATCTACATGAACACTCGGTGTTCATGTAGAAAGTGATGAATCGCAAAGGAAGCGGTTCCTTTCGCACAAGAGTAATGCCCAAGTCTTGAATAAATGACAGAGGTCGATTGACGGTTTTGGGTGGGGAGCCTCTGATCGAGAGATCGATGAATCCCATTATTTAACCAAGGTTCAAACCTCGCGAGTCGATTGCCGATGATGATTTTTTCAGGGTTAAATGTGTTGATAATGGTCACTAAGCCGATTCCTATATTAACGCCTATATCATGTAAACGTTGAAGTACTTCAGCATCTCCCTTTTTCGCCTTTTCTTCTAATACATGAAGGTTCTGATCATCGGTTTTGTCGAGTAGTGCCTTTTCAGACGCGTATAACTCCCAGCAGCCTCGGTTACCACAACGGCATTTTTGACCATTTGCTTCAATGGTCATATGCCCCATTTCCCCAGAAATTCCGTTTGATCCCCGGTACAATTCATGATTAATAATGATGCCAGTGCCAATTCCTATGCCTATACTTACATAAACGAGATTGGCTTCTCCTTTTGAAAGGCCATAAAGGTGCTCAGCATAGACGCCTGCATTTGCTTCATTTTCTATAGTTACGACTAGCCCTGTCTGAGACGCAATCTGTTTTTTAAGATCTACATTTTCCCACGCCAGATTCGGTGCAAAAAGAATTTCTCCTTCATGATTGACAATACCAGGAACGCCGATGCCAACACCAACGATCCCATAGGACTTTCAGGAGCACGATCTTTCAGGGAAGAAATCATGTTGACGATGATACGAACGGCAGCCTCTATACTTTGTTCCTGCAAACTCTCCGTAAGTGTATCTAAAATATTTCCACTCAAGTCTGTTAGAACCGCTAATACATAATTAACACCTAAATCAATACCGATGGAAAAACCGGCTCGATTGTTGTAGTAGAGCATGACAGGTTTTCTCCCCCCATTTGAATTTCCTGTCCCGATTTCATAAATGAGGGAGTCATTCATCAGGTCATTAGCCAGTGTCGATACGGTGGCTTTGTTAAGACCTGTGTCTTTTGCAATTTGTGCCCGTGAGATGGGGCCTCTTGTTTCTATAGTATTTAACACAATGGATGTATTGATTTTCTTCACGAGGTTCAAATCTCCAGTTTTCTGAGAGCGCATGTATTTACCCCTACCTTCGTTTAATGCCTATCTTAATTCCTTTTATTATACACAATTATTATTGACAACGCTTACAAAAAAACCTATAGTTAGTTTAATCATTAAACTAACTATAGGGGAGGTTCTACAATGTTCAAAAAAACAATGGGTGTTGGCTCGTTGATTCTACTATTAGGCGCGTGCAGTGGTGAATCCATAGACGAAATGGGGAATACTGAAGGGGAGACGGATGTTGAAGGCGGTAATAGCGGGGAAGTTACACTTTGGTACTACTTTACAGGCAATCAAGAAGATCTATTTGTTGAATTGATTGAAGAATACAATGATTCTCAAGATGAAGTAGAAGTGGTTGGAGAATACATACCTTTTCCCGACATTGCTCAGCAGCTTTCTGTTGGAATCGCAGGAGGGAACCTTCCTGACCTTGTGTTTTTAGACAATGTTGACAATGCATCGTTCGCAGCTATGGATGTGCTGGAAGATATGACTCCTTTAGTGGAGGATTGGGAAGAATTAGAACATTTTTATGAGGGACCGCTTCAATCGGCGATGCACGATGGGAAGCATTATGGTTTGCCATTCGCCAGTAATGCACTCGGCCTCTATTATAACGAAGAATTGTTGAATGAAGCAGGGGTAGAGCCACCGGAAACGTGGGATGAACTTCGGGAATATGCAGAAATGTTGACGAATGATCATATCCAAGGTTTTGCGATGTCAGCCGTCCGCTCAGAAGAAGGAGCGTTTCAATTTTACCCGTTTTTAAAGTCGACAGGTGCCGATTATGATCGCCTCAACACAGAAGAGGGAATCCGTTCACTAGAATTTTTAAAGAGTCTCATGGATGACGGCTCCATGAGTTCAGATGTACTCAATGCGACTCAAGATGATCTTGCTCGCCAATTCGCTCAAGAGAACCTGGCAATGATGATAAATGGGCCGTGGAATATCGACCGGCTCACTTCTGAAAACCCGGATTTGGAGTTTGGCATCACACAAATTCCACGCGATGAAGAGCATGCGTCCGTACTTGGAGGAGAGAATCTCGCCATTATTCGTGATAGCAATGTGGAAGATTCATGGGAGTTTTTCCAATGGTTATTTGAACCAGAGCGTTATGAGCAGTATACAGCCGATACAGGTGTGTTTCCTGCAAGACAAGACATTTTAGAAGGATCTGATTTTTGGAGCGAGGATCCCTATTTAAGTGGGTTTGTTCCAATTATGGAAGATGCTCATCCGCGAGGCCCATCACCAGAATGGCCACAAATATCAGAAGTGTTGCAGTTGGCTCTCCAGGAAGTGCTTACTGACAGTTCAACACCAGAAGAAGCAATGGAAAACGCGGAAAATCAAATCGACGATATTTCGGGTGAGTAACGAATTTGTGGGTCTAACGTCGAGACCTTAGGCCCGCCCTCTAAGGGGACCATGATCGTGAAAAAAATTGAAGGTTATGTATTTGTGTTGCCTGCAGTCTTGTTTATGATTATTTTGATTGGTTATCCACTGGTGTACAACGTAGTCCTAAGTTTTCAAGATGTTGACCTAAGCAACCTCGCCGGTGATCGCAATGCTGTAGGTCTTGATAACTATCGTGAGCTAATGAATCGTGATGCATTTGGTCTTTCCGTCTGGAACACGTTGGTGTATACCGTAGGTAGTGTTTTCTTTCAGATGGTCATTGGGTTTTTGCTTGCGCTTTATTTCAGTATGAAATTTAGGTTTGCGGGTTATTTACGAGGCATTATGATGATTAGTTGGTTGATTCCACTTACGGTAACTGCGTTGTTGTTTCGTTTTATGATGGGATCATCAGAAGGAATTTTCAATCAAATGCTGATGTCGGTAGGAATTATCGACTCGGCAATTCCTTGGCTTTCAAGCCCGGAGGTTGCGCTTTGGAGCATTATCATTGCAAATATCTGGGTAGGGATTCCATTTAACATGCTTTTGCTCTCAACAGGATTAAGCAGCTTGCCAGAAGATGTATTTGAAAGTGCGAGTCTTGACGGAGCCAATGGTTTCCAGAAGCTCGTCCATATTACGCTTCCAATGTTAAAGCCGGTCATACTCATTGTGATGATGCTTGGTTTTATCTATACGTTCAAAGTATTTGATCTTGTTTTTGTGATGACAGGAGGAGGTCCACTAAATTCAACTGAGGTGTTGTCCACATTGGCATACCGATTGTCATTTAATGAGTTCAATTTCAGTTTAGGTGCAGCCGCTGCGAACGTACTCTTTTTAATCTTGCTCGTCGTGAGTCTCGTCTACCTTTGGATTATGCAAAAAGATGAAGGAGGGGACAAGATATGAGTAAGAAGAAAGAATGGGTGTTAAACATTGTCGGTGTCGTGATTGTTGCTCTGTTTTTGTTTCCTGTCTATTGGATGGTCATTACGGCATTTAAGACACAGACAGAAGTCTTTCAAACACCGCCAACTTTTTTTCCTGTAAACTTCCAGTTTGAGAGCTTTGTCAATATCTTTTCCAGTGGGGTAGGCGGGTATTTTCTGAACAGTGTGATCATCGCTTCGGGTGCGACCCTTCTCGTGTTGCTATTGGCAGTTCCGTCTGCATACGGGCTGGCTCGTTTGCGCGTACGCGGGAAAAAACGATGATCCTGCTTTTTTTAGTCACGCAAATGTTACCGGCAACGGTCGTTCTAACTCCACTATTTATTGCCTTTAATGAATTGGCTATATTAAACAGTTATTGGGCGCCGATCCTAGCCACTTCCACACTAGGCATTCCTTTCTCCGTGTTAATATTACGGACGTTTTTTATTGGCATACCTAGAGAACTGGAGGAGGCGGCAACGATTGATGTTGCAACCGATTTACCGCATTCATCCGCGTGATTATCCCAGTCTCTTTACCGAGCATTATTGTATGTGCAGCGATTTCGTTTTTCTTTGCTTGGGGAGATTTGATTTTTAGTATTACGTTTAATCGTGACCAGAGCCTTTGGCCGCTGACCGCAGGCATTCATAATGCAGTGGGACGATATGGAATTGAATGGAATGATCTGATGGCGTTTGCCACCGTCTCTGTCCTTCCAGTCATTGTGATCTTCGTGCTTTTACAAAAGCACTTAGTGAAAGGATTAGTCAGTGGTTCAGTGAAGTAAGAGAGGGGAAACATTGTTATGAAATTTACCGACGGGTATTGGCTGACAAAACCAGGATACACCATCCACCACGTATATGATGTTCGAGATGTGCGAATCGAACCAAACGCGGTCACAATCTATGTTCCTTGCAAGAAAATTAGACACCGTGGAGATACGTTGAATATTCCTCAACTCACCTTGCGACTCTCGTCTCCACAGCCTAACACCGCTAGAGTGCAAGCTTGGCATCATCAAGGTGTAAGAAATGCAGGGCCCAACTTCGCGATAAATCATACGGAAACGCCCATAGACACTGAATTAACCGATGATTTGGTCATTGTCCATATGGGCGCCATGAGAATCGAGGTGAATAAACACCCATTTCGCATGACATTCTTCCAAGGGAACCGCGTGCTAACCTCTGCAGATGAGAAAGGTTTCTCGTGGATTGAAGGCCCTAACGAAGCGACCTATATGCGAGGTCAGTTGACCCTCGGTGTAGGAGATGTTCTATATGGGCTTGGAGAACGATTCACTCCATTTGTTAAAAATGGGCAGGTGGTTGACACATGGAATGAGGATGGGGGGACGAGCTCAGAACAATCGTATAAAAACGTTCCCTTTTATTTAAGCAATAAAGGGTATGGCGTGTTTGTCAATCATCCGGAACGCGTAAGTTTTGAATTGGCCTCAGAAGCCGTTTCAAAAGCGCAGTTCAGTGTTGAAGGGGAGGCGTTAGACTACTTTGTTTTTGCGGGTGAACCGAAAGAAGTACTTGGTTTGTATACAGATTTAACCGGAAAGCCAGCGCTACCCCCGAAATGGTCGTTTGGTTTATGGCTGACTACGTCGTTTACAACAGATTATGATGAAGAGACGGTGCGTCACTTTGTGGATGGAATGTTGGAGCGGGATTTGCCGTTACGCGTCTTTCATTTCGACTGTTTTTGGATGAAGGAGTTTGAGTGGAGTAGCTTTGAATGGGACCGGGACAGCTTCCCGAACCCGGAAGCGATGCTGAAGCGTTTAAAAGCACAAGACATAAAAATCAGTGCGTGGATTAATCCTTATATTGCTCAAAAATCCTCTAAATTCCTAGAGGCTGCAGAGGCAGGTTATTTATTGAAGAAAGAAAATGGAGACGTTTGGCAGTGGGATCTCTGGCAATCGGGAATGGGGATTATTGACTTCACAAATCCACAAGCCGTGCAGTGGTATCGCAATCAGTTGCGCGCATTAGTTGAGATGGGGATCGACTCGTTTAAAACCGATTTTGGGGAAAGGATTCCAACGAATGTGGTTTATCACGATGGTTCCGATCCGAAACGAATGCACAATTACTATTCCTTTCTCTATAACAAAGTGGTCTTTGAATTGTTACAAGAATTATTAGGTGAAGAAGAAGCCGTCGTTTTTGCACGCTCAGCGACCGCTGGCGCTCAGCAATTCCCGGTCCATTGGGGAGGAGACTGCGAAGCAACTTACGAGTCGATGGCAGAGAGCCTTCGAGGAGGGTTATCCTTAGGGCTTTCTGGATTTGGGTATTGGAGTCATGACATTGGAGGCTTTGAAAATAAAAGCACTCCTGATGTGTTTAAGCGTTGGCTCGCATTCGGTCTACTGTCGAGTCATAGTCGGCTCCATGGAAGTGACTCTTACCGTGTTCCGTGGTTATTTGATGAAGAGGCGGTTGAAGTCACGAGGGAATTTGCAAAGCTAAAAAATAGGTTAATGCCTTATTTATATGATTGTGCATTGGACAATAAGAAATCGGGCGTACCACTGATGCGGGCGATGATGCTTGAATTCCCCAATGATCCGACATGCGCGACATTAGATCAACAGTATATGCTAGGGCCTTCACTGCTCGTTGCGCCCATTTTCAATGAGGCAGGAACGGTAAAGTACTATTTGCCACAAGGCCGTTGGACGCACCTTTTATCAGGTGTCGTCAGAGAGGGTGGCTGCTGGTATGAAGAGACGTATGATTATTTTAGCTTGCCGTTATTCGTACGTGAAGGGTCTGTTCTTCCCGTAGGTTCAGTAGATTCAAAGCCAGATTATCATTATAAAAAAGACATCACCTACTATGTGTACCAAGCCATAGTAGGTGCTAGTGCCGGCGGTATGACAGTTGAAAAAGTGACAAACGAGAACATCACCATGACGTTCAGTGCAGGTGTTGAGAACTCTACAGTTGTGTTCGTCGGAATGGATGAATTTTTGAATGCAGACGGCAATGAGTCTGTACAGGAAGGGAACACTCATATTGAAATACCGGAAGGCACCCGTGAGATGAACATAAAAAGAGGTGAGAGTAATGACTTGGTTTAAAACAATTTCTTCTGTTAATTTTGAAGGATTACATTCTAACAATCCGATCGCATTCAAGATCTACGATTCGAAAGAACGTATAGATGGCAAGACAATGGCTGAGCACATGCGCTTTGCGGTTGCCTATTGGCATACGTTTACGATGGATGGGTCCGATCCTTTTGGCAAGGGCACTATGATGCGCCCGTGGGAAAGATACAGTGGGATGGATTTGGCAAAAGCCAGGCTTGAGGCTGCTTTTGAGTTCTTCACTAAATTAGGGGTCCCGTACTTTTGCTTTCATGACATTGATATTGCGCCCGAAGAGGCCACGCTTCGAGAAACGAACCGCAACATCGATGTGATTGTTGAACGAATGAAGGATTATATGAAAAGCAGCAACATGAAATTGCTATGGAACACCGCAAACATGTTTACGCATCCAAGGTTTGTTCATGGCGCCGCTTCATCCAATTCTGCAGACATCTTTGCCTATTCGGCCGCAAAAGTGAAAAAAGGATTGGAAGTAGCCAAGGAGCTAGGTGCTGAGAATTACGTATTCTGGGGTGGCAGAGAAGGCTACGAAACATTACTGAACACGAACATGCAATTAGAGCTCGACAATCTCGGGCGCTTCTTCCACATGGCCGTAGATTATGCAAAAGAGATCAGCTATGAAGGTCAATTCCTCATTGAACCGAAACCAAAAGAACCGACGAGCCATCAGTACGATTTTGATGTGGCTTCCGGCTATGCGTTTCTGCAAAACTATGGTTTAGAAAAGCAGTTCAAATTTAATGTCGAGGCGAATCATGCGACACTGGCTGGCCATTCATTCGAACATGAATTGCGTTATGCACGTGTTCATGGAATGCTCGGTTCAGTAGATGCCAACCAAGGCCATCCTTTACTCGGTTGGGATACCGATGAGTTCCCTACTGATTTGCAAATGACAACGTTAGCGATGTATGAAATCTTACAAAACGGTGGACTTGGGAGCGGCGGACTGAATTTCGATGCGAAAGTACGACGCACTTCGTTTGAACCGGAAGATCTGTTTCGAGCACACATTGCAGGAATGGACAGTTTTGCTGCAGGTTCAAGATTGCACATCAAATGCTGATCGATGGTGTGCTCGATCGTATTATAAACCATCGGTACTCAAGTTTCGACTCTGGCATAGGCACCCAAATCGTAGAAGGAAAAACGAGTTTTGCGGAGCTTGAGCACCATGCTCTAAATCTAGGTGACATTGAACAGCAGTCCGGAAAGACGGAAGAAATAAAAGCGACCATCAATCAATATATTTTAAAAACATTAACCTAAGCAAGGGGAGGAGATGAATGGAGTACGTTGTCGGTATTGACTTGGGAACAAGTGCTGTAAAAACAATGTTGTTAGGCAGAGATGGCGCGGTTGCCGCGGAACGATCACAACGTCTGGCGCTCATTCAAGATCAAGTCGGGCATAGCGAACAAGACCCAGAAGCTTGGGTCAATGCAGTCATCACCTGTTTACGGCAGTTGCCAGTCCAAGCTCATGAAGTAAAAGGGATTAGTTTATCCGGTCAAATGCATGGCCTTGTTCTTCTTAATAAAGAAGGCAAGCCTTTACGACATGCAATTCTTTGGAATGATACGAGAACAACAGCGCAATGTGAATATATTCATGATGTAGTGGGGAGGCAAGAGCTTCAACAGATCACGAACAATTGGGCACTTGAAGGATTCACACTTCCGAAGCTATTATGGGTGAAAGAGCATGAGCCAGAAATCTATGAGCAAGCGGAAGTGTTTTTGTTGCCAAAAGACTATGTGCGCTATCGGCTGACCGGGGTAATCGGAACGGACTACTCTGATGCGGCAGGGACGTTATTATTAGATACGATCAAGAAGGCGTGGAGCAACGAATTGATGCAAGCCCTTCACATCAAGTCCTCAATGTGCCCTCCGATCTTTGAGTCGACGGAAGAGGCCGGTCGAATATTGAGTAGCATCGGCTGTATGGAGAATGTACCGTTTTTGCTGGTGGCGCAGATAACGCGTGCGGTGCTGTCGGTGCAGGTGTATTGGAGCATGGGGATACACTCGCAAGCATCGGAACCTCAGGTGTTGTTCTTTCACAGAGTAGTACGCCACAAACGGGGTTGCACTTTTTCAATCATGCAAGCCCCCATGATCACTATATAATGGGGGTAACATTATCGGCAGGTGACGCTCTTGAATGGTTTCGAAAGACATTCGCTTCTCAAACCAGTTATTCAGAGCTTATGCATCTCGCTTCCCAGTCTGTACCCGGAGCCAACGGACTGTTGTTTGCACCATATATAAATGGTGAGCGGATGCCGCATACCGACGCTAAAGCCCGAGGCAGTTTTATTGGTATTGATCGCCAGCATACGCTTGAAGATTTTGCGCGGGCTGTCGTTGAAGGAATCACGTATTCATTAAATGACTGTTTGCAGTTCATGCATGTCGACCAGGTCATTGCCATTGGTGGAGGTGCACGCAGTTCATTTTGGCTACAGATGCAGGCAGATATCTTTAATCGTCCGGTGATTACTCGAGCGAGTGAACAAGGACCAGGATATGGTGCGGCGATCATTGCCACGGTCGGATGTGGTTGGTATTCTTCGCTTAAGGAGTGCGCCCGGGATTATTTAACGATCTCCTCAACCTACCAACCTTCAAATGAATACGGTAAAGCCTTTAAAACTTTTCAAGAGGTGTATAACGCGACAAAGCTGATGAACGATCAATTAACAGATTTTCGTAAATCACTTAAGTAAAAAGAAAGTGTGGTTGAATGATTGAGTAGCTCTGGTCTATAAAGGGATTCGGTGTTACTTGTGTGCACGTAGTCTAGCCATGAGCTGCTTGTAGCGAATTGGAAAGTGCCCGACACGCAGCGCAAATGGAGGTACTCAAGTATTGAATCTTTCCGAATGAGATTCATCACTCAGCTATGGTAGTGCAGAAGAAGTGGAGGGGTATGACGTACAAGAATTGATTGAGTTTGGATGAGGGAATTACGTACACTGGATTAATCAAGAAACGTCTTCAGCATGAGATCAAGGTGTAACGGTCCTTAATGTTCAATTGTCATCCTTGGCGACGCAGAAAGGCATGCGATGATCATACCCCGACAGAGCCCGTCATTCTCACCCCTTTTACCGGCAAGGAGAACATTAAAATATAGAGGCAGCTCATATCCGTTTAATGTTTCGACAGAATATCTCTGAGGGATTGTCATGAGCTGTTAACCTCTACATACACGGTGTCAGTCCACCAAATCCTCCAATTCCGTGTCACTTGAAATTCTAGCAACGATGGCCACCGGATAAGGGGGCCATTGAATTCTTCAATGGCCCAGAAGTGAGTTTCTTCGCCATGATCAACGCTTACAATTTTTCCACCATCACGACAATAATCCTCCAAGTGTTCAAATCCTTCATCAGGGAAATAGTCATACGAGGCGTACTCTGGGATGTCAAGGCTGTTATAGCCGCCTGCCCAGCCCATGAAATTAACAAAGGTCATGCGGTAATCTTCAATCTCTTCTGCGCTAACATTCATGGGCATTCCGTCGAGATGCTGAATCGCATACCAAAATAAAAGACAATTGCCTATTCGTATTCAGTGTATTCGTCCGATGCGATCAGTTAGAATGTCATTCTCTCGTTGCATCAATGAATGAATGGTCAAACAAGGGGTTCTCACTTGGTCATATGCAAAACCCTACGCGAAGAAAAACCGAATTAACCCGAATAAAGCGAAACAAAATAGCACGAATCCAGACGAAATCCCAGTAATGGCGCTGTTGCGTACGTTCATTTTCTTGGAAATAGTAGGGGACATTGCGGAAATCACGATGAGCAGTATGGCTAATAGATATAAACTCGAATCGTTAAAGACGTTAACGAGGAAGATAAAATGAATGCCTACGATGAAACAGATCCACGGAGCCACGTAATCGCCTTTATTGGCTCGAATGAGCAGAAAAGCGACGATTCCGCCAATAATGAATTCGGCATAAAACACGATCAGATAGGTAGTTAACGAACCGACTTCGGACAACGCCGTTGCTTCGTTCCAATTCATAACGCTTAGATAAATACCGAGTAAACTGACGAGTAGCGCAATGCCTGACGCAATGCCGATGTATTTGCGCCAGTGTTCCCTCGGACCTTCCTGTGCCCACCCAAACCAAGCAAAGCTGAACATACCGAATACCGCTGTGAACATCGCATAATCTCTTATATACTCCATTTTTCACCCCTTCTTCGGAATCGTATCCATGCAAAACCCTTTATTAAAGATTCTTATGCACCATACCCTCTCATGAGGAGAGTAATTCTTATTTATGGCTTGACCGTAAGGCAAACGAGGAAGCGCAATCAAAGGTGGCCGAGCGAATAGCAATATTCCAACGATGCCGTCGGGACATTGCTAGTGTCCCGACGGCATCATTTTCTTAAGCTTTCGTCTTACTTTTCAATCACATATTCATCGACCGTCTCCCCGTGAATGTTCATCGCTTCTAAGCGAATATGATCGTTAGTAATGGCAAAGGAGACGATTACCTGCTCATTGTCATCATAGAGCACATCGGTATACTCGTACGAGACACCGGGATAGAACTTCGGCCCTGCCGACCCACCGATGACATAGACGGTTCCCCCATCATCGGCAACGTTGCCGTCTACCATTGGATGGGTACGCATGTACGAATGGTCATGCCCCATGAGCACGAGGTCAACGCCTCCTTGTTCAAGAACCGGTGCGAAAATGTCAGCGGTTCTTTCTCCGCTCGTGAGCGGATTGCTTGAATAAGCCGGACGGTGGAACATCGCGATCGTCCATGTCGCATCGCTTGTTTGAAGCTGTTCTTCCAACCAATCCGCTTGCGCCCGCATCTCTTCTGCCTCTGCCTCGCTGTTTAGTAAGAAGAATTCGGCATCCCCGTACGTGAAGGAAGAAACCGCGCCTTCTTGCCCCGCCGGTCCGTTGTGTGCATAAGGAAGCAGCTGTTTGAACGTATTGTAACCATCTCCATACACATCGTGATTGCCGAGCACCGCCATGAGCGGTCGCTCCCGAGCAAACGCGCCGACAGCGTCTAATAAATAATTCCACTCCGTTAAAGAATCCCCATTCTCCACCAAATCCCCGGCATGCATGAGAAAGCGATGTTCGTCTGTGGCGAAGTCTTCAAGTAATGCGGTGAGCAGTTCAAATTGCTCCGGAGTTTGCGCTTGTGAATCGGCCGCGAATAAAAAGCTAAAGTCGTCGTCACTCGCCGTTTGAAATGTCGATGTCTCGCTCCAGTTCTCATCTGTACGCACACGATACGTGTACGATTGCCCTGGCTCGAGATCCTCCACGGTCGCCTGAAACACTTGCACTTCCCCGTCCTCGTGGTAATACAACTCGGAATCTGCAAGGATTGTAGTCCCTTCGACTTCGAGTGCACCGCTGTCAACGAGGGGAGACGCTTGCCACGTAACGGTTTGCGACGTGGCCGGATCAGCGCTCCACGTGAGCGTCACATGCTCTGGGTTGTTGCTGCCGAGCGCGCTCACAATGCTGCCATCCCACCGTGCACTCACGTCCCCATCAGGAGAAACCGCCTGCAAACGCACATCTCCTCCGAACGCAGTCAGACGTTCGGTCCGCACCTTTCCGTCCCGATCTGTGACAGGTAGCGACGCCCAGTCCACTTCCCGAATGGCATCAGTACGCACGTATCGTTCAGTTTCCGTATCATCAATCACGCGCGCATAGCGTTCATCTTCGTCTAGAAGCTGAAACGACGTGCCTTTTCGAACCGGTAACCAGCGGCGGGTAAACTCGCCGTCTTCTTTCGTGAACGCCCACGTGTTTGCGATCGCCTCCACCCGTGTCGGGTCGGTTCCTACATCGAATCGCACCCCCTCGACCGGTTTGCCGTCCCGGTCAGTCACCGTCAACTCTGTCGGCGTCCCGATTGATCGGCCGTCAATTTCAAGTGTGAGCGGAGGATTCGCCGGAGCTTCGAAGACATCATAAAAGAAAACAGCATCGTTCACCTGGGCTTCGGTGAGTTCTATCACAACATCCTCGCTCACATATCGGTCAACATCAAACGTCAATACGGCGTGATCGTCCATTGTGAGGGTAACGGATTCTTCGTCCGCATCATACGTTCCATCCGCTACGTGCACGCGGTCGAGGGTGACTTGGTCTGTGTCAAACTGCAACACCGCCCGCGCATCTTGGATGTCTTCGGCATTGACGAGGTCGACGGTTAAATCAAACGTCTGATTGGGGCGCACTTCCTCTGGCCCTTGTAACACAAATGCGGCTGATCTGCCCGAACCTCAAAGCGCCAGCTCGTGTACATGAGATTCCCAGCCTGGTCGCGAACCTGTATCTCGACTTCATGAAACCCATTGGCGAGCGGCTTCTCAGGTGTGAACTGTACCGTCTCTTGTTCGTAAACAAAACCGACTTCTTTTCCATCCAAGTGTACGGCAATCGTTTCTGGATCAATTCCTGATTCTTCATCGCGTAAGGTGATTTCGATGTCGGGTTCGTTCGTTTGCACGGTTTCGCCAGCGGCTGGCGTTTTCTGTATAATTTCAGGGTTGGTTACGTCTTCGTCGAAGTCCCGATACACCGCACGGATGTCGTCAATGTACAGCGTGCCTGCCCCTTTCGTTTCTTCCCGCGTGGCCATATAGCGGACGGGCATGTCCATGACATATGGTGCTTCGAAGTCTTCGGATATCGGGGCCTCGACATACTGCCAGCCTTCCCAAGTCACGCCCTCAGGCGCTTCGGGTGTGAAGTCGATATTGAACGTTTGGCCGTTTGCGTCTTTCAGCTGAGAACGGAGCCAATGCCCGGCTGCATCGCCATACACCCACATGCCGATTCGTTCAGGGTCGCCAGGGATGTCAATCCCGCCATCGACAGCTGCGTATACCCCTGACGTGCCGGCAAACCCGGTGAAGTCATAGTCGATTTTCAGTGCGTAGTCTCCAAAGCGCACCTGCTCATTGGAACGATCTAACTGTACCTTGTGATGGTTGACGCCGGTGGCTTGCCAGCCATCCAGCTCTGTTTCGAAGTCTTCCACGACGACATAAGCGGGATCCTCCGCGCTGGAAAAACCGGCAAACAAGCAGAGTGTCAGGATCAGGAACAACGGTTTGCAGAAACGTTTCAAATGAACCTCTCCTTTCATTATAGGGCGCTGGCATTGAGAACGGTTACTACGAGGAACAGAACGGCGAGTAGGGCATAAATAACCACTCTAATGTAATTTTTTCGTAGGAAGTTCTTGGATGATTTTATAGAGAAAATTGCGAATATAAAGACCGGAACTATTATCGCCATTGTGTTCGTGTACCATTCGATATTTGCAGCCTGTGCGAGCACACTTGAACCGAGGAGTAGCGCGAGAACAACCCATAGAAAGGCTTCAATCCTTGCGAGCGTTCGTGTAGACAATGTATCACCTGCCATAATTATATATTTCTATAGGGCTGGGGTTGCTAGGCGCCTTGAAATCACATGCTTCAACTCAGCTAACCAGCTAAACACACGGCTTTTGCTGACTAGACACCCTCTCTGCCTATTTATGTGACACTTCAATCTTAAAGCGTGTCATTTTAAGGTGCAAACTGCCCCATAAATTTTTATTTGTGACACTTCGCGAAGCTTATGTGACACTTTGCGTTCATCATGGTGCGTTTTACGAAGTGAAATGTCTCAAAAACGAATATTTGTGACACTTTGCGTATTTCTATAAAATTTTGCGCCTGCTGTTGGAGTACCGGTTTTAAACTTAGAAAAATCTAAAGTTTACGATTTGCAGGTTGCAATGAGCTCCCATCTGCACGCCTAGTCACCTAGGTCTAGCGTAGCAAAGAATTCCCCGTCTGTGTATAGGTAAAAGTGTACTGGGTCGTTAAAATAGGGTATAAAGGTGGAAAAGGGTGACGATTGATCAACTAGGCGGTCAAGCGCAGACAATCTTCTGGTTCTCGAAAGTCGATTCACCCCTTATTTCGGCTAACGATGTACGTTCTGAAATATAAAAGTGTTGGACAGCTTTACAAGGTGGCGACGAAACATTTCATGTACATCTTCTTTTTGAACCAGAGCTTGAGCAATATCTTTAGTAAAATTAGATACAAGGAAGTTTTTTCTGTGTGTAGTTGTAGTGACTTACTTCTACTAGAAAAGGGGGTCCTTTTTTCGTGCTTTTATTCATTTACACATGATATTTTACACTGACCTTACACAGCTTAAGTAAGGAATTAGAGAGGAACAATATAGTATATGAATTTATTGATCCTCCTCACTAAGGACATTACGAAGTTGATTGTATTGATGTTTAACACTTTCGCTATCTTCAAGTAATTCATATAACCTCATGAGTGCCGTGTAGCTTTCAGTAAAGTAGGGATCAACATCTTGAATGCGCAAGTAAATTGTTACGGCTTCAGTTATCCTATCTTTTTTTAAGAAATATTCCCCTAGTTGTGTACCAAGTATGTGCCATTTTTTTCTGAGTGATAATCGCGTACTCTCTGCCCATAAATATCCTTCTTCGTTTAAATAATCACCGGTGTAATCATAAAACAATTTCTCATATTGCCTGATGTTTTCTTCGAGACTTGAGGGCAAGGAGAAAAATCTTTCTTCCCAGTCATAAACATCCAATTTAATATTTTCGGTAAATAATCGATAACTTTCTTCTTCATTAATCACTTTTATTTGTGAACTGACAAGAGATAGAGTTTTACGAATCTGATACACGGTTGAATATAACAGGGCATAACTTTTTTGTGGATCTTGGTCCGGCCAGTACAAGTCGAGGAGCGTATCTTTTTTTACCGACGTGCCTTTTGCATGTAACAAGTACAAAAAGATCTCTTTCGCTTTTTTTGTACGCCATTTTACTGAAATCGGTTGCGTGTAGGACATGAACACTAGAGCGTTGAAGCAGCTGATAGAAGTAATCGGTGTGCTGCTAACGCCAATTTCTTTGTCCGTTTTTGTAAAATGGTCAATCGTTTTTAGTAATCTTTGGAATGTGACCGGTTTTAACAAGTAGTCGACCGCGTTTACTTCAAAAGCTTGAACCGCATATTCTTGAAACGCTGTAATAAAGACAATGTTCATGGACGGATACTCGTTATAAATTTGCTCTGCAAGCACCATGCCACTAGCGCCGGGAAGTTCTACATCAATGAATAGAATCTCTGGTTTATCACGATTCAACGCGTCCCATGCCGATTCAGAAGAGGTATACATCCCACAGACGATAAATTGATTCGTACGTTTTATTAGATGCGTTATATATTCAAGTGCTAACGGTTCATCTTCAATTACAACTGCTCTAATCATATAGTCCATCCCCCTAGCTGGCACGCGATAGATATAAATATATAAGACTAAATTACTGTTTTCAATCATTCATCCCTGCATAGTCAATGATTTAAGTGAGGGCAGTCATGTACTTTTAGACGGGTAAGTAGAAGCAAGATGCACAAGCGTTTACTCCACATAATAACTTTCATTGAGCATTATTAAAAAAAGAGTATCTAGGATGTCTTTAGGTCTAGTGATTAACTCGTGAGTAGTTATTTATTACTATTTGTAAATTGCGTTATCATCGTAAAAAATCGAATATGTACAGGATATGTTCAGAACTTCCCTCTATTGTTTACGCTATATGCGCAAATAACAAGGCAATAATCATTCATTGCGGAGGAGGAAGTTAGACATTGAAAAGAAAATCGACGATGGTTTTGCTAGCCATTCTGTTATTCATGCAACCCTTTATGAGCACGTTAGGCATGGAACGTGCATTGGCTGAAGGACCATCAACCGAAATAACCGGTGAGGCAAAACTCCTTGATTCAGAGGGTAACGAAATAAGTGAAAACAATCAAGTAGAACCGTCTTCATCGGTTCATATTGCATTAAGTTGGCAACTAAACCATGAGGGTGAGCAGGAAGAATACATCTGGACGTTGCCTGACCAATTACATTCAACGGATGTGGAAGATTCACTAGTGAGTCACAATGGGCAAGTAGTGGGGAAATATAGTGTGAATAGTGGACGTGTACATATACAGATTGAAGCATCTGAAGATCCTTTGAACGAGCAAGGGACGATGTTACTTGAATCCACACTAAACGAGGGTGCTCTAGCTGGAGAAGAACGTGAAGATGTACTGTTCAATTTTGTTAAGCACACACAAAGTGTGCCAATTTTCCTTCAAGGAGCATCTCCGGAGGAAAATCAGGAGAATGAAAAATCGACGGGTGTAGAATCCGAAGATGACCAAAACAGTGATGAGAACAGTGAAGAAAATCACGAAAATAAAGAAGGGGAATCTACTGAAACAGATGCTGTCAACGAAATAGAAGGTTCTTCTGAAGAAATCCAAGAAAATATAATAACGAGCGTTGAGTTGCGAGACGAGAATGGGAATATCATTGATGCGGGTGAGAATCCAGGGAACAATCCATCATTAGGGGATGCGGCGGACATTTCTATGGATTGGGCTTTGCCGAATGGTCATGGATACCAAGCAGGATCTACCTTCACCTTTCAATTGCCACAGCAATTCGAAGTGTTTAATGATGTGGAAGGGGACCTATTAGCCGATAACGGTTCAGTAGGCACGTTCACACTGAGCATGAATAACACGGTCGTCATGACGTTTAATGAGCAAATTGAAGAACTGTCCAATGTCCATGGAATTCTTTGGTTTCAAACCGTCATTCGTGAAGAATTAGAGGGGGCCGTCGAGCAGGAAATTGTTTTTCACATTAAGAACGAGGATGTTGCCCGCATCCCTGTTCGGTTTCAACCGCCAGCTGGGAATGATCTGGACAAGGCTGGAGAGGTTGATCGCGCCTACAATGCTACCTCGGTTACGTGGACCGTCGATCTGAACAAGCAGATGAAATCCTTGGATAATGTTGCACTCCAAGATCCAATTGAAGACAATCAAGCATTAAAACCCGATACTATAAGAGTCTATGAACTAGACGTGAACTTAGATGGTTCGGTTTCTCGAGGGAATGAAGTACCAGCGAATGAATTTACCATCAATGATCATCCATTTGCGATTGAATTTGGTGACATATCGAAAGCGTATCGCGTTGAGTTTGAGACGACCATTACCGATGAAGAAGGCACGAACTATCGTAATGTCGCCACTCTCATTGCTGACAATCAAGAGAACATGACCGCAGATGCCTCCGTCTCGACTGGACGAGGAGTCCCGTTGGCAAAGGAGAGCAAAGATTACGATCCAATCACTCAAACCATCGATTGGGAAATCCGATACAACTACAATGAAAATGAAATTCCAGAAGCGGATGCATTGCTCGTTGATTCTTTCAGCGATGAACATAATTTTGTAGACGGCTCACTACAAGTGGAGCGAATCACAATTGATGCGGATGGAAATGAGTCAGGTAGCACAGTCGTTAATTATGTTTCATTAATCCCAACGAATGAAGGCTTCAACCTTCAATTTACCCAAGATATTGAAGACGCCTATAAGATTACGTATCAAACACGTGCCAATGATCTTGTTGTAGAGAATGGCAGGATTACAAATACAGTAGGAACTGGTGGAAATGAAGCGAATGCTGGTGTAGGCACTGAGCAGCAGGTTCTTCATAAATGGCACACAAACATTAACTACAACAGCAAAACCGTCGATTGGGTGATTGACATCAACCGTAATGGGTATGAATCAATAACTTAATCGTTTCTGACGAATTTACGAATCGCGGGTTGATTCTAGATGAGGATAGTTTTACGATCACGAACATCCGTACTGGAGAAGCACTGGGAACGGATGAATACTCGTTCGATTATGATCTAGATGGGTTCAATGTTGAGTTTCAGAATACGATCCATGATCGACATCAGATTACGTATACAACCGAATTTGAGTATGACGACCTGAATGAGGGCAGCAACCGATTTAACAATGACGTTCGTATTGACTGGACCGATGGTCAAAACCGTGAACAGCGTCTAGAATCAAATTCCGGATTCATTCCTGATGAGTTCACGCAGAATAACGGGTTTAAAAACGGTACGTACAATGCGATCAATAAAGAAATTACGTGGAACATCGGAGTGAACTATGACTTAAAGACGCTCACCGATATTCAGGTGAACGATCCGATACTTGGCAACCAGAACTTGATTGAAGATTCTGTGACGATCCACTACGCCAATTTAGGCGGTGGCAGTAATCAAGCCGAAAAAGGCGATCAAGTCGATGAGGGTGACTACACACTCACAATAGCAGATGGTTCGATTAATGTTCATATTCACGGAGAAACAGAGAGAGCATACTGGATCGAATTTAAAACAAGTCTTGAAGGTGAATTGATTGAAAAAGAGTATAACAACCTAGCAACAGTGAGCAGTGAAGGTCGAGAAGATATTCATTTAGACAACACTGTGTCGATAAATCACGGCGGGAGTTACGTAGAGAAATCGGGTCTCCAAAGTGGCAGTGTGATCGATTGGAAGATTGACATTAACGCCGGACAGTCCTTTGTTCAGAATGCCGCAATTAAAGACGAACAATCAGCAGATCAAATCTTGTTGGAGGATTCTTTTGCACTTTACAGCACGAATGTAAATGAGAGAGGCGTCATTAGCAAAGCGGACCCACTCGTTAAAGGGGAAGATTACACCATTGAAATTGATACCGCTGATGACGGATCGCAAACATTTGATCTCGCTTTTAACGATGATATTGATGAAGCGTATATTCTTGAGTACCAATCGTTCATTAATACTGGCAATGGGGAGACCGTCAGCAACAGCGTGACGTTTAGTGGTGAGAATATTACGACTGAAACCGTTGAGTCGGGAGAATCAATTGTTGTTCGTCAAACGGGCGGGGGAGGTACGGGTTCAGGAGAGCGCGGAAGCCTTGAAGTCATTAAAGTTGATGCAATTGACAACGAAAAGGTGCTTGACGGTGCTGTATTCACCTTGTTTGATTCCGAAGGTGAAATTGAGCTCCGTACGGTTGAAACCGCTGAAGACGGGAGAGCGTTATTCAATAACCTACGGTACGGCGATTATATTTTAATAGAGTCTGAAGCACCTGAAGGTTATGTTGTCGGCATAGAAGACGAAAAATCCGTTACCGTAGACGCAGAGTCTACAACCGTAATGATTGAGAATGAGCAAATCACACAAGCTGTCGAGTTAACGAAGCAAGATTCAGAAACTGGAGAAGTGTTAGAAGGAGCAGAATTCAGCATCAAACATGTCATGGATGGTGAAGAAACGCTCATTGCAAATGAATTGATGACAGACGACGAAGGAAAGATTCTCGTTGAAGATTTAGACCCTGGATCCTATTATTTTGTGGAGACAGAGGCGCCAGAAGGATATGTTCTTAATGAGGAACCGGTAGTCTTTGAGATTATAGAAAATCAAACAACCGTAACGACGGTAACAAAGAGTAACGACATTATTAAGGGGAGTGCTGAACTCCTGAAAGTAGCATCTCATAACGGGGAACCACTCGCAGGCGCAGTATTTGAGTTAAGGACTGAAGACGATGAAGTGATTCGTGAAGACGTGATGAGCAATGAAGAGGGTGTCGTATTGCTAGAAGGTTTACGCCCTAGTCAATACAAACTAGTTGAAACAAAAGCACCAGACTGTATCAGCTGGATTCAACGCCAATTCCATTTGAGGTAGGGTTGGGCAATGCTGAGACCGTTTTTCTAGAGGACTTTACGAATGAGCTCATTACGAGCGGTGTTCGAATCACGAAAGTTGATTCTGAAGATGACAACATCGTACTAGAGGGTGCAGAATTTACTCTCTACGATGAGGAATGGAAAATCGTAAGAGACAATCTTCGCTCTGACGCTTATGGCGAAATCATAATTGAAGACTTCATCCCGGCACGTATCAACTCGTAGAAACAGCGGCACCTGAAGATTATCTACTCGACACGGAACCAATTGAATTTACAATTGATCAGCGTGACGAAGTAGGGATTGTCGTTGATCGGCAAGTTCCGAATACGCTCATACCTGGTGATGTAGAACTTACCAAAGTTGATGATCAAGATGACGTGGTTTTAAAAGGTGCGGTCTTTGACTTGTATAATGAAGCAGGTGAGCGAGTGGAGGAAGGGCTGGCAACGAATGAAGAAGGGTCAGTAACCGTAACCGGCCTCAGACCGGGTAATTATTATTTTGAAGAAACCGATGCACCGGAACATTATCAATTGTCTGTTGAGCAACATGAGTTTACCATCGAACGCAGCCAAACAACAACGTTGCAAGTAGAAGTGGAAAATCAATTAGTAGATGGAGCTGTCGTACTTGTTAAAGTCGATCGAGCCAATCAAGACCGACGGTTGGCCGGTGCAGAATTCCAATTGGAAAGTGTAGATGGAACGATTCTTGAGAGCAATCTTGTTACAGATCCACTGGGACAAATTCTGATTGGAAAATTAGAGCCTGGGGAGTATGCATTTAGAGAAACAAAAGCACCTACAGGATATAGACTCAATCGCACGCCGGTTCAGTTCGGGGTTGAAGGAGATGAACAAGGAAGATTTGAAGTATTTGTAACGAATACTCGCCGCACTTCCCCACCAACGAACCCACCTGATCCGGGAGACCCAGGCCCAGGTGATCCGGGCGAACCAGATCCAGGTGACCCGGTAGACCCAGGCGACCCGAGTGACCCAGGTCCAGGTGACCCAGTAGACCCAGGCCCAGGCGACCCGAGTGACCCAGGTCCAGGTGACCCAGTAGACCCAGGCCCAGGCGAACCTGGATCGGGTGAGCCAGGCACGGGAATTGAAAGAGTAAATGATGTAGGGAATTCGAACGATCAACATGGAACATCAAATGAGAATGAACGAAAAGAGAACAGCGTTCTTCCGCAAACAGGTGAGGAGAGGTTACTTTATCTCTTGATCTCCGGCATCCTGCTTCTCAGTAGTGGTATTTATTTCGTTACTCGTTCAAGAAGACGACGTATAATGTAATTGAAGAGGTGTCGCAATGCAAAAGAAGACATTTCTATTTGGTTCGCTGCTTATAATCGCGGGATTGATATGTCTATCAATCCCGCTTTTCCATGAAATTCAACAACTAGTAAAAGTGAATCAATTAGAAGCAGCGATGAGTCAAATCAGCTATGAAAATCACGAAGAAGCAAACGATGAAGAAATCGATTTCGAAGGCTCTCCATTGAGCGAGATCTACACGGTAGAAGTACCATCAGTACGTGTTAAAGAATATGTGAAGGCAGAAACGACGGAGGAGAATTTGAAGATTGCGGCGACTCAAATTAAGCCCAATCAAAAACCTGGCGAAGGAAATTTCGCCATTGCCGGTCATCGTGGTTATCGAGGTGATCGCTTGTTTGGCTCGCTTCCTGATGTGGAAGTTGGCGAATCCATCTATCTCCATGATGAATCAAAAACGTATGTATATGAAGTCAGTCAAGTTAAGAAAGTTTCACCTGAGTCGATAGAAGTGGTAGAAGACATTTCAGATCACAAAATAATTACACTCGTGACATGTACCCGAGACGGTAAAAATCGCATTGTCGTTCAAGGTCATTTGAAATCGTAATGATAACATTCGGAGGTTGAGTCGTATTGGTCAAAGAAATTACAATTAAGATCACATCTCAGTCCGATGGTGGGACGGTTGTGTACCCAATGATGAGTGAAGACATGACACAACAGGATATAGCGATTGCGATGCTTTCGCTTTTCAGCGAACTGAATGATCGTAATTGGAGTTATGAGCATACGAAAGATGCAATCGATGCTGCTTATGAGCTTGCGTCGATGAAATAAGATAAATACCGGGATGCCGAAAATTAAAGTCGGTTTCTCGGTATATTACGTTTCCATTCCTAAGGAGTAACGCCAGTGAATACAAAAAAAATCCTTGCGATTGTGCTGATTTTTATTTTTGCACTTATGGGTGCAAGACTTCTTTGGATTACCTCCTTTACTAGTTCTGTTTCTGTAGAGATTGAGGAGGGGGTGCTTGATCTTAGGGAATGGAGTCGTCATGATTTGAAGAATGTAACGTTAGATGGTGATTGGGAGTTCTATCCATCGACTTGGTATGACCACCATCAAGATGCTGAAGAAACCGAAGCCATTTACTTAGAAGTGCCTGGAAGCTGGAACGATCAATTTGACGGTCCAGAAGGTTTTGGCTCTTATCGGTTACGTATATTGGTGGATGAAGAACTGGAAGAGACGTATAGTTTATATGTTCCGAGTGTTCGCAGCTCTTCTGAACTATACGTGAATGGGATAAGGGTCGGGCATTCCGGAACGCTTGGTGAGAACGAAGATTCACATGTTGCTGACAATATCCCTTACATTGCATCGTTTTTACCGAGTGGTGAAGGGATGATCGAGGTCATCATTTATGCCGCGAACTTTTCTGATTTGCGTGATAGCGGTATACCCCGATCAATCACGTTTGGGAAACAGCGAGCGATTTCGGATGAATTGCAACTTTCTACAGCGATGCAACAACTCATGGCGTTAATGCTATTGATGAACGCTATCTATGCCACCATTTTCTATTTCATGGGGTTTCGGGATAAACGATTGCTTTATTTTTCTCTTCTGATCATTAGTTCGTTTACCTTGATGACAATGGTTGCTGAACAAAAAATTATGCACATGTGGATTTCAATGAGTTATGAATGGGGATTTAGGATCGTACAAATTGCGATGGTTTCTGTCGCATTTTCTCTGTTGAAATGTGTAGAAGATTTTTTGCCGCCGCTCATGAAAAAGCATTCGAAGAAATTTTTTTACCTATGTGGGGGTTGTGCACTGCTCATGGTTGTCGTCCCTTTTCAATCTGTGCTACTGCTTCAACCTGTTTACTATCTTGTGTTTTTAATTGCTGTTTTGCTCACAGTGGTTACAGCTGTAAGTACAGCGATTAAACAAATGAGACATAGCATACTCTTATTCCTTTCTGTTATTGCGTTCGCCAATCATTTTTTATGGATGCTTATTATGATGGTGGCCGGAATTCATGTGATTTACTATCCATTCGATTTCATTATCGCAATGATTTGTTTTGTGGCTATCTGGTTTCGCGATTATAATCAAATACTCGTCCGTTCAAAAAAGCAGACAGAGCAATTACTGCAAATAGATAAACAAAAAGACATATTCTTGGCAAATACATCTCATGAATTGCGGAATCCCCTTCATAGCATTCTTAATATTTCAAGTGCTGTCTTGAATCGAGAAAGGGATTCACTGACGAACAAAAGCATTCATGATTTAGAACTCGTTCGTTCTGTTGGAAATCGCATGACATTTTTGCTAAACGACTTGTTAGACGCGATGACATTAAAAGAGAAAACATATCGTCTGTCGATGCGATCGTTTTCCATTCAAGCAATCATTACGGGCGTCTTTGACATGCTTCAATTTATGACGGAAAGAAAACCTGTGCGTTTAAACAATGAAGTCCCCCACGATTTTCCGTTAATTCGAGCAGACGAAAATCGGGTGATTCAAATTGTATTTAATCTTGTTCATAACGCACTGAAATATACGGCTGATGGGAATGTGACGGTTAAAGCATTTGTGAAAGGTGATTGGGCGGAAATTGTTGTCTATGACACAGGCATCGGAATTGATGCGGACACTATCGACCGGATGTTTCAACCGTATGAAATCGGTGGGAATGAGGCTATGGCCGAAGGAGGGGTTGGCCTTGGCTTAAGCATCAGTAAGCAATTGGTAGAGAAACACGGGGGAACACTTCGCGTGCAATCCGTCGTCGGAGAAGGGTCAGCGTTCAAGTTCAACCTTCCGCTTTCTAAAGAATTGCCCGATTCATCAAGTATAAAAGGTACATATGCTGATAAAAATACCGATACGAAAAGACACGAACGTCGTCCTTTGACAAATCAATCTAAGGGCGGGCGCCCAATCGTATTGGCAGTCGACGATGAATCATTGAATCTAAGTGTTATTGAGACGATTCTATCTTCCGATCAGTACGAGATTATGACGGTCTCCAGCGGTGAACAGGCGTTGGCAACCTTGGACGATAATGACGTTGATCTTGTTGTTACCGATGTGATGATGCCGCAAATGTCCGGATATGAATTGACGCGAAGAATACGAGCACGTTATACGCTGACCGAACTTCCTGTTTTGTTACTCACAGCACGAAGTCAACCGAAGGATATTGAAAATGGGTTCCTTGTCGGAGCGAATGATTATGTTACAAAGCCTGTGGAGTCGCTAGAGCTTCAATCTAGAGTGCGAGCATTAACGGAAGTCAAGCGAACGGTGCAAGAGCGAATGCAAATTGAGGCGAATTGGCTACAAGCACAAATTCAACCGCATTTTCTGTTTAATACATTAAATTCGTTAGTCGCGCTTAGTGAAATTGAGCCTGCTAGGATGCAACAACTATTGCAAGCATTCAGTGACTTTCTAAAGAACAAATTCAAGTTTCACCTTATTGATGATCTTGTCCCAATGGAAGAAGAAATTCAAAGTGTACAAGCCTATGTAGCGATTGAACAAGAGCGTTATGGTGACCGTTTACAGGTACATTGGGAGCTAGGTGATTATCAATTGGTAAGACTGCCGTTTTTCTCCATCCAACCACTTGTAGAAAATGCGATTCGTCATGGTGTGATGAAGCGTCCGGAAGGTGGAGAAATTACGATCCGGGTCGAAAACGAAGATCATGTGAAGATATCGGTAAAAGACAATGGTGTAGGGATCGACGAGAAAAAGATGGAAACGATTCTTGATGATACTTTAAATAATTCTAGCGGGATTGGCCTTATAAATACAGATAAAAGGTTAAAGCGTCATTATAATGAAGGTCTTCAAATCAAAAGCAGTGCCGAAGGCACGGTCGTAACATTTACAATTACAAAAGCTTAGGCAAAGAAGATGTCCATAAATCGTTTCACAGTCTGTTGATGACTTCCTCTATTCTTAGATCAATGCATAGGCTTCCGACCGGTTCGCTATCTCGGTCGGTAACAGTCATCACTGTATGCGTATTGACCGAACGCGCGGTAATCTCGAATGTGAGCGGAGGGATGAAAGGAATGATTTCACAGATTTGAGCCGGTGAGCAGTAAAGTTTTTGGGATAAGTCGCCAGCTCATCAGGTGACGTGCACAGGAGGGAGGATGGGCTTCGACTGAAACTCATTCTGCGCGCAAGTTTTGGCCATCTACGCGCAAGTTTGCTGGATTATCCTTAATTTGCCGGTTTCTTTGCTCAACTTGCACGCAGATTCATCGAACTCGCGCGCAGATTTTAGCTTGAAGAGCGAGTGACATGTCGGCCCCGTTGGGGCCGAACCGAAATCGGTGTAAGTTCGGCGCGACCCGCGCCGACGGCCAGTTGATTCTTTGGGCGTGAGGCATGAGCTCAATCTGTTACCAAGTTTAAGAGATCTGTACTCAAGTTGGTCGTAAATTTCCGTTGAGCGGAAATGAGAAACAAACTAGGGCACAGATGAACGCAACTAGGTAACAGTTTCTCAGCGTTCCCTAGCCAAACATCGAGCGACATGTCGGTCCCGTTGGGGCCCAAACAAAACTAGTCCTGGCTTGTGCCGAGGGCATGCGTTTTTTCGTATTAGTTAAATAATACTATCGGTATGTCGATGTAAGGAAAAAGGGAGGGTGCACTATGTTAGAACTTATCCAAATTTTGTCGATTAATTACGAGTTATGAAAACATGCATTTTAAATTGAGTGATTTTTAGAGGATGTTTCGTTCAAGGCGACGAATATACAGAAAAGTTCTGTCGAAATAACGCACAAGGTGTCGGAAATTAGCGGTTAATCTCTTATTATCTAATTTAACTGGTATAAAAAAAAGAAGACAAATAAAATAGCATAAAGATGATGTTGATCCTGACTTTAAAGGGTGATGCTATGGACAAGGAAAGTGAAGTTATTGGTGAGATTGGAAAATGGTTTCGCCTTTTAATAGCCTTTGATATGGGTGGGGCAAGTGAAAAGAAGTACGAAATTGAAGCAATACTTAAAAAGTTGAACCCTTCTCATAAAACGTTGATGTACTTCAATCTTGTGGATTTTAAACATAAGTTGTCTTCAGGGGAAATTGTACACCAACCGAAGCTTTATGCAGAAGTAAAAGCCAACTTCGCTCTTACAGAAACCGATGAAGCTCTCCAATACTTGTATCATTACATGGAAGGTACCATTCAATTTAATTTAGAAAAATACGGACTTGCACTAAAGCATTATCGTCTAGCCGAAAAATCTATGCACAAGGTGAGTATGTTTGAGCAAGCGGAGTATTATTATCGTCTAGGCTGTAATTTGTACCGTATTGACCAGAATATCATCGCCATGAATTATTTAGACATGGCCTACAACATCTTTAAATCTAGTGATCAACATTTGAGAAAGCAATTGAATTGTTTACTCATTATGATTGGGATATATTCAGAAGCGGGTTCTTTCACGAGAGCCTCTGCAATTTATGGACAAGCATTTAATGAGGCAGCAGAGTTTCCATATCTTCAGTCGTTACTCATCCGAGCTGAGGCACTTAATCAGTATCGGCAAAAGAACTACGAAACTGCAAAACAGTTGTTTCGTGAAGCACTTCAGATTAGCGACCATTGTAAGACTGTTGTGGGTGCAAAGACGAAATTCAATCTAGCAAATATTCTCTTAAAACAAGGCAATTTAGCGAGCGGTCTTTCTTTACTGGATGAGATTGAGAGTGAGTTCGAGCAAAGTGGTTGAACGAATACATCGCAAAGTGTAAAGTGGCGCGAGGAATGTATGCTGAGAACGTGCCCAATATGGTACTTATACAAGAAGGGTTAAACATATTTGATAAAAACGGATTGTATTTTGATAAATCTGAGTTTGAAGATGAGCTTTCATCATTCTTTAAAAACAAGAATGATTACGAGCAAGCATTTAGCTATTTAAAACTGTCTAACCGTTCAAAGGAGCAACAGCATTTAGTAGCTGTTGAATCAATTTGAATTCCTAGCAGCACCATAATTACGCGTGAAGGTAAAAAGACCACTCATGATCTGCCTGAATCCTGCCACGTTGCTATGGTATGATCTGACTCGTCAAGCATCTGTTTTTCCGTACAAATCCCCACATAAAAATTTTTATGATAAAATCCCAATAAAAGCGCCTCCCGACAACGGGAAAGGCGCTTTTATCATTCATTAAATCTGTTGCGTTTTTGGCACGAATAATTGAGGTCTTCTAAAATATGAACACCATGTGTTTAAAAACTGACAAAACGATGACATGCCTTTCTAGGACTATATGCAGATGTTATATTAACACCATGAAGTGATCATAGATATTTAATTAATATAAGGAGTGAAGTTCTGTGAATAAATTATTATTGCCAATTATTGGTAGCTCAGTATTGCTACTTGCTGCTTGTGGTGGAGATGAAGCTCCCGAAGAAGAAGCTGCGACTGAAGAAGGAGAGCAAGTATTCACATTGGAAGAACTCGCTGAGTATGATGGACAAAATGGAAACGATGCGTATGTAGCAGTAGACGGCGTCGTTTACGATGTTACAGGTGTTGGCGCTTGGGAAGGCGGCGAGCACGCCCCTGCTGGCGGACTTGAAGCTGGCGGAGACCACACTGAAGAAATCGAAGCTTCTCCACACGGCACTTCAGTATTAGAAGACTTGCCAACTGTCGGTACACTTGAAGAAGAATAAGCTATGAAATCTGACCCTTTGGATCATATGATTCAAAGGGTTTTATATGCGCGTAGTAGTCCCTACCCCCTTGTCGAAAAAAACTGTCGAGAAGTATTTGCGGATTGTATATAGAATTCGTGGTATAGTCTGAATGGACAGAAAATTAAATCTTCTAAAAAGGGGAGAACAAAATGAAAAAGCCATTCAGGTTCTTATCAGGTACGGCAGTGATTGCGGCAACGCTATTGTTAGGTGTTTCTACGACGGATGCGAGTGAAGGGGAAAAAGAAGCCTTTTTGATTGGGTTTGAAGAGATGACGATTATGGCTGATTTTATTGAAGAGAATGAAGAGGCAGAAGGTGCGCTTTTAGCAACGGTTGCGGATGAGGAAATTGCGATTGACGTGCTATATGAATTTGAACAAATTCCTGTGTTGTCGGTGGAAATGACAAAAGAAGATGTGAGCGAATTAAAAGGCGAAGAGAGCATTTCATACATTGAAGAAGACATTGAAGTTTCCATCTCTCAAACGATTCCGTGGGGCATTGACCGGGTTCAGGCAACAGCGGCACATAATCGCGGGATTACCGGGAATGGGGTGCGAGTAGCTGTACTAGATACGGGGATCTCGAGTCACCCGGATCTAAACATTCAAGGTGGGACAAGCTTTGTGCCTGGTGAGCCAGGCATTGCAGATGGTAACGGGCACGGCACTCATGTTGCGGGGACGATCGCGGCACTTGATAACAACATTGGCGTCTTAGGCGTCGCGCCAGACGTTGATTTGTTTGCAGTAAAGGTACTCGGTGCGAGTGGTTCCGGAAGCATTAGTGGCATTGCTCAAGGTTTGCAATGGTCAAGCAACAACAACATGGACGTTGCGAATATGAGCCTTGGCAGTCCGTTGCCGAGCCCGACGCTCGAGCAAGCGGTCAACCAAGCAACAAATAGTGGCGTTTTAGTCGTTGCCGCTTCTGGGAATTCAGGGGCGAGCTCAATCGGCTACCCAGCAAGATACCAAAATGCAATGGCAGTAGGTGCCACCGATCAGAATAATAACCGTGCCAGCTTCTCGCAATTTGGCACGGGACTCGACATTATGGCCCCGGGTGTTGGCGTGCAAAGTACGTATCCTGGAAACGGCTACCGCAGCTAAGTGGCACATCGATGGCTGCTCCTCACGTTGCTGGTGTGGCAGCGCTCGTCATGAGTAACAATCCGTCTTGGTCTCCTGCCCAAGTACGAAGTCACTTAAACCAAACCGCAACACCAATTGGTGCTTCCAACCAATATGGTAACGGCTTGGTCAATGCTAACGCTGCGACCGAGTAAGGGAAACGCTTGGTACTAAAGCACGACGATGTCTTAGTGGCTCGTTATAAGTTGTATTAAAGAAATTCTATAGTTCTTGAGAGTATAACTGCATCAACCATTTTCTAGTCACTCGGCGCAAGGAAGTCCGCCACCCCCTTTCAGTCTCAAAGGCCAACGAGATGTCGGCAAAAGTCATTTCGAAGACCGTTCGGTTTATCTTCGGCACCTCCGGTGCCGATGGTTGCTAGCTCTTGGGGTTTATGTTAATGAAATAGAGCTAAACGTTCATAGAATTGCCGGGTATCCGGTATGTGGTGGTGATCTGTAGTGATCTAGATCGCCCAGTATTTTAACGCGGTCTAGATCGTTGCGGGTGCGATCTATATGGAATGAACTTAACATTTTCTTGATTTGCACTGTTGGGTGTTGGGTTGGAGGGTA
>NZ_BAXB01000012.1 GCF_000698145.1 Geomicrobium sp. JCM 19039
TAAAGAAAGCAAACTTGCGCGCAGAATGTGAAAACTAGCGCGCACAATGCGAACGATGCCCTGCCCCACCCGGTATAATTGGAGTGATTCCGCTTTTGTCCACAATGGAATCTCTACATTCTAGCATCCCATGAATTTCTTTCGTTCCTATCAGTCGGGATACTCCACAATTTGCAGAAGACGGTGGGCCTCGCCTGCCAATACGCTTCATATAAAAACGTACATACAAAAATTGGAGTACAGATCAAAAACGATCTGTACTCCGATTTTACGTTAGAAGCTTTTAGACAGCCCTTTTTATAGTTCTTAAATCAAGTCAACGCACGAGTGCCTCAATCTTCGGAACTCGGTTTGTTTCATTTGTTACTGAGCATGGTAAGCGAACGGTAAAGGTTGTTCCTTTGTTCACTGTACTTTCTGCAGTAATTGTACCTTGCTGAGCTTCTACAAGGTGTTTGACGATGGCCAAACCTAAACCTGTTCCACCTGAATTTCGGCTACGGGCACGATCGACCCGGTAGAACCTTTCAAAGATTCTAGGCAAAGACTGTTCATCAATACCAATTCCGTTGTCTTTTACTTGAATGACGCAACGCTGATTCTCCTCGTCTCTAAACGCCTCCACAGTTACATGTCCGTTCTCTGGCGTATACACAATCGCGTTGGTGACGAGATTAATGACGAGCTGTTTAATTCTCGCTGCGTCACCGACCATTTCCATTTCTTCGTGGAATCGCTCCTCAAGTCGAATGTGTTTTTTCTCTGCTTTTTTATGAAGAAGTGTCAATGATTCAGAAATGACTTCAGTCAACAAAAAAGCGGAAGGATGAAGTTGAAACGTGTGGTGCTCAATACGTGATAGCTCAAGCAAATCTTCAATAAGGTCCTGGAGTCGACTGCTTTCTTTCCCAATGATTTCTAAAAATTGCTTTCGAATGACTGGGTCCTCATGTGAGCCATCCAACAATGTTTCAGCAAAACCTTTCAAGGAAGTGACGGGCGTCTTTAATTCATGTGATACGTTAGCAACGAAGTCTTTTCTCATCTGCTCTAACCGCTTTAAATCTGATATGTCATGCAACACGATAACCACACCTTCTAGTTCACTACGCTCACTCATAATCGGTGTGCCGTACACCTCATAATAGCTCTGATTGGCTGGCGACGTGACAAGGCGCAATCGATCTTGCTTGTTTTCTTCGGTCATAAACACCGATTGAATAAAGTTTACAAGGGTTTGCTCGGATATAATTTCGTAATATAACCCTTCGAATTCTTCTCCATCAGCAAAGATTTCTCTTCCAATTCGGTTTGCTACACTGACAATCCCGTGACGGTTTATAAAAATGAACCCGCTTCCCATATGATCAATAAGTGCCCGCAATCGGTCATGCTCTCGTTCATATCGTCTCGTTGTTTTGTCTAAGTTCAATGCCAGTAAGTTAACAGATCGAGCAAGTTGACCGATTTCATCGCTAGAATCATCATAGGCTCGCGCTTTGTAGTTGCCTTTCACCAATTGCTTTGACATTTCAGTGAGCTCATAAATCGGTCGAGTGAGCTGATGACCGACCCGGTATCCGAGGATCATGATGATAAGGAGTGCTGCCGAGAAGCTAATGCCAATAAACAGCCAAACCCGACCGGTCGCCTCGTGAATGTGCTCAATGTTAAGGGCCATTCGAACAAACCCTTCCACATTTTCACCGTTTCCGATCGGCTCTGCGTAATAGAGCATCTCTTCATTGACAGATTCGCTCGTTCTCACCTCAGCCGTATCATCTACCCCTGCATTTCTAATTTCGGGTCTTTGCAAATAATCAACTGTGCTGGCTTCATAACTTGCATGGCTTTCTGCGATGACCGCTCCTTCGTCGTTAATCACGGTAATCCTAGCATCAAGCTGCTTGCTAGCTTCTTCAATATAAACGTCAAGTGACTGGTCTTCGTCTAATGGGTTGATTTGCAATGCTAGAAGTTTTGTTTCCTTTTGCAACCTGTCCACCGTTTGCTCCATGTTCATCTCATTCATCAGCGAACCGAGGAGCAGACCGAGGGCGGTTAGTACCGTAACGATGATGAGTAATAATGAAAACATTAAACGCGCACGAAAGGTATTCATCGGCTTCGTGGATTCTCCATTTTATACCCGAGCCCACGTACCGTTTTAATATAGACAGGTTTTTTCGTATTCGGTTCAATTTTCTCTCGCAAATGACTAATGTGCACATCTACAATTCTTGTGTCCCCGACAAATTCATAATTCCAAATTGCTTTGAGCAACTGATCACGTGTAAGTACACGTCCTTTATTGTTCACCAAATATAGGAGCAACTCAAATTCTTTTGGCGTTAACTCTAGGCGTGATTCCCTTATATAGGCCTCATGATAATCTGGATATACATCCAAATCTCCAATCGATTGCTTTTCATTGGCATCTTCTTCTGTCTGTTGATTTTGTTCTTTGCCCGACTGCTCTACACGCCGTATAATCGCACGCACTCTAGCAATTAATTCTCTCGGACTAAACGGCTTCGTCAAATAATCATCAGCGCCAAGTTCCAACCCTAGCACTTTATCAAACTCTTCGTCTTTTGCCGTCAGCATTAAAATAGGCGTTGTAACTTGTTGCTCCCGCAGTCTTCTACACACTTCCAAGCCATCAAACACCGGCAGCATCAAATCCAAAACGATTACATCATACACATGAGCGAGCGCTTGCTCTACGGCTTGTTCACCGTCTACTGCAGCGTCTACGACATAGCCTGCTTGCTCAAAGTTATATGTGAGTAGCGTAACAATGGATGGTTCATCATCAACAACGAGAATTCGATAGCTCATGAACGTGGCTCCTTTTATGTATAACAATCTGTTCTTATATCGTAATCGAACGACTGACACTGCTCAAGCAAACCTCTACGATCTTTACCAATTCTTCGCAGTCTTTACAATGCCTTAAAACAACACAAAGAAACTGACACAGCGTATGTGTCAGTTATGAGTCCATTATGATTGATGTTGTTTACCGGTTTCTGTCGTTGTTGGTTGCTCAGCAATATCTTTACGGTCCGGCTCATCGTCCATCATCTGCTTCGTAGATTTCTTAAACTCAGAGAGTGTCTTGCCGAACGCGCCACCAATTTCAGGGAGCTTTTTAGGCCCAAAGATTAAAAGCGCAATCACAAGAATGAGAATTAAACTCGGAATGCCAATATTTGGAATGCCCATCGTATTTCCTCCTTCAAAATATGTCGATTACGTAGCGTAAGTATGATTAGTGTGACCTGGAAACTTTGAAATATACTACGGACTCATCATATCATATTGTTACGCTTCGGACAAAAACAAATTACGACGATTTTCCAAACATAAGAAAGTCAGATTCAAAACAAAAACCGGCAACGACCGGTTTTTTGTTTTTCATTCTTATTGTTTAGGAAGAGCTTCCATGACGTTACGAACAGATGCAATAGACGTAGCAAATTGTTCTTTTTCATCATCAGTAAGATCAAGCTCAATGATCTTCTCAATGCCATCTCCACCTAGTACCGTCGGTACACCGACATAAACATCTTCATACCCATACTCTCCTTCAAGGTAAGCAATGGATGGGAGAATGCGCTTCTTATCTTTAAGAATCGCTTCTACCATTTGTGTAAGAGATGCTGCAGGTGCGTAATATGCACTTCCATTTCCGAGGAGGGATACAATCTCACCGCCGCCTTTACGTGTGCGCTCTACAATTGCATCGATGCGCTCTTGTGAAAGCAAGCTTGTTAGCGGTACACCGCCAACACTTGAATAGCGAATGAGTGGAACCATATCATCACCATGGCCACCAAGAACAAATCCTTGCACGTCTTCTACCGAAAGCTTGAGCTCTTGAGCGACAAACGTACGGAAACGAGCAGTATCCAATACACCTGATTGTCCAATGACACGGTTTTTCGGGAAACCGGATGCTTTGTATACAGCGTAAGTCATGGCGTCAGCTGGATTTGTAAGCACAACAATGTACGTGTTCGGTGAGTGCTTCACAACTTGCTCAGTAACAGATTTCATGATGTTCGCATTCGTGTTTACAAGATCATCACGGCTCATGCCTGGCTTTCTTGCAATACCTGCTGTAATGACGACCACATCTGAATCTTTTGTTTCGCTGTAATCAGAAGTACCTACTACGTTCACATCCGCACCTTCAACAGGTGTTGCTTCAAGCATGTCCAAAGCTTTTCCTTTTACAGGACCATCTTGGTCAGGAATATCAACGAGTACAACGTCTGCGAGTTCTTTTTGTGCAACCATTAGCGCCGTGGACGCTCCTGTGAAGCCTCCGCCAATAACGGACACTTTTCTGCGTTTAATAGCCATTCGATTTGCCTCCTAGGAATCTACCTTACATATTTTTAATGAGTTCGTCTGCAAACTCGGAGCATTTCACTTCTTTAGAGTTGTCCATAAGACGCGCGAAATCATACGTGACAACTTTGCTTGCAATTGTTTTGTCCATTGCCGCAGTGATAAGTTCAGCAGCTTCGTTCCATCCAAGGTGGCGTAGCATTAATTCACCAGAAAGGATAACAGATGAAGGATTTACTTTGTCTTGACCTGCATACTTTGGTGCTGTTCCATGAGTCGCTTCGAAGATGGCATGTCCAGTGTCATAGTTAATGTTTGCACCAGGAGCAATTCCAATTCCGCCTACTTGAGCTGCGAGTGCATCGGAAATGTAGTCACCGTTCAAGTTCATTGTCGCAACAACTTCAAATTCTTTTGGACGTGTAAGAATTTGTTGTAAGAAGATATCTGCAATCGATCTTTTACGATAATCTTACCTGCAGCTTCAGCTTCATCTTGTGCTTTGTTTGCTGCGTCTTTGCCTTCTTTTTCTACGATTTCATCGTATTGGTTCCACGTGAATACGCGATCTCCAAATTCACGCTCAGCAAGGTCATAACCCCAGCTCTTAAACGCACCTTCAGTGAATTTCATGATGTTTCCTTTGTGGACGAGAGTAACACTCTTACGACCTTCATCAAGAGCGTATTGAATTGCAGAACGTACGAGTCTTTCCGTACCTTCCTTAGAAACCGGCTTGATTCCAATACCCGATGTTTCTGGGAAACGGATGTTTTCAGAGCCCATTTCATTGCGGATGAAGTCAACGACTTTCTTCGCTTCAGGCGTTCCTTCTTTGAATTCAATTCCTGCATAAATGTCTTCAGTGTTTTCACGGAAGATGGCCATGTCTACTTCTTCAGGACGCTTAACTGGTGAAGGTACACCTGTGAAGTGACGCACTGGACGAAGGCACGTATAGAGGTCAAGTTTTTGGCGAAGCGCTACGTTTAGAGAACGAATTCCACCGCCAATTGGTGTTGTTAATGGTCCTTTAATCGCGATGAGATATTCACGAATTGCATCTAGAGATTCTTCTGGCAACCACTCACCTGTTTGGTCATGTGCTTTTCCACCAACGAGAATCTCCTTCCATTCGATTGCTTTTTTTCCGTCATATGCTTTCTCTACCGCAGCATCAAGAACGCGAGAAGCCGCTGCCCAAATGTCAGGACCGATACCATCGCCTTCAATATATGGAATGACTGGCTTGTCTGGAACGTTGAGTACACCGTTATTTACTGAAATCTTTTCACCGTTTGCCATCGTTAAAATGACCTCCTATAAATTGGGTTAAATTAAACGTACGTTACGAATTCGTAAGCTTAACGCTCTTCAAGAGGAACGTAAGAGCGCTTATCTGGACCGACATATTCAGCGCGTGGGCGAATGAGACGGTTGTCGCTATATTGCTCAAGAATATGCGCATTCCATCCTGATACTCGGCTTACAGCAAAGATCGGTGTGAATAGATCATGATCAATGCCTAGGCTATGGTACATCGACGCTGAATAGAAATCGACGTTCGGTAAAAGACCTTTACTATCCGTCACTTTCTTTTCAACAGCAAGACTCATCTCATACCACTTATCTTCACCGGTGATGTCGGCAAGTTTTTTGGACATCTCACGCAAATGCTTCGCACGTGGATCTCCATTCTTGTACACGCGGTGTCCAAAGCCCATAACCTTTTCTTTTTTATCAAACATATCTTGAATATAGCTATCAACATTTTCAGGTGTGTCAATTTCAGATAGCATTCCCATTACACGCTCGTTCGCTCCACCGTGTAATGGCCCTTTAAGAGCGCCAATTGCGGCTGTAATACCTGAATAGAAATCTGAAAGTGTAGCCACACAAACACGAGCGGTAAATGTCGAGGCATTCAGTTCGTGGTCTGCATGAAGAACCAATGCTTTATTAAATGCATCTGTCGCCGTTTCATTCGGCTCCTCACCGTTAAGCATGTACAAGAAGTTTGCAGCGAAACTTAAATCTTTTTTAGGCGCCACTGGTTCTTTGCCTTCACGAATTCTTGCAAATCCCGTAACGACAGTCGCTATTTTCGCTTGCAACTTTACAGCAATGCGCTTCGCTGTCTCGATGTCACTCTCGTCAGCTTCAGCGTCATACAACCCGAGCTGAGAGACCGCTGTGCGAAGTGCCGCCATTGGATGTACGTCAGCAATCGGATACGCTTTCATATAATTAAAAATCTCTTCGGGAACTTCCATATTCTCAACCAACTGTTGAGAAAATGATTGAAGTTCTTCTTTATTTGGAAGCTGTCCGTTCCAAAGTAAGTACACGACCTCTTCAAAAGAAGATTTCTCTGCTAAATCATCAATGTGATACCCTTGGTACGTGAGTACATCATCAATAATTGAGCTTACACTTGAAGTCGTTGCGACGACTCCTTCTAGACCTTTAGTTTGACTCATTACAATCTCTCCCTTTTGTAACAAGAATCCGTTTTTGAATGATGATCAAAGTATAGAATTTCTATTCCCGACCATCATTATGCGTTTCTCAAGAAAATCTCTCTGCAGACGTGTATAAGCAGACAGATCGTAGAAACGAGAAGGCTGCTGTGACTAGAAAAATTCGCGCACCATGAATGTCTATAAGGTAACTCCGTTTTTTTGCGTTGTTATCCCTATCCGTTTCTTATTCTTAGATAACGATGTCCTCATCGTCGGTTCGAGCACTCATCATCGTATATACTATGGCGCTTTACGATTTCTCCAGTTTTTTCAACATCCTCTATTATAAACATTATTCATCCTTTTGTGAACGAAAACTTACAAATCTTTTTTAATATGTCTTTTTGTATACAAGCATTTCAGAATGGATAACCGTTTGTATACTAGGAATGATGACGTTTTGCTACTTTCGGTTCCCACATATTACTAGCTAGGCGTTTTCGGTTGCCCGCATAAGAATAAGAGGGACTCTGCCCTCTTATCTTTTAATGACGATAAATTTACCACTCGCCATCATTTTATGGAACGTGTGCGTCAGGAATGCTCTCACATAGTTACGAGTAAACGGAACGAGGAGAATAAAGCCAACGAGGTCGGTGACAAATCCCGGTGCGATCAGTAAAAATCCAGCGAGCAAAATGCACACCCCATCGATTGCCGTACCGGTAGGCACTTCACGATTATTGACTTGCAACATAAACACCTGCCAAGCTTGGCGGCCTTGGCTCCTTGCCATGAGAAAGCCAATAACACTCGTTGCGAGCATTAGAAAGACTGTCCACCCGACACCGAGCCAACTCCCGACCATCCAGATGCCGAGAATCTCTATAATTGGGATGAGTAATAATAACAATACGATAAATCTACCATCTACATTCTCCTCCTCTCTTCGTTCACCTATAACACACTTGCATGTCCTTTATAAATATCGCCACGCGCACTATCTACGGTAAGTTCCTCACCATCTTCAAAGATCCGAATCGCATCACTTACACCGACAATCACCGGAATGCCAAGCGTTATGCCTACAACAGCAGCGTGGCATGTGAGTCCACCTTCTTCGGTTATGACAGCGCTCGCCTTTTCAAAAGCAGGCATCATATCTTTATCGGTGCTACGCGTAACGAGGATGTCGCCAGGTGACATTCGTTCGTTTGCATCATTTGCCTGTTCAGCGACAACCGCTCGGCCACTAGCCGTCGTTCTGCCAATGCCTTGACCTTTCGCAGCAACTTCTCCAATCACGTGAACTTTCATGATATTCGTCGTACCGACTTTCCCTACTGGAACTCCGGCGGTAATCACGACCAAATCACCATGTTGGACTTCATCGTTTGAGAGAGCAACGGAAACCGTTTCATCAAACATTTCATCGGTCGTTTCGACCTTCGTACCTAGCAATGGATGTACGCCCCAAACGAGGTTTAAGCGTCGTTGCACACGCTCATCACTCGTAACCGCAATGATCTTAGCTTTCGGTCGGTACTTCGATACGAGGCGAGCGGTGTACCCACTTTCTGTCGCTGTTAAAATTGCAGAGCTATTCAAAGCTAGTGCAGTCTTAGATACCGCCTGACTAATCGAGTTCGTAATTGTCGTGCGGCTCTCCTCCGCTACGGCTGTGAGTAATCCTTCGTAATCGAGAGCAGATTCTGTACGTGTTGCAATATTGCTCATCGTCTCTACTGCTTCATACGGATAATCGCCGGCTGCGGTTTCACCAGACAACATAATCGCATCGGTACCATCAAAAATCGCATTGGCAACATCGCTCGCTTCTGCGCGCGTCGGCCTAGGATTTCGTTGCATGGAATCAAGCATTTGGGTTGCGGTTATGACCGGTTTTGCCATCGCATTGCTTTTCTTAATGAGCTGCTTTTGTACGAGAGGAACTTCTTCAGGTGGAATTTCCACACCGAGGTCCCCTCTTGCAACCATGAGGCCATCTGACACTTCGAGTATCTCGTTAATGTTCTCGACGCCTTCTTCGTTTTCAATCTTAGGGATAATGTGTGTATCCTCTGCACCATGAGCTTCGAGCAGTTCACGAATTTCCAACACATCAGAAGCACGACGTACAAATGAAGCAGCGATAAAATCGACGCCTTGTTCAATCCCAAAGCGGATGTCTGCTGCATCTTTGTCAGTCATTCCAGGTAAATTCACTTTTACTTTCGGCAAATTTACCCCTTTTTTATTCTTTAACAATCCGTTATTCATAACCGTTGCCCGGACGTCCTTGCCTTCAATGGCATCGACAGACAGTCCGATGAGTCCGTCATCTAACAAGATAACGTTCCCTGGCTCAACATCTTTGGCAAGGTGTGGATACGTCACTCCGATGCGCTCTTTCGTCCCTAGCACTTCTTCGCCAGACACAATGATGGACGTGCCCTTCTCTAAGTGAATCCCATCATCTTCCATATTAAAGGTACGAATCTCTGGACCTTTAGTGTCTAGTAAAATCGACACGTTTTTGCCGACTTCTTGAGCTGCCTCGCGAATTTGTAGGATGCGATTCTCGTGTTCTTCATGATTTCCATGGGAAAAATTCAAGCGAGCGACATTCATACCTGCTTCAATGAGCCGCTTCAGCATGGCTTTGTCTTCTGAAGCAGGACCAATCGTTGCGACGATCTTTGTTTTTCGCATACTAGACCTCCTGTTCGGTTAGATTGAAAGTTCTTGGGAAAGCTTGTACATCGTATAGTCAACTTCGTGCTTTTGTTTCAATGCAGCGTCAATTGGCTGGTCGACGAGTTCATTGTTTACGATACCGACCATCTTTCCAGCTTCACCAGCTAGAAGTAATTCCACCGCTTTGGCTGCGAGTCGGCTCGCAAGCACCCGATCAAATCCAGTCGGGGACCCGCCACGTTGAATATGGCCTAAGACGGTTACCCGTGTCTCAAGCCCCGTTTCTTCTTGAATTTTATTCCCGAACTCCACACCGCTGCCGACACCTTCGGCAACAATGATAATACTATGCTTCTTTCCACGACGATGACCTCTTAACAAACGATCAACAACTTCATGAATATCATGGGGCTGTTCAGGGATTAAAATGGTTTCTGCACCATCAGCAAGACCTGACCATAGTGCAAGGTCACCTGCATCGCGACCCATCACCTCGATGACGTACGTTCGCTCGTGGGATGTAGCCGTATCTCTAATCTTGTCGATGGCGTTAATGACCGTGTTGAGTGCAGTGTCAAATCCGATTGTGTAATCGGTGCCTGGTACATCATTGTCGATCGTTCCAGGGACACCTATTGTCGGGAACCCTCGTGCGGTCAACGCTTCTGCACCTCGAAAGGAGCCGTCTCCACCTACCACTACGAGCCCTTCAATGCCACACTTCTTCAAATTGTCGACGGCTGCCTGCTGACCTTCCGGTGTTTTAAACTCTTCACACCTCGCCGTATAGAGCATCGTTCCACCTCGGTGGATAATATCTCCTACATCTCCAACTTCCAGTTTATGAATATCATTACTAATGAGGCCTGCATACCCGTAGCGCACCCCATATACTTCAACATCATGAAAAATTGCTTTCCTGACGACTGCTCGAATGGCTGCATTCATTCCAGGCGAGTCGCCTCCACTCGTTAAAACACCTATTCGTTTCATCTCTCTCACCCCTTATTTTGGGTCACTGTCTGTTTTAGAGGCCGATCCGACTAAATTTATCGTACCGTTGTTCCCGTAATTGTTCTCCACTCATCTTCATTAGTTCCGTCAAGTGTTGATCCAAAACGCCATCGATGTAGCCCGCCTGTTCCTTAACGTTGTGGTGTGCACCACCTCTTACTTCTCGGATGACACCGTCAATAACCCCTAGTTCACTAAGGTCTGGGGCAGTGATTTTCATCGTCTCTGCCGCACGTTGAGCAAGTGATGCGTCCTTCCAAAGAATGGCTGCGGCACCTTCAGGAGATATGACGGAGTAGGTTGAGTTCTCCAGCATGAACATACGGTTGCAAACCCCTAGCGCTAATGCGCCTCCGCTACCACCTTCGCCAATGACAATGCCAATTGATGGCACCGTAAAACCGCCCATCTCTAATAAGTTTCGGGCAATGGCTTCGCTTTGACCTCGCTCCTCTGCCGCTTTACCAGGGAATGCCCCTTTTGTGTCGACAAGGCAAATAATCGGTCTTCCAAACTTATCGGCCTGCTTCATCAACCGTAAAGCTTTCCGATATCCTTCTGGGTGTGGCATACCGAAATTACGTTGTATGTTCTCTTTTGTATTACGTCCTCGCTGATGTCCGATAATCGTAACGGGCTGTCCTTTGTAATAAGCTAACCCACCGACAATCGCATCGTCATCGCCAAAAAGACGATCACCGTGGAGCTCAATAAAATCTGTGAATAGATGTTCAATGTAATCGTACGTAGTGGGTCTCTCTGAATGGCGTGCAATTTGCACGCGTTCCCAAGGCTTTAAATGATCATAGATTTGGGACTCTACTTGTTGAAGTCTTCCTTCCAGATAAGAGATCTCGTCTTCCAAATCGATATCTTTATCCTTCGTGAAGTTCTTTAATTCGTCAATTTTATTTTGAAGTTCGACAACAGGTTGTTCAAACGGAAGCTTTTGTGTCATTGTGCACTTTGTCCTCCTTGGTTGCCCTGGTGGTCTACTGCGTGCATCTTAATTATGGTTACAAGCGTTTTGTGAATGTTTTTACGATCAATGACCCCATCAAGTTGTCCATGATCAAGCAGGAACTCTGCCGTTTGAAAATCATCGGGAAGTTCTTCACGAATGGTCTGTTCGATAATTCTCCTGCCGGCAAAACCAATAAGTGCACCTGGCTCAGAAAAATTGTAGTCGCCAAGTGATGCAAAGCTTGCGGACACCCCGCCCGTCGTAGGATGGGTCATAAACGAAATAAAAGGTACACGGGCTTCATCAAGCTTTTTGAGTGCAACCGACGTCTTCGCCATTTGCATTAAACTTAAAACGCCCTCTTGCATCCTTGCTCCCCCTGAAGCGCTAAACATAATAAATGGGGTTTTCGTTTCGATCGCGGCTTCGATGGCTCGTTTAATCTTCTCCCCAACGACCGTTCCCATACTCGCCATCCGAAATCGTGGGTCCATCACACCGATGATGACCGGGTAGCCATCCATTTCCCCAGCACCCGTAACGACAGCTTCATTCAGACCGGTCTTTTGCTGATCTTTCTCTAGCTTCTCTTCATAATCCGGGAAATCGAGCGGGTTATGAGAGAGCATTCCAATATCAAATTCCTTGAATGTCCCTACGTCAATTAGGCTATTTATTCGGTCTCTTGCCGTTAACCGGAAATGATGGTTGCACTCAATGCATACATTATGATGCTTTTTTAGTTCTCGAGAATACATAATGGTTTTGCAGCTCGGACACTTTGTCATCACACCGTCATTCATTTTGTTCGGTTGTGTTCGTTCCGATGGAATCGTTGCATACTTTCTTTTTTTAGAAAACAAATCTTTGAACATGCTATCACCTCTCTCTTGCTCTCGCCCGCTCGCACTACGGTCATACAAATGGTTAAAAACGACCGTCTCGTGAGACGATCGTTTCTGTACCTCGTCGTATCGAGCTATTCTTCAATCATAGCCATTTCACGCGTGCGCCTTTTGACTTCCTCTGGATCTGCCTCTTTGCGGGCAACACCCGTCTCCATTGCCGTCCTCGCAACCGCAGCCGCAACCTCAGGAGCGACGCGTGGATCGAACGGTGCAGGAATGACGTAATCTCGAGTGAGTTCTTGATCAGTAATGAGGTCAGCAATGGCATACACAGCGGCACGTTTCATCTCTTCATTGATATGTGTGGCATTCACATCCAATGCCCCTCTGAATATACCAGGGAACGCTAATACGTTATTCACTTGATTAGGGAAATCGGACCGACCCGTTCCAATAACACTTGCTCCAGCAGCTTTTGCATCCTCAGGCATAATCTCTGGATTTGGGTTCGCCATCGCAAAAATAATGGCATCGTCGTTCATGCTCTCGATCATTTCTTTTGTCAACGCGCCCTCAACAGACACGCCGATAAACACATCGGTTCCAGCAATCACATCTTCCAAAGATCCGGTTTTCTTCGCGGAATTCGTGACTTTAGCAATCTCCTCTTTAATCGGGTTCATTCCACTGGAACGCCCTTCATAAATGGCACCACGGCTATCACACATGACAATTTCGCGTACACCCATGCTTTGGAGTAGCTTTACAATCGCAATACCTGCAGCTCCTGCACCGTTCGCAACGACTTTGATGTCAGATAACTGGCGGTTGGTTACTTTCAATGCATTAATTAGTCCTGCAAGCGTCACAATGGCTGTACCATGCTGGTCATCATGGAAAATCGGAATGTTCGTTTCTTTCTTCAAACGCTCCTCAATAATAAAACAGTTTGGTGCAGCGATATCTTCGAGATTAACGCCCCCAAATGTCGGTTGCATCAATTTCACCGTTTCGATGATTTGCTCTGGGTCAGACGTGTCTAAGCAAATTGGGAACGCATCAACACCAGCAAACGACTTAAACAAAACTGCTTTTCCTTCCATTACTGGAAGAGACGCTTCTGGACCGATGTTTCCGAGTCCTAAAACCGCACTTCCATCAGAAACGACAGCGACCATGTTTCCTTTCATTGTGTACTCAAAAACTTTTTGTTTATCGTTAAAGATTTCTTTACATGGTTCAGCAACGCCCGGTGAATAAGCTAGACTTAGATCTTTGCTATTTCTTACGGGAATCTTGGACTTTGATTCGAGTTTTCCTTGCTTCATTCTATGGATGTGCAATGCTTCTTCTCTCGTTGTTGGCATGTATGTCCACACTCCTTCACCAAGTGTATTATTTTGTACAGCCGTCCGCATAGAACAGTTCGTATTCATCTGTTGAATCCGAGACGCCTGCACGGGTAGGTTCATGTATTCATGTCGTACAGATGGTCTCTATTATAACAAACTGTATCAGTGCAATCACCCTTTTACATGTAAACTCAGACTCTATTTTTTGACAACGTTTTCTTCACCAATCACTTCACGAAGTCGCAACAACAGATCAGGATGAATTTGCGCAGCATACTCCGCTGACAACTCATAAAGTTGCTTCTGTTTGTCGTCGTATACAAGTACTGGGGAGAAGCCTGGGAACACGGTAAGGTGTCCTTTAATGGCCCGTAACGTTTTTTCTCGATTCATGTGTGCAGGAACTTTCAAGTATAGCGTTTCTGCTTGTTGTTTTTCAGATTGACTTAAATCAAGCACTTGGCTAGCAAGAAGCTGCTTTTGTTGGCGCCTTTGTTCAACTTTCCCTTGGATGAGTATATATTTTCCTTCATGAAGGGCGTCATAGACGTGCCGATACACTTCGGGGAATATGACGATTTCCATTTCTCCAGTCTCATCACTTAGCTGCAAGAAAGCCATTGTTTGCCCATTCTTTGTCCGAATGGTCGTGACGACATCCGCTCGACCTGCAACCCAAGCACGGTTTGCTACTTCAAGTGCAAGCACTTGAAGTAGCGTTTTTGGATTTCGAATACTTGCAACATGAGCATAATGAGACAATGGGTGGCCACTTAAATAAAAACCAGTCATTTCTCGTTCGTATTCTAGCTCTTCAAGTTTCGTAAAAGGCACTGCATCGGCAAAACGGAAATCCCCTTCCCCGCTATGGAACAACGTGCCAATGTCTTCTGCAAAATCGACAAACTCTAACGCTCGATCAATTGACTGCAAGAGGGTGGAACGATTCCACTCAAAAGCATCCATCGCCCCTGCTTTTACTAAGTTTGCGATTGTTTTACGATTCAACCCGATGGACTTTACACGTCGACAAAAGTCAACGAACGTATGATAATTTCCATTTTCCTTTCGTTCATCAACCATTCGGTGAGCCATTTGTTTCCCAATCCCCGTTATGCTTTGGAGCGGAAATCGTATACCTTCTCGTTCCATCGTAAATTCATAGCCACTTGTTTGAATGGAGGGTGGATAGACTTTCCATCCTCGTTCTTTAATTTCGGCAATCGTCCGTTGCAATCGCGTGCGATCATTGCCAATCGTGTTCAAGTAAGACATGTAAAATGCTAACGGGTAGTTCGCCTTGAAGTACGCTATCTGATAGGCAATGAAACTATAAGCAACCGAGTGGCTACGGTTAAACCCGTAATCAGCAAATTTAACAATCCATGCAAACAATTGGCCGGCCATTGTCTCGCTAAACCCTTGGTCTTTGGCACCGTGAATGAAGCGTCCCTCTTCACGCTCAAGTTCTTCTTTATTCTTTTTACTTACCGCTCTTCGGAGCAGATCGGCATCGGCTAAAGAGTAACCTGCGATCGTTACCGCCACACTCATCACCTGTTCTTGGTAAACCATCACCCCATACGTTGATGAGAGGATTGCCTCCAATGCCGGATGGGGGTAAGACACAGTTTGTTGATTTCTTTTTCCGCGGATAAATGTGTCGATTTGTTCCATCGGACCCGGACGATAGAGGGCATTAACAGCCACCAAGTCTTCAAATTGATTTGGCTTTAATTTGCGCAGTACCCGCTGCATGCCCGCGGATTCAAACTGGAACACGCCCGTCGTCTGGGCAGATTGCAATAAAGAATACGTCAACGCATCATCCAAAGGTACTTCTTTCGGATGAATATCAACGCCCGCATTCGCTTTCACAGCCTTTTGGATATACTCAAGCAACGTCAAATTTCGAAGGCCTAACAAGTCAATCTTTAAAAGACCAAATGCTTCTAAATCTTCCATCGGCAACTGCGTGACGGTAATGCCTTGGTCATTTTTCATCGTTGGAATGACTTCTTGCAGTGGCCGCTCACTCAGAACAACCCCCGCTGCGTGCAAGGATGTATGCCTCGGCAGCCCCTCGATGGCAGATGCAAATTCGTACAATGAATAAGCTTCTTCATTTTCTTCGAGCAGTGTAGCCAAATCTTTGCTCTCTTCTCGTGCGGCTCGTAAATGTTGTGCTTGTTGAGGCAAGAACTTCAGCATTCTTTCTAGAAGAGCTTCCCTCACCCCTAGCGCTTTAGCCGCATCTCGAAGCGCCGCTCTTTTCCCAAACGTCCCAAACGTAACGATCTGTGCCGTCCGCTCCTCTGAATAGCGAGACATCACATACCTCATTACCTCGTCCCGTCGATGATCAGGAAAGTCAATATCAATGTCAGGCAATGAAACGCGTTCAGGGTTTAAGAAGCGCTCAAACAAAAGATCATAGGCAATCGGATCAACATCTGTGATGAATAAGCAATAGGCGACAATGGATCCAGCAGCTGAGCCCCTGCCTGGACCTGTTAAGATCCCTTTTTGTCGTGCGTAATCCATAAAGTCCCAAACGATTAAGAAATAATCTTCGTAGTTCATATTCTCAATTACGTGTAGTTCTTTGTTTATTCTTTCTTGAACTGAGGCGGTCACTTCTGAATATCGTTTTTTTGCTCCGGTCATCACTAAATTTCGCAACGTAAATTCAACCGTGTCTTGACCGCTTCTGTATACAGGCAAAGACGTTTTGATCTGATCGAGCTGAACCTCACATGTACGTTGAATGTGGCGAGCATTGTGCAGTGCTTCTTCATCTGAAGGCCAACGCCTGTTCACTTCACTCGGGTCAAACAGATACGACTCATCCCGCCATTCGTAACGATTCACATCATCAATCGGTCGATCTGTCTTCACCGCAGTAAGCAGCTGTTTCACACGTTCGTCTTCACGCGTAAGCATCGTTACATTCCCCGTCGCCACAAGAGGAACATCATGCCCCTTCATCAATTGTCTCCACTGTTCATGGTGATGCAAACTCGCTTGTGTTTCAGGTAAAATTCCTGCAAACAGACGGTCACGGTGCACGTGTTTACGCCAAAATGAAAGGCTACGCTTCGCTGCCTCATCATCACCTTTTTCTATATGATGAGCAATCGGATGTGAAGATTCAGGTAGAACGACGATCACTCGGTTGCTTGTCATTTCTAGCAGTTGCTCAGCCGTGAGTGCCGTCGCTTTCGACATCAAATACGAAGATACCTTTAATAAATCTTCATATCCCCGATTATCCAGCGCGTACAGAAGCACCGAACCTTTCGTTTCATGACAAAACATTTCTGCTTCCAAACCGATAATCGGTTGGATACCGTGACGTAGGCACGCATCGTAAAATTTCCGAGCGCCGTGCATGACGTTAAGATCGGTGAGGGCAAGCGCGTCATAATCGACCGCCGCTTGCTTAACGAGTTCCTCAATGCGGCACGTACTCGAGAGTAAGGTGTATTCACTTTTTACTTGCAAATGGACGTATGACGGCATTCATTTTCCTCCTTGCAAGAAATACCGGTGATTTCATTCATAACTTGGCCCACTTTTTGATATACATAATGCTAATAGACGTGTTTGTCTAGCTGATCAGAAAGGGGCGCGACAAATGTTCAGCAGAGAGTTTGCCGCAACACTTGTCATTGATTTCTTCGTTGCTTTTGGTGTTGTATTGGGTGGTGCACTGATTGGTGGTATTGGTGCGTTTATTATCGGAAAGCCTCCGCTTACAGCGATTCACGACCTTGCAGGTAGTCTAAAGATTTGGGCGCTTGTAGCAGCAATTGGAGGCACCTTTGATGCCATTACAAGCCTTGAGAGAGGACTTTTTGCAGGTACACACATTGATATTTATAAGACGATATTCATGGTATTGTCTGCACTTTCAGGCGCAAATGCAGGTGCTCTCATTATCCAATGGATTACTCAGGAACAAATGTACCCATGAGAATTCCACCTTTTCATAAACGACCGAACTGGCAACGTTTTTTGGCGGGTGTGCTCATCGGAATCCTTGTCGGTTGGTCTGTGTTCGTATTTCAGTTTGGGAACATCCATGAACGAACCGTTGTAGAACTGCGTAAAAACGAGCTCAAAGTTGCGCAATTGGAAGACCAAATTGAGCTTCTCCTCGCGAGAGAAGAAGAGCAAAATGAAGATGAAGAAACGTTAACGATCGAAGGGATCGAGATTACGTTTGAAAACGAACGGGAAAGCCGACTCAGTGAGTTAACGTTGTTTGATCTTAGGCAACAAGCAATTGATGAGCTTGAACCCCTCTTACATCAAGAGTTATCGAATGTCGCAAGCAATCAAGAACTCGTCATTCGCACAATTGAAAATAAGCGTTTTAGCGTGAATGATCATGAATATATGCTCGTCGTGAACCGGGCAATCTTCTATTCAACCCTTGCCATTCACGCTGACATTGTTACGGTGTCTGATTAGCTGTGAACGAACTGGCGAGTGCATTCAACTCAGAAACGATTGCGGCGATTTCAGATTCATCTTTAGCAAGCGCACCTGCAGCAAGCGGATGTCCGCCTCCTCCGTACCTTTCTGCCAAACCGTTAATGACCGGTGCTTTCGAACGCAATCGAACCCGGAACGTTCCGTCACTAAGTTCAACGAACATGACCCAAGCCAATAACCCATCAACATCGGAAATTGAATGAACGAGCGCAGATGACTCGTTTACGCTCACATTGTACTTATCCAATTGGTGACGGCGGATCGTCATGACCGAAACACCTGCTTCACTGAGCGCAACCTCGCTTAATACTTCTCCTTCCAGTTGGACGAGCTGGAGTGGTTTCTTATAAAGATTTGCGAACAGCGTCCGTAAATCAATATTGTTTTCAAATAAAACACTCGCGGCCTTTAGCGTGTCCGACGTCGTATTCGGATGGCGGAAGCGCCCGGTGTCTCCAACAATGCCTGCGTACAACAACGTAGCCGCCGCATCTGACATCTTCCAACCATTCGGCTTTGCTACATCTACATACCACCGAGTCACCATCTCTGATGTGGAACTACACTCGGTATCCACCCATTCTTCATCCGCGTATTGATCAATCGGTGGATGGTGATCAACTTTAAACGTCGCTAAGGCGTCTTCATACTGCTTACCATCAATGCGTTCACGGTTTGCTGTATCACAGATAATGACGAGGGCGCGTTTCCACACATCTGCTGGGACATTGTCCATCGTTGCAAGAAACGAAAGGGAAGGTTCGTCCTCACCTGCCATGTAAACCGTTTTATTCGTATTTAATTGAATGAGTTCTGCCAACCCTTTTTGTGAACCGAACGCATCGGGATCGGGGCGAACGTGTCGAACGATAATAATCGTGTCATGTTTTTCGATCGTGTCGAATAAGTTTTGCTTCACTGTCACTTCTCCTCTGTTGTGCTTCACATTTTGTTCCTGTACACTAGAATCGAAACTAGAAAGGGGACTCCACATGGCTTTTTTCTCGATTGCTGTCATTCTCATTATTACCGTTGCAATTGCGCTTTACGTCTATTATAAATATAAGCGATTTCGTGTGAATGGTGAACATCTAAAGCAATGGTATCAAACAAAGGCAATGATCGCACTTGGCGTATTCATCCTTGCCCCTGGTGTACTGTTCTTGTTTTCTTTCCGCGGCTGGGTAGACCTCGTTGTAGGTGCAGCATTTGCAATACTCGGCGGAATCTTCGTCTACTACGGTGTTCGCTCAAACAAGATCATTCGTCCGTACGCAAAAGAAGAAGTCGAGGCGCTTCGCTCTCAGCAAAATTAATACGAAAAACAGCTGCTCTTGCGGCTGTTTTTAACGTTCTAATAGTTGCGCTGTCATTAACCCTTTTCCAACGAGCTCATCTTTGAAAAATAGCTCAACGTCCACTTTTCCACTTTTTCTACTCACTTCTAGTATCTTCCCTTTCATTTCAATAAAGCTCTCAATTTGAACCGGCTTCAGGAAGTATAAAGATAGATTTTCCACAACGACATCTCCACGCTTATGACGACGCAATAACCGACTCCCTACCTCGGTGACGAGTGTCGATAACACGCCGTATGAAATCATCCCAATTGGATTTGTCATTTGCGGAGTGAGATGGCACACGTAATCATAGACAGTTCCTGTCGGCGCTTCTTCCACTTGCCTCGTGACGACGTCGTCCAACGTATCCCCGACGTGCGGTTGTCTTTGGGCCATTTGCAACGCTTTGAGCACATCTTGACGGCTAATGACCCCTACGAGTTTCGCCTCATCATCGATGACTGGCAAAAGTTCAATGCCTTCCCACACCATAATGTGCGCAGCCGAAGCAAGAGACATCGAAGCTTGAACAGTAATTGGATCTTTCGTCATCACTTTCTCTACGGGTGTACTTTCTTTCATTGAGAGAATATCTTTGGCCGCAACCATCCCTTGTACTTTCATCTCATGATTTACGACCGGGTACCGGCTATGGCTCGTTTTGGCGTTTAGTTGATGCCACCGCTCAACCATATTATCTGTCGTTAGAAAGTAGGTTTCTTGGAGCGGAATTAAAATGTCTTCAACGACGACAATCTCTTTTTTGATCAACTGATCATAGATCGCTCGATTAATCATGCTCGCTACTGTAAATGTATCATAACTCGTCGTAATAATAGGTAACGACTGTTCATTGGCATACTGAATAATCTCTTCATTTGTTCCAAACCCACCGGTGATAAGCACCGCCGCTCCAGCCTCTAATGCAAGTCGGTGCACTTGATAGCGATTTCCGACAATCAAGAGGTTGCCAGGCTCTACATAACGCATCATGGCTTCCATTTTCATCGCCCGATAACAAATCGTTGCAACGTTTTATGTAATCCGCCCCTGCCACCGAGAACTTGTCCATCAACAATGTTCACAACTTCTGCAAAGGTGAGATGATCAATATTTTCTTTTAACTTTTGTTCCACCCTTATCGTTCCGACTCGCTCAATGGTCGTCACAAGTCCTTGATTCTCTGCTTCTTTAATTGCTCGATAGGCCGTTCCTTCACTCACGTGTAACGCTTTGGCAATTTGTCGAACGGATATTTTTTCGCCGATGTTTAATTGCGAAATGTATTGTAAAATTTGTTCATGTTTTGTACTCAAAAGCGCATCACCTCATTCTTTATTACAAGTTACCATTCCGCGCACCTAGAAAACTTGGCCTTGTGCCAAGTTTTTTCTAGGTGCGCTAGTCGTTGTTCAAGTTCAAAGGCGAGCACGCCCTCGTTCACTTACGGTAGATTCTTCTTTTGTCCGCCATTCTGTTGCATGACGAAGGACCCTTTTTCGGTTCGTTAACAACAAAGAGAGGTTTCCCCCGATGACGAGCAAGCAAAACGCAAACCAAAACAAGGAAAACCATCCCGCCAAACCTGTCGAGCCTAAATAGAACTGTTCGATTCCATGATAAAGCAAAAAGCCAGCAACAAGTATACAAATCCATAAGCGTAACCGCATCGCTTGTGCACCTCTTTCAAAAAGTGTCTGTCTTTACCACCTTATGCAAAAAGCAAATGCACTATGCTCGTACACGTGTGTGACCAGAAGGATTAGACGACGTATCGCTAATAAAACACCCCAACCGTTCCTTTTAACAATAACAGTTGGGGTGTTGAACAAATAGAGCTCCTGCAATGATTCGCACGAAGCATGAACTTTCATTACGTAGTCATGTTATATCTGGACAGACTCTCCAGGTTTCAACGCATTCCCTTGAACGGGTGCAATCGAATCGACGAATGCATCACCATCTTGTTCAATTAGCGGGAACGTATTGTAGTGGACTGGAATGACAAGATCAGGCTTTAACCATTCCGCAGCAAGCTTCGCATCCGCAGGTCCCATCGTGAAATTGTCACCAATTGGCAGGAATGCAGCTTTGAGATCATATTGCTCGCTGATAAGCTTCATGTCAGAGAACAGAGATGTGTCACCGGCATGGTAAATGGTCTTGCTTTCAGCAGTAAACAATATGCCCGTTGGCATTCCAAGATAAATAATTTGACCGTCTTCTTCTTGGAACGACGAGCTATGAAACGCTTGTGTTAGTTTCACGTGACCAAATGGAAACTCATATCCTCCACCAATATTCAATGGATGTGTCTCTAACCCCTTCCCACCAAGATAGGTGGCAAGTTCATGAGTGGCCACAACGAGTGCTCCACTTCTTTTAGCGATATCCACGGTGTCACCTAAATGATCAGCATGACCGTGTGTTAATAGAATCGCATCTGGGTTCACATCTTCTGGTGAAATGTCGCACGTATCATTTCCGGTAATAAATGGATCAATAAGGACCGTATAGTCTCCTGATTGAATCTCTACAAAAGATTGTCCATGGAATGTCAGGTTCATCTTCATCACCCTTTTCATAGATTCATCTCTAGTCTATTACCGGTTTGTACGTTGTATAAACGTCGATTACGATTGCAGTGCCTCTTCCATCGATGTGTAAGGGAAGTTCATCGCTTCTGCAACGGCTCGGTACGTCAGCTTTCCATCAATCGTGTTCAAACCTTTACTAAGCGTCACATCTTCTCGGAATGCTTTGATAAGCCCTTTGCTTGCCAGTGCAGATACAAACGGCGTAGTCACATTCGTCAACGCAATGGTAGACGTACGAGGTACGGCGCCTGGCATGTTCGCAACTGCATAGTGTAACACATCATGTTTCGTATACACCGGGTCATCATGTGTCGTAATCCGATCGGTTGTTTCAAAAATCCCGCCTTGATCAATCGCAATATCGACGAGTACTGATCCAGGTTGCATCTGTTTAATCGTCTCTTCTTTCACAAGCTTCGGTGCCTTTGCTCCTGGAATGAGCACAGCACCAATAACAACATCCGCTTCTTTTACGGATTGTTCGATCGTGACAGGATTAGAAACAAGAAGGTTCACAGATGAACCAAATAAGTCGTCCAATTCCCGCAAGCGCTGTGGCTTAAGTCAAGGATCGTGACACTCGCACCGAGACCAAGAGCAATCTTAGCAGCATTCGTACCGGCTACCCCACCTCCGATGATGGTTACCTTTCCACGCTGAACTCCTGGAACTCCTGCAAGAAGAATGCCTTTGCCGCCTTTTGTTTTCTCTAAATACTGCACACCCATTTGTGTCGACATCCTACCCGCTACTTCACTCATCGGTGTAAGCAAAGGCAAAGACCCATCTGGAAGTTGTACCGTTTCATAAGCAATCGATGTTACTTCATTCTCTAAAAGAGCTTTCGTAAGTTCTTCTTCAGCGGCAAGGTGAAGATATGTAAACAACAACTGCCCTTTTCTAAAGTACTGATACTCATCTTTGACTGGCTCTTTCACTTTAACGATTAGATCTTTCGACCACGCTTCTTCTGCCGAATCGACAATTATGGCACCAGCTTCGATGTATTGTTCATCCGTAAACCCTGAACCTACACCTGCAGACTTTTCCACGAATATTTCATGGTTTTGACGTGTAAGAAGAACAACACCGGTTGCGTCATCGCCACACGGTTTTCTTGATTTTTCACTTCTCTGGGTACGCCAATCTTCATTTCCCCACGCCCTTATCATTATAGGTTGGCTTTCATTATCTCTCTCAAAGATAGACTATACGAGGGGATTAATCAACCAGCACTTGGTCATTTTTCCATCGCCACGTGTACAGTTCACTATCTTTATTGCGCCAACGAACATCCATCGACTTTAACTTAGGAAATAACTCCTTAATTCGGCCTGCAAGCTGATCGGAAGTGACTCGTTCATCTACGTGCAGCTGCTCGGACATATTATCCACGTGCACTTTCGCGTCTTCTGCTCTGAGCACATGATCTCCGTCCTGAAACTCATAATAATCGGGATTATCGTACTTCCATTGGTACACATTATCCTTTGTTTCAATCGTAACTCTTAAAGAAAAGCTTTCCATTAACTCATCAGCGTGCGCTTCTTCGACAAAGGACCCAGCAAACAACAAACATAAAAGCATCAAAAACGATACGTATCTTCTCACGACTGTGATCACCTCTACTGTATAAGATGACCATTGTTGGTGACTTTATACAATGATTCCAGCTGTCGCTATATCGTTTTATTCGTGCCTTCGTTGATGAAGAACATCCACTCCACCAGTCACTTCAACGATGCTTCCAGTTACCATGTCCGCATCCTCATGAATCAAAAAAGCAATCGTTCTCGCAATATCTTCTCCTGTCCCTGAGCGACCTACTGGCGTTTCTTCATCAGGAATTTGACGGCTCGTTTCAATCGAGGCTTCTTTCATCTCACCAACAATTTTGCCTGGCACAACCATGTTTGCTGTAATCCCGTGCGGTGCTTCTTCGAGGGCGAGCGTTTTGATGAATGAAGCGAGTCCTGCTTTTGCTGCCCCGTAGGGTCCACGATACAGCCATCCAGGGGCATGTCCAACATCTTGAAAGCCGTATGCAATAATTCTTCCGTACTTTTGTTTGCGCATTACGGGCAGTGCATACTTCACCATTTGAAACATGCTTGTCAAGTTTCCCGTTATCATTTCATCCCATTCAGCGTTTGTATAGTCAAAGATCTTCTTTCTCTCAAATATATACGGTCCTGCATTGTTTACGAGCACATCTAAACGGCCAAAATGATCGATTGCTGTTCTGAACAAATGCTCAATGTCATCGCTCTTTGTCACGTCTGCCTGTACAGCTAACAGCTTGGCGCTATCCACATCGAGATCTGTTTTTAGAGCGTCTACGGATGCCCAGTCACTCCGGTAACTGATTGTGACAACGTATCCGTTTTTAATGAGCATTTCTGTCACTTTACGTCCCAATCCCTTTGAACCTGCGGTTACAAGTGCATGCTTCATGCCGTCTTCCTCCAAACTACACATCGTTACTCACGATCTTACTATGTTTCGTAGTAGATAAAAAGCATGAGACCTTTAAATGCCTTCTTTCATTCATTTTCGTCAATTTTTTCTCGATCTACTTAAAAACCCTATTGAATAGGTTTAAAATTGGTGCATAAAGGTAACACCTAACATAGAAGAACTGTTATTATTATCTTGCATTGATTTTACGTTTACTTAAGTTATGTGAGGAGGAGTCATTGTGCGTCGCTATAACAGAATACTTGTAGGGGTGGACGGTTCTACGGAGTCGAACTATACGTTTGACCAAGCATGCGAATTTGCTGCAGACCAAGGAGCAAAGCTGTTCATCGTTACCGTCATTGATACAAAATCCTTTGCTACCATCGAACGGTTTGATCGTCAAATTGTGAAACGTGCAGAAGAACAAGCGAAAGAAACGTTAGAGAATTACAAAAAGCAAGCAAAAGAAAATGGTGTCGAAGAAATTGAAACGGTTCTCGACTTCGGGTCTCCAAAAGTCAGAATTACACGCTATATCGCGCCAAAGTATGACATTGATTTAATCATGGCAGGAGCTACAGGTGCCAACAAAGTTGAACGGATTGTAATCGGTAGTGTGTCAGAAGCCATCGTTCGACAAGCAACGTGCGATGTGTTGATTGTACGCCGTAAATAAAACGAGTGTGGGCATATGACCCACACTCGTTTTATTTTAAGCCTAACTCTTTTTTATGAGCGGCAATCGCCTCGCGTACAACAGTAAATCCTGTTCCGCCCTCACTCGTTCTTCTTGCAACCGCCTCGTAAGGATCAAGAGCCGTATAAATACCTTGCTCAAACAACTCACTCATGCTTTGGAACGTCTCTAATGGCAACTGATTGAGAACAATTCCTTGCTGAATGCATTGCAATACGAGTTTGCCAACAATTTCATGAGCTTCTCGAAACGGCATGCCTTTGTTTGCAAGATAATCTGCAAGCTCGGTTGCATTCGAGAAATCTGAATTGGTCGCTCGTTCTGTTTCGTCTGTGTTTACAATCATTGAGTCAATCATGCCTGTAAAAATCTTTAACGACCCTTTCACCGTCTTCACAGTGTCAAAGATCCCCTCTTTATCTTCTTGCATATCTTTGTTATATGCGAGTGGCAGACCTTTTAACGTTGTAAGCATAGACAGTAAGCTTCCGTACACTCGTCCTGTTTTCCCACGAACGAGTTCTGCCATATCTGGGTTTTTCTTCTGTGGCATAATGCTACTTCCCGTCGCAAACGTATCGTCCAATTCAACAAAATTGAACTCTTGGCTCGACCAAAGAATAATCTCTTCTGAAAATCTTGATAAGTGCATCATAATCGTTGAAGCAATGCTAAGAAACTCGATTAAATAGTCCCGATCACTCACCGCATCCATACTATTCGTATACACGTCGTCAAAACCTAATGCTTTTGCCGTTTGTTGACGATTAATATGAAATGTTGTTCCTGCAAGGGCGCCGGCGCCAAGTGGCGAAATGTTTACACGCTTTAAACTGTCGACCAACTTCCCTTCATCCCGACTAAACATCGATACATACGCTAATAAATGATGCGCAAATGAGACGGGTTGGGCACGTTGCAGATGCGTGTAACCTGGGATTAAAGTCTCAACGTGTTTCTCCGCTTGCGCGACCAACACTTGTTGCAACTCCTGAACCATTTCGATCAATTCATGCGTTTCATTTCTAACATACAAATGCATGTCTGTCGCCACTTGGTCGTTTCGACTTCTTGCGGTATGTAGCTTACCGGCAACGTCTCCGATCTCGTCTCTTAATAATTTCTCGATATTCATGTGAATGTCTTCATATTTCACATCAAAGACAAGCTCGCCTTTTTCCGCTTTCTCTTTTAAAACTGTGAGCCCTTTTTGTATCTGCTCTTCGTCTTCTTTAGAAATGATTTGGCAAGAGGAAAGCATGGCCGCATGTGCCATGCTCCCTTCCAAATCTTGAAAAACCAACTGTTGATCAAAGCCGATGGAAGCTCCAAATTCATCTACCCAGCTTCTGCTTCTTTTGTAAATCGTCCACCCCAAAGCTTCGTCATACGTTCACACCGTTCTTTACCACTTGACTGTGAACTTTCGTCGGTAAGCCCCAAAGCTTTGTGAAACCAACGGCTGCGTTATGATCAAACTCATCTTCGGACGTATACGTTGCCAATTTCTCATCGTAAAGTGAGAACGGAGATTGGCGTCCTTCAACGATTGCATGGCCTTTAAATAGTTTCACGCGTACTTTCCCAGTAACATTCTTTTGCGTTTCGTCTAAAAACGCAAGCAATGCCGGACGCAATGATGAAAACCAAAGACCTTGATAGATAAGCTCTGTCAATTGCTTAGACACGACCGGTTTGAAGTGAGCGACTTCACGTGGCAATGTGAGATCTTCTAGCTCTTTATGAGCCGTTAGCAACGTTGTCGCTCCCGGTGTTTCATAGACTTCTCTTGATTTAATGCCAACGAGGCGGTTTTCCACGTGGTCAATCCGACCGACACCATGTTTTCCCGCTATTTTATTCAACTGCATAATTAATTCATCTAGCTCATACGCTTGATTGTCAATCGCTACAGGTTTTCCAGCTTGGAATTCTATTTCAATAATATCTGGTTGATCGGGTGTATCTTCTAATGGCTTCGTTAAGTCATAAGCCCCTTCAGGCGGTGTCGCCCAAGGGTCTTCAAGAATGCCACATTCATTGCTTCTTCCCCAAAGGTTCTGGTCAATAGAATATGGATTTTCAAGGTCAACAGGAACGGGAATGTTATGCTGTTTTGCATATTCAATCTCTTCGTCACGTGACCAACCCCATTCACGCACTGGGGCAATGACATCAAAGTCAGGATTAAGCGCTTGAATGGAAACTTCAAAGCGGACTTGGTCATTTCCTTTCCCAGTACACCCGTGCGCAATCGTTCCAGCGCCTGTCTGCTCAGCAATTTCCACAAGTTTCTTAGCAATTAATGGTCTTGATAATGCAGAAACGAGCGGATATTTATCTTCGTACATTGCGCGCGCCTGTAAAGCAGGAAGTACAAACTCTTCTGCGAATTCTTTCTTTGCATCAATCGTATATGACTGGGTTGCCCCAACATCAATCGCTTTTTGTTTAACCGTCTCTAGGTCTTTGCCTTCCCCAACATCTAGACCAACAGCAATAACTTCATATCCTTGATCCATCAACCAACGAACGGCAACGGATGTATCCAAACCACCTGAGTATGCTAATACAACTTTTTGTTTATTCATTGTTTACAAGAGAAGTAAGCGTATCACTTCTCTTGTTCACCTCCTTATACGAGAATTCGCTTTTATTTTTATTCATATCGGGTTAGTAAACATGCAAAACTGTTTGTTTTTTATTCTACTCATACTGTATCATCACGTGCGAAATAACTCAATACTTATACATACATTTTTATAAAAATGTACAAAACAAAAAGCGAAACCCTAATTAATTAAGGTTTCGCTTTTTGTAATTACATATTAATTTGCATAATCAAATCAATCAACCATGTCTTCTAAATACCGTTTTTCATAATAATGGGCACTGATATCCGACACTTGCCGACTGAACTGATAATTACTCATCGCTCCTAAGAAAATGCCCGCAACCGGTATTCCTTGCACCATTTTCTTACGTAGCATCGTAATGAGTGCCAACTTTCCAATTTGCCGGAGAGGCTGTTGTAACCATTCGGCCGTAATGACTTCTTCTTTACCGTCATAAAACACAGGGAAACTGGTGGCGAGTCGTTCTTTCTCATGTTGAAGCTCGATCCAGGCTGCGCGTTGTAACTTCCGGGGCAATGTTGCGGTATGGAATGCTTTCAGCGCAATCATCATTTCCGCAGGATGCCGCAAATCATAACCAAATGACATCGCAGACAATTGCACAGTTCGCAAATTAATCGCCAACATTAATGGAAGATCTGCCGCTAGTAGCATCGGCCCTCCTAAGCCCGTGAGTCCACCTTGACCAAAAGAGATAAGTCGTTGCTTCGCTGTACTTTGTTCGAGTAAAAAGCGATTTTGTTCATAGCGCAAATGTTTTAAGTCAGCGATTTCTTGAACACGGTCGTCAAACACACGTGCCGTTGTGAGCATACGCTGTTCCGTGTCATGCTGCGTGTTGGAATTAAGAATGAGTGTCTGTGTATAAAAAACAAACCGATCTAATAAATCAATAAGCCGCTTTTCATACCGCTCTGGTAATCTTTTTTTTGTATCTAGCACCCATGGCTCTGAAGTGGTAGCGGCACTCGATGATTGTTGAAAATATAAACGTTCCCAATCTGATATAGCGAGCAGTCTTTCTGATCGTTGATCTTGATCCATATCATTTGTCCTCCCGGATATTAGCGGCTGAAATGCTTCAAAAACCAATCATTAATACGCGTCATCATGTCAGAAAGTGCATCAGCACGTTGAAATGAAGGGAGCTCAGCAAGTAGTGCTTGGGACGGCGCCGTTACTCCCGGTCCCTTCTTTTGAATCATCCATATACTCTTTTGGTGCTTTTCTGCTTTAAACATCGAAACCGGTAACTGCAACATGCCAAGCGTAATCGCTTCTCGTTTCATGAAGGCGCGAAAATTCTCAGAGTGGTCTCTCGAAAACATGTCATTCGGAATGAGATACAGCCCAATACCACCAAGCTTTAGAGACTTCAAACTGTTCTCTATAAGCGCATACTCTGCGGGCATCCGTGCATCGTCAGGTTTCGATTCAAATGATTCGACGACATCGTCGTTTGTATAAATGCCGATAGGCAAGTCAGAAAGGATCAGATCTACGTCTGGGATGCCTTGTTCACGTACACTGTCCATCTGTAACAGTTCTAAGTCATATTGTTGAAGATTCGACATCACATACGCAAGGTTGATGAGCGACTCATCGACTTCAGCCCAATGCCTTTTTCAATATTGTCCGTATGGTTCATAACCGCAGTTAGCAAGTTCCCTGTACCGACTGCAGGATCATAAACCGTCACTTTTTGATCAGCTCCTATGAGGCGCTGAATAAGGTATGATGAAAACACTGCGATCCCATCAGGAGTCATTGCATGGTGTGGTTGCACCGACTGTTTCATGCCTTTAATAATCGCTAGTTGAAACGCTTTTCTCACCGTTTCTTTCTCTATGCTCGTATCATGTACTTGCTTGAATAAGGCATCCATATTATCCATCGCCCCATCAGAAAGCGGTTCTTGGAGAATTTCTCCTCGAAACAAATTCTCTCCTGTTTGGGCCAACGCTTCAAGGTACTGACCGTGGCCTTCTTCGGTTAAGATTTCTGTCATTGTATCTAGTGTATGAAATAATTGATCTACATCTAATTGTCGTTTCATTACGCCACCTCAAATCTGTCTCACTCGATTCTAGCATGACCCGGCACTCTTTCTCCAGTTCAGTTCCACAAACCGAACATTTTTCCGAAACCATTCATACGATATCTCATCTTGCAACTCGGTGGAAACTGTGACAAGATAATATCTTGTACAACACTCGATGTCGCTTTGACTCGAACGTCGTTTACTCATGAAATATACTCACGTAAGAGGTGTTCACAATGCTTAGGTCGAATAAAGTTCGTCATCTAATTTTAGGTACTATGAAATCTTCAAAATCTGCACATCTCATTATGAATGGTCACCAACTAGACGAACAAGGCAAACGCGTCCTGACTCTAAAGCCTGAAACAGACTTACGGGACGGAGCCTTTGTGTCTTCCCGCGCGCTACATACAAAACGACCTGCTACCGTCATTCCAAAATATGACGACGGAACACTTCTTTTATCCACAATTGAGTCGTTTCAACCCGATGTTGTTCTTGTTGACGAACTTCAGTTTTTTACAGATGAACAAGTAGAAGCGTTATCTGCTGCCTCCATTGCGTATGATTCAACAATTCAAGCATACGGACTGATGATATCATACACAGGAATGATGTTTGAACCTGTCAAACGAGCAATGGAATGCGGATTTACCATTCACCATCTGTCGATGCCTTGTGTGCATTGCTCACAAGACGCGACGCATCATTTGCTCTATTTAGATGGGCAGCTTCAAACGAGCGGCTCTCCAATAAATGTTGAAGACTTTGGCAATGCTTCCCAAGTATACGAATCTGTTTGCTACGAGTGTTACTCCCTTACGACGAACCCTGCCCACGAACGCGTTCAACATTCCAAATAAAATCCCCACCCCCGAAATTGGGTGGGGATTTTATTTGTGGACGATCGATATAGAATGAACGTAAATTTTTTCTCATTTGCGCTGTTGGTTGTTGCTTTCCTTTACAAGCAGAAGCTTTTTCTTTAGAGCATAAGGGCGACACGATTTACGTTTTTACCTACTGGCTAAGGTGTGCGAAAAGAAGTCCAAATGCCCCATATATTCATTACTGTGACACTTGAGAAAGAAAAATCCTGATTTTAAGCGTGAATCCGCACATAAACGGAGTCAACGGTCACAAAGCGCGATATATGTGACCGTTGAGGGCCGAAAGTGCCCGGTTTGAGGGCTGAATTGTCACATAAGTGCCAGGTGGTAAACATCAATCACGTCTTTTTACCCTTCGGCAAAGAGCGATGTCGATCCTATCATTGAAATTCTGAAGTTCAACTTGTATAAAATTCTCATAAAATTATCGTCTTTCCTGCTACGCCGATGATGTTAACATTTCTGTTTAGCCCCACAACCAAAAACTTTATGACTTCACAATAAAAATCCGAGCAAGAAGTCAAAACTTCCTGCTCGGATTTTCTATTTAGGCATCGACCGTTTGCTTCACCGCATGTAACGCCTTTTCATAATCAGGATGTTCAGTGCCTTCTTTTACATATTCCTTGTACGTAATAACACCGTTACAATCAAGGACGAATACAGAGCGAGCTAATAATCGTAATTCCTTCATGCCAACACCGAAGCTTTCTGCAAACGAAAAGTCTCGGTGGTCTGACAGCATCGTTAGATTCTCTACACCCGCTGCTGCACACCAACGCTTTTGTGCAAATGGCAGATCGGCGCTAATCGTAAGTACGTGCACCCCTTGTAATTGGGCAACTTCTTCATTGAAACGCTTCGTTTGCTGTTCACAAACACCGGTGTCAATAGATGGAATCACACTCATGCTACAACTTGCCCTCGATAGTCTTCTAATGACTTCTCTTCAAGACTTGCATTTAAGACTGTAAAGTTTGGCGCTTGTTCGCCAACGCTTACTTCTTCACCGATTAATGTCATCGGGTTGCCTTTAAAGGTAACTTTTGCCATGATTATTGCTGCCTCCTTTAATCTACTAACTACTATTAGTGTAATGGGTTAGAAGGCAACAATCAACGAATCGTACTTTAAATGGGTGGTTCTTGATCCTTGTGCGTATGTGTGATAACTTCCGTCTGGTTTTTCGTCTTCGGATCATCCGATAGTAGATCCTTAATTTTTTCAACCACTTGCGGAGTCAACTCCAACAATTTCTCATAAAAGTGTGTCTGGTTATTAAGGTGAATCATTTTCACACCGTGATTACCGACAATAAGAAATGCAACTGGAGTAATGGAAACACCCCCACCGCTCCCCCCACCGAATGGATGGCGCTCCTCTTCATCAACGACACGATTTAGCGTGATTTCACTTCCACCTGCTGCAAAGCCGAACCCGACTTTTGAAACTGGAAGAATAACGCTTCCATCAGGTGATTCTACAGGATCTCCAATAATCGTATTGACGTCGACCATTTCTTTAATATTTTCCATGGCTGTTTTCATAAGCCTTGGATTGGATGTTCAGACATTGTAAGTTAAGCCCCTCTCTTTATTGATTGCACGTCAGAATATACGGTGTGTGTGCTCCTCTTCCTATGCTTTAGCACTCGTAAGACCATAAGAACAGCGTGCCCGACCTGAAAGCGGAGTATGCACGTAAATTCGGTGTGAAATACCGCCGCTTGATAAAATGGCAATACATTCATTTTTGGCATTTGCTTTAGTTTCATTCGATTTGAGAAAAAAGAAATCACGGTCGTTTTTACTGTCCATATCATTCCCGTCATCGTTCCTGTCGTGGCAGCATCGCCAGTACCTAACTGGGTTTTCCATTGGATTTCATGAACGTTAACCGTCGCCATAAACTTTTGTACAATTACATAAAAACCCTTGACTTTGCGTAAGAAAGCTCGTGACGCTTCCCATTGATGTAACAAATCCCTCGGCGTCTCTTCTTCGATTTGCGATTGTTCTGAAGGTTTGAACCAATGATCTTCGTTCTTTTTAAACTTTACCGATAGTTCCTCATCATCCCATTCTACGTTCGGGACGCTCCACGTCTTACTCATCCACCCTTTCAGAAGGGAGAGGCGAATGACGCCTTCGGCATGTAAGTTTGCCTGCATATAGTGAACATGAATTGAAATTTTCATACACCAGAGAGCTGATACGATAATAATAAACAAAACGATGGCAATCACCAGATAGAGCATGTTTGACCACATCTTTCCCGTCTCTTTGTCATCAGTATAGACAAACCATCCAAACCTTAAACGGTACACGAGTGTGTGGTAACCCTTCAGCCATGGATATATAAATGGTGACCTCTATGCCACGTTCACTAACAGATTCGTTTCTTTTAGCTACACGCTTGACATCATACAAAACGACTTCCTTTTCGGAAGTCGGTTTTTGTATTCTTATTATGCTTCAACGCGATCTTCATCGTCTTCTTGATCATCTTCACGAATCGGTTCAACATCACGAACGACTCTCGTATCTGCCAACAGGTCATGTACACCCGCTTTTTGAGGGTGAAAACCGACAACGACGTACATAATGTTCGTGATGACGAGCACACGATGAATCATTCTTCCTGGTACTTCTCGTGTGAATACCTCTCCCCATGTTGGCTTTGTAAGACCGACAGACACGACGCGCAACCCAAAGGCCATCTTCCCGAGCGTTTGCCCAAAAAACTTTGTCATCAACAGGAAATACACGTAAGCCATAATCGACGTGAGTATTCCATGTACGGTAAAGATCGTTAAAAATTCGGGATTGGCGTCTGATAGGATGAAGATTGGAGAGATCAACAAACCATTTACAGACCCTACAACGATGAGGTCCAATAGGTACGCCCACAAGCGAAGCCAAAAACCACCATACACACTTACTTGATATGTTGAGGGCGGTGCGGTGTGCATCGGTTGCTCATCTTCACGGTGGCGAGATACCCGATTGTCGTTTTCATCATATGGAATTTCCATTTGACCGTCCCTCCTTTATTCTTGGTAGAGATACATGAGCCTTGGTGCACTCGAATGCGTGACGAGCTCTTCTAAATGACTTAATGTAAGGTTATCACCGGATACAGCTTCTGCCATCAACCCCCAGATTGAACCTGTTCCAAAACTATTTGTATAGTGGATAACCGTTGCATCAAGCTCCAACTGTTCTTCCATATGTTCAATGGTATGTTCCAAATCACCTAATCCATCAATGAGCCCATTTTCGAGCGCTTGATTTCCAGTGAAAATTTGACCTTGGGCAAGTTCAAGAACTTCGCTTTCTGGCATATCTCTGCCATCAACAATGACTTCGACAAAATCCTCATACATGTCATCAACCATACTTTGCAAGATGGCTTCCTCATCGTCAGTCATCTCTCGCGTTGGACTACCCATATCTTTATAGTCACCTGACTTGATGACTTCATGGGAAATCCCCCATTCTTCGGCTAACTCAGAGAAATTAATCGAGTCCATAATGACACCTAGTGAACCGGTCATCGTCGCTGGGTGAGCGGCAATGTAATCAGCAGGCGCAGAAATATAGTACCCGCCAGAAGCCGCCATTCCTCCCATAGAAATATACACCGGGGTGTCATACTCCTCTTGGGCTCTTACAACTCGCTCATGGATCGACGCACTTTCAACGACGCCTCCACCAGGTGTATCCACATTAATAACGATGCCGTCCACCATCGTGTCTTCCATCGCGGTTTCTAGCTTTTGTAAAAACGTGCGGTGATTGTAGCCTCCGGATGCGAACAATCCATCGTCTGCACCGGTATCCATAATCATGCCATTAAGGTCTATGACCGCAATTTGTCCATTTGAACCTACTTCCATAATTTCTTGCCTGAAATCTCCGCCGTCCAAATCAATCATATCTGAAAAGCTTGCGGATGCGACAGTCATTGCTAACTGAAACGCACCGGAGATGACGAGTACTAGAGCAGCAATCCCTAAGGCAATCCAACGTTTAACAGTCAAATTCTCTTCCTCCTCTATTTCTCTTGCTTGTTTGCATACACCGTCGTGCCATTAACGATGGTATACACGACATTCGTATTAAGAAGTTCGTCGATGTTATGGAGTTGAAAAGGATCTTGATCGAGAACCGTAAAGTCCGCAGCAAACCCCGGCTGAATTACTCCGTACATATGCGCTTCTCCAGAAGCTTGGCTGCTTCCTGAAGTATACAGAGAAATGGCTTCATAGACAGTGAGTTTCTCACTTGGTATGTAACCCGAATGACGCTCACCTTGTTTGCGTCTTGCAACTGCTGCATGAATCCCTAAAAGTGGATCTGGCGGTTCAATCGGTGCATCTGAGCCACCTGCACAAATGATTTCGTGATCCAATAATGTTTTCCATGCATACGAAACTCGAAGCAATGGCCCGGGTACTGCGTCTTGAATCCAAGGAAAGTCTGATACAGTGAACTGCGGTTGGATATCAAGAACAATGGGCATACCTTGCATCTTTTCAATAAGTGATTGACTCGTAATTTGCAAGTGAATGAGCCGATCTTTTTTCTCACCGACGGGTGGGTGCTTCTTAAGTACGTCTAATGTTTGTGCGAGTGCAGCGTCTCCAATTACATGTACGGCGACCGTCATTCCTAAGTTTCGTGCTTTTTGAACGAGCACCTCTAATTCATGATCTGAATGAATCGGAACCCCTCGGTTCATCCTTCACCTCGATAAGGTTCTGACAACCAAGCAGAATGCCCCCCGAGCGAACCATCTGCAAAGATCTTCATGCTGCTAAATGTTTGCCCATACCAATCTTGGTCTACGCCACCGACGCTATTCGCCCAATCGTCAATGGCTTCATGATGAACGAGATGGTGCACACGAAACTGACGCTCTCGTTTTGTTAATACTGCCCGGTACGTATCCAAAACCGCCTCTGTATTTCCATAGTAAGCGAGATCTTCCGTATGTACGCCTGTCAAACCGAGAGATGTCATCTGCTCATAAGCGAGCGTTAACGCGTCAGTCATACTATCCGAGGTAAAGTTAGGTGTCACAGCATGTATTATATCTTGTGCATTTTCGAGAAGCAAACCATTCAATCCTGTATCGTCGCGACCGATAACACCGCCAGAAGGATCAGGTGTATTTGAATGAACACCCGCAAGCTCAAGCGCTCGACTGTTTACGACCATCGCATGTCGGCATATTCTCGTGATCATTACTGGACGATTTGGGAAATGGGCATCGAGTTCATTCCGGTGAATACTATGCGGCTGTACCCATTCATTCTCATTCCATCCTTCTCCAATAAGCCACTCATGCTGAGGCAATTCTTCTGCTTTACGAATGAGTTTTTCTATCACATCTTCTTTACTTTTTGCATTGCTAAGGTCCAAGCGTTTTAAGGAAAACCCATAACCAAGCATATGTGCATGACTATCTACAAATCCTGGAAACATGACGTGCCCATCGAGATCAATGAGCTCAACTTCTGCTTGTTTAAAGTTATTCATGATTTCACTCGTTGACCCTACCGCTTGAATAACTCCGTCCTTAACAAAAACGGCTTCTTCGATTGAATGTTCAGAAGTCATCGGATATACTTTGCCGTTATAGTAAATGGTTTGCATCGTCAACCTCCTAGAACGTTCACCATCACCCTAAACTAGGCAAGTATATTTAGGATGACGGTGTATGAATGAACTTACAATAATTCCGTGAAATTGTTATCGGTTGGTGAATCACTAGAAATAAGGGATGGTTCTCGGTTGTTAACGGCTTTGTCGACCATCGCATCAATATCGAGTGAGGTTTCAAATTGCAAGGCTTTTTCAAGCTTCGGTTTTGTTTTTGATTGCTCTGGCAAAAAGATCGTACAACAATCTTCATACGGCAAGATGGATGTTTCATACGTCCCAATTTGTTTGGCAATGTCCATCACTTCTATTTTATCCATCGTAATTAACGGACGTAATATTGGGATTTCAGCTGCCTGTTCAATCGTACGAAGACTTTCCAACGTTTGCGAAGCAACTTGACCTAAGCTTTCCCCATTCACTAGCGCAAGTGCACCTTGTTCTGCTGCAATCTTCTCTGTAATTCTTAGCATTATTCTTCTCGTAATCGTCATTGCATAATATGAAGGGATTTGCCGATGAATTTCTTGTTGAACTTCAGTGAAAGGGACGACGTGCAACCGCACTGCGCCTCCATAGAGTGACAGCTGCTTAGCAAGATCAATAACTTTTTGTTTCGCTCGTTCATTTGTGAATGGAGGACTATGAAAATGGACCGCTTCGACGATCGACCCTCTCTTCATCGCGAGGTATCCTGCCACTGGGCTATCAATTCCCCCCGAAAGCATGAGCATAACTTTTCCAGACGTACCTACAGGCAAACCGCCTCTACCTAGGACTTTACCTGCACTAATATATGTGCCGTGCTCACGGACTTCAACGCTAATCTCAACGTCGGGATTATGCACATCAACCGTAATATCGTCTGTGTTTCGTAGCACGTAGGATCCGACTTCGTAGTTAAGTGCTTGTGAGTCAAGTTCTGTTTTCTTAAATGAACGCCTTGCTGACACTTTAAATGTCTTCGCTGTGGTTTCTTCTTTCATTAGTTGCAGCGCAACTTTTTGGATGTCGTGGACGTCATGACTCGTTTTTGCTGCCACTGATAGTGAGATAATGCCGAATATATCTTTCAGTCTAGAAATCACAACATTCGGGTCATCGCCGTTCAGTTCAACAATAAGTCGTCCAAACGTTCGTTTCGCTCGAGATGAGCCAATCTTTCTAAGAACACTGTTGATGTTCCCTTTTAATGCCCGTTCAAATTCATTTCTATTTTTTCCTTTTAAGGCAATTTCTCCATACCTTACAAGTATATGCTCAATGTTCACGATTTCACTTCCTTCATTTCTCTCACCTGTGGAACGATTTGACTCAATGCGGCTTTTAAAGCTTCCAGGTCTGCTTGTGAAGTTTGCCATGACATGCTCACGCGCAACCCCGTCGCTGCTCTTTCGTCTTCTTCACCAAACTGTGCTAGGAGTACTGCGCTTTTGCTCGGTTGTTTGGAAGCACACGCTGATTTTGATGATACGTGAATGTCTTTATTACTGAGGGCTTGGATAAGCACTTCCGGCATTGTCCGCTCGATGGAAACATTCATAATGTGCGGCGCACTTGTTTCTCTCGGGGTATTCACGTGCACCCCTTCTTGAGCGTCAAACCACTCGAATAGTTCCTGTTTCATACGAGCAAGCTTGCTATTTTGTATTTCTTTTTTCTCCATCGCCATACGAGCCGCTTTCGCAAGTGAAGCAATAGCAGGAACATTTTCTGTACCGGCACGCAGTTGGAACTCTTGCCCTCCGCCAAATACAAGTGGCTGGATGTTCACTCCGCTTCTAACGTATAAAAAACCGGTCCCTTTTAAGCCATGAAACTTATGCCCGGATACAGAACAAAGGTCAATGCCCACAGATTGGATGTCGAGATTGACCTTCCCGAACCCTTGGACGTTGTCAACATGAAAACGGATCTTCTCAAACTTCTTCAAGTATTCACCGAACTCTAGAACCGGCTGAATAGCCCCTGTTTCATGATTTACATGCATGACCGATACGAGGATTGTCTCTTCAGTTATTGCCTGCTTTAAGTCCGTTAAAGATACGACGCCTTCTTCGTTTACTGGCAAATACGTCACTGAAAACCCAACCGTCTCTAGATACTCGCACGTCTCAAGTACTGACGGGTGTTCAACAGCCGTTGTGATCAGATGTCGCCCACGCTTTTCTCTCGCCCTTGCGATTCCTTGTATTGCCAAGTTGTTGCTTTCACTGCCACCTGAAGTAAACACAACCTCTGATGGTTGTGCATTCAGCAGTCGAGCGATGGTCCGCCTCGCTTCTCGCAGGAGATTCTCTGCTTCAGAACCTTTTTGGTGTAATGAAGATGGGTTCCCAAAGTAACGTTCGTTAGCCGTTACAAATGTATGAATAACCTCTGGATAAGGTTCTGTCGTTGCACTATTATCTAGATAGATCATTGAGCTTGACACCTCTTGTTTTCAACTGTTCGCTAGCAACGGAATATTATATCATAAATTCACCTGTGTGCCGAGAAGTGGAGTAAACAAACGAGAAGCACAGTGCATTATGATTGCACTTGTGCTTCAACGTTAGGCTCGTTTGCCCAGCTCTTCTTGTCACTTCTTCATTTAAGCATTCTGATAGACATTCTCTTCACTTTCATTCCAAGACGATTCTAAATTCCCTAGTGCTACAGGTACAGCTTCGGTTAACGCATCTGTCAACTTCTCGACCGCGTCGTCATAATAGCCATTCCTAAATTGCCATTCACTCTCTTCGAGAACTTGTCGGAGCCTTGGGTGTTCGTTGCGATAGCGATTACCAAATTGTATCAACCGCTCTGCCCATGCGGAACGAGCCAACGTATCGTCAACCGTATGAGCGGCCTTTCCTACTTGATGCTGACCGAGCTCAATTGCTTCTTTCACCGCTTTCATTTGCAGCGGGGCCACGTCTAGTTGAGCTCTCGCCTTTTCCAACTCTTTCTCTGCATCATCCAACTGCGAGAGCAAATGCTCAGGCATAGCAGGGATGTGACTCTTGTGTACTTTCATTTGAATCGACTTCATCCGTCTTCGTAACGTCGTTAATTGCTCATACGCACTTAGCTCCTCGCTTCTAAGCTCATCGAGTCGCTCCATTGATGCATCTATATCTTCTTTAACTGTCTGTAGCTTGTCTTGAAGTTTCACCATCGTCTGCTCTAAGTCGATATAAGACTGTCTACGATTAGCGTGCAAATCAGCAAACACTTGCTGGTCCTTCTCTGCATCTTTTAGTTCCTTTTTCATCTGTTCATAGAGATTCGTTTCTTCTTCAGGAAGCTGATAGCTTTCTTTCACCTTCTGACGTTCTTTTTCTAAGTGTTCCAGTTTTGTTCGAACGGCTTCGTACTTTTCACCAAGTTGCTTCACACCATGTTCCACTCGTTGCTTGGCTTCGACTTCTTGTTCTAGCGTTTGGTACATCTCTTCGATTTGCTCTTTAGAGCGTTCAATTTGTTCTTCGCCATATTCTACTTGCAAACGATCAACCGCTTCTTTAATCTTCGGAAGCGATGTTGTCAATTCACGCAAGTCCGCTTCAATCGTAAAATGATCAAAGTTAAACCCTTGTTCTGATAACTCTTCAATTCCACTTCTTAAATTGCGAATTTCTTCCGGCAAGGAGACACTTACTTCCATGAGCATGCCAGGAATCTTATTCATCAACTGGTCAAGTCTTTCAATCGTCTCAGAGATCGTTAATAAACGACTCCTTGCACTCATGTAGTTTCCTAGAGCGGTATCTTCGTAATAGTTATCAAGCTCACTGCGGCAATATTCCACTTCTTCACGAATCGCTTCCACCGATTCACCCATCGATTTTTGTTGGCGAGACAACATCGCACGTGTATCTTTTAATTTTTCGGATACAGCCTCAATTTCATCGCGATTCTGTTGTTCACTACTAACAAGTTCATCCACTTCCTCACGGATGGAAACGATTTCGTTTTCTACGCTTGTTAAGGTTACGCTAACCTTTTCAATCTTTTCTTTCGCTTTCTTGAACTGATATTTATTTGCGGCTTCTTCAATATCAAACAAGTCGAGTTCTATTTCTTGAAAACGATCTTCAACGATGGAATCCCATGCTTTTCGCCACCGCTCGAAGTTCTCTTCTGTTTCCCCAGAAATGGTTAACCCCTTTACACGGCTGATCTCATCCGCAATCGGTTCATTAATCACATTGTTCTTTCTTTTATCTAACTCATCTACACTTTGGTAGACCCGCCGCCTTGACCAGGCACCATACGCAATTCCAGCAACGACAAGGATGCTAACGGCAATGATGATTACAGGAACCATTTCTCTCACTCCAATATATTCCATCAATAATTAGTTTCGTATATAATAATACCCACTTACAAAATTCAACAAATACGTCCAAACTCCTCTAAATTATATCGACATCGCTGACGATTTTTGAAGAGAATTGAACTGGTGTATTACTATATTAACATGTAACCTAATAGAGTAGTGGAAAATTGGAAAGAAGGTGGGAGAAATATGAAATCGATCGTATACGATGGCCACGTTCACAGTCCGTATTGTCCCCACGGAAGTTCAGCGGCAATATCAGAATACATTGAGACCCTCATTCACGACGGGTATGAAGGGGTGACGTTCTGCGAGCATGCGCCACTTCCTGAAAGGTTTGTTGACCCTACCCCCGATTCAGACAGTGCAATGACACTGGAGTCCCTCGCACGATACTTGGATGAATTGCAGAAGTTGAAAAAAGAATACAAATCGAAGTTGACGATAAACGTTGGTCTAGAAGTTGATTATATCGAAGGTTACGAAAAAGAAACCGAAGCTTTTCTTGATGAATACGGACGTTTTCTAGATGATAGCATTCTCTCGGTTCATTTCATCCACACGAGTGCGGGTTACTTTTGTATTGATTATAGTGCTGAAGTGTTTCAAATGTACGCAAACCAGTTCTCCTCTATAGACGAGGCGGTGCGGCATTACTATAAAACTGTGCAACAATCCGTCACTTGTCATTTGGGGGTATTTAAACCGAGACGAATCGGACATCCAACACTGGCTCGTAAATTCCAGAAGAATCTGCCATACCCAACGGATGATCAATGGATTAGAGACACTCTCATCCTTATAAAAAACGAAGGGATGCAAGTGGATGTGAACGGTGCAGGTGTGAATAAACCTGGCTGTCAAGAACCGTATCCGCCTCTTTCGTTCCTAAAAGAAAAAGAAGCGGAAGGACTTCACCTCGTGTACGGCTCCGATGCTCACCATCCTCATGGCCTTAGTCAAGGACGAGAGCAGCTAAGAGGCGTCCGAATGTACGCGCCTTTAGACGTAAACAAGACTTGAAGGCGGGGAATCTGCTATGCGTGTCGAACAAAGTTGTCGTTCCACAAACTGACGAACATGGCCCATATACTTGCCAATAAACGTCTCGTCTCTCGGTTCAAGATGGAAGACTTCACGAATATATTGCGCATGTAAAAAAGGCATCGTAATCATGCCACGCAAATGTAAGATCGCCCACTCCTTTCGCATTTGCGTGAACACACCCGCTTTTCTTCCTTGATCGTAGACGAGAGAAAATAGATGCTTTTCTTTCATGAAATAACTCGACATCACTTCGCGAACGAGCATTGAATCGAGCGTCAACTCACGTAGAACGAGGCGGGCAGCACGATCATGCCGTTGTTGATACACCATCGCCCGCTCCACCATCGACAATAGCTGATCAAAACTAGATTCAGACGATGAAATAGCTTCTTCAATTGCTTGTAAATATCCAGAGAGATAGTCATTCAAAATATATTCTAGCAAACCTTTTTTTCCACCAAAGTAATATGAAATTAAAGCGACATTTACGTTCGCTCGATCGGCAACTGCACGGACGGATGTCCCCGTAAATCCTTTTGTCATAAACAAGTCAATGGCTGCTGTTTGGACAGCTTCTTTTGTGTTTTGTTTTTCAGTTCTCACTTGCTCCATCCTTTCATGACTCGGTTAACGAATACATTCGCTCTATGATCGTGCGATCCTGCAAAGGCTTTACGACTTCTTATTTACTCTTTCTACATGTTAGTATGAGTTTAGACAGTGTTATATAGGGGAGGATGTACACGAATGTTTGAACCTGTCAATTACGACGGAAATTTGCAGAAGAAATATGACATGCTCTATAAACAACTGGATGCCTTGCTTGAAGATGAGGATGATCCTACAGCGAACCTAGCCAATGCGACTGCCTTGTTACAACAATTTCTAGATCGTACGAACTGGGTCGGTTTTTATCTTTTAAAAGAGGGCGAGTTGGTGCTCGGGCCTTTCCAAGGATTGCCCGCTTGTGTGCGTATTCAAGTCGGCAAAGGGGTGTGTGGTACCGCAGCGAAGACACTAGAAACGCAAGTCGTTGAGGACGTGCATCAATTCCCTGGCCACATCGCTTGTGACGCTGCTTCACAATCCGAGGTAGTCGTTCCGATCATTATGAACGACCAAGTATACGGTGTTTTGGATATTGACTCTCCAGAAAAGGCGCGTTTCTCTGAAGAAGAGGGTCGCCTGCTCACTGTATTTGTTGAGCACCTTGTTCCTCACTTACAACGTTAGCATAAAGAAAGGCAAGCTCCTGGTTGAAGGAGCTTGCCTTTTATTTTTATTTGATGCCGTAATATGCGTTTAACTCTCTTTCGTCGTCATCGGTTAACGTCTCCGATTTCGGAGCATCTTCAATGACTTGCAAAGCAACCGGCACATGGGCGCTGCTTTCCAACGGGTCAAAGTCTTTAAACACTTGGACTGGCAAAACGTAACGGTCGCGTTCCATAATGCCATCTGACTCAATTTCTATAAAACGGACTTGCCACGTTGTACTATCGAACAAAATATCGGAAATGGAACCCGCCTTTTCATCGTTGGCGTACACTGAATAGGATGTTAGATCTTTCGAGCTCTGCAAATGATAGTTCTCTTCATCCAAACGTGAACCGGCAACATCGTCTGGACTTGGCGTTCCCGAAACGGGCGCAATTGGCCCTGCATATGGAAAGTGTGGAACCCCTGCTGGTGTCGCAGGCGAAACGGTCCAGTAATGCTGAAGGCCGTAATGATCAAGCAACGTTGCTTCATATTGCCTTGAGATTGGCTGATCTGTTTCTGGCTTCGGACTGTCCTTCACTTGGTCTTTCGTTGCGTCTAAATCAACGAGCTGTTCAGTAATTTCAAGCCTTGTAATCAACTCGGGCTGATGAGTACCTTCCCGCCAAAAAACCAACGCCGCGTATCCCCAACGATATAACGAACTTTCCAACGACCCGTACTGTCAAAATACACATCGTCAACCGCTCCGAAATCATCGTCAGTAGCTGACAGTGAAAAGTCTCTAAAGTCCTCGACACGTAGTAACACAGGTTCTCTCTCCTTTACAGGTTGTTATAGAGAATTTTCCTGTTTTGCGCCGATTGTAAACCCGAAATCTTTTCTGAGACTAGTAGTCGCTTCCAGACTCGGCACCTGAAACAATCGCAATGCCAGAACTTGTCCCAATTCGATCTGTCCCTGCTTCAATATATTCTTCAGCGACGGCCGCATTCTTCACACCGCCTGAAGCTTTAATTTTTGCATGATCACCGACGGTTTCTTTCATTAAACGAACGTCACTAAGCGTTGCACCGCCAGTGTGAAACCCTGTGGATGTCTTAACAAAGTCCGCTCCGGCTTGTACACACAACTCAGAAGCTTTTACTTTTTCAGCGTCGGTAAGCTGACTCGTTTCAATGATTACTTTCACTGTCGCTTTATTTGCTGCCGCGTTTACGACGGCTTGAATATCGCGAAGCACATGATCATCATTCCCAGACTTGAGCGCTCCCATGTTTATAACCATATCCACATCTGCTACGCCTTGTTTGATGGCAATTTCTGTTTCATAAGCCTTCACTTCTGGCACATTCATGCCGTGCGGAAAGCCAATGACTGTAGTTACACCTACTTGACTACCTTCTAACAGAGCGACAGCCGTTTCTACCAATACGGGTGAACACAAACCGTTTTAAACTCATGTGTCTTGGCTTCCTCGCAAAGCGTAACAATGGCTGATCTTGATGCTTCAGGTTTCAGTAACGTATGATCAATGTATGATGCGAGTGTTGATTTGTTCATCATTCTTCACCTTCCATTCTTTCAGTCACCCCCACTATATCATGTTTTTATTCGTTCGTTGAGGTTGACTTTTATATGAGGAATTTATACAATGGTAGTTGTGCTAAAAGACAGCCAAGGTAAACTTACTTCGTCTTTCATTTTGTTCCTCGACTGCGGCTGATCACAATCGAGGTGCATCACTAACTCCCCGCTGTCGGAGCGAAGATGTGTGAAAACAAAATGAGCGTCTAAGAGATTACCCCTGCCCGTCTTTTTCACGATAAACGTGATAAAAGGAGGAGCTATACTATGGCTCGCTATACAGGTCCATCTTGGAAGAAATCACGCCGTCTTGGTATTTCACTAAGCGGTACAGGTAAAGAACTAGAAAAACGCCCTTACGTTCCGGGTGAACACGGTCCGACTCAACGCAAGAAATTGACAGAGTACGGTGTCCAGCTTCAAGAGAAGCAAAAACTACGTTTTATGTACGGATTGACTGAGCGTCAGTTTAAGCGCACATTCGATAAAGCAGCAAAGCGCGGAGGCGTACACGGTGAAGAATTCATGATCCTTCTTGAATCTCGCTAGATAACCTCGTTTATCGTGCAGGTCTTGCTCGTACACGTCGTGGGGCGCGCCAACTCGTAAACCACGGTCACATTACTGTTGATGGTCAGCGCGTAGACATCCCGTCTTACACGCTTAAGCCAGGACAAGTAATCGGTGTACGTGAGAAGTCACGCAACATGAACTCGATCGCTGAGGCTCGCGAATCCCTTGCCTTCACACCTGAATATGTCAGTGTAGACGGTGAGAAGTATGAAGTTACGTTCACACGCCTTCCAGAGCGTTCTGAACTTTCTTCAGAAATTACCGAAGCGCTTATCGTTGAGTGGTACTCTCGTTAATACACTAAACCCCCTCTTTATAAAGAGGGGGTTTTTATTATTTAATCGCTTCGATCATTTCATCTGCGCCCTCACTTTGATTTGAGCACACGACGACAACACGACTACTCGAGGGTTCAAACGAAGCCCGAAAGCAAACACCCGGGTCGTAGCCGACGAGTAGATGTTTTCTTGAACCGTCTTCTCTTTCAATTGTATAACCTGAATAACTATAAAAGACAGTATCGTCTACGTGAACTCTCGGACGTAAAAATTGTTCCGTCATCTTTTCTGAGAAAAGTTCAGCTTTATCGACACTCCGCCAAAACGTTACCACGTCAGCTGCGGTGACAAACACACCCCCATCTGCCCCACCTTTTATCGGAATGCAATATTGATTCGTTCGATTGCTTTCAATATACCCGTGCGCAGTCTGTTCAGGCAACTGATCAAGTTCAAAATAACCTGACTTGTCCATGCCCACCTTTTGAAAGATCTCTTCTTCAACAAATCGGTCAAACGGACGTCCCGATACCGCCTCAACGATTTGACCTAGCACAATATAACCTGCGTTATTATAATGAAACCGTTCACCAGGATGGAATTTCATCGGGTCTTGTTGAAACATTGGCAAAAAATCCTTGCCTTCCCTCATGCTGTACATCGGCTTTTCATCCCACAATGCAGAAAAATCATCCATCATTTCTTCATCAAAATAATCGGGAATGCCTGACGTATGCGTAAGCAAATGATGTATCGTAATGTCCTCATGAAAGTGTGGGAATGCGATGTCTACACATTGCTGTAAACGCGTATTAAATGAAAGTTTCCCTTCTTCAACGAGTCTGCAAATGGCTGCGCTCGTGAACACCTTCGCTCCGGATGCGATGCCAAACCGTGTACTTGGCCTGTTTTTTAGTTGTTCCGCCTGATTGGCATAACCGAACGCTTGCTCGAACACACCATCGTTTTCTTTTATGAATACCACTCCAGAAAAATTCACATCTCGTTGAACGTTCAGTAATCGCTCGATTTGTTTATTCTGCTTCATCATTATCCTCCTTAAGATTAAGTGATTCGATTCTCGACACTCAAGTCAAGTTAGAGTAGATGAAGCTGAATGATTCACACTAAACTCATTCGATTGTCACCTCCTCATTTACTGATCGTAGGCATTTAATGCGTTCACTCCGTGGGCAAGGGCAGACTCAGCTTTCAAAGCTGTTGCAACAAGTAAAGACTCGGCCACTTCTTCGCGACATGCTCCTGCAACTTTTACGGCTGCTGTGTGCAATTCAATGCAATATGGACAACCTGTCGTGTGTGCGACGGCAATAGCGATGAGTTCTTTTTCTTTCACCGTTAATGCACCTGTTTGAAGAGCCGCTTGATCAAACGAAAGAAATTTCTGAAAAGTATCTTCAGTGTATGTTTTCATTTCCTCTAGGCGTCTAAAGTAAGAAGATTTGTACAATTCATCTTCGCCGTTTTCATCATAAGCATTCCATGCATTTACACTATGCGCGATTGCTGATCCAGCTTTTAAAGCGGTAGCCACTAGGATTGCTTCTGCCACTTCTTCTTTCTTTGCCCCTTGTTTCTTCGCTTGATTAACATGTTGCTCAATGCAATACGGGCACCCGGTTGTATGAGCAACCGCTACAGCAATCAATTCCTTCAACTTCGGCTGCAACTTTCCTGGCGCGAGCGCTTCGTTGTCGAATGCGATGAAGGCAGCAAAGGCCTCTGGAGCTAACGATTTGAATTCTTCCAATCGGCTTGAATACGCTTTGTTATACATCACCGCTCCTCCTCACCTATTTCGTTTTATTTTTCCATAGAGACGTTCATTTAGCAAGAAAAAAGACGGGGATGCTCCCCATCTTTTTTCTTCATTTCTTAAGTTGAGCAAACTTCCGTTTGCCAACTTGCACGATCATATCGTCTGCAATTGTAATCTCTGCATGAATGTCTTCGACTTTTTGCTCATCAATTTTCACACCGCCATTTTTAATCATGCGGCGTGCTTCGCCTTTCGATGGTTGTAATTCCAGCTCAACGAGCAAATCAATAATGGACACGATCGGCTCACCTTTCCAGTCAACGACCGGCAAATCCTCAGGAAGTGCACGTTTCGTAAACACCGTCTGGAAGTATTTCTCAGCTTCGGCAGCTGCAGCTTCCCCGTGGTACATTTCAACAAAACGGCGACCAAGTCGTTGTTTCACATCTCTTGGGTGAATGCTCCCCTCACCAAGTCCTTTCTCCAAAGCTTCAACCTCTTCCATCGGAATATCGGTTGCCAGTTTATAATACTTCACCATCAACTCATCAGGAATGCTCATTGATTTACCAAAAATCTCATTCGGTTCTTCATCAATTCCAATGTAGTTGTTTAATGACTTCGACATTTTGCGCACACCGTCCAACCCTTCAATGAGCGGAAGCGTTAGGGCAACTTGCTTATCTTTCCCGTACGCATCTTGAAGCTGACGTCCCATCATAAGGTTAAACGTTTGGTCAGTACCCCCAACCTCAATATCGGTATCCATCGCCACCGAATCATAGCCTTGCATTAATGGATAGAAGAACTCATGAATGGAAATCGGTTGGTTGTTCTTGTACCGGTTATTGAAATCTTCACGTTCAAGCATTCTTGCCACTGTTAAATTCCCAGCTAAGTTGATGACATCTTCAAAGTTTAGCTGGCTTAACCATTCCGAGTTGTAGTAGAGCGTTGCTTTGTCCATATCCAACACTTTGCCGTACTGTTCGACGTACGTTTTGGCGTTTTCTGCTACTTGTTCACTCGTTAATACTTTTCTCGTTTCAGATTTACCACTTGGGTCACCAATTCTGCCTGTAAAGTCGCCGATCAGCATTTGTACGTGATGTCCAAATTCTTGAAATTGGCGAAGCTTATGAAGAACGACGGTGTGGCCAATGTGCACGTCCGGGGCCGAAGGGTCCATGCCTAGCTTAATGTTGAGCGGTTTACCTGTTGCAATTGATTTCTCAATTTTCCCTCGGAACGCCTCTTCAGGCACAATCTCCACAACACCTCTCATGAGCGCCTCGACTTGGCGATTCGCTTCTTCCTTTTGTTCTGTTGTTAATGTCCATTCGCTTGTCATATCTTCGTCCTCCTCTTATTTTTGTCCATAAAAAAAAGCCCCTCCCCTAAAAAGGACGAACGTATCGCGGTACCACCCTTGTTGAGAACTTCCGCTCTCCACTCGGCTCTTTAACGCAGAGTATACGTTTCCTAGAAAGCTCAAGCAATGTAATTCATCTCTTGCGCCGGATCGACTTGCAGCGACCGTCGACTCTCTGGACCTGTACACAAGAAACTACTTCGTTGCCATCATCGCGTTACCTATATTGACAATGATCTTTTTATACCATGCCAATTGTTCACTGTCAACTGTATGTAAACCCGATCGATATGGCAACCTACACGTAAGAACGAAAGGTTAGAAGAGGAATTGTACATAATCATCACGAATAACCTGGATAGCGGTTCTTTAGTCTATAACAAAGTATGCTATAATATGCGTGATCTTCTTAGGGGGTGAACGATGAAAAATATATTGCAGAGGTTTAACCGCTGGGCTGATTTCATACAAAACAATCGCTATGTACAAGGGTTAAATATTACAAGCCTTGTCGCTTGGAACATTCTCATTCTTTTAAGCGTGACGATCTTGCTCGGAACGACATTTGTCGGTGCAGCCGGTGCTGGCTACTTCGTTTCTTTAGTTGAAGATGAGCCGGAATATACACAAGAAGAAATACGTGCAGATATTTACAATTATGAAGAAACGAGTGTCGTTTACTTCGCCGATGACGTATATTTAGGCGAACTTCCTTCGATTCTTGAGCGAAGAGAAGTAAGCTTGGACGAAGTGTCTACGCACGTGAAAGACGCGTTAATTGCGACAGAAGACGAATATTTCTTTGAACATAATGGCATCGTTCCAAAAGCAGTAATGCGCGCAGTGTTTCAAGAGTTCGTCGACACAGGCATGCAAACGGGAGGCAGTACGCTCACCCAACAAATTGTGAAAAACCAAATGCTATCTAACGAAGTTTCTTTTGACCGTAAGGCAAGAGAGATCTTAATTGCGATGCGTTTAGAGAATTATATGGACAAAGATGAAATTCTTGAAGCGTACTTAAACATCGTACCATTCGGTAGAAATGCGGCCGGTACACAAATTGCAGGCATTCAAGCTGCAGCGAATGGGATTTTTGATGTCGAGGCTTCGGAACTTTCGTTACCTCAAGCCGCGTATATTGCCGGCATTCCACAAAATCCGTTTTCATACACTCCCTTCACGTCCGGTGGGGATTTGAAAGAGGACTTGACTGCTGGAATGCAACGAAAAAATATCGTTCTTTACCGGATGTTAGACTCTGGAACGATTACCGAGGAAGAGTACGAAGCAGCTCGAGAGTATGACCTAATGGAAGACATTACGGATTATGCACCAGAAAACAGCTTTGAGAGTTATCCGTACGTTACGAACGAAACAGAACGCAGAACCGTCCCCATTCTTAGAGATTATCTATTGGACAAAGACGGGGTTGACTTAAGTGACATGGAAGATGAAGACCGTGCACACACAGTCCAACAATACACCGAGCGCGCAAGCACTGAACTTCGACTTGGCGGATACCGCATTCATACTACCATTCATAAAGACATTTATGACGCGATGGAAGACACGATCGCCAACAGTGAATTGTTCGGTCCGAATACGAATGACGGACAACCTGAACAGGTGGGCGGTTTGTTACAAGATAATGAAACAGGAGCGATTTTAAGCTTTATCGGCGGACGTGACTTTGAAAAAGAATCATGGAACCACGCTACGACTGGCGAAGGCCGGTCCGTGGGTTCAACGATTAAGCCGCTCATGCCGTTCGGATCTGCGATGGAGCGCGGGGTTGTGCAACCGGGCATCGTCGTTCCCGATGTGCCAACAAATTACCGCGGGGGAGATCAAGGTCCCGTTAGTAACTTTGGTGGTTCTTACGCCGGCATCCCTTCCGTGCGAGATACGATTACGAACTCACGAAACACCCCATCGGTACGGACATTTTGGCAAGTGCCAGAAGAAGATTTGTACGATGATATGATAAAACTTGGCTACACCCCGCACCTTGACTATGCTGCGGAGTCGTTTGCACTCGGTTCTTTTGATGCAACGGTTGAAGAAAACACGAATGCATTATCGACGCTTGCGACCGGTGGTACGCGGAATGAATCGTATATGATTGAACGGATAGAGACGCATACGGGTGAAGTGATCTATGAGCATGAACACAATCAAATTGACGTGTTCTCCCCGCAAACGGCGTACCTTTCTATTGATATGATGCGAGATGTCCTCTCAAACGGAACCGCATCGCGAATTCCTAGCCTGTTAAACTTCGGTGGGGATTGGGCCGGAAAAACCGGGACGTCGCAAGGTGCCCGTGATTATTGGTTCGTCGGCATGAATCCGAAAGTGAGCTTCGGTTTATGGATCGGCTACGGAGATAACCAACCGCTTCAAGGCGAATACAGTCAACGTCAACAACAGCTTTGGGCAACGCTTATGAACCGTACTGTTGAAACAAACCGTGACGTCGTCTTGACCGATTCACGATTCGAGCAACCCGAAGGAATTGTACGACAGTCAATTTGTGGCGTGAGCGGGTTACTCCCTTCCCAAAGTTGCTACGACGCTGGCCTTGTGAACACCGATTTGTTTAATAGCAACTATTTGCCATCTCAAACCGATGACTCACTAGAAGGCGCACGCTACGTAACGATTAGTGGTCAAAGTTATCTTGCGTATGAACAAACACCTGCCGAATTTACGGACACCGGTTTTTCCGTAAACTCAACGTTCTTCGACGGTGTGAATATCCAAGATTATTTGCCAGACAGTTTGTCCGGGAATTTAGTGCCTGACCGAAACGCCCCTGCACTTGACCATACTCCAGCTGCAGTTTCCGGAGTGTCATCAAGTGGCGGAACAATCAGCTGGGCGCAACATTCCGATGGCGACATTGTGGGCTATCGTGTATACACAGCATCAGGCAGTCTCGTTGGTTCAGTGAAAGGAAATACGTCGACGAGCTTTTCTGGCATTGACCCTGCCCAAGGCTACTACGTAGCCGCAGTCGATACGATGGGCCGAGAGTCGAACCCGTCGAATCCGACCGAAAGCGTTCCAGCACCTGAAGAGCCAGAAGAAGACCCTACTGAAGGTCAAGAGCCAGAAGAAAGTGACTCTACTGGCGAAGGTGAAAACAACGGGAGTTCTGACGAGGATAACGAACAGCCTGATGACCAAGAAGACGGTGAGGATAATGAAACCCCACCACCAGAAAACGACCCACCAGAGGATGAAGACGATTCTTAAACGATGCACGTCTACCCTCGGGGGCAGCTTATCCCCCTGTCCACAGGGCGTAGGGGATGGGACGAAATCTCACCATAGAACAATCTATGGTGAGATTTTCTTGTTTTACGACATATAAATTGTTTCAAATCCTCCCATACAAACGAGAAATTGTACCAATGTGTATTTTTTTGGGCCTAAGCTCTAACATATACTCACTCTCCGATATTTTAGTTTTAACCTAATAATAATTAACCTGCCCCGACAGTACAACAACTCCTCATATGTACTTCTTACACTTTCTCACATGAAAAGCCGCCGGCGAAAGGCCGGCGACCATCTGTTATTCCCATTTGTATTGCAAAGCGTTGGTATGAGCGATTAAATCGTTATACGTTTGTTCATTAATGACCCCATTGTTAAGTTGCCCTTGTAGTAGATGGTGGAATGAACCGAGGTGCTGCACCGCTCGCTCTCGGTCTCCTCGCTGTTCAAAATGTTTGACTGCGGTCAGATGTGTAAGCAATTGGCGTACAGATCGTTCATTAGAAAATGCGCCTTCAAGGTTGAATTGCTCCACTTGTTCAATGAGACTCTCTACACTTAAACCAAAATCAATGGAGTCACTACCGCCAACAACTGGCAATGAAATGAGGCTTTCACTCAAATCTACCGTTACCTCAACATCGCTATGTTCAGCGCGTGTATGTGTGCGGTTACTGCCTGAAATAATAACACCAATTCGATGTCCTGGCTTAAACACGTAATCATGAGTCATCGTGTTCCAATTAAACGAATACGTTTCCCCAGGAACGAGCGATTGACTTTCCCAAACCGATTCATAATTTCTTGCATCCATCCATCCTCTGGACACAATTTCATAGTCTTGCACGTGAGTAAGCAATTCATGTTCATAATAACAAGCGCTGTCATGTTCAGAACTTTCGCCCCAACATGTTTGCTCTTCAATCATTTGCATACCGCTAGAACCACTCCGATGATCCAGCCGTTCATCTGTTCCATAATCAACGATAAGTGCAGAAAGGTTTACTCTTTCTCCATTTACCGAAGCTGTCAGTTCGATCTCTGGAGTTCCACTTATTCGAACTTCCTCTTCAAGCTCAGGTGATAAAAATGCAAGACGATGGTCATGATCGGCTAAAGGATCTTCGGCAAGTTGCCTCTCCGTTAGTGGAAGGTTGCGAAAACTAAGCTCTTCACCTGATGGAACCGGCACATCTGTCAAATGACCGTGCTCATTACCTTGTCCAATCGTTAATTTCACATCTTCGGTGCTACTCTCTGGCCACGAGTCATACGTCGTCCATTCATTGGCTGCATGCTCCACATCAGCCATTGGCTCGTCCATAATGCCATTATCAACACCTAAAAGCTCATGGTCAAACCATCTATGGACAGTGCTCACCCACTCATCTCGCCGATAATCGAAAGGTTCAGCATGAGCCGTTTGTGCCAACCATATTTTCCGATCGACATCATGTTCTTCTAATTGCTCCCACCATTGTCCGAAATGATTCGTTTTTACATTCAGATCATTCAAACCATGAACGAGAAAAACACTCGCTGTAACGTTATCCGCATCTGGTACGTAATTTCTTTCTTCCCAAAATTCATTATAATCACCAAATTCATCATCCATTAGATCCCTCATGCCATTGAATACAAACTGACAATCTCCCCTACGTTCTGAGTTCACTACGCGATTGGCCAAACCGTTCGGTCCATTCAAATAGTAGATGCTACCATTTGCACGATAGTAGTCGTACCAGCTACTGATTGCCGTAACAGGAATAATGGTTTCAAGCCCTTCAACATTTGTCGCTGCTGCTGCATTTGCAAGTGTACCATCGTATGACTTCCCATACATCCCTACTTTACCAGTGCTCCAATCTGCAACTGCGGTTTCATCATGAATGTCATAACCATCCGCATTATCATTTAACCAATCAATGACGGCGGTTACACTTTCAGTTTCTTCATACCCTCCTGTCGTCGGACAACCGTCCGAAAGGCTCGTCCCAATCATATCAACGTGTACAACGGCGTAACCACGTGGAACAAAATAGTTGTCATAAAATAATGGAAATGAAACTGGCTTTCCATCAATATACTCTTTTAACTGCGACTCCTCGCCGCGGCCCATGTTTTCGTTGTATGGACTAGCAACCATGATGACAGGTACTTCTAAACCTTCTTCACTTTCAGCAGGACGGATAATATCCGCAGCGATTCTATCGTTTTTTCCATCACCATCTGTGTCTAAATCCGTTTCCACATAAATGGTTTCTCTGATCGCATCTTCATAAGAGAAGACCGGCTGGGATACACCCTCGTCAATTACATGATCAGATACCGCCGTTTCTGCGATTGCTGTCTCGTCAAGATGATATAGAGCTGGAAGAGTTACAAGAGCAGCAAGCGTTGCTTTTCGTAGTTTCATAGATCATGTCTCCAATCTTTATCTATTCCCATCTAGTAATTAACGTTTCTGATAACCGATCAAGTCGCTCGAAAGCCGTTTCTTCAAGATTTCCTTGATTCATTTGGTGTGCGATCAACGCTTGAAAGCCTCTCGTATGCTCCACAACTTTCGTGCTGTTCGAACGATTCTCAAAGTGAGTAACTGCGGTCATATGGGTTCTCGCGATCCGGTACGCTTGTTCCGAATAAAAAGCGGATTCTTCTAACTCATCAACGAGTGCCAAAATTGTACTGGCTGATACACCAATATCTTGTTGGATTGATTCGACGACGTCTGCATCTGTTTCTGAAGCAATGGTAAACGTATATTCAATGGCAGCATCAATCTCCTCTGGAACCCGAACGTAAAGGGGTACTTCCACAGTATCACCAGCGCCCACTTCAATGACGTGATGGTCGAACGTATATTCAACTTCTTCATCGACATCTACATCCAACCGGTAAAGGTCTGTCGCCTCTCCATCATTTGTAACCGTAAATGTGTGGGTTTCAATGTTCCCAGGTGAAGCATGGTCAATGGTTTGATGAGTCGCATTCATTTCTCTCGTGTAATCCCCGCCATAATCAAGATGACGAACGGCCGTACGATAAGATAAAGCACCAACGTCATCATAGTGCTTGTCCAATACATAAAAATGGAGGCGATTATGTTCATCCACATATTCACTTACAACACCTTCGCCGGTGCCTGCTTTAAATAATGCATCCGCTAACTGCTGATAATCCCCTTTCGACAACATTTGAATGGTGCCGGTCGGTCGAACAAAATCGACCTCTTGAATATCTTCCGGATGTGCATCAACGACCCAAATAAACGGTGCTCGCTCTTCATCCTTCGTTTTTGCTACCAACACACCGGAGTCCATTTGAAACGAATCAAAACCGACTTGGTCAACGACTTCTAACGTGTAGTTATCGTACCAATCTTCCCCTTGTTGCATATCGGCACGCCAGTCATCTTCCAAATAATTTCTAGGCGTTTTGTCTTCGTCCATCGTAATGTTGATGCCGATATAGTCATCCCGCCCAAAATTCTCACCCGTTGGAACGGCTCTTGTCAAAATGTTTTCAAAGACTGGACCGTCCTTGAGGTCATCGCGATCAATTTGCAAATACTCTTCACCTTCCGTCACGAACTCTTGCTTAATTTTATTCCGTAACATGTGGTGAGACGGCGAGCTAGACCCTTCAACTGCCGGGATCATCCACCGTGTGTGCGGACCACCTGGTCCATTAAATGCGCCTCGGCTCATTAATTCCCACGGGCCTGAATAAGACCTAGACACCGGGTTTGCATACGGGTTGTTATAGTTATCTCCCAACCCTTCGATATGGCCAAACTCATGAGCAAACACCGACTGCCCACTATTTTCCGCTTGTACAGACCCTCCCCGGTACGCATGTGACCAGATACTTCTCGCAGCAAACCAAGACGTCCAATCTACGTAGCGCGTCGTCGTATAGTTTGGATGACCCTCGAACGGTGAGCCAAATTCATCGCTCACATCTTGTGCTGTTTCAAACATCATCTCACCAAACTCTTGCCAAAGTGCGGATTCATCGTAACCTGCATGAATGATGAACTCAAAATCATAATCCTCACCTGATGCCTCAAGATCCTCACGAGCAGCAGCTTGTGCATCAGGAACGAGACGCTGGGGTCCATATCCTTCAGGTAAATGTTGCTGCTGACCAAATTCATTCAATCCGTATTGAAACTCTTTATGATCCATTGTATAGACTCCGAACGCATCGAGTTCAACACTCCATTTCCCATACGAGTTTTCACGCCAAAACTCATCTACGGTACGTCCATTATTTAAGTCTTGCGGTGTGTTCAAAAAGTCGACCCACCATTGCCCAAGCTCTTCTTCGGAAATTTCGCTTGCGCCAATAGGATTTCCAGCTGGGTCACTCCCTTGCTCGTTCGTCAAAATAAACTCTTGATCTGGAAAATCAACTAAAATTAAAGCGCCACGTATTTCTCGATCTGCTTCAACCTCAGGGTTGTGCCAGTCAATGCCAGGGACTGGTTTATAATCATCCCACGTCATGTCTCTTGGTAACTGCCAGGACTGTTTGTCTGTTGGATTTGGAAATTCACTCAAACCTTCACTTGCCTGCGCAAAATTTGGAACGTGTAAACTCACCACTAGTGCTGCGGAAACGATTATTTTCTTCAATATTGCCCCTCCTTTACTGTTTGAATAAAGCCCTGTGACATTGATTAATCACGAGGGCCAAATGAATGATAAGTGAAGTAAAGTTAACGGTTATCGTCGCCCGTCGTTTGTGTTGCCACAAATGTCCATTCGAGTTGTAATGAATCTCCTTGGAACTGATTTAAATCTTCTTCTACATCTGCTAAGAAATTAAATTGGACAACAAGGTCATGCGTTTCACCAACAGGCAGTCCTTGATCTCCCAATTCAGGATAGAAGATGTTTTCACTAATGGCTTCCGGTGACATGTCTTGTAGCTCGCTAAGTGTCGTTTGGTAGATCACTTCATCAAGATTGTCCACATTGTATAAAAATTCCACCTCAATAAAGTTTCCAAAATCATCTGTGTTGTTTCCTTGTGCATCAATCACGCGATAATCTGTCTCTAACGTGACGAGTCCAATGTCTAATGACCATCGTTGCCTAACTCAAAGTCTCGAATCATAGAATCTCCAGGCTTAATGTTATCCACATTAATCACTTCCGTAGGCTCTGCAGTTAAATCTAACGTACCCGCTGCAAACGTGTTGTTCGTTGTGACACTGTCGCTAAAAAATGCATACGTTCCACCACCGATTAGCGTCAACCCTAGAGCTGCAGTTGCAACTCCCATCCCAAGCTGTTTTTTTACCGTCATGATTGCTTCCTCCTAGAGATTTATTTATGTAACGTCTCATGTTCAGACGTAGACACCGAAGGGGTTACATCAGCATTACCTTTAGCCATCTGATCAACTTGATCTAATGCCTTAAAAATAATGATTATTGAGTAAATGACACATAGCACACCTGGAACAATTAACAACAGCACAGCTCCTAACTCAGATGTGGCAAACATAATGACAGAACCGATAAATGGAACGGTAAACCCAGTATATTTTCCGACAATGTCTTCGGCCATCACTGGGGACGTGTCTGGAGCATTGTTGTTATCCCCTTTTGTAATATAGCTTTGACCGTTATCAATAACTTCGTGAACACGGTGGGTGACAAGTACCCCTTCAGGGCCAAAAAATGTCACGACATCTCCTCTGTTAAAGTTTGTCGTTATTTCTTGTTGCTCAATGGCAATAATCGAACCGGTTTGGATGCCCGGCTCCATGGATCCAGACAAAACGGTCTTAATCTCATATCCGAATAGCGACGGTTCGCCTTCTGACGCATGTGAAGTAATGACCGTAAATAGTGTAGCGAGTAACAATACAAACATCATTCCTGTAATTAGACTGCTCGTCCACTTTCCAATACGTGCTAACACAAGCATCCCACCTATCCATTTATTTCACTTCTTCACCTTGAATTGAGAACTCGATCTCTACTTCAATTCGATCTTCAAATGTTGCAAAAGTAGGAGAGGATAAAAAATAGAAAATAAAAAATAATATGTAAATAAATAAACTTAAAAAAATACATTTTTTTACAACATAATTACTCTTACGCATTAACATCATTTAAATCACCACATTATCATTGATTACTTTACTAATTGTTACTTTCTTTATCTTTTGGTAAACAGATCGTAACACTAATAACAAAATTTTAAAAATTAGGTATTTATTCTAAAGAGAAAATCACTCATATGATTATTAAAAAACTGAACTAAAATCCCTATTGATGAACGATAACCTGTCCTTAAAATAGGTTCTATTGTTTGATTGTTTACGATGTAAAAATAGATCATCTATACTTTTATTCAAATACACATAACAAGAGCATTCGCTCAACCCCGCTAACCCATTCGACTTCTATTCATTTTGTTCGTCTCGACGAATCGATTGCTATAAAAAAGTAAATATGGCTTATAGTCTTAGATCTTGATAATTACGTGCAAAATAATGATCCACCTTTCCTTTTATTTACTTTTCTTCTATGAAAGTGTATGATACAGCATTATATTCAGATAATTAAAAATCAACTATTTCTAAAGAAAGGAATGGGATCGGTACATGCAAGAAACGATGGAATTAGCGAACAGCACTATACTTTGGCTCATTGTATTTATCGTCGTCGCTCTCGTTATCTTTCAAGCAATCATGTTTTTGCTCATATCCGTCCAAGCAGGTAAATCCGTCGGGTTGCAATCCAAAGATATGCAAAGCGCAGCGAAGACTGGACTGATTAGCGGTGTAGGTCCATCGCTTGGCATCGCAATTGTTGTCATTGCAATTATTACATTGATTGGGTCTCCACTTACACTGATGAGAATTGGAATCATTGGTTCGGCAGCGACTGAAACAGCTGCCGCTGGAATTGGCGCAAGTACGTATGGAGTACAATTGGGCGGCGAAAACTTTTCGTATGAAGCGCTAACCTCTGTCGTCTGGACGATGTGTCTCGGTGGAACCGGTTGGCTCTTATTTACATTGCTATTTACGAAATCCTTAGGAAGAATTCAGGAGAAAGTTTCGAAGAAAAGTACAAAAATGATGTCTCTCGTTTCTTTAGGAGCGTTGCTCGGTGTGTTCGGCTTCTTGACAACAGAGGAAATGGTCCAGAGCATGAACCATGCCCTAACAGCACTCTCAGCAGCTGGAGCTATGGTCATCATCATGATTGTTGCCGATCGAGTTGAGAAACTGTGGTTGAAAGAATGGGCACTTGGGTTTTCGCTCATTATCGGAATGACCGTTGGTTATGTGACGACACTATTATAACGGAGGGGAATACGATGAAAGCTTTTCATAGCCGATCACATTTTTGGGGGCGTGTGACACTGCTTAGTATGATTATGACGACACTTTTGGCACCTTTCTATCTATCATTTGTCGTCGGCGCTCACCCTGGATGGGACGTTATCATCGCTGGACTTATTGGTTATGCAAGTTTCATAGGAATTATGTGGCATTAGAGCCAATTACCTATTATCCAACACTCGGAGTATCTGGGACGTATCTTGCATTTATGCAAGGCAACATCGCAAACTTATGCTTACCTTGCTCGACAGCGGCACAAAGTGCAGTGAACGCTCAGACTGGGTCTGATAAGGCGGAAATTGCAGGTACAATAGGCATCGCCGTTGCTTGCCTTGTAAATATGTTCATCATCGCAACGACGGTCCTTACTGGATCTTTTCTTATTTCCATTTTGCCACCTGCTGTTGAGACGGCGTTCCTTTATGTTCTGCCTGCAATCTTCGGAGCCGTTCTTGGACAATTTGCTTATAAACGACCGTTGTATGGTTTACTCGCACTGATTATTGGCGTGATTGTCTATTACTTACCGATCTTCGATTTATTGAATATTCTAGTCTCAGTACTCGTTACCGTTTTCTTTGTCATCTACCTTGAGAAAAGGAAAGACAAACGAGCTAACGATTCATCATTACAAATCTGATAATGAGAATATGGAAATTGATTAACCGAAACAAGTCGGGTGGTGTAGAAAGTGTTACGCTTTTTTAGCATCTTGGCGCTTTTACGTAGGAAAATTCGGAGTGGCTATGGTAGGATTTTTTCCATTTCGGAAGCTGATTTAACTAAAATTTTACCATTGTTTGTTCTATGGTGAGATTTTCAAATTCTATGGTCGGATTTGCAACACCTGGAGAGAAATCTAAATATAGGAGCTTCTATGGTTAGATTTTTCTGAGATGAACGGTTTTGTGCGCGGAACGGAAGACCGGTTTCCAAAGATTACCGATTGGAATCAGATCCACTCCTCGGTGACCGTTTCTCCTCTTTCTGATTCCAATCGATCGGCATCTACTTCCAAACATCCGTTAATGGAATCAGATTCAGCATTTTAAAGAAAATAAACGGCAATCTAATTCCAAAGCGATGTTCAATAAGTCGTACTCCCTGCCCCGAACTTTGATTTGGAAAACCGAAAATTCTGTCGGTGCGAGTCGCGCAGAATCAAGACCGATTTTGGTTCGTTTTAGTCCAATCTGCGCTCCAGTTGGAACAATCTGCGCGCAAGCTTTACGAAATGAGTGCTAAAATCGCTAAAAAAACAAACTTGATTGGAGAAAGTGAAAACTAGCACGCCCTGCCCCATACGGTAGAAACACCATTGGAGTGATTCGCTTTTATCATAACGGTCCGTTCATATACATTCACAATGGAATCTCTACATGCTAGCAATCAATGAATTTCTTTCGTTCACCCTATGTAGATTTTATATCCTGCGAGGACTCGTCCCGGCACTGCTTCCGAAAGAGTCACCGCCTTTCGTTCCCATCTGTCAGAGGGGGCCCACAATTTAAAGAAGGTGGCGGGACTTGTCTACCAAAGATATTACACAGAAAGAACATACATACAAAAATCGGAGAACAGATCAAAAACGATCTGTTCTCGATTTGTTTAGAGGCTTTGACTACCCCTCGAATACATCTTAATCATCATCCATTGTCGAAAGATCCCCGGTCGGCAAATCAAGCTCCCAAGCTTTCAAGACGCGGCGCATAATCTTTCCACTTCTTGTTTTTGGTAACTTATCACGAAATTCTATTTCGCGAGGTGCAGCGTGTGCGGCGAGGCCTTTCTTTACGAAAACACGAATGTCTTCTTTTAATTCATCGCTCACATCATAACCTGAGCGTAAGGCAACAAATGCTTTAATGATTTCTCCACGAACAGGATCTGGCTTTCCAATGACCCCTGCTTCTGCGACGGCTGGATGTTCAACGAGTTTGCTTTCTACTTCAAACGGGCCAACGCGTTCACCTGAAGTCATAATGACATCATCCACTCGGCCTTGGAACCAGAAGTAACCGTCTTCATCCATGTACGCGGAATCTCCCGATACATACCATCCTTCAATTTCAAAGTAGCTTTCATACTTCTCTTCGTTTTTCCAAATCGATCGCATCATTGAAGGCCAACCTTTTTCAATGGCCAAGTTGCCCATGCGATTCGGAGGCAATTCATTTCCTTGATCATCAATAATGGCTGCTTTCAAACCAGGGAATGGTTTGCCCATTGAGCCTGGCTTGATCGTCATTGCTGGGTAGTTGGCAATCATCATTCCCCCAGTTTCTGTCATCCACCACGTGTCATGGATGCGTAATTCGAACACTTCATCTCCCCAACGAACGACTTCAGCATTTAGTGGCTCACCTACACTCAAAATGTGTCGCAAGCTAGATAAATCAAATTTCTTTACGACATCTTCGCCAGCGCTCATCAGCATTCGAAATGCCGTCGGTGCGCTGTACCAAACGGTCACGTTGTACTTTTCAATCGTCCCGTACCAATCTTCTGGGCTAAACCGACCACCACGAACAACATTGGTGATTCCGTTTAACCACGGACCGAAAATGCCATATGAAGTACCTGTAACCCAGCCAGGATCTGCGGTACACCAGTATACATCATCTTCTTTCAGGTCCAGTACCCATTTCGCCGTTTGATAGTGTTGAAGCATCGCACCGTGAACGTGTAATACTCCTTTAGGCATGCCTGTAGACCCTGATGTGTAGTGAAGAATCAAGCCGTCTTCTTTATCTACAAGTGATTTCGAGCTCTTCACTGGCACGATCCATGCTTTTCTTGAAATCAATGACCGCACCTTCTTCACTCACATCGTCACCTTGCATAAATACGGTTTCTAACGCTGGTAGCTCATCAACAGGCACACGCTCAATTAGCTCCGGTGTTGTCACGATTGCTTTTGCGTCACTATTTTCCAATCGATCTCTAACCGCACCTTCCATAAATGCTTCAAACAATGGTCCAATTATGGCCCCAACCTTAATGGCTCCAAGTGCGGCAAAATACAATTCTGGAGAACGAGACATGAAAATAAACACCCGGTCACCCTTTTGAATACCTGCTTCTTTAAACACATTCGCAGCCCGGTTTGTCATTCGTTTCATATCTTCAAATGTATACGACTCATCTCGTTTTGCATCGCTGTAGAAAAGTGCAATCTTATCTTTCGTTTTTGCATCTTCGGCATGGCGGTCAATCGCCTCATAAGCTAAATTTACATTTCCGGTCTTATGAAAAGAAAAGGCTTCTTCTGCTTTTGACCAATCAAATTCTCTTGCTGCATCTTCATAGTTTTCTAGATTTGGATTGCCACCTTTAGGTGGAAGCGTTTGCAGTTCCATCAACGATCTCCCTTTCTATTGCTTAGTTTACTCCATGCCTTATTGCGATCATGACTCCCTCGAATGGTTTCGAGTGGCATATGATGTGTTATATTATACGCACAATTCATACTTGAATCAATTTGAAACTGTTGAGAATTTGTCATATTTCTCTCATCACGGGCGTTGTTGACGAAAAAGTTTAAAAAAACTGCCTTTATTTTGAGTGGTTATCACCCATTTATGACATGTAAATATAGTATACTGTTTGTAACGCTTACCCTAAAAGGTGATGGAATGAACCACTCAAAAACCTACGATCGTGAAGAACTCATCGTCAACAACAAAACGATTTTGTTGGAAGGCCCCATTTCAAGCCAGGCCGTATTAGATTATCAGTTTCACCCTGGCCTTGTTGCTTTCAGGCCGCCAGAAGACCAGCAAAAAGCACTTGCAAGCATCGCAGACCTACCCGAAGGAGGATTATCGTCGCTGTCGATGACGGTATGGTTGTCGGGTATGTTACGTACGTATATCCAGACCCTCTTGAACGTTGGTCTGAAAGTCCACTTGATAATCTGTTAGAGCTCGGCGCTGTAGAAGTCGCTTACGAGTATCGCGGCGGCAAGGTTGGAAGTAAACTTATTCAATTGTCTATGAGAGACGATGCGATGGAAGATTACATCATTATTACGACCGAGTACTATTGGCATTGGGACTTAAAGTCAACTGGACTGTCTGTCTGGGAATACCGAAAGCTAATGGAGAAAATGATGAACTCTGGTGGGTTATACTGGATGGCAACCGATGACCCTGAGATCAGTTCACACCCAGCAAACTGTTTGATGGTACGAATAGGCTCTCGCGTCCCTATGGAAGACGTGCAAGAATTTGATAACATCCGCTTTGTGAATCGGTTTATGTACTAATTAAGAAATGAGGTGCAACGATGCTTGTCGAAGATATGATGAGAACAACCATTCATACACTTGGTGCACATGATTCGATTGAACAGGCTGTCGAACTCATGGAATCCAAGCGCATTCGCCACATCCCGATTGTCGATGCTAACAAGGCTTTAATCGGCATCGTTTCAGATCGTGACATTCGTGATAGCAAACATTCCATATTACAACAACAGCCGAGTGAAGACGTGTTATCAACACCACTCGAACACATCATGAAACGGGATGTGTATACAGCACATCCCCTCGATTTTGTTGAAGACATTGCCTCAATGCTAAGTGAACAACAAATTAGTGCAGCGCCGGTAACGCTCGGCAACAAGCTCGTGGGTATGATCACAGGCAGAGATCTCCTCGATACACTCGTACGCCTAACAGGGGCAGACCAACCGAGCACCCAGTTAGAAATTAAAGTTTCTGATTTGAGCGGCAAGCTCGCAGAAGCTTCGGGCATTTTTCATAAACATGGGGTGAACATTACGAGTGTTCTCGTATACCCTCATAAAGAAACCGCTGATAAAGTGCTGACATTTCGCATTCAAACGATGGACCAAGACCCGCGATCCATGAGCTTCAAGAAAAAGGGTACGAGCTTATTAGCCCGTCGGTACCAGGGTTTGAACAATGAAAACATCACACGCGACGTTTGTATTAAACGAACAACAGCTTCAATATAAGTTCAATGAAAATCACCCTTTTAGTCCATTACGATTAGAAATGACCGTTGACTTGCTACGGTCACTAGACACTTTGTCCAGTGCTCAACTTGTCCATCCTGCAAGCGCAACGGACGAAGATTTGCTCTTGTTTCATGATCCAGACTTTGTAGAAGCAGTCACACTTGCCGGACACGGGAAAATGTCAGACGGTTCCCTTAATAAGTACGGTCTTGGCACAGAAGACACACCTGTTTTCTACAATATGCACGAAGCTTCAGCGCAACTCGTCGGCGGTACGATCCAAGCCGCAAGAGAAGTCATGGAAGGACGTACATTGCACGCTGCTCATCTCGGTGGAGGTTTACACCATGGATTCCGGGGCAAAGCGTCTGGGTTTTGTGTGTATAATGATACAGCCATTGCCATTCATTACATTCGCAAACATTACGATGCGCGGGTTTTGTATATTGATACCGATGCTCATCACGGTGACGGCGTACAGTGGGCATTTTATGATGATCCTAATGTGATGACCGTGTCCATTCATGAAACCGGAAGGTATCTGTTTCCAGGAACCGGGGCAATAACCGAAAAAGGCAACGGGTATGGATATGGGTATTCCTTAAACATACCTTTGGACGCCTTTACAGAAGACGAATCATTTCTTCACTGTTATGAAACCGCTGTCTCAGAAGCATGTGCTTTTTTTAAACCCGACCTCATCTTGACACAAAATGGCGCCGATGCGCATCATTTTGATCCACTTACCCATTTATCAACAACGATGAGAACATTTCACAAAATTCCTAAGCTCGCCCACCGTCTTGCCCATGAATATTGCGAAGGTCGCTGGGTTGCTGTTGGTGGGGGCGGATATGATTGGTTTCGTGTCGTCCCTCTCGCTTGGTCACTTGTTTGGCTCGAAATGAACGAGCGGATGGACGTCGTAAATGAACCGATCCCGAGCAAGTGGCGCGATCGCTGGAAACAGGCCGCCAAAAGCTATACACTACCTTCTACGTGGTTGGAAAGAGAAGCCGATCACCCTCATATTCCTAGAAGAGAAGCCATTAATGAAAAGAATGGAAACACTTTGGAAAAAGCACTCTATTATATACGAGAAAACACATGAAGCACTTCGGCTCATGTGTTTTCTGTTCCTTCTTCATCAAATTCAGGGTCAGAGATCATTACGACAACTCGTCGATTCTCTTGCATATTCTCACGGGAATCATTCGGTACCATCGGTCTCGTATCTGCATATCCTTTTGCCAAGAAACGATCTTCCTGAAGGGAGTCCCCACCATCAATCAAGTAGCGGATGACGCTACTCGCTCGCGCTGCAGATAGTTCCCAATTCGATGGATAGCGATACGTTTCAATTGGGCGATTGTCTGTGTGTCCTTCGACTTCGATTTGGTGATCAGGAATGCCTTCAAGAATCATTGTCATCTCATCCAAAAACGGCTCAGCATCTTCAAGAATATACGCTTCACCCGTATTAAAAAGCAACTGCTCTTGAAGAACAAGAACGATTCCTTGTTCCTCTCTCGTCGCTGTAATCATATCCTCAAGATCGTGATCAATGAGGTACTGATCAATATATTCTTTCACTTCGGTAAGCGGATCTGTATCTTCATCTACATCTTGATCATCGGCTGGATCAAAATTCTCCAATTCGTAATCAGTCACTGACGAAAGGTCATCGAGAATGTTGTTGCCTTGCAAAGAGTCCGTCAATGCTTGGAACCTCTGAGCATCCACGACCGAGATGGAAAACAACATGATGAAAAACACGAGAATGATGAGTACCATGTCCGTAAAGGTCACTAGCCAACTTTTGGATTGATCCGTCGTCGATTTACTTCTACGCCTCATTTGCTATCGCTCCGGCGTCTTTCAGTTTCTCCACTCGCTGCTTTTCTTTCCTTACAAATGCTTGCAGCTTTTCTTCAAGAATCTTCGGATTTTGTCCAGATTGTACGCCGATAACACCTTCGATAATAATTTCTTTTTCAAAAACTTCTAATTCTGTTTTCATTTCCAATTTGCTTGCAATTGGATTGAAGAAAAGATTCGCAGCAAGTGATCCGTATAATGTCGTGAGCATCGCTAGGGCCATGCTCGGGCCAAGAGCAGCAGGGTCATCCATATCATTAAGCATGATGACAAGCGCTACAATCGTTCCGACCATCCCCCATGCAGGGGCATACTCTCCTGCTTTTTCCAGAATTCGACGACCTCTTCGGTGCCGCTCTTCCATAGAGATGACCTCTGCCATCATGATGTCTTGGATGATCTCTGGTTCGATGCCGTCAACCGCTAGGCTTACACCCTTTCTAATAAATGGGTGATCGACTTCATTATCCATATGTATGTCCAGAGCGAGTAGCCCTTCTCGCCTTGCCTTTGTTGAAAGATCGACAAACGTTTCGTTTAGTTCATGCAACTCCATCTCTTCTCGTCGAAACCCTTGCCGCATTATGGCAGGTAATCGTTTCAACTCCTGCCAAGAAAAATTGACGAGTAATGCGGCCATGATTCCTCCAAAGACGATAAATACGGAGGCCAACTGTATAAAGAGTACGACACCACTCAAACCGGTGATGGTGTAAATCGCCATCGTTACAACCAACAAGCCGATGAGTATTCCAATTGGCGTTAATATGTCTACCTTCTTCATTTAAGAAAAGCCCCCTATTTATGTCCGTTTTACTTCGTCGAATTCCGGTATTCTAAGCTGTGCGGTAAGACGACAATCTCTTCGGCCACGTCTTCTTTATTCATAAATTTCGTGAGCAGACGCATGGAGACAGCGCCAATATCGTACATCGGTTGAACAACCGTTGTAAGCGTCGGTCTGACCATCGTTGCTAGACGCGTATTATCAAACCCAACTACTTCTACATCATCCGGAACGCTTAGCCCACGATCTTGTAAACCATGGATAACTCCTAGAGCCATTTCATCGGTTGCTGAGAAAATCGCTGTTGGCTTGTCCCCTTCATCTAAGAGCTGGCTGACTGCTTCCATCGCTGAATCATACGTATAATCAGCGATCGCAATGAGGGACTCATCAAACGTTTGTCCTCCTGACGCCAACGCATCTTTGTAGCCTTTAAACTTCTGATAGCCGTTCACAGGTCTTCAAGAGAGCCCGATACCATCCCGATGCGAGTGTGACCTTTTTCAATTAGCATGGAAATGGCGTCATGTGCTGCTTGTTTATAATCAATGTTTACTGACGGAAAGTCGCCGTCCTCATGATACGTAGCCGCAAGTACTACAGGTACGTGTGAACGGTTCAAGTGTTCGGCGTGTTCCGGTGTAACTTCGCCACCCATAAACAAAATGCCATCAACTTGCTTCTCTAGCAACGTATTCACAAGATGAATCTCTTTTTCTTTGTTATTATCCGAATTACATAAAATGATGTTATATTTATACATCGTGGCAATATCTTCAATTCCTCTTGCCAACTCAGAAAAGAAGATGCTCGAAATATCCGGAATAATGACACCAACGGTCGTTGTTCTTTTACTAGCTAACCCTCTAGCAACTGCATTCGGGCGGTATTCTAATTTCTCTATCGCATCTAAAACTTTCTTTCTTGTTGCTGGCTTCACATTTGGATTTCCATTTACTACACGTGACACAGTAGCCATGGAGACCCTGCTTCAGCTGCAACATCATAAATTGTTGTACTCACGGAAAGACCTCCTCTATTCGCTTTCATGACGTTTTCATAGGCTATTGCTATCATACGATAACTGCTGGAGGTCTGCAATTGCTTCTTCCTTTATATCGACACGAAAAATCATATGTTTAATCCTGATTTGTATGCAGACCTGTGCTTATTGTTTCCGATACGCCTTATTTGCAAACCTTTTTCCTTGAAAAGCACGTCCATGACGCTTAAATTCACCGATATTTTGACAATTTTATTTCCCTCTGTTTGTTTTTCTGTAAAACAAGTATTTTTCTATATCGTTTCTGATATGATAGAGAATGTGATTGATTAACAAAAGAGGTGATTTCCATTCCACCGGTTGTACTGTTTACTGTATTTAATCCACTTATTACATTTCTCATTGGTTTTGTCGTCGGAAACTCCTTAAACAATCGAAACATAAAATGGATTGTCGGTGTTGTTATTTTTACACTGTTTCACTTGTTTATTGTTTTTATTAACGGCATGTCCTTTGGAAATGTAAGTACATGGATTTACTTAATTCTGTATATCATTACTGGAATTGTCGGCATCTTCATAGCCGCTTATCGTAAGAAGAATTATTCATAAAAAAAGTGCGAGTGCTCACAAACCGAGCACTTGCACTTTTTATTAGCGGGTTGCTGCTTTGTTTACATCATTTAAAAGGTTGGAGCTTCTTAGTGTCCCAACAAACTCATTGAATGTCGGAATATCCATCTGCTGAGCAGAGTCAGACAATGCGACTGCCGGGTCTGGGTGTACTTCCGCCATAACCGCATCTGCACCAATTGCGAGTGCTGCTTTTGCTGTTGGGAGGAGCAGATCTCTTCTTCCTGTTGAATGAGTCACATCTGCAAGCACTGGCAAGTGAGTTTCTTGCTTAAGGATTGGAATTGCTGAAATGTCTAGCGTATTTCTCGTCGCGGTTTCATATGTGCGAATGCCTCGCTCACAAAGCATTAAATTCGTGTTTCCTCTAGAAAGCACGTATTCCGCAGCATGTATGAATTCTGAGATTGTCGCGGATAATCCACGCTTTAGTAAGACTGGTTTGTTCGTCATCCCTACTTCTTTTAGCAATTCAAAGTTATGCATGTTCCGTGCACCAATCTGAATGACATCAACATAGTCGAGTGACGTCTCCACATCTTTTGGTGTTACAATTTCACTAATCACGGCCATGTCAAATTCATCGCCTGCTTTTTTAAGAATCTTTAATCCTTCAAGACCAAGCCCTTGGAAGTCATACGGCGATGTTCTCGGCTTGAACGCTCCGCCTCGTAACAAACGTATACCTTGGTCTTTTAACGCTCTTGCGACAGTAAACACTTGCTCCTCACTCTCAACAGAACAGGGTCCGGCAATCAGTTTTTGGACACCATCGCCAATCGCAATATCTTTCGCGTGAACAACGGTATTATTCGGCTGGCGCTTTCTTGATACGAGCAGCGATTTCTGCTCATCTTCACCCATCAGCTCAAGACTTGCTTTGAACACTTGCTTGAAAAGGTGCTGAAGCGTCGCCGTTTGGAATGGCCCTGAGTTCTCTTCTGAAATTAGGTCAAGCATCTTCCGCTCACGAATCGGATCAAACCGTTTCGTACCTGACTTGCTTTTCACTTCACCAATTTGTTTAACAATCGCTCCACGCTCATTCAATAACTTCAGGAGTTCCATGTTTTTCGCATCGAGGTCTGATCTTAGCTGTTCCAGTTCTTCGTTACTCATATGATCCTCTCCTATTTCTATATTCAACTTTTATAATGAATTAGAGTCATTATAACTGATGGTTCACCAGTTGTCACGAACTTTTTCTTTGTTGATTAAACGCTTTTAAGCACTAAAGTGAAATCGCGTATATTTCTCCCTTCCAAACAGTATGCAGACACGACTCATTTCGTGCTTTTACACCCTCCACTACGAGCAAACAAACGGGCATAGGGAGGAAATCCCTATGCCCGTTTGTTTAATTGACAGCCTCTTCAAGACTCGTCTTCGTAATGTTGTTATGGGACTTGAACCACTCTGCATTTTCTTTATTAATCAAAAGTGCTTGAGGAGATTCATGCTTTACTCGCCACTCTTTCGCAACGTAATTCGAAAGCTCCCGTGACTCTTGGACATTCAAATACAAAATTGGCACTGTGCTATTCTCTTGATCAAATGCTCGAAGTTCTTCAAAAGCAGCTGAACTGATCGGGCATGTTGTACTATTTTTAAACAGCAAAACACGATCATTTGATTCCAGTGCATCTACGATTTGTTGTTCTTCATGAATCTGTTGCATGTCAAACTCCTAACTAAAGAAATGATTTAGTTTTTCACTTTGTCTTTAAGGTTAGCAACTTCTTCTTTAACGGAACCTTCGATTTCTTCACCAGAATTCTTCAGCTCCTGAGATAGATCATCGGCAAGCTCTTCAGCAGATTTCTTCGCTGCACTTGCATCGTCTTTCAACTGACCCGTTGCATCTTTAATCTTATCAACCATTTGCGAAGATTGATCAGAAACGCTTTTTGCCACGTTTTTCGTGTTATCAATGGCAGTGTTTGCAATGTCGCTTCCTTTTTCATATGCAGCATTTGTCAATTCGTATGTTTTATCTTTTGCCGTAGCTGCACCTTCAGTAATGTCTTCACGAAGTTCTTTTCCTGATTTAGGTGCGAACAACAATGCTGCTGACGCTCCTACAATTCCACCAATCAATGTTCCAATAAGAAAATCTTTTGTATTCATATCACTCATGTTCATTTCCTCCTAAATTAGTATTCTTTGCTCATGTGTTTCCTGAATGTTTACGGTTTTGCCATTTGGAATACAAATCCATTGCGGCATTGCCCCATTGCATAAATTGAGTAACTTGTGGTGCACTTTTCTCAGCTTCATGTGACGCTTTCTTTGTAATCGTTTGAAGTGATTCATTTAATCGTTCTGAGATTTTCCCTACCTCATCAGCAGTATGAAACAATCCATCCAATGACTCTGCCTTTCCTTCTAAGTCTTCAGCAAGACGGTTGGATGTTTTCATTAAGTGATCAACTTCTGTCGTAATTCCTTGCAGCTGTTGTTCGGCCGCACTGGTTGTTTTGCCTAATTGCTCAACCACCCCCTGAACGGACTTAAGTGTTTGAATAAGGTAAAAGATAAGAACAACGATTGCCACGGCTACAATCACAACACTTATGTAAACTGCAGTCACCCACACTCACCTCCTATAACAATCATTTCCCACGAATAGATACTTTCAAACGCAAACTTCTTCTCTTTAGAAACCGAGTTTGTCCATATTTTACATAAAATAAACAGTGATGTAAAAGAGGCAGCCACTGATGACTGCCTATATGAAACTGATTATGGTTTTGGAAATTCTCGTTCATACGCTTTTTGATATTTCGATACATCCCCTGCTCCCATAAAGAGAATTACACTGTTTTCGTGTTCATTCAGAGGAGAGATGTCTTTTTCTGAAATGAGTACTGACCCATCGACTCGCTGTTGCAAATCTTCCACGGTCAATGTTCCTTGTTTTTCCCGAGTTGAGCCGAAAATATCACACAAGTAGACCGAATCAGCTTGAGAAAGGGCATCTGCAAACTCTTGGAGAAAAGCAAACGTACGTGTGAACGTGTGCGGCTGGAAGACGGCAACAACCTCTCGATTTGGATACTTCGCTTTCGCAGATGCAATTGTCGCTTTGATCTCGGTTGGATGATGCGCATAATCATCGATGAGTGTCTGGGTTCCCCACTCTTTTTCGGTGAATCTTCGCTTCACACCCGGGAACGTCGCCAAGCGCTCTTTCATTACACTCGCTGGCACTTCTTCATAATGGCATAACGCAATGACTGCAAGTGCGTTTAATACGTGATGGTTACCGTAGCCTGGAATACTGAATCGTTCATAGTAATCACCTCGGATGGTTACATCGAAGTGCGTGCCCGATTCGTCTGTTGTTATATTTTCGGCATTGAAGTCATGTTTTCCTTCTATCCCGTAATAAACAATAGGTACGGGGGCGTTTAGCGTTTGCAAGTATTCATCGTCACCACATGCAATAATTGCTTTGTTTACTTGGGACGCCATCTCATCAAATGCACTTACGACGTCTTCAATATTTTTGAAGTAATCGGGATGATCAAAATCGATATTGATCATTAAGCAATAGTCAGGGTGATAATTCAAGAAATGTCGGCGGTATTCGCAAGCTTCAAACACAAAAAACGTACTGTCTTTTTCCCCTTTGCCTGTGCCATCTCCAATTAGATAAGATGTCGGGCGATAGGCACCGAGAACATGTGACAATAAACCTGTCGTTGTTGTTTTCCCGTGGGCTCCTGACACGGCAATGGATGTAAATTGCGAGGCAAATTCCCCAAGAAATGTCGGGTAGCGATGCACATCAAGACCACGATCAGTTGCGGCTTGTATCTCTTCATTATCTGCATTATATGCCGCTGATGCGACAATTTTATGATGAGGGGAAACATTGTCTTTTTCAAAAGATAAAATGGGAATTCCGCGCTCTTCAAGCGGATGTTGCGTGAAAAAATATTGGTCCACATCAGAACCTTGCACATCTTCATCCATGTCGTGCAGGATTTGTGCAAGCGCGCTCATGCCAGATCCCTTTATACCGATAAAATGGTAACTTGTCATGACTCCGGACCTCCAAACTTGACCCATCCCCAGCCAGAGTGAGTAGGGATGATTCTATCCAATCATTTATTCATCATGGTTTCTTTCGCGCATATATTATAGCAAAAACAATCTCAAGAACAAAATATACCTCAAGTAGGAATCGTCACTCTGCAACATCCGTGAATTATTGACTATCTTATGTAGCAGACACGAATTGGAGATTGGTCACTTCAGGATTTATTCAATTCGTTCCAATCTCGAGTTCTTCCGTAATTTCCTTCCAGCCTTTGCTTCATGATGTCCATTTAGCAAAACGTTGTCACCCGTAAAGCCGATATTCTTAGAGAGCAGACTGCGTCCAACTCCGTACATATCCACAGGTACACCCGCCTTTTCATACGCCTCAATTCTCTCTGCTGTAAATCCACCACTTACAGAAATACGAACATGCTGGAATCCTTCATTGTCCAATGCTTCTCGAAGTGCGATAACGAGTGGGGCGTTCACACCCGTTGGGTCAAAGTCGCCCATCTTTTCTGGATTTCGACAAAAGAATTGATCGACCATTGAATTGGATGTGTCGATTCGAACAGCATTCAAATCATCACCGAACTCTCGAGCCACCCGAAGTGCGTCGGTAATCGCATCATTGTTGTAATCCACAAGGGCCATCAGTTGATCATCAGGAAACATTTCCCGATACGCATGACTTGCAGCAACAAGATCCCCATTAAACAATTGGATAAGAGCATGAGGCATCGTTCCCATACCTTCTTTTCCCCACCATTCATTCATGGCATGGGTTGCTTGTGCTTTTGAACCACCAATAAACGCCGCATATCCATCCCCGGCTTGTTGTGTGAAATGATCATCCCGGTCCCCCATAAAAATGACCGGCTTTTGCTCTCCAGAAGACCGCGCCGCTCTCACGACTTCATATACATTCGTTGCAACCGATGTTCGACGGGAAAAAATCCCATCAATCACTCCTTCTAAAAAGCCAAAGTCATGATAACGGCCTGTAATGGTCATGACTGTTTCAAACGGCTCAATCTTATCACCGTCTTTTAATGAATGAATCTCAAGCTCATCTGGGTTGTCTGCAAACGTTTGAACGAGTGCAATCGCTTCATCGGTTCCACAAAGCACCGCGTGACTCTTCTGGAAAAATTGCATCGTCACAATATGATCGGGTTTATATTTACGAACAATTTCTCTCGTCTTTAAAAAATAGACTGCTGAAAACCAACCTTCGCCAACACGTTCGTCAAACTTAAATGTTCGATTTGTTAATCGTTTGATTTGACCTTGTAGTTTTAATTCAATTTCCTTCATTGTCACGTTTCGTCTCCTTGCACAAGAATAACAGAAATGAATTACATGTATGTTTCATGATAGTAGATTGTGTCTTATTTCACAAGAGAAGCACCAGATTGAAAAAATCTCTACCCTTACGCTCCATAAATTTCTTCTAATGATTCTTCTGAAACGAGTACATGGCGTGGCTTCGTTCCAACGGCTTCAGATACAATGCCGCGCTCTTCCAACATATCCATTAATCGTGCCGCACGATTGTACCCAATATGGTAGCGACGCTGAATCATTGATGTGGATGCACTTCCTTGATGAACGACAAAGTAACTCACTTCTTCTAAGAGTTCATCCGAACTATGATGAGCCGGCTCTTGTTTCACGAGCTCTTCCTTATTGAACAAATACTCGGGTTTTGCTCGATCTTTCCAGTACGCTGTAACGCGTTCGATTTCTTCATCTGCAACATATGTGCCTTGCAGACGAACGAAACGCGATGCGCCGTTTTCACTGAACAGCATATCCCCTCGACCGATTAACCGTTCTGCACCACCAGCGTCTAGAATCGTTCTGGAATCCGCCATGGAAGAAACGGCAAAAGCGGCACGTGTCGGGATATTGGCTTTAATTAACCCCGTAATAACATCCACGGACGGGCGTTGCGTAGCAACGAGTAAATGAATACCACAAGCTCTTGCTTTTTGGGCGATCCGGCAAATGCTTTCCTCTACATCCTGGGGAGCAATCATCATTAAATCGGCAAGCTCATCGATAACGATGACGAGATACGGCAAATGCTCCTCCTTATCTTCTTTTCGATTGTATCCTTTAATATCACGAACGCCAGCGCTCGCAAATAATTGATAACGCCTTTCCATCTCTTGAACACTCCACTTGAGCGTCATCGTTGCCTCTTTTGGATCCGTGACAACGGGGGCAGCCAAGTGAGGAATATTTTCGTAGAAAGCGAGTTCAACGACTTTCGGATCAATTAACAATAACTTCACTTCATCAGGTGAAGATTTATATAACAAACTGAGCAAAATTGAGTTAATGCACACACTTTTGCCAGAGCCTGTAGAACCGGCAATTAATCCATGTGGCATCGCATTTAAATCAATGACGGACGGATGACCGGTAATATCAAGCCCGAGAGCAACAGCGAGCGGACTCGGATGTTGGCGAAATTCCTCTGTTTGAAGAATTTCACGTAAGACGACAGGGGACCGATTTTGCTTTGGAACCTCAATACCGATGGCGTTTTTCCCAGGAATCGGTGCTTCCATTCTAAGATCAATCGCTGCCATCGCTAGTTTCAAGTCATCGGTCAAATTCGTCACTTTATTCACTTTTACGCCTGGGGCAGGCTGTACTTCAAACCGAACGACAGACGGGCCTTCGGTCACATCCGTCACACGGGCATCGACGTGAAAGTGTTTCAACGTTGCTTCGAGCTGCTCTCGTTGTGCTGCAAGGTCATTTTCACTTCCTTCAAGACGGGGCTCAGGCTCACTTAACAACGAAACAGGCGGAAGAGTTACATCTCTAGATTCAGTTGTTGCAGCCGGTTGGTGAACGGCTTGGTCCTCAATAGGCTTCTCCTTCATCGCTTCTTTTTTTCGTTCGTACGCCGGGCGGTTCATTTGCCGAGCACGATCAGCGGGTGTCATCATCACATTAAATGGGACGAGGGAAGACTGTTTTTTCGGCTCGGGGCGCTTCGCAAATGAGCGTCTTTTCTTCGAATGCTCTTGTCGCTTCATCTCTTCTTGATCTTCTTCGGCACGGTCAAGGGCTGCTGTTGCAGCCACTTCTTCTTGCCTGTGACCTTCTTCTCGTGCGACCGGCTCCATTGGTTGTAACGATTCCTCTTCAAGCGGGGTGGGTTCTGTGACGACTGGCTCGTCTGTCTCCGTCGCTTCCTCTGCATTTTCGTCACCAAATGGTTGCTCAATACTCACACCTTCGTCCATCGGTTCATCGACTTCCTGCTGTACAGGGACCGATTTTTCCATTTCCATTGCTGGTGGAGGAACGTCGCCTGCCAATTTTTGTGAAAGATTGCTTAGCGTGAGTTCCTCTGACGGTTCGGGCGGTTCGCTTTTGTATGTCCGGTCTCTCGTAAACCCATACACCGGTGATGGAATGTTTTGCACAGAAAAATGCGGATTGTTAAAGTATTGTTTTTTCGGCACATCCTTTTGTTCATTCTGCTCTTTACGCCTCGTCGAGTCCCGTTCTTTTCGATATTGCTTTTGGGTAGGCGCCTCTCGCCGTTCACTCCGAATTGGCATCTCTCTTTTAACTGGCCGCTCATCCATCTCGAGTGGGAAGCGGAATTCTCCATTCTTCGGGTATTTATGAATGACCTTTGCCTTTGTCTCCTGCACATCCTTATTGTTCATCGGCTTACGTACAGCCTGACGAGTGGGTGGTGTGGGGTCCTTTTGCTTTCGATCATCATTGCCGAAAAAATATTGATTCATTTTATTTAAAATGCTGCCGAATTTTTTCTTTGGCATCATTATTCACCTGCTATCTATCAAATTATGGGATCAAGTTCCATTTTACAGAAGCAAATCAGTTCCGAACACCTCCAAATGAAAGATTTATAGAAGATCTGAATAAAAAAGTGAGTGAAAGTCATTCCTATGTAGTAATAAAACGGCTATCTCTTCGCTAATTTAGCAATACTAACAACCCTTACCGCTTTGGGACTTAGCAACGAGAGGGTTGGCGTAGGATTGCAATCTCAATTGAATGAACAGTATTCTCTCTGAACCCTATGACGTACACTGTCCTCTACGGTAAAACGCCAACATGATCGCGCCTTAGGTCATGCCGCAATCATGATACAAGTCATGGGCAACCACTCTTTCTATATAGTGTGAACTTTACATTATCTTAATTTGCGCTGTTGATTCTTGCATCCATCATAAGCGGACGCTTTTTTATCTACTTGCTCGGGTTTATAGAAAGAAAGCCAAATGTCACAAAAACCCATTTACGTGAGACTCGGGGAAGAAAACGTCACCATTTTAAAATGGATCCGCACATAAACGGCTTCATCTGCCACAAATCGCGATATATGTGACCGTTCATGGCAAAAGCACCTGGTTTGAGAGCTGGATTTTCACATAAATAGTGAGAGGTCGTACCATTCTTTGCGCCACCTGGTGACCCTCGGTCACGTGTTTTTTACTCTTCGGCAAAAGCTTTGCTCTTTGCCCGTAACCCGTACAGTGACGAAAAACGATCGGCAAAGAGCGATGTCGATCCTATTAGTGAAATGGTTTAGTTCAACTTATATAGACGTTCCCCTCTTAAACGGTCACTTTCAGGCGGCGTTCGCCTAGGAGTGAAAATTCCCGAAATAAAACACTCCAAACGGTAACGTTTGGAGTGTCGTACGATTTGTATTGAAACATTGTGCTCATGATTAAACGCTTTGATGATATTTTGCCAAAAAGTCTTCACCAATCTCGTACTCTTCGGATAAGACGAGAATACCTGGCTCTTCTTGAGGCATCGGTATGGCAAGCTCTTTAATTGAGCAAATCATACCATTTGACGGTTCTCCACGAAGTTTTGACGGGCGGATCTTCATGCCACTCGGCATGTATGCACCTGGAAGCGCAACGACGACTCGCTGTCCTTCGTCAACATTTTTAGCGCCACATACGATTTGAAGCTGTTCATGGCCGACATTCACTTGGCATACGTTCAGTTTATCGGCATTAGGGTGACGATCAATCTCGTCCACATGCCCTACTACGAAAGAAGATGACGTTGGTGCACGAAATTCATGGTCCCAATCATTCTCCTTAAAGATCCGGTTCATTAGCTCGATTAGCTCATCATCAACAGAAAGCATGCCTGTCTTTGAATATCCACCATATTGATTAACGTTAAATAAGTGGTAGCCGACGGTTTCGCCGCTCTCCACATGAAATAAGCGCGCAATGTCTCCTTTACGCTCAACTTCACGTTGCTCCATTGCAATCTCTTTTAGCGTGACGAGCAGAACATCTCCAATGCCCTTCTCATTATAAAATACGTTCATCATGAACTCCTTTAGTCACCTTTTGGTTTTTTACGTGCCAATATAAAGATCGGCTCCAACACACCATCCCGATACGCAAAAGGAAGTGCTGTCACCGGTACTCTTCCATCATTAAAAAATTGAAAAGTCATCTGCAAGTACGTCATAGCCTTGATCATTCTGGATGTCTCCAGCAATTAACACATCTTGATGTGGAACACTAAAAACGGCTTCTCCTGTCATTTCACTCGCCATCTGTTTTAGCCATGCCTCATTAAGGATTCTGCTCGCATCATACCCATCATTCGTATTCATGAAATAAAAGCGATTGCCTGCGACTTCATCCATTTTCACACTCATTGGCAGAGCGCGAAGGTTAAACGTTGCCGCTTCTTTTATTTCTTGCTTTTGAATGCCTTGTTCCTTAAGGAGACCGTCATCGATAAGCGCATACGTATTGCCTTGATCAAGCGCGTAATAGACTCTTGTTTCCGCTGTGTGGTCATCGTAGACGAGCGTCTTACCTTCTTTTGTTTCTACTGGAAAAGATGTGGACCGAATGACTGGGTAGATCGATTGTAACTGCCCTCTGAGCTCCTTTTTCTTCTCCATAGCTTGAAATGAAGTTTCCACAAAATTAAACGTCTCTTCGAGTCCCGAAACGCCTTTTTGGTTAAATTTCGTTTCAAGACGAGCGAGATCAAGGTTTAGGCCTGAATCTAAACGTGGGTGAGTGATGCGCACTTGCTCGTTTTCCTCATCGACAGACACATCAAATGTTTCAAAGCGGTTTTTTAGTTGTTTGATCAATTTCGACTGAGCGTTTGACATCGGTATTCCTCCTGCTTTTACTTCTCCAAATAACCGTCGATAAAGTTTGTCACTTCTTCTTCGGTTTTACGGTTTTTATCCACAAACCGATCGACTTCTTTTCCGTGTTTAAACCCGATAAAGCTCGGAATTCCAAAGATATCATATTGCTGACACACGTCAATTAATGCGTCTCGGTCAGCATGAATAAAGTCAATTTCGGGATAGTCCGCTTCAATCCGAGGCAATGCAGGCTCAATGACATGGCAATCCGGACACCAATCCGCACTAAACATCACGATCACTCGTTCTCCTTGAATCGCTTGTTCAAACGTTTCTTTCTGGTCGACTTTTCTCATAGTATTGCCTCCTTAATGGCTTTCATTCGATTGTTGGATGATCGTTTATTTCTTTTAAAAGTCGGGGATATAGTATAACATGTAAGCCGATGATTATAGACAAGAGGTGAATTGCAATGGAACTAAATGTATACCTAGCCGGTCAGATTCATGATGACTGGCGTGAACAAGTGAAGAAAAAAGCAATCGAAAAGAATCTTCCGCTCACATTCTTTGAACCAATGACCCACCACGATCGTTCCGATAACATCGGAGAAGAAATTCTCGGTGAGCAGCCAAACCCTGTGTTAAAAGATGAAGCTGCATCAGCAGTAAATAACTTGCGTACGAGAGTTCTCTTAAACAAGTCTGACGTTGTCATTGCCTTGTTTGGTGAAGACTATAAACAATGGAACGCTGCGATGGACGTTGGACAAGCTGCCGCCATGAACCTGCCTGTCATTCTTGTCCGACCAGAGTCTTTGCACCATCCATCAAAAGAGATGGCAAATCAATCGCAACTCGTCGTTGAGACGATCGATCAAGCATTGCAAGCGTTGACCTATATTTTTGAAACGGAATAGTTATACATTTGAGCGGATGGTCTCCACTGTGGAGCGATCCGCTTTTCTTACGAGCGTTGTAATGAGCGCCTTCGCGGCTTCATAATCTTTCACGTTTAAGATGGATGCACCGGTATGAATGTAGCGTGAACATACCCCAACGACGGCTGACGGTACACCTTCATTTGACGTATGCACTTTCCCAGCGTCCGTCCCACCTGGTGAAATAAAGTACTGGTACGGGATGCTTTCGGTTTCTGCCGTATCTAAAATCCACTCGCGCATCCCTCGGTGAGTAATCATCGTTCGGTCATAAATCCGGAGCAGCGCTCCCTCACCTAATTTACCGAACTGATCTTTTTTTCCGGATGTATCGTTGGCCGGGCTTGCATCTAACGCAAAAAAGAGATCAGGTTGAATCATATTTGCAGCGGTCTCTGCCCCTCGGAGCCCAACTTCTTCTTGAACGGTTGCACCAGAATAAAGCGTGTTTGGCAACGACTCGTTTTGCACTTCCTTCATCAATTCGAGAGACAAGCCAACACCGTAGCGATTATCCCATGCTTTTGCCATAATTTTATTCGGGTTTGCCATCGGCGTAAATTCACAAACAGGTACGATTGCTTGTCCTGGTCGAACCCCAATCTGTTTGGCGTCGTCACGGTCATCTGCACCAATGTCAATGTACATTTCTTTGATTGGCATCGGTTTGTTCCGCGTTTGATCATCAAGAAGGTGTGGTGGTGTGGAACCGATCACACCAGGAATCGGCCCGTTGTCTGTCATCACTTGCACTTGTTGTGCGAGCAATACTTGGCTCCACCATCCACCAAGCGTTTGAAAGCGAATGAGCCCATTTTCAGAGATCGAAGTCACCATAAAACCTACTTCATCCATGTGGCCTGCGACCATTATTTTCGGTGCGTCTTTCTTTCCATTTTTCACGCCAAAAACGCTTCCCAGTTTATCCTGAATGACGTCATCTGCGTATTTAGACAGTTCCGTTTTCATGTAATTTCTAATGTCATGCTCAAAGCCCGGAGGACCTGCCATCTCAGTCAAAGTTTTGAACATTTGTTTCGTCTCATTATTCATTTTTTTCAGCCGGTCATTGAATAAACCGACCTTCACATCCTTTCCATATGTAATCACAAACCGTGTTTATGCGCTCTACACTTATCCGTGTTTCATTGTATCGAAAAGATCGGATAAATTCTAGTCGTGGACATTCTGTTCGCTTGGACAAATCGAAGAGATCTCGATATACTAAGACTAATCATGAAGTAAAAAGGCGGTTGATGAAGATGAAGGTGAAAGATCTACTAGTTGGAGCAGCGATAGGTTTTGCCGCTGGATATGCAGTGAAAGAAGCCTGCGCAGCCAAATCCGTCTCTCCAGAAAAAGCACTCAAACAAGTGAAGGAAAGCGTCTCTCATCGCATTCCAATTAGCGGTTCGTGGATTCATATGAATCCAGAACATTATGAGAAGAATGAGCTTGATTATAATGTTTATCGCGGTGGAATCTCCAGTACAGCTGCAGGTGAAACGAAGCAAATGGATTTCGTCGTTGATGCTAAAACGGGTACGATCCTTGAATTAGAAAAACAATAACAAACGAAAAAATGGGCGGACGGTCACGGTATAAGTGACGGTTCGCCCATTTTTATTCATTTAGGAAGAAAAGCTTCTGTTCGAAAAATCGGTTGTCCCTTCGTTGAAAACTTCTCCTCATATTCGGTACGAACATTATCTTCAGGCTCGTTTCGATGTAAATTTACTCGAATATTTTTTAATTGGTAGCCGTTTTCACTAAACGACTGCAACGAGTATTCAAACAATCCTTCATTATCTGTTTTAAGGTGGATTTCTCCATTCTCATGCAACATCGTTCGATACATTTCCAAAAAATCCTTATGCGTAAGCCGACGTTTACTGTGGCGAGCTTTTGGCCATGGATCCATAAAGTTTAAGTAGATGCGATCAATTTCACCTGGCGCAAAAATGGTTGTTGCCTCTCGAACATCTCCATGAATAAAGCATACTTTACCTCGATGATTTTCGATGTTCTTCTCAAGCGCTGTGACGAGTACACTTTCATACTTTTCAACACCAACGTAATTGACATCTGGAAAGCGGTCCGACATGTCCCGAAGAAATTGCCCTTTACCAGTGCCAAACTCCACATGTAATGGCCGATGATTACTTCCTTCAAACGCCTCAAACCAGCGCCCTTTGTACTGTTCCGGGTCAGGAATGACAATGCTAGGATGTTCACTTAGCTTCTCAAGTGCTCCAGGCTTTTTTCTTAATCTCATGACTTTCTTTCACCCTTTTTCTTACTGTTATTTCATACTTCTCGAGGAACACACGTCAAACAAACTCATCGTAGGCTTCATGACGAAAGATCCCCGAGGTATGCTAGCTCAACAGAGCGAGAGCACCCCCGGGGCTATAGGTCGTCCAACCACAGTTCTTACACATTTATCTACGCGTATTATTTATTCGTAATGGGTGAGAGCAGTGATGCTAAATAGTGTTTCCAGTTGTTCACCTCATCACGGTCATTCTCGTTCATATCGAGAATATACTCTACCGTGTGCATCACAATGTACCAATGCATTCGCTTCATAATCGAATCATCAAGTTCTAGTCCATAGTGACTTAACCAGTCATGCCATTTAATCTTTGGCACGTACCAGTGCAAAAGAACACTAAGATCAAGTGCAGGGTCGGCGACAGAAGCTCCGTCCCAATCAATTAAAAATAACGAATCGTCCTTTTCCATAATCCAATTGTTATGATTCAAGTCACAGTGACAAACGACAAACTCGTCATGCTCAATCTGATGCTTGTTTTCTTCAAGAAACAAAAAGGCGTCTTGCAACCAACTAGAAGGTGTGTTGTTTTGAAAGATGGCCTTTCTTTTCAGGTTACCGAGTAATACATCAGGCGTCGATACTTGATTCTCGATCCGTTTTAGCATCTCTAATAAATCCGAAGATGCATGGATTTGTTGTAGAAGTTCCGCAACTTCTCGTTTTTGCATCTCTGTGCTGGACAATTCACGACCGTAAACCCAGCGTTGTGCCGTAATAACGTCTCCGTTTGCCAAGCGTTTTGTCCAAAGCAGTTTCGGAACAATTCCCTCTGCCGACAAAACCGCTAAAAACGGTGAGGAGTTGCACTTCAAAAAAAGCTTACGACTGCCGTCGTGAGCAATAAATGCTTCCCCTGTTGAACCGCCAGCAGGCTCGAGCTTCCAATCCGCACCTAATAGCATTTCCAACCACTTTTTCCTTTTCACTCTTGTCTGCATATCGAAATGTGTCATGGCGGGTATCCTTTTAAATATTTGAGCATTGTAAAATACGCTCAGCATTTGTCATCAGAAATCTACTAAGTATGAAGGATGTAATGGTCATTACACACTTGAACGTTAAAAGTCCGGTCATACAAGGGAAAAAATAAGGCGCCGACATTTTTCTACAGTGGCGCATTCAAGAGCAATTACACTGCTGAACTAGACAAACAGTGTGCATTCACATGGTCGCTTAACCGTTTTACGGTTAGGATAATCAACGTATATCATAGCAGATGAACGAAAGGGCAGTCAATTGTGTTTATCACGATTAAAGCTTATTTATCGTCGTCTTCTGCACTCGGTTTCGAGTACGGCATGTGTGACGTTTTGCTATATTTCAACAATGCACGCGCAACGTCAATTTGTTGTTTTTTTAGTGGTGAGCGATGCGCTTGTAGCGTCGACAACCATCTGCTGTAATTCGCCCGATCCACTTTTTTTAAGTCCGCACGTGCATGATGATCATCAATATACCATCTGGGGCGATTAATAGCGTGGATATGTTCGGGTGAATCTCTTCTTTTTGTAAGATCGAGCGAATGATTGAAAATGACCTTTCCTGAGCAATCATCGGGTTTAACAACTGTGCTTTTGCATACTTGCCCACGACTGGCCAAAACCGCTCATTTGAAGCGCGTACAACCGCATTGTTTTCCATCTCTAAGAAATTTACAACGTACACCTCTGTCGGTGAAAGTAAGATCACATCGAGCTGAACTTCTGCACGTTGCACTCGCAATACAGGGTGATACAAAAGCAAGAAGTTGTCTGGAATATCTTGAATGAGTTGGCGCAGCCGCGTATCAAAACGATATTTGCTTTCTAGGTAAGATTCCCCGAACAGTGAAGACGATGCCCAGTTAAGTTGCGTTTGAAAGACATCATAGTGAAACATCTTCTTCAGCTGTTCGATCGTTTTATTCGCATACACTTGATCCGGCTCCTCTGTGACCACTCGCCCAGACTTTTTCTCTTTATTTGATTTTTTCAACCGTTGAAATGGTTGGCGAAAGAATTTTGGGCTGGTGTCTTCAAACCAGTCTTCTTCCACATTCCCTCCTGCATTTGCTTGCTGCCAATTCTTTTTCATCTTCTCCCACTTTTCCCGTTTCAGTCGCGTAAATTGATTGGGATATCGATGAATGTCATTTTCATACCGTGAGACATAGTCATGAATCTTTATGAGGTGAACCATATCCATTTCTCCTGTCTTAGATCAGTATAAATGCAAGTAAAGGGGTTAGCATTGAAAGAAGAAGTGCACTAATCGTCATTGATACGGAACTTGCTGCCCCTTCAAGTGAGTCTTTTTCCATGGCAATTGCTGTACCAATGGCATGTGCAGAAGCGCCTAAAGCAATTCCACGAGCTAACGGGTGATCAATCTTAAACATTCTAAAGGTCACAGAAGAGAGCAATACACCACTCACACCGGCAACAAGCACAAATAATGCAGCGACAGAAGGCTCTGCTTGTAGCGCCTCAGCGATGTCCATCGCAACCGGAGCGGTGACTGACTTGGGTACAAGTGCATGTATACTCGATTGATCTATACCGGCAACTGCCGCCAGTGCATACACGCTGACAACGCCTGTAGCCGCACCTGTTAGCACCGGAACCATAATAGGAAAGAAGTATTTCTTTAATGTGTGTCTCTCTTTATAAAGTGGCACGGCTAACGCTACTATTGCCGGTCCGAGCCACATCTCAAGCCACTCTCCACCGATCTGATAGGTTTCATATGGGATTTGAAAAACAATGAGTAACACGACGAGGAAAACTGTACCTGTGATAAATGGCATCGTGTATAACGCTTTATGCATTTGATGCAATTTTCTAGCTAGCATATAAATACCGACAGTGAGCAGTATAAAAATAATCGCGATGAGCCATTCATTCATACTGTTCACCGCCTTTTTTCATCATTTTGCGGCTCAGTAATCCAGCGATAATCATGACGAGCCATGTGCTCACAACCGTTGCAAGTAACATAAAAAACCCGGTAGGCTGTAACAAGTCTTGATGTTGGATAAGCCCAGCCATGATCGGTAAAAATAATAACGGCAAATGCATAATTAAAATCTTTGCTCCTTGTTCAACCCAGTGAAGTTTGATGAGTCCTGTGTACAATAAAAGTAGCAGTAAAATCATGCCAATCACACTGCCTGGAACGGGCAACGGTAAAAAATGACTTGCCCACGTTCCAAGTAAATGAAGGCCGTAAAACCCTACGAGTTGAGCCAAGAACACGATAAATTTTGTATGTCGCTTCATGGTGCTTCCCTCATCCCGTGAAGATAAACTGACGAAGTTGTTCATAACGAGGGGTCTGCCCGTGATTTACTCGGTATAGACAAAACCCCGGCACCGTCCAACGTTTAGCAACCGTTTCGTCATGCAAATGTGCATCGCTGGCGCACCCGTTGGATTTTTTGGCGATTGTAACATGCGGGGTATACGCCCGCTGTTCTGCTCGAAATCCTGCATGAACAGAAAGCTTCTCAACAGTTTTTTGCAAATTGACGAGCGGAAATCCTCCATCAACACCGACATATAACACACGTGGCGTTACAGAGTTTCCAAATGCATCGACTCGTGAAAGCGTGATGTCAAACGGTGCCACCTCTTCAGCGACTTTTTGTGTGAAGGTTTGAAGATCTCTAAACTGAGTATCGGTCATCCCTCCTAAAAACTTTAGGGTAATATGATAATCTTGGTAGTGGGTAACTTGGCGATAGTACTTCGCAACGTTTAGGTGCTCACTCACGGTTTGGATCTTGAGACCGATTGGCCTTGGTATAGGGATTGCAAAAAAATAATGAGTTTCCACTTTTGTTCACTCCGTTTTAACTCTCTTCTCTTCATTATCGTATCTCAAAACCTGGCATTTAGAAATAGGTGCTTCTTTTAAGAACTCAGCTTATTCGTTATAATAGAAAGACGATCTGAATAATAAGCATTAACAAGAATATGGAGTGAAGATCATGCATGTATATAACCAAATTGACGAGCTCGTTGGCAATACACCCCTAGTGAAGCTCAACCGAATTGTTCCAGAAGCGGCTGCAGATGTGTATTTAAAGCTTGAGTACCAAAACCCAAGCGGTAGTGTAAAGGACCGAGCGGCAAGAGAGATGATTATCCAAGGCGAACAAGCAGGCAAGATTACACCTGAAACAACAATTATTGAGCCTACGTCTGGCAATACAGGAATCGGGTTAGCGATGAATGCGGCTGTGAGAGGCTACCGTTGCATTTTAACGATGCCAGATACGATGTCCCAAGAGAGAATTAACCTTCTTAAAGCATACGGTGCTGAAGTGGTGCTCACCCCTGGTGACAAAAAGATGCCAGGAGCCATTGATCGTGCGCATGAACTTACGAAAGAAATTCCAAATAGCTTTATGCCGATGCAATTTGAAAATGAAGCGAACCCTGATGCCCACCGAAAAACGACAGCTCAAGAAATTCATCACGCGATTTCTTCACTAAACCAACCGCTTGCAGGTTTTGTTGCTGCATCTGGAACAGGTGGCACGATTACGGGTACGGGTGAAGCATTGCGTGAATACTACCCAGACCTCGTTGTACGTGTTGTCGAACCGAAAGGCTCACCAGTACTTTCTGGTGGAAAGCCAGGACCCCACAAATTAGTAGGAACGTCCCCCGGGTTCGTCCCTCCGATTTTAAATCAGTCCGTGTACAATGATATTGATCGCATTTCTGATGAGGATGCTTACGATACAGTACGCAAATTGGCACGGGAAGAAGGCATTCTTGTTGGACCGTCGTCTGGTGCTGCTTGTTTTGCGGCAATTGAATTAGCGAAACGTTTGCAACCAGGTGAAGTGGTCGTTGCCATTGCTTGCGACACAGGCGAGCGGTATTTATCTACCGACTTGTTTCAATTTGATGCTTAAAAGTTCTTTTGATCTTACTTTGCGGGTGTAGTACAATGAGGGGGAATCAGGGACACAGACATTTGCGCGGACCTGTCACAACACGAATACAACAGCTTAGATTGGTCTAGTCGATTGTCTAGTGCCTGCGACGGATTATATAGAGAGATTATCCATCGTTTCCCCGGTTCCATCTTGATCGAGGGAGTGGTTATTTGCGATCTTCAACCGACCGGATGCTTATTAGAATTAAGTCAATTTATTTGTTTATTCGTAAAGAAGGCACGGTAACAACCCAAGAACTGGTTGATGAATTCGGAATTACGCAGCGAACGATACAACGTGACTTGAATGTTTTGGAATATAACAATCTTGTTCACAGTCCGAGTCGCGGTAAATGGACCTCTAGTCGCAAAAGTCAAGCCTCATAGAAACCATACACGTAAACATACAAAATCCAGCTCCTCGACGAAGAGCTGGTCTTTTTTATGATCAGAGAGACGGAACACTCGCGACTTCAGTCGTGAGTGTTCCGTCTCTCAGTTTTGAATTACCGGACGTTTCAATCCATTCATGGTATACTGAACATAAGAATATATGTTCCCAGAATGGAGGTTCGCTATGTTGACGTACAAAGGCATCCAGTTTCGGTTGTACCCCGACGCGAAGCAACAAAAGCAGATGGCTCAAACGTTCGGCTGTTGCCGGTTCGTCTACAACCATTTCCGTGCCTCTTGGGAGAACACGTACACCGAAACGGGCAAAGGTCTTTCCTATAAGGCGTGTGCGAATGCGTTGCCTTTGCTAAAGGGTGAAGTTCCTTTTTTAAAGGACGTGGATAGCACTGCCTTACAAAAATCGGTGCGGTCGCTTGCCGACGCCTACCAACGATTTTACGCAAAGCTAGGCAAGTACCCACGGTTTAAAAGTAAGCGAAATCCTTTGCAATCGTACACGACGGCCATCCAAGGCAAATCACAGGTATTTACGAACACGGTCACAAACAACCGAATCAAGCTTCCGAAACTCGGCTGGGTGAAGATTCGTGGAAGTCGTACCATTCAAGGACGAATCGTCAGTGCCACGATCACTCGCAAAGCGAGCGGTCGTTATATCGTATCGCTTAAGGTCGAAGCCGATGTACAGCCCCTGCCGTCCACAGGGCAATCGGTGGGTGTTGATCTTGGAATCACCGACTTCGCCATTCTTTCGAGCGGTGAAAAAATGGACAATCACCGCTTTACAAAGGCGATGCGACAAAAGCTCGCGCGTGAGCAACGAAAGTTGTCACGTCGAGCCGAAGAAGCAAAGCGTCGTGGAACTCCGTTACACATGGCGAAAAATTATCAAAAGCAAAAGCGTGTTGTCGCTCGTCTCCATGAAAAAGTGGCCAACCAACGAAAGGACTTTTTGCATAAGCTCTCTACCGATCTCATCAAAAACCACGATGCGATCGTTGTGGAAGACCTCCATGCGAAAGGGATGCTTCGCAACCGTAAGCTGGCTTCGGCCATCAGTGATGTCTCCTGGTCGATGTTTGTGACACAGCTCACGTACAAGGCTGACTGGTATGGGAAACAACTCATTAAGGTTGACCGGTGGTTCCCATCTTCCAGCTCTGTTCGAGCTGTGGGCACCACGACGGAAAGAAAGGACTACACGTTCGTGAGTGGTCCTGCTCAGCCTGCCACGCTCATCACGATCGCGACATCAACGCAGCGGTTAACATCCTCCAAGAGGGACTCAGAACCGCAGGAACTGCGGGGATCGCCTAGCCATGAACGAAACCCGCTGCCCAGCATCAACGATGTTCGGTAAAGGTTTGTGCTTCTAGGAATCTCGGTACTTTAGTGCTGAGTAGTTCAATGGATACTACGAAATAGGTTTTCGAGCTCATCGGAAGTTAACTCTCGGTACTCCCCTGGTTTAAGGTCTTCGTCCAATAATAACGAACCGATTCGAATTCTCTTTAATTCCGTTACTCGGCGCCCAAGTGCCCCAAACATCCGCTTCACTTGATGATATTTCCCTTCGGTAAGGGTAATTGTAACGATCGGCTTATCGGACTCGTCATCCGGCTGGAGTTTGGCTGGCTTTGTAACCGTGCCGTCTTTTAACTGGATGCCTTTTTCCAACGCTTGTAATTCCTCATCTGCAGGTCGCTCATCCAATGTCACTTCGTACTCTTTTTCAATCTCATATTTCGGTGATGTAAGCCGATGGGCAAAGTCTCCATCACTCGTCAACAACAATAACCCTTCCGTATCTTTGTCGAGCCTTCCGACTGGAAATAAATCCGCCCGAAGCTGTTCTTCCACATCTGCTAGTACGGTCACATTCTCCGCGTCTGTCGTCGCACTCACGCGATTTTTTTGCTTGTTCATTAGTAAGTAAATCGGGCCCGTGTTCGCAGTAATCGGGTTCCCATCTAAAGTAATCGTATCTTGTTCGATGTGAACTTTTGCTGAGGCATCAGTCACAACCTGACCATTTTGTTTCACACGTTTTTTCTTTAACAGCTTTTTTACATCTTTTCGTGAGCCGATGCCTGCTTTTGCCAACCATCGATCTAGCCGCCATTCACTTTCCATCATTTTCATTCTCCCAACGTTCCATGATTGAACGGGCAAACCCACCGTGAGTATCGGTTATGTGTGCGTCAACGATCCCTGGAATCATGCTCTTGATCGCTCGCTCGATCATTTGTTCATCGAAATGTTTCGCTTTTAATTGCTGTTCAATTGAAATAATGGCTCGCAATGTCTCTGTCGTCACGATCGTATTTGCCATTCTAACGGACGACTCTGTACCAACGATGGTTGAAAACGCCCCGCTTGTCACGCTTGAAAATAATCGACGATCCTCCTCCGTCAAAACGACAAATGTCCCCGCCCTCTCTAACGTATACGCGTGTCCGAGCAACTTCACTGAGATCGCTCTCTGTTGTTTTGTTAACAGAGCTGAGACGTCGTTAAACTCCAGATTCGTTGCCGTATAAAAAACTGACAATCCTCCGGGAAGGCTTTGGCATATTTCAAAAAAAACGGCTCATATGCATGAGCCGGAAGGGCGATGATGACTTGGTTTTCGTGAGAGAATTGCTCGGGTTTAACGACAGCAACTCCCGCTACTTCTGCTGCTTTGCTTACCGTCCGATTGTACACCTTCACTTCTTCGACCCCGTGATCGTGAAGAGCCGAAACGATCGCTTGCCCAAGCTTCCCATAACCTACGACGAGCATTGTGATCCCTCCTAACGTTGGCCACTCGCCATCGTCACTTGTGAATCGTCTTGTTGAACTTCATCATCCATGCTTTGTTCTCGTTCTTTCGCATTTTGCCTTGATATGTTCGCAACAATTGCCGCTGCAACAAAGGAAACGATAAGGGATGACCCTCCTGCACTGACAAATGGCAACGTAATTCCTGTGATTGGCATCGTGCCGCTAACCGCGCCTGCGTTAAAAATGAATTGGAACATAAACATGAACACAAAACCATACGCGAGCAATGAGCCAAACATCGTCTTGCACCGACTGCCGATAATGACCCCTCGAAAACCGATGATTAAGAAGCAAAGAATAACAAAACCTACACCAAAAATGCCGGTTTCTTCAGCAATAATTGCCAAGATAAAGTCATTATGTGGTTCTGGTAAGTAACCGAGCTTTTGTATACTTTGTCCAAAACCCGTCCCTGTCACACCACCATTGGCAATCGCATAGTACGATTGAATGAGTTGATGCCCATGAGTTTCTTGGTGTGCAAACGGGTCCATGAACGCAAGGATCCGGTTCATTCTGTACTCCTCTTGGGTGACAAGAAAAGCAACCGAACCTGCCGATAAGGTACCAAGCATTAATAGATGTCGTAATCTTGCCCCCGACAAAAAGATAATCACACCGGTTACGAGTAAAATCGTAACTGCGGTACCGAGGTCGGGTTGCGCAAGAATGAGGGTAAACACGAAAACGACAAGGACGAGTGGGGGCAATACGCCTGTTACAAAACGATTAATGTATTGATGCTTTTTGGAGTATACCGCTGCTAAGTAGATCACCACACCTACTTTTACGAACTCCGACGGCTGGATTGTAAAGCCGGCAATGGATAACCACCGGGTTGCTCCTTTATCTTCAATACCGATAAACGGCACTAGCACAAGCAAAATTAACGAACCGACAATAATGATCGGGCTTAATTGCTTAAAAAATTGATAGCGGAAATTCATGACGATGAGAAACAGTACGATACCAATAAAGAAAAACACAACTTGTCGACTGACTACAGAAGTCGCCGGACTGCCACTGTTTATCGCTGCAGGATAACTAGCACTATATACCATGAGCAGCCCGAATACCGAAAGTGCCAAAACCGTGCAAATAAAAATCCAATCAAACGCTCGAAACCGTGCTAGCATATCCTCACCTGCCTAATATTTGGAAATGATTCTTTCATTCTAGCATGCTTTTCCAATCACAGTTATGTCAGTTTCTTAACATCTTAAAACGATCTCCAAGTACGGAACCTGCTAGACCTAAGCGAATTGTGAGAATCATAAACACTAATCCACCCGTAAGAACGCCGAAGAACAACACAGATGTGAGACCAAGTTGCGTTGTTGCATCAAAAAGAACGAGTCCTCCCTCACGAACAATCCATACCGATAGCCCCATCACAAAGGAGATTCCCACTGTGAGTAGTGCTGGTTTTCCTAATGGTATGATGGAATAACCAGTGTGGCGAATGATCGCAATGATATTATAAACAATCGCACTTGTATATCCGATTAACGTCGCAAATACCGCCCCGCCGGGGCCAAATAACGAAATGAGTATATAGTTTAACGACAACTTCAGTACAAGGCCGATTAATAGCCCTGTAATGGCTTGCTTTTGCCGATTCATGCTTGAAGCATTGCAGCTGTCACGGCAAAAAGTGAGAACAATACAGCAGCTGGCGCATACATCCCAAGAATGTGGCCACCGAGCACGTAGTCTTCCATCCCGAACAGTGCCGCAAACGCCGGTTCGGCAAGAAGAATGAGACCGACCATTGCTGGAACAGTAAAAAACAAAATGAGTTGCAAACTCTTCGTAATGTATGACTTCATTTCATCGATTGCGCCCTTAGTATTCGAGCGTGTAATCGCAGGGATGATATTCACGCTCATTGCTGTGGCGACGGCTACGGGTATAAGGATTACCGAATGGCTCGTCCTGACAAAAATCCCGAAGGCTGTTTCAGCTTCCCCATCACTCACGCCAAAACCATTCGTCATCGCTGAACTAAATGTTGCCATATCTATGAGTTGATAGAGAGGAATCGCTAGTCCTACAAACGAAAGAGGCAACGCATAGCGTATAAGTTCCTTATACATCCCTCGTAGCGGAAGCTCTTCGGCTCCTGTGTTAGATTCGCTAATTTGGGAATAGATTCCTGCTTTACTTTTCTGCCAAAAGTAGAAAAGAACGAGAAACGAACCAAGCCCGCCAATAAATGCACCAAAGGTTGCCCAACCTACAGCCGTCCCAATTGTGCCATCTCCAACTTGTAAAATAAGAAACGTAATGATAAGAATAAAACTAACTCTAAAGATCTGTTCAACGACTTGAGAAATTGCTGTAGGACCCATTGATTGAAACCCTTGGAAGTACCCTCGAATGACACCCATGATCGGAATGATAATAAGCGCGATACTCACCATCCGAATCGTGAACACCACATCTTCGGTCCGGTTTCCCGTCGGGTCATTATTTGGCAATACCCCTTCAGCAATCCAAGGTGCCAAGAAAAATAACAGTAAAAAGGATAAAAAGCCGGTGATTGCCATCACCAAAAGCGATGACCGAAACAACCGATGACCTGTCTTGTAATCACCCATCGCATGATACTTCGCAACAAATTTAGACACCGCCATCGGAATGCCTAAAGTGGAGAGACTTAATAAAAGTGTATACGGTAAATATCCATAGGAATACAATGCATTCCCTTGTTGTCCGACCATCGCCGTAAACGGAAATATGTATAAAAGTCCAAGCACACGGGAAAATAAAGTTGCACCTGTTAACATCATCGTCCCGCGCACGAGTTTATTTTCTGCCATACCTTTTCAACGCACCCTTCAACTGCACCTACTCATCTCTCGCATTTTACCATATGTAGAAGCGTTCACAAAAAAGAACCTTGCCAAATTCGTGGCAAGATCCCCCACAGAGCTTATTGCCCTTACTTGAACCTCTCCGTAATACGTTACCAAGTTTTTTAGAAACGATATCCGAACCGCTACTTCGCTCGTGATTATTCTCCAATTAACTGAGTAACAGATACAAAATAAATGCGATAACGCCAACGACTAAAAGCATACCGAAACAACCGATCATGCCCATTAGTCCGCCAGAGCCACCGGCATGACCTCTGCCGTATCCATAGCCACCGCCACGTCTTCGTCTTCTTCCCATCATCGATCCTACCGCCATGCCGCCGAGAAACGAACCTCCGCGACCGCCTCCGTTTGAAGAATTGCTCTGTTTTCTAAAATTACCGCCACCTGAACTAGATGCTCTCGGTCGATTTCTGCCAGATGGACGGTTTGTCCTAGCGCCTCCCGGTCTTCTTGAAGATGCTCTCGGTCGACCTCCACCTCTACCTCTCCTGCTCATGTCATCCCTCTCCTTACGATTATTTAGCGTTCAGCTTGGAACGAGGCGACGACTGTTCGTGCACGTCTCGGTCCATCAAATTCACAGAAATAAACGCCTTGCCACGTCCCTAAAACGAGTTTGCCACCTTCGACAAGAAGGGTCTCGCTCGCACCGACCGTGCTCGCTTTCATATGGGCAGCGCTGTTTCCTTCACCATGCCGATCATTGTCGTCATGCCAAGGGAACGTTTCATCCATCTGCGAAGAAAGTCGGTTTTTACATCCGGGTCGCATTTTCATTAATGGTTATGCCAGCGGTTGTATGAAGGTTAAATACGGTGAGCACACCTTTTGTAAATCCTTCGGATTGCACCCATTCGTGCAAATCATCGGTAATTTCAATCATATCACTATGCTTATCTGTTTGATAGGAGAATCGTTTCATCGTCCTCTCTCACCTCTTCTTCAGTTCGTGTCTACATCCACAATAAGGGAAAAACGTATCTACTTTCAACAATTGTACTTGGTAAGGCTGTGTAGCGAATTGGAAAACGGCTGTGATATGATGACGAAGGACAAGATAAAAAAGGAGAAAACGTATGAAAAGAATCATCATTATCGGCGGTGGGCTTCAGGTTAATGGCTGCAGTCTCCGCTGCAACTGAAGGTGCACATGTAACAATTGTTGATAAAGGAACGAAGCTCGGACGCAAGTTAGCCATCTCTGGAGGTGGCAGATGCAATGTGACAAACCGGATGGAATTAGGGCAGCTCATATCGTTTATCCCTGGCAACGGAAAATTTATGCACAGCCCCTTTTCCGTCTTTAATAATGAGGACATTATCGCTTACTTTGAAAACCTCGGCATCCGCTTAAAAGAGGAAGATATGGGGAGAATGTTCCCGGTTACAGATAAAGCTCAAACCGTTGTAGAAACGTTGCTTCGGGAGATTAAACGGCTCGGTGTCACGATTCAAACGAACCAACGCGTCAAAAGTTTAGTCATTGAAGCAGATCAAATTGCTGGTATTCGGTTAGAAAACGGCGAAGAGCAACGGGCCGATGCCGTCATCGTCGCAACAGGGGGGACAAGTGTGCCACACACCGGAAGCACAGGTGATGCTTACCCGTGGGCGAAGGCGGCAGGTCATACCGTCACCGATCTCTATCCTACTGAAGTTCCGATTACATTAAATGAACCGTTCATTAAGAATAAAACCGTACAAGGCTTATCTTTGCGAGATGTTCAAATGACTGTTTGGAACAAAAAGAAGAAAACGATCGTGACGCACGAAGGCGACGTACTCTTCACCCACTTCGGTCTATCTGGCCCGATTGCACTCCGCTGTAGCCAGTACGTCGTGAAAGAACGAAAGAAAAATCCCGATCATCCAGTCACACTAACGATTGACCTGTATCCAGAAACGAGCGTACACAAACTCGTGCAACAATTTGAGCAAAGAAAAAGCGATGACGGGGCAAAAAGTATAAAAAATGCGTTGAGCAATGTCGCACCAGAACGTTACTTAGCGCTTCTTCTAGAGCATGGAGATGTCGACAAAGATACACCCTTGCGCAACGTAACGACTGTGCAACTTGAAGAGCTTGCCCGTCTATTTAAAGCATTTCCATTACGAGCAAACGGAACACTTTCCATCGAGAAAGCCTTTGTCACCGGTGGAGGGGTATCCATAAAAGAAATCGTTCCGAAAACGATGGCTTCCAAAAAGAAACGAGGCCTATACTTTTGTGGTGAGGTACTCGACATTCACGGCTACACAGGCGGCTTTAACATTACCGTAGCATTCTCAACAGGGTATACAGCAGGAAAAAACGCTGCATCAGATGAGTAAACGCCGAGGTAAAGATCTATGCCATTTAACAACAAATTAGGCGAGGAAGCATTATGAGCATCATTGGCACGCACGGAAAGCCCCGAAGCCACTAAAAAACCAGATGAGCTTTTACAGACATCCGGTTTTTTTGTAAACCTCTCATTTTGTGGGCGTGACGATGTAGCGGACAAAGTTCACTTCCTGCACACGCACCTCATTGGAATAGATTGGTTTTTGGCGATCTATCTTAGTTGAACGAAAGAATTTCTTCACGAACCAATTGGGAAGCTTGGTAAAGTGGAAACTGTGCTCAAGTTGGGGAAAATCGCAGGAAAAGCGATATATTCTTATAAACTAGGTAACAGATCACCGGGTCATGTGTACACCCTCGCCCCGACGTACCCACAAGACGTCGACACGAACCGAGTCCGATATGGCTTCGGCCCCGACGGGGCGACAGGGTACTCGCTTATGGGCATTGAATCTGCGCTCCAGTTGCGACAAACTGCGCGCAAGTTTAGCGGAATGAGCGCCAAAATCGTTAAACTAGGCAAACTTGCGCGCAGAACGTGTAAACTAGCGCGCAAAATGGCACCGCGCTATCTCTCCAACCCAACACCCAACAGCGCAAATCAGGAAAATCTTAAGTTCATTCTATCTAGATCGCGGACGTAACGATCGGCATATGTTGAATCAAAAAAATCTCTCGACTATAGTCAAGGGATTTTGTAACTGATCAAAATGACGAGACATCGTTTCATGGTGAACGCGGCAAAGCGTGTAAATGATTGCGACAATGAAGAAGACTTTTGGAGTAGACTGCCGTTCATTTTCTTTAAAGCACTCGATCTGCTTCAATAAACGTCTGTTTGGAATGAAACGTCCATTGATTGGAAACAGAATAGAGCAATACAGGTTTAGCTCGACAATTCTATTTCCAATCAAAGCTCTTTGGAAACCGAATCGCCTCATGCACCTGTTAAGGGTTATCAAAATGGCTTTTGACCACGTATGAGTACAAATGATCGTGACGCCCACTTATCCGGTTTACTTACATATCATGATCGGCCTTGTCTCTCCACACGTTGTCGACTATTCTTCAAATAGGAAAACTTCCTCAATTTTCTTATCGAACAGCTTAGCAATTTGAAACGCAAGAGGTAACGAAGGGTTATACACACCTTTTTCAATAGAAATAATCGTTTGTCTGGATACACCGAGAAGATTAGCGGCGCCTTCTTGTGATAATCCTTGCGCTTTCCGGAGTTCTTTCATTCGGTTTTCCATCGTTTCAGTCCTACTTTTTTGTAAAAACCGTATAAGATAACGGACACTTTGTCAAACGGGCTTTACCGTACGTTTAGATAACTTCCAAGCGGGGATGAGCGAATGAAAGTGAAACAAGTAACTTACGAACATATGAAGGATCGTATAAATCGTGAGCGTAACGGCATATGCAACAGCCCAAACCCCGACCAACTCTCCTAAAAACATAAATAACAAGCTCATACCAATTGGAAATGGCATCAAGACAATGAGCCAGATCGGTGCACCAAGCTTTTCAGTCAGTGCACCCATAGAAACAACAGTGAGACCGATGACGAGAGACTGCCAAACGAAATGCTCATCTGTAACGATCAGACTACCTGAATAGTATGAAAATGCAGTGAGTAATACAGCAACGAGAAAATGAAGTGCGTATCGCAATGTTTTCCTCCTTATATTGTTCAATACTACTATACAGACTTTAGTATAGCATGTTATTTCATATTCATGAGCTCGGTAATCTCCTCTGCCACTTGTGCAATCGTTTTGTACTTCGTATACACCGTGTGCGTCGCCAACCTACGGCTGGACGGATGGCGGACGAAATGGCGATTGATGTTCAGAACGGCTTGCTCCATTGTCAAATTCATCACTCTTTCGTTCAACACATCGACCGACTCATTCTCATCAGCACTTGGGAGTAGTAAAAAGACATGTGCCTCGTGTTTCATAGCTTCACGTACTTTCTTAAACAAATTCCGGTCCTCGTACACAGAATGTCCTGCTCCGAAATCAATAATGTGAGACGGGTAGTCATCGAGCGTCCTTGCGACAGCGTGAGCTTCAAATGGCTTCCAATAGTCATACACACCGGCAAATCCTTTTTGCTCGTGGATCTGCTTTTGCTTATCTTCACGAAAACCAATCTCTTTGTAATACGTAAAGCGAACGTCATCAAGGGCACACCGGGGCATGTTTAATCGTTTGGCTAGTTCATCTGCAACCGAACTTTTGCCACTACAAATCGGCCCGATGAGTATGATTCTTTGCATCGTTATCCCCCTTTCTTACGTGTATACAAAAACCTGGCTGTCACAATGACAACCAGGTTTTTTCGTTACGTTGCAACGACGTTGACGAGCTTTCCAGGAACCGCAACGACTTTTCGAATCGTTTTACCTTCAATATTCGCTGCTACTTTCTCATCAGACAGCGCAATCTCTTCCATTTGTTCTTTCGTCGCATCTTTAGCCATCACGAGCTTCGCTCTTACTTTGCCGTTCACTTGGACGACAATTTCTACTTCGTCTTGGACGAGGTAACGTTCATCAAGAACCGGCCACGCTTCATACGTAATCGTCGTCGTTCCCCCAAGCTTCTCCCATAACTCTTCAGCAATGTGCGGAGCAATTGGCGAGAGCATTTTCACAAAGCCTTCAATCGCCACTCGAGGTAGTGCCTCTTCTTTGTACGCCGCATTAATGAATACCATGAGCTGACTAATCGCTGTGTTAAAGCGCAAATGCGTCATGTCGACAGTCACTTTATCGATCGTTTGATGGTACGTTGTGAGTAACGGATGGTCCGTCCCTGCATCGTCTACGACTTTGCTTGTAAGTGTGCCATCTTCTTCAATGAGCAAACGCCAAACCCGGTCAAGGAATCGTCGTGATGCATCCAAGCCATTTGTGGACCAAGCGATGGAAGCGTCAAGTGGACCCATAAACATTTCGTACGTACGTAATGTGTCTGCTCCGTGTGAAGCCACGATATCATCTGGATTCACGACGTTGCCTTTTGATTTACTCATCTTCTCGTTGTTCTCACCACCAAGAATCATCCCTTGGTTGTAAAGCCTTTGGAAAGGTTCTTTCGTCGGCACAACCCCAATATCGTAAAGCACTTTATGCCAAAAACGAGCGTACAACAAGTGAAGAACGGCGTGTTCTGCTCCGCCGATATAAATATCAACAGGCAGCCATTGTTTTAACAATTCTGGGTCAGCAAGTGCTTCATCATTATGTGCGTCGATGAATCGTAAATAATACCAGCAGCTCCCTGCCCATTGTGGCATCGTGTTCGTTTCCCGACGACCTTTCATTCCGGTATTCGGATCGGTCACTTCGAGCCAATCGGTTGCATTGGCAAGCGGGGATTCACCCGTACCTGAAGGTTTGAACTCATCCAAATCTGGCAAAGTGAGGGGCAGTTCTTCCTCAGCGACAGGTGTTAAACTGCCATCTTCCCAATGAATCATTGGAATTGGCTCACCCCAGTAACGTTGGCGGCTGAACAACCAATCGCGAAGGCGATACGTCGTTTGTTTCTTACCTTTACCGTTTTCGTCAAGCCAAGCGACGATCTGTTCAATCGCCTCTTCTTTCATGAGTCCGTTCAGAAACTCAGAGTTCACATGTTCACCATCTCCGGTAAATGCCTCCTCGGAGAGATCTCCTCCGGAAACGACTTCACGAATCGGCAAGTCAAACGTCTTTGCAAACTCAAAATCCCTCTCATCGTGGCCAGGAACGGCCATTACCGCTCCCGTCCCGTAACTAATGAGCACATAATCTGCAATCCAGACAGGGATACGCTCCCCATTCACAGGGTTTGTTGCGTACGCTCCTGTAAATGCACCCGACTTCTCTTTTGCCAAATCTGTACGCTCAAGATCACTTTTCGTTCCGACTTGTTTTTGATACGCTTGCACCGCTTCTAGTTTCTCAGCTGTCGTCACCTGATCTACAAGCGGATGTTCCGGTGCTAATACCATGTACGTTGCACCAAATAGTGTATCTGGACGTGTCGTAAATACGTTCACTTCATGACCTTCAATATCAAACGACACTTCTGCTCCCGTTGATTTACCAATCCAATTGCGCTGCATATCTTTAATGCTCTCAGGCCAATCCAACTCATCAAGATCGTCAAGCAACCGGTCTGCATATTCTGTAATCCGAAGCATCCACTGTTTCATCGGGCGTCTTTCCACAGGATGGCCGCCGCGCTCACTGACCCCGTCAATCACTTCTTCGTTCGCTAAAACGGTGCCTAATGCTGGACACCAATTCACCGCTACTTCATCGACATACGCAAGACCTTGCTTGTACAGTTGAATGAAGATCCATTGTGTCCATTTATAGTACTCTGGATCGGTCGTGCTAATTTCGCGGTCCCAATCATAAGAGAACCCAAGTTCTTTAATTTGACGCTTGAACGTTCCGATGTTTTTTGGGTAAACGTGTTTGGGTGTTGGTTCGTATCCAATGCGTATTGCTCTGCTGGAAGACCAAATGCATCCCAGCCCATAGGATGAAGTACATTGTATCCTTGCATCCGTTTCATTCTTGAAAGAATGTCTGTCGCTGTATATCCTTCAGGATGACCGACGTGCAAACCTGCACCGGATGGGTACGGAAACATGTCCAATGCGTAAAATTTCGGTTGATCCGTTTTTGATGTATCCGCTTTAAATGTTTTGTTATTCTCCCAATATGCTTGCCACTTCTGCTCAATCTTGTCATGTGGAAAGGCCATAAAGGACGCCTCCTTTTTAAACAACACTTCATGCTTATGTTTAGTTTCATTTTCGATTTAATGAAAAATGCCTCCCTCTTCGGAGACATTATCAATACACTGCTCAAACTGTTAAGCAGATAAACCGCTACTTTTGCATATTTCTTGATATTGCCATTGTAGGCTCGAAATTCGTCAATGTCAAGGCTGACAGGCAGTTTAGCCATTTGTTACCCTCTCTTAAATTCCACGAGCATGAAATTGAAAATAAGCGTATACTATACGTAAGCAATCATGATCTTGGAAGGAGGGTGCAACGTGGTACACGAGATCTTAAACGACAGAGAACCTGCCGTTCATTCTAAAAAGCAGAATAAACGAAAGAAACTCACTGGGAAGCTTAAAAAATCGATTCGTGATTATTTAAGAAAACAACCAGTGCCACGCTATGAGTAATGTTTGCGGCACCTTCACTGAGAGCGAAGGTGCCGCTTTTTTTATCCCTCTTTCTCAACGCTTCGATCAAAGAGTGCGAATGCAATAAACGCAAATACAAACAAGCAAAGAATCGTTACAAACACCATGTGCATCGAATACAAATCAGCAATGATCCCTCCGAACAACGGCCCGATCATTCGTCCACCGGTCGCAACGCTGTTCACAATGCCTTGATAAAACCCTTCTCTACCTTTTGGTGCCATCTTATTGGCAATCGTAGGCACAGCAGGCCAAACAAATAGTTCACCAACAGTCAAAATAAGCATCGCAATGAGGAAACCGGTAAATACTTCGGCACCTGTCAGTACAGCAAAGGCAGCTGCAAAAACCGTTACCCCTACGAGCAACTGAGCTTTTAACGTCTTCACCCATTTTTTCACGACAATCGCCATTAATGGCTGCATGAGCACGATTAAAAACCCGTTAATGGTCCATAATATGCTGTAGCTGCGCAAGTCAATGTTCAATCTTGCATATGTACAGAAATGTTTGATAACCATTGAACATACGCAAGCCAACAAATAAAGAACCCTGCCGACAAAATCACGAGCGCTCTCATATTTGTCTCATTGAAAGCTGGCGTTTTTTCTCGTGACTTCGCCTGTGTGGAACGCTCTTGAATATTTCGATAGGCGATCGCGGCAAATAAAAACAACAACAAGTATGTAAAACTATTCGCTGCAAAGATAAGTTCAATATTAAAGGCAGCCACAACACCGGCTAAAGCTGTTCCTGCTGAAACCCCTACATTTTGGGCGACGTACATTGCATTAAACGGCCGTCGACCTCCCTCAGGCCATAATGATCCTGCTAGAGAATAAAAGGCGGGAACAATCATGCCGTGCCCAAGACCAATCCCTGTTAAAAAGGCCATATATTGATAATATTCATGAAAAAAAGCTAAACAAACCGCGCTCACTAGCGCAATCGTCATCCCAAGGATGAGTGTTCTATACCCACCCAACTGATCAAACAAACGCCCGCCAATAATATTACCAATGACGCCAGCACCTGCATACATCATGAGAACGACCCCAGCTGCAGAGAGTGGCTCTCCTAATTGCTGATGAATGTAGATCGTGTTGAGTGGCCAAAGAAATGACGAGGCAATCACGTTCGTACTCATTCCGATAATTAATAGCCATATGATTTTTGGCAATGTTCTCACCTGCCTTCTACCGAACATCAGTGTACACCGAATTCAATGCAGCTGGCAATGCTCGCATGGTAAACTAATGGGCGAACAATGATAAGGAAATGAGGAGAAAAACTTTGCCTGTGCCTAAGATTTTACCGTTTGTACGCACACTACTCGAAGAATCGTTGTCAGAAGCGATACGGCAATAGATGCCACTGCCGGCAACGGTCACGATACATTATTTTTACGTGAAGTCGTTGGACACACTGGATATGTCCTTAGTTTTGATATACAAAAAGAGGCACTCCAACACACGAAAAAACGCCTTGAGGACAGGCAGATCGATGGTAGCAATGTTGAACTGGTCCAGGACAGTCATGCCAATGTAATGACCCATCTAAATGGACACACCCCAAAAGCAGCAATATTCAATCTCGGTTACTTGCCGGGGGGCGATAAAACCATCGTCACTTCACCATCATCTACGATTACGTCCGTCAGGCAGTTGCTCAGTGTCATGCCCATAGGCGCGGTCATTGTCATCGTCGTCTATTACGGTCATGAGGAAGGAAAGAAAGAACGGGATGCATTGCTGAAGTTCACATGCTCCCTCTCGCATCATGAAGCGCTTGTCGCCCGATACGAATTCATCAATCACACGAATGACCCTCCGTTTATTTTGGCGATTGAAAAAAGAAAAGGGGCAGAGAACGATGCGTAAAATTATCATCGTTGGTGGAGGCATACTTGGCATGAGCACTGCTTATGAGTTGTCGAAGTCAGATGCAGATGTCGTCGTTGTTGACCGTCAAGATGCTGGACAAGCAACCCGAGCGGCTGCTGGAATTATTTGTCCTTGGCTATCACAACGACGAAATAAAGATTGGTACACGTTAGTGAAAAACGGCGCTGCCTATTATCCGAAACTCGTTGCAGAATTATCTTCGATTCGTAACGATGACACCGGGTTTTATCGTAGCGGCGCCATCGCCCTCAGTCCCACTAAAGAAAAACGAGATCAAATGCACGAGCGTGCAAAGAAGAAACGCCTCGATGCACCAGAAATCGGAGCGCTCATCCCTCTCGACCGTGATAACTTTGCTGATTATACAACCGTCACACCAGTTGAACCATACGGCTTATATGTCAAAGGCGGCGCGCGAGTTGATGGCGAAAAACTCGTCAACAATCTCAGAATACAGGCAGAAGCAAATGGCGTCACAATGCTTCATGCCAATGCAACCATCAATGAGTCTGGAGAATTATTCGTCGATGGGGAGCGTTTGGAAGCTGACCAAATCGTATTAACAGCAGGTGCGTGGGCGAACGAATGGTTACACACCTTGAACCTTCAACCCATCGTCTCTCACCAAAAAGCCGAAATCATTCACCTGGCATCGCCCATGTTTACTGAAGACAGCCCGGTGCTCATCCCACAGGGAACGCAATATATCGTTCCGTTCAGCAATGAGAAAATTATCGTCGGGACGACACATACGGATACCGAAAAATTCGATCCTACGCCGACACGTGAGGGATTTGAAACCATTCTCGAACAGTGCTATGAATCGTTTCCTAGTTTGACAGATGCTGAAGTCGTTGGTGCACGTGTAGGATTTCGCCCATACACAGAAAACTTCTTACCTGCGTTTGGCCCGGTTCCAAGTTTCCCTCATATTCTTTTTGCAAACGGTCTCGGGTCCACAGGCCTAACGATGGGTCCTTACTTAGGCACTGTACTCAGTAGTATGGCATTAGGTCACGCTCCTGATCTTGATACAAGTCGGTACGCACCCGATTTCAAGCCTACGATGAGCCAATAATACAATCTCCTGCAGCAAGCCTTGCTACCGGAGACGAAGAACGTAGAGTACCGCTCAAGGGCATGGTAGTTCTCTTTCATCGGGGCTTCGGGGGTGTGATTCTTTGTCGAATGCGGGCACTTCGATGTCAAATACGTGCACAACCTACAATAAGCAGAGTGATTATGAGTGATCACATTCACCCCATGAGCATCCGCCTGTAGAGGAAATCAACAACTAGCAAAGTAAGCTAAGAAAATCTAAAGTTCACACTATCTATATAAGTTGAACGAAAGAATTTCTTCACGAACGAATGGTAGACCAACCGTTAAAGCCTAAAGTTCATCGACTTTGAGATCGATCTTAATCGTTTACAATAGACGTAGCAATGATGGGCATCTACTGCTATTGACCTCCAAAGTGTATGGATAGAGTTGAATACCAAAATTGAGCAACCCCAGTTCAGAAACGTAGCCTATTCAGTGCCGTTGATTGGAACGAAAGGCGGTGACGCCTGCGGAAGAAGGGCCGAGACGAGACCCGGCAGGTCGTAAGACCGAGGAGGCTCGGCCGGTCCTCCGCGGTAAAGAAAACACGGTGGCTGTCTTTTGGCCGCCGATGTTGCCCTTATGCTCTGGAGTGCAAGCATCCGCCTGCAGTGGAAAGCAACAACAAACTGCGCAATCAGGAAAACCTAAAGTTCACACTAGATAGATCATCACACTACTTCTAATCATCCGTAAATCTCTTTTCTACGCAAAAGGGTTGCTCTTTTTGAGCAACCCTTTCAGTTTACGACTCGTTCGGGAATCGTATATACATTCATTGATTGTTTACGAATAAAACCGATGGCGGTAATCTCGAGCTCTTCGGCAATTTCTAATGCCCGTTCTGTTGGAGCGGACTTAGACAAAATCATCTCACACCCGGTTTTGGCAGCTTTTAAAACGATTTCAGAAGAAAGTCTTCCGCTAAAAATTAACACTTTGTTCTCAAGCGAAGTATTGGTACGTAAGCAATGACCGTATAGCTTGTCCAATGCGTTGTGCCGGCCAATATCCAAACGCATGAGTGCAATGTCATCCGTTGTTGCAATTGCTGCATTATGCACACCACCGGTATGTTTAAAAACGTCCGCTCGCTTTTGCAAGGCTTCCATGAGTGCGTAACATTGCCCGCTCGTGATTTGCACGTTTCTGGAATGCATCGTTTTTGCGGTTTTAGCATCCGCAGCAAAAATTAAACTTTGCCGGCTCATTCCACAGCAGGATGTGATGTAACGCTTCGTTTGCATGTCTTGGTGCAGTCTACTGATCTCTTTGTGCAGATGAATGTGAACAAACCCTTCACCCTCATCTACACGTAACGTCTTCACATCGGAATATCCGCTAATAACCCCTTCTGAAGCGAGGAATCCAATCGCCATGTCCTCAATATACGTCGGCGAACAGATGAGGGTCACAAATTCTTCCCCGTTTATCTTAATCGTTACAGGCACTTCACTTGCGATCGTATCCTGTACGGTTTCACGCTGGTCACCATGAAACCGTACAATCTCTCTTGTTGTTGTGCTTGTCATTTAATTTTCCTAAAAAGAAATGGGAGCAAAAAGCAAGCAGCCCCAAAAGCGAACCCAAACCATCGTGGCGGCGTCTGCTTATTTTTTTGCACGGAGCTTCTTGTTTTCATTTCTTTCTCTGGGTGCTCCTTTCTTTCCAGTTGGGGTTCGATCAACTCATTCGAATCTTGTTCAACGCCCATCCCTTTCACGAGCGCAACGAGCACGTTCATCCCTTCGATTACTTCAGGGTCTTTCAATGCACCGATTAGTGCGGTATAGCCGCCTCTTTGATTGGCATGTTCATAGTCAGCAACCTTTGAAACTCCTTTGTTCACCTTGAGAACAAGGGGCTCAATTTCGTTCATGTTTAATGTGCCTAACAACTCAAACAAAAGCAGCGCATTTTTAATTGAACGGGTCGTATTATGATCATCGACAGCAGTAACGATTCTGTGCAAGAGCTTATCGCTTTGTCCGAGTCCTGCATTCATCATCTCAAACACTTCGTGCTCTTTTAGCCTGTCCAATACCTCTAACGCATCGCGAAGTACTTCCTTGTTATTAATTAATAGATCTTCCACTTCACGTCGGTCGTTCTCACGTTGGACAGCCGGATCAATTTCTAGCTTGTGAATCACCTTCGTCGCTTTTGCCATTAGCGCTTCGCCCTCCTCTCTTTCACGATGTCGCCTGGGAATGTATAGTCTGCTCTTGCCCATTTCTGTTCAACATTAACGCCAATTTGCGGTTGCGGGTTGCCAAAACGATGATTCTTCCTCGGCAATGGATGTTCCCCTCTAGGCTTCAACACTTCCATCTTCGCAGAGATTTCTTTGTAAGCTGGTGTATCTGTATCTTTATCGGAGTGGGAGCTCGTCAAGTAATTAATCGCTCCTTCACCAGACGTATTCATTGGCAAGTACACTTGTTTGCCTACGACACGATCGGTGACGACACAATCAACTTTTACACTTCCGTAAGGAGATGTTAAGCGCACCTTTGTACCGTCTGTTAAATCACGTTCTTTTGCAAGTTCAGGCGAAACTTCCAAAAAGGCTTTCGGCGTCTTGCTTGAAATACCTTCAGACTTATACGTCATATTCCCTTCATGAAAATGTTCAAGAAGCCGCCCGTTATTCACATGCAAATCGTACTCTTCTTCGAATTCTAGCGGCCGGGTCCACTCTACTGGCCAAAGTCTTGCTTTCCCTTCAGGTAAAGGAAATCCGTCTGTAAACAGGAGCGGTGTATCTTTGCCGTCAGCAGCCACAGGCCATTGCAAACTATCATAGCCTTCCAAACGGTCATAGCTTACACCCGCGAACAATGGCGTTAACGACGCAGCTTCCTCCATAATTTCGCTCGGGTGTGTGTAATTCCAATCCGCACCTAAACGTTTCGCGATGTCTTGAATAATTCTCCAATCTGGACGGGAATCCCCAAGGGGTTCGAGCACTTGGTATAACCGTTGAAAACGGCGTTCTGTATTTACAAATGTTCCTTCTTTCTCAAGGCTTGGGCTCGCTGGCAGTACGACGTCTGCATATTCACACGTTTTCGTAAAAAATACATCTTGAACAACGAAGAATTTCAGCTTTTCAAAGGCTTCTTGCACATAGTTAATATTCGCATCGACAATCCCCATATCTTCCCCTTTAATATAGAGGACTTCCAAGTTTCCTTCATGAATGGCGTCAACCATCTCATGGTTATTTAGGCCAGGTTCAGCTGAAAGCTCTGAGTTCCATTTCTTTGCAAACCGATTACGAACATCCTCATCCGTAACAAATTGGTAGCCAGGGAAACGGTCTGGCATGCTACCAAAATCACTCGCCCCTTGTACGTTGTTATGTCCACGAAGTGGGTACGCACCTGCACCTGGTTTCATGTAGTTACCGGTCACAAGAAGCATGTTAGAAATCGCTGTACTCGTGTCACTTCCACCCCCGTGTTGCGTTACGCCCATCGCCCAAAGCACCGAGGTCGTCTTTGCTTCGTGAATCATCGTCGCTATTCGGATTAGCTCTTCTTTACTCATGTTCGTGACTTCAGCAGCGTAGGCGAGTGTGTACAGATCAAGACTGTTCAAATACTCGTCCACGTTGTTCACATGTTGTGCGAGAAACTCCGTATCATGCCACCCTTGGTCAATGATGTATTTCGTCACTGCTGATAGCCAAACGAGGTCGCTGCCAGGCGCTGGTTTTACGAACAAATCCGCACGTTCTGCAAGTTCGTGTTTACGCAAATCGGCGACGATCACTTTCTGTCCGTTAAGTTTTTGTGCACGTTTTACACGTGTCGCTAAAACTGGATGTGATTCAACGGTATTGGAACCGATGGAGATAACAAGTCCTGACTGCGCAATATCACCAATCCCTCCGGAGTCTCCTCCATAACCGACGGTGCGCCATAACCCCATCGTTGCAGGTGACTGACAATACCTCGAACAATTATCGATATTGTTCGTGCCGATGACTGACCGTGCCAACTTCTGCATAAGGTATGATTCTTCGTTCGTGCATTTTGATGACGAAATAAACGCGAGTGCATCAGACCCCTTTTGCTTCGCCGTTTTCTTGAACTTCTTCTCGATCAAGTCAAGTGCTTCCTCCCATTCTGCTTCTCTAAACGCATTGCCTTCACGAATGAGAGGTTTCGTCAAGCGTTCATCACTGTTCACATAGTCCCAACCAAACTTTCCTTTTACACATGTGGAAATGCCGTTTGCTGGTGCTTCCTGCTGAGGTTCCACTTTTAGAATTTGACGATCCTTTGTCCAGACATCGAAAGCACAGCCAACACCACAATACGTGCACACCGTTTTCGTCTTTTCGATTCGCTCTTCACGCATCGTCGCTTCCAAATCTGATATCGTCATGAGCGACTCGTAACCCGTTTCGACATTTTTCGTAATGTTAACCATCGGTTTCATCGTTTCATCGTTTACTTTCGTTAAGAAACCCGCTTCTTTCTCCATGCCGACTTCCATCATAGCGTTACACGGACACACGGTTGAACAATGTCCACAACTCACACACGAGGAATCATCGATCGAGGTGTTCTTGTCCCATATTACTCGTGGACGTTTTAAGTTCCAGTCAATCGATAGTGTCTCGGTCACTTGGACGTCTTGACAAGCTTCAACGCACCGACCGCACAAAATACACTGATCGGGGTCATAGCGATAAAATGCGTTTCTTTGAACAGGAGCTTCTTTGCTCGTATGAGGTGTTTCTTGGTGGCTAATGCGCATCTCTTTGACTGTGTTATGTATCTCGCAATTGCCGTTATTAAAATCGCACACTGTGCAATACAATTCATGGTTTCCAAGCATTCGATCCATTGCAATAAGCTGTGCTTCGTGCACATCACTGCCTGCAGACTCGATGACATCACCGTCTTTAATTGGCGTCGAGCAAGCCCTTACAAATTCCCCGTTCACTTTCACGATACATGAGTCACATGTCTCGATTGCCCCAAGACTCGGATGATAGCATAAACTCGGAATCTCAATGTCTTTCTTCGTTAAATAATTTAGAACTGAATCCTGGCTTGAGACCTTCTCCTGTCTGCCATTTACCGTTACGTTCAAATGTTCGCTCAATTTATATTCCCCTCTCTTTATGCAAACGTGAACTTTCCAACTTTTTCCCTAATCTTTCTAGGTTCAAACATTTCCAAATTCGTTTTAAAACGATTACTTTGGGTATATAGACTCTACTCGGATAGGAGGGCACCATGTATAAAGACACCATACATACGTTGAACGACCAAGCAAAAGGAAAATATCAATTGTACACCGATTCACCGCTTCGTTATTTGATCGCCTCGATGTTAGCAGGCGCTTATGTCGGTATCGGAACCATCGTGTTATTTTCTGTAGGAGGTCCTTTGCAAGCGGCAGGCTCTCCGTTTTTAGATATCTTAACCGGCGCCACATTCGGGATCGCTTTAGCACTCGTTCTTTGGGCAGGCTCTGAACTCTTTACGGGCAACAACCTTATCTTTACGGTTAGTTCATTATCAAAAGTGACGACGTGGAAACAAACATCGATCATCTGGTTGTGGAGTTATCTTGGAAATTTTATCGGCGCAGCATTCTTCACGGTACTTATAGTCATGACAGGCATCTTTCAAGACGTGCCCGAGCATCACTACATGTTCTCGCTATCGGCTGAAAAAATGAATGCGCCGGCAATAGAACTTCTATTCAGGGGAATTCTGTGTAACTGGATCGTCTGTTTAGCGATTTGGACATCACTTCGCGCTGAAGGTGACATTGCAAAGCTGTTTTTAATTTTTGTGCTTATCTTTGCATTTATCGCCGCAGGCTTAGAACATAGTATTGCGAATATGTCTATTCTTGGCATCGCTCTCATGCATGGTGGCCCTGACACAGTAACCTGGGCAGGGTTAGTGCATAATTTAATTCCTGTGACGATTGGCAACATTATTGGTGGAGCATTATTTGTCGGAGGTCTTTATTTTTACATTAGCAATAAAAATCAGGGTGAAATTAAAAGAGAAGCCTGATAAACCGGTCGGCAGCTGACGCTGCCGGTTTTTATCCTCCGCTTACTGGGGGGATGAGCGCTAGCGTATCGCCATGTTGTACACGATCATCATTCTCGCTAAACTCTTCGTTAATTGCCGTCATCGTTTTGCTTAACGCTCCGGTTCCTAGTTGATACTTCTGTTCCACCCAACTCTTTACTTCTTGCACAGAATAGCCATCAACACTTACTTTGATGCGACTTTCACCGGTCTTATCGCTAATCCAAGCGAAGAAAAGAATTTCAACCATGGGCGGCTTCCTCCCTCCCCTTCTTCTCTTGTTGATCTCCAATCCAACTTGTGCCATCATCCCAATGCTCTTTTTTCCAAATCGGGACCATCTCTTTGATTCTCTCCATCGCAAAAGCATTTGCATCGTAAGCATCTTTTCGGTGTGGTGAGCTGACAGCAATTGCCACAGCCACTTCTGAAATATGCAAAACACCGAGGCGATGAGTAATCGCAATGTTTACATGCGGCCACTTTTCTTGCACTTCGTCTCCAATTCTTTGGAGCATTTTTTGAGCCATTGATTCGTAGGCATGATATTCAAGTTGCACTGTGCGCTTGCCATTCGTTAGTTCACGAACCGTGCCTAGAAACGTTAATACCGCCCCTGCATTCCGGTGTGACACTTCGTCTATGAGCGGTTGGATATCAATGGGTTCTTTCGTCAGTTGAAACATCTCTGCCGATTACTCCTTTCATGATGTAGCGGACAATGTAGCTCACATACGTATGAACGTTTTCATAATCAAAAACAGGCACGTCTAGCTCACGGTCAATGGGCACATGGGTAATGACGATCATGATGTGATTACGCTTTAACAAGTGGAAATCGGCTTCGTCTCGAATGATGACGATCGAAGCATATCGATCCTCTCGTTTCCACCCTTCAACGAGAACGCAGCTCGTGCTTTGCAGCTGTTGTTGGAGTTGAATCAACGCATCAAGTGAAGAAGTGCTGCTATGTACGTCAATTTGCACATGACCCTCTCCTTCAACAAGACTGACAGAAGCGCCCGCTCGGAAAAACCGTGCACTATCTGCGCTCTTGACAAGCTCACCGCCATGTCCATGATGTTTGACGACACCTACCGTAACGTTCTTCGACGATAACTCCCGCGTAATTTGTTCAATCAATGTCGTTTTTCCAGCGTTTTTATAGCCTACGACTTGTATGATGCGACAAGGTTGTCCCACGGCCACTCACTGCCTTTTTGATTCTCTAAAAATAACAAGTCCACTTCCATTCCCTTTTCATATCCCCTTGTGCCTCCTGGTAAGACGATGAACACATCCGCTTCACCGAGTGAAATGACCGACCCAGACTTATCTAACCCCGAAGGACGGACAATATGTGTACCTTCTGACTCTTCAATCACCCCACGGACGAGGCGTGTAAACGGGTTCGGTTTAGGAAAATCGACACCGAGGACGCCCTTGCTTCTCTGTAAGTGTGCAAACTTCGTGCCTAAAGCCTTGCGGATGAGGGGGCGGACAAACACTTCAAACCCGACATAACAAGCGCCTGGGTTACCAGACAATCCGAACATAAGCTTGTCTTCCACAGCGGCTGCCGTTGTGACACTACCCGGTCTCATCGCTACTTTGTTAAAGAGTGTGTCCGCTCCTAAACGCTCAATAATGGCTGGCACGAGATCAAAGTCACCGACAGAAGCTCCTCCTGTCGTAATCATGACGTCTACTTCTTGTAAATGTTCAGATACTGCGGTTACGCATTGGTCGAGATCATCTGGAAGTTTACCGAACATGACCGGTTCCCCACCTGCGCGCTTCACTTGAGCAGCTGCCATGTAAGCATTGCTATTTCGAATCTTCCCTGGAGACAAAGGCTCATGCACATCTAGCAGTTCACTACCCGTAGCAAGAATGCCAATTTTAGGCTTTCTCGCGACTGGAACAACATCATAACCAAACGTCGCGAGCAAGGCTGTGACCCCTGGGTGAATATAGCTTCCTCTTTCAACGAGAGATTGGTCTCTTCGCGTATCTTCACCTTGAAAACTAATGTTGTCATTGTGCAAGAGCGGACGGACAAGGGATATTTTCTCGGCATTGATTTCGTTTACAAGCTCTAGCATTACGACGCGTCACAACCGTCGGGGATCTTCGCTCCTGTCATAATTCGCACCGCTTCACCGGCTTGGACCTTGCTCGGATAAACCGTGCCCGCACCAATTTCACCAACGACAGACAGCGTGATTGGTTCGTTTCGATTCGCTGTACTCGTGTCGGTAGAACGCACCGCATAACCGTCGTATGGCGAACGGTCAAATGGAGGAACATCATGGTCTGCAACGAGTGTATTTGCTAAAAAACGATGATCTGATTCCAACAAAGGAACATGGTCGACTCGTTCGGAAAGTTCATAATGCATTACTTTGCTAACTGCTTCTGCAATCCGAATGGGTTTACGAATTTCTACCACTGATTCCTCACCTTCTTTCTTTATTTAATTGTTAGAGAGCGGACAATCCCAAACCATTACCCTCCAATATATGACATCTCAATCTTTTTACGTTGCTTGGCTGATTCATTCGTTCGTAATTCTGAATAGCGATCCGATCGATTATTCCATATTCTGTGAATTCGCTCTCGAAGTTGTGTGGCAGACATCCCGTTTCGAACATCAGATTTTAGGTCCGTACCTCGTTCTGAAAATAAGCACGTGAACAATTTTCCGTCTGCACTTAACCGTGCCCGCGTACACGTTCCGCAAAACGTCTCAGTGACAGAAGAGATAAACCCTACTTCTACATTTGAACCGTCGTCGTAAGCATAGCGAGAAGCGACTTCTCCGAAGTAGTCTTCTTCTTGTGCCCGAAGGGGTGCAATTGTAGAAACACGCTCATAAAGTTCTTTTTTAGATACGACTTGAGAAAAATCCCATCCATTCGTTTGACCCACATCCATGAATTCAATGAACCGCAGAGTTACTCGCTCATCTTTACAATACTTCGCCATTGGAATGACTTCATGTTCATTGACCCCTCGTTGCACAACCATGTTCACCTTCACGCCTAAACCTGCGTTTTTTGCCGCCTGGATGCCTCGTATGACTGCCTCAGGCTTCGTTTTCCGACCACTCATCTGTTGGAACGTGGCAACAGACAACGCATCAAAACTAATATTAACGCGACGTAAGCCTGCTTCTTTTAACGGTTGTGCCAATCGTGGAAGCATTACGGCATTGGTCGTCATAGCAATATCTTCAATACCGTCAATCGCATCTAACCGGCCGATCAATTGAGCCACATCTTTTCTAAGCAAAGGCTCCCCACCCGTAATGCGGAGTTTATTTACTCCCAAGTGAGCAAACGCCGTTGCTAATTCCACAATCTCGTCAAAAGAGAGCAACTCTTCGGAATCCATAAACGCGTAATCTGGTCCAAATACTTCTTTCGGCATGCAATACGTACAGCGAAAGTTACAGCGATCCATAATGGAGATGCGCAAATCTTTCAGTGGCCTGTCTAACTGATCGTGAACTTCGCTTCTTGCCACTTTACGATCCCTCCTTACCTCACGTACTATAAGAGTAGATAAGGTAAATATTTCTAACAGTTTAACATAGTGAGAGTGAGGCGAGAAAAGAAAATGCATCATGAGCATGACGTAACTGGCGTATCCGTTGCCATCTTAACACTTAGTGATACGAGGTCCTTCACTGAAGATCGAAGCGGTCAAACCATTCAATCGTTATTAAAGCCGTCGCATCGAGTTGTTTATTATAAAGTGATGAAAGATGACCCTTCCAACTTCAAGAACAGGTAAACGCATGGGTGAGAGATCCGCTTGTGGATGTGGTCATTACCAATGGTGGTACAGGAATGAGCAGACGTGATCAGACGCATTCGACAATCAAACAGCTACTCGAGAAAGAGATGATAGGGTTCGGTGAGCAATTTCGACAACAAAGTTTCGAAGAAATTGGCCCAAAAGCCATGCTGAGCAACGCAATCGCTGGGTCTGTCGAGCAAACGAGCATTTTTAGTTTGCCTGGTTCGACAAATGCTGTTCAGTTGGCCATGAAGGAACTCATTTTACCGATCTTGCCTCATCTAACTGGGGAACTACGAAAATGAAAGTAACTGGTCTGATTCTAGCTGGAGGCAAGTCAAGCCGCTACGGAAAACAAAAGCTATTTGAAACATTCGACAATGAGCCCTTTACATGCGCAGTGTGCGTGCCTTAAAAGCTGCTAACATCACGAATTATTCTATTGTGACAAATGATCAGCTAGCCGAAACGTTTCAACGAGCTGGACACTCTGTAATCGTTGAGCCACAAGCTCATGGTGGCCCGTTACGCGCTCTCTATCATGGATTTCATACGCTCAAAAACGAACCGAATGAATGGTTTCAAGTTCTCGCAGGAGATTTACCGATGATTCACGGAGAACTGCTTCTCACCCTCCAAAATACTGCAATGGAAAACGTAGAAGCAGACATCGTTCTTCCAATTCACAAAGGACGTGCACAACCATTGCATGCGCTATACCATCGCCGGACATTTCACACACTCGAAACAATCATTAAACATGCTGACCATATGGGTGCGCTTTATGACGCTTCATCAACAAAATATCTTACATTTAGAGATGAAGAAAAAGGATTTTCAAACATCAATTCCGAACATGATTGGCAAGGGAGTTTTTAAGATGAAAGATTTTTCTCATTACAATGACCAAGGCCGACCCCAGATGGTCAATATTTCAGAAAAACAGCCGTCAGTGCGTACAGCAACGGCGACGAGCCGAGTACGTCTGTCAAAAACGCTTTATGACGCGATTCATTCTGACAGCATTCAAAAAGGAGACCCCCTTCCCGTCGCTCAAGTTGCCGGCATTATGGCCGCAAAAAAAACGTCGGAGTGGATTCCGATGTGCCATCCGATTATGCTGCAAGGAACAGATCTCCACTTTACTTATGAACGAGATGGGGATGATTACTTATTGTCCATTACTGCAGTTGTCACGGTTGATGCGAGTACGGGTGTTGAGATGGAAGCATTGACGGCGGTAACAGCGGCGGCACTAACTTTCTATGATATGTGTAAATCTGTCGACAAAGCAATGGTCATCGAAGAAACATACCTCGTAGAAAAGACAGGTGGAAAAAAAGGAAATTTCCACCATCCTCGAAAACAATAGCGAAAGGAGGTTACCTCTATGCAACATGACGCGTTTATAAACGATGAAGTGACACGGTTATGTCGATTGAATGATACGACACTCTCGTCCCCCCTCGCTCCAGAAAAATGGTCGATTAAAGAAATTATCGGTCATATGTATTATTGGGATTGCTACTTATGTGAACACGTTTTGCCATATATTGAGGAGAGCGTGTCATTACCCGAATTTCCTAATCATGATGAGTTTAATCAAAAAGCGATGGAGAAAATCCAAAGGCGATCACCAAAAGAGGTGCTCCAGCAATTTTTAAGGCAACGACGTAAGCTCATTACTGCCTTCTCAAAGCATCCCGATCCTCTCGTCTTCACAATCCGAGAAGGGTTGGAGGACGTGCCATACACGATCGAGCAACTTCGCTATGACTTTCTAGAACATGATGAGCATCACTTACTGCAAATTCGTCAGTTTTTGAGCGACCGTTCTGTGGACTCCCCGAAATCATAGGAGCAGACAGAGATCGTTTGTCCCAGAATAGAACTCCATGATCGAAAAAACACCTGACGCATTCAGTTCGAATGCGTCAGGTGTTTCATTGCGTAACACTATTTCTTATTTCTTCTTCTAAATACCCAGCTATTGTAATAAAAGAATTTTGTTGAAGCACCACCTAAGCCAATCAGGCGCTTCGCTGCATGCTTCATCTCCAAGTTGTTTTGCACATCGCCATCAGAAAGATAAATCGCATATAAACCTTGCTTGATCTTTCGGTGAAAAGATTCGTCTGGAAGTCCTGTAAGGTATTGGCTCGCTTTTTCATCTAAAAAGTGAAACCGCTCGACCATTTCATCTTCACTTGTATAATAAGCCGCAAAGTTCATTTCCTCTTCTTCAAAGTCTTCCTCTTGGTCAACGAAGTAATCCAGCATAATGTGAACACCTTGCATCCAAGGAAAATATCCGTTTTTTAGTTTCTCTGCTTCTTGCTCGGTGCGCGGCTTTGCAGCTGCATAGGCAGCCAAGCAATAAAGAGCAAGTGTCGAAGCGGCGCAACATGCGAACTCATACCAGCGCAACTCCGGATACTTCTCGGCATGTTCTTCATAGAAGGCAACGAGTAATCCTTCACGCTCGTCCTCAGGCACATGCTTGTACACTTGAAAGTCTACGTAGTACTGGGCAAGCTCTTTCATTGCACTTTTCATCGCCGGATAACCTGGGAACGTTTTTAGCGTTTGTTGACATTCCTTAACGAGCTCATGCAAATAACCGCCATCATCGTGCCCCCCTCGGACACGGTAATAATCTTTCGTCGGTTCTCCTGGCGTTAATGCATCAAGTAGCGCATCGTGTAAAGCTCTGAAATCATCTGGGTCTTGTGAGTCATTTTTGTCACAAAGCGTATCTAAGTAATCACAAATGGTCTGGTAAGCACATAAAAATCGAATAAATGCTTCTTTATTGCCGCCAGCAACGAGGGCGAGCACACTCCCTCCTTCACAATGGAAGTCTTTATCATCAATCGTCCATACCGCTTGATTACGTAAATCTTGTTCGGGAATCTCATCGGCTAACCTTTTCCAAGATTCTAGCTGCTGATGTACTTCAGGAATGGTTTCTCTATATGTTCGGTAAAGAATCGACCATGGCTTGGTCGGAACATGAAAATTCATTGGACACTCTCCTCATTCAACTTAAAGTCTGCCAATCTTTGCCATGTGAAATATAACATAAAACGGAACACTTCTTCACGCTCTGGTTCATTAAACAGTTCATGATACAATCCTCGCCATTCTCTCATCGCTCGGTCTTCAATTCTTAGCCGGTTAAACCATTCATGGCAGCGGTTTTGTCCACAAGATAATCTTCCCCAGCCTGAAGGACAAGAAGTGACACATTTGGAAATTCGTACGCATGGTCCAAGCTCACTTTCATCGCTTTTGAAAGCTCCTGGTACCAACGAACAGAAACAGTATGTACAAACAGTTCATCTTTAAGAAATTCTGTGCGCACTTCTGGACTTCTCGTCGCATGCTCTGCTCGAATGCCATTTTTGAAACTTAATGCTGGGACAATTCGGTGCATTGTCTTTGCGGCTGCCGTCAGCGCTTTGTTTGGTGGGTCATATAACGCAAGACAGGGTGAAGATAAAATCACACCACGAACCGGCAGTTGTTTTTCCATCATCATGCGAATAACCGCAAGTCCCCCCATGCTGTGACCAAATAGAAATACCGGCAGCTCAAACGCCACCGCTTCTTTGTACCAATGGTGAACCGTATCCATATATTGTTGAAAGTGGTCGACGTGACCACGTTTCCCTCTCGTTCGCCCGTACCCTGCAAATCGCCGGCGACAACATGAAAATGCTCACGATTTAACCGCTCAATTAGCCAGTCGTAACGTCCATAATGTTCTCCAGCACCATGAACAATGACAATCACGCCAATGGCATGTTCAGCTTCCCAAATGCGCATGTTGATTCCTCCCGTATAAAACGACACCTTTCTTTCTATTAGACCATATGTGGGCAGATATTTCATCTGCCATCTGTATGATTTGACCTTTCCTCTAGCAATTGAAGCATTTCGGACATGATTACGTCTAATTTCTGATACACTGACGATAGAGAAAGGAGATTTTTGATGTACATCTATCCATTTAAGGAAATGTCCCCGAACATTCATCCGAGTGTATATATTGCAGATGGCGTCGTGATTAGCGGCGACGTAGCCATCGAAGAAGATTCAAGCATATGGTTCCATACGGTTATTCGTGGCGATGTGGACCGCACAACGATCGGGAAGCGAGTAAACATCCAAGATCTCAGCATGATTCACCAAAGTCCTGGTAATCCGATTGTTATCGAAGATGATGTGAGTGTCGGTCATCAAGTAACCCTTCACGGTTGTACGATCAAAAAAGGCGCACTCGTTGGCATGAAAGCAACCGTTTTAGATGGAGCCGAAGTAGGTGAAGAAGCGTTTATCGGTGCAGGAGCCTCGTCACACCCGGGACGACCATTCCACCAAGAACCTTGCCCTCGGCAGTCCAGCTAGAGTGGTACGTGAACTTTCTGAAGAGGACTTAGAAGAGATGAAACGTGTACGTGATACGTATGTTGAGCGCGGGAAGCAATACCGTGCAATCACTGAGAAAAACTAGTGTATACTAAAAAAAATGAATAAAAGGAGTCAGACCGATGACAACGATCGAACAAAACCTTGAAAATTACGCAGATCTCGCACTAAAAGTAGGCGTAAACTTACAAAAAGGACAAACACTTTATGTACGCACTCCGATTTATGCTGCCCCTTTTGTTCGTGCCTTAACGAAGCGTGCATATGAGATGGGCTCTAAAAATGTACATATTGAGTGGAATGACGAAGAAGCGACTCGCATTAAGTTTGAGTATGCCCCTGAAAAAGCCTTTTCCGAGTTTCCTCAATGGAAAGCTGACCCGCTTGTAAAAGCTGCAGAGGACAACGCTGCTTTCTTAAGCATTACAGGAGGTAACCCTGACTTGTTAAAAGATGCGAACCCAGAACATGTAGCCACGCAACAAAAAGCAGCTGGTAAAGCGTCAGAAACGTTCCGCAGTTACATCCAATCCGACAAAGTGAGCTGGTCTATTGTCGCCGTCCCTTCACCAGAATGGGCAAAGAAAGTCTTCCCTGACTCGAGTGAAGATGACGCAGTTGATAAATTATGGTCCTCAATATTTTCTGCAACGCGCATGCATGAACCTGATTTTGTCGACGCGTGGAAAAACCACTTAGCCACATTAGACGAAAAGCAACAAACGTTGAATAACAAGAAGTTCCATGCCTTGCACTATAAAGCAGAAGGCACTGACCTCGTTATTGAGCTTCCAAAAACCCACATTTGGGCGTCTGGTGGAAGTGAAAGCAAAGCAGGTGTTAATTTCGTTGCCAACATTCCAACTGAGGAAGTGTTTACTGCTGCAAAGAAAACTGGCGTAAACGGAACCGTAACGAGCACAAAGCCACTGAATTACGGTGGAACGCTCATTACGAACTTCACGCTCACGTTTAAAGATGGGAAAGTTGTTGACTATCGAGCTGAAGAAGGTGAAGCTACGCTCAAAGGAATTTTGGAAGGTGACGAGGGATCAAAATACATTGGCGAAGTGGCGCTCGTTCCACACCGATCCCCAATCTCAGATACGAACATTATCTTCTACAATACACTGTTTGATGAAAATGCTTCGAACCATTTAGCGCTTGGAAGTGCATACGCCTTTAACATCGAAGGTGGAAAAGACATGTCAAAAGAAGAGCTTGAAGATAAAGGTATTAATCAAAGCATTACGCATGTTGATTTCATGATGGGAAGTGCGGATATGGATATCGATGGTCTTCATGAAGATGGTACACGTGAACCTGTCTTTAGAAAAGGCGCTTGGGCAATTTAAACTTTTGTGACGAGCACCCTCATAACGAGGGTGCTTTTCCTTGTGAATAGGAGTTCCTGTCATGGACTACTTTTTGTCTGTATTTCTTGATGTGATTTTCCCAATTTTATTGTTAATGGTCATTGGTATTCTCATGCAAAAGAAGTTCCAATTTAATATTCGGGCACTGGCAAATTTACTCACGTACTGCTTTATGCCCGCAGCCGTATTTCTTAACCTCGCACAAACCGAGCTAGACGTCCAACTGCTCGGCCAAGTGCTCCTGTTTTTAATCATCTATACCGCACTCATGATGATCGTTACAGGACTGCTCGGTAAATCGTTGCAATTAGATCAAAAACAATCGGCGATACTTAAAAACAGCATCGGTCTAATGAATTCTGGAAATTACGGGTTGCCGATTAGTCAGATGCTCTTTCAAGCGAACCCCATCGTTGAGCGTTCAAATTATCGTTTTAATCTTTCAAAACATTCTTACGTACACATACGGTCTATACAACCTCATCTCTGCTACTAAAAGTGGACTTGAAATTGTCATCGCCATGTTACGACTGCCCGTCATCCATGCGATGATCTTAGGCATTATTTTTAATGCATGGAGCATACCGATCCCTACACCACTCTTAACACCGATCCAATATTTAGCAGATGGTTTCATGGCCGTCGCTCTCATTTTGCTAGGCGCACAAATTGCCCTCATTAAAATGAGCAAGCTGAACCGCGTCATCATATGGGGAACGATTGGCCGACTGCTTGTCGGACCCGCCGTCGCCCTCGCTGTCATTTGGACGCTTCAGATTGATGGCATTATCGCACAGTCTCTTCTTATTGCCAGCGCATTGCCGACGTCACGTAACAGTGCTACGTTGGCATTGGAACACGATGTTTTGCAAGAAACAGCTGGGCAAATCGTGCTTTTTACTACGCTTCTTAGTGCAATTAGCGTCACCTTTTTCATCTATTTGTCGACGGTGCTTTTCTAACATCTACAAGACGCCTAGTAAATAACGAAAAAGCAACCGAGCAGGTGCCGGGTTGCTTTTTCGTTACTATTTCGATTTAACACCCTTAGCAGCTGTTACAAACTTGGCCGCGTGATCACGTAGGCTGGCCAATCTTGCTCGTCGATGAACGATTTCTTTAATAGTGCACCGCCTGCTCCAGCAGCTACTGCACCTGCTTGAATATATGATGCAATGTTTGTTTCGTCAATTCCACCGGTCGGCATCATTTTAATGTGGCCAAGTGGCCCTTGCAGTCCTTTAATAAAAGCTGGACCGAGCGTATCTGCCGGGAAAATCTTAACCAAGTCTGCTCCGAAAACGTGAGCTTGGTGCGCTTCTGTCGGCGTGTATACCCCAGGGATGACGATCACACGGTTGGCATTCGCAACCCGGATCGTTTCTTCATCTAAAATCGGAGCAAATATGAACTCTGCTCCTGCGTCAATTGCTTCTTGAGCGGCTTGACCGTTCAACACGGTTCCAGCCCCAACGACCGCTCGATCCCCGGCCACTTGTTTACATTTCTCGATAGCTTCTAGTGCACGTTCAGAATCAACGGTCACTTCAAGACCTGTGACGCCACCTTCAACGAGCGCACGAGCAATATGTTCAATCTTGTCAAATGGCAGCTTTCTTAACACTGCCACAACGCCTGATTCGAGTAACTGATCGATTTTCTCCACCGTAATCTCTCCTAACGTAAAACGTCTTTACTCGTTTGATTTAAAAACAAGTCTACTTCTTTGCGCGTAGGTAGACCTTCAATATCTCCGGGTGAACTCACCACTAAAGCACCTACCGCTGCACCGAGGTTGACAGCGTCATGCAACGTCATCTCCTCTAGTATCCCGACAATGACACCGGAAGCGAAACCATCTCCAGCACCAATCGGATCAACGACGCGATCAACAGAATGACTGTTTACAAAACCACTTTTTCCATCGTGCTCTGCATAATAGGAATGGGTTGAACCCTTTTTAATGACAATTCGTTTCGCACCATCAAGGAACGCACGATGCGCGATTTCTGACTCATCGTTTGTCCCATACATCCATTCGGCCTCATCTAAGCCTGGGAGGAACAAATCGCTCATCCCTGCCAGTTCTCTCATGCGATCCCGTGCTCGGTCTTCACCGTATTCTTCCATAATTTTAAAACGTAAGTTCGGATCAAACGAAACGAATAACCCTAATTTTTTCGCGAGGTGTATCGCTTTCGTGATTACCTCATCACAGCTTTTACTAATGAGAGGAGTAATGCCTGTAATGTGAAGAACCTTTGCATTGCGAAACAGTTCCTCACCGATAAGATCACCACTCATTTGGCTCGCTGCCGAACCTGCACGATAATAATGTACCGAACCTTCATTTGGCCTTCGGAATTCTTTAATAAACAAACCCGTTGGTGCAGTTGGTGACGTTGTTACAAAGTTCGTATCAACACCTTCTCCACGAATGGACTGAAGTAAGTACTGGCCAAGTTCATCCTCCCCAACTTGACTCATCCACCTTGCAGAGTGCCCTAACCTTTGAATGCCAATGGCTACATTGGACTCTGCACCACCGTGGCGCTTTGTAAACGTATGCGTGTATCGAAGCGGTCCTTGCGACCCGGCTTCAAAAACGACCATCGTCTCTCCAATCGTTACTACATCCATAGAAGCCTCCTAATCCTGTGAAACCGTCTTTCCTTTTCTATTTTTAAATAACTTCATAAATAACGGCGTGAATAACGATAAAATGGCTAATACAATAAGGGTTGCTGCGATTGGACGTGTAGCAAAAATCATCATACTGCCTTCAGACATCGTTAACGCACGGCGGAATTCACTTTCTGCCATCGGTCCTAAAATGAGCGCAAGAACGATTGGTGAAGCAGGGAACCCATGCTTTTTCATAAAGAAGCCGATGATTCCAGCCCCTAGAACAACGTACACATCAAAAATGTTGTTATTAATGGCAAACGCCCCGACTGTGGATAGCACGAGAATGATCGTAATCATCAATGTCTTAGGAACGAGTAGCACCTTTGTAAATAAACGAATACCTAACAACCCAATAATGACCATCACAACTGCGGCAACAAGCATTCCCGCAAATAAGATGTAAATTAACTCACCGCTCGTTTGAAAGATTTGCGGTCCTGGTTGAATTCCCTGAACAACAAAGGCACCTAGCATGACCGCGGCTACTGCATCACCAGGGATTCCTAATGTTAGTAGCGGAACCATCGCCCCACCTGTTACCCCTTGATTTCCAGACTCAGCAGCTGCAATCCCTTTTGGATTCCCTTTTCCAAACAATTCCTTATCTTCTTTTTTTGCAAAGCGCTGGGCTTCATTGTAAGAAACAAAGGCTGCAACATCTGCACCTGCACCCGGAATGATTCCAATGATTGAACCTAAAATCGATGATTTCGTCATTGTCGGAAACAGCCTTGGCATCGACCGCCAATTCGTTTTGAGTAACTTGGCCGTCACTTTTAACGGTCCGCCTTTTTCCTTAAAGTAATCGTCAGCCATAATAAAAGCTTCAGACACCGCAAATAAACCAATCATGATTGGGATAAAGTCAAAACCCTCTAGCAATACAGGTTGATCAAATGTATATCTCGGATAACTCGTCATCGGTCCATACCAATGGTTGCAATCAAGAGACCGACAACTCCAGCAATTAACCCTTTCACGAGCGATGCCCCAGCAATACTAGAAATAATACTAAGACCAAATAAAGCTAAACCAAACATCTCCGGCGCACTAAAGCTAAGCGCAATGTTGGCGAGTTGTGGGGAAAGAAAGATCAACATGAGGACACTAATAATTGACCCAAACCCTGAAGCAATGACCGCGATATTTAGAGCCGTTCGTGCATCTCCTTTTTTGGTCATTGCATAACCGTCCATTGCCGTTGCTGCCGCTGCTGGTGTACCTGGTGTGTTTAATAAGATTGCAGCAATCGATCCCCCATAAATGGAACCGAAGTAAATCCCAACTAACAACAATAACCCTGGTATAGCTTCCATACCAAACGTCACCGGTAAGAATAAAGCAACACCCATTGTAGCCGTCAAACCAGGCAATGATCCGATGATTACTCCGAGCAATACCCCTGTAATTAATAATATCAGAATCATGGGATCTGCTAAACCGAGAAAGCCTTCCCACAGGTTCATCTAAAACCCTCCTTAATAAAGCACCCCATGAGGATAGGAACATTTAACAATTGTTCAAATGCATATGAAACCGTAACTGGCAACAAAATTGCTGCCGGTACGATAAAATACCAACGTCGTTCACCGAGAATGAGTAAATAACCGACGGTAAACAACAGAGTAGAGACAACAAAACCGATCGGTTGAACTAGAAACACATAGACACCGAATAGTATCATAATAAGTACTACATTTATGTTCACTTTGCTATTTGACTGGGCGGGTGTTTGAAAGGCTAAAATAATGGCAAGCACAAGTAGCAACACACTCAAAACTTGTGGGAAAAAGGCAGGACCTGGTGCGGTCCCGCTTGATGAGTTGAAGCTTTGAGCCATAATAAAAGCTGCGACTGCAAACACGAGTAATAATAGGCTAATCACGTGGTTAGCATGAAGTTTTTGCATCCGGCTCGTCCCCTTCTATTAATCTAAATCTAAGGAAGGAATCAGTTCTTCAAACAATGCATCTTGGTCGTTCATTAACTCTGCAAATCCTGCTGGTCCTTCATAGCGATACCCGAGTTGTAACGTGTCAATTCGATCAATAAACTCTTCATTTTCAGCTGTAGCTGCTGCAGCGTCAGCAAGGACGTCAACAACCTCATCCGGTGTATCCGCAGGAACTGTAATTCCTCTCCACGTACCGATAGACAGATCAATTCCAGATTCACTTAATGTCGGTACATCTGGTAGGGCGTCTACTCGCTCATCTGCCATAACTGCAAGTACGCGTAAATCTCCGCTTTCAACTTGGTTAATCACTTCAGCTGGACTCACACTAACGGCATCAATATGTCCACCTAATAAGTTATTCACTGCAGGAGCAGCCCCTTCAAACGGCACATGGTTAAAAGAACCATCGATTTCTTGCTCTAATGCTGAAGCGGCCAAATGCCAAATCGCACCTGTTCCAGAGTTACCGATTTGCAAATTCTCACCAGACTCTACCGCTTCAATAAAGTCCTCAATCGTTTCGTATTCCGAATCCGCTTGCACCGTAATAGCAGCTGAGTCTTCATTAAGAAGAGCGACAGGTTTGAAATCTTCTTCATAACTTAAATCTGCTAATCCACTATGAGGAAGCGTTAACAACTCTACCGTCACAAGTGTCATTGAATGTCCGTCTGCAGTACTGTTGCTCCTGCTTGCATACCTACTGCACCACCGCCACCTTCACGGTTTGACACACTGACAGACTCACCAATCTCATCTTGCAAATAATCTGCAAAAGCTCTTGCTACCAAATCTGTTCCGCCACCCTCAGCATAAGGAACAATGACTTCCAATGAACTATTTGGGAAATTAGCCGCCGCCTCTTCACCATTCGCATCTGTTGAATCATCTCCGCCACATGCAGCAAGGCCTAACACTGGCACTAGCATTCCTAAACTTAGAAAATATTTTTTCATTGAAACTTCCCCCTATATTCTGTTTTACTGCACCTTTGTTCCTTATTACGGAACGCCGTTCTTCTTATATGGAATAAAAAGATCTATTGGCATCCTAATTCTTTCGATATTCTGCCGCACGTCGCTGTTAATAACCCAATCACTTCTTCGAGCCTTTGATCATCCATACGGTCTAACGGACCTGTGACACTTACACCATGATTGACCTCTCCAAGATGATTAAATACAGGCGCAGCTACACACCGAATGCCTCGTTCGTGTTCTTCGTTATCAACACTATATCCCAAATCTTTAATACGTGTAATGGCATCTTTTATCTCTATCTTTGTCGTTAATGTATGCTCTGTGAACTTCTTTCGACTCGTCACACTTTGGAAATAGTGTTCCAATTTCGACTCCGTCAAATGTGATAACAATACTTTCCCTACACCGGTACAATGCATAGGTGCCCGACGCCCGATCCTTGAATAGATACGAATCGTATTCGAATGATGTTCTACTTTATCCAAATAAACAACTTCAAAGTCTTGTTGCTCAACGAGATGGACGATCTCATTTGCTTCTCTACTCAAATCATCTAGAAACGGCCTGGCAATCGCCGTAATTTCCATTTGTTTTAGAACATATTGTTGCATTTCTAAAAATTTTAAACCTAACCGATAATTACCATTATTCGGTTCTTGCCTTACGTAACCATGATCTTCCATACTACTGAGAATGCGGTGCACTGTACTTTTTGCCACCCCTAAACGATGGATAATTCAGTAACACCAAGTCCAAAATGATGATCTTTCAACAAATCTAATACGCGCAAGGCTCGGTCGATTGATTGTATCATCATCCCCCTCCTGTTCTTCATTAAGGAACGCTGTTTCACTTTTTCTAAAACGAATTATAGCCCTAGGTGAAAGCGGTGTCAACAAAATTCGACATTGTTTTTTGACGATTCCATTCATTGTGGCGTGGAGAGTTTTTCTTCTTTCTTTGTAGGTAAAGGGTTACGGCATGTACCACATAGCATAAATTCCCAAAATAAACGAGTTCATTTATCTATGCATCGCAAAGTAATCTAAAAGGCAGTGACGAAACGCCGTAATAACCAATCAACATACTTTGTTTAAATTTGAATGCTACTGTTTATTGGTTACCACTGCAGTCGAATCGTTTGTACTCCAGAGCACAAAGGCGTCATCGGCACGTGTCATGCCGAAGAGCGCTAGGTTTATCTTCGGCACCGGAGGTGCCGATCGTTACTGGCTCTTGAGGTTTATGTGCATAAAACAAGGTTGAAGTTTGATTTAAAAAATAAACGTTCATACATCGTCCATTATGAGGTGAACTGTGTTGTTTTGAAGCGACCTATATAGAATGAAGATTTTCCTGATTTACGCTGTTGGTTGTTTGGTTGGAAGGGTAGCGCGATGCTGGGTGCCATTTTGCGCGCTAGTTT
>NZ_BAXB01000011.1 GCF_000698145.1 Geomicrobium sp. JCM 19039
TTCATTAATGTGACAGTTGAGAAAGATAAATCATGATTTTAAACGTGAATGCGCACATAAACGGTGTGAACTGTCACAAATCGTGCGATTTGTGACAGTTGCGTGCCGAAAGTGCCCGGTTTGAGAGCTGGATTGTCACATACGTGACCGGCCATCACATGCTTGTGCCAGGTGGTGGGTCTCGGTCACGACTTTTTACCCTTCGGCAAACGTTTTTCGTGTTGCCCGCAACCCTTGCAGTGACGAACAACGATCGGCAACGAGGTGAATTTCAACAGACAATATGTAAGCACTCACCCGCAAAGACCCATTTCGGTCATCCGATTCAATGAATTTCTTTAGTTCAACTTATATAAATTGAAATATACTAGAAGGTGTCATCGACTTACTTGAACAGCTACATGTTTACACTTGTTCATGTTGCACATGAATGATTTATAAATTTTTTTTAATTTTTTAGAAGGAAAAGAACAAAACGTGTCGAATCTTCGTAGTGAGAGAGTCGAATAGTATAATTGAAGGTGGTGAACCATTGAATGTGTCCACAACAGAGCAATGCGTAAGTTTGTTTGAAAAGGCGAATCAAGCTTACGCAACTGATGTTCATTTTCATCCACTCGAAAAAGAGACGATTGTTTCGTTTCGAATCGAAGATGATGCGAGAGCATCAACGAATGAAGAAACAGACAGCAGAACGAATTGTCGCCCACTTGAAATTCCATTCTGGAATGGATATTGGCGAGCGCAGGCTCCCCCAAAACGGAGCGATTACCTTTCACCTTAGCGATGGCAGCTTGTCGATACGTTTATCAACGGTGCCGCTCCGAAATGGAGAACGGATGGCTGCTAGACTTCTCCCCCTCAGCACAGACATTCACCTATCTCAACTTCCAACAACTACCCAACCTGTTCAACAGCTTCAAAACCTTTGTCATTTGCCAGATGGCCTCGTTATTTTTACTGGACCGACGGGTTCAGGTAAGACGACTTCGCTTTATGCAATGCTTCAACACCTCGTTGCGATTGACTCCCGCCATATCATTTCAGTGGAAGACCCAATTGAGAAGCCTCATAATACGTATACCCAACTTCAAGTAAACGAGCAAGCAGGCTTGGATTACAGCGAAGCACTTAAAGCGGCACTGCGTCACGACCCAGATGTTCTAATGGTCGGAGAAATTCGAGACGAAAAAACTGCACAAATTGCGGTGCGTGCCGCAATGACTGGTCATCTTGTGCTCACCTCACTTCATACTAGGCATACGAGTGTGCTCTCGTTCGATTGCTGGAGTTTGGTGTGCCACCTAATTATCTAGCGGAAAGCCTCGTAGCGGTCATCGCTCAACGTCTCGTTTACACAGATACGAAAAGAGATGCGTTTGTGCATCAACGAAAAGCTGATTATCAATTCTTAACTGGAGACGAGTTAAGAGAGGAATTACATCGTTTTGCAGGTGAAGCGTTACCATCGTCATCAATCCCTTACTCAGTAGGAAGGTGAACACATGAAACGAAAATGGCCCCAAGCCAAAAAAGCGAAATTCTTCTTGAACCTTGGTCGTTTGCTGCGTCGTGGGTATACGTTGAACCACGGGGCAAAACTTCTAAGTTATAATGGAGGCGACATTGCCAAAGCTCGAACGGATGAATGGCTTGTGAGCTTGGAAGAAGGAAAGCCATGGCAAGAAGCCATTAAGGCATTACAAGTTCCAAGTGATATTGAAGCATATCTGCATTTCTCAGAACGTTACGGCATGATCGCGAACGGATTTTATTTTGCAGGAAGAATGTTACATGAACGAGAACAAGTAAAAACGATAATTCGTTCGGTGCTGCGTTATCCCATCCTTCTATTATGGGTCATTATGCTGTTGTTTTTCGTTATGACGTTTTTCGTTTTTCCTCAATTTGAAAGCTTGTTCAGCACAATGAATATTGATTATCCCCTCATCACGACGTTTACCTTCGCGCTATTTCAGTCCATCCCATACATTTTATTAGTGTTCGTGTTTATCTTTTTGCTTGGATTTGTTGCGTATCAGCTTTGGTTCAAATCCAAAACCGCCATTGAGAAATTCCACTATTTTTCCCGTGTTCCGTTTGTAAGTACGTTGCTTCGTATTTACGTCACCTATTCAATCAGCTTGCAGTTTGGCCATCTTTTACGAGGTGGACTTGTCGCTCATGACGTGTTACGTGTGTTCATTTCTCACGAAAAACGCTCACTGTTCTCAGAGGAAGGCAAACGCTTGAACAGTTGCTTGATAGTGGAACTTCACTTGATGAAGCGTTTTTAGAAGGGGGAATATATACAAAAGAGTTCCCTGCCATCGTTCGTCACGGCCAAGAAGCAGGTCAGTTAGCGGATGACCTCGTCCATTATAGTGAAATGCTATTTGAAGAAATGAATGAACGGACAAAACAGCTCGTATTTTCAATTCAACATTATGTTTCTCGTCATTGGGATGGCGATGTTGTTATTATTCATGTCCATTTTCATTCCGATTTTTCAGCTCATCACGTCCATCGACGGATAAAAGGAGATGATCCCTTGGAAAAGAATGAACAGATTGAACGATTAGAAAAACGATTGATGCACGTTCAATACGAACTTGAACGTCTTCAGAAATACATTGAGAAATTAGAATATCAGCAGCATGATGACACCGAAAAAATTGTCACAATTTTATATAAGAAGAAGGAGGAAGTGCGGTCATGAAACAGTTTTGGAAAAAACAGGAAGCGTTTACATTGATAGAAATGATGATCGTCTTGCTCATTATTTCAGTGTTACTACTCATCGCCATTCCAAATATGGTGAAAAACAGTGAGGTCGCGCAGTCCAAAAGTTGTGAAGCAACGATTGATTTGCTAAGAGCGCAAGCAGGTAGCTATGAAGTTCAATTCGGGAAACCACTCACAGATTTAAAAGACTTGCAATCGGAAGGGTTAGTCGATCGCATTACGTGTCCGAATGGCGATACGATCTCATTAAAAGATTTGGAGATCGGTTCGAATTAAGCGGGATCAAGGTTTCTCATTGATGGAGATGTCGTTAGTACTACTCATTGTTTCGATCTTTTTGCTGTTGCCGCTTTTGCATTTTCAATCTGTGACGAAACAACAAGAAATTACGACATTTGTTGACCGCTTAGTGGAAGATCTACATTATACACAGCAATTGGCGTTGACGCGTAACCGTTCAGCGAGATTGTACATTCAGCCTGATAACCACCGGTATCGCGTAATGGTAGCTAACGAGATTGTAAAGCAGGTTGAAGTGCCGGAGTACGTTATATTTAGCGGCTCGACCATCCGTCCGGACCAAATTATCTTCAATCGCAATGGCAACTTGAGCTATTCGGGGAGCTTTGAAGTGTATGCAGATCATGCGCGATTTCAATTTACCTTTTTGATTGGTTCGGGGAGGTTTTATTATGTTCGAAGATAAAGGATTTACACTCATTGAAGTTGTGTCCGCCCTTTTAGTGTTGGTCATCATCACAGCTGGAACGATTCCGGTTGCTACGCAATTACACGAAGAACGGGAAGCTGTATCCCGTTCTTATGATGCTCTCCACCTTCTTCTTTATGAAGAACAAAAGGGCATTGTAGAAGAAAATGGCGTGAAATATGTGCGTAAAGGAAGTGCCTCGAATGGGTGTGTAACGTGGAATGATTCATCAGGGAAGGAGAGGGAGGTATGCATGCAAAAGCCTTAGACGATCGAGGGTTTACGTTGCTTGAAACGATGGTGGCGATGATGATTTTATTCTCTGTACTTGCTGTCATTCCGCTGGCCATGAAGGCTGTTCAACCGCTCGGTATGGAGCGATTGCATCACCAGCATGAGATGTTTGTATGGTTTCAACAATTGCAAAGAGAGGCGATGCATACGAAAGAGTACATCGTTCACAACCGCCACTTACTCACGATGGTGGATACCGATGGAACAGAGCGAATGATCCGCATGAGAAACGGTAACCTTGTCCAGCAAGTCGATGGAAGAGGTCACACAATTTTGCTAACGAACATTGATCGGTTTTTAGTGGAAACTTCTAACGATGGAGGCGTTCGGGTGACGATAACAAATCACAACCGAGAGCATAAACAGGTGCTAGACAGATCAACCGTCTTGGAAGGAGAATTTATATCGGTCAAAAGGGTGCAATGATGCCACTTGTTCTTATTATTGGGTTCTTGTGCTCATCTTATGTTGGTGCCCAAGCGTTGCTGCTTGTCACCGAAGTGAAGATGTTTGCAGCGTATCAATCATCTCATCAAGCAACGTTAATATTAAAAGCAGGTGAGAAGAGATGGTGGCAGCTTTATGAAAGCGGACAAACTACGATGGCTGATGAGTGGGAAGTTACTGGAGGAAGATTCCGGTACACGATGACAGGAACATACGGTGAAGGCTATCAAGCGGTCAATTTCTTTGCTGAGACGGGTGAGGACATTATTCTTCAACATCGATTTCATGTGAAGACCGAATTTCCTCCAGAAGATGAAGATGATTCACGTATTTCAGGGCGTATAGAAGGGAAGAAGGATAGCGATTAACGTCGCTGTCCTTTGTCGTGTACGAGCATAATATCATCGTTATTTGGCAATTATATAGGTGAGGAGATGATAAAGATGAACCCGAATCCTTATTTAAAATATTTGGTTGAAACCTTTTTACGTGGTATGGAGAACTTCTTTTCTTCGGAAACCACATACCGAGAACGCAGGCAGGCGAGGAAGAAACGAAAGCTAAGAATGTTTACAATGTTTGGGTTAATTCCCACTGCAATGAAGATCAGCTACCGTCGTGCAAAGAAAAAACCAGGGGCACGTTTGATCTTAGCAGGAAAAAGGGGAAAGTGATTTACAAGCAGAATTCATTTCATATATAATGGGAGTATCGAGAAGGACAATCTTTTGAGTTCTGCAGCTAAGGAGGGAACAAAATGAACAACGAAATGGGCCGCATGTTTAGAGTCATGGGATTCTGGACAGGTATTTTTGCTGTCTTGTTCTTTGTTGGACACATGTATGAAATGGCACTTATATTCTTTGCGCAAACGGCAGCTTTTGTAGGTCTAGGGTTTATGAACTTGTCAGAGCGTAATTATGTATACATTTTCGGCGCGTACCTTACTTTATTTATGGTTGTGTTTTCAGTGTATACAATTTTCATTATGGAGCCTGCATTCGGTCACTAAGGTATACATAAAAAGGCGGTGGAGTTCCGCCTTTTTCACCTGTCTTACAATCCATTGAGGAATGGGTTTTGATCCATTTCTGATCCAATGGTCGTAGCAGGTCCGTGTCCAGGAGCCACATGTGTAGACTCTGGAAGAGTGATTAGCTTTTGGTGGATGGTCGTCATGAGGGTTCCCTCATCGCCACCAGGTAAATCGGTGCGGCCGATTCCACTTTGAAACAAGACATCGCCAGAGAATACGGTTTCGGATGAAGAGTGATAATACGAAACACTTCCTGGAGAATGGCCGGGTGTTTCAAGTATTTGAAACGTAAAATCACCGATGTCAAGTTGACCCTCTTCTTTAATGATTTGATCTGCGGGCTTAACGGTGAACCCATTGCCGCCTAAGAAATTGCGAGAACGATTGAGCTCGTCATCCATTAGCCATTCCGCTTCGTTTTGATGCACATACACAGGAACGGAGAACGCATCACGGATGTGGTCAACCGCTCCGATGTGATCAAAGTGGGCATGAGTTAACAAGATGGCTAGTGGCTTTAAAGAGGCGTCGCGAATGGCTTTTTCAAACGCTTCCCCATCACCGCCAGGATCAAATATAATCGCTTCTTGGTTGTTACTTTGAAGCACATAAGCATTCGTTTGAATCGGTCCTAAAGGGACTTGTGACCATTTCATGAAGTAATAACTCCTTTCCATTCTTTCTCGTCCATTGTACACAGGATGAATCGGTTTGAAAAGAAGGTCACAACGACGCAAATGCGTGCTGTTTTAAGAAACTCAAATAAAATTCCTAATAAGGAGAGAACAATTATGGCAATGGCAGCGATTACTTTGGCTGTAGCAATTTTATCTGTAATTGCTTTTTTTTAGAGAGTTGAAACGCCGGAACTTTATTGGTGTAGGTTTCTCTTTCGCTAGCATCCTCGTATTTGGATTTTTCGGTGTGATGACCCTGATTTCAGGCGCACCAGAAGCCTAAAATAAACCGGAAGACAATGTCTTCCGGTTTATTTTTTTTGGGTATCATTTTGCAAGTAGAAGATGCCGCCGTTAATAAAGCTTAATTCGATGGCAGGTTGATACTGTTCTTGAATCGCCTTTTTTTCCAGGTCATAGTCTTCACGAACCTCTTCTTCCTCATAAAAACGGTCTAAAAGAATTAAGTCCTCATTCATCCGTTTTGTTGCTTCATCTGCCCACTCATGCTTTCGGTTTGAGATGTCACCGAGTAAATACTGTTTTATCCTTCTTACTGCACTTGTTGGCTGGACGAGGCCAGCCATTTTAAACGATAGCTCAGGTATTGAATTTACAAGGTTTTTCTCTCGGAGTGTATCCATAAACCATCGACCGTCTCTCCGCTAATTAGTTGTACTCCAAAAGAGCGAAGATCATCTCGCCGACGGTGGCACGTATAGGAGATACGGACGTTTAACCCTAACCACGGATAGAGGGGCGTATTTGTGCCTTGATTTGTTTGTTCATACAGTCGCGTGTGCGCTCCTTTTTTTCCCGCAGATTGAAAGATTTGATGGAGTCGTGGCGATCCAAAATGAACTCTCTCATAACCTGACGTGCTATTCATATCTGTCGTAAGACGCATTATCATCGGTTCAGGTGTTCTTCCCGTTTTCTCTAAATAGTGCCAGTAAAAAGGGCGATTCATTAGTTCTTCATCTAAATCACGATTTAATTGTACTTCGATGTTCGTATGATCGGTCTGAAGAAATGTGCCGCCACACGCTTCAAGGTACCGAAACATGTAGTTATGAACTTTGTGCTGGTCCATCTTCGTTTCGCTCCTCTCGTTGCATGATGGAAGTGAGATGGGAGAGTCGTTCTCGGGCTTGTTCAGTATCGTCAAACTGAAGTGCTTCGTGCACGTATGACTCGAGCTTCGTTTCATTCACACGTTCAAGGATGTCGTCGAGTTGCCCGATAACCCCTTCAAACATCGATATTTTCTCATAGAGAAGGGAAAGAATTCGATCTTCAACCGTTTGCTCAACAGCATAGTTGGTCACATGCACGTCTTGGTCCTGGCCAAGTCGATGAATCCTACCGATACGTTGTTCGACACGCATTGGATTCCACGGTAAATCAAAGTTAATCATGTGATGACAAAATTGCAAGTTCAAGCCTTCGCCTCCAGCCTCGGTTGCGATCAATACTTGCGCATAGTCTCGGAACAGTTGCCGCATCCAATCTTTCTTGCTCCGTTTGAATCCACCGCGGAATGGAACGGATTTAATGCCATGTTGTTGAAGAAAGTGTTGCAGGTAAGCTTGTGTGGCTCGGTATTCCGTAAATATAATGGTTTTCTCACCACTCTGTTTTAGTTGCCGCAATACGTGTTCAGCTTTGGCATTGCTCGTTACTTGTTGCATTCGCTCCACGATCGGGGCGACAACTTCTTCGTTTAATAACCCTTTTTTCATCATATTTGAAAGCGTCACACCTAAGGCTTGTTTACTAGAACACGTTTCCCTTAGCAATGTAGTGAGTGAGAATCCGTGAAGTTCTTTAAAACTCGAACGCAGATTGTCTACTTCTTCGTACAGCGCCCGTTCTTCATCTGAAAACAGCACTTTATAGTTTTCGACATTTCGCTTCTTCCAGGCAATGTTCGTATCTGCTCTTCGATTTCGAACCATTACACTACGAACGAGAGACTGAATGTCTTCGTGTGCATCCTCACCACGACTTCGTTTATATTTTGCTTTAAATGTTTTTTCGTCACCGAGATGACCTGGTTTTAATATCGAAACGAGATGAAAGAGCTCTTCAATGCGATTTTGAACAGGAGTCGCTGTCAAGAGTAAGCAAAAACGCTTCTTTAATTGTTTGATAAACGCATAGCTTTTCGTTTTTGAGTTTTTGAGTTTATGAGCCTCATCGATAATAATGAGGTCATACGGTTGATTCAATACAATATCTCGGTGTGGCTCTCGTTTGGCTGTATCCATTGATGCGACGACGACGTCTGCTTGCTCCCATACGTATGTCTTTTTCTGTGGAACAGCAGGAATATAGAATTTCTCATTCAGTTCACTTGCCCACTGATTTACTAAGGATGCAGGTGCTAGAATTAACACTTTCTTAACAAGACCACGAATCATATATTCTTTAAGAACCAATCCTGCTTCGATCGTTTTACCAAGTCCAACTTCATCTGCGAGAATGGCTTTGCCGTTCAATTCTTCCACCACTTTTCGTGCGGTTTCCAATTGATGATCATACGGTTGTAATTGGGGTAAGTATGTCGGAGCAACAAGCCCATCAAATGAAGGAACGGCTTGATACTCTTCTGCTTCATACGCAAGGTTGAACATTTCCCACGATGCAAAAGGACCATCTTGGTCGAGACGTTGTTGGAATTGTTCTTCCCACTCAATAGAAAAATCGATGTCGATGTACATGTTCTCTCCTCTATTTCCGACAAAAATCATTGGCAGTTGAAAAGCTTAGTGCTAAACTTGAAGTAAGTTAGACCGTGCCACATGTTTCTTTAGTATGTGTCAAACGATCACCAATCTATTCAAAACCAAATACGCGGATGAGAACAGAGGGAGAGTCCGTAGTCGGAGTCTATTCCGATGAAGCGGCGCCGAAGGAGCAAGCCTAGTGTGAATCTCTCAGGCAAAAGTACTTCTGTTTGACGCAACTCTGGAGAGCGCTCAATATTCGAGCCACCCACGAAGACAGCCTTGCACCTTTTTTCGGGCAAGAGGAAACTTTCTGGTATATGGACAGAGCTTTTCAACGGATGTTGGAGAGTTCTGTCTTTTTCTATGTGAGTATCCGGGAAATGAGTATAGGGGGAGTAAACGTATGGCTGACAAACGAACCACATTGTATGAAACACACGTGAATGCTGGAGCAAAGATGGTGCCTTTTGGAGGATGGGAGATGCCTGTCCAATACTCTTCGATTAAGGAAGAGCACCGTGCTGTTCGAGAGCATGCAGGCCTTTTTGATGTCTCTCATATGGGAGAAGCGTTTGTTGAAGGAAAAGGGGCATTAGAGACGTTGCAAACGGTAATGACCAACGATGTTTCCAAACTAGCCGTTGGCAAAGCGCAATATTCAGTGATGTGCAACGAAAACGGCGGTACAATTGATGATTTACTCGTTTATCGCCTTGATGCAGAGCGGTATTTTGTTGTGCCGAATGCAGCCAACCGAGACAAAGATATTCAATGGATTCAAAAACATGCCAACGATAAAACGGTCATCACAGATGTGTCGGACGACTATTCCTTACTTGCATTGCAAGGACCAGATGCAGAGCAAATTGCAGAACGAATATTCGGCGAAGCTGTGAAAACATTGCGCTTTTTTGAAGCGACAGAGCGAGATTTTCATGAAGAGCCGGTCATCGTTTCGCGAAGTGGTTATACCGGAGAGGATGGCTTTGAGCTGTATGTAAAAAACTCGGTGGTCGAAAGTCTTTGGAACGAGATTTTAGACACTGACATTGAAGGATTACGCCCATGTGGTTTAGGTGCTCGTGATACATTGCGTCTAGAAGCGCGATTGCCACTTTACGGTCAAGAGTTAACAGATTCAATTAGCCCGTTAGAAGCAAAGCTAGGATTTGCAGTAAAAGTAAACAAAGAATCGCCATTTATCGGACAATCACTTTTACAAAAAGAAAAAGAAACAGGACCAAAACGATTACTCGTTGGTGTCGAATTAACGGAAAAAGGAATTCCAAGAACCGATTATCCAGTGTACAACACGGATGGCGTTGAAATTGGTGTCGTCACGTCAGGGACTCAGTCGCCGACACTTGGCAAAAACATCGGCTTAATGCTCGTCGATCGAGCGTATAGCGAGGTTGGAACAGCTGTCGTCGTTGGGGTTCGGAAACGTATGGTTGAAGGAAACGTCGTTGCAACACCTTTTTATAAGCGATAAAGATGGAGGGGAAATTCATGTCACAACACCGCTTTTTGCCAATGACAGAGCAAGATCGTAAAGAAATGTTAGAACTTGTAGGGGCGAAGTCTGTCCAAGAACTATTTGCCGATATTCCAGAGTCGGTTCGACCAAAAAATCCGATGCGTATTCAGCCAGCACTTCCTGAGGCAGAGCTTGTTAATTATTTTCAATCCTTAAGCAATCAGAACACTTCAATCAAATCTTTGCCTTCGTTTCTAGGAGCAGGAGTATATGATCATCACATCCCAGCAACAGTAGATGCGGTCATTTCTCGTTCAGAGTTTTATACTGCGTACACGCCTTATCAACCAGAGATTTCCCAAGGTGAACTGCAGGCCATCTTTGAATTTCAAACGATGATCGCAGAGATTACGGGTATGGATCTTGCGAATTCTTCAATGTATGACGGCCATACAGCTCTTGCAGAAGCAGGGGTAATGGCGGCTAGTCACAAAAAAATGAAACGAAAAAAGCTTCTCGTTTCGAGTACGGTACATCCTGAAGCCATCGATGTCGTGCAAACATACGTAAATGGGCCAGGGCTTGAACTTGAGCGTATTGGGAGTAAAAATGGCTGTACAGATATTGATGCGTTAACGCAGTCCATCAGTGAAGATGTAGCGGCGGTTATCGTCCAGTATCCCAACTTTTATGGGGGTATTGAAGATCTTGAAGAGATTCGTAAAGTAAGCGAAGAGGCAGGAGCGATGATGATCGTGAAAAGCAACCCGCTTGCGTTAGGCGTCTTAACACCTCCAGGTCATTTCGGTGCAGACATTGTTGTCGGCGATACGCAACCATTTGGCATCCCAAGTCAATACGGAGGGCCTCACTGTGGCTATTTTGCAACAAAAAAAAGCATTAATGAGAAAAGTGCCTGGACGACTCGTCGGTCAGACTGTTGATGAAGATGGCCAAAGAGGGTTTGTGCTCACGTTACAAGCACGCGAGCAGCACATCCGTAGAGACAAAGCGACATCAAATATTTGTTCCAATCAAGCCTTAAATGCGCTAGCTTCATCAGTAGCGATGACAGCTTTAGGAAAAGTTGGGCTGAAGAAAGTTGCTTTGCAAAACCTACAAAAAGCAAACTACGCAAAAACCGCACTTCAAAATGCAGGGATTACGATTGTAAACGACGGTCCTCATTACAATGAATTTGTCATTGATGTCGAGAAGGACGTTCGTCAAGTGAACGAGCAACTTTTGGAACACGGATTAATCGGTGGCCTTGACCTCGGAAGGTTTGCAGGGGAGACCGAAACACACATGCTCGTCTGTGTGACGGAATTACGTACGAAAAAGGAAATTGATCAATTCGTAAGTGCATTGGAGGAGATCAAATGAACCGTAAAGAGCAAGCGTTAATTTTTGAGCTGAGTCGACCTGGACGTAAAGGGGATTCCTTACCAGAAAATGATGTGCCAGAGGTAGCTGTTGAAGATCTTCTCGACTCAAAGTTTGTTCGGCGAGATGACGCAGACTTACCAGAGGTTTCGGAGCTGCAACTCGTGAGACATTATACCGCACTGTCTAATCGTAATTTCGGCGTGGATTCTGGGTTTTACCCGTTAGGATCTTGTACGATGAAGTACAACCCGAAGATTAACGAGGTGATTGCTAGGCTAGAAGGATTTGCGCACATTCACCCATATCAGCCAGAGAATCAAGTGCAAGGAGCATTAGAGCTCATGTTCGATTTGCAAGAGTCCCTCGCTGAAATGACTGGCATGGATGAAGTAACGTTGCAATCAGCGGCAGGTGCGCAAGGAGAATGGACTGGGCTTATGATGATCCGTGCTTTCCACGAAGCGAACGGAGATTTTAAGCGAACGAAAGTCATTGTTCCTGATTCTGCGCACGGAACGAATCCTGCATCGGCGAGTGTAGCAGGGTTTGACTCGGTGACAGTGAAGACCGACGAACGTGGTCTCGTTGACCTCGAGCATTTGCGTGAAGTGACGGGTGAAGATACAGCCGCTCTCATGTTAACGAATCCAAACACATTAGGGTTATTTGAAGAAGATATCGTTGAGATGGCCGACGTTATCCATCGTGCAGGTGGAAAATTGTATTACGACGGCGCGAATTCTAATGCCATCCTTGATAAAGCACGTCCAGGAGATATGGGCTTTGATGTTGTCCATCTTAACTTACACAAAACATTCACCGGTCCGCACGGGGGTGGGGGACCTGGCAGTGGCCCAGTAGGTGTGAAAAAGGAACTATTGCCATTCATGCCAAAACCATTGCTCATTAAAAAAGAAAATCAGTACACGTGGGATTATGACCGTCCGAAGGCCATTGGTCGCGTGAAGCCGTTCTATGGCAATTTCGGTATCAATGTGCGTGCGTACTCGTATATCCGAACGATGGGACCTGAAGGCTTACGTCAAGTATCTGAAGATGCCGTTCTCAATGCCAATTACTTGATGAAGCGATTGGAACCTCATTACGATGTGCCATACCCGCAATATTGTAAGCATGAATTTGTCGTTTCTGGAAAGCGCCAAAAGAAAATGGGCGTTCGTGCTCTCGATATCGCGAAGCGATTGCTCGACTATGGATATCATCCACCAACGATGTATTTCCCATTAAATGTAGAAGAATGCATGATGATCGAACCAACAGAAACAGAAACAAAAGAGACGCTAGATGCCTTTGCTGATGCGCTTATTGCGATTAGTAAAGAAGCAGAAGAAAATCCAGATCAAGTATTAGAAGCTCCTCATGATACAGTCATCTCAAGATAGATGAAACGCAAGCAGCTAGAAAACCTGTACTTCGTTTTGAAAAAGAGCAATAAGGAAAGAACTCTTAAAAAAAAAGCGGACAAGGATTGGAACGAATCCTTGTCCGCTTTTTCGTATACTAATTAAGAAAACAGCGGATATGCCTAAAGTTCCTTTAGGAACATCCGCTGTTTTCTCTCATCCGTATTGGTTAATGGGATCTTCTTTGTTCTTGATCGTCTTTGAGGCGTTTTGGTGTAACGTCGTCCCCGTTTTCATCGACAACGGTTACATTTGACATCGTGTCCTTCACTTGCCCTCGGATATAGCTTAAATATTCTTGACGAAGTTTTGATTGTTCCGTTCTCTCATCTTCAGTCAGGCCTACTTCTTTTGATTTCTTGGCTAGTTCATTAATTCTGTCAATGATTGGAATCATCGGCTTCATCCTTTCCCTTAGTTTGCGTGAAGGAAATGATAACACGCGCATATCATTCCTGCAAATGCCCTTTCTTATGCTGAGAAAGGGCATTTGCTTATTTCTTCTTCACTTTCCCCGTCCATTTACGAAATCCGCCTTTTAAGTAGAATAAACGGTCGGTACCGACTTTTTTCTTAATTAATCGTGCAGCTTGTTTACTTCTCGCTCCTGAGTGATCATACAAATAAATGTCTTGGTCTTTTCGAAACTCAGAAAGGCGTTGTTTGAGTTGGGAGAGTGGAATATTACGTGCGCCTAAAATGTGACCACCGTCGTATTCACGCTGCTCCCGCACATCAATCAGTTGAGATTTACGGTAACCTTCGATAAATTGACGTTGTGAAAGTGAATCAAGATATTTAGGTGTTGAGAGTCTACGGAATAGCCATACCGCAATGGTACCGATGATTAGACCCCATAGAATGTAGCTAATGATACTCATAATTTCCATACGTTTACAATTCCCCTTTACTACTAAAAGCTGGTAAGAAAGCTTTTATGCATCCTTATCTATTATAAGTGTGAATGCACGGTTACGCAAAGAATAAAAACAGCGGATGTACAAAATATCTCTTCGTTGCTACACTAGTGACAATGAGGAGAGTAGATGAAAAAATGAAAAAAGAAACTTGGTGGCTCATTGATTCAGGTGCTAGAGATCCGTATTACAATATGGCATTAGATGAATGCCTTTTACTATGGCATAGTGAAGGTCGCATACCGCCTGTAATTCGATTTTACGAATGGAATCCAGCGACGCTATCCATTGGCTATTTTCAAAAGATCAATCAAGAGATCGATGTCGACGCTGTTCATCGTCACGAGTTAGGGCTTGTTAGGCGCCCTACAGGCGGCCGTGGTGTCTTGCATGATCAAGAGCTTACATATAGCGTAATTGTTTCTGAAGAGCATCCACGGATGCCAGCGACAGTAACCGAAGCGTATCGTGTCATTTCAGAAGGTTTGCTTCATGGATTCCGTGATCTCGGTTTGAATGCAGGTTTTTCCATTCCAGAATCAAAAGAACAAACAGAAGCGTTAAAAAAACCTCGTTCTTCGGTTTGTTTCGACGCTTCATCATGGTATGAACTTGTCGTAGAAGGGCGTAAAATTGCAGGAAGTGCCCAAACGAGACAAAAAGGAGTTATTCTCCAACACGGTGCCATTGCGCTCACATTTAATGAAGAGCAATTATTTGATCTATTTATTTTTAAAAATGCTCGTGTACGTGAGAAGATGCAACAAGCATTTCGAGCGAAGGCGGTCGGAATTAACGATTTAACAGACCAACAATTTACAGTTGACCACATTCGCTCGGCATTCTCCAAAGGGTTTGAAACAGGTTTAGACATTGAGCTAAAGCCTCGGAGACTCACTCACAAAGAAGAAGAAGAAGTACAGAAATTAGCCAATGAACGGTATCGTTCAACGGAATGGCTTTACCGAAGGTAATGGAATGTGTGGGCAGCTTAGACGCTGCCCACACATTTTACGTCCCGCTCTCGGTTTTTTTTACATCTTCTTCAAATCGCTCTTGCAATTGTTTCGTAATTTCCCCGACTTTGAGTTGTACATGTTTTGTTCCTCGAAATTCAGTAATGGGTGTCACTTCATTCGTGGTACTCGTAATGAACGCTTCATCCGCGCCGGCAAGATCTTCAATATCAATTGGGTCATAGCGCACGGATTTACCGAGCTGTTCTGCATACTGCAAGACGACTTGCCGAGTAATGCCATTTAAGATTAAGTTCGTTGCAGGATGAGTTTGTAGTTCATTATCTTTTACAATAAAAAGGTTTGAAGAAGATCCTTCGGTCACTTCATTTCCACGGTGTAACACAGCCTCTTGGCAGTCGTGGTCAGCGGCTTTTCTCTTTGCCAGTACGTTGCCAAGCAAATTAACAGATTTGATGTCACAGCGGAGCCAACGCTCATCTTCAGTAAGATATACAGCAATCCCTGATTCGAGCTGGTCTAACGGTCTTGGCATTTCTTTAGTAAACGCGAAAACGACGGGCTCTTCGTGACGCTCATACAGGTGGTTTCGTTCTGCTGCACCTCTAGAAACTTGCACGTATAAAATGCCTTCTTGTAGATGATTCTCATTTTTCAGCTCATTTAAAGAAGCGCTTAACGTTTGCTTATCTTCAGTACTAAACGGAATATCCATTTCTTCAGCACTTCTTTGTAGTCGTTGCATGTGCATTTCCATTTGGTACGGGTGTCCACCGTAAATGCGGACGACTTCATAAATCCCATCGCCAAAATACATACTTCTGTCATCAAATGAAAACATGGCCTCATTGCGTGCAATGATTTCTTTTCCCATTAGAACCTTCTCTGCCATTGGTTGCCACATCCTTAGATTAAAATGAACGGTTATACAGTAATCATAACACGCTTTGTCAGCGATTTAAAAAGGACTTGTCGCTCAATTGCTAGCAACATGACAAATCTAACTTGTATTGTACTACAGGATGGAGAAGACGGGTGATTATGAATAAACCCGTTGTTTGTAGCGGAGCAATTATGTACAATATAAAGGTAATACACACGGCAATGACAATAGCGAAACATGACTGTACATAATGCCCGCAACGTGATTTGAATGGGGGAGCTTACATGGCTACAGCCAGTATGGAAGATTATTTAGAGCGTATCTATCAACTCATTGAAGAAAAAGGGTATGCTCGTGTATCCGATATTGCAGATACACTAGAAGTGCACCCGTCCTCAGTGACAAAAATGGTCCAAAAGCTAGACAAAAGTGGTTATGTTATTTATGAGAAATATCGGGGCCTCATCCTTACAGCAAAAGGAAATAAAATCGGGAAACGCCTCGTATATCGGCATGAATTACTCGAAGATTTCTTACACCTCATTGGTGTTGACGAGTCATATATCTACACGGACGTAGAAGGAATTGAACATCACTTGAGTTGGGATGCGATTGATCGCATTGGCGATTTGGTGCAGTACTTTAAGGAAGATCCAAAGCGAATAGCCGAACTTCAAAATCAAAACAAAACAGAATCTTAAAAGACGTGAACACCCAACCGTGCCTACGATGATGTGTTCTTCGCCAAAGCTTTTAAATCTTGCAACGAGTACCCCGCCCAAAAGGTCAAGATGCGAATCGTACTTTTTGGGTTTTTGTTATTTGCTGCTAGGAATAAAAAACCGTGTTCTCATGTTTATTGAGAACACGGTTTAAACGTATGCTTAAAACTTGCCGGTAATCATGGTTGTGTAAAAGAGGGAACAGGTGTCCAAAGCATATCAATGGTGTTTCGTTACGTCTCTTTCATTGGTGGATCATCTTTTTTCTCAGGTTTTTCCTCATCATCTTTTAGGTTTAATTCAAACAGCCCGGCTTCTTTTGCAGAAAGAATGGCCATATAAACGAAAGGTCCAAGAATGAGACCCATGACACCAAAGAATACAAAACCAAAATACATCGACAAAACGGTTGGCAGTGCGTTCATTCCGATCGAGTCACCGAGCACTTTTGGTTCGAGAATTCGTCGAATGATTAGTAGGACAAGCGCCAGAATGTTTAACTGAATACCCATCGTCACGTCTCCGAGAATCATCGCGAGGATCCCCCAAGGTGCGAGGACGAGTGCTGGGCCTACGTACAGAGGAATGATGTCTACAACCCAGATGACCACACTCATGATAAAAGCAGGCCCCGGTGAAATGTAAAGCAAGCTGATGTAAGTGAGGATGAACACACCAAGGCTTAGAATGAACTGGGCTTTCCACCAACCGAGGAAAACTTTACCCATGCGGTGGAAAACGTAGCGCAATTTGTTAGAGGTCTCTTTTTTGAAGAAGTTAAAGAAGTTACCTAAAAGTCTTGGTAGATCAAGACTAAATAAGAACAACGTAATTAAGTATATGAGACCAACAAAAAGCATATTCGGTACCGATGATAAAAATGAGCCGAGTAAGCCAACAAGGTTCGTTGTTATGCTTAGAGCAAAGTCAATCGCATCCTCTGATAAGCGTTCGAGTTCCCGAGCAATTTGATATCCTTGTGGCAAATCTCTTAGCAATTGGTTAAATTGAATAATTAAATCGTTCGCCAGACGTTGCAGCTGAATGGCGTACTGCGGAAGTTCTTGTGACCATTCGACAATACTTTTCATGAGCCTTGTAATCGAAAGGTAAAGAACGATGGAACTAATTGCGACAAAAAGTAAAAAAACAATCGTCACAGGCAGAAGTCTTTTCTCTGTTTTTAATTGCTTTTTAAAGAACCGAACAAACGGTTCGAATATCATCGCTGTGAGTAATGCCAATAATAGCGGCATTAGCGCTGAAAAGTTAAAGTAGACGAACAGTCCACCAATAATAAGGGCAATCCCGATTAAAATCCGTCTGACAATGGTCTTATTAAACAAAGGGTCCTCCTTCGCTCATGAAGTGAGCGGTCGTTGCAGGTAATGATCTACTTCTATATTATACGGCAAATGTGCTGTTGTAAAACGAATCTTTAAGGAAATGGAGAAAAACTCCATAGATTAAGAAAGAATTTATTGTTTGTCGGCAATAACCGGCGAATAACTACACAAAAATAATGCGAAAGGCTTGAATATTGCCTTTCGCACATCCGTATGCAGAAGATGTCACTGCATTCTTTACGTGAAATATTCGATTTTTGCTTCAGGAAAGTAACGATCGGTGAGACGATAAAGAAACGTTTTCATCTCTTCTTCTTGTGATTTTTCATAAACGTATTTGTGTATGCCGTAGCGACCCCATTTTCGTCGTCTTTTCGATTCATCAAGCTCGAGCTTTGTCATCGGATAGTTTTTTTCGATAACTCGTTTCGCAGGTTGCGTAAATCGGTGTTGAATAAATTCAAAAGAAATGTCGTCGCGCCCACCTTCCGGCAACTTTTCATAAAGTGTTTTAAAGAGTTGTTCATAGCCTTCTTGCCACCCATCATGAATATAGATTGGGGCGACGATAAATCCAAGGGGATAGCCCGCTTCTTGAACTTTAGCGGCAGCTTCAATCCGTTTATCTAATGAAGACGTGCCAGGTTCGAAATATTTAATGACGAAATTTGCATTCACACTAAAGCGAAAGCGGGTTTTTCCACGATGGTCAGCATCTAAGAGGTGATCAACATGTTCAAATTTCGTAACGAAGCGCAAAACACCATGGTCAGTTTTAGCCATATGTTCGATGGTGCTTTTTAGTGAATGAGTGAGATGGTCGATGCCGACGATATCAGACGTACACGATGCTTCGAAGCGAGTGATCTTTGGAGCATGCTCATTCATGTACTCATCAGCTCTAGCCAAGATTTCATCGGTATTCACATACGTACGAATATACGGTTTGGAACCCATCGTCGTCTGCAAGTAACAATAATGGCAATGCCCCATACAACCCGTTGCGAGTGGCAATGCATATTCTGCCGATGGCTTTGACGTGTCGAACTTTAATGTTTTCCGCACGCCAACGACGAGTGTTGATTTTGCATTTCGATATTTTTGGAAGTCATTATCTCCGGGTAAGTTGCGAACTTGGTTGTGTGAAGTTGTTTCGTTAATTTCTACACCACGTTCAGAAAAATAATCATACAATTTCTTACCTAGTGGATATTCATAGGCGCGTGGCTCTATATAAATGCGCTCAGGCATAAATGCTTTCAATGTTTGTCACCTCTAGTAGGGTTCAGGATCTGTTTCAAAGTAATAGGCGTAAGCTCTTCGGCTTCCTCGTAGCTATTGAACACCGCCAGCTCTTCGGTGAGTGGGTAAAACTCATCCATCAGAAAGATGGATTGGGCATTTTTTGCGTCCGGATCGTTTACGACCGTTGCTTCTCGGATATTCGCGACATCTTGTGTGTGTGGATTACGGTGAATCACATATAATGTCTCTCCTGCTTTATACAATTCCATCAATCATACCTCCTTCAGATTAGCGTGCCCGTAAATGATCTCCTCTGCCTAGTATCGTGATGGATTTTTCTCCTGTCTTTTCCAAAGGGACAACACGCAATCCGAGCATTTTTTGCATAGTGTAGAGATGTGGAGAGGAAGGTGTGACCGATGCTGATCGACGGAGTTTTTGCCGGCGGCGGAGCAAAAGCCTTCGCATTTATTGGTACACTGGAAGCAATGGAAAAGAAAAACTTTCAATTCTCTCGCATTGCTGGAACAAGTGCGGGTGCAATTATGGGTAGTCTTATTGCTTCAGGATATACAAGCAAAGAGATTAAAAAAATGTTCGAAGACGTCGAATTAGACATGTTTTTAGATCCAACAGCTTGGGCAAGAACATTTCCTCATCTCCTAAAGTGGGTAGGCGTCTATTGGGGATTAGGTTTATATAAAGGAAACAAACTTGAGGAATGGTTGAGCGAAAAGCTAGAGGCAAAAGGGGTGCGAACGTTTGCGGATCTTCCAGATCACTCACTTCGGTTGGTGGCGGCAGATATTACGAGGAAACGAATGCTCGTGCTCCCAGATGACCTCTCAAACTACGGGTTAATCCCTGACTCTTTCCCTGTAGCAAGAGCTGTGCGTATGAGCTGTAGCTTGCCATTTTTCTTTCAACCTGTGAAGTTATTTGATAAAAATGGATCATCGTCGTTAATTGTTGATGGGGGGATCTTGAGTAACTTCCCGATGTGGCTATTTCGAAGGCATCGATCAAAACGGCCATTGCTCGGATTTCAATTGAATCCAGAGCCACACGAAGGAGAGTACAAACACATTAACAACGCATTGGAATTGTACGGTTCCATCTTTGAGACGATGCAAAAAAGCCATGACTCACGATTTGTTGACGCAGGTCATGGCGATAATGTCGTTTTTATTCCTGTAGAAAAGGTGAAAACGACAAGTTTCTCCTTATCCGATGCTGATCGTACAGAACTGATTGAACTTGGGTTTCATACGACAATGGATTTTTTGAAAACATGGAGCAGGTAAAAGGTTGCGTGACGTCTATCGTCGCGCATTTTTTTTGTTTCCTTGGATGACTTTTAAATTGTGACCGTTCCGTTTTTTCTTGACACTCACTTGATCTTTGTTTTTTACTGCTGTTGATTTACGCCGCTCTCGATCTTGTTTGAGCGCCCGTTTATACTGAGGATCAACTCGAGTTCTTTTGGAAACAAAGCGAGTAAAAATAAAATAAAACAAAAAGGCAAACAAAGCCATCAGAAGAAATGTGAGCATGAGACCGCTAGGGTTTGTGAACAATTGGCTCACTAGACCTACAATCGCTAGAAGAACGATCCCTAAAACAAATGGATTTCGAAAAATTGTTCTCAACGTATTGCCTCCCATTCATTACACAAGACGTTCGTCTGTCTTCTCTCTGTGAATTTCATCCTCGCGTTCTAGCATCTTTTCAAACGAACGGATCGACACTTCGACTTGATCGTCTTTTGGTTGTTTTGTCGTTAATAATTGTAACCAAAGACCGGGTAAGCCTAACCATTTTAACACAGGGATATTCCGTAATTTGTTTGTAGCTTGCAACACTTCGTAAGAAACACCGAGAACGACAGGAATGAGCAATAGCCGGTGAACAATTCGTTCAAATAGGTTATCAAAAGGAATGAGCAAATAGATCATGACCCCGATAATGACTGTAAAGAGCATAAAGCTACTTCCACAACGATAGTGAAGGCGTGAATATTCTTGCACGTTTTGAACCGTTAATGAGCGGTTGGCTTCATAAGCGTTAATCACTTTATGTTCCGCCCCGTGATATTGGAACACACGTTTAATGAGCGGCGTGAGTGAAATTAAATACACATAGCCGACAAGTATGATGGTTTTAAAAATCCCTTCGAGCAAGTTCTGTGCCACATGTCCAGGAAACGGTCCTGAAAGAGTTTCTGCTAGAAATACAGGAACGAGCGTAAAGATAATGGTCCCGATGATAAAGGCCACGACGCTCACCGCTGCTACACCAATTGTTGCAGCGATTTTTGAACGCTCTTCTTCTGGAACGATGTCTTTATCATCATCAGGATGAACATCGTAACGATCTGAAGCAAAATTCATATGTTTACTGCCGAGCGCTGCGGCTTCAATCAAGCAATGCTGCCTCGTACAAAAGGAATCTTTTTTAGTTTTTGTAATACGGGTTTAGGTTTTTTTAAGTTCTCGAAGTATTCAATTTCCCCGTTTTTTCTACGGATCGCACTGACCGTCGTTTCTTTTCCTGCAAACATGACGCCTTCAATTAGCGCTTGTCCACCATAGGCAGGCTTTTGAGCCTGTTCGGTTTCCTTTGTTTCCTCACTCATGCTGACACCTTACTTTCTCAAAAAGTTCGATTGCACCTCATGACTATTCTACATCATGTGTCCATGAACCTCCATAAGCAGACGTTTTTTCCTTCGGTAAGAATGATTTACTGTGCAAAAACCATAATAGGAAGGAGGTGATATTCATGAGTGAAGAGAATAACGAATCCAAAAAGGCGAATCAAGATTTGCCTTTAGGCTTAAAAGTACTGATTACAGGTTTTGTCGGCGGCCTTTTTTGGGGGATCATTTGGTACGTGGCTTACTTTTTTAATTTTACGGACGTTGGACCGAATTTGTTATGGAAGGCGTGGACACTTGGAAGTTGGAGCGAAGAAGCAACCGGACAATGGATCGCAATTTCTCTATTAGCGATTCTGTCCATTGGGGTGGCGTTTTTTTACCGGTATGTATTCGCAAAGATTACGAGCATGTGGGCAGGAGTAGGGTTTGGGGCTCTTCTTTGGGTAATTATTTTTTACATTAGTAATCCTTTGTTTATCGGGCTAGATTCGGTGCCTGATTTGAGCGGGATTACAATTGTGAGCACATTATCGTTGTTTGTCTGTTATGGGTTATTCATCGGGTATTCCATTTCGTATGAGTACGAGATGGAGAAGTATACAGGAACTTAATGGCAAGCGCTTAACGACTTATGCTAAGATAGAAACGATGATTGTTAAGGTGAGGAGGAATTAGCATGAAGCGTTTAGAAGGAATTCGAAATCAATTCACAGTTGAAAAGATTGATGCACTCATTGTAGAGAGTGATGCAAATCGTCGGTATTTATCAGGGTTTACAGGAAGTGCGGGTGTTATATTTATTACATCGGATCAAGCGTACTTTATTACCGATTTTCGCTACGTAGAACAAGCAAAGAATCAGTGCGAAGGCTTTACAATTGTTGAGCATAAAGGGTCAATCAGTAACGAGCTCAAAGCATTAGTTGAAGAGCACAGCATAACTTCTGTTGGTTTTGAAAAATCTTATACGACTTTTGAAAAATATGAAGTGTACAAGGATACAGGCATACCGCTCATCCCTGTCGCTGGGCTTGTGGAATCGCTTCGCATGTTCAAAGATGAGAAAGAGCTTTCAATTATGAAAGAAGCAGCAGAAATTGCCGACCAAGCATTTTATGATATTGTCGACTACATAAAACCGGGAATGAAAGAAACAGAAGTAAGAGATCGATTAGAATTTACAATGAGACGTTTAGGAGCAGATCGTTCCTCATTTGAGATCATTGTCGCTTCTGGTTCACGGGGCGCTTTACCTCACGGTGTGGCAAGTGACAAAGTCATCGAAGAGGGCGAATTTGTGACGATGGACTTTGGCGCCTACTACAAAGGGTATTGCTCAGATATAACGAGAACGGTTGCTGTTGGGCAACCGACGGACGAAATGAAAAAAGTGTACGAAACCGTTTTGGAAGCCCAGCTTCTTGGAGTAGAGCAAATTAAACCAGGAATGACGGGTAAAGAAGCAGACCAGATTTGTCGTGATTATATTTACAGTAAGGGTTACGAAGGGAAATTTGGCCACGGATTAGGCCATGGGCTTGGTATGGAAGTGCACGAAGGTCCAGGTGTATCCCCGAAAGGCAACGTCGTACTCAAACCGGGTATGGTTGTGACTGTCGAGCCTGGCGTATATTTGCCAGGTGTAGGTGGCGTAAGAATTGAAGATGATATTGTCATTACAGCAGATGGCAATGAGCGACTGACAACCTCGGATAAATCGCTACGTCATATCGGTAAATAATTATAATAAAGGTGGTTCTTATTCGTGATTTCAGTAAATGATTTTCGCACAGGGCTAACAATTGAAGTAGATAACGATATTTGGACAGTTCTTGAGTTCCAACATGTAAAACCTGGAAAAGGTGCGGCATTTGTACGTTCAAAGCTGAGAAGCCTTCGGACGGGAAGCATCCAAGAAAAGACGTTTCGCGGCGGAGAAAAAGTAAACAAAGCGCATATCGAACGAAACAAAATGCAGTATTTATATTCCAATGGTAACGAGCATGCATTTATGAATATGGAGTCATTTGACCAGATGGAGCTTCCGACTGACCAAATCAAATACGAGTTGAATTTTCTTAAAGAAAACATGGAAGTGCATATGATTACGTATGGCACAGAAACACTTGGCGTGGAGCTTCCGAACACAGTAGAACTTGAAGTGTCTGAAACAGATCCAGGGATTAAAGGAGACACGGCTTCTGGAGGTCACAAGCCAGCTACTCTTGAAACAGGCTTTAAAGTGAACGTACCGTTCTTTATTAATGAGGGCGACCAGCTTGTAATTGATACAAGAAAAGGTGAATACGTATCAAGAGCATAACAAAAAGTGCGTCGGGATGAGTAGTGATCCTGGCGCACTTTTTTTTGAAAAACAAGGCTCCTCTGTTAGGAGCTTTGAGCATGGACGATCAGCATATCGCATGGCGGACGATCGATGAGAACATCGCTGAGTGACTTTTGAATTTTGGCAGAACGATGCACCCGTTTTAACGCAACTACGATGAAAGGCGCATACCGTGCAGAAATGATCTTACGCGGATCCTTAAACGTCAAATCAGTCGCCCGCACGTGTTGGCCGTTTTGCCGAAGTTGGTGTTCAAATGTTTTTAACCATTCTGTACGTTCAGAAATGATCTGTGTACGAAGTGTTGGATCGTTTCGTTCCACGACCGTGTATTTTCTCATATCAATCCCATGAAGTAGAACAATGTCTCTTCCCTCAGCCTCGGCAATAGTTGCCCCCTTTGTTACGCAAGATAGAGCCTCCTCATGAAAATCCAAAAAGATGAGCACGGGATCCGTATCTGTCTTATACACTTGCTCTTTCTCGTTCCTCTGTTCGGACGACAAAAACATCGCATTTCGCTTTTTTAATAATGGCACTTGTCACACTCCCTTGAAGAGCTTTTTCAAGCTTCGTCCCGCCTGTTGCACCAGCAACAATTAAATCAATATTATATGCAGGCACAATTTGCTTACTAATTTTTATAGAAGGCACACCAGTTTCGAGTATTGTTTGAGAAGAAATACCTTCCGCTTGAGTATGGAGCAAGAACTGCTCGAGTTTTATTTGTGCTGCCTTTTTAACTTTATCAACGACATAACGGTCAAAACGAGCCAACGTACCATAAGGTTTAGGGTTAATTACCGTGCACAGATACAATGTGGCATTATTTTTGCGGGCAAATCGAATCGCATGCTTGTAAGCGTCGTTTGAAGGAGTTTCCTCACCGTCTATACATAAAAGGACACGCTCATAACTCATTGCAAATCACTCCTTTAAAAGAGAATGAACCTAAAGGTTGATTAAAAATTAACATCTGATGGAAAAGTGTGTCAATTCAAATGTTAGCATGATTGAATTTACATTATTTTCACGACCTGTTTCGACAATTGAAGAGGTTGCGGTGGTGAATTGTTCTAAATCTTTGATTTGAGAATAGAGTGTACAAGCAAAGGGTGTTAGCAAAAGTTTGCAAGTTTGAATGGAGTTGATGTCTGATGAATTGCTTCTCGGAACACGTGCCATTCAATCGAGATTCGATTTTATCACTCGTCCCGCATGAAGCACGCTCATCCGTTGAATATGAATTAACAAAAGAACAGGTTGAAGAAATTCGTTTTCGGCCAGGACGAAAAATTGAACTCATTACGAGGCGAGGCCGGAAGCTGTTGGACGATTTCTTATTTAGTTCTGACGATGCGGTGTATGTGATCAATCAGCTTAGCCAACATTCAGTGTATGCGTTTGAAGAAGAGCTAAAGCATGGATACATCACGTTAAAGGGTGGTCATCGAGTTGGATTAGGAGGCGAAGCGGTCGTTGAAGCGGGAAAAGTGAAAACGCTCAAACATATTCGTTCCTTCAACATTCGCATCAGCCGGTCTATCCACGGTGTATGCGAGCCCTATGTAGATCACTTATTCCATCATGGGTGGAACAACATTCTCATTGCCGGCCCCCCTCAGTCAGGGAAAACGACGCTGCTCAGAGACGTAGCCAAAGTAGCGAGTGACGGTTGGAAAGCGAAACAAATCCCACCGAGTAAAGTCGCGATTGTTGATGAGCGCTCTGAAATCGCCGCATCGTTTGAAGGAGTGCCGCAATTTGATATTGGCGAGCGGACCGACGTGCTCGATCGCTGCCCGAAAGCTGAAGATGATGATGCTCGTACGGTCGATGAGTCCAGACCTTATCATAGTCGATGAAATCGGGAGTGACACCGATAAAGTGGCCATAAAGGAAGCCATACGTGCAGGGGTCTCCATATTGTGCACAGCTCATGCCAAGACATTTGAGAATTTGTACGACCGTGATATTTTCGTTCGAGGATTGTTTGATGGAATAATTATGCTTGATCACGATAAACGCGGCACGTACTACTCAGGAAAGGAGATCCATCGTGCGTTGGATTGGAGCGCTCGTCGTTCTCATATCGATGACCGTCGGCGGGTTTGAATGGTCACGTAGACTGACGCTTCGGTCAAAGCAAATTCGGGAGCTAACGACCGCATTGCAAATGTTTGAAGCGGAAGTGATGTTTGGCCACACACCATTAAAAGATGTGACAACGAAACTGTCAGCCACTTTATCAAAACCAGTAGCCCGTATTTTTTCCGAATTTTCCGCTCGTCTAACAGCCGGAAATATTGAAGCAAAAACCGCTTGGGAAGAGAGCTTAAACAAACATTGGACGGAAACATCAATGAAAGCAAAAGAGAAGGAAGCGCTGCTTCAATTTGGGCAAACGTTAGGGCAACACGGCCGGTTTGAACAGCAAAAATATATTCAATTAACACTCACTCATCTAAAAGCAGAAGAAATTGACGCTAGAGAAGAACAGCAAAAATATGAACGTATGGCAAAGTCGCTCGGATTTTTGGGAGGACTGCTTGCAATCATCGTGATGATCTAACACAAAAAGGAGGGATGACGGTGGGGTATGACGTAGATACCATTTTTCAAATCGCTGGTATTGGCATTGTCGTCGCTATGATTCACACCGTACTAAAACAGATGGGGAAAGAAGATTGGGCACATTGGGTGACACTCATCGGGTTTATCGTCGTGTTGTACATGGTAGCAACCATCGTTGATGACCTGTTCACAAAAATACGCAGCGTGTTTTTGTATATAGGATAATCACATGTCGATTGACATGATTCAGATTGTCGGCTTTGGTCTAATCTCAGCCTTTTTAGCGATGATTCTTAAAGAACAAAAGCCAGCGTTTGCTTTTTTGCTCACACTAGTTGTCGGAGCCATGATTTTCTTGTTTTTGCTAGATTATATCGTGATGGCGTTTCAACTCGTTGAAACTTTGGCAAACCATGCACACATTAACATGGTGTATTTGCAAACGATGCTCAAAATCATTGGCATTGCATACATTGCAGAGTTTGGGGCGCAAATTGCGAGAGACGCTGACCAAGGCGCCATCGCGCAAAAAATTGAACTAGCTGGAAAGGTATTAATCGTCGTGATGGCCATACCCATTTTCAATGTACTCATTGAAACCGTCATTTCCTTGATTCCAGGCTGAAAGAGGGATCGTAATGAAAGCATTCATTTCATGCGTGGTCGGTATCGTCGTTCTACTCACATTCTCCATAGAAGCCGTTGCTCTTGATGATGACCCAAACCTTGATCCCAGACTGCCGATCGAAGACGAGAGCGTCAGTGAAGAAGATGTCTCGGATTTGATTGAAGAACAGATGGACGAGCAGTTAGATCGGCTTGGTTTTACAGAAATTGAACAGTTTTGGGAAGATATCCGTCGAGATTATGAATCTTTTCTCCCTGAAAGTCAAAAAGGATCTTTTACAGACTTTTTGGATGGAGATCAACAGTTTAGTCCAACGGAGTGGGGACGGGCACTCTTAAATTTTTTGTTTCATGAACTGACAGCGAATGTTAATTTGCTCGGTACACTCATCCTTCTTGCTGTATTTAGTATGGTGCTAAAGGCACTGCAAAACGCATTTGAGCATGCGGCGGTAAGTAAAGTGGCATACAGTGTCACGTTTACGGTGTTGATTGTCATTAGTATGAATAGTTTTTACATTGCGATGAGCTATGCCCAAGAAGCAGTGGCGAATATGGTTCATTTCATGATTGCGCTTTTGCCTATGGTACTCGCACTTTTAGCCATTACAGGCGCAACAACAACGGCTGCACTGTTTCACCCGTTAATTATTGTCCTCGTCAACACAAGCGGGCTGTTAATTGAACGATTTGTTCTCCCTTTACTATTCATCTCTGCCATTGTAAGCGTAGCAAGCTCTATGAGCGAGAAATTCCAGTTGACGAGGCTAGCAACCTTAATACGAAATGTTGCAATGGGAACGCTCGGCGCATTTTTAACGATCTTTTTGGCGGTTATATCCGTCCAAGGTGCAACGTCAGCGATTAGTGATGGAGTGACGTTACGGACCGCTAAATACATTGCCGGTAACTTTGTGCCTGTTGTAGGTCGCATGTTTACCGATGCTACCGATACAGTGATAGGCGCTTCTCTTCTTTTAAAAAATACTGTCGGCATCGCAGGCTTGTTCATCTTGTTTGTGATTACTGTGTTCCCAGCGTTAAAAATTCTAGTACTTGCGCTTACGTTCCAAATTGTGTCTGCCATTATGCAACCGCTAGGAGGCGGGGCGCTCGGAGAAGTAATGAGTCTCTTTGCACGAACAGTCATGTTTATGTTTGCTGCGGTTTCCGTCGTCTGCTTAATGTTTTTCTTAGCGATTACAATCATCATATCAGCAGGGAATCTAGCACTCATGGTGAGGTGAATTCGGTGGAGTATTTTAATGATTGGATTACGACGTTGGTTGTTTTTTTGCTCCTAGCCATTATTTTGGAGCTCTTGTTACCAACATCGACAATGAAGCGTTACGCAGATCTCGTGCTTGGGCTGATGATGACGGTGTTGATCTTACAACCAGTGTTTGATTTCATTCATACCGATCCATCGGAATGGTTTGATCTTGACAATTTTAACGTTCGTGAAGGGGCAGATGAGATGGAAAATAAAATAAATGATCAAAAAAGAGAAATACAAGCCGCTCATGATGCATATATCTCAGAACAAGTAGCTGCTCGTCTAGGCAGTGAAGCAGAACAGATGCTAAAGGAAGAGTTTCAGCTCTCGTTTAGTGGAATTTCTGTCGATGAAAATTCACATTCTGAGTCGGGAGGGATTAACGTCTTGTTGGTGGAGGCAGGGGATGAACAAACAAATACGACAGTGGAGCCGGTTAAAGAAGTGGTTGTAAATACAACAGAGTCAAGACAGCAAAGTGATCATCCGGTCTCGCTGGATGCAGTAAGGGCCCGTCTTGCACAAGTATGGCAAGTGGAAGAGAGCTCCATACAAATTCGTATGGAGGAGGAAGATTCGAATGGCTGAAAATAAAAATCCCTTTAGCAATTTTCTTCCAAAGAGTGACGGCCCTAGACGCTTTCGGTGGTATTATATTGCAGGACTTTTTTTCGTAGGTGTGCTTCTCATGTTACTCGGGAATATCGGTACAGACGATGATGGCGGTTCAATTGTTGGCGAACAGTCAGAAGAGCCGGTGTTTGTAAATGGTGACCAAGAAAACGAAGAAGAATCATCTGTAAGTAACACTTCTTCTGACTTTCAAATGATTGAACAAGCGTATTCAAATCAGTTGGCAGAAACGCTAGAGAAGATTGATGGTTTGTCTAATGTTGAGGTCGTCGTGAACGTCAAAGAAACAGAAAGCAAAGTGTACGAAAAAGACCGTAGCATACGGCAACAAACAACAGATGAGGCAGATACTGAGGGTGGGAACCGGACATTAGATGAGGGTACGCAAGAAGAGACACTCGTGCTCGTTCAGCAGGGGAGTGGTGAGGAACCGCTACTCATCCGTATGGAGAAGCCAGATGTATCAGGTGTGCTCGTCGTCGCCAATGGCGTCGAGAGTATGCAAAGAAAAGAATGGGTCATTGAAGCTGTCACTAGAACGTTAGATGTGGATGCACATCGGGTGTCAGTATTACCAAAACAAATGGGAGAGGATGAGTGATTTGGTTTTGAAAAAGCAAACAGTATGGCTTTTAACAATGTTAAGTTTGGTTGCGGTACTCGGAGTCTACTTTTTCGGGCCCGATAGCCCAACGACACAAGAAGCTGCGTTAATTAACGATCATGAGTCATTAGAAGACTTTGAAGGGGAACTTTGGGAGCAATATTTAGAGGAGAACCCAGATCAAGCGGTTGTCGTTGAAGAATGGAACGGTGAAGTTGAAGGTTCAGATGAGGAGGACCCAGAAGCAGGTGACGGTGAAGAAAATGAAGAGACCGACAGCGTTGATGTGGCCGCAGGGTTGAGTGGTAGTGAAACGTTCAGCGCACTTAGAATTGAGCGCGAGGAACTAAGAAGTGAAGCGCGTGAAGAGAACACAAATACGATTGCATCAAGTGATGCATCTGCTGAAGAAAAAAATGAAGCGCATGAGCAAAATGAACAATTAAAAACGTTAACAGAAAGTGAATCGACACTTGAACAAAGAATTGCATCACAAGGATACGAAGATGTACTCGTTATGACCGATAACGATGAAGTACGCATCTTCGTAAAAACCGAAGAACTTTCAAAAACGGAGGTTGTGGAAATTAACCGAATTGCTCACGAGCAGATCGGAAACCGAGCAGTAGCCGTTTCTTATCATATTGATGAATAGCAAGCGGCCCGGTGAAAACATTCACCGGGTTTTCTTTTTGCGTTTTTCTTATAGGTTAATACTAAAAAAAGCATTGCAAATGCTATAAAGGATGAACGATACATGTTCTGAGTTTGTCCTGTCTGTGCTTGCTTTCAACTGCAGGCGGATGCTTACACCAAAGAGCATAAGGCTTCACGTTTCTGCCTCCTGGCTATGGTGTGTGGAAAGAAGTCCAAATGCCCCATATATTCATTAATGTGACAGTTGAGAAAGATAAATCATGATTTTAAACGTGAATGCGCACATAAACGGTGTCAACTGTCACAAATCGTGCGATTTGTGACAGTTGCGTGCCGAAAGTGCCCGGTTTGAGGCTGGATTGTCACATACGTGACCGGCCATCACATGCTTGTGCAGTTGGTGAGCCTCGGTCACGACTTTTTACCCTTCGGCAAACGTTCTTCGTGTTGCCCACCACCCTTGCAGTGACGAACAACGATCGGCAACGAGATGAATTTCAACAGACAATATGCAAGCAAAGACCCGCAAAGACCCATCTCGGTCATCCGATTCAGTGAAATTATTTCGTTCAACTTATATAGCTAAAATCTTACCATTGTTCATTCTATGGTAAGGTTTCAGCCCATCATCTTGCTCGTTGCTCAGCATGGGTGATGGGGAGGGCGATGCAAAGGAGAATTGGAAGATGTATACAAGTACTTTTGCTTGTTGAGAATTACAAATTACCTATTATCGGTTCTATAAGGGGTTCATGATTATTTGCAACTTGTTATGTTCCCCCGGATCCGCTCATTTCGGTGAAAGGGAACTTACAATGTGGTCTGTGTTTTCTGCGCTGCCGAGTTTTAATCGTGAAAAGAAAGAAATGGTTCCAAAGATCATTGAGTGGAATCAAATTCGCTCAAGTGTGGCCATTTTGCCTCGTTCTACTACCAATCGATCGGCATCTCGTTCCGATCGTCCGTTTATGGAACTAGATTCAGCACGTTAAAGTATATGAACGACAATATCGTTCCTAAGCGACGTTCATGTTCTTTCTCTCAACCGTATGAAGATTGACACGCATGCCCTGCCTCGAATCTCGAGGTGAAAATCCAAAAATCTGTCGGCCGCCACTGGTCCGACAGATCGTAAGGTGTTAGGTTTCGTCTGAACTACACGCAAGTTTTACGAAATGAGCGCTAAAATCGCTAAAAAGAGCAAACTTGACTGCAGAAAGTGTAAACCAGCGCACACAATGCGAACGATGCCTTGCCCACTCGGTATAACACAATTGGAGTGTTTCCGCTACGCGAAAGGGACATGAAGACTTGTTTGTCATAAAATACAAATCGTAAGAAATTCCGAAGCAAACTCTACATTCTGGTGTCCAATGAATTTCTCACGCCGAGCATATGGCAAATCGTAAATGTTGACGGTCTAATCACTCCCCAACATTATTTTCACAAAAGGTCAAATGCTTTCTGTATACATAGGGTCGTTCACATTACTCGTAAGCCCATAGCCTTCAATGATTTCTAAGTTGACATCATTTCATCGACGTTAACAAATGATGTATAATTCAAAAAACAAAGGATCCCAAGCTAAGAGGTGAAATCGCATTTTTTACATGATATAATCAACTGATGACAAAACAATGTAATGGAATGAAGTTAGGAGATGTCACTTCATGGAATGGAATCATTTAACAGAAGGCGCTAAAGCCGTATTGGAACAAACGAGAAACCTTAAAAACGACAATATTCAAATCGTAGAGTTTGAAGTGGGTTATCAAGAAGAAGCAACAGAAGAAAATCCGCATCCTGTATCGATTCAAGAGGAAGATTATGATAGCTTGAAACGCTACACACAAGAAAACGAATACGATGAGAGTTATCATATGGCGAGAAACAAGTCCATCGTGAAAATTATTCTTTTGGAAAATCGTAAGATTCCCGACAACCTATCTGAATACCCGGTTTTCAGACATTACCGTATGGAGCGGTTACGGGAAGAGCAGTTAAAAGCTGAGCAAGCTAATGAAGAACAAGCGAACGAACAAGAATAGAATTCAGGAGGGATCACGATGAATGAATATCAATTGTTAGACTTAGAAGAACAAGAGAACGACCTTGGCCGTGTGGAGATCTCCCCAGAAGTTATTGAAGTTATTGCTGGACTTGCTGCAGCAGAAATTGAAGGTGTTTCTGCACTGCGTGGGAACTTTGCAAACGATGTTGCAGAGCGTTTCGGTAAGAAAAATCATGGGAAAGGTGTCAAAGTTGAACTCGGTGAGAACGGGGTTACGATTGAGGTGTCTGTGGTTGCATATTACGGAGTTTCTGTACCTGAAATTGGAATGCAAGTGCAAAAAAACATTCAACAAGCACTGGAAACGATGACCGCGATCTCCTTGGATGGCATTCACGTACATGTTGTTGGTATTCATTTTGAAAAAGAAGAAGAGACGACGTTGGAGCTTGCGAGCGCAGAGCGATTATCTGAATAAGGAGCGCTACAAGCGCCGTGATAGGAAAAGGAGTTAAGCATGAATCGAAGATGGGCGCGAATTAGGGCAGTACAAGCTCTATTTCAGGTTGAAATGACAGGTGTACATTGGCAAGAAGCCTTGCAATTTGCTTTAGATGAGCATGAGGAGAGCGACGAATATTTACATCGCGTATTGCCTGGGATTGTTGAACATAAAACGAGCATTGATGCTCGAATTGAGGAACAGCTGGAGCATTGGACAATGGAAAGATTAAACAATGTCGATGTTGCTGTACTGCGCCTTGCCGTATACGAACTTCTGCACTACGATGAGATTCCACCTCATGTCACATTAAACGAAGCGATTAATACAGCTAAAGCATTTGGTGAGGATGACGCGGGTAAGTTTGTAAATGGTGTCCTCTCGAATGTGTTAAAAGGCTACGCCGAGGAAGTGGGAGAAAACAATGACAGCGAGCATCATTGATGGTAAAGAGATTGCCAAAGAGAAGCGTCGCCAAATTGCTATCGAGGCAAGCCGGTTGAAAGAAACCGGTGTGAATCCTAGCCTTGCAGTCATTCTAATCGGTGATGACCCCGCTTCTCATAGCTATGTAAAAGGTAAGGAAAAGGCTTGTAGAGAAGCGGGGATCCGTTCCGAAGTAAGGCGAAGAGCGACGACGATTACCGAGTCTGAACTTTTGCAAGAGATTCAAGAACTTAATAACGATCCGTCCGTTCATGGAATTCTCGTGCAACTTCCGTTGCCTGACCATATTACAGAAACACGGGTAATCAACCAAATTGCACCAGAGAAAGATGTGGATGGCTTTCATCCGAATAACGTCGGACGCTTAATGTTAGGTGAGGCGGGTTTTACTCCTTGCACCCCTTTGGGGATTATTGAGATGTTAAAAACGACTGGCATAGACATTGAAGGTAAACACGCGGTTGTCGTTGGGCGGAGTAATCTCGTCGGTAAACCGCTTAGTCAATTGCTTTTAAATGAAAATGCGACGGTGACGGTATGTCATTCAAAAACGAAGGACATGGCGAGTATTACAAGAGAAGCCGATCTGTTGATTGCAGCAGTCGGTAAAGAACATATGCTAGGCCCAGAAGCGATTAAACCAGGGGCCGTTGTTATTGATGTTGGTGTGAACCGTATGGCGAACGGTAAGCTCACTGGAGATGTACAGTTTGACGAAGTGAAGGACATTGCCGGTTGGATTACGCCAGTACCTGGTGGAGTTGGACCGATGACAATTACGATGCTTTTGCATAACACGGTAGAAGCTGCGAGAGGAATGATGGCGAGTGGAAGCTAATCATTCCTATCTTTCTGTAACACAAGTTACGAAAGAACTGAAAAGAATTATCGAACAGCATGAACAAATGAATCATGTCATGCTTTATGGCGAGATCTCTAATTTTAAGCATCATAGCCGTGGGCATATGTACTTCACATTAAAAGATGATCGGGCGCGAATTTCAGCAGTCATGTTTGCTGGTAATAATCGCGCCCTCCGTTTTCATCCAGAAAATGGTATGAAAGTACTCATACAAGGGAATATTTCAGTTTATGAGCCGTATGGGCAATACCAGTTGTACGTACGAAATATGGAACCCGATGGCTTAGGGCAGTTGTATTTAGCTTATGAACAACTAAAAAAGAAGCTTGAAACCGAAGGTTTATTTGCCAATGAGCGAAAGAAGCCTTTACCGAGCTTTCCAAAACGAGTTGGCGTAGTCACGTCGCAAACAGGGGCTGTCATTCGAGACATTTACACGACCATCACGAGAAGGTATCCCCAAGCAGCGATTCATCTGTATCCAGTTGCTGTACAAGGACCTGAGGCGGTCCCATCGATTGTGAACGCACTCAAACGAGCGGATGTGGCAGGGTTAGACGTCTTAATTGCAGGGCGTGGTGGCGGTTCAATTGAAGAACTTTGGGCGTTCAATGATGAACAGGTCGTACGAACAACAGCAATGCTTACAACACCGATCATATCAGCGGTTGGCCATGAAACAGACGTCACACTTCACGATTTTGTAGCGGATGTTCGAGCTGCCACACCAACTGCTGCAGCTGAACTTGCCGTACCTTCAATGAAAGAGTGGACGGACAAGCTCATATCCATTCAGAAGCGGCTAACTGTAGCAAGTAAACAACTGCTGCGCCAGCGACAAGTTAAATTAAAACAACTTAGGCAATCGTATGCTTTCAAATATCCTGAACAACTCGTCACACAAAAGGAACAAGAACTTGATCGCAATCTTGAGTATTTGCACCGGTTTATGAAGCGCTACATGGGTGACAAAAAACAATCATACGTTGACGTTTCACACCGGCTGGAGCGTATGAACAGGTGTGATGCTCAAAGAAAAACATTCAGATTGCCAACAGCTGAAAGAACGGTTGCAACGTAGCATGAAAGAGGTATTTCAAAAGCAGTCAACAGCTTTTGACACTCGGCTAAGTAAGCTAGAGATCTTGAACCCACTCAATACGTTACGCAGAGGGTATAATGTGGCGTACCAAGGGGAGCAGCTTGTATCCTCTATTAAACATATACAATCGTCTTTACCGCTAACGTTGCATCTTCATGATGGTCAAGTGACGAGTGAGGTACAAACGGTAAGTGAAAAACAGTCCCTCGCGCTGAAAGGAGAACCGATCGATGACGAATGAAAAGAATACAGAGCAAGTAGACACCGAAGAGCCTAAAAGCTTTGAAGAAGCGATGAAATCACTCGAAGAGATTATTGTTAAGCTTGAAGAAGGTGATGTGCCATTGGAGAAAGCGATCGATATGTATCAAGAAGGTATGACGCTATCAAAACAATGCCATGACCAGCTGCAAAAAGTCGAGAAGAGAATGGACAAAATTGTGCTTGAGAATGGAGAGACAGAACCGTTCTCCCTTCATGAGGAGGGTTAAATTTGCAAACGGAACAAACAATAGAAGATATGATTGAACGCCATGTACCCCCATTGATGAATGTCATTCATTCTCAAATTGAAAGCGCCTCTTGCCCTGAAAGCATTAAAGAAGCGATGCTCTATTCTTTAAACGCCGGTGGGAAGCGTATTCGTCCGTTGCTTTTAATTATGGCAGCACAAAGCTATAAACCTGTAACAAACTCCGCGTATAAATTAGGGGCAGCATTGGAGATGATCCACACATATTCGCTTATCCATGATGATCTGCCGAGCATGGATAACGATGATTATCGTCGTGGCAAACCGACCAATCACCGTGTATATGGAGAAGCGTTAGCCATTCTCGCTGGAGACGCTCTTTTAACAGAAAGCTTTCAACTAGTGAGTGATATTTCTGAAGACGATATGCACCCACGAGACATCGTTCACATTACACGGCGGATGTCAGAATCTGCAGGGATTCGGGGGATGGTCGGTGGTCAGGTAGCTGATATTGAAGGTGAAGACCGCGCACTTCGTCTCGAAGAGTTAGAATGGATTCATCGTCACAAAACCGGAGCATTACTAGAATTTGCCGTTGAAGCTGGTGGAATTTTAGGGGGCGCGCCTGAGGGGGACATTGCCGCTTTAAAGATTTATGCGGAGAATTTAGGCCTCGCTTTTCAAATTAAAGACGATATCTTAGATGTAGAAGGGGACGCAGAGATTATCGGAAAGCCTGTCGGAAGCGACACAGATAATCAAAAGAGTACGTATCCTAGCTTACTTACATTAAGTGAAGCGAAAAACAAGTTAGATGCGCATATTCAAACGGCTGCCGATGCACTAAGAACTGTAAGCTGCGATTCATCTGCGCTACTGAGCATCTTGCAGTATGTGGCAAAACGAGATCGATAATTGTTTTATTGGCTTTTTATCCACATAGAAAGTACAATAAAGATCACACATGGATTTACATCCATCGGAAATACTATGAAAAACACATTTTTTTTAATGAAAGTGGGGATATCAGGCATGGACTTAGAAGCCATTCAAGATCCCGGATTTTTAAAAAGCTATTCAAAAAAGCAACTCTCACAACTTGCAGAAGAGATACGTTCATTTCTCATTTCAAAGCTATCTGTCACAGGAGGACATCTTGGCCCGAATTTAGGGGTTGTTGAGCTTACGCTGATGCTCCATAAGTTGTACGATAGCCCAAAGGATAAGTTGATCTTTGATGTGGGCCATCAAGCATACGTACACAAGATTCTGACTGGCAGAGCAGACCGTTTTGATACACTTAAACAGTATCAAGGTCTATGTGGCTATCCGAAGATGAGCGAAAGTGAGCATGATGTTTGGGAAGCCGGACACAGCTCAACGTCATTATCAGCAGCGATGGGTATGGCAGCTGCAAGAGATCTCAAGTCTGAGAACAACCACGTGTTGCCGATTATCGGCGACGGTGCTTTGACAGGTGGGATGGCGCTTGAAGCGTTGAATCATATCGGTCATGAGCAAACGAATGTGACAGTTATTTTAAACGATAATGAAATGTCAATTGCTCCTAATGTAGGCGCACTTCACAATGTGCTAGGTCGTTTGCGCTCAACGGGTGGTTATCGCCGTGCAAAAGAAGACTTGGAGTACGTAATCAAGAAGATTCCAGCACTCGGTGGGCCGCTTAGCTCCACAGCAGAGCGAATGAAGGACAGCCTTAAATACTTGCTTAGCAAAGGGATGTTCTTTGAAGAAATGGGCTTCACGTACTACGGTCCTATTGATGGTCATGACTTTGATGACCTTCATAACAACTTAATGTATGCCAAACGGACGGAAGGTCCGGTGTTGCTGCATGTGATTACGAAAAAAGGAAAAGGCTATCAGCCTGCTGAGGAAGATGCAAGCGGTGCGTGGCATGGACCAGGACCGTATGCAATTGACTCAGGTGACATGAAAAAGAAAGCGGGTCCCCCTGCTTATAGTGCAGTTTTCAGTGATACTGTCGCCAAAATTGCTGAGCGTGATGAAAGAGTTGTTGCAATTACAGCGGCAATGCCAGGCGGAACAAAATTGGACAAGTTTGCCAAAAAGTTCCCAAATCGCATGTATGATGTTGGTATTGCTGAACAGCATGCAACGACGATGGCTGCAGGTATGGCAGCTGAAGGCATGAAGCCAGTATTCGGTGTGTATTCAACGTTTTTACAACGTGGCTATGATCAGCTCGTACACGACGTTTGTCGTCAAAATTTAAACGTTGTCTTTGGGATTGATCGCTCAGGTCTTGTTGGTGGTGATGGGGAAACACATCAAGGGGTATTTGACATCAATTACATGAGGCACTTGCCGAACATGAAGATTTTGATGCCGAAAGATGAAAATGAACTTCAGCATATGATTTATACAGCCTACAAAAATGATGACGGCCCGATGGCTGTTCGTTATCCTCGTGGCAATGGCTATGGTGTCACGATGGACGAAGACTTACAAGCAGTGCCGGTCGGGAAATGGAACATTGAACAAGAAGGTTCGGATGTAACGATCTTGACCTTTGGTACGATGCTTCCAATTGCAAAGAGTGCGGCTGAACAACTTCAAAAAACGGGTGTATCCGCTCGGGTTGTGAATGCGAACTCGGTAAAACCACTTGATGAGGAGTTGCTCGTAAAGTTAGGGGAGGAAAACCGTCCGATCTTAACGTTGGAAGAAGCTGCTTTACAAGGTGGCTTCGGAAGTGCAGTTCTTGAATTCCTGCACGACCGTGGAATTGCGTCTATGCAAGTGAAGCGAATGGGAATTCCAGATCGCTACATTGAGCACGGTAGTGTTGACTTGATTTACGAAGAGTTAGGTTTAACCGCAACGGAAGTAGCTAACACCGTTAAAGAAATCGTTCCGAGTAAAAAGAAAAGAGCGTAACCAATATGAATGGTAAGAAAGAACGCGTTGACATTTTGCTCGTCGAGCAAGGACTTAGTGAAACACGAGAAAAAGCAAGACGAGCAATTATGGCAGGGCTTGTTCATACCGAACGTGAGCGAATTGATAAACCGGGCACAAAGATCGACAGAGATACGCCACTGTTTGTAAAAGGTCAAGAGTGTCCTTAAGTGAGCCGAGGTGGCATGAAGCTGCATAAAGCACTCGATGTTTTTAACGTGTCGATTGAAGGCAAAGTTGTCCTTGATGTAGGTGCATCTACTGGTGGCTTTACTGATTGTGCTTTGCAACATCTCGCAGATCAAGTATATGCCGTTGATGTTGGTTACAATCAATTGCACTGGAAGCTTCGTTCCGACGACCGGGTCGTGGTTATGGAAAGAATGAATTTTCGATATGCGGATCAAGAAGACTTCACACATGGCTTGCCCCAATTCGCCGTGTGTGATGTTTCTTTTATTTCATTAAAGCACATCTTTCCACCGATGCAGCGCATCATAGAAGATGAATCGGATGCCATTGTTCTCGTTAAACCCCAATTTGAAGCTGGAAGAGAAGAAGTCGGTAAGCGAGGAATCGTCCGGGACAAAAATGTACACCGTCGGGTCATTGAGGATGTGTTGAATTTTGCAGATGAAAGTGGTCTGCAACCGATCGGTCTTGATGTTTCTCCAATTACTGGGACCGGCGGAAATATCGAGTTTTTATTACACCTTCGAAAAAATGCCAATCCTTCGCGTCAAATTGATGCGTCACGCATTGCTCTCGTTATTAAAAATGCGCACAGTGCTTAATTCCCTAACATTTGTTTATTTATACAAACAGCAGTATAATTATCATTAAAGAACGGGAAAACTAATGTGTGTGTATTTCCCTTGCGTGAATAAGGAGGTAGAGAGCGTGACGAAAGGTCAACGACATGTAAAGATTCGAGAGATTATCCATACGAAGGTCATTGATACACAAGAAGATCTCGTAGATGAATTAAAAGCGGCAGGTTTTAATGTGACCCAAGCTACGGTGTCACGAGATATTAAGGAATTACACCTCGTAAAAGTTCCTACACTAGATGGTACGTACAAATATAGTTTGCCGGCAGACCAACGCTTCAATCCTGAACAAAAATTAAAAAGAAACCTGTTTGACTGCTTTGTAAGTATTGACCAGACAAATCATTTTATCGTTATGAAAACATTGCCAGGAAATGCCCAAGCGATTGGATCATTAATTGATCATTTAGATTGGGATGAAATTATGGGAACGGTTTGTGGCGATGATACCATTTTAATGATATGTAAGGATGCCGAACAAGCACCTGCAATTTCGAATCGATTTTTAGATATGTTGTAATAGATCGAGGTGGTTGAGATGCTGGAAGAACTTTCGATACGTAATTTTGCAATTATTGATCGCTTAACCCTATCCTTTTCTTCAGGGTTGACGGTTTTAACCGGAGAAACGGGTGCAGGTAAATCAATTATTATTGATGCACTAGGTTTACTTGCTGGAGGACGCTCATCTGTTGACTTCGTTCGTCATGGCACAAAAAAGGCGGAGATTGAAGGTCTTTTTCGCATTCATTCCGAACACGAAGTGGTCAATGTGTTAGAAGAAGCCGGGATCGATATAGAAGATGATATGATCATTCTAAAGCGAGAAATCAATGAGAAAGGCAAAAGCGTCTGTCGAATTAATGGTGAGCTTGTAACATTAACAATGCAGCGAGCGATCGGACAACAGCTTGTTGATATTCACGGTCAGCACGAGCATCAAGATTTGTTACAGCCTGATAAACATAGTGCGATGGTCGATGGGTTTTTGGTGATCAATTGTATGAGAAGAAGCAGCAGTATGAGGAAAAGTTTCGCCAAGTAATGGGTCTTGAAGAGCAGTTATCGCATTTAAAGGACAATGACCGTGAAAATGTCCAACGATTGGATCTGATTGAATACCAGTTGGAAGAGATTAAAGAGGCGAAGCTCAAGCAACAAGAGGATGAAGAACTGACGGCAGAACAATACAAATTGGCCAATATGGAAAAGCTCTTTTCGCAAATGCAACTAGCATATGAAGCCCTTTACGGTGATGAAAAAGGATTAGAACTCGTACGTGAAGCGATGGTCGCCCTTCAAGAATCTGCGAGTATTGATCAATCCCTTGAAGAGATAAATGATTCGTTAACGAACAACTTCTACATGCTAGAAGAAGTCACATTTCAAATTCGCGATCATGTCGAACAACTCGATTATGACCCTAATCGGCTTGATTTTATATCGAATCGATTGGATGAGATCAATCACCTTAAACGTAAATACGGATCGACAATTGAGGAAGTCCTTCTTTATGCAGAGCGAATTACAAAAGAAGCAGAAGAACTGAGTAACTTAGATGAAAAAATTGAATCTGTCGAGAAGGATCTCCACACCCATAAAGCTCAAGCATTATCACTTGCGCAATCACTTTCTAAGTCGCGAAAGCATGCGGCGAAGCAATTAAAAGAAGCCATTGAAATGGAACTGAAAGATTTATTTATGGAGAAAACAAGTTTTACGGTTCAATTTCAACCTCATCGTCGCGGCATTATTGTCGAAAAAGGTGAAGAGGTGTTTACGCTAAATGAAGAAGGTTTGGAACGGATGGAATTTTACTTGTCATCCAATCCAGGGGAGCCAGAAAAATCGCTTTCAAAAGTGGCTTCTGGTGGAGAAATATCAAGAATTATGCTTGCATTAAAAAGTATCCTAACCGACAGATCAGAGCGCACGGCTTTGATTTTTGATGAAGTGGATACGGGTGTTAGCGGTAGAGTTGCTGGTGCAATCGGTGAAAAGATCTATGCAATTTCTAATGAGTCACAAGTGCTTTGCATCACTCATTTACCTCAAGTCGCTTCGTTAGCGAACACACATATGTACATTAAAAAAAGAGAGACCAACAATCGAGTTTCCACCGAAGTTGAGGAACTAAACGATGATCAAAGAATTGACGAATTGGCAAGAATGCTTTCTGGTTCAGAGATCACAACCAACACGAAAGAAACGGCAAGAGAGATGCTCTCAAGCAAAAAAGCGTAATCATACCGCTATAAATATTGCCATTCCTAAAAAAACCGCCCATTTGTGGTCGGTTTTTTGTGTTTTGCCAGTTATATAAACGTCCGAGAGAGGCAACATTATAAGTACGTACTAAAAGTACGGTCGGGAGTTAGGAGTGTGAGATGATGTGAACAGCGAGAGATACCGTAAGATTATCGGTACAATTGTTTTAGTAGCCCTCGTTGCGATCGGTTTTTCAACACCGATTCAACAGTGGATGATGTTGCCTGAGCAAGTGAGTGTACCGGTTGATGCAAATATTGATGAAGTTAAAGATTCGTTACCGTCATTATTTTCTATTCATACCGAAGATGAAGCAGCGTTTACAGTGGCTGCCGGAGACTTTCCGGTAAAGAAGATTCACAAAGACCGTCGAGAACGTATTGAAGTCATTCCTGGCGGACAGTCAATTGGCGTTCGATTAAACGCAAAAGGGGTATTGGTTGTAGGATTTCATTTAATTGAAACGATGGATGGTCAGAAATCACCTGCCGAATCCGCGGGTATTCAAAAAGGGGATATCATCGTTAAATTAAATAAACAACCGGTTGAAGATATGCATGAAGTCGCTACAATCCTTCGTGCGCCCCATGAAGCGCAGCCAATTGAAGTGGAAGTGATTCGTAATGGAAAGACGTTAACAAAAACGATTGACCAAAGCATTACCGCTTCAGAAGGCATCGGTCAATTGGGGATGTATATTCGCGACTCTGCTGCTGGCGTTGGAACGATGACGTTTTATGAGCCATTATCTGGAAAGTACGGGGCGTTAGGCCACGTGATTTCAGACATTGATACGAAAGAGCCTGTTGCGATTCACAAAGGAGAAATTGTGCGGTCATCCGTACGTTCAATTGCTAAAGGCAAAAATGGAATACCAGGTGAAAAACAAGCGTCATTAACGACTTCTCAACACGTATTAGGTACCATTACTAAAAACAATACGTTTGGTATTTACGGGGTGTTGCATCACGGTCATGATCTTGTAAATGAAGGACGACTATCTATGCCAATTGCTTTTGCGGATGAAGTTAAAGAGGGTCCAGCGAAAATATTAACAGTGGTGGAAGATGAAACCGTAGAAGAATTCGACATTGAAATTGTTCGGTCATCACCGCAAAAACACGCAGCAACAAAAGGAATGGTCATACGGATTACAGACGAGCGGCTATTAGACAAAACCGGAGGCATTGTTCAAGGGATGAGTGGCAGCCCAATAATTCAAGATGAAAAGATTATTGGTGCAGTTACCCATGTATTTGTGAATGACTCGTCATCTGGGTACGGTTCCCATATTGAATGGATGTTGCAAGAAGCCGGTGTTCCTCTAGAAAATGATGAAAGAAAGGCTAGCTGAACAGCTGCCTTTCCAATACATAAGAAAAACGACAAAATTCGACATTTGCCCTCGAATTATTTAGAATGTTGTAACTTGTTGGATGATAATAACGGATTTTCCGAAATTACCTTGATTTTCTGTTTATTTAAAGGATAATTCCATATGAGAAACGAAATTACAACAACAAGCCCAAAACCATAATAACACATGAGGCAGAGGAGGACCCATTTTGGATTCAATTAAAGTTTGTATTGCAGATGATAATCGTGAGTTGGTGCAGATGCTCGAGGAATACATTTCGAATCAAGAAGATATGGAAGTCTCAGGCATCAGCTATAACGGTCAAGACTGTATCACGCTCGTAGAAGAGAAAGAACCAGACGTACTCATACTTGATATTATTATGCCATACTTAGACGGGTTGGCAGTATTAGAGCGTTTACAGAAAAAGGCATTACCAAAAATGCCAAAAGTTCTTATGCTAACCGCATTTGGTCAAGAAGATGTAACGAAGAAAGCCGTCGGTCTCGGCGCCTCTTACTATATTCTTAAGCCGTTTGATATGGAAGTACTCATTGATAAGATTCGCGAGTTAAACGGTGTTGAAACGGAACATATGAACGTCTCACACACGAGAAGTAGTTATAATACCATTAAACAGCCGACCGTAAATTTGGATCAAAGAATTACGAATATCATCCACGAAATTGGCGTCCCTGCGCATATTAAAGGCTATATGTATATGCGCGAAGCCATTACGATGGTCTATAACGATATTGAGTTACTCGGCTCCATTACGAAAGAGCTTTACCCAGACATTGCCAAGAAATTTAACACGACGGCGAGCCGCGTGGAACGAGCGATTCGCCATGCCATTGAAGTTGCGTGGAGTCGAGGAAACATTGACTCGATTTCACATTATTTTGGCTATACGGTCAGTATGTCAAAAGCGAAACCGACCAACAGTGAATTCATCGCGATGGTTGCTGATAAGTTACGAATTGAACATAAGGTAAGTTAACGTAAAGAGAACTTCAAAGAGCTTAACGTTTCTTCTGCTGTCGACAAGAACGAAAAGAACAGTCCGCATGAAGGGCTGTTCTTTATTTATCTTTGATGATTTATATCGGCTTCGGGCATAGTAAGGAGGAACATGTCTGGAGGAGGTTTGAAACATGCTTGTCGGAATGATTGAAGACGTTGTGTGTCGGCTACTGACGACAAACCGTGAAGAGATTCCTTATCAAAGAATTGTTGTGATTGAAGAGGAGGACATTACAGAACTAAGAGCACTTGATTTCATAGAAAAACGAACCGTTGCTGTCATTAATGCACGAGCGTCATTAACGGGGAGAAAGTGGCATCAAGGTGTAAAAAAACTGATTGCCAATCATATTCCTGTGTTTGATTTGGTGCATCGTGGTGATGTAAAGCAGATTCAGCAAAACCGTAAAGTACGCGTGAAAAATGGTTCATTGCACATTCGAAGATCGGGAAAATGGGACATGTTAGGTCATATTAAATATTATGACCCAGAACGTGTGGAGCGACTAATAGAAAGTGCAAAACAAAGGGAAGTATGGGAGAAGCAACGAACAGTTGAACAAAAATTGGTACATATGGGAGAGGCGCTTCGCTCCATGAAATTGGCGAATGAGCTATGGTTGATCGGCCCATTCTCATCGTTGAGCGATATGCGAACGTTTTACGTGATCTTACAATCATCAAAAAGTACATTCGGAAACTTGCGCCCATCATCATAGCTGTTAACGATATCGTTCCAGATCTTAGAAAGCGCAGCATAAGGCCGGACATGGTGTTTGGGGAAGTAACGTTAATGGATGCGATCACTTTATATGAAAGTGTTCATGAAAATCGTACGCTTCATCTTGCTAAAGAAGACACAGCATCAGTTATGGAAGCAGAGAAAAGGGAGCTTAGTTATCGAATTCATGAAGGGGCCGGGTCATCAATGAGTACAGCGTTATTGTACGCATTACAAATGACGAGTGGGGCTGTGTGGACGTTAACAGATCGAAGGGTTATTGACGATTCAGAAATGGGGCTTTTATTTCTAATGGAAGAGAAGCGAATTCATTCGTTAACTTCAATCGCTTCTCTATTAGGCGCAGGATTACGAGAAGATCCACTAGAGTGGATAAAAAATAGAGCGCTTATGTCTGGAGCGGACGGATGGTATTAATCATTCGTCGCTTCTTTTTTGTTTTGGAAACGTGGTGCGAGTTTGCCATTTTTACGATCACGATGAAAGATAAACCCACCAATAAAGCCCATGCCAAGGACAAATAGCAAGAGCCCGGCAATAAATTGTAGTGTGAAGTTCGGGAAAGGGTTCACTTGGACAGCGAAAACAACATCCCGCATCCACTTAATACCCACACCTGCGAGAAAAACAGGAATGAGTAAGACGATCAAGGCAATTAGGCGCAAAAGAAGACCCTCCTACAGCAAAAGTGTACGCTCTTATCATAGCACAAATCGTACAACTCGTCTTTGGGTGCTTACTTGCGTATTCTTAAAAGTTCATGGATAGTGGAGGGAGAGGATACGTAGTTAAGTGAGGCGGGTGAATGGAGTGAAGAAAGCGTTAATTGTCGGGGCAGGTCGTGGAGGGACGGCGTTGTACCATCTACTGTTGCAGTATGAACAGATGCGAGTGTGTGCCGTTGCAGACTTAAATAAACACGCTCCAGGAATTGTTTTAGCTAAACAGCAGAACATACAAACGGGAACGGATGCAATTGCTTTATATGAAGATGTCAAACCCGATGTTATTTTTGAAGCGACAGGAGACACAGAAGCGCTTCGATCATTGCAAAATCATGTTCGTCATACCGCTGCGATTGTGCCCGCTCACGTCTGTAATTTACTCTACCAAATGCTCACAGAGAAAGATGCAAACCAACGCTTGCACCGGGCGATTTTACAATCTACCCACGACGGATGATTGCCATTGATGAAGCGGGTATGACGACGGTTTTTAATCCTAGCGCAGAAGCGATGACAGGTCTAAGCGCACGGCAAATGCTTGGAAGACCACTCGTCCAAGACATGCCCAGCAGTCGCTTGCCTCGAGTTGTTGAAACGAAACAAAGCGAGCATCACCAAAAACAACAACTTGAAAACGGTCAGCAAATTATTACAACACGTGTTCCTCTTTGGGATGGCCAACGTTGTATAGGTGCATTGTCCGTATTTAAAGACATTACCGAGCATGTAGAAATCACAGCAGAAATTACGAACTTGAAAAGTGTTCAACGTATGCTACAAGCGATTATCCATTCATCAGATGAGGCCATTTCCGTCGTAGATGAACTAGGCACAGGGTTTATGATTAATCCAGCTTACACAAGGTTAACTGGATTAAAAGAAGAAGAAGTGATTGGACAACCTGCAACGAAAGACATTGCTGAAGGCGAAAGCATGCATATGAAAGCGTTACGTACTCGTAAGCCTGTGCGTGGTACGCAAATGAAAGTAGGCATTGCCCGTCGGGATGTGATTGTAAACGTAGCTCCTATCCTCGTGAATGGAGAGTTAAAAGGTAGCGTAGGTGTTTTGCACGATGTGTCCGAAATTCGTGAACTTACCGTTCAACTTGAAGAGGCAAAGCAACGAATACGCACGTTAGAGGCTAAATACACGTTTGATGACATTGTTGGCCACTCCGATGCCCTCATGTTAGCTAAAGAACAGGCCAGGGTAAGTGCGAATACTCCGGTTGATGTACTCTTACGAGGGGAGTCGGGCACAGGTAAGGAATTGTTTGCACACGCGATTCATAATGAAAGTAACCGTAAATACGAGCCGTTTATTCGTGTGAATTGTGCCGCTTTAGCTCCTTCTTTGTTAGAAAGTGAGCTGTTCGGTTATGAAGAAGGAGCATTTAGTGGTGCGAAACGCGGAGGAAAACGAGGGTTGTTTGAAGAAGCTCATAAAGGTAGTATTTTCTTAGATGAGATTGGTGAGTTACCTAAGCCAATGCAAGCGAAGCTTCTTAGAGTCCTTCAAGAGAAAGAGATTGTACGCGTTGGGGGTACGAAGTCGATCCCCATTGATACGCGCGTCATTGTAGCAACAAATGTGAAATTAGAAGAGGCAATGAGCGATGGTGATTTTCGTTCTGACTTGTTTTACCGATTAAATAAGATGCCAATTCATATTCCCTCCCTTCGCGAACGAAGAGAGGATATTGAGCCGCTTAGCCATCATTTGTTAGAGAAGCTAAACAGTGAGTACGGAAGGTTCGTCCAGTCCATTACTGAACAAAATCAAAGAAGCATGCAAAGATATGATTGGCCAGGGAATGTTCGAGAGTTAGAAAATGTGATCGCACGGGCGCTTATCCATTTAGACTATCGTTCAGCGGTGATGAACAATGTAGAGATTCCATCTTCACTCATGCAAAAACCTTCGTCTCGTACGCTCCAAACATCCAGTAAAACAGGAGGGACGTTAGACGAGCAATTAGGTGTATATGAGAAACAGCTGCTCGCTGAAGCAATGAAAGAAAATTTCGGAAATAAGACGCAGGCAGCAAAAGCGCTTGGAATCTCGATAAGAAATCTATATTATAAGTTGGAGAAGCACCAGCTTGCAGAAAGTGACCTGCAATAATTTGCGCATGTGCAATATTCTGCAGGGTGATTTGGCGAATTTCTAGACATAACGGTTGGCACAGTTTTTGCAACTACTATAGACAACAAGAAGCTCAACGTAAGAGGAGGAATGGACGATGGAATTGTTTGAGGAGATGCAAACCGATCAATATGAGCAAGTGATCTTTTGTCAGGAGAAGACGTCTGGCTTAAAGGCGATTATTGCCATTCATGATACAACACTTGGTCCTGCTTTAGGTGGGACGAGAATGTGGAACTACGACAACGAAGAAGATGCACTCCGTGATGTTTTGCGTCTAGCGAAAGGAATGACTTATAAAAATGCAGCGGCTGGCTTGAACTTAGGTGGTGGGAAAGCTGTCATTATCGGCGATGCGCGTAAAGATAAAAATGAAGGCATGTTCCGTGCGTTTGGTCGATACATTGAAGGGTTAAGCGGCCGGTATATTACGGCTGAAGATGTGGGGACAACAGAAGCGGATATGGACACCATTTACCAAGAAACCAACTATGTAACCGGAAAGTCAAAAGCGTTTGGATCAGGAGGGAACCCTTCACCTGTAACCGCTTATGGTGTGTACGTTGGGATGAAGGCAGCGGCGAAGGAAGCGTTCGGGACCGATTCACTTTCAGAGAGAACGGTAGCGATGCAAGGAGTCGGCAATGTATCGTTTGAACTTGGAAAGTACTTACACAAAGAAGGAGCAAAGCTGATTGTAAGTGACATTCATCAACCGTCAGTGGACCGTGCGGTAAACGAATGGAATGCAACCGCTGTTGCCCCAGAAGATATTTATGATCAAGAATGTGATATTTTTGCTCCTTGTGCGCTTGGAGCTGTCATTAATGACGATACAATTTCAAGATTAAAAAGTGCAGTCATTGCGGGTGCAGCGAATAACCAGCTAAAAGAGCAACGTCACGGAGACGTTTTGCATGAGAAAGGCATTATTTACGCACCTGACTATGTCATAAATGCTGGTGGCGTCATCAATGTGTATGATGAATTGCTTGGATACAACCGAGAGCGTGTCATGAAAAAAGTCGAAGAGCTGTATCATTCAATGACGAGAGTATTTGAAGTGTCAAAGCGAGACAATATCCCGTCATATCAACCGCAGATCGCATGGCTGAAGAAAGAATTCGAAGCATTGGTGCTGTACAAAAAACCTATTTGCATAAGTAGTTTCTTTCTGGGAGGAGGATTCTTATGACTGTAGAATATGATCTTGTCGTACTTGGAGCTGGAACGGGTGGCTATGTTGCCGCCATTCGCGCCGCGCAGTTAGGGAAGAAGGTCGCAATCGTAGAAGCGGGTACGGTTGGTGGCACGTGCTTAAACCGGGGCTGTATTCCGAGTAAAGCACTCCTAAAAAGCGCAGGCGTGTATCGAGAAATGAAAGAGGCAGCAACGTTTGGTGTGGAAGCGAGTGGGATCACACTTAATTTTGCAGAAGTACAAAAACGAAAGAATGGCATTGTCAATCAGTTACAAAAAGGGGTGCTTCACCTTCTAAAAAAGAACAACATCGATCTTTATGAAGGATACGGCCGCATGCTCGGCCCGTCAATTTTCTCACCGAGTGCTGGTAGTATTTCTGTTGAATTGTCTGGGGACCAAGAAAATGCCATCCTCGTACCCAAGAATCTCATCTTAGCGACAGGCTCTAAACCGCGTCATCTACCAGGATTAAACGCCGAATCTCCTTTCATCATGACGTCAGATGAAGCGCTTGAATTAGAAGCGTTACCTGCTTCTGTCGTCATCGTAGGTGGGGGTGTGATTGGAACAGAGTGGGCGTCAATGCTTGTCGACTTTGACGTGGATGTGACCATCATTGAGGCTGCTCCACGAATTCTAATGACCGAAGATGAAGATGTGGCGCTCGAGATGACAAAGCAACTAAAAGCAAGAGGCGTCAACATCGTGACCGGAACTTCCATCGATGTATCTACATACACGGAAAAAGACACCAAAATGAGTGTCCAAGCTGATGATGGAAGTGACTATGAAGCAGAGCGGCTGCTTGTTTCTGTCGGCAGAGAGAGCAACATTCAAGACATTGGTCTACAAAACACAGACATCGTAAGTGAACAAGGAAAAATCAACGTGAATACGTTCGGTCAAACCGCAGAAGATCATATTTATGCGATTGGGGATATCGTTTTGGGCCCAGAGCTAGCGCATGCCGCGTCCAATGAAGGCGTGACAGCGGTTGAGCATATGTTTAGCCTAGACCCTGCCCCGTTGAACAGTTTTTATGTTCCGCGTTGTATATATAGTGCACCGGAAGCAGCAGCGATTGGTTTTACAGAAACAGAGGCGAAAGATAAAGGGTATGAGATTGTGACTGAAAAAGTCCCTTTTAAAGCAATTGGAAAAGCGCTCATAAATGGGGATGCTGAAGGTTTTTGTAAAGTGATTGTGGATCAGAACAACAACGATTTATTAGGTGTTCACATCATCGGTTCTCATGCGACTGAGCTCATTAGCGAAGCGGCTTTAGCTTTGTTTGTCGATGCAGCTGGCGTTGAAATTGCCGAGACGATTCATCCGCATCCAACATCTTCTGAAGTCATGAAAGAAGCTGCACTCGCCATTGATTCGAGAGCGATTCATTTCTAAAAGGAGGCATTTACATGTCCGCATCCAAGCATGCACAGTTAGGATTATCTGATACTGACGTTTTGTATATGTACGAATCTATGATTCGAGCAAGGAAAGTAGATGAGCGATTATGGCTATTAAATCGTGCGGGTAAAATCCCATTTGTCATTTCTTGCCAAGGGCATGAAGGGATGCAAGTAGGAGCCGCGATGGCACTTGATGGCAAAAAAGATTATTTGCTTCCATATTACCGAGATATGGCGATGGTCATGCACTTTGGTATGACGACCGAAAACATCTTGATGGCTAACTTTGCAAAAGCTGAAGACATTAGCTCAGGTGGACGTCAGATGCCTGGGCATTATGGTAGCAAAGCGCTTCGCATAGTGACCGGATCATCACCGGTGACAACCCAAGTGCCTCATGCGGTAGGTTATGCACTAGCTGGCAAGATGGAAGGGAAAGATTTTGTTTGCCTCACTTCATTTGGGGAGGGCTCTTCAAACCAAGGAGACTTTCATGAAGCAGCGAATTTTGCAGGTGTACACGATTTACCCGTCATCTTCTTTTGTGAAAATAATAAATATGCAATCTCAACTCCAGCTGATCGTCAACTCGCCTGTGAGAGCATTGCCGATCGTGCCGCAGGGTATGGGATGGATGGTGTATCCGTCGATGGAAACGATCCATTAGCGGTTTATGAAGCTGTAAGCCGGGCAGTGGAACGCGGAAGAAAAGGAGAAGGGCCAACGTTGATTGAAGCCGTATCGTATCGATTGACTGCCCATTCTAGCGATGATAACGAGCTAACGTATCGAGAAGCAGAAGAAGTGAAAGCGGCAAAAGAAAAAGATTCAATTGTGACATTCACGAAATACTTGAAAGATGCGAAGTTGCTCACCGATGAACAAGAAGAAACCATCCATAAACAGATTCAGACAGAAATTGATGAAGCTACAGATCACGCAGAGCAAGCGGCGTATGCTGATGCAGAATCTGCGATGTTGCATGTGTATGATCAATAGAGGAGGATTTTCTTATGGCGATGATGAATTACCTCGGAGCAATTAATCTTGCACTCAAAGAAGAGATGGAGCGAGATGAAAAGGTTTTCATTCTCGGTGAAGATGTCGGCAAGCGCGGGGGCGTATTCCTTGCAACCGAAGGTTTATACGAACAATTTGGCGACCGTGTACTTGATACACCTTTATCAGAATCAGCGATTGCCGGTGTCGGGATTGGCGCTGCGATGTATGGGATGAGGCCGGTTGCTGAAATGCAGTTTGCTGACTTTATGTTGCCTGCTGTCAATCAAATTGTTTCAGAAGCTGCAAAGATTCGCTATCGATCAAACAACGACTTTCACGTACCATTAACTGTAAGAGCGCCATACGGCGGAGGGGTCCACGGGGCGTTGTATCACTCTCAATCGATGGAAGCGATGTTTAATAGTATTCCGGGTCTTAAAATCGTCATTCCGTCAAGCCCGTATGACGCAAAAGGTCTTTTAAAAGCCGCCATTCGAGATGAAGACCCGGTTTTGTTTTTTGAGCATAAACGTGCGTACCGCCTTTTAAAAGGTGAAGTGCCAGAAGAGGATTACACACTGCCCATCGGCAAAGCTGCCCTCAAGCAAGAAGGAGAAGACGTGACGGTCATTACGTACGGACTGAGCGTCCATTTTGCCGAACAAGCGGCGAAGGAGTTAGAAGAAACAGGAATAAGCACACATATCCTTGATCTTAGAACCGTGTATCCGATGGACCGAGATGCCATTGTTGATGCTGCTAAGAAAACAGGTAAAGTCCTTCTGGTCACAGATGATAACAAAGAGGGAAGCGTTATGAGTGAGGTTGCAGCTATTATTGCTGAAGAGTGTTTATTTGACCTCGACGCCCCTGTAGAGCGACTTGCAGCGCCAGATGTTCCTGCAATGCCTTATGCGTCGCCGCTTGAGAAACAATTTCTTGTTACAAAAGATAAAATCCAATCAGCAATTCAAGAACTTGCTGAGTTCTAGGAGGGGTTCGGATGGCGAAGGAAATTACGATGCCGCAACTGGGCGAAAGTGTAACTGAAGGGACAATCGATCGTTGGCTCGTGGAAGTAGGCGATCAAGTGAATAAATATGACCCACTCGCTGAAGTGACGACGGACAAAGTGAACGCGGAAGTTCCTTCTTCTTTTAGTGGGACCATTAAAGAGCTCGTCGTGAAAGAAGACACAACGGTTGCTGTTGGCGATCTGATTGCTTATATTGAAACAAATGATGAAGAAGGACCAGAACGTGAGCAAGAACGTGAAAACAAAGAGCCTAAAGAAGCACCGAGCACGAAAGAGCAAACTGGGGATTCGTCCATGAAAACTCGTTATTCTCCAGCTGTTCTTGCCCTCGCAGGGGAACATGGCATCGATTTGCAGCAACTTACAGGGACAGGTCGCGGTGGACGGATCACCCGTAAAGATGTAGAAGCATATGTAGCAGGAAGCGCAACTCGGAGCGCACCGCAAAAACAAGAAGCAAAATCAGCACCATCGGATGTGAGCGAACAGCGCCAAGAGCCCCAGTCTTTACGTGCAGGTGACGAGCGCGTGCCGGTTAGTGGGGTACGTAAAGCCATTGCCAATCGCATGACGCAAAGTGTTCAAGAAATCCCTCATGCTTGGACGATGGTTGAAGTCGATGTGACGAACCTCGTTCGTTACCGTGAGCGCATTAAAGGATCTTGGAAAGAAAAAGAGGCTATTCGTTAACGTACATGCCATTCTTTATGGAGACCGTTGCACAAGCATTAAAAAGACACCCTGTGCTCAATGCAACGTGGGATAAGGATGCAATCGTCTACAAGAAAGAGATCAATCTTTCTGTCGCCATCGCCACTGACGATGCATTATTCGTGCCGGTTGTCCATCATGCAGATGAGTTAAACGTGAATGGGTTTGCGCGGAAGTTGCATGAACTCGCCGATAAGACGAGAAGCAATACATTAAGCAACACGGATATGGCGGGGGGTACGTTTACGATTAACAACACCGGATCTTTTGGGTCGATTCAATCGGTACCGATTATTAATCACCCACAGGCTGCGATTTTGTCGGTAGAATCGATTGTCAAACGACCGATCGTACAAAAAGATGACAGCATTGCCATTCGCTCAATGGTGAACTTATGTTTATCCATTGATCATCGAGTTCTCGACGGCTTAGCTGCAGGCCGATTTTTACAAGATGTTAAACACGAACTAGAGTCATTTTCACACGAGTAAATTGAGCAAGAGATTTGAGTTTTTCCCTCGAACTCGTTACAATGTATAAAGATTGATTAAAGGGGGCATCAACGTGGAATTTCAATATTTTATGAACGATGTAGTCAACGCTGCACGTGAAGAAATGTCTGAAGCTGGCTACGATCATTTACGATCCGTAGAAGATGTTGATAAAACACTTACGCAAGAAGGAACAACTCTAGTTATGGTAAACTCAGTATGCGGTTGTGCAGGTGGGATTGCGCGTCCGGCAGCGGCGTACATGAGAAATTATGAAACAAAGCCTGACCGTTTTGCAACCGTATTTGCAGGACAAGACCGTGAAGCAACAGATCACGCGCGTTCTTATTTCAAAGGCTTTGGACCATCTTCACCATCCTTTGCACTAGTGAAAGATGGAGAAATTAAAATGATGGTTGAGCGTCACGAAATTGAAGGACATGAGCCTATTGAAGTTGTACAAAAACTTGAAAAAGCTTTTGATGACCATTGTTAATTACAATCTGAGCCGCTTCTTAGCGGCTTTCATGATGTAGATAGAGGAGTCGAATTAAAGAATGATGAATGAACTGTATGAACGAGTACAAGATTACTTAAACATGGAAGAAGAAATTGACTTTAAAGAATTCCAAGCGTACTACAAGAAAGTCACAGACTATTTACAAGCAGAAGGACAAGACTTGGAAGAGGAGAATTTGTGGAAAGGCCTACTCGTTGTGGAAAGCATTGCATCCAACTCTTCCAACCGTGCGAAAGAGATACGTAAAGGTCCAGAAGTAAAGAAATATAAGCGAATGAACGAACGTATGAAGCTTTGGGCGCAAAACATTACAAAACGTCTTACTGCTTTAGGGTATACAGATGAGCAGATTAATGAGCGTTTTCATGAAATGTTAGAAGAGCGCGAAGAAAATCAGAAAGATTCCTAGAATATGATTGACAGACGTTCTTATATTCCAATATAATATAAGTTGTCTGTTTCATGCGCCTATGGTGAAAGGGATATCACGCGAGATTCCGGTTCTCGTATTCCAGGTTCGAATCCTGTAGGCGCGCCAATCAGTACCATGAGTGGGCGAGTACCCATACATACAATAAATTAGAAGCACGATCAGCAAATGCTTTCCATCGGCGAACGTTTCAGCTTCCTCAAAAGAAATTAGCTTTTGAGGATGTATAGCTGTTGCTCTCCTTTCGGTAAGTATACTGACGTGCTTTTTTATTGAATAGCAAAACGAATCTGGATGCATCATAACTAAAGATGGTGAAGATGGGGGGGACTGTTGCGCAAACGTGAAGCTTGTGCAACGGGAACAAGTGTTTTTTGGGTATCGCACGTTAAAAACAGCCATCGGTGCAGCGGTAGCAATTTTTATTGCACAGTGGCTAAACTTAGACTTTTTTGCTGCTGCTGCAATTATAACTGTACTTTGCATTCGCGGTACGAAAAAAGGGTCGTTACGGAAAGCTTGGGAACTTTTTGTAGCGTCGATGACGGGGTTGTTCTTTGCCGTAGTAATCTTTGAGGTGCTAGGTTATCATCCGCTATCTTTAGCGGTACTCATCGTTTTGTTCATCCCAGCATTACTTAAATTTAAAAGCCATTGACGGCATTATAACGAGTATTGTCATCTTGCTCCATATCTACACGGTAGGTACAGTATCATTTACAATCCTTTGGAATGAATTTTTGCTTATCGTCATTGGGGTTACCGTAGGACTCATCATGAATTTGTATATGCCTAGTTTAGATGATGATATTTATGAGGATCAGATTCAGTTAGAGGAATACTTTGAACGAATACTAAAAGAGTATTCCAAATATCTTTATAACAAAGATGATGATTGGGATGGAAAAGAACTAACGCTGCGGGGGATTTAATTAAGAACGGAAAAGCGAAGGCACTTCGGGCGATTGACAATCATTTTTTGCGTCATGATGACTATTTTTATCATTACTTTGATATGAGAGAGAAGCAGTTGGCCATCCTCGAACGCATTCTGCCGTTTATCTCGACATTGGAAACAACGTCAGAAGGGAAACAGATGGCGTCATTTTTAAAACGATTAAGTGGTGCAGTAAACCCAGGCAATACGGCTGGTCATTTTTTAGAGGAATTGGATGTGCTTAGACATAACTTCTCAGAACACCAATTACCGAAAAATCATGTTGAGTTTACGACACGCGCATCGCTTTTCTACATCATTCATGAGATGGAAGAGTATTTGACGATTAAGCAGATGTTTAAACCCGATGAGAATCGAACACATATGATTAAGAAAAAGAAGAAACTCAAAAGAAAAGGCGTGTCTTCATAGGAGGTGTCATAGATTCGTGAATGTTTTACTGATCATTACCGTATTGATGTCTTCTTTGTGGCCGATGGACGTGCCCCCTGAACAAGGAGACCCATACATTATTGTAAACAAGGCGAGTAATGAAGTCGGTTGGATCAATGACGGGAACGTACAAGACGTGTTTCCTGCAGCCACTGGACGCACGAAGGATTTAACGCCTGAAGGTGAATTTACGCTCATTGTTAAAGCGAAGGATCCGTATTACCGAAAGCTCGACATTGAAGGTGGATCAAAGGATAATCCACTCGGCAGTCGCTGGCTTGGATTTGACGCTAAAGGAACGGACGGTAGAATGTATGGCATTCATGGAACGAACGAACCTGAAAAAATATCTGAGTATGTTTCCAATGGGTGTATTCGTTTACGTAACGATGATGTAATTCGTTTATTTGACCAAGCCCCTGTCGGAACACGCGTGTGGGTAGGCGCTGAACAGCACAAGTCAATCGCTACGATTGCTGGGGAGTTGAATCTCTTATATGAATAAACAAAACAAAGAGGCATGAAATGGGAACATTTCATGCCTCTTTGTATGAACATTATCCTTACATAAATGAAGCTGCTCCGGCAAAGAATGTGCCGACAACGAGTACAAAAATCATCGTATAAATGATGACCTTTTGGAAGATACGTTTGCGAGGCATCTCGATCCCTCCACTAAATTCATTACTTCTATTGTAAAGCCTAATTACGTTTGGAACAAGTCCAATTTCTTTACTGTTGATTTTGAACACGAATGACCGATATAGTAAAGAGAGGATGCCAAGAAGTAAAGGAGTTTCTGTCATGGACATTGAACGAGTGGGCACGAAGGCAAGTCTAACCATTCCAGCACGCCATACAACCCGTGCGGCAAGGGCGAACTCATCAAATGGTTTTCAAAACATACTCGCTAAAGAGAAGATGGATCAGTACGTCGCACGTTTGAATGAATCATTCTCCAAAATAAAAGAACAAGGCATTCGCCTTGCTGAAAACAGAACGTTAAAAGAACTTCAGGCGTATAAGGCATTAGTCAAAGGGTTTGTAAAAGAAGTCGTTGATGAAGGGTTAGATGCGAAGCAGCAATCGGGATTTAATCATCGCGGGCAATCGAAGACATACCTACTCGTACAAGAAGTAGATCAAAAGTTACTCGACTTGTCGAGAGACATATTGGATGCTGAACGACCACACTTGCATATTTTGCAACAAGTGGGACAGATTGAAGGGTTATTAGTCAATTTATACGGTTAGAAAGGAGTTTTTTCTATGGTAGCTGTGTTGTTTGTTTGTCTAGGCAACATTTGCCGTTCGCCAATGGCAGAAGCAATTTTTCGGAGTCAAGTAAGCGAAGCTGGTCTTTTAAATGAAGTCGAAATTGATTCTGCAGGTACAGGTCATTGGCACATTGGAAAGCATGCCCACGAAGGAACGCTTGGCTTCTAAAACAAAAGCAGATCGCACACGATGACTTGATTGCCAGGCAAGTAACGAGAGATGATTTAAAGCAGTATGATCTCGTCATTGCAATGGATGAGCAAAACTTTTCAGATTTACAAAACATGCGGAAAGTTGAAGATGACGTCGAGATCTCTCTATTGCTCGATTATTTACCCGAGCAAAGAGATAAAAATGTGCCTGATCCCTATTTTACTGGGGATTTTGAGGAAGTGTATGCGCTCATTTCTGAGAGTTGTGAGAATCTGTTGGCGGATGTTCGAAATCGGTGGCTCGTATCGTAATGAACGTATTTGAGTGGGTTGTACAATCAGAACGTGTGAGTAAAAACGACTGGCAGACCGTTTCAAAGCTTACCGATCAATTTGGTCACTTTTACTGCTTAAAACAACAGCATAGCGGTCCCACTGACGCGTTAGCAAAAGAAGCCAATAGTTTACGTAGATTAGATGAAGCGGGTGTTCGAGTGCCTCGCATTATCGACCAAAACGAGGAGTTTCTTCTTACCGCGTGGGTGGATGGGGGGCAAGCGACGCTTCAGTCCGAGGCGTTTGCCAGTGAGCTAATTAAGATGCACCTTCACGAAGCAAACGATTACGGCTTGGAAGAAGATCATTACATCGGTCGAGTTGAGCAACCGAATGGCACGTACGATTCGTGGATTTGTTTTTTCCGGGAAAAGCGGTTACTCGTACAAAAGCAACTGCTCGTACGAGCGAATAAGCTTAGTGAAAAACAAGTTGTACAGTTGGGTCGCTTAAGCGATCGGTTATCTGATCTAATTGATGAGCCTGCATCGCCAAGATTGTTGCACGGAGACTTATGGTCAGGAAACTGGGTGTATGATGGAGACGGATTGCCATACCTTATTGATCCGTGTTCTTTTTACGGTGATCCGGCCTATGACGTGGCGATGATTCAGTTGTTCGGCGAATTCCCTGAAGACGGTTGGGCTTTATACAAAGAGGCGATCGGAGCCCCAAGCGCTTCAGCGATTGACGTGTATCAACTTTATTTCTTGCTCGTTCATGTGATGATGTTTGGTGAAATGTATGTACCGGCAGTGAACCGGATTCTTAATAAGTATGGGAATTAAACGACGAAAGCGGGCATCAGTTTTTTGATACTCGTTTTCGGTTTTTTTTGTAGAATGAGTCGCCCGCTCCTGACCTGTGCCATCGCTTGAAGAAAAGCCTTACTCATCCTCGCCATTTGTGTGTGAGAATGACGATTTCTAGTGTGTTTGCATAGTGTAGAGAAGTGACTGGGTGAAGAGCGATCTTCGCACAACCGTTGAAAGGGAGGATGACGATGTGCGGTATTGCGGGTTGGCTAGATTGGAAAAAAGATTTGCGCGCACAAGTCGAGCAAATTGAAACGATGACGAATGTGTTGGCACACCGGGTCCCGATGCTTCAAACATTTGGACCGATCAACATCTTTTGCTTGGGCATACAAGGCTTGCTGTAATTGACCCGAGTGGTGGGTCGCAACCAATGACGAGAACACACGAAAATCGTACGGGTACCATCGTGTATAACGGTGAGTTGTACAACACAGATGAAGTTCGAAAAGCATTGACGCAGTTAGGAAGAACGTTCACGACACATTCCGATACAGAAGTGTTACTTCATGCGTATTTGGCATGGGGGGCAGCGTGTTTAGAACGGTTAAACGGCATTTTTGCATTTGCAGTTTGGGATGGCGAACGACTCTTTATTGCAAGAGATCGTCTCGGTGTGAAGCCGTTATTTTATAAAAGAACATCTTCAGGAATGATTTTTGGGTCAGAAATAAAAGCAATTTTGGCGCATGCCGATGTTGAGGCTAGCCTAACCGAAACAGGTTTGACGGAAGTAATGAGTTTATCCCCGTCAAGAACACCAGGGTTTGGTGTATTTGATGGGCTAGAAGAGCTTCGCCCTGCCCATTACCTTTCGTTTGATCGAAATGGTTGTGATGTTAAGAGGTATTGGCAAGTGAAAAGTGAAGTTCATCAGGCAAATGCAGAAGAGACCGCGGGAGCGATACACGATTTACTCAAGGATACGGTCGAACGGCAGCTCGTCTCTGATGTGCCCGTCGCTTCATTTTTGTCCGGGGGATTGGATTCGAGTGCACTTACCGCATTTGCTGCGAATACTCAAACAGCAGAGGCGCCACTCCATACATTCTCAATTGATTATGAAGACAATGACCTTCATTTTAAAAGCAATGCATTTCAACCGGATGATGATCAATCGTATATCGAGAAAATGACAGATGCTTTCGGTACGGTGCATCATCGCAAAATTATTACGATTGATCGGTTAAAAGACCATCTTAAAGATGCCGTCATCGCTCGAGATCTTCCAGGAATGGCAGACGTGGACAGTTCGTTGTTATGGTTTAGTAAAGAGATTAAAAAGCAAGCAACAGTCGCACTTTCTGGAGAGTGTGCGGATGAGATTTTTGGTGGCTACCCATGGTTTTACAAAAAAGAGTTATTGTCCCGACCTCTGTTTCCGTGGATGTCATCACTTGAATTGCGTAAAGGCTTATTGAATGAAAAGTGGAAAAAGAAACTTCCGTTAGAGGAATACGCCAAAGCCCAATACGACAAAACCATTGCTGAGACACCACATTTAGACGGTGAAACCGGGGAAAACCGGCAACGAAGAGAAATGTTTTACTTGAATATGATCTGGTTTATGACGACACTGCTAGACCGAAAAGATCGGATGAGTATGGCAGCAAGCTTGAAGTACGGGTTCCATTTGCCGATCATCGACTCGTCGAATACGTTTGGAATATCCCATGGGAGATGAAGCGGTACCAAGACCGGGAAAAAGGACTGCTACGAAAAGCGTTAGAAGGTGTGCTTCCTAATGATGTACTTTATCGAAAGAAAAGTCCGTATCCAAAAACCCATCATCCGAAGTATACGGAAATGGTGGCCACACTTTGTGAACAGATGCTCGAAGATGGCGATGCCCCTGTTCATGAATTTCTCGATCGCACGGTTCTCACTGAGCTTGTAAGAACACGGGCAAAAAAAGTAGATACGCCGTTTTTCGGACAGTTAATGACCGGCCCTCAATTGCTCGCTTATATTTGGCAAATGAACGAGTGGATGAAACTGCATAACGTCAAAATTAAATAAGCAAATCAATCCGCATAAGTAAACATGCGGATTTTTTTGCATGCGGGCACATGTAAATACCAAATCAGAAACCAAGTAGGAATTCGCACACCGAGCAGACAGTTAGATGCAACCGTTTGTACTTCTAATTGGCTGATAAAACTCCAAACGCGGTTCTTTCAGGAGAGCACCTTCAGAAAGTATGATGACGAGGACGCACGTTCATAATAAGGCACAACGTTGTTGTTTTTACGTATAAAGGGCTATTCAACAAAAGGTATGCGTTTTACCTGTTTGCATGTTTCGTTTTGATTTAAATTGGGAAATGTTACTTTTGTATACTGAGGGGGGTATATTTATATTGATTGTCAACAGAGAAGGTGAAGCGTATGAACATGGCTGATCGCGTACTCGAAGAAGGATTAAAAACGACGGACAAAATAAAGATCATACTCATTATCGCTATGCCCGCAGTGATCGAGAATTTCTTTCAAATGTTACTCGGGTTTGTTGATACGTTATTTGTTGCCCAAATTGGCTTAGAAGAAGTAACCGCAGTCGGTGTGACAAATGCCATTCTTGCCATCTATTTTGCGATATTTATGGCGATCGGTGTAGGAGTAAATGTCCTTATGGCCAATGCGATCGGCGACGGTAACCAAAAACGAGCATTCACCATCGCACAACAAGGCATTATTCAAGCAACCATTGTTGGGGTATTACTAGGGATGGCTACATTGCTGTTTGCAGAACAGATGATTCAAGTACTCGGTGTCACCCAACAAGTACTTGAAATTGCGACTGTCTACTTCCAGGTTCTTGCGGTCCCTTCAATTCTTATGGCACTCATGTTCGTATTTAGTAGCATCTTGCGAGGAACAGGAGATACGAGAGCACCGATGAAGGCAGTGATTGGTGCCAACATCGTAAATATGTTTTTAGATTATGTATTGATTTTTGGGTTTTTGTTTATACCTCCACTAGGTATCGTTGGTGCAGCGCTTGCAGGCGTTTTATCACGAATTGCCGGAACAGCTATGTTACTCTATTATATGAAAAGAAATTCAAGTCTATCGTTTACGCGAAGCCAATTTCGCTTTAATGGTAAAGATCAAAAAGCGTTACTTTCACTAGGAGCCCCAGCCGCTGGTGAGCGGCTGGCGATGCGAATTGGACAAGTCGTTTACTTTGGATTTATTGTCGCATTAGGTACAACGACGTTCTCAGCACATCAAATTGCTGGGAATATCGAAACATTTTCTTATATGATCGCCTATGGCTTTGCCGCAGCGGCAACGATTTTAGTCGGTCGACTTGTCGGCGCCCAGCGATATGAACAAGCGAAGCAGTACGCGAAGTTAATTGCCATCATTTCAGCAGTATTTATGGTTGGAATGGGTGCACTGCTCTTCATTTTTGGCGGGACCATTGGTCAGCTATTTACCGATGATCCTGTTGTTATACAAGAAATTGGCACAGCATTAATGATTGCAGCGTTCTTTCAACCATTTCTAGCGATTGTGCTCACGTTAACGGGCGCTTATCAAGGTGCGCGCAACACAAAATTCCCGATGTATTTAACGACAATAGGTATGTGGGTCGTTCGAACAGTCGCCGTCTATGTGTTAGCGGTTCAATTAAACTGGGGTATTGCAGGTGTATGGGTTGCCATCGGACTTGATATTGTCATTCGAGCCATTGTTCTTTGGTATCGCGTTGAAACCGACCGATGGATTAAACCAGAGAAGGAAGTTAGCGAAAAAGAGGAGTTACGGTGTCGCTGCAATCCGCAAGTAAAGCATGCACATGTAAGTGGCTGTGTGAACAATTATTAATGTTTGACATACCCTACTGGGGTATTGTATCATGATAACTGTAGCAATCATTGTAGAAGCTCGCTGACTGTGAGCAGTTAGGAGGAAATGCGATGGCGAAGCAAGACATATCATTGCCCATCCAAGGCATGACGTGTGCGGCATGTGCGAATCGAATTGAAAAAGGTTTACAACGTATGGACGGAGTAGAAGACGCACATGTGAACTTTGCAGTCGAAAAAGCTAATGTCACGTATGATTCTGAACAAGTAGATGCTAAAGCTTTCGAAGATAAGATAGAAAAACTTGGTTATCACGTGCAGCTTGAATCCATCACGTTTGATATTTCGGGTATGACGTGTGCGGCATGTGCAAGCCGGATTGAAAAGAAATTATCTAGAACAGACGGAGTAAACAAGGCGCGCGTCAATTTTGCGCTTGAGAACGTCACCGTTGACTACAATGAAGGGGTTGTCAACAAACAAGGCTCATTGAATCTGTTGAGAAGATTGGTTATTCCTTGCACGAACAACAATCGAAAGAAGAAACCATCGATGCGAAAGAGAAAGAAATTCGCCACCAAACCGGGAAGTTTATCTTTGCAGCAATACTAACTTTACCGCTCCTTTGGACGATGGTGACGCATTTTGAATTTACTACGTTTCTTTATATGCCAGAGATGTTTATGAACTTGGGTGCAACTCGCGCTTGCCGCTCCCGTTCAGTTTATCGCGGGTGCCCAGTTTTACGAAGGTGCATACAAAGCACTAAAAGGAAAAAGCGCGAACATGGACGTACTCATCGCGCTCGGTACGACAACCGCATTCTTTTATAGTATTTTCCTTGGGTATGAATGGCATGTCGGTGGGCAACAAGGGATGCCAGAGTTGTACTTCGAGGCCGCGGCGGTCATTATTACCCTCGTTATTCTCGGGAAATTGTTTGAAGTACGTGCGAAAGGCCGTACCGGAAAAGCAATTGAGAAGCTGCTAAATATGCAAGCAAAAACAGCCATGGTCGTACGCGATGGCGAGGAAGTCGAAGTGGCTGTTGAAGACGTTGTTGTCGGTGATCGTGTGATCGTTCGGCCAGGAGAAAAGATTCCGGTAGACGGTACGATCCAAGCTGGAAGCTCAGCCGTTGATGAGTCAATGATTACAGGTGAAAGTATTCCTGTAGATAAGAACACAGGTGACTCGGTTATTGGTTCAACGGTGAATAAAAACGGAAGTTTAACGTTTGAAGCGACACGTGTCGGCAAAGATACGGCGCTCGCGCAAATCGTTAAAGTTGTCGAAGATGCGCAGGGAAGTAAAGCAGACATACAACGGGTGGCTGACCGCGTATCCGGTGTATTTGTACCGATTGTTGTTTTGATTGCCATCGGTTCATTCTTAGCATGGTATTTCTTAATTGAACCAGGTGACGTTCGCTCGGCACTCGTGCCGTTAATTACGATTCTCGTGATTGCTTGTCCGTGTGCACTCGGGTTAGCGACACCAACGTCAATTATGGCAGGTTCAGGTCGAGCGGCGGAAATGGGTGTTCTCTTTAAAGGCGGCGAACATCTTGAGAACACACGATCAGTAACAACGGTTGTTCTAGATAAAACAGGAACGATTACAAAAGGCGAACCTGAACTGACAGATGTTCGCGTTGCCGACGGGTTTAACGAAGCCGATATTTTACAAATGGTCGCGGCAGCTGAGAAAAGTTCAGAACATCCGTTGGCATCGGCCATTGTTAGAGGGATTGCAGCACGTAACATTTCGTTTGACAATCCTGATACGTTTGAAGCATTGCCTGGTGCTGGAATTAGCGCAACGGTTCAAGGCAAGCAAGTGTTGGTTGGAACGAGAAAGCTTATGCGTGAACAAAGCGTCGATCTACAGTTCTTCCAAGCAGAAATGGAACAGTTTGAATCCGACGGCAAAACCGCGATGTTAATTGCCGTCGATGATGAACTCGCTGGTGTCATTGCTGTCGCAGATACGATCAAAGAAACGTCAGTTGATGCGATCGAACGGATGCAAGACCTCGGTCTGGAAGTGATTATGCTAACGGGAGACAATGAACGTACTGCACAAGCGATTGGGAAACAAGTAGGCATTGATCGTGTGATCGCAGAAGTCGTTCCTGAACAAAAAGCGAAAGAAATTGAAAAGCTACAAGCAAAAGATAAGTATGTCGCGATGGTCGGGGATGGCATTAACGATGCGCCTGCACTTGCGGTTGCTGATATCGGTATGGCGATTGGTACAGGAACCGACATTGCCATTGAAGCGTCTGACGTGACATTAATGCGCGGGGACCTTCACAGTGTGGCCGACAGTTTTGTCATTAGTAACAAGACGATGCGCAACATTAAGCAAAACTTGTTTTTCGCGTTCTTTTACAACTCTGTTGGAATTCCAATTGCGGCGGCAGGCTTACTTGCGCCTTGGGTCGCAGGAGCGGCGATGGCCTTTAGTTCTGTAAGTGTTGTTGGTAACGCCCTTCGTTTACAGCGCATGTCGTTTAAAGGAGTGAAACGTTCATCATGAAAATCAAAACGTGGGTTATCAGTGGACTCGTTTACTTGACCATTGTCGTTGTCGGTTATGCGGTCATTACCGGAAATTCGGTCATTGACGGTGGAGATCATGGGGAACATGAAGCACAAGCTGTTGAATATGAGGAGGAAGATGAAATGAATGAACATGCGCATGACGATCATCATGAGTCTACCGAGTCAGAGGTTGAAGTCATTGTGGATCAAAACGAACAACAACTTACGGTAACGGTGCAAGACGCCGATGGAAACGCACCTGCATTAGCGGTTCATCATGAGAAGGAAATGCATATGATCGCTGTTTCAAACGACTTAGCAACGTATCATCATCTGCATCCGGAGCGTGTGGAAAATGGCATATACAAAGTCGACCATTTGTTCTCTCCTGGAACGTACCGAATCTTTGTTGATATTTCTCCTGAAAACTTGGGCTACAAACTAGAACCGATCGACGTGCAAGTCGGCGATGTGATGACGAGTGAAGCAAACTTAACGACAGATACAGACCATGTGAAAAGTGTGCAAGGGAAAGAAGTCGAGCTGGAATTTGATGGTCTACAGTCAGGTGACGTCACTACGCTAACGTTTAACACAGAAGAACCGGACGCGCTCGAGCCGTACCTCGGTGCCCTCGGTCACGTCGTCGTCATCGACGAGGCCGGAGAACAATTTATTCACGTACATCCTGTGGCTGATGATGAGACGGTTTTTGAAGCACACTTCACTCAACCAGGCAAGTACAAATTGTGGGCAGAATTTAAGTTTGAAGATGCAGGAGTCATTGCTTTTCCTTACGTGATCGATGTTCAGTAACGGAGGGGTAAACATGTATCAATTAACGATTTATACACGTCCGATGTGTTCAGATTGTGCGAAGTTAAAAGAAGATCTTGCACGAGTGAACATCAGTTTTATTGAAAAAGATCTCGAAGAACAACCAGAACAAGAGCACGTGCTAAAGAAGAAAACCGGAACAAGAATTGTTCCAGGTCTTGTGTTTAAGCAAAAGGGAATACGAAACCAATTAAAAAAGCCGATTGTTTTTACCGGTTATGAGCAAAACGAAAATAAAATTCAATCTTTCATCCAACAGATGAGTAAGGAGAATTAACATGAAAACGATCGAATTACAAGTGACTGGCATGTCTTGTGGACATTGTGTTTCGTCAATCGAAAACGGTGTTGGCTCAAAAGAAGGTGTTGATTCTGTAAACGTTGATTTAGAGAAAGGGCTCGTTACGATTTCTTTTGATACAAGTCAAGTTCAAGAAGCAGATCTAAAAGATACCGTTGAAGATCTAGGTTATGATGTAGCGTAACGAAAAGGCAAGAAGAGCGCACCCGTTCTTCTTGCCTTTTTCTTACGGTGTGTGGATGAGTTAGCGATCGAGTGTCGATCTATCGGCTGAATTTTATTCGATGGTACGATTTTCGCTTGGTTTGGACTCAATAATTGAAGGGCTAAGCGAGGCGGGGAGGTTGAATATGAAAGTGCTGCAGGCTAAGCTAGTGAACCGAAGTTTAAGCCCGCAAATGAAGCGAGGAACGTATGCACAATCATGAGAAATAAGCCCGGGTCACTAAGGGGGCAATCTATCGAAAGTTTTATATAAGTTGCATTAAAGAAATTCACTCGTTCTTAATGTTGTTACTACATCAAATCTTTGTTTCATTCGCTCGGCGTAAGAAATTGTACGACCCTTTTCTATGGCTAAGAAGTGATGTCGGCAGGAGTCATACCGACGACCCATCGGTTTATCATCGGCACCTCTGGTGCGATGGTTGGTAGCTCTAGAATGAACGTAAGATTTTCCTGGTTTGCGCTGTTGGCAGTTGGATAGAAGGGGGTGCTGTGTACCATTTTGCGCGCGAGTTTGCGAGTTCTGCGCGCAAGTTTGCCTAGTTTAACGATTTTGGGGTTCATTCCGCTAAACTTGCGCACAGTTTGTTCCAACTGGGGCGCAGATTCAATGCCAATAAGCGAGTAACCGGTCGGCCCCATTGGGGCCGATGCCAAATCGGACTCGGTTCGGCGCGGCTCGCGCCGACAGCTTGTTGGGACTTCGGGGCGGTGATTAAACACGTAACCTGGTAATCTGTTACCGAGTTTGCTCAATCTCACTGAATCCAATGATCGAGATCGCTGTTTGCAGGTGAATGCCTACCTATTGTCTTTTGAAGTTCATCTCACTTCGACAACATCGTTGCCGATCGTTATTCGTCACTCCAAGGGTTGCGGGCAACACGGGAAAACGTATGCCGAAAGGTAAAAAGACGTGACCGATGGTCACCACCTGGCGCAAGCATGTGATGACCTGTCACTTATGTGACAATCCAGCCCTCAAACCGGGCACTTTCGATACGCAACTGTCACAAATTGCACGATTTGTGACCGTTAACTCCGTTTATGTGCGCATCCACGTTTAAAATGATGATTTTTCTTTCTCAAGTGTCACATTAATGAATGTATGGGGCATTTGGACTTCTTTCCACACACCTTAGCCAGTAGGCAGAAACGTGAATCGTGTCGTCCTTATGCTCTAGAGTGTCAAGAAAAAACGGTGGACGTCTTTTCGCCACCGATGTTGCACTTGTGCTCTGGAGTGCATAGAAAACACGGTGGTCGATCTTTGACCACCGATGTTGCACTTGTGCTCTGGAGTGCAAGCATCAGCCTTCAGTGGAAAGCAACAACAAACTGCGTAATCAGGATAATGTTAAGTTTATTTTATATAGATCGTTAAAGCCGCGGTCTAGATCGCTAATCCCGTAAAAAATCCCAAAAATAAGACGACCATCGCGACCTGCGGTGCCGAAACCAATGAAAAGCGATCTAGATCACCTGATATACGATCTAGATCGCCAAAAAAATTGGAAAATTCGGTGTTTTAACGTAATCTAGATCGTTTCGGGGTGATCTAGATCGCAAATATCCTAACCTTTCCCAGATGTGATCCAGCTAGAAGTGTTAGTGAGCAAACACTACGTCAACGTCGGAAGAGAGCATGTGCACACTTAAACTTCTTCGTACTCATGAATGTCGGGAATTCTCGCTCAGCACAATGGGGAAGCGAACATGAAGGGCTGTATAATTTTTATTATTGTTCAACTCATATAGAAAATTCGATGCGTAACAGGCGTGATTCTACAAATAGTGGTATGTTGGAAGGAAGGAGGTGGGAATTGTGCAAAGGAAACCTGTTTATGTTGAGACGAAAATTGATACCGATATGGATACATTGTGGCGCACTACTCAAGAGCCGCATCTGCATGAGAGATGGGATTTGCGGTTTACACACATAGATTATGACGAGGAACAGTCAAATCGTGACCAAGCTTCATTTACTTACGAAACGAAACTTGCATTTTTAAAGGTGAAAGGCAGAGGGATGGCGACAGGAGATGTTACTGGAGAGGGTGGCAAGAGAACATCGGGTTTGCAATTTTCGAGTGAGATGCCGATATCTTTAATAAAAAAAGGACGCGGGTATTGGCAATATGAAGATACTGGGGAGGGGATTCGCTTTCTTACCCAATATGACTATTCCGTTCGTTTTGGCTTTTTCGGGAGAGTGATTGACCGCTTCATGTTTCGTCCGATTATCGGTTGGGCAACTGCTTGGAGTTTCGACGCAATGAAGATCTGGTTAGAGAAGAGTATTCCACCGGAACAAACATTGCAAAAACTGAAGATTCATTCAATCATTTGTTTTGCGCTTTTTATCATTTTTTTCTACCAAGGTCTCGTTCCAAAACTACTATTTCCTGAAACCGGTGAATTGGACCTCGTCTCAACGGTTTCGTTCATAAACGGCTTTGAACGTCAGGTCGTTGCGATCATTGGCAGCGCACAAATCTTATGGGCAATGTTGTTTTTGTTGCCGGTCAACAAAAAGGTGATGTTCACTGTGACAGCCATACTTATGGTCGTCCTCGGTGGGGCTGCAGTGAGCGCTCATACGGGAGTGTTAAACGAACCTTTCAATATGGTTACGTTAAACGTTGGTGTGATTGCATTGACATTCATTGGTTGGGTGAATCTTAACGGTGTTGCTCGAGCGAGACGAAACAAACGGAGGCCATAAATGAACGTGAAATCAATATATGAACAAGCCATCGGTGCACGGTTTGAGCAATTGCATCCATTGCTTAAGAAGAAATATGGAAAACAATTAGGTGCGCTTACAGCAACGGGTACGATGAATCACATTCGAGGGTCGGTCGTCTATCGACTGTTGCCCGAATATTTGCAAGGGATGATTTTTTATTTCCTGAAAGAGGAAAGAACGTACCATTCACGATTACAAATACGTATCACCCGTCGCCGCAAGTTGTCGATTGGAATCGTACCTTTTATTTTCAAAAAAATGTGCGAACGTTTTTTGCACGAATGTATTGGGATGCGTCGAGTGAGCAAATTCTTGATCGACTTGGTCGGTCAGGAAGGTTTATGCAACCATTAGTGTTCACGGTCACTTCAAATGGAGCGCTACTCATCACATCTGAACAAAGTTTCATACGATTGTTCGGTCGGTATGTAAAATTGCCAAAGCGAATGAGTGCAAAAGTGAATGTATATGAGGAAGCGATCGACGATGAACACATTCATATATTTGTTCATATTACGCTCATCGGTACAGTCATGATGTATGAAGGCGTTGCAACAATTGTTGAACAAAAATGACCATTGTTGTAATGAAGGTTGCGTATAGGAAAAAGGAACAACACTTCTACAAGGACGATCCTCTTGATTGTCACAATATCGCAAAATTTTACACAGAATTTACGGAGAATCCATCATTTTTTGTTATTGTTGGGATACTTACAATCTATGAAAAGAAAGGGAGTATCTCATGAAGTATAGGTTTAGAAAAGGGCTAGGAGTTTCTGCAGGGGTGTTGGTGGCATCGGCAATTCTCACGCCTACGATTGATGCAGATTCACCAGAGCAGATTCGAATTCTTCATACGAATGACATTCATGCTTCTTTTGATGATTATGCAAAAGCGTCTGCTTATATCCAAGATGTAAGACAAACCGATGATCACGTATTGTATATGGATGCTGGTGACTATGCGAGCGGGAATCCTGTCGTTGACTTGAACTTTGGGATTCCAATGGTGGATGTGTTTAATGCAGCAGAACTTGACGTGCTTACGATCGGGAACCATGAATTTGACTACGGACAGGACCACCTAATCAACAATATGGACTCGTCGGATTTCCCGTGGCTTGGGGCAAATGTTGATACGTTAGAGACAGGTGTTGAAAATCCTGAACCGTATGAATTATTTGATGTTAACGGAACGACGGTTGGTGTATTAGGAATCACGCAAGCGCCCCCTGCAACAGCACCAAGTAATGTTGAGGGGATGGCATTTGAATCTAATTATGCTGCAGTTGCAAATGAGTACCAAGAAGAACTCGAACGTGAAGCAGACGTCATTGTAGCACTCACACATATCGGAGTGAATGCAGACGTCGCGCTTGCTGAAGATGTTGATTATTTTGACTTGATTATTGGCGGTCACTCCCATACAACACTTCAAGAGCCTCGTGTTGTGAACGGCACGCCGATTCTCCAGGCAGGTGCGAATTTGAGTCACGTCGGGGATGCCGTCCTCACGCTCAATGATGGCAAGGTTACAAATGTCGAAGCTGAGCTCATTTCCGTAGACACATTAGAAGAAGTGGATGAGAATGTGCAGCCAATTATTGATCAGTACAATGATGAAATGGACGAAATACTGGGCGAAGTGATCGGCTATTCAGAGAACGGGCTTTCGCGTGATGGCAGGTTTAATGGGGATGCGCCTCTCGGCAACTTTTGGACAGATGCGATGCGCTCGCTCGGAGACGCTGACATTGCGTTTACGAACAACGGGGGGATACGAGATAGCATTCCGAGCGGTGATGTAACGTTACATGAGATCTATACGATTGAACCGTTTGCCAATGAGATTATGCTCATTGAAATGACAGGCGAGGCGATTGAAAATGTGTTGGAGTATTCGTATTCTAGAGATCAAAGAAACCAGATTGATCTACAAGTATCAGGGATGGAATACGAAATTGTCACCGGAATGACAGGCAACTATTTAGACACGCAAATGACGATCGATGGTGAGCTGGTCGATGAACAGGCGACGTATACGGTTGCCGTTGCGGATTATATCGGTACTGGCGGGTCTGGATATGAATTCGAAGGTGAAGTAATTTCAGAAACGATTGGACTCATGACGGATGCGATGACCCAATGGGCACGTAGTCTTACCGATGCCGGAGAAACGCTCGATTATGAGCAAGAAGGTAGAATTAGTATCACCATTGATCCAGAAGGGCCGTTGCCAGGAACGATCATCGGTGCTACAGAAACGGGTTTGTATTCAGCAAACAAGCGTCTGCAAGACACAGGGATCGGTAATTTGTACACAGATAGCCTCATCGAACGTACCGATGCTGAAATTGCCATGCTGAATGGTTCATCTGTGACTGGGCAAATTCCTCCTGGTGAAATTACGGATGAGCAGATTGAATCGCTAGATGCGTTTGGAAACGAGATCGTACTCGTTGAAGCGACGGGGGAACGAATTGAAGAAATGATTCTTGAGCAGTCCAATTATCACCAAGGCGTTGACTTGCAAATTGCTGGTCTCGACTATACGTTAATTCCTGCGGAATCAGGCAATGGGTTTGATGATATTCACATTGAACGCGTCAATGGTGAGCCGTTTATAGACGATGAGCAGTATACGGTTGCTTATAATGACTTCATGCATGCGAATAGCTTTTATAATCTTGGTGACGAGCTTGAAAGTTTCGGACCGGTATGGCAAGCGGTCGTTGATTTTGTAACCGACTACGATGGACCGATTAACTATGAAGAAGGCTCCCGCATTACGATTGAAGGCGCAGACGTTGAACCAGACCCAACAGGTGCAATCAGTGTACAAGAAGCACTGGAAAACAATCAAGGAATTCGAAATGTGAGAGGATACATTGTCGGGAGCATTAACAATCAAGAAGTGATTCTTGGTGAAGGAACGCACGCACCGTCGAATCTACTCTTAGCGGACGATCCGAGTGAAACGGATCGAGAGAAAATGCTACCTGTGCAACTCGTCAACAATACACCGGTTAGACATGGGTTAAATCTTGTTGCTCACCCGGAACATGTAGGTGAGCATGTGACGATTACCGGTGAACTCGATACGTATTTTGGAACGCCGGGTATGAGAAGTCCAACCGGATATGAGTGGGTCACCGAGTCGGGACCGGGACCTGAGTGTGTGTATGAAGAATGGTCAGGTCAGGTTGTATATACGGCTGGCGACCGGGTGTCACATGAAGGGAACACGTATGAAGCGAAATGGTGGACGACGGGTGAAAATCCGACGCAATCAGGAACTTGGGACGTTTGGCAACTAGTAAAAGATTGTCAAGATGAAGAAGAAGGTGTACAGGTTTGGGGTGAGACGATCACGTACCATGCTGGAGATGTCGTTTCATACGAAGGGAATTTGTATGAGGCGAAATGGTGGACTCGTGGAGAGAAACCAACGGATTCCGGTGAGTGGGACGTTTGGAAACGAATAGACGGGTAAAATAGCAAAACGCTCTGGAGTTTTTCCAGAGTTTTAGGTAGGCTGAGTATCTTGCAACAATGCGTGTAGGTGGTTACGTTCGTCAGTTAAATGGAGTTCGATAGCCTTTATAAGACGTATTGATGTTGGACTCCCCAGCTTTTCCAGACGCTTTTTCATAGGATGAAAGTAGATATGACTTTCTCAATCGTGGCGTGACCGCTACATTTCTAAGCTGTTATTCAGATGGGGTTAACCATTTTTAGAAAGTGTCGTTGCTGTTAATTTATAATCGCGTTGATTTCTGACTCCAATTCGTTTAAAGCATCTTCTGCGCTCATCCCTTCATGCATCCGCTCAAGTGATATCATGATTTGTTCTCGCACTTCTGGAAAAGCATCCATGAGTGCCCCTTGTGTGGCAGGAGAAGGGGTCGTATTTTGCAACTGTTCCACCGATGTTAAAAATTGCGGAAATTCTCCATAGAGCTCTTCTAAAACCGGTTCATTATAAGCGTCGGTGTGGACAGGGAAATATCCAGTTGCCGCTGACCATTCGGCTTGCACGTCAGGTTGGACAGTGTACTTAACGAATTCCCAAGCGGCTTCTTGAACTTCTTCAGGAATGTCCGCCATCATCCATACGGAAGCTCCACCAACGATAACCCCCTCTGGGTCTTGACCATCTGGGTGCGGGATCGCTGCTGTACCCACTTCAAAGTCTGGTGATGTAATATTGTCATACGTTGCTGCTGTTGAATCAAGGTACATCGCAACATCTTCTGCAATGAAAGCAGCGCGAATGTCATCCCACGTTCTGCCGAAGTTTCCGAGAGTGCCATCCGCAATCATTTCTTCAATCCACGTGTAAATGGCGAGCCTTCTTCGCCATTAATAAACGTTTCGCTAGGATCACCAGCACGACCGTTTTCTTCGTTCACAAGTTCGGCGCCTTGGTTGGCGAGTAATTGTTCAATAAACCATCCGTAAATGAGGAGGGAAAACCCGTACGTATCTCCATCCGTTAGTTGTTCAGCGTATTCTTGTACTTCACTAAATGTTTGGGGTGGGTCTTCAGGGTCTAATCCTGCTTCTTCAAAAGATCTTTGTTGTAAACATTAAGGCGTTGGACGTGTTAAAAGGCATCGAGTACAGTTCATCTTCGTACTGGTAGTAGCTAAGAATATTCTCTTCAAGTGTTGATACATCAAACCCATCTTCATCAATAAACGTTTGCATCGGCTCGGCAAATCCAGAATCAATCATATAGCGCGTGCCGACTTCAAAAACTTGCATGAGGGCAGGTGCATCGGGCGTTCCCGCTAACTGTCGTATTTGGGTGAGGGCTTCCTCATAACTGCTTGATAATTGGCCTGTACATAGATGTCATCTTGGGATTCATTAAAATCATCTGCCATTGCTTCCACCGCTTCTCCTGCAGAGCCTCCAAGTGCGTACCAAAAATCGACGATAATTCGATCATCTTCTGTGTAAGCAATGTCTGATGTTTGACCACTACATCCTGCAGCAATCAATGCAGGAATGGATAGAGCTGTCATTAAACGCTTTTTATCTTTCATCTAAATCCCCCTTAAAAAAATGATTATCCTTTCAATGCTCCTGACGTCAAACCTCGTTGAATGTGTTTGATGCCAATAAACAATAAAAGCAACGTCGGTATCAAAATAATGACGACCGCAGCCATGACCATGCTCCAGTTCGTAGAAGCTTCTTGAGAGATCATCATGTTAATGCCAATTTGAATCGTTCTTACGGTCGTATCACTCGTGACAAGCAGTGGCCACAAATACATGTTCCACGTCGTTAAAAACCCGTAAACACCAAGAGCGACAAGGACTGGTTTGGACAACGGTAAGGCAAATGAACGGTAAAAGCGAAAGCGACTACACCCGTCGATCTCTGCAGATTCATACAATTCTTTTGGGATGGTCATAAAATGTTGTCGGAGTAAAAAGATGCCAAATGCTGTAGCTAGAAACGGTAGCGTTAATGCTTGGTACGTATTTAGCCAGCCTGCATTCAAAATCGTTACGTAATTGGGGACAACCGTTGATTCCCAAGGAACGAGTAGCGTTGAAATAAATAAAAAGAAGAAGAAATTCCGACCTTTAAACGGGATGAACACAATCGCGAAAGCCGCTAGACTGCAAAGAACGAGTTGCCCGATTGTTACGCTAACACTTACGATCAAACTGTTAATTAAAAACCGAAACAGCGGGATGGAAGCAAATGCTTGCACATAACTATTGAAATTAAAACTTTCTGGAATGTAGACGCCACGATGTAACTCTCCCGAGTTTAAAAAGCTCGCAAGCAAGGCAAATAATAACGGGAAGGTGAGTAAAAACGCTGAGATAACGAGTAAAACATAGAGAAAAATTTTTCGTTTCATTGATAGTGCACCCGCCTCTCACCGAACTTAAATTGTAAAAATGTGGCGAGTAGTATGATGAAAAATAAGATGACTGCTTGTGAGCTAGCTGTCCCAAAGCGTGCGAACTCAAAAGCTTCTCGGTAAATGGAGTACACAATGACGTTCGTCGATTGGTTCGGTCCCCCACCTGTAAGGATATGAATTTGCCCAAATGATTGAAACGAGTTAATGAGGGTAATGGTCGACACGAAAAATAATGTCGGTGAAAGCATCGGAATCGTAATTTTGAACAATCGCTGAAAATATCCAGCCCCATCAATTTTGCTGCTGTCGTAAAGCTCATCAGAAATGTTTTGCAAACCCCCAAGTAAGATAATGAAACAAATGCCGACGTTCATCCAAACAGTCGTAATCGCCACAGAATAGATGGCATACGTCGAAGATGTGAGCCAAGGAATGCCTTCAGCTCCGAAAAATCGTAAAAATTCATTGAAAACACCGAGACTCGGATGAAATAGAAACAGCCAAATGGCTGCGCCAGCGGCAACGGACACGCCCATCGTTGAGGAGAATAACACCCGAAAGAAAGCGATCCCTTTAAGTTTTTCGTTGCCGAGCACAGCTAAATAGAGAGCAAGCACAACGGTTGTTGGCACGGTGAGAAGCGTGAAGATAAATGTGCTCTTCATACTTTGGATGAACTGAGAGGATTGCATCCATTGCCAATAGTTTTCAAGGCCGACAAATGAAAGCACTTCACCTCTTGGGCTCGTCTCCGACAAACTGTAGATGACCGTCATTATCATCGGATAAAATAAGAATATTCCGAGAATGATGAGTGCAGGAAGCATATACAACATCGCTTCCCCAAAGTTTTTCCATTCGTTTCTACGCATAGACCATTCTCCTTATGTGAGCATAAAAAACCATAGAGACGATAACCTCACATCATCTCTATGGTTGTTCACATCCGATTTATTCATAAATGTTTTAGATTTGTACAATTCTCTTTCGTTTCGCCAGTATCGCATAATACCCAAAGAAGAGTACGAGTAGAAAATAGGCCATCGTAAAACTAGGCGCAGCGTTTACGGAAAGCTCTGGCGCATGGGTGAATCCAAAGAATGATAACAGCGCGCCAATGCCGCTATAAATGGTTGCATGGGCAAATTTATGATCAATAATAAATACTGTAAGTGCACCGAGCACAATACCTGTAAACATCGCCCCTTGCCCAAGGGGCAATAAGCCTAGTGAGATACTTTCCATCACTTCTGGAGCGTCATTTTGGAAGCGCGTCATAATGTAATTGGCCACGTAAGGCAAGATGGCAATCACAACGGCAGGGTAATATTTCTTTGCGTTCGAATGAAAAGCAGTGGCAAGCATCGAGACCCCTGCAAAAACGAGAATGGGGGCAACAGCTGCGGTTGGAATGACAGAAGAAAGTGCCCCAATTAAGCCGAATACTGCCGCTATTGCAAACACAATGCCGTTTAACAAACTGTAGCCTCGTCCGGCTCCCATCCATTTAGAGCCAATGGAAGCAACATAAACGGTCGTCGGAAACACGCCCCCAAAAAATGTGCCTAGTATCGTTCCACCACCATCAACAGCTTGGCATTCTCGCACATCATAGCGATCCCCCTCAGCAGCCATAGCCGCCGTGTTGTTCATCGTCTCAATGGCGTTGTAAAGTGTAATCGGTAAGATGATCGCTAGTAAACCGACGAATGTTGTGAACAATGCTTGAAAGCCAAAGAATACTTCCAATGTAGGGATAAATGGATAAAATCCAACATGAGCAAGTGCGTCCTGAACTTCAGCAACCGTAATTTCACCGATTGAAAAAGCGAGTAACGTTCCAACGATAATCGCAAATAATGAGGACGGGATACGAAATGGAAGCATTACTTTTCCAAGGACGCCCATAAGAATAATAAAGAGGGCAACAAGGCCGACCATTGGAACCGCAAAGATTTCAAACAGCATCTCACCAGCAATAAAGGTGAGCGCAACGCCGGCGAGAGCGCCGAGCATCGCTGGTTTTGGCAAGTGTTTCGTTAACCAATTTCCACTTAGAGAAATAATGACTTCAATTAAGCCGCTAAGCAAACAGGCAGCAAGTCCAATTCGAAAAGCCAACTCCGCATTTCCTTCTGTTAGTGTATACGCAGGGGCGAGTACACCGAAAAGGAAAACAAACATGACTGGCGTACTAATCCCATAAGCCATCGCTGTTACGTCCGTGCGATTTTCTTTAACCGCCAACCGTTTTGCTTGCTGAGCATAATACAAATTGCCAGCAATAACCGCTATTGCAGCACCAGGGATGACTTTCCCAAAAACAATATCAGCAGGAAAGCCGATGGCAAGCATCGTTGCTGAGATAATAACGAAGTTCGCGAGATTGTTTTGGAAGAGGGCAAAAAAAGCATCGATGTCTTGTCTTTTGAAAAGTGGGTACTGCACAGTTTGGTGTGTCAAAACAAAAGCTCCTTATTGTTGGATGAATTGGATGTTGTCTTTGTCTAAAGAAGCAATTCTTGCTAACGATTCAACACGGTAGTGCTGCTCGGTTAGTTTGTTGCGCCCAGGTTGGAACGATTTTTCAATGACAATGGCGATCGCGGTAACTGTAGCTCCAGCTTGTTCAACCACTTGGCATAAACCTACTGCCGCTTCACCATTCGCTAAGAAATCGTCGACAATGACGATGTGGTCATCCGCATGGAGAAATGATTTAGAGATTGTAATCGTTCTAGAAACTTGTTTCGTAAAAGAGTAGACCTCTGCTGTGTACACAGAGTCATCCATCGTAATCGATTTTTGCTTTCTCGCAAATACCATGTCTACTCCGTAATGTTTCGCGAGCATAAGTGCAGGGGCAATCCCTGAAGATTCTAATGTGACAATTTTTGTAACGGGTGCGTCACCTAGACGATGTTTCCATTCTTTAGCCATCCCGTCCATTAACTCTGGGTCAACTTGATGGTTTAAGAAAGCGTCAACTTTCAGAACACCTGCCCCTAAAGTTGTACCATCTGTTTTAATTCTGTCTTCTAGTTGCTTCATTTGTCTAAAACCCCCGAAGTGCTTTATGAACAAAAAAAGCGACTTGTGTTCACAGAAGTGAACACAAGTCGCCAAAAAAGCACGATAATGTTCACTCGTAGTCAGGAAATTACGGTTTCCTGGTAGAAACTTGCAAGCCAATCCTTGCGGTTATACGAGTGGTAGATATTGTAGAATTATAACGTATGCGCGATCTGTTTGGAAAGATGGAAATGTGAGGAATTTGCAAACAAAAAAGAGTGAGAGGCGGTTTGGCTCTCACTCTTTGAAGGTTTTATGACAGTTTCGTTAGCTGTAACAATCTTCTTTGACATCCGAGCTTTCGCTCGTTATCGTAAAGGAGATTAGATGTGCGCAGGTTCTAAAAAGGCAGCGACAAAAATGGCAAGTATAAAACAGTAGATCGCAAAATAGAATAACTTGCTCTTTTCAAGCCAACCAATAAGCCACTTGATGCCAATAATCGAGAAGATAAATGTAACGACGAAAGCTGTGATGAGTGGCACAGTGCCTGCATCACTCATGCCGCCTTGGAAAAGGTCACCAATCGCAAGCACCGATGAACCGAGAATAACCGGAATCGATAACAAAAATGAGAAGCGAATGGCGGTCTTCTTATCAATGCCTAAAGCTAAAGACGCAATGAGTGTTGAGCCAGAGCGTGATACGCCAGGAATGACCGCAAGTGTTTGGGCTAAACCAACAACAATCGCATCAATGAAGTTCATCTCGTTAACGGAGCGGGTATGCGTAAACTTAATTCTTTCAATGATTAGTAGAAATAGCCCTGTTAAAAACAACGCTCCAGCGATGACGAACGGTGATTTAAGAAATTGTTCCGCCGCGTCTTCGAGAATAAGTCCGAGTGCTCCCGTAATGGCTGTTGCAATAATAAGGTATAATGCAAAAAGAAAGGCTCCACGGTCTTCACGTTTCTTTTCAAACATAAAACGCAAGCTGCCTGTGACGATTGCGAGGATATCTTTTCGAAAAAACAGAACGACTGCAAGCATCGAAGCGACGTGCAAGAGAATCTCAAATGTTAAGCCTTCAAAGTTTGTTCCAAAAATAAATTGTAGAATGACAAGGTGCGCAGTACTTGATATCGGTAGAAATTCTGTTAACCCTTGTACAATTCCAAAAATAATTGCTTCAAAAACCGACATAACCTGTTACTCCTTCCGTAAGTAAACCAATTGTATTCATATTGAGGTGAAATGACCAATGAAAAAATGGATGACGATTTCAGCTGTTGCGATAGCCGCCATCATTATCGTAAGTATCGTCTATGAAAATGTATCCTCTCCACCCGTTGGTGTCAACCACGGAATGGCAGCCCCAGAGTTTTCTCTAGAGCTTGCCGACGGTGACGGAGAAGAAATGAGTCTATCGGACCAACAAGGGAATCTAGTAATTCTTAATTTATGGGCATCATGGTGTGAGCCGTGTGTGGATGAGCTACCTTTACTGAGTGACTTGCACGAAACGTATAAAGATGAAGGCGTCGTAGTACTCGCCAACAATCTCACAACTCGTGAACGACAAATCGAAAATGCCTTTGAATTTTTGCAGGAACACCCAGTGGAAATGCCTGTACTTATGGATTATGATGGTGATTTTCTTGACATGTATCCACTGCAAGGGCTGCCGACCACTTATGTGATTGATGAAGATGGCATTATCGCTGACATTATTGTAGGTGAAGTTGATGAGCAAATCATTGAAGCGAGGGTTATGCTCATATCGAAGAGAAAATGGCAGCCGATGCTTAGTTATTGTTTTTTCGTCGGTGACTGAGTAGCTTCGCACCATTCTTGCACAGTCCGGTAATGTTTTTGGTATTTTTTCAACTGATAGAGCACTTGCCAGCTCTTTCCTTGGATGATCACTTGCTTAGGTTGTACGTACACTTTCATCACAAGACCCCCTTGCTCGATTAGTCCTATCAGTTTTATGCAGGTGAGAGAAGGAATATACGTTAACGTTGGAGGATGACGAGATGACAAACAATGAAGAAACGATCACGAAGAAAACGGTATTTGATGGGAAAATCATTCGATTAGAAGTTCATGACGTACAATTACCCGAAGGCAAGAATGGAGTGAGAGAGGTCGTCAAGCATCCAGGTGCTGTCGCCGTAATTGCTGTCACCGATGACGAGCGGGTGCCTCTCGTGCGCCAATACCGCAAAGCGCCTGAAGAGTCGTTACTAGAAATACCCGCTGGGAAATGTGAACCAGGTGAACAACCCATCCAGACAGCAGAACGAGAATTGCTAGAAGAAACAGGATGGCAGGCAGGCTCGCTAACGGAAATTGGCGGCTTTTACACATCGCCTGGTTTTGCTGATGAATTTATTACCGTATTTCTTGCCGAAAACCTCCAACAAAAAGAGCAGGCTCTTGATGAAGATGAATACGTTACCGTTGAAATGTGGTCACTGAATCAAGCTCTGGGCGAGGCAATGGAAGGGAAGTTCCGGGATGCCAAAACCGCGTATAGTTTGCTCTATCTAGCAGCGAACAAACACTCTATTATTTCTTCGTCATAAATCTATGAACCTTCTCATACGTTCTAGTAACGGGTAGAGGAGGTTTTTTATTATGAAGTTGAAGCCATTTGTTGAAAGGCAAATCCATATTCATATTTCCGAATATCGATCATTATACGTGTTTTCAGCTGTTCTATTTTTTATGGGCATTATCTTCGGTGCAATCGTCGTGAACAGTTTGAGTCTATCCCAAAAAGAAGATTTGTTCATTTACTTGCAGCAATTTTTTGGACAAGTTGGAGATGGTCAGCTTACCGCTGATGGTGATTTGTTTTGGGAGAGTTTTGTTCATTACATTAAATACATCGGACTCATGTTCGTTCTTGGGTTGTCGGTCATTGGTTCACCGCTCATCTTGCTTCTATTATTCTTAAAAGGAATTGCGATTGGGTTTACGGTCGGTTTTCTCGTGAATCAAATGGGAATCGAGGGATTTGTGCTTTCCCTTGTCACCGTATTACCCCAAAATATATTGCTCGTGCCAATCATTATGATCTCTGCTGTTTTATCAGTGGCATTCTCATTGAGGTTGATCCGCCAACAGTTTATTAAGACGATTCGCCCTGAGCCAATCTTCCCGCATTTTGTAAGGATATGTATGTTCATGGTTGTTGCGATCGTTGTCATTGTTGGGGCTGCAGCAATTGAAGCGTTTGTGTCACCGTCGTTGCTCTCTTATGTGACCGAACAACTCCTTTGAATAACTATTAAATTATAATGATTACAATTTGAAAACGATAATGATTATCGATTAGTGTTGACAGTGTTATTTTGAATCATTATAATAACGATAGACATCAAGGGGGGAGATTATGGCTGTAGAAGAGCGTATGACCTTTATAAAGAAGCAGTTGCATTCTCAAAGTTATAAGCTGACACCCCAGCGGGAAGCAACTGTTGAAGTTCTTCTTGAGAATGAAGAAGACCATTTAAGTGCTGAAGATGTTTACTTACTCGTCAAAGATAAAGCCCCAGAAATTGGCCTTGCAACCGTGTACAGAACGTTAGAGCTTTTGAATGAACTTGAGATTGTTGATAAGATTAATTTTGGTGATGGTGTGTCCCGCTACGATTTGCGAAAAGAAGGGGCTGACCATTCGCATCACCATCTCGTCTGCATTCAGTGCGGCGACGTTTCAGAGATTGAAGAAGACTTGCTTGCAGAAGTAGAGACGAAGGTCGAACGAGAATGGAACTTCAAAATAAAAGATCATCGATTGACCTTTCATGGGGTGTGCAATGCTTGCCAGACAAAAGCTGCTGAGCAATCACATCAAAAAGAGACCGTCGGTCAAGAGTAAACCTTATCCGGATCCAGCTCCGGATAAGGTTTTTTGTCGTCTTCAAACGTATATTTCGGACGGTTTTGGGCATAAGATGGTACGAGTCCGAATGTTTACTAATAGGAGGCAACGGCGATGTTTTTACGACTAGAGCTGTTTGGAATGGCCTGAAAATTTTAATTGTTTTTGTGGCATGCACAGCCATGTTTTACTATGGTATCCTGTTTGTAATGGCAGAATACCAAGGCGATCATCGATTTGATGAGCCTGAAGGAAATGCAATTAAAGTGTTTGAAAGTGATGTGAGTCAACAGCCTACTTTTCAAGAGAGGTTGTGGCATTTCTGGCAGCGAGGTGAATAAATGGCTGAGCAGGCGTTGCTGAACGATCCGATTGAAGATTTTTTACACTATTGCATTGTTGAACGCAGGTTAGCTGACAATACGATAGCAGCATATCGGCGGGATTTGCTTCTTTACGCGCAACATATGAAAGCGGAGTACCATTTTACGCACTGGAATGATGTGCAGCGCACTCATATTTTAGATTTTTTTTATTCACTTAAAAATGATGGAAGAACGACGTCTTCCCTCGCTCGGGTGTTGTCGTCGGTTCGGGCATTCCACCAGTTTTTACTTCGAGACCATGTGACAGATCATGATCCATCAGATTTAGTGGAGACACCAAAAGCAGGGAGGAAACTGCCTGTTGTTTTGTCGATCAATGAAATTGAAAAACTCATTGGAGCAGCCGATGAGTTGAAAAGTCATTTTCAACTCCGTGATGTTGCGATGCTAGAGCTCATGTACGGGACCGGCATTCGCGTAACGGAATTGTGTGAACTCAGCTTTAAAGATGTTCATTTGGAGATGGGATTTGTCCGCTGTATTGGAAAAGGAAACAAAGAACGAATCATCCCTCTTGGCAAGCCGGCAAAAGTAGCGATCGGTACGTATTTGGATAAAGCAAGACCAATGATGACGAAAAACGAGTCGCATGAATATTTGTTTGTTAACCGAGAAGGTAAACGGTTGAGTCGGCAAGGGTTTTGGAAGATCTTGAAAAAAACTGTACAACTGGCGGGCATATCAAAAGAAGTGACACCGCACACGTTACGGCATTCTTTTGCTACACACTTAATTGAAAACGGTGCCGATTTGCGCGTTGTTCAAGAAATGCTAGGGCATGCGGACATTACAACAACGCAAATCTATACGCACGTATCGAAAAAACATTTACGCCAAGTGTATGTGGATCATCATCCACGAGCGTAGATTGAACAGAGAGGAAGATTTTTGTGAGTGAACGTAAATACAACCGAGTCTTTTTAGTCGTGATGGATTCTCTTGGCATTGGAAATGCACCCGATGCTTTAGAATACGGAGATGAGGGATCGGACACGCTCGGCTCCATTGCACGTGCTGTTGGAGGTCTTCGTATCCCGAATTTAAACCAGCTCGGGCTCGGTCACTTAAAAGATGGCCCTGGCTTGGAGCAAGTAGAAACTCCGCTTGGAGATTTTGGCAAAATGAATGAGCTATCCAAAAGCAAAGATACAATGACAGGACATTGGGAGCTTATGGGTCTGTTTGTGGACAAGCCATTTCGAACGTTTGAGAACGGATTCCCCGATGCCCTCATTTCCCAATTAGAAGAAGAAACGGGCAGGAAAATTATCGGCAATTGTGTTGCGTCAGGAACGGAGATTATTAAAGAACTTGGTGCTGAACATGTCGACACAGGAGCCTTATCGTTTATACATCCGCGGATTCGGTATTACAAATTGCAGCTCACGAAGAAGTCGTTCCACTAGAAGAGTTGTATGAGATCTGCGAAAAAGCACGCAAGCTCACACTTGATGAACCGTACATGCTCGGTCGTATTATTGCACGTCCGTTCATTGGTGAAAAAGGGGCATTTGAAAGAACGGCGAACCGCCATGATTATGCATTGAAGCCGTTTCAACCGACCGCTTTGAATGCGCTTGAAGAAGGCGGATTTACATCACAAGCGATCGGAAAGATTGATGATATTTTTGATGGAGAAGGCATTAACGATCGGATGAGAACGTCGTCAAATATGGATGGTATGGATAAGTTAATCGAAGCAACGAAACAATCGTTTACGGGATTATCATTTTTAAACCTTGTCGATTTTGACGCGTTATTTGGGCATCGAAGAGATCCGCACGGATATGGAAAGGCGATTGAAGAGTTTGATGAGCGGCTGCCTGAACTGTTTGAGAGCTTAAATGCCGACGACTTACTCATGATTACAGCTGATCACGGGAATGACCCCACGTACCGAGGCACTGATCACACGAGAGAACAAGTGCCGTTGCTCGTTTACCAAAAAGGACAGCACAAGTCAGTCAATTTAGGCACAAGAGATACATTTGCCGATGTTGGTGCGACAATTGCGCATAATTTTGGTGTGAAGATGCCTGAGTATGGGACGAGCTTTTTGGACTTGTTAGGAGGGAATCAACCGTCATGAAGACGACTGCAAAAACGATTGAATACATGAGATCAAAAACCGATGTTGTACCAGAAATTGCCATCATTCTCGGATCAGCCTTGGTGATTTAGGTGACAAGATCGAAGCAGATACAATCATTCCTTACGAAGAATTAGACGGGTTTCCACGCTCTACGGTGTCTGGTCATGCCGGAAGGTTTGTTATCGGTTCACTAGAAGGAAAGTCAGTTATAGCGATGCAAGGGCGGTTTCATTTTTATGAAGGTTATCCGATGAGTGATGTCGTATTGCCTGTTCAAGTGATGGCAGACCTTGGTGCGAAGACGTTAATTGTGAGCAATGCGGCTGGTGGTGTAAATACTAATTTTTCACCCGGAGACTTGATGCTTATTGATGATCATATTAACCATATGCACAGTCATCCACTGATTGGGCCAAATGATGATACAATTGGACCGCGCTTTCCTGATATGTCTACAGCATACGACCGGGCGTATAAACAACTCGCCAAACAAGAAGCCGAAAAACTGGGACTACAACTAAAAGAAGGCGTGTACGTTGGAACGACGGGTCCGACGTACGAGACGCCAGCTGAAGTTCGGATGTTTCGTACCCTTGGTGCAGACGCTGTTGGCATGAGCACTGTACCCGAAGTGATTGTTGCTGTGCATCGAAACATGCGTGTGCTTGGCATTTCTTGCATTTCAAATGCAGCAGCTGGCATTTTAGATCAACCGCTTAGCCATGAAGAAGTGATTGAAACGACGAACGAAGTCAAAGGGAATTTCTTAACACTTGTACGAGCCATTGTTCGTTCAATATAAATTATAAGTACAGGAGTGATCGTCGTGAGAATGGTAGATTTTATTGCACAAAAGCGAGACGGTGGAGCGCACACTGATGAAGAGATCAAACAATTTATTCGTGAATACACAACGGACATCATCCCGGATTATCAAGCATCGGCTTGGGCGATGAGCGTGTATTTTCAAGGCATGACGAAAAGCGAAAGTGCTGCACTAACGATGGCAATGGCAGACTCTGGTGACAAACTAGACCTCTCCAATATCGAAGGGAAAAAAGTAGACAAGCATTCTACAGGCGGAGTAGGCGATAAAACGACGTTCATTTTATCGCCACTTGTTGCTGCTGCAGGTGTGCCGGTTGCAAAAATGTCAGGACGGGGCTTAGGGCACACCGGCGGTACAATTGATAAACTTGAAGCGTTCCCTGGATTCCAAACAGAAATGCAAGTCGAAGACTTTATTGATACAGTGAATAACCATAAACTTGCTCTCGTAGGTCAAACAGGGAACTTGACGCCTGCAGATAAGAAATTATACGCCCTTCGAGATGTGACAGCGACGGTCAATGCAATGCCACTCATTGCAAGTTCTGTTATGAGCAAAAAAATTGCAGCGGGTGCTGACGGTATCGTTTTGGATGTAAAAGTCGGTAGCGGCGCATTTATGAGTGATATTGAAGCTGCAAGAGAACTTGCTTCTACGATGGTCGATATCGGGAATGAACTCGGCCGGGAGACGGTTGCGGTATTGTCAGATATGGACCAGCCGTTAGGTGAGATGGTCGGCAACTCATTAGAAGTGAAAGAGGCCATTGACGTATTAAAAGGTGGAGGACCTCAGGATGTGAGGGAGTTGAGCATTCGTTTGGCCGCTCATATGCTCGTTCTCGCTGATCGGGTGAAAGATGTAGAGGAAGGAGAAGCGCTTGCAAAAGATCTCATTCACTCTGGAAAAGCGTTACAAGCATTCAAAGAGTTTGTTGTCCGTCAAGGAGGTCAAGGTGAACTCGTTGACCAACCAGAAGACTTCTTAACTGCAAAACACGTCATTGAAGTTGTTGCACAGTCGAGCGGTTATGTAAAACAAATGAATGCAGCAAAAATAGGACAAGCTGCCGGACACCTCGGTGCTGGGAGAATGAAAAAAGATGACCCGATTGATCATAGTGTCGGTGTACAAGTAAAGAAAAAGCGTGGCGACTATGTTGAAAAAGGGGAAGCGCTCGTGTACTTGCACAGCAATACAGAAGACGTTGCCACTGTAAAGGCACTTATTCAAGAAAGCTATGAAATGACAGAGCAACGTGTTGAAGCGAGGCCACTTATTTTAGATGAAATGTAGAGAACACCGATCCAAGAAGCTTTTGCTTCTTGGATTTTTGTTTGTTTAACGTCAAGATAAACCCGTTAATTGAAGTCTATAAAGCTACAAAAGATGTGTATAGAACGTCTCTTCGTTGGTGAAACTAGTAAAAAAAACGGAGGAGCGTAAACACATGATACGTAAAGGGGCACTATTATTTGTTGCAGTTGTTTTGCTGTTCACAAGTGGCGCAAAACCAACACTAGCGGTCGAGGAATCTATGATTGATGATGCAAAGTCTGCCATACTCATTGAAGCAGATACTGGAGAAGTTCTAATGGAGAAAAATGCGGACCAAGCCCTTCCGCCAGCGTCCATGACTAAAATTATGACGATGCTTTTAATTATGGAAGCGATTGACGAAGGCGAACTAGAGTATGAAGATATGGTATCCACTAGCGAAAAAGCAGCATCCATGGGTGGCTCTCAAGTGTTTTTGGAAGTGGGAGAAGAAATGAGTGTTCGCGATATGCTTAAAGCGATTGCTGTAGCTTCTGGTAATGATGCATCGGTTGCCATGGCTGAACATTTGGCAGGGACAGAAGAAGATTTTGTAGAGATGATGAATGATAAAGCGAAGGAACTCGACTTAAAAAATACGACGTTTCATAATACGAACGGTTTGCCTTCAAGTGGTCATGAAACGAGTGCATATGATCTAGCGAAAATAGCTCGAGAGCTGTTAAAGCATGAGGAAATCACAACGTTTACAAGTATTTATGAAGATTATTTACGGCAAGGCACAGAAGATGAATTTTGGCTCGTAAACACGAATCGACTGATTAAGTTTTATGAAGGGATGGACGGGTTAAAGACAGGGTATACGAGTGAATCAAAATACGGATTAACCGCAACTGCAAAGCGTGATGATATGCGCTTAATTGCAGTCGTTATGGGCGCTGAAACCCCACAAGTGCGAAATAACACGATTACCGATTTGATGAATCATGGGTTTAGTAACTATCAAGTAGAATCGCTGTTTGATAAAGGGGCAGCGGTAACGACTGTTCCTGTTGAGAAAGGCACGAAAAACTCGGTCGTTGGCAAGCTGGATAATAAAATCAGTCTATTGCTGAAGAAGAATCAAGAATCTGAAGAAGTTGAAGAGCGCATCCAAATGAATGACGTGAAAGCGCCAGTTGCCGAGGGCGAAACGATTGGAGAATTTCAATTAGTTCAAAATGGTGAGCCAGTAGCCTCTTCCAAAATTGTTGCTGCAGAATCGGTAGATAGTGCGTCTTGGTGGGAATTGTTTAAACGCTCAGCGTTAAAGATCATCGGTGTAAACACAGATGACGGGGCGATTTCTGACGAATCATGAGCAACGGGAGAAGTTTTGCACTGCTTTTGTCAACTGAAAAGGAAGTCATAAAGTTACGTTGAATGTTATCATGAGACACAATTGGTCTAGTGCAGTTCAGAGAACGGAGGAGCGGTTATGAGTTTTATGGTGGACATTGAAAAAAGGAACAACATTCTTTGTGTGAGGATTCACGGGGAATTGGATCATCACTCGGCAAGTGAGCTAAGACGGGTCGTCGATGCCGAGTTGGACGACCCAGCTACTCGCCATATTATTTTAAATGCTGAAGGACTTACGTTTATGGATAGTTCGGGCATTGGTGTCATACTTGGTCGGTATAAGAAATTGCAAGCGCGAGATGGAAAGCTCGTCGTTTGCGGTGTAAGCCCACCGGTTCATCGTTTGTTTGAGATGGCAGGGTTATTTAAAGTTCTAAACGTCGAGGAGCGAGAATCACAGGCATTACGGACATTGGGGGAGGCCGTATAAATGAAAAATGAAATGCAAATCCAATTTTCCGCACAAAGTCAAAATGAATCGTTTGCCCGCGTAAGTGTCGGTGCATTTATTGCCCAGCTTGATCCGACTATGGATGAGCTAACAGAAATTAAAACGGTAGTGTCTGAAGCCGTCACAAATGCAATTATTCACGGGTATGATGAAAACCCTGCAGGGACCGTCACAATTGCTGTTCATTTAGAAGAAGATGTGATCGCAATTACGGTGATGGATGAAGGGGGCGGCATACCGGATGTGAACCAAGCGAGGGAACCGCTGTATACTTCAAAACCCGAGTTGGAACGTTCGGGTATGGGCTTTACCATCATGGAAAACTTTATGGATGAAATGAACATTACGTCTGTCGTTGGTAAAGGAACAACCGTCTACGTCAAGAAACAGCTGTCCAAGAATAAAGTGTTTAATCATTAAGGGGCGTTGTTATGGAGACAAAAACAAAAAAAGGAAAACAACCTTCCGATGAAACGGTCAGACAATGGATTGAGGATAGTCAAGCAGGCGATCGTACGGCACGAGATCAGCTCGTCGAGAAAAACACACGACTCGTATGGTCTGTCGTTCAGCGTTTTTTAAACCGTGGATATGAAGCAGAAGATTTATTTCAAATTGGCTGCATCGGTTTAATGAAGGCAATCGATAAGTTTGATTTAACATATCAAGTGAAGTTTTCGACATATGCCGTGCCGATGATTATTGGAGAAATCCAACGATTTATCCGCGATGATGGCACGGTTAAAGTGAGCCGATCATTAAAAGAATTAAATCACAAAATTCGAAAAGAAAAAGAAGAGTTAACGAAAAAATTAGGGCGCGTTCCGACTTTAAATGAAATTGCCAAATCGTTAGACATCACACCAGAAGATGTTGTATTTGCAAACGAGGCAACACGAACGTTGTCATCTCTTCATGAAACGGTATATGAGAATGAAGGGGATCCGATTACGTTAATGGATCAACTGTCAGACCCAGATGATGCGAAGTGGTTTGAAGAGCTGGCTCTCCGAGATGTGGTCACACATTTGGAAAAAAGGGAAAGATTAATTGTATTCTTACGGTATTACAAAGATCAAACACAATCAGAAGTGGCTGAACGCCTCGGTATTTCCCAAGTGCAAGTGTCTAGACTTGAGAAAAAAATATTAGAAAAAATGCGAAAAGAAATGGTAGAATGATCTTCGCCTCCAAGGCCCCACATGAATTGTGGAACTTTGGAGGATTTTTGTGCATCGTCATGAAATTTCACATACCGTATTGTTTCATAATCTCTGCATGAATCAAAACGTCTTGAATCATAATAGGAAAGACTAGAGAGAGGATAATGACGATGAGCAAAGCGATTTTTGTCACGGACGGGGATGCAATTGCTGTAAAGGCCGTTCTAGCCGCTACAAAAGTTCTCCATCTCGGGTGTATTATTTTGTCTGGTGGAAATCCCTCTGTGTGCACGTATGAAGATCTTCATAAGGCGATTTTGCACAGTAAGCATGACACGACAGTCGTTATGTTTGATGATGCAGGAACGACGAGCGAAGGACCTGGTGAGCAATTAATGAAAAGACTTGTTGAAGAGGGTCAAATTCAAGTGCTCGGGGCATTGGCTGTTTCTTCAGCGAATCGGTCTGGAGATTGGACGAGGTTGATGTGTCCATTGACCGTTACGGAAACCTTGTGTCCAACGGGGTCGATAAAGAAGGAATCGAAGAGCTTGATGACCACCGAGTATACGGGGATACAGTCTACATCTTAGATCAATTGGCTTTACCGATTATCGTTGGTGTAGGTGATTTAGGGAAAATGGGCGGCAAAGATCATCCTCATCACGGCTCACCTGTCACGCAGCGAGCGTTAAGTCTAATATTGGAAAGGAGTGGCTAAATCGATGGAAGAAAAATCAAAACGAGAACATACACCGCTCTCGACCAACATTCATAAAAATGAAAAGATCTTCAAACAACGGCTCGGTATGGAAGAAAGTTTTGATGTCGGCGTACGTAAACTCAATGTATTAGAAAAAGAAATTCAAATCTACTATTGTAACGGACTTACGAATATTGAAAACGTTATTGAAGTGTTAAAAGAACTCATGCATCTCGATCATTTAGATGCTGAGGCAACGACAGTTCAAGAGACGATCGAAAATCACCTCACTCATTTGCAAGTGGAGTACACGGAAACGATTGAGGATTGTATTTTTTACATGCTTTCTGGTTTGATCTTTATCACGCTAGAAGGGGAAAATCAGGCGTTCGTCGTAGATGTTAGAAATTATCCAGGACGTTCCCCTCAAGAGCCAGATACTGAGCGTGTCGTTCGTGGTGCACGAGACGGGTACACAGAAAACATCATCGAGAACACAGGGCTTACGAGAAGGCACGTTCGTGATGAGAATTTACGAAATGAAATTATGCAAGTCGGTGTGCGTTCAAAAACCGATATCTGCATTTCCTACATACACGGAATTGTAGACCCAGATCTTGTAACCATTCTAAAAAAAGAGCTTGAGAGTATTGATATTGACGGAATTTCAATGGCTGACAAAACGATCGAGGAGTACATCGTTGACCAAGGGTGGAATCCATTTCCACTCGTCAGATATACGGAACGACCCGATGTAGCATCCACGCATCTATTAGAAGGTCACATCGTCTTGTTTGTTGATACATCACCGTCTGTCATTATTTTACCGGTTACGTTTTTTCATCATGTACAGCACGCAGAGGAATACCGACAGTCTGCAGCGGTCGGAACGTTTTTGCGCTGGGTAAGATTTATCGGTATACTCTCCGCTGTATTAATCGTACCGTTATGGACTTTGCTCGTGTTGCAACCGGATATGATTCCAGAAACACTCAGTTATTTAGGGGTGGAGGAGGAAAACAATGTTCCTTTATTGGCCCAAGTACTCATTGGGGAATTTGGGATTGAACTGTTAAGAATGGCAGCCATCCACACACCGTCCCCCCTTGCGACAGCTCTTGGTCTCGTTGCTGCATTACTCATTGGCGATATTGCGATTCAAGTCGGGCTGTTAACTCCTGAAGTTATTTTGTACATCTCCTTAGGGGCTGTCGGGATTTTTGCAGTTCCGAGTGCGGAGCTTGGCGTGGCGCTAAAGATCTTGAGGATCTTTCTTTATTATTGCAACTGGTTTGTTTTTCGCATATGGTTTCGTGTTGTCACTCACGATTGCCTTTATTTGGATGGTACGAATGAAACCCTTTCACAAACCGTATTTATGGCCGTTTTTACCGTTTGATCCTGTTGGGATGTGGCAAATTGTTTCGAGAACGACCGTACCCAGTATGAAGTTGCGACCAAAGATTGTGAATCCAAAAGATGTGGTCAAACAAGGGAACAAGTAACAACGCTTCTTTTTGAGATGTGGAGATGATACAATAATGGGCATGAAATGTAAGAGGTGAGGGCATGTCCAAAAATGTAGAAAAAACTGAACGAACGATCGGAGGCGTGGATGTAGATGAGATCGTCGCCTCTTATGGAACGCCTGTGTATGCATATGACACGGCAATGATCGAAGAGAAGGCAAAAGCATTTAAAGAAGCGTTTGAAACAGCAGGTGTAAGCTATCAAGTGGCATACGCCAGCAAAGCATTTAGTTGTGTAGCAATGGTCGAGCTTGCCGACCAGCTTGGTCTTAGTTTAGATGTCGTCTCCGGTGGTGAACTATACACTGCGCAATTGGCAGGTTTCCCACCAGAAAAGATCCATTTTCATGGAAATAACAAAAGCAGACAAGAGATTGTTGAAGCTTTAGAGGCAAATATTGGTTGTTTTGTCGTCGACAATTTCCATGAGCTCGACATATTATCTGAAGAAAGCAAACGGCTGGGGAGTGTTGCCAACGTGCTGTTCCGTGTTACGCCTGGTGTCGAGGCACACACGCATGCATATATATCTACCGGTCAGGAAGACTCGAAATTTGGTTTCGATCTCACGGGTGGGCAAGCCTTGGAAGCTGTGAAAAAAGCAACTCATGATACGAATCTACATGTACTTGGGCTTCATTGCCACATTGGATCACAGATTTTTGAGACAGCTGGGTTTAAAGAAGCTGTTCAAGTATTGTACAAACATATTGAGAGTTGGAATGACGAATTCTCCTTTGTGCCTGAAGTAATGAACACAGGCGGAGGGTTTGGCATTCGGTACACGAATGAAGATAATCCTATTCATCCGCAAGCATTCGTTCATGCGGTTGTGAAAGAAATCCAATCAGAAAGTGAACGCTTGCAACTTCCAATACCTGAAATATGGATTGAGCCTGGGCGTTCTCTCGTAGGAGAGGCAGGGACAACCTTATATACAGTAGGTGCAGAGAAACACATTAAAGATGTTCGACATTACATTAGTGTTGATGGTGGAATGAGTGATAACATTCGACCAGCACTTTATGATGCGAAATACGAAGCGACGTTGTTTCATCATCGTGATACCGAAGAAATGCGGACGTATGCGATTGCTGGAAAAGCTTGTGAGAGTGGGGATATGCTCATTGACCGTATTCAACTCAAAGAAGCGCAACCTGGGGATGTGTTGGCTGTATATTCTACAGGTGCCTATGGATATTCCATGGCAAGTAACTATAATCGTTTGCCAAGACCACCTGTTGTGTTCATTAAAGACGGCAAGCATCAGCTTGTCGTGAGAAGAGAATCTTACAAAGATCTAACACAATACGACTTGCATTTATAAGGGAAATGAAGAAAACTTGAGGTTCGAGCCTTGCATCTGTATAATAGAACATTATTGACTAAGATAAATTTGCGAAAAACATGGCGTGTCCATGTTTTCGTTTTTTTTGAAACGGGAATAATGTATTGAATGTGATCTCTTGGTAAAGAGGGGGAGTAAGGCCGATGCTAGTCAAATACAAATCAGCCTTTAAAAAGATCGCGATGGGGTTATTATCCTATATGCCGGATCTTAAAGATATAAAAACACTAACCGAAACCATTCATCGTTATGAAGAAGATGAGAAAAGCAAGTTGTATCTATGGAAAAAAGACGATGACTTTGTCGGTGTCATCGGGTTCACTGAACAAGCAGACGGAACTCGACTTCTGGAGCACGTGTGTGTGAACCCATCATTCGTTCCGAAGGTATTGGTGTGAAAATGGTGTGTACGTTAGAAGACCGTTTAGATGCAAAGTTCATTGGAAACGAAAGTACAGAGCCATTTCTAAACAATTGCCAAAGCCATCGTACAAATTTAGAAACGTAACTATAAAAGCTCCCCGTTGCGTATGTAAACGAGGAGCTTTTCCGATGGAGGAATGCACATGGAGCCCTATCATGTGAAGCTGCAAGGCTTTGAAGGCCCCCTAGATCTGTTGTTGCACCTTGTCCAACAAGCTGAAGTTGACTTATATGACATACCGGTCGCTGAAATTACCGCTCAATATATGAAATACATACGTGCTATGAGACAGCTGGAGTTGGATGTGGCAAGTGAATATCTAGTCATGGCTTCAACACTCCTAGCGATCAAAAGCAAGATGTTATTGCCAAAACCTGACTTGTACGACGAACAATTCGTAGACGAAGAGTGGCTGGAAGAGGATCCAAGAGAAGAATTAGCAGAGCAACTTGTGTTGTACCGAAAGTATAAAGAAGCGTCCCAACATCTAAAAGAAAAAGAGATGGAACGGGCCAAATTATATAGCAAGTCGCCAACAGATGTTGACATTGACGTGTCTGAAACCGAGCAAATGAATGACCCGTTAGATGTATCGATGACCGACCTCATTCAAGCCTTTCAACGGATGAATCAGCGCATTCGATTTGAGAAGCCAAGAGAGGCAACAATGCAGGCAGAGGAATGGACCATTGAAGAGAAAATGAACACAATTGTATCACGTATTTCAGAAGTGCATACGCGTGTATCTTTTCAAGAGACATTTACAAACGGGCCGGTGAATGAACAAGTCACAACATTTATTGCGCTGTTACAACTCATGAAAGATGGACGCGTATCTTGTTACCAAGACGATAATTTTTCCGATATTTATATTGAAAGGCGGATTGTGTAGCATGGAGCAAGATCTCACAGGCATTGTAGAGACGATTCTTTACATCAGTGGTGACGAAGGGCTAGATACGCTCCGTTTAGCTGAGTCATTAGAAACCAATCAATCCAGAATTGTTAGCGAGTTAAAACGGTTGCAACAAGAATATGAAGAGCACGGAGAAACACTTCAAATTGTTCAAGTAGGCGAAACGTTTAAGCTGACGACACGACCGGAATTTTCTCTTTATGTTGAGAAATACGCAAAACCACCTGAAAGATCTGTACTGTCCCAAGCGGCGCTTGAGTCGTTGGCGATTGTTGCTTATCGCCAACCCGTAACCCGGCTTGATGTTGAAGAGGTGCGCGGGGTCAAAGCAGACCGGGCATTACATACATTAGTGAACAGAGGGCTCGTTGAAGAAGCGGGTAGAGTAAAAGGTGCCGGCAGGGCGATATTATATCAAACGACGACGCGCTTTCTCGATGTGTTTCATCTCGAATCCTTAGAGTCGCTTCCAAAGATTGATGAATCGGCAAGTGATGAAGGAGAAGAACAGATGGATCTGTTTCTTTCCAACTATAAAGAACAACTTGATGACGAAAAAGACTGAACCTACCGTGTTCAGTCTTTTTTTTGAGGAAATGATTGCTATGTATTGAAGATCTTTGTTCACAAATAATAACAGAAATGACTGATAGAAAGGTTTGATGTTATGCGTGTGTCACGCGTGCTATCAACAACCGTTGCCGTTGCATTGTGTCTCATGATGAGTGCGTGCACAAACGACAGTGAAGAAAGCGGGGAAAGTGCAATCTCCCATCATACGGAACACCCTCACGTCGTCGAATTGACGAATTCCCCTCATGAAAATGCAACACCAGCAAAAGAGCAACAGCTCGCTGACGCAGCGAAAGATGCAATTTCTGAAATGGAACATATTACCGAAATTCATGCTGTATCTTTGGAGAATCATGTATTCATCTCCGCAGCAGTGGAGCACCATGCGAGGTGGAACTTAAAAGATGTACAAAAACAAGCCGAAACCGAGCTCGAAGAACAGTTGCCGTCTGATGCAGATATACACTTTTCAACGGATCTGAAAGCTTTTAAGGAGCTCAAGAACTTAGAAGAAGACATTGTTGAACAGAAAGTAGACGGATGGCATTTGCATGAACGGTTACTAAAAATAAAAGAATTCATGAAACCGGTTTGAAAGGGGTGTAAATGATATGGAAGAGAAGCAAACTAAGGAGTCAATGGAAAAGGAAGCCTACCAAAAAGTGGCCAGTCGGTTGGAGCCTAAACGCCCGATCTTCCTCAATTGTTTGAAAGCATTTTTCGTGGGGGGTTTCATTTGTGTAATTGGGCAGTGCATCTCTTTATTTTATTTGTCGTTTTTCAATTTTAGTGAAGCGACAGTTGGTGCACCTACAGTCGCTACATTGATTTTTATTTCAGTGCTTTTAACAGGGTTTGGTGTATATGACAAGTTATCCCAATTTTCCGGTGCAGGTACGGCAGTTCCTGTTACAGGTTTTGCAAACTCGATGGCTTCAACAGCCATTGAATATAAGACTGAAGGATATGTTCTCGGTGTGGGTGGTAACATGTTTAAGCTTGCTGGTTCGGTCATTGTGTTTGGTACTGTCGCCGCTTTCGTTATTGGTGTAATCTATACGATTGCCACACAGCAATGGGGGGGGATGTAGTGTTTACAGGACAGAGAAGTTTCGCCTATCCAACATCTCCTTGTATCCTCTCTACAGGTGTGGTGGCAGGGCCTACAGAGGCGAAAGCCCTTACGTCAAACCTTTGATAAAGTGTACGACGACTTGTGGATGAATGAAGACAGTTTCGAACAAGCGCAAAAAAAGCTAATGGAAGAAGCGTGCCAACAAGCGATTAAAAAAGCAGGAAAAACGCCCGAAGACATCGCTTTTCTTTTTGGAGGGGACTTGATTAATCAAATTACCGGAACAAGTTTTGCTTCTAGAACACTTGGGATTCCGTACTTCGGATTGTTTGGTGCGTGTTCAACATCAATGGAAGCTTTGGCTTTGGCCGCACTCACCGTTGAGCAAGGGGCATCCCCGGTGCTTGCCGGTACCGCAAGTCATTACGGCGCCATAGAAAAACAATTTCGTTATCCAATTGAATACGGAGCGCAACGCCCCCCTACATCACAAAGAACCGTTACAGCAGGAGGAGCTGCCGTTGTCGCTTCTGAAGGCTCGGACATTGTCGTAACGAAAGCGACAATCGGAAAAGTCGTGGACAATGGCATTAAAGACCCCTTTAACATGGGGGCAGCGATGGCTCCTGCAGCGGTTGATACAATTCAAGCACATTTCCAGGATTTTGGGATTGATGAGAGTGCTTATGATTTAATACTGACAGGTGACCTCGGTCAACTTGGACGCTCAATCGCACTAGAATGGTTTCGGCAACAAGGTGTACATTTGGCTGAAAGTAAGTTTCAAGATTGCGGGCTGATGATCTATGACGATGAACCTGAAGCAATGTCAGGGGCGAGCGGCACAGGATGTTCAGCTTCAGTCGTTTTCGGCAAAATCCTTCAAGACATGGAAAAAGGGGTGTATAACCGTATCCTTGTTTGTGCAACAGGTGCGTTATTATCACCGCTTACGTTTCAGCAAAAAGAATCGATCCCTTGTATCGCTCATGCGGTTGCAATTGAGAAGAGAGGGGGATAACTCATGATCTTTCTCTGGGCGTTTATCGTTGGTGGAATCATCTGTGTGTGTGGTCAATTGTTAATGGACGGACTGAAACTCACGCCAGCACATACGATGGCCACTTTAGTTGTTGTCGGAGCAATACTCGATGGAATTGGTGTTTACGAACGACTGATCGACTTTGCTGGTGCCGGTGCAACCGTTCCGATTACAAGCTTTGGCAATCAGCTCGTTCACGGTGCATTAGCAGAAGCTGACAGAACAGGACTCATTGGTGTCGTTACCGGGATCTTTCAGATTACAAGTGCAGGTATTTCTGCCGCCATCATTTTTTCATTTTTAGCGGCACTCGTATTTCGTCCGAAAGGATAACAGCACAATGAATAACACGCATTCCGATTCAGGAAGGCGTGTTGTTTTTTGATGGGTTAAAACGGTTAGTGAATGCAATGTCTTTTGCGCGGTGCTGAAAAAGAGTGGGTGTCAATCAACCTTGGGTTAATTCACGAAGGCTGTTCATTTTTTGTAAGTGAATGTAAGGGAGTGGAATAGCCCCTCGGATTTAATCTATCTCCATTGTGCGCGTGCTCGGAAACGGAACGAGCTAACGGGTATCTTGTGATGATGTTTAAGCGTCTGAACCTATATGAGTTCAATTCAATAAATTCACTGAACTACGGTGTTAAACGCTAACATGATTGCTAACTAAACCCTTCTAGCTTCACTTCAACACCTTCGGTACTAACCGTTGCTAGTTCCCGAGTTCGTTGTAGGCACACGTACTACTTTTGTCCACCTGTAAAAAAGATATGAACTGTGATCCTATCATAAAGGACAAGGACTGTTACTCTCTGAATATTTTATGTGAACGGGTTGATTTAAGGTTCAAAACGCCTCATATATTTCTTATTGTGACAGTTGGTGACGTTTATCTGAGCATTCGGGGGAGAATGATGACTGTTTTCTTGACCAACCGTAACAAAAATCAGTTTCTGTGACGATTGGAGCCTCTCTATAAAGCCTTAGCGAGCTGAGGTGCGGCTACCAGCCAACGGATGTCGCCCTTGTACTTTGGAATGTAAAGAAAACACGGTGGATGTTGCATCTTCTAAATCTGTGTGCGCTCACACACCGAACATTTCTCCTGACTCCCGTTTTCCTGTCACCTCAATTCGCGCGCAAGGACCTTTTTAAAGATCAAAGAAAAGTTAATGATGAATAGACGTCCGTGTCAATTCCCCGTTTTGTGTCGTAATAACGACGTTGCCATTTGTATGTATTTCCGCATAATAGACGTCTTTTAGTCGTTTAATGCCTCGGCGGGCGAGCAGATCGATCAAGTTTCGTTCGTTCATGGAAAAGCGCATCGCATTTTCATCTTCGAACTGACCATCTAAAATTAAAGGATATGAAATGTTTGATGGGTTATTTGGGAGGTTCATGTCTTCTTTCGTCACAGGTTGCGCATGTTCTTCTTTCATCACGCTCAGTTGACCGTTTGCTTCAATGATGGCGTATTGCACTTCTTGAAAGTAGAAAACATTTTTGTCACGAAGCATACAAATCACATTGTCGATCGAATATTGTATTGAGCGAATGTTATTTGGTAGAAACTTCCCATGAACCATCACGACTGTTGGGGCAAAGGTTACTTTCTTACCGAACTTCGGATAGCGAAGGGAGAGGTTTGTCCATATTTTCTGTAAAGCAGCGATAGCGATGATCGCAAACACGGTATGGAAATGAGGAACGGAAGGGTCGGCTATATCAGCACCGGTAACGGAAGCGAGTGTAATGATAATCAAATAATCGAATACTGGAAGTTCACCGATGGATCGTTTGCCCATGAATAGCGTAATGATGAGAAGTAACGGTAAGATCGTAATTATTCGAGAAAGAACGATAATTGTTTCTGCAAATATATTTTCCATCTCAAACTCCCTCTCTATAAAACGATGTCTAATCTATCGTTCCTTTTAATTGCATTTTCATTCTTCGTTCATACTTTGGCCAAGCCTGCATACATTTTCAGTAACAGTAGCGGTCGTGAGGACGGCAGGAGGTCGTAACATGAAGCGTCGATTATTCCATGTGATTTTAGTTTGTGTAGGGATGTTGTTCGTGAGTGCAGAAGCGACAGCTGAACAAGCGGAAGAAGCCCCATTTTCAGTGTCTGCGGAAGGGGCAATTCTTATTGAGGTTGAATCGGGTCGCGTGTTATATGAAAAAGATGCTGAAAGTGAAAAGCGGATTGCAAGTATTACAAAGATCATGACAGCGATGATTGCGGTAGAACAAGGGAACTTGGATGATGTCGTGACGGTATCGACGAATGCTGAAGGTACCGAAGGATCGTCTTTGTACCTTCGTGCAGGGGAGAAAGTAACCCTGCGTGATTTGGTTTATGGGCTCATGTTACGGTCTGGTAATGATAGCGCCGTTGCGATTGCTGAACATATCGGGGGAAGTGTTGAGGGATTCGTATATTTAATGAATGACCAAGTTAGAAGGCTTGGATTAGAGCACACAACGTTTGCAAACCCCCACGGTTAGATGATCATGAAGAGCATTACTCAAGTGCCCATGATATGGCAATCATTATGCAAGCCGCCATGCAATCGGACGAGTTTCGTGATATATCGGGAACAGAAGTGCACCGAGCACCGAATGAGAACGAGTCATGGGACCGTGTATGGAAGAACAAAAACCGGTTGTTAACCGAAAGATATGAATATAGTACGGGGGGAAAAACGGGTTTCACGAAGCGCGCTCGTCGAACACTCGTTTCTTCAGCAGAAAAAGATGGAATGGAGCTCATTGCGGTCACGCTGAATGCCCCTTCTGATTGGGACGATCACATTCGGATGTTTGAATTTGGTTTTGATACGTATCAAATGAAAACACTCGTAAAAGAGGGCCCATTAAGTCGGCAACATCAGCCTTCCGATGAATCGATTGATTATGAAGTGCACGACCAAATTGATTTTCCTCTGACAGAGGAAGAGATGCCTAGAGTTGTACCAAGAATTAAACCGATAGACGAAACGTCTGAAGATCCTCATGCTGCGGACATACGCTTCATGCTCGACGGTGAAGTCATTACCCAAGCGCCGCTTTACAGACCGCTTGTAGAAGAGCCCGCTGCTTCTTGGTGGGATCGCTTGAAGTCGAGGATTCATCAGATGTTGAGGTGAGCAGATGATTAATTGGATATGGATGAGTATGTTGATCATAGGCCTAGTATTCGCGGTGTTCACTGGTAGAATGGAAGAAGTGAACGCGGCCGTTTTTGAAGGGGCAGAACAAGCGGTGACGCTCTGTTTTGGACTCATAAGCATCCTCGTATTTTGGCTTGGAATGATGAGGATTGCCGAAGAAGGAGGCTTGCTTTTATTTCTTTCAAAACGACTATCACCCGTCGTCGGTAAGCTTTTTCCAGAAGTGCCAAAAGATCATCCAGCGATGGGGTATATTTTGTCAAACATGACCGCCAACTTCTTTGGGTTAGGCAATGCAGCGACACCGATGGGCATAAAAGCGATGGAAGAACTAAAGAAGTTAAATGGAAACACGGACGAGGCCAGTCGTTCCATGATTACTTTTCTTGCGATTAATACGGCAAGCATTACGCTCATTCCAACGACAGTCATCGCCATTCGCATGACGTACGGTTCTGCAAACCCTGGTGAGATTATCGGTACGACCATTGCCGCAACAATTGTAGGAGCAACTAGTGCGATCCTGATTGACCGTTATTTTCATTGGCGCCGGACACGGCTAGGGAGGGTGAGGTAAGCGATGTATATCCTTTCCATCATTTCAATGTATCTCATCCCCGCTTTACTATTTACAATCCTTGTCGTGGCCATTTACAAGAAGGTGCCAGCATATGAAACATTCGTTGAAGGCGCAAAAGATGGTTTCCAACTGGCCATCTCCATCATTCCTCCTCTCGTCGGCATGTTAGTTGCCATCTCTGTGTTTCGAGCGTCAGGAGCTTTAGATTTCTTGCTATCAGCCATCCAACCTGTGCTTGCATTCATTGGTGTCCCTGCAGATATTGTTCCGCTAGCGATTATGCGTCCATTATCAGGCACAGGAGCTTTAGGCATTATGAGCGATTTGATTCGTGTGCACGGCCCTGACTCTTTCATCGGTCGTTTAGCTTCCACGATGCAAGGAAGCACCGACACGACTCTCTATGTCATTACTGTTTATTTCGGTGCAGTCGGCATTAAGAAAATCGGCGATGCATTAAAAGTCGGTTTACTCGCTGATATTTGTGGACTATGTGCAGCAATTTTCTTCGTTATGCTCGTGTTTGGTAATATGTAATCGTCGCCGACCCTAGGGTCGGCTTTTTTTACGGAAGATTTGCACTGTTTCCCATTCAACGCCGTCGCTTGTGAAAACAAGAAATGAAGCGTATGATAAAATGGAACTTTAGCTTTAGTAAAGCAAGATTTTAGAACTTGGGGTGAAAAGATGGAACGCTTGCAAAAAGTAATCGCTCAAGCAGGCATCACATCAAGGCGAAAAGCCGAAACGTTCATTACGGAAGGTCGCGTAAAAGTAAACGGAGATGTGGTCAAAGAATTAGGAACAAAAGTATCTGCGAAAGCAGAAATAGAGGTAGATGGTGTGCTCATTACAAAAGAAGCACCTGTTTATTATTTACTCTATAAACCGAGAAAAGTAATATCAGCAGTAAGTGACGATAAAGACCGGCAAGTCGTGACCGATCTCATTGACGACGTGGAAGAACGAATTTTTCCTGTCGGGCGACTTGACTATGATACGTCTGGCATTCTTCTCTTAACAAACGATGGTGAATTCTCAAACTTAATGATGCACCCAAAAAGCAAAATCAAAAAAACGTATATTGCGAAAGTACAAGGGAAGCCTTCTAAAGATACGCTCAAAAAGCTAGCGTCTGGTGTGACGCTTGAGGATGGAAAAACATTACCAGCAAAAGCATCATTCAAGTCTGGAAATAAGCAAAACGACACGTCCATTATTGAGCTTGTCATTACGGAAGGAAGAAATCACCAAGTTAGACGTATGCTTGAAGCTGTCGGACATCCCGTTTTAAAGTTAAAAAGAGAGCACTATTCTTTTCTAACATTAGATAAGTTAAATCCCGGAGATTACCGACCATTAAAACCATATGAAGTCGCCAGACTTCGTGAAATGGCTGTCACATAAACGTCATAAAAACTAGCGAAAAAAGGCGGTACGACAGGGTTTTTGCAGGTATAATATTCCTTGGGATATTCGCCATCTCGAGTCTGAACGAGGTGATTTTTTGGAACAGGTGAAATGTGAATGCGGCCACACGAATCCATACGGCACAGAAGTATGTGCGTCGTGCGGTAAACCGCTTACAGGTGATAACAAGGAACTATTAAACATGCGGTATGAAGGTGCTGCTAGAAGATCGCAAACGTATAACCGCTCGATGATTGACAAGATATGGAATTTCTTTTCTTCAGTAAAAGTAGGGATATCCATTATTGTCATTTTGCTGTTTGCGTCTGCGCTCGGTACCATATTCCCACAAGAATTATTTATTCCACCAGGGGAAGATGCAGCAACGTTCTATTATGATGAATACGGTTGGGCTGGGGAGTTGTACTACATGCTCGGCTTCCATAACTTGTATGGATCATGGTGGTACATGCTTTTAATCGCCGCACTCGGTGTATCGATTTTAATTGCAAGTATTGATCGATTTTTCCCATTATACAAGGCGCTTAAATCACAACGTGTAACCCGGCATCATAATTTCATGAAACGCCAAAGAGTATTTGGTACAAGCGCTGTAGAAGATGCGGATGAAACGATGAACAAGGCAAAAGGGCTTCTTAAGAAGAAGCGTTACAACATCTATGAAGAAAATGGCAATATCCTAGCTGAAAAAAGCCGTTGGGCACGTTGGGTCCTTATGTGAATCACATCGGTCTTATCATCTTTCTTGTCGGGGCAATGCTACGGTTCTTTCCAGGCATGTACATTGACGAAAACATGTGGGTTCGTGAAGGAGAGACCGTGCCAATTCCAGGAACTTCCAAAGAATACTACTTAGAGAACAAACAATTTGATTTGGAATTATACGATGAAGCCGATGAGCGTTTTCAAGGTGTAATGGAAGGCTCGGATGCAGAACATATTGAGACGTTCCGAACACACTCGTCACTCTATCTTGCACAAGAAGATACGACCGTAGGTGCTGAACGTGAGCTAGAACTTCTTTCTGAAGACGAGATTGAAGTGAATCAACCACTCTACTTTGATAATTACTCCATCTACCAACTGGATTACAAAATGAATGAGCTTAAAGCGATGACATTTGAGGTGGAAGATCAAGAGAGTGGTGAAGCGGCAGGGACGTTTACGGTAGACTTGAATAACCCCGAAGACTATTATGAGCTCGACAACGGCGATCAAGTGTACATTTATGATTATTTTGCAAACTTCATGATTAATGACGAGGGCGTTCCAACAACCGAGAACAATGTGCCTGATAACCCGGCCTTTATTTTCCAAACAGAAAATGATGCTGGCGAAGAAGAGCTGACATTTATTCGGATTCAACGGAACTTCGAAATTCGTGATGAGGAAGATGATCCCCACCAGTACGCCTTTTCATTCGCAGGCATTGACACGAACCACGTCACTGGACTCAAAGTACGAAAAGATTTAACGCTCCCGTTCTTAATTGTCGGAGGTTCTATTTTCTTAATTGGTTTAGTTCAAGGTTCTTATTGGCCGCACCGAAGAATTTGGCTCCAACGTGACGCTGAACAAAACATTATGATTGCAGCTCACACGAATAAAAACTGGGAGTCCATTAAAAAAGAAATTCGTGAACTCGCACACGAGACCGAACTTGAAGAACCACTCGATCAAACAGATAAAGAGTATGAAGAGGAATACGAGGAAAGAGATCGATTATAAAAGGCAGTGATTGACGATACGTCAATGACTAGGAGGTACCTGTATGAATTCATTAGCAGAGTTGAGTAGTAATCTGCTGTACATTGCGTTTGTTTTCTACCTAATCGCGACCATTTGTTATGCGGTTTCGGTTACAGGAAGAAAATTTCGCAATAAAGAAGGTGAATTTAAAAACAATCGCTGGGGTACATGGGGTTACATTGCGACAATTATTGCGGTTGTATTTGCCTTTAGTTATTTCTTTACACGTTGGGCTGCAGGTGGTCATCCGCCTGTAAGTAACATGTTTGAATATACAGCGTTTCTAGCGATTTGTATTAGTTTGGCATTTGTTATCATTAACGGCATTTACAAGTCTAACGTTCTCGGATTGTTCACCATTCCGATCGTTATGCTAATCATTGCGTATGCATCTGTATTTTCAACAGATATTGCGCCTCTAGTTCCGTCCTTACAATCAAACTGGCTCGCGTTGCACGTCATCACGACGGCCGTTGCTCAAGGAATTTTGGCTGTTAGTTTTGGTGCGGGTCTAGTGTATCTCGTTCGTACGTTAGACCTTAGTGGCAAGAAGATGACGAAGCGAACGTTTGGTATAGAATTCATTATGTATACGTTGCTCTCAGCACTTGCTTTCGTCATTGTTACGAACGTGTTTGAAGCGGTTAACTATGAAGCCGAGTTTATGTATATTAACGAGTATGGAGAAGAAGCAGAGAAATTGTACGGGCTTCCTGCCATTGTGGGCCCTAACGAAGGGGTGCTCCTCACGGAGGATCGTATGTCACCCCTTGTAAACATGCCAGATTGGATCATTAGTGAAGATTTAAACACCGTCATCTGGCATTCGGTAGTGGTTTCGTACTTTATTGGATCATTCGACTTATCGGCAAAAACCGTCGCATTAGTGCAATGCTGCAACCATTACTTAAAGGTGTTAAGCCGCAAACTGTGGACGAGTTAAGCTACCGAGCCATTGCCATTGGTTTTCCGCTGTTCGCTCTTGGTGGACTCGCATTTGCAATGATCTATGCACAAATTGCATGGACAAGGTTCTGGGGTTGGGATCCTAAAGAAGTGTGGGCGCTCATCACGTTCTTCTTTTATGCCGCGTACTTACATTTGCGGTTGTCTAGAAACTGGCACGGAGAACGTTCTGCTTGGCTCGCCGTTATCGGTTTTGCCATCATCATGTTTAACCTCATCTTTGTTAACCTCGTGATTGCAGGTTTGCACTCGTACGCGTAGAGGGTATCGGATGAGAAAAGAATGAAATGGGAGGGGCGTTCATATCGATCGTCCCTTTCTTGTATAACGTTTCTAACTGGATGTGTGAAGGAGGAAGTAACATGGACCATGATGTAAAAATTTTAGTCGTAGATGACGAGGATCGTATTCGCAGGTTACTAAAGATGTATCTTGAGAGAGAGCATTATATCGTTGAAGAGGCAGAAAACGGTGAAGCCGCTTTGCAACTTGCAAAAGAACAAGATTATGATTTGATATTGCTTGATTTAATGATGCCTGGCATGGATGGGATTGAAGTGTTGCAACAACTGCGTAAAGAAAAGGCGACGCCAGTAGCCATTCTTACCGCTAAAGGCGAAGAAGCCAACCGTGTGCAAGGGTTTGAGGAAGGAACGGACGATTATATCGTCAAACCATTCAGCCCTAGAGAAGTCATTTTACGTGTGAAAGCACTACTGCGTAGAACGTCATCAACACGGTATTTACAAACGAACACACAAACGAAAAACATACTTGCTTTTGATTATATTACGATTGACCACGATGCTCACCGGGTGAGTGTTCAAAATGAAGAAGTATCGCTCACACCAAAAGAGTACGAGTTGTTGCATTATTTGGCAAGCTCACCTGACAAAGTGTTTTCTAGAGAAAAGCTACTCAAAGACGTTTGGAAATATGAATTCTTTGGGGACCTTCGGACGGTGGATACCCATGTAAAGCGGCTTCGTGAGAAACTCAACAGCATCTCGACAGAAGCGGGAGATATGATTACGACGGTTTGGGGAATCGGTTACAAATTTGAAAACGTGAAACAAAAGCAATGATTTGGAGGAGTATCGTCGGAAAACTGTGGATGACCATTCTCCTTCTTGTTACGGTCGTCCTAGGGATTTTAGGAATACTCCTTTATCAGTTTTTCGAAAACTTTCACCTCTCACAAATGGAAGATGGCTTAAGCAACCATGCTTCATATATTGTTTCAACAATTGAGCAAGGCGAAGGCCAGCCCCAGTCTTTTCGCTCAGTCAGGCAACTAGAGCGAACTCACGGAATGAAGATTGTCATTTTTAGGGACGAGGTGCCGTATTGGACAACGGACGCAACGCTTGCTGAAGGGCAGTACATCCCTCCGTTGTTCTTTTCCAATCATGATAGTTTCCGGCCGGTTTTTGCTGGGGAAGATCGTGTCATTAGTCGCGTTTCCTACGAATCTCAATACAGTGGCGACCCATCAGAATACATCGTCGTCGGCGCCCCGGCATCTACAGAGTCTGAGGACTATTCCATTTTCTTATACAATTCTTTAGAGTTGATGCAGGAGTCAACCGATGAAACGAAACGATTAATTTTACTAGCAGCTGCGATTGGACTTGTGTTGACTACTTTTTTTGCATTTTTCCTCTCAAGCAGGGTAACTGCACCTTTGCGAAAAATGCGGCAAGTGACGTTAGAAGTTGCGAAAGGCAAGTTTGATACGTCTGTGCCGATGCTCACACACGATGAGATTGGCCAATTGGCAATTGCTTTTAATCGGATGCGTAGACAGTTAAATAATAATATTAATGCTCTGAATCAAGAAAAAGAGCAGCTTACGAGAATTCTCAGCAGCATGGCTGATGGGGTCATAACATTAAACCGCCGTGGCGATATGATGGTGACGAATCCGCCTGCGGAACGGTTTTTAGAAGCGTTCATGTATGAAGATCACGACAAGACGACACGTTTACCAGACCGTTTAGATGCGTTGTTTAAAAAAGTCGTTACTCAAGAGCAAGAGCAATGGGTAGAAGTGACGGTTCAAGGCAGAACGTATGCGTCTCTTATGACGCCTTTATATGATCAATCTCACGTACGCGGAGTCGTGCTCGTCATTCGTGATATGACTGAAGAGCGCCAACACGATAAACTGCGAAAAGACTTTATTGCCAACGTTTCTCACGAACTGCGCACACCCATATCGATGCTTCAAGGGTATAGCGAAGCTTGATGGACGGTGTGGCTGAAACAGACAAAGAGAAAGATGAAATCACTCAGATTATTTATGATGAATCCTTGCGAATGGGTCGACTCGTTAATGAGCTATTGGATATTGCTAGAATGGAATCTGGGCATATAACGTTGGAGAAGCAAGACATTGAAGTTGTCGAATTGGCGAGAAAAGTGATGGTTAAGTTCAATAAAATGGCTGAGGAAGCAAAAGTAACATTGCGATTTGTCTCTCCTGACCCACCCATCCAATTGCACGCTGATCCCGATCGACTAGAACAAGTGTTAACAAACCTTCTCTCAAATGCGGTAAGACATACAGCCGAAGGCGGAGAAATCGTGTGTAAGATTACGGATGTAGACAGCGCGGTTAGATTTGAAGTGATTGATACGGGTAGCGGTATTCCTGAAAGCGACCTTCCGTTCGTATTTGAACGCTTTTACAAAGCAGATAAAGCGAGAACAAGGGGCAACGCTGGAACGGGGTTAGGTCTAGCGATTGTGAAAAATATTGTGGATGGTCACGGTGGCGATATTGTCGTACAAAGTAAAGAAGGAAAAGGGACGACGTTTACGATGACGCTATATAAGCCATAAGTGATTATAGGAGGTCAGTGATTGATGCGGATCTACACTAGAGGCGGAGACGAAGGCAAAACAAGTGTAATCGGTGGACGTCGAAAGAAGCACGACCAACGAATTATAGCTTATGGGAGCATTGATGAAGTGAACAGCTTTGTTGCAAAGGCGCGCCACTCCGTAGCCCAAAAAAAGTGAATTTCATAAGATAGAGAGCGAACTCCTCGTCATTCAACACGAACTTTTTGATTGTGGGAGTGATCTTGCAACGGTGAAGGAAGGCCCTGCGTATAAAGTAACAGCAAGAAACGCCGCTCAATTAGAAGAGTGGATTGACCATTGGACGAGTCTTTCCCCTAAAATTGAACGATTTATTTTACCTGGAGGCAGTGAAGCGTCAGCGAATTTACACGTTTGCAGAACGGAAACGAGGAGAGCAGAACGTGAAGTGGCTGCACTGGCTGAAATTGAAACGATTCATATGCCCGTACTTGCCTATATGAATCGACTATCAGATTATTTCTTTACTGTTGCCAGGTTCGTTAACCATTCCCTCGATGTTGCCGATATTCCATATGAGAGAAGTGCAATCGTGTTTAAAGACTAATGTTTCATGCTTACGCTGCATATACATCACTGTTGTAAAGTGTGTTGTAGAGGAGCTGCATGAGGTGCTGGATTATGTAAAAAGAATGTGCGTGGTGTTTGTTTTTGCATCAATACTTTTGTCTCTTTTGAACTTCTTTGTGCTACTCATTGAAGAGCCAGAGTTTAGTTACATCTCGACCGAAGTATGGGTAGGGAAAACGACGATTATTGATGGAAGCTTGGTGCGAAGTATATTGCACGAGTAAAAGTACGAGAGGAGTCAGAGTGGATGGAAGCCCAGAACATGCCGGCTGCAATGCTTCGCTGGTTAAATGATCAGGAGAAAAACAGCGAAGAAGCGTGGCTATTAATTCTATTCCGTTCTGTGCTCACGATGATTCGTCGTCAACAACCGGTTCGTTTAGACACAGATGGCTTATTGACTGCATCCTTTTGGAAACACATCGAAGAACGATTAGAGTATTCGTTGCTCGAGCATAAAAAGCCAAAGGCTGTAAACTTATATCAATTTTTCCATCGCGTCGCAGATCAGGAAAAATGGCTCCTCCTGACAAGCGAGCATGCCTATTTGACAGAAGAAGCGGAGCGATTTTTATCGCAAAAAAAGGAAGCACAACTGGCTGTGATTCTGTATCACTTCTTTCCTGAACCGTAAAAACGCACAACGCATATGTTCAACAAAAAGGACTCCGCAAAGGAGTCTTTTTTGTATCGTTAAAAAGAAAATTATAACTCAATAAGGTCTGCCGCCAGGATGGCATCAATTGATAATAAATCACGAAGGGCGGCATCAGGGACTTCTTTATCGACAGACAGCATCATAATTGCGTCTCCGCCTTCCTCTTTTCTTCCTACTTGCATTGTTGCAATATTCAACCCGTGTTCTCCAATCAATTGTCCCATTTCCCCAATAACACCTGGTTGGTCGTTATGACGAATATAGAGAAGGTGACCTGAAGGAAATAAGTCAACGTTAAATTCATTGATGCGTACGATTCGTGGTCCGTATGCATCGACATGTGTTCCTCGAACAAGAAACTCTCCAGCTGTGCCTGAAATGTTAGCTTCTACGATATTTGCATATCCGTGCGCATCTGAGCTATGGATTTCGCTATATGAAATTCCTCGTTCTTTTGCAATCACCCCTGCGTTCACTTCATTGACCCCTGCGTCTACTCTTGGCGACAAGAACCCAGCCATAAAGCTTCTCGTGAGTACCGAAGTTTCTTCATTAGCAATCGTTCCACTAAATGTTACATCAATATGCTTCACTGCTGTTTTCACACATTGTGAAGCGAAGTGCCCCATCAGTTTCGTAAGGTTGTAATACGGTTTAATTTTGTCATACAAGTCTTCAGAAATTGCCGGTAAGTTCAAAGAATGAATGGCTGGCGCCCCTTGCAAGACGTGTACAATTTCCTCAGAAACCTGTGAGGCGACACTTTCTTGGGCTTCAACTGTAGAGGCCGCAATATGAGGTGTTGCCACAACCTCTTTCAAGGAAATTAATTCATAATGGTCGGTCGGCTCGTTTTCAAAAACATCGAGTGCAGCACCTTTAATATGACCCGATTCAATCGCTTTACGCAATGCTTCTTCATCAATGATGCCGCCCCGTGCACAGTTAAGAAGCAACACACCTTTCTTCGTTCTCGCGAGGTTCTTCTCACCAAGTAACCCTTTTGTTTCTTTAGTAAGGGGGGTATGTACAGTGATGACATCGGCATCTTGTAAGAGATCATCAAACGTGACGAGGGACACCCCGGCCTTTTTTGCTCGTTCTGGCGTTAAGAAAGGATCAAATACGATGACGTTCATTTGGAACGCGGACGCTCGTTTTGAAAGTTCTGAACCAATACGGCCGAAGCCAATAATGCCGAGTGTTTTACCTCTAAGTTCCATTCCTTGAAAAGCTTTTCGATTCCATTCACGATCTTTCACAGACACATAGGCTTGCGGTATATTCCTTGCCAAGGAAATCATCATCGCAAATGTATGCTCAGCGGTAGAAATGGTGTTCCCATCAGGAGCATTAATGACGATTACGCCATGTTTTGTGGCAGCGTCAAGGTCAATATTATCAATCCCGACACCTGCTCTGGCTACAATTTTTAAATTCGGCAATCTTTGGAGTAGTGCTTCATCAACTTGAGTGGCACTACGTACAATCAAAGCAGTGAACTTTTCGAGTGATTCAACTTGATCTGGGGAACTTTCCACGACCTCTATGAAAGGCTCATCGTGTAGTGGTTTTAAACCTTCCTTGCTCATGTGATCTGCTACAAGTACGTAAATGGTCTGACTCAATCGGTCCATCTCCTTTTTCTCTATGTGTTTAATTCACTGACGCACGAAAGTAAAATGGGAATGAAAATACCTCGTCTTCGAGGTAGTGTTTCGATGGGTTTTGTCATTCATATCGGAGAGGGTCTCCGAAAAAAGGCTCATTCGCATATTTAATTGAATCTGACGGGCAGCCTTCATAAGCGTCCATGAAACAATCTTCATCTGATTCAGAGATCGGGGTTGTTCCTTGATTATCGTCAGGTGTGAAACTGGCGAGGCCTTCTTCATCGTAATCATAAAGGTTGGGAGCAGATAGACTGCAAGCGCCGCAAGCGATACATGTATCCTTGTCAACGATCGAGTATATGTTCATTTCACTATCCCTCCACAATTGGTCTCCTTTCTATTTTATGATGATTATCGTTTTTTTTCAACGTGTTCACACAAACGATGAAACAGGATATTTGTCAAATTACCGGGAATACGTTACTGTACAAGTAACTTATGGCAACGAAAGGGGTGGGTTACTTGGCGGAAAAGTACCGAAGTCGAAAGTACAATGAACAAAGTGAGCAAGAAGTTTCGGCAACGCTCACCCCCAGAAGAATGGATACGTATCGCAAGCAGTCCAGAAGATCAAATTATGATGACCAAGACGTGGATGAGAACGAACAACTCGAAACGACAAGAAGGGTACAAAAAAAGAGTCCAAGACTCATACAAATTCTTACGATTGTTTTTGTTCTACTTGTGTTTGTCACGCTCGTTTTTGCCATTCAGTAGCATTCATACATTGTCCTAGCCAGCATATAGTATAGGAAGAGGTGGTTAGGGTGGTCGTGGATGTGAACAAGCAGATGTCACCATTTGCTAAACGTTTACTTACAGAATTAATTTCGAGAAAACATGAAGAAAAGAAGCAAGAAAAGCGCGTCATCTTCTGTGGATGGGTATCTACTGCTGCTTGGGCTATCTTGGTAGGCACCTTTTTTCTCGCTGCAAATCAAGGAGAGTACACGGTAATTGAATACATGATGAATTCTCCGTATGTGCTCCCGCTCTTCGTCATAGCAGGAGGGTTGACTTTCTACTTAACCATTGTGAAGAGACGGTACGATGAAGCGGAGAAAGATTATAAATCATTGCGTAATGAAATCATCGAACGGTACGATGAATTATGGCCAACCACCGTCGAGCCGAATCATCGCTATGAAACGTTAGAGTGGCTAGAGCGTGTGCATGGGGTGAACCTTTTTCATCAATAATCATTCTGTTGGCGCAATTCCGATAATTAGATAATCTCGGCGCATGAACCACGTTTTTGAAACGTTAATGAAGTGCGGAGTGATCGCCTGAATCCTCCAAGGGCAAGTGTCTTTTGCCTTGTCCGGCAGTAGACTTTTACTGGCATTCCGACTCGTTGATTAAATTGTAAGTCTTCATTAAAAATAAGCATCTGTCTCATCGTGTCGCCTCCTTACCGTGCAATACATTCATTATAACTGAATATTCAATAATTCAAAAGCGGACATATGCCTGGTTTTCCAAAGCAACGAGGGTGGCACGGTTGCCACCCTCGTTGCTTTATGTCATTTAGCAGAAAAATCTTGGGCGAGTATAAGACCGGCAAAGCATAAGAGTACGCCGGCACCCATCATAATGAATGGAACCGTCATCTTTTTTTTCATGTATACTAATAAGAGCAATAAAAAAAACCCAATCCCAAAAAGAGCTGTTCCGACAATAAAAATCAAATATTCCATCTCACACCTCAAACTGACTCTGTCATAGTTTAATTATAAGAGAAATGACCTATCTCATCCAGTGTTAGGTGATGGCAATTTCATGAACGGCTGAAGGAGAAGATTTGATGATACCAACAGATGTAAAGCGAGTCGCAATTCTAACCGGTGCAGGAATGTCTACAGAGTCGGGGATCCCAGATTTTCGATCTGAGACAGGGTTATGGCAGTCATTTCGCCCCGAAGAAGTGGCGAGTGTTCAAGCACTATCGAACCATCCAGATGTGTTTCAATCTTTTTATCGAGAACGGATGAAAAAATTAGAGACGATCGAACCGCATGATGGACATCGATTGATTAACCAGTTAGAAGAACAAGGGAAATTACATATGCTTGCTACGCAAAACGTCGACGGTCTTCATCAACAAGCGGGTAATGAAAACGTTCTAGAGTTGCACGGAAACATCCAAACGATACGTTGCCATGATTGTGAAACTTCGCATGACAAGGGAGCATTCATGCAAGGTGACCATTGTCGGGTGTGCGGGGGAATGTTGCGACCGAATGTCGTTTTGTTTGGGGAAATGCTCCCCCAAGGCGTATGGGGGGAAGCTATCCAAAAAATTGAAGAAGCAGATTGTTTGATCGTGATTGGAACGAGTATGCAAGTAAGTCCGGTAAATCAACTGCCAGGATATGCCCGTAGTTACACAATTTATATAAACCACGAGTCAAGTGATTTCCCTTTTGACAAGTGGATGGAGATGAGTGCTAGTGAAGGAATGCGACAACTTATGGATCGCTGGGCGTAGCATAAGATGTTCGGCGTAGGGGCGCTACTGCTGGTGATGGGGATCGGTTTACTCGTATATATGGGTGTTGAAGCGAAGCGCTGCCGTGTTCGCACACATCACCTCATTGTTGCGGGTCAGTCTCAACCGGTAACGTTGTTGTTCATCAGTGATGTGCACCGACGGGTCATTAAAGAGCATTGGGTAAACAAGGTAATCGAGTCACAAGTTGATGTCGTAATTATTGGTGGCGACTTGTTAGAGAGAGGGACTCCATTGTCGAGAACAGATGAAAACTTGCGTGTACTTTCACAAATTGCTGACGACGTATTTTTTGTGTATGGCAATCATGACATGAATGTTCCGAAACCGTCACTCGTACGTCTTTTTCAAAAGCATGGTGTGCGCACATTGGAGAATGAACATGCGTGGATGAACGAAGGCAGTTTGCATGTTTTTGGGACGAAAGATCATACCTCTTCACAAGCCGTTGTGCAGCCAATTTCAAAACGTGCATCGATTAATGTCCTTATCAGTCATAATCCTAACGTACCAAGAATGTATAGGGACAGCCAAGACTATGACTTGATTTTGAGTGGGCATACACACGGAGGGCAAATTCGTATTTTCGGTTTTGGCATTCGCGAGGCAGGTAAATGGCAACCGTTTGGGGCTGGACAGTTGTTAATTAGTAACGGCTTTGGTACACGCAGACTGCCTCTTCGCCTCGGTGCTCCCGCTGAAGTACACTTGATTCGGATCGCTCCTCCTGAGTAAAAAGGGCCTTTCAATGTCCTCCTGTTAAAGAACACGGATAAGGCATCGTGAATAGCTTATAGAAATGAACTGCTTTCACGATTTGCTACAGGGAAAAGGAGGGCCGGCGATGCGTCTTGAAAGAATTGCCGCCAATAAAATAAAGGTATTTTTAACGTTTGATGATCTTAAAGAACGCGGCCTGACAAAAGATGATCTTTGGTAGATCGACCGAAAGTTCATCAATTGTTCCGAGAGTTAATTCTTGAAGCAGATGTGACCTTTGGGTTTAAAGTAGATGGAGCATTATCGGTAGAAGTATTTTCTTTGCCTGCTCAAGGGATGGTCATTCACATATCAAAAAATGAAGAAGATATTTCAGAAGAAGACGATATGATTGAAATGGATATTACCGTTGACGAACGTCGTGACTTATTTTATAAATTTCAAGACTTTGAAGCGGTACTTCAGCTCGTGAAACAGCTGCATCGTTTAGGTGTAAAAAGCGGGAAGCTACTCACAATGCAAGATCGTTATTATTTATACTTTCCATCAACAGCGACAAGATTTTTAGGATATGATCGCTTTATTGCCATCATATCTGAATACGGAGATGTATGTGCTTACTCTCATGTAGCTGTTGAGGAACACGGCAGACAGCTTATAGAAACAGGAGCAGTTGACCGGTTAAATATGGTGTTTTTTAATAATAAACCAAACAAACAAGTGGAAAAAAGATCGATCTTTAATATAGTAAGATTATAGTGTTTTTATTGATGTGTATTGGTGTGCTCGTCCGGAGTTACAGGAGTAGCCTTGACTCCGGCTTAACTATATGGAGGTGGCCCACAATGGGGAATAAACAAAAACAAGAACAGGCAGTTCTGGATCCAGACTCGAGTCAAAAAAAGGCTGTGAACTCTAGATTAGAAGCCTTTCAACAGATTGTCTCGAATGCTCTTTCTTCTTTTGGCTATTCCAGTGACCTTACAAAGATCTTGACCTCGCCTTTTCGTACTTATAAAGTATCCATTCCTGTAAAGATGGACGATGGAAGCACGGAAGTCTTTACCGGGTATCGTGTGCAACATAATGATGCTGCAGGATCAGCTATTGGAAGTGTAATTTTACATCCTACGTTTCATGAAACCGATGTACAAGCATTAGCGATTCGCACGTCACTTCAAGCTGGCATGCTCGATCTCCCATACAGCGGGGCGAGTGGTGCACTCATTTGCAACCCTTCGGAACTGTCCTATCAAGAACTTGAACAGCTCAGCCGTGGTTATGTGCGGGCTGTGTTGCCGCTACTTTCTGCAACGAAAGATGTTATTACACCTGAAATCCCAACAACGGCGAACATTCAGCTTATGTCGTGGATGTATGATGAACTGCTTAATATTAAACCAGACAATGCCACCCAACCTGTTGCTGGACGTGCAGAAGCTTTAGGAGGCATTAAGGGACGGGACACGCGATTGCCAAAGGCGCATACTATAGTCTTGAAGCCGCTCTTGAGGTGAAAGACGTTGATTTGTCCGGCTCTAAAGTTATCGTTCACGGGTTTGGCGATACGGGGGCATATTTAGCGAAGAGAATTGAAGCAGCTGGGGGTATTGTTGTCGGCGTTTCGGACGGTCATGGTGCCTTATATGACGCTGATGGTTTGGACATTGATTACCTACTAGACCGAAGAGATAGTTTCGGTATGGTGACGAATTTGTTCAGAAAGTCGATATCAAAAGAACGGTTATTGTCGTCGGAGTGCGACATTTTAATTGATGCGTCGATTCATAAAGACACGATGACGGAAAAAGCCGTCTCCAGTATACAAGCAAAAGTGATTGTTGAAACAGCAAAACAAACGCTAAACAACGAGGCAACAGAGATTTTAAGGAAAAATGGCAAACTCATTGTGCCTGAAATTCTATCTGGTCTTGGGAATCTTGCTCTTTCCGCTTTGGAACAACAGCAAGATTATAAAAAAGAGACGTTTACAGAAGATGAAGTGAACGAACGTCTCAATGCATCCATGAAACATGCCTTCATGAATACGTATCATTTATCAAATACCGAGCAAATCAACATGCGCGAAGCAGCATATATGATCGGAATACGAAAACACGCAGATGCTTTTGTACATCGAGGATGGTCATAAGGAAGTGACAGTTTGAAACGAGAAAAAGTGATTATTGTCGGCGCAGGTCCATGCGGGCTTGCTGCCGCCATTCGTTTACAAGAAAAAGGTGTAGAAGTGCGAGTGATTGAGAAAGATAATATCGTCTCTTCCATTTTTCGCTATCCAACACACCAAACGTTCTTTAGCACGGCTAGAAAGTTAGAAATTGGTGACGTTCCTTTTTATTCGACAAACCAAAAGCCGAAACGCAATGAGGCACTCGTCTACTATCGTGAAGTTGTGGAGCGTAAGCGTGTGTCCATCAATCGTTATGAATCCGTACAGTCTGTTGAACCTTTTGATGATGGAACTTTTCATGTGAAAACGAGAAAACAAAAAGGTGAGTATTGCGAGTATCATGCCGATTATGTCATTATTGCGACCGGATATTACGATCATCCAAATGCATTAGGGGTGGCGGGAGAAGAGCTCTCTCATGTGTATCATTATTTTAAAGAAGCACACCCGTATCAAGGTCAGCAAGTGGTTGTCATAGGTGGCAAGAATTCGGCAGTCGATGCAGCGATGGAGTTGGAAAAGGCAGGCGCTCGAGTGACGGTTATCTATCGTGGCGCAGATTATTCACCGAAAGTAAAACCGTGGATTCTTCCGCAATTCACATCACTCGTGAACAATGGCCACATACAAATGATTTTTGAAGCGAATATTACCGAAATTACACAAGACGTCGTTCGTTATGTCACAACAGATGATGAGGAGCATGACCTTCCTGCAGACTTTGTGTTTGCCATGATTGGCTACCACCCTGACCATGCGTTTTTAGAAGAGATGGGTGTAAGAATGGATTCGACAACTGGACGACCGTTTTATAAACCTGATTCGATGGAGACAAACGTCAAAAACTTATTCATAGCTGGCGTCATAGCCGCTGGCAACAACGCAAATGAAATTTTTATTGAAACAGGCAGACATCACGGAGATGCGATTGCTGAAGTCATCGCACATCGAGAAATCAACCAATGAGAGGTGAGTTGATGCAATCCATTGCACTCGTAACAACGGGGGGGACAATTGCCAGTAAAGAAACGAAAGAAGGCAAGTTAGTTGCTGGGGAGCTAGACGGTGAAGAGTTAGTCGCTTCATTGGACGCTCCTTTTGACGTTTCTTTAGAAATTTGCTCCGCTGTGTCCAAGCCGTCCATTCACTTAACTTTTACAGATTTGTGGAACGTAAGAGAAGTGGTGATGGACTATTGCAAAGATCCAAGTATTACAGGTGTGGTCGTTACGTCAGGAACAGATACGTTAGAGGAAGTGGCTTACTTCTTAGAGTTAACATTACCGGTGTCTAAACCTGTCGTCGTCACTGGCTCACAACGTGGGCCTGAACAAGTCGGTAGCGACGCCTCTGTGAATTTACGAAATGCGGTCATTACCGCATCTGATTCCCGAGTAAAAGAGTTAGGTGTAGTGGTGATCTTTAATGAGAGAATGTTCTCTGCTAAATATGTTAGAAAGGAACATGCAAGTAATGTTCAAGGTTTTAATGCTTTTGGTTACGGGTATTTTGGAATTGTTGATAATGATCAAGCACACATTTTTCAAAAGCCACTCGTGCGCGATGTGATTATTTCTGAGCCGCGGTTTACCGCGAAAAAGGAGTATCACGTTGAAATTTTGAAAGTTCATCTAGGTGCTTCTGCCGAAGTGTTGCAGTTCATGCTTGACTCATCGAGTATCGATGGGATCGTGATTGAAGGGCTTGGAAGAGGTCAAGTGCCAAAAGCTTACATGCCGCTCATACGTGACGCCAAAAAACCGATCGTGATTACGACGAGTGCAGAAGAAGGAGAAGTATACCCTTCGTACGATTATGAAGGCAGTACGTATGACTTGTTGAATCAAGGTGTGATTCTTGGCAAAGACTATAGTAGCAAGAAAGCAAAAGTAAAGTTATATGTGCTCTTATCAGCAGAACTAATGAACCTTCAGTCGGCATTCGACCAATAAATACGTAAAGGAAGTAGACATGAATGTTGTGGCGCTCATTTCTGTTGGATCTGCTCCTGCCTTGGCATTGCTCACGTATTTTTACTTAAGAAATGAATATGGAAGCGCTGGGTGGAGAGATGTTATTCGGGCATTTATTATCGGAATGCTCATCGTATTTCCGATAATGGTCATACAATTTGCGCTGACAGAAGAAGGTTTGTTAACATCTAGATTGGCAGAGACATTTCTAAAATCAGCGTTGCTGGAAGAATTCTTTAAATGGTTTTTCTTAATTTTTACGGTCTATAAGTTTGGGCAATTCACTGTGAAATTTGATGGAATTGTTTATGCTGTCGCACTTTCATTAGGATTCGCGACGCTGGAGAATATCTTTTATCTTATAGGTCAAGGCCCTGACGCGGTTATAGGAAGAGCGCTATTCCCAGTGAGTGGACATGCACTTTTCGGTGTGATTATGGGTTATTACTTAGGTTCTGCCCGTTATCAAGTAGGCGGTCAAAGGAAGAAGTGGCTCGTGTATAGCTTGATTCTTCCCGTCGTCTTTCACGGTATCTTTAATCTAGTACTCACTTATTCCAACAATTGGATGCCGTTTGTTCTCATTCCGTTTATGATTTTTTTATGGTGGTTAGGCTTAAATAAGGTAAAAAAAGCAAATGAAAACAGTAAACAGTCAGTTTAAGGAGGGAGCTTCATGACGACAGATGCGAGGTATCGAATTGTCATCCGCTGTCCGAAGTGTGGAGAAAAGTATATTCTGCGCGGAAGGCAGAAGAATGACGGTGAATATGAGACAGGATTTAAACGATGTGTATGCGGAAATGAAGAAGAGCTCGTCATTGAAGCATCACCAGAATAGAAATATACTTGCAACCTGCTTCTGAATAAGGTATCGTAACACTACAACTAAATGAACAAGGAATCTTATCGTGAGAGACTGAGGGATAGGCCTAAGAAGTCTCAGCAACCAGCTCAAGGAGTCAGGTGCTAATTCCTACTGGCATGATATGCCGAGAGATAAGAAGAAACAGCGAAATGATCGTGTCTTCTTCATACTCTGAAGAGGGCATTTTTTATCTTTGGTTCACGTAGAAAGGGTGATTTGAATGGCAAAGGGATATTCACAAGAAACGAAGCTCGTTCAGACAGGAAACCGAAGAGATGAAACGACCGGAGCGGTTAATGCCCCGATTTATATGAGCACTGCGTACCGTCATTCTGGTGTTGGGGAGTCGACAGGGTATGATTACGCTCGAACGAAAAACCCAACACGAGACGTTCTTGAAGAAGCGATTGCTGATTTGGAAATGGGATCGAGAGGTTTTGCTTGTAGTTCCGGAATGGCGGCGATCCAAACGGTTCTTTCATTGTTTAAACAAGGGGATGAAATTATTGCGTCCCTCGATCTATATGGAGGGACATATCGTTTGTTCCAACAGTTTTGGCCAAAGTGGGGCGTGAACATTCAATACATTGACCCGAGAAACCTAGAATTACTTGAAGAAGCAATTACAGACATCACGCGGGCACTATTCATTGAGACACCGACAAACCCGCAAATGCAGGAAGCGGATATTCAGCAAATTCAAGCGATTGCTAAAAGAAATAACGTTCTATTGATTGTTGACAATACGTTTTATACCCCGCTATTGCAACGGCCTCTAGAAGAGGGAGCAGACATTGTCATTCATAGCGCAACCAAATATTTGGGAGGTCATAATGATCTCGTAGCAGGATTGATTGCCGTGAAAGATCCAGTGATTGGAGAGAAATTATTCGACATCCAAAATGGGATCGGTATGACGCTTGGGGCTTTTGACTGTTGGCTACTCGTACGAGGAATGAAAACATTGTCACTACGTATGAAGAAACATGAAGAGAACGCTAAAGAAGTGGCTGTGTATCTAGACGAACATCCATTCGTGAAAGAAGTCCTTTATCCCGGCAAAGGTGGGATGTTATCGTTTCGTGTTACAAACCCAGAGCTCGTTGACCCACTTTTACGAAATCTATCACTCATTACATTTGCTGAAAGCCTCGGTGGGGTGGAAAGTTTAATGACTTACCCATCATCTCAAACTCATGCCGATGTTCCAGAGCACGTCCGATTAGAAATTGGCATCGATGAAACACTCATGAGAATGTCTTGTGGAATTGAAAGTGCAACCGACTTAACCGATGATCTTCGCTATGCTTTTGATGAAGCGGCGAAACTCGTGAATGTATAGGAGGCTCATGATGAAATTTATTGAAGCTTTACAAAAGACAATCATTATCGGTGATGGTGCAATGGGAACCCTTCTTTACAGCCAAGATATTACAGGGTCAATTGAACAGGCGAACCTTTATGCAGCGGAACAAGTATACGAAGCCACTTGGAATATGTAAAAGCAGGCGCCAATCTTATTCAGGCGAATACATATGCCGCAAATCGCTTAAAGTTAAAGAATTACGGGCTAGAGTCACAAGTCACTCGAATTAACGAAGCGGGTGTGCAACTTGCGAAACGAGCGGCTGCGCATTCTGACGGAACATATGTAGCCGGTACGATTGGCGGTATTCGGGATGGTCGGTCAAGTGAGTGGACCGATGAAGAAATTGATAACGCAATTTTAGAACAGACAAAGGCACTATTAGCAAGTTCACCCGACGTCATGCTACTTGAAACGTACTATGATTTGCACGAGCTCATTCGTGCCATCAGGCTCATTAAAGAGCAAGATGCATCCATCCCAATTGTTGCCAACGTGTCCTTAGGAGATGTTGGTGTGTTGCACGGAGGCATTTTGCTTCAAGACGCTTTGCAAAGGTTAAAAAGTGAAGGTGCAGATGTCGTCGGTTTGAATTGCAGAATGGGCCCTGCTCAAACGATTGCATCCATCAAAGAGAGTGATATTCCGACGGATTTATTGTTGTCTGCCTATCCAAATGCAAGTTTACCAGGCATTCGAGATGGAAGGCTTGTCTATCAATCCAACCCAAATTATTTCAAAAGTCAGGCAGTGTCCTTTAGAAATTTAGGCGTTAATCTCATCGGAGGTTGTTGCGGAACGACACCCGAGCATATTCGTGCACTAAAAGATCAGCTTAAAGGTAAAGCACCGATCAAACGATCACAAACGTCAAACAACCATTTTGTTAATTTAAAACGACCGGAATCTAAAGATCATCCTGTATCGAATCAAAAGGTACCGAGCGTCATTGTTGAACTTGATCCACCAAAGTCTTTATCGAAATTGGACGTATTTGTGGACGGCGCAAAAGCTTTAACCGAAGCAGGTGCGGATACAATTACACTCGCAGATAATTCGTTAGCGACATCGAGAGTGGACAATGTCGCTAGTGCTACACTTATTAAACAAAGAACGAGTGCGAACCACTTGTTCACATTGCTTGCAGGGACCGAAATCTCATCGGCATGCAATCTCACCTTCTTGGCTTACATGCACTCGGCATTACCGACGTGCTAGCGATTACTGGAGATCCAACGAAGGTAGGGGATTTCCCTGGAGCTTCATCGGTGTATGACCTCACGTCATTTGATCTGATCTCTATGCTAAAAGAAATGAACGAAGGGTTTTCCCATTCAGGTCGATCACTCGGTGTGAAAACAAATTTCCGAGTGGGAACCGCATTTAATCCAAATGTCTCTTCGATGGAAAAGGCTGTTAAACGATTAGATAAGAAGATCAAGCTAGGTGCTGACTTTGTCATGACCCAACCGGTCTATGACGTAGATACGCTATATGCATTGAAAAAAGCAACTACACATATTAACGTGCCAATTTATGTTGGCATTATGCCGCTCATTAATAGTCGAAATGCAGAATTTCTTCATAATGAGGTGCCTGGAATTACCCTAACGAAACAAGTGCGAGAACGCATGCAATCTTGTGGTCAAGACGTGCAACGAGGCGAAGAAGAAGGGTTACAAATTGCGAAAGAGTTGCAACAACACAGCCTATCGCTATTTGAACGTGTATATCTCGTTACCCCATTTTTGCGTTATCATATTACCGCTTCCCTCGTTCAAGACGCAAACGCACAATTATCTAAGCAAAAATTAAACACGCTCCATTAAGTTGTTCGTTCGTTGTAGACGAACTCCAAAGGATGAAGAGCCGTCCCACGTTTTTTGGGGCGGTTTGTTATGTAAACAGCAAAATACGTTATATAGAATGAACTTACCATTTTCCTGATTGCAAAGTTTGTTGCTGCTTTCCACTGCAGGCGGACGGTCGTACTCCTGAGCACAAGTGCAACACCGGTGGTCAAAGATCGCCCACCGTGTTTTCTATGTAGTCCAGACTATAAGTGCAACACCGGTGGTCAAAGATCGCCCACCGTGTTTTTATGTAGTCCAGACTATAAGTGCAAAATCGGTGGCCAAAGTACGCATATCGTGTTTTCTTGACACTCCCGATCATAAGAGCAACACGGTTCGCGTTTTTGCCCACTGGTCACGGTGTGGAAAGAAGCCCAAATGTCCCATATATTCATTTGTGTGACACTTGGGAAAGAAAAATCATCATTTTAAATGTGGATGCGCACATAAACGAAGTCAACGGTCACAAATCGCGATATATGTGACTGTTGAGGATTGAAAATACTCTGTTAGAGGGCTGGATTGTCACATACGTGCCAGATCATCACACACTTGCGCCAGGTGGTGACCATCGGTCACGCCCTTTTACCATTCAGCAAACGTCTTCTGTGTTTCCCACAACCCTTGGGATAATGAACGACGATCGACATCGAAGTGAGATGAACTTCAACAGACGATCGGTAGGCGTTTGCCTGTAAAGATCGATCTCGGTCATCGGATTTAGTGAAATTTTTTCGTTCAACTTATATAGCACACTAGGTTTGAGTAGGGCAGTCGTTAATAGGTCTTTTATACTGCGTGATTTATAGGGATATTGTTTGTTTTATAAGAATGTGAGATTTACATGAGAAAATAAGGTATGATTTATATGAAAGCGCTTACGATATTTTTTCGTTTTTATGCAACCGGTTTCATTATTTGAAGAGGAGGAAGGGTTAATGAGCCATTTTACAAGAAGAAATACGTTTGCAATCTTTATGATTTTTCTGTTGCTTGTGTCGACGGTGCAATCGTTGTTCACCGCTTATCCGGCAAGTGTTGGAGCAGAAGAACCGGCAAACGACCATCACGTCGTCCAGTTAATGTACGACCGTACCGATAACAACTATGATGATTGGGATGTATGGGTATGGGGGACAGGGGTACAAGATGATCAGATTGAATTTTCACATAGTGAAGATGGCATTGCGATTGCTCATATTGAGGTTGCCCCTTCGGTGAGAGAAATTGGTTTTATCATTAAAAAAGGGGACTGGGAGAACCGGGAACCAAATGGTCAAGAGGTTGACCGGTCAATACGAATTAATCACAATGAACCGATGACAAAAGCGTATGTTACCGAAGGGTCATGGATGTACATACGATTAAAGAGATGACAGGACCACAGTTAAGAGATGGAAATGCACAGTTTTCCTATCGGGATTCTCAGTTGTTTGCACAAAGTAAAATGGAAGACATTGACCGAGTGGAACTGGCGATTTTAGGTGAGCAGTATGAAATGACGTATAACGATCAAGAAGAGCGCTATGAGTTTTTGTATGAAAACCTTCCTGAAGGAGAACATCCGTATTCTTACATCGTGACGATTGGAGATGATACGTACGAAACAGCGGATCCATTTTCCGAAGAGTCTGTCATTCGTTATGTAAATGAAGAAATAATATTTGATCCGTCTGTCGAGCCAGAACAGATGAATTTCAACGAAAATGCTGTTCTATCTATTGATATAGAAGGAGCGGGTGTAAATCAACTATTTGCGGATACGACGTCTCTAGGCGGTCCTTCAGAATTAGAAGTCGATCTTGAACTCATGGAGGTCACGTTGTCGGTAACGAGAGCGACGAGTGCTGGGGTTAAAGAAATCCCGGTGACAGCCATTGATGAGTATGGAAATTCATCCACAATGACGGCTGAAGTTGAAGTGACAAAACGTGAATATGAAGATGAAAATGATTTTGATTGGGATGAAGCTGTCATTTATTTCTTATTAACCGATCGCTTCTTTGATGGCAATGAAACAAACAATGACCCTTATGATTTAGGTTATGAAAATTATGAACAACACCCTCGCGGAACGTATCAAGGTGGTGATTTTAAAGGGATTACGAAAAACCTTGATTATCTTGAAGATCTTGGTGTGAATACGATTTGGATCAGTCCCATTGTTGAAAATGTCGCTCATGATGTGCGATTTACCGATGAAGATGAACCGGCAGGACACCCTTATTTTGGGTATCATGGGTATTGGGCAAGCGATTTCACCAAATTAAATCCTCATTTTGGAACGATGGAAGAATACCATGAGATGATCGATGAAGTGGCAGCACGGGACATGAAAATTATGGTCGATGTTGTTTTAAATCATACGGGTTACGGGCTGAAAGAAATCGACGGAGAGATTCAGGATGAAGAACGCCCGCCTGGATTTCCAACGGATGCAGACCGTGAGCGTTTCGCTGATTTAATTAGGCAAGGCGGAAATGTCGGAGAAGATGAAGTGACAGGCGAACTTGCTGGGTTGCCAGACTTCATTACCGAGGACCCTGCTGTAAGAGAACAAGTGATTGAATGGCAATCTGATTGGATTGAGAAGTCGACGACGGATGCGGGCAACTCGATTGATTATTTTCGCGTTGACACGGTAAAGCATGTCGAGGATACGTCGTGGCAAGCATTTAGAAATGAATTAACAAAACGAGCCCCGCAATTTCAGTTAATTGGGGAGTCGTGGGGAGCGGGGCAGAATAATGACCACGGCTATTTACGGTCAGGCATGATGGATTCATTATTAGATTTTGAGTTCAAGTATACTGCTCTTGATTTCGTAAATGGGCATCTTCAACAAGCCAATCAGCAGTTGGTTGAGCGAAATGAACAGATGGACAACACGGCTTTGCTCGGGCAATTTCTCGGCAGTCACGACGAAGAAGGATTTTTAGAGCGAGTTGATGGCAATGTTGGGAAGTTGCTCGTGGCCTCTTCGCTACAAATGACGGCAATCGGTCAACCGGTGATCTATTACGGAGAAGAGCTCGGTTTGAGCGGTATGGATAATTATCCTTACTATGATAACCGATACGATATGCTTGGGATAAAATTGAGGATAACCATTATGCAGGAAATGCAGTGAGGGAGCATTATCAATCCATTCTCGCATTTCGAGACGAACATCGAGAAGTGTTTGCATCTGGGGAGCGTAAAACAGTTGCAGGATCAAACAGAGAAGAGCACATCGTCTTTGAGCGATCTATTGATGAAGATGCTGTTTACGTTGGGTTAAATGTCAGTGAGGAAGAAAGATCGCTTACGTTACAAGTGGATTCTGCAGATGCAGTCGTTGTTGATGCGTACCAAGGTGAAACTTACGAAGCAAGTGAGGAAGGAACCATAACGCTTTCGATCCCGAGTATGAGTGATGGCGGCACAGTTTTACTCACTGTGGAAGGAGGACAACTCGTAACGGATGATTCGAGTGACATTCCAGAAGATACCCTTCGGGTTCATTATCAACCAGGGGAGTATGCCGTAGACGATCTAGGTTTATGGGTGTGGGAAGATGTTGCAGAGCCTTCAGAACAACAAGGTGCCTGGCCTAATGCAGCACAATCTTTTACAGAAGGAACTCATGAAGATTTTTCGATTTACACGGATGTTAAACTTTTGCCAGAAGCTGAGACGGTCGGTATGCTCGTCAATACGACGACGGGAGAGAACATTACTGGCGATGTGTTCGTGGAGCTCATTTCTGACGACTTGAATGAAGTTTGGTTGACTGAAGACGGGCGAGTGTATTTATACGAGCCTCATAGCGAAGATGACATTTTGCGTGTCCATTATAAGAGTGATGCACTTGACGACTGGGGCTTATGGACGTGGGGCGATGTGCGTTACCCAACCGAAAACTGGCCAGAAGGAGCGCATCGTTTCGCAGAGGAGAATAGGTACGGCCATTATGTCGATGTTGAAATCGAGGACGGGGCCGAGGTCGTTGAATTTTCACTCGTCAACCGAGAGACGGGAGAGCAATCTGGGAACATGAACTTCGCCAACTTGAGTGAGCATCGTCAAATATTCTTACAAGCTGGGGATGCGAACGTGTATACAAACCCTTATTATGTATTCGGTGAAGGGATGGAGTACGGCTGGTTAGTAGACGAATCAGCAATTGACGTTGTATTTTCATCGACGGAAGTTTTTGCAGAGGAAGATTTGTTAGAACATATCGAGCTTGTAAATCGTATGGGGCAGTCCGAGCCCATCGGAGGAGTAACGAAAAAAGATGATGGTCAAACGGTTGAATTAACAGGAGATTTTTCAGCAGAAAACGCTCCTTATACGGTTCACGTATTTGAGGAGGAGATGTTGATCTATCCGACGTGGCAACTCAAAGATGAAAAACTTTCCTACGATGGGGATTTAGGGGTTGATCTTCATGAAGATGGGACAGCGGCGCTTAGCGTATGGTCTCCATCTGCAGATGAGGTTCGGGTCGTTCTCTACGATAAAGACGACCATCATACTGTAGTGCGTAGTGACATTTCAATGAGTCGTCAAGACCGTGGCGTGTTTGAAGTTGACCTTACAGAAGAAAACACCGGTGTTTCAGATTTACGAGGGTATTATTACCACTTTGAAATCGAGAGAGCGGGCGAAACAGTGCTCGCACTAGATCCATATGCGAAGTCAATGGCTGCTTGGATCATACGGATCCACAAGTACCGATTGGAAAAGCAGCAATTGTTGATCCATCAACCATTGGACCAGAGTTAGAATTTGCGGATATTCCAGGGTATGAGAATCGAGAGGACGCGATTATTTATGAAATTCATGTACGTGATTTCACTTCAGATCCTTCGATTTCTGATGAGTTGCAAGCGAGGTTTGGAACGTTTGCTTCTTTTGTTGAAAAGCTTGATTATATTGAAGACCTTGGTGTGACTCACATTCAATTACTACCCGTCATGAGCTACTTTTTTGCTGATGAACTCGGTGCTTCTGAGCGGATGCCCGAGTATCAAGCGAACAATACAAACTATAACTGGGGCTATGACCCTCATAGTTATTTTTCGTTGACGGGGATGTATTCGGAAGACCCTACTGACCCTGAAAAGAGGATTGAAGAATTTAAAAATTTAATTTACGAGATTCATAAGCGTGATATGGGTGTCGTGTTGGATGTTGTTTATAATCATACAGCTCGCGTGGAAATATTCGAAGATTTGGAACCCCACTATTATCATTTCATGGATGCTAATGGCACCCCGCGCACGAGTTTTGGTGGTGGTAGATTAGGAACAACACATGAAATGGCTCATCGAATTCTCGTCGACTCCATTACGTATTGGGTTGAAGAATTCAACATTGATGGGTTTCGATTTGACATGATGGGTGACCATGATGCAGAAACGATTCAAATGGCATATGACGAAGCAAAAGCACTGAACCCGAACATCTTAATGATTGGAGAAGGTTGGAGAACCTTTGTCGGGGATGAAAACGATCCAGATGTTATGCCAGCTGATCAAGATTGGATGCAACATACAACAGCTGTTGGCTCATTCTCAGATGATTTTCGTGATGAATTGAAATCTGGATTTGGCAGTGAAGGGGAGCCGAGATTCCTTACAGGAGGCAAGCGAAACATTCAAAGAATTTTTGATAACGTAACGGCACAGCCTCACAACTATACCGCTACAAATCCGGGCGACGTCGTTCCGTACATCGAAGCACACGATAATTTAACGTTGCATGATGTGATTGCGCTGTCGATTCAAAAAGATCCAGACGAGCATCAACAAGAAATTCAAGAGCGAATTCGACTTGGAAATACGATGGTGTTAACCGCTCAAGGCACGTCATTCCTTCATGCGGGTCAAGAGTATGGCAGAACGAAACAATTCCGAGAGGAGACCGATGAAGCTCCATACAAATCGACGTATATGACAGATGAACAAGGTGAGCCTTTCCACTATCCATATTTCATTCACGATTCGTATGACTCTAGTGATGCGATTAACAAATTCGAGTGGGAAAAAGTGATGGACGAAGAGCAATACCCAGACCATGTGAAAACGAGCGAGTATACGAAAGGGCTCATTGATCTCCGTCGGTCGACGAACGCGTTTTCTCATCATTCCATGGAAGCCATCCAAGAAAACGTATCACTTATTGATATTCCAGAGATTGGAGAAGAAGATCTCGTCATCGGTTATGAAGCGCGTTCTACCGATAATACAGGAGACTATTACGTGTTCATCAATGCAGACGAAACAACGCGAACACTTACATTAAATGATGTTCGCATTGCGGATGCTCGTGTCATTGTTGACCGTGAAGAGGCTGGAGTGAATGTCATTGATTCACCAACGGGCATGGCGTACGCTGACAATACGTTAACGATCGAACCGCTTACCGCGATCGTGCTGCGTGTAGGTGATGAACATCCTGAACAATCAGCAAAAGAACTGCTTAATGAGCTTCATGACAAAACGCGAGAACAGATCCAATCAGGAAATGTCCGTGGGTCACTGTCTTCATTACTATCATTGTACACACGACTTGCGCTGCTTTATGAAGCGATTGAGAGAGACGAGCTAGCAACACATTATATGAACAAGTATGTCCATTATATTACATGGAGCTCTCATGCCAGACAGATTGACCAAGAAACGAAAGAGGAGCTGTTACATCTATCAGAGCAGACGATTAAAGCTTTGCAAAATGAATCCAAATAGCGTCTTTTTCAAAGAGCAAGGGTGGGTCGACCATCCTTGTTTTTTTATTTGGTTATGGAGCAGGCGACACAGCCTCTAATTTTGAACCGATGGATCGTCAATGTTTTAGAAATGCATGAATAATTTTCTTCTACATTTTAGAAACTATGTACATCACAGACAATGAAGTGAGTGTAAAAGGAGGAATGGAAATGTTCAAATGGAGCAAGGCGGTTAGCGTCGCTGTACTTACGATCACGATGATCAGTGCGATGCCTCAAACGAGCGAAGCGTTTTCTGATCAGATTATCCAAAAAGGAGCGACTGGAGACGACGTCATCGAACTTCAAGCAAGGCTTCAATACATTGGCTATTATAATGACACCATTGATGGTGTTTTCGGTTGGGGCACGTATTGGAGTGTCAAAGAGTACCAAGAAGCATTCGGAATGGAAGTGGATGGACTTGTCGGTGATGATCTTAAAGCAAGGTTAGATAAGACGACGAACTATGATGAAAGTTTCGTGAAAGAAGCGTTGGAGAATGGTCGGAATTTCACCCATTATGGTTCGACACCTTTGGACATTCAAAAAGGGCCAAAAGGAAGTAAAGGCGGTCAAACTCAAAGTGAGGGCAGTCGTCAACAAGAAGGTGGAGGCACCTCTCAATCTCCTGAACGTTCAGGAGATAATCAAGATGGAGGTAACCAAGAGAGCCCGCCGCCAAATACTGGTAACAATCAAGGTGGCGAAGGTGCTGGTAATGGTGAGCAACTAGAGACAGGTGAAGAACAACCCGAAGAACAAGGTAATGAAGCGAACATTCATAAAGCAACAAATGTCCCAGATGGATTCTCAGAAAATGATATTCAAATTATGGCAAATGCCGTATACGGAGAAGCACGTGGTGAACCTTATCAAGGGCAAGTGGCAGTTGCCGCTGTTATCATTAACCGAATGAATGATTCTGACTTTCCGAATACAGCAAGTGGGGTCATATTTGAACCGCGGGCATTTACTGCCGTAGCCGACGGTCAAATCTATCTCACGCCAAATGAACAAGCAAGGAAAGCGGTGCTAGATGCGATAAATGGTCAAGACCCATCAGATGGTGCGACGTATTATTACAACCCACAAACCGCAACATCGCAATGGATTTTCGGTCGACCGACGATTAAACAAATTGGCAAGCATGTGTTTGCTGATTAAGGAGGAATACAATGTTTCGAGCCATTACGATTGCCGTGTTAGCGGTTGCTCTGCTCGGTACAGGAATTTTTGCCTATCAAGAGCATCAAGAAAAAGAAGCGCTAGCCATTAGTCATGAGAACAACTATCAACGTGCTTTTCATCAGCTAAGTTATCATATGGATCAGTTAGAAGACGAATTAGGAGCCTCTCTTGCGACCAATGGATCTTCCCACTTCACAGGCTCACTCGCAGAAGTTTGGCGAATCTCGTCACTCGCTCATAATGAGATGGGTGAACTGCCACTTGATGATTCCTGTAAATGAAACAGGAGAGTATTTAGCGAATGTCGCAGAGTTCACGTACGAAACTGCGATTCGTGATCGAAATGATGAACCGCTAACTGACGAGGAATATGAAAAGTTGGAGCATTTTTATGAACAGGCAGGGGAAATGAAGCATGACTTGAGAACCGTTCAAGCCCAAGCGCTATCTAATGATATCCGCTGGAGTGACGTTGAGGATGATCTCATTAATGAGCGTGAACCTGCAGAAGGAACGATGGTACACAGTCTAAAAACGATTGATAATAAAGCAAAAGGCTTTTCTGAAAACAATTGGAATGACGACAGTCAGTTTGAAAAAGATGTAAACAAACGACTTGTGAAAACGTTAAAAGGCAAACAAGAAGTAAGTGAAGAAGATGCGAAAGACCGCGCTCGCGCTTTTCTTGGCTTGCCAGAGAATACCGATGCTAACGTTGAACCACTAGGCGAAGGGGTACCTTATGAAGGGTACCAAATTACGATCGAAGACCCAGATGGTGAAAGAAATTACATGATAGATATGACAAAAAAAGGCGGCTTACCCCTTTGGATGATGCAATCGCGAACGATTACTGAACCGAAAATCAGTCTGAATGAAGCCTCCGAAATTGCGAAAGAGTTTCTTGAAGATAACGGAATTGAGAACGTGCAACTTGTCGATGGTAAGCAGTATGATACGATGGGCGTCTTTGAATTTGTGCCTTTGGCTGACGATGTTCGACTCTACCCAGATGGGTTGTTACTTGAAGTTGCACTGGACGACGGAGATGTGATCGGTTTTAAAGGAAGTAACTATTTTGCAAACCACCGTGAACGCCATGACCTCTCTCCAGACCTTACGCTAGAAGAGGCATTGGATGAAATTCACCCGAATGTCCAATCACGTGAAGAACATTTGGCGGTCATTGAAAATCAAAGTGGAGAAGAAGTACTCGTCTATGAAATTTACGGAACGATGAACAACGATACGTACCGAGTGTACATTAATGCAAACAACGGCTTTGAAGAAGATGTGAAACGAATGCAAGCTGCTGAACCCGTCTACGATGTGGATGTAATGTAAACAGAAAAGGTCGGCAAAAGTCTGTAACAGGCTTT
>NZ_BAXB01000010.1 GCF_000698145.1 Geomicrobium sp. JCM 19039
TACTCCAGAGCACAAGTGCAACATCGGTGGCCAAACGACGTCCACCGTTTTTTCTTTATACTCCAGAGCACAAGGGCAACACGGTTTGCTCTTCTGCCTACTGGCTACGGTGTGGAAAGAAGTCCAAATGCCCCATATATTCATTTATGTGACACTTGGGAAAGAAAAATCATCATTTTAAACGTGGATCCACACATAAACGGAGTCAACGGTCACAAATCGCGATATACGTGACAGTTGAGGCTGAAAGTGGCCGGTTTGAGCTGAATGGTCACATAACTGACAGGTCATAACATTCCTTGCGCCAAGTGATGACCATCGGTCACATCTTGTTACCCTTCGGCAAACCTTCTTCGTGTTATCGGGAACCCTTGTAGTGACGAACAACGATCGACACCGAAGTTGTCGAAGTGAAACGAGGTGAAAATCAATAGCAATAGCTAGGCGTTTTCCCGTAAAGGCCAATTTCGAACAAAGGTTCAGTGAATATCTTTAGTTCAACTTATATAGAGAAGTATTGACAATTTAAATATTCACTCGTAAAATAGTAAACAGTTAACATTTCAGAATATTTAAAGAGGTACACAATGCGCATTGAAAAACAGACGATAAGTGAACAAGTAGTCGCAACCATTCGAAAACAAATTTTCTTGCAAGCATACGAGCAAGGAGATGCGCTCGTTGAGGCAGAGTTATCCAAGCAATTAGGAGTGAGTCGAGGACCGATACGCGAGGCGTTTGCAAAGCTTGAGAGTGAGAATCTTGTTACAAAAAGGTCAAATGGTCGGACAATCGTCAACGGCTTTACTGAGGAAGACATACGGAAATTATACGACAGCCGAATTTTACTAGAGACCCATGCGCTTTCTCAAGCGAATAAAAACGAGGTTGTAGAGATCGTTCCGCGACTTCGGCAGTGCATACACGATATGGAAGTCACAACGAACGAAGTAGAAGCGGATGTTCGTTTCCACATGCTCATCATGAAGCTGAGTGGCAACAAAACGCTGCTTCAATTATGGAAGTCTTTAGAAGGGATTTTTGCAACCCTCGTTGACATTACAAGTGTTGTATCAGCGCCCAATCATGAGCGGGTTGTCGAGAGGCATCGGGTGATTGTTGATGCGATTCATGAGTATGACTTAGCGCGCGCGAAACAATTGCTAAACGAGCATTTGCTTGAAGCAATGGATTATTGCATTGAAGGAATTGAACAGATAAAGGAGACGTATAACAATGGCAAAAGTTAAATGTGCAATTATTGGCTCTGGAAATATCGGTACAGATTTAATGTACAAGTTGCTCCGAAGTGAAACGTTGGAGCCGACAGCGATGATCGGTATTGACCGGGACTCAAAAGGTTGGCACTAGCGAAAGAGCACGGACTTAAACCGATTTATACGAGTATCGAAGGTTTTCAAGAAGAACCTGAACTCGCAGACATCGTGTTTGAAGCCACATCGGCGAAAGCACATCAAAGCAACGCGCCGATTCTAAAAGAAATGGGGAAGCGGGCGATTGACCTTACACCTGCTGCAATTGGCCCTTTCTTTGTACCGGCTGTTCAAGAGGATGCAAACTCCGTCGTTGAGCTAGACAACGTGAATATGGTGACGTGTGGCGGGCAAGCAACGATCCCAATGATAAAAGCGGTTTCAGATGTTGTTGGTGTGGACTACGCTGAAATTGTCGCCTCCATCTCAAGTAAAAGTGCTGGCATCGGAACGAGACAGAACATTGATGAGTTTACAGTCACAACAGCACGTGCGATCGAACAAGTGGCGAACGTGAAAGAAGGAAAAGCGATTATCATTTTAAACCCTGCCGATCCTCCAGTGTTAATGAGAAATACAATTCATATGCAACTTTCTGAAGATGCCGATACTCACACTGAGAACATTCTTGCTTCCTTAGAGGAGACGTTGAAGAAAGTTCAAGCGTACGTACCTGGGTACCGCTTTAAAGCCGATCCAGTAATTCAAGGGAAAATCGTAACCGTTTCTGTTGAAGTTGAAGGAAATGGTGACTTCCTCCCGACGTATTCAGGGAACTTGGATATCATTACTTCAGCTGCAGTAAAAACAGGGGAACTCATGGCAGATCATATGATGGTAAAGGAGTACTAGATCAATGAAAAAAATAATCATTAATGATGTGACGCTAAGAGATGGGATGCATGCCCTCTCTCATCAATACTCCAAACAACAAATTGCTCAACTGACTAAACGTTAGATGAGACGGGTGTGGATATTATTGAAGCCACGCACGGAGATGGACTCGGTGGCAGTTCGATTCAATACGGATTTTCTAAAGAAGATGAAAAAACGATCATCACAACGGCCGTTCAACATGCGAAACAAGCGAAAATTGCTGTATTGCTCTTACCGGGAGTTGGGACGATTGAACATTTAAAGCGTGCTCACTCTTACGGAGCATCGGTCGTTCGCGTTGCAACGCATTGTACAGAAGCAGACGTCTCGGAACAACATATACGTGCCGCCAAAGAGTTGGGTATGGACACGGTCGGCTTCTTAATGATGGCGCATCGAACATCAGCAGAAAACTTGCTAGAAGAAGCAAAGAAAATGCAAGATTATGGTGCAGACACGATTTATGTCACCGATTCAGCTGGAGCGTTAACGATGAATGAAGTGCGTGAACGTATCCGTTTATTTAAAGAGAACTTGAGCGCAAAAATTGGGTTTCACGGACATAATAACCTTTCTCTCGGGGTTGCCAATTCCATTGCTGCCATTGAAGAGGGCGCTGACCGAATTGACACGAGTTTGGCAGGAATGGGAGCTGGTGCAGGTAATACCGCAACCGAACAACTTGTCGCCGTCATGAATAAGATGGGGATTGATCACAACGTTGATTTGTATCAATCAATGGATGCTGCAGAAGATGTGATGAAGCCGATGATGAAGCGACCCGTACAAATCGATCCGCTTAGTTTAACGCTTGGTTATACGGGTGTTTACTCAAGCTTCCTACTTTTTGCTGAAAGAGCAGGAAAAGAGTACGATGTAGACCCTCGTGACATCTTAACGAGATTAAGTGAGATGGGTGCAGTGGGTGGCCAAGAAGATTGGATTATAGGGGTTGCACAAGAGCTAGCGAAAGAAAAAGCGAAGGCAACAGTATAATATAATTGGGGCAGGTTCTACTCGGTCATGAATTGTGACCTTAAGACCACGCCAAAGAAGAACAGCGCGAGAAAGCCGAGCAGTTCTTTGTTTAACGCCAGTATAAGCAATACAAGAGACGAGAAGTAGCGATTGTAAAGCTACTTCTCTTTTTTCTGTAAAAAAAATGAACGAATTGACGATGCTAAGCGTATGACTTATGAACAGCAAGAAAGGAGGGGTGGGATGGATGAAATAAAAAGAGCGAAAAAAGGCGATGAATTGGCGCTCACACAGTTGTTACTTGATCATTATGATATCGTCTATCATTATCTTCTAAAGCTCACCCTTCATCCACAGATGGCTGAAGATCTTACGCAAGAATCGTTTATAAAGGCGATTGAGCGAATAAAGCAATTCAATCCAAAGAAAGCTGCGTTTTCAACGTGGCTCATCCAAATTGGAACGAACCTTTGGCGCGATGAGCTTCGAAAAGAGAAACGACGGAAGCGATATACAAACGATAGGCAATTGGAATGGGAAATGAGGGAGGAACCGACAGCCGATTGGCTAGCTGTCACATCAGCGCTTGAAAATATCAAACCGAAAGAACGGATTCCACTCATTTTGAAACATTATTATGGATACGGATATGATGAGATTGCCAAAATCGTTGGAATCCCTTCGGGAACAGCAAAGTCAAGAGTGCATAACGATGATCAGTCTGAGAAAGGAGCTAAATAATGGATGAGAATAAATTGAAAGAGCAACTGCATCAGTTGCACCGTGTACAACCGAAACAAAAGCCTTCACCAATTGAAATGCACGCGCTCGTCCGTGAAACTCGTAAGAAGAAACGCTTCGAATTGGCTGTTTTTATCCTCATTGCGCTTTTCATTGCATCAGGTACGATCCTATTGATGACCAAACAACCGTATGTATTCCTGGCAATCCAAGCGACCATTATTTTCACTGTATTGCTCGGACTCGTTGCGAGAAGGAAGGGGGCGTACGATGAGTCATGATCTATTAGAAATCCCGATTTGGCTACTTACGATCCTATTCATAGCACTTTTAACTCAAGGCACCTATCTATTTATCAATGCAAGGCGTAACGGTCGAATGTACTGGTTTTGGGGATTTGGGGGATGTTGAGCTTCCGATGCCGCTCATTGCCTACTTGTTGTACACAAACATTTGGATTCCATATCGACAAAGGAGAAAAAATTATGAATGACTTCATGTTACTCATTGCACCATTTATTATTATTGAACTCGTCTTAAAAGCAATTGCCTTTACCGATCTTTATCGCCAAGAGCACGTGTCATTACCAAAATGGGGATGGCTTCTAATTATCTTGTTCGTAAATACAGTCGGACCCATCTTGTACTTCTTATTTGGGAAACGAAGAACGGTTAGTGACCGATGATTGCGGTTAATGATGTAAGTTATACCGTTGGAAACCAGACCCTCCTCAAAAATTTGAACTTTTCTCTTTCTGAGAACAAAATCACCGCTTTGCTCGGCGCAAATGGTGCAGGAAAAACGACGACGCTCCATGTGTTGGCCGGTCTTTTATCGCCAACCGCAGGTACCGTTCATGTCGAAGGATATGGTGGAAATCAGGATGTAAGGTCTGTGATTGGCTTTTTGCCTCAATACCCTAAATTTCCTGAGTGGCTGACCGTCATTGAAATCGTTGGTTTCGCTGCCGAATTTACTGGTGAGCCAAAGCATGCCGCCACCCAAAAAGCTGAAATTACGCTTCAAGAAGTTGGATTAGCCGATGCGATTCATAAAAAGGTGTCCCAACTTTCCGGGGGCATGAAGCAAAGGCTTGGAGTTGCTCAGGCAATCGTTCATCAACCTCGATTGCTAATGCTCGATGAACCGATGAGTGCTTTGGACCCTGAAGGTCGACGCGACATGCAACGATTGCTTGTGGAATTGAGCGAGTCAACGACAATTGTATATTCAACCCACATTCTTCATGATGCAGAACAGATTGCAGATGATGTTCTTATGATTCATAGGGGTGAAATCGCTTTGCATGATTCATTAGAGACCGTGCTTAAGAGCCATAGCAGTGGTGATTGGGTCATTGAAGCAAAATCACCGCTAGATCGATGGGAAGATTACATGCGTCTTTATCATCCCGAAGTACAAATTGAAACGGTTGGAAAAAGAGCCGTTGTGCGAGCAAATGCAACAAAAAGTAATATTTCAAAGTTTGTTGGATGAAGAAGTCGTCATAGAAAAAATGTACGAAGCTCATCCTACGTTAGACGAATTTTTTGATCGGGTGGTGAACCGATGATTGGAGTGTTGTTAAGAAAAGAATGGATAGAGACGATGAGAAGCTATCGGATCATTTGGTTGCCGCTGCTATTTGTGCTTTTAGGAATCATGCAGCCGTTAACTAGTTATTATTTATCCGATTTATTAGAACAATTCGGAGGTTTACCAGATGGAGCAATGTTTGTTATTCCAACACCAACTGCGGAGATGGTCTTTGCTGAAACACTCGGCCAATATTCACAAATTGGCACGTTCATTCTCGTGCTGGCATTTATGGGGACGCTTAGTCGGGAAAGAATGAATGGTGAATCAGTCTGGTTGCTCATTAAACCCGTAAGCTATACAACCTATCTACTCGCTAAATACATGACGGCTTTCACGGTAACGACGGTAAGTTTTCTTGCTGGAATCGCTGTTACTCTCGTTTACATTATTCAATTGTTTGGTACGCTTTCAATGAGTGCCTTGCTGTTTTCAATATTTACGTATTGGTTATGGTTAATGTTTGTAGTTTCAGTTACTGTCACATTTAGTGCACTGATGAAAAGCCAAATCGTAGCTGGGGGCCTTGCTTTAGGCATCATATTCCTTTTGCAAATCATTTCTTCATTATTCCACCAGCAAGTTTTGTGGCTACCCGCAACACTTGTTGACCTTGCGGTTCAATTTGAACATGAGGGTAGTACCATGCCGATTGCCTTAACGCTCATCACGATGGGTCTACTCGTTTACGGGGCAGCACAATATATGAAGAGAACAGATTGGTTAGTTTAAAGGCGTGTGGGGAAGTTCCCCACACGCAAGAAAAGACGCATCACATGTTCACTCCGTTGTTTTCCAGAGACGTTTTATTTTTAATTTTTGTTCGATAGCTATCTGAAACAGGAATGATGAGTGATCCAATGATACAGATGGTAAAGTTGGCGGCAAGCCCGACAATACCCCCATGAATACCGTAAAGAGTGTTGTTCCCTGTTAATGTCATCAATCCTGCAATTGCCGCTCCGACGACCATTCCCCAGAACACCGGTGTCGATCGTAAACGCTTCCAATAGATGCCTAATAAAAAGCACGGTGCAACTTGAATGAGTAATTCAAATTTGAGTACGAAGATTTGGTATAACGTCCCTGGTGGATTCCAAGCAATCCATAAGAGTAAAAAAACGACAATGACGCCTACGAATTTCCCGACTTTTACTTTTCGTTCATCTGAAGCGTTCGGGTTAATGTACTTTCCGTAAATGTCATGAGAAACCATCGACGAGAAGCTAAGTAAAACCGAATCCGCTGTTGACACGATCGCTCCAACAATGCCTCCAAAGAAGATGATCATCATCCAATAATAAAAGGTATTCATGGAGGCGATGTCATTTGCGAGTACGCCAATGACTTGTTCAGACTCACCTGTGTCCATCCCTGGATACAACACAATACAAATAATTCCGACAACAAGTACGAGGCCAGTCGTAATCGGTGGCATCCAAGCCATACGTGCAAACGAACGCTTTAATGTTCGTTCACTTCTTGCTGAATAGATTCGTTGAACGGCATGGGGATACACGGCAGCGCCGATACCAGCAAGTAAAATCATACTGATCCAGTTTATGTTCGTTTGCAAGTCTGGCACCCCAATCTTCTGAGGTTCTGTAGCAGCAATTGATTGAGAAATGTTACCTAAACTCCCCCCGGCTAACGTCATTGCTCCTATCAAGACAACGATAATGCCTACGAGCAAGATGATTCCTTGCAACACGTCGGTAAGCGCAACCGCGCGCATTCCACCTAGCCATTCGTAGATAAGCATCACAAGGATGAAACCAATAACCGCATACCCATATGGAATCGCGCCGCCTGTTAAACCGGAAACCGCATGGCCGATGGCGACGAGTTGTTCAAGTAAGTAATTTCCTAAGCCCCAAAGCATGAGGAGGATGGCAACAATCGTAACTTTTTTAGACTCGAAGCGATAGCTAATCCAATCCGTCGGTGTTACAAACTTCGCTCGTTTGGCAATGACGTACAATCTTGGCGCAAAGATTAAGTACACACCAATAATCGCAGTCATGAACGGAACGGATTGAATCCATGAAAATCCTTCTCGGTAAGCCGTCGGCGCGTAGCCAACGATGGTATTGCCGCTATATTGCGTTGCATAGAGCGTGAAGAATAACGTGATAAACCCAAGGTTCCGACCTGCTAAATAGTAGTCTCCTACACTTTTTCCGAGTTTCTTACCTCTTCCAGCAAGCCAACCGATGACAATCATTAATACAGCATAGGCACTTAGAATAATGAGTGCATCCGTACCGCCAAATTGCAATGTCATGATGATTGCCTCCTCTCACGTTCGGCTTCTTCCTCCTCTTCATCTTCAATGAGATTCCAATGCGCGATGCAAACCCAGCTTAAATAGGCACACAAGATGAGAGAAAGCAAGATACTAATGAGAGCCAGAAAGGGATGCCAAGAATATAAGGTTCAATCATGCCCTCAGGTAAATACCACGGGGCATTAAACGCAATGAGTAAAACAAATCCGACCCAAATCCATTTCTTTTGAATAGGTTCTTTCATTGGAAATCCCTCCTCACATAATGGGAAATCAGATTACGCCTTGCTTTTGTAGTTGTGCAAGCTTTTCCTTCGTTATGTGTAACAGTGATTCATAGATTTCTTCGTTCGCTTCTCCCGGTGTGACACTACCCGCATGTTGAATTTGGCCTGGTGTACGGCTTAGTTTCGGCACGATTCCTGGCATAGGGAAATCTCCGAGTACGGGATGTTTCGTCGTGACGATCATGTCACGTGCGGCATAATGAGGATCTTTCACAATATCTTCTGCACTGTAAATGAGACCCGAAGGCACACCGTGGTCTTCTAATATTTGCAGCGCATCCGATGCATCAAGATCTTTCGTCCAACGTTCGATTAAAGCATCCAACTCTTTTTGGTTACGTCCCCGTGCTACATGAGAAGCGTAGTCTTTGTAATTGGCAAGTTCAGGTTGATTCATTGCTTTTGCGAGTCTTGTAAACACCGCATCGGCATTTGCGCCAATAACAATGTACGTGTCGTCTTTCGTACGATAAATGCTGGAAGGGGCAACACCGGGTAAGATATTCCCAGTACGTTCCCGCACATAATCAGCTAAGAGATAGTCAGGAATCATACTTTCCATAACGGAAAATACCGATTCATAAATGGCTGTATCAATGATCTGTCCTTGGCCAGATGTTTGACGCTCAACGAGTGCGGTTAAACAACCAATCGTTGAGAATAATGCTGCAAGGGTATCACCAATAGAGATGCCAACTCGAGCGGGAGGGCGGTCTTCAAACCCCGTTACATACCGAATGCCGCCCATAGCCTCGCCAATGCTACCGAACCCTGCGCGGTCTTTGTACGGGCCCGTTTGGCCGTAGCCCGTCGTTCTCATCATGATTAATCCAGGGTTGATTTCTTTTAACGTGTCGTAACCTAATCCCCATTTTTCCATCGTTCCAGATCGAAAATTCTCAATAATCACATCAGATTTTTCGGCTAATTCCTTGAATACTTGCTGCCCTTCCTTTGTGCGAAGGTTTAAAGTGATTGACTTTTTATTACGAGATTGAACGGGCCACCATAATCCAACACCATCTTTTTCTTTTCCCCATTGCCTCATCGGATCAGGTTTATCCGGAGGCTCTATCTTAATCACTTCCGCCCCAAAATCAGCAAGTAAGCGCCCAGCAAAAGGGCCAGCAAGTAACGTCCCGAGTTCAAGCACTTGAATTCCTTTAAGAGGCATTGATGTGTCGCTCATGATTATCACTCCTGATCGAATATTACAAAAACAATAGCATCATTGTATACAATACGTCAATATATATTCTATAAATGACTATGAAAACGCTTTATTGTATACAAAATAATCACTTTGTGGTTTTTTGACATTTCTGTACAATGAACATAGAGGTGTTGAAGTTGAGTGTATATGAAAAAATGAGACAAGCATTAATTACAGGTAAGTATAAACCAGGGGATCGTTTGACAGAGGAGGCATTAACTGAGGAGTTTCAAGTGAGTCGGACGCCGATTCGTAGTGCTCTCAAACAGCTAGAGTTTGATGGCTTAATCACGCCCCTTCGTCGAGGATATGTCGCGCGTTCGTTTTCAAGAAAAGATATTCGCCAAATCTATGATGTGCGGTCTTTACTCGAAGGGTATGCGGCAAGTTTAAGTGCCATCCACCGCACGGACGAAGATCTTGACAACATGTATGCTGCGAATGCAGCATTCTATTCGACGATTACAGAGCAAGAGGATAATAAGATCGAACATATTCAAGCGATTTTACAGAAGAATCACCAGTTTCATCAGGCGGTCATCCGTGCAAGTCAAGATCCTCATACGGAGGACCTGATTAGAAAAGTGGTCGTGTTACCGCTTGTCTTTCATTCATTCTTTTGGTTTCAACAGCGTGAATTGGAACAATCGTTTCATCTTCATGAAGTGATTATCGCTGCGATTAAAGATCAAGACAGTGCGCGAGCAAGAAGTGCAATGCATGAACATATCTACCAAGGGAGAGATCGCGTTCTTGAACAACTCGAGCGGGAAAAGGGGTAGCAAACATTCAGCTTACATCAATGGCGATGTAAGCTGAGCTGAAGAAAGAATAGAGGATGTTTTAATGCGGTCTATCCGAGCAATGCGTCAATTTTTTCTAAGGTGTTTTGTTCGAGCACAACCCCACTTGCACGGACATTTTCTTCAACTTGGTCAGGGCGACTGGCGCCAATGATCGCACTGGATACATTATCTTTGCGAAGAATCCAGGAGAGAGCAAGTTGTGAAAGAGTAAGATCGAGTTCACGAGCAATGGTCTGCAGTTCTTGGACGGTGTCTAATTGCTCATCGGCCATGAATCGTTGAATGGATGTAAAGTTTTCTTCTGCCCGACTACCTTTTGGAATGTCGGAACCTCGCTTATATTTTCCACTTAGCACACCTTGAGCTAGAGGGGAGTAGACAACTTGGCCAAAACCGTGCTGTTTGCCAAGTGGGATGACTTCGTCTTCAATGGATCGATCCAACATGTTATAAAGCGGTTGATTAACGACGAATCGGTCTAGCAGCTTGCGATCAGCGATGTGTAGGGCTTCACTCATCTGTGCTGGAGTCCACTGACTTACGCCGATGTACAAGACCTTTCCTTGGCGGACGAGGTCATCGAGCGCACGAATTGTCTCCTCGACAGGTGTTGAAGGGTCAAAGCGATGGCAATAATAAAGGTCAACATAATCATGGTCCAATCGCTTTAAGCTTGCTTCGCACTGCTCGATAATATGTTTTCGAGAAAGACCACGATCGTTTACCCCTTGTCCCATTTCTCCATATACTTTTGTAGCAAGTACATACGACGAACGATCATATGATTTCAAGGCATTACCGACCAGCTTCTCCGCTTCCCCTTTCATATACACATTGGCTGTATCAAAAAAGTTAATCCCTAGATCATAGGCAGTATGGATCGTCTGTTCAGCTGCGCGGTCGTCCACATAACCGGCATAGGTGAGCCAGCTCCCTAAACTAATTTCACTCACTCGAACTCCGGTTGAACCTAAATGACGATATTGCATCGTAATTCCTCCATTCACGTTAATTTGATTCATCATAACACGGCAAACGAAGGGGTAGAGTGTTTTAATAAAAAAAGAAACAGCTCACATTCATCTCTCCTGATGAAACGTAAGCTGTGATGTGGACGTACATTTCTTTAAAGGAATAAAACAGCGAAAAGGGTGCTCAATAATAAACCTGTAATGACAGGGATAAAACAGATCCGTACAAGTGTCTGGACATTCACTCTTGATATACCGGCAACCGCAACGAGGGACGACCAAGCGATGAGCGTACCGCCACCAACCCAAATGGCACCCATTTGACCAATCGCTGCTAGCGTAGCAGGGTCGACTCCAGCAACGGGACCTAAAGCGCCAGACAGTGCACCTGTGAGCGGAAGGCCAGAAAACCCTGACCCATCAAGTCCGGTGATCATGCCGATGATGAGAATGCCAAATGCAGTCCAAGCGGCGTGTTCTGGAATTAAGTGTTGCCCGGATTGTACGAGGTCAAAAAGAAAAGCAGGTGCCGTTTCGGTGCCGATTATGCTTGCTGAAAATTCATCACTACCGAGAAAGAAAAAGCCGGCAATCGGGATGACGGGTCCCATCGCTTTAAATGCGAATAAAAACCCATCGACCATACAGTCACTCACATTTTCAAACACTTGCCTCGGCTTATAGAAAACACTCGCAGCGATGAGTAATAACAAGGCAACCCCGCCGATGAGCGCAGCACCCGTTCCCCCTTCAAGGCTGAGGTCGGTAAAAAACGTCGTGTAGAGCATATAACAGATGACGACGGCGAATGTAACGGGCACAATGATGGCGAATGCTTTTCCTTTTCGAGTGGCTTCTGTACGTTTTTCAATTCGTTTTCCTTCCATCCATTTTTCTAAGTGCCGATCGTTTCTTTGTTGTATCTGTTTACGGATCATGAGGTAGGCAATGGTAAGGGCGGCGACTCCTGTAATGATGGATAAAAGAAGAGCACGGTCCGCTACGGCCTGACCACTTACCCCAGCAGCGGTTGCACTAAGCATTGGAGCGATTTGGATAATATAGTCACTTGATAGCGCCATCCCTTGACCGGCAATGGCAATAGCGGCAGCCCCCGCTATTGGAGGTAAACCGGCTCGAATTGCGACAGGCAATAGTAGCGCGCCCACGAGGGGGACAGCTGGTGTTGGCCAAAAGAACAAGCTAATCACATACGTAACGAGAATAATGACAAGGTAGGAGATATGCCCATTCGTCATGACCTTCCCAAATGGCTTGATCATTTGCTCATTCGCTCCAACGACTTCAAGCCCTTGGAGAAGAGCAGTCATGATGGCAATGATTAAAAAGATGCTAAAAAGCTCTCCGGCGGCCACGAGGCTGGCGTTAAAGATCGTTTGTAAACCCGTGGAGAGAGAGCCTGTATAAATGAGACCGATGAGAAAGGTCATTAATATGGCAGGCACTACAACATTCTTTCTCATGAGCATCGTTAAGATGATGATGAGAATCCCGGCGAAATAAATCCAATGTGAGGAGATGATTTCCATAGTACACGCCCTTCCTTCGCACAAGATTAGACTATTCTACGCATCGGTCTAGACGATGGTGCAAATGGGAGAGGTGATTGGCGAAATGAAACGGATTCCTACCAATTTCACATGAATTTGGACTTTGTAATAAATTCTGACATAAAACAACCGTTACGCTTGGATATACGTTATAATGAGCCCAACAGGCACGATTGTTACATTGTTGTCACGGAGTTTCCCGATCGGCATTAAAAACTGTGGTAGAATAAAGGGACAAAGGATACAGTTGATTCGTATCGTTAAAGCACGAATATCATTGATAAAGCAGGTGATTCACATGCACCCTCATCACTCACTTTGGAACAAACGTGAAAAACGAAATCAAATTAGTGTTGTTCGCGGCGAGCGGGCACCTTCAAAAGTGATAACAAATGCGACATTTTTAAACAGTGGTCGTAAACAATGGACAACCGCAAACATCTGGATTTACGCTGACCGCATCGTGTACGTCGGAGACGCCTTACCGACAAAAACAGAAGGTACGGAGTGGACGGATGCTGCTGGACAATGGATTGTACCAGGATATATTGAGCACCATGCCCATCCGTTTATTGGCTACAACCCAGAAACGTTTGCGAATTATGCGCTTGAAAGAGGAACGAGCACGATCTTCAACGATAACCTCATCCTCATGATGAATCTCGAAAAAAAGAAAGCGCTTACTCTCGTTACGGAAATGAATAAAGGGCCTTCATCGATCTATTGGTCCTGTCGAATCGACTCGCAAACCGAAACGAAAGATGAGCATAGCGTGTTTACCCCTCAGGCGCTTGAAGAGTGGTTAAACCACCCGCTCGTCGTTCAAGGAGGCGAGTTAACAGGTTGGCCAAAAGTTATTTCAGGAGATGATACACTTCTGCATTGGATGGAAGAAGTACTAAAGAGAAATAAGCGGATCGAAGGTCATCTTCCAGGTGCTTCAGAACGTACGTTGGCACAGTTAGCGATTTTAGGGGTCACGAGCGACCACGAGGCCATTTCTGGTGAAGAAGTGTTGAAGCGATTAGACGCAGGTTATACGACGACGTTACGTCATTCCTCATTGCGACCAGATTTGCCGCTCCTCGTTAAAGAAATCGTGGATGCGGGAATTACGAACTTTAACCGTTTCTTATTGACGACGGATGGAGGAAATCCGAGCTTTTATGAGCCTGGTGTGATGGATCAATTGCTCCGAATTGCGATTGAAGGAGGCATTGACCCGATTGCGGCTTACGAAATGGCCTCTTACAATGTTGCGAGACACTATGGCATTGATGCTCACCACGGAATGATTGCGCCTGGCCGGTTGGCTCACCTTAATTTCCTTGAAGATGTTACGAATCCAGCACCTGTGAGTGTTTTGGCAAAAGGGGAATGGATCGTACGAGATAAAGAGCTCGTGTATACGAACGAGCCATTTCCTTGGAGCGATTACACGAAGCCGTGGAAGCCGCTGAACTGGGATCTACAAGACGATGATTTGCACTTTTCGATGCCGATGGGCATTCACTTAGTAAACTCTGTTCTGTTGAAGCCTTACCATATTGATGTTGACGGAGCTGTTGATGAATTAAGCCCCGATCATGATGAATGCTTTTTTGCGATGTTTGACAAAGAAGGCAAATGGCGCATGAATACGATCATAAAAGGGTTTGCTTCGAATTTAGACGGATTGGCTACCTCATATTCCATTACAGGTGATGTCGTTTTGATTGGAAAGAAGAAGTCAGCCATGAAACAAGCCTTCGAGCAATTAAAGGAACAAGGCGGCGGCATCTCCATTGTTCAAAGCGAAGAGAATGTTTGTAACTGGAAATTCCCTTACTACGGTGTCATGTCTGACCAACCGATGGAAACATTGATCGAGGAACATCGAGCGTTTGAAAACGTGATGAAAGAGGCGGGATATTCGTTTGACGATCCGTTATATAGCATCTTCTTTTTCTCATCAACGCACTTGCCATATGTTAGAATGACGTCTAAAGGAATTTACGATGTGCATAAGAAAAGCGTGCTTTTTCCAACGATAATGCGTTAAAATAGTAAAGTGAAGAAGTGTTTACTCACTCCGTGGAAGGATGAGTGATTTGAACCGTTTTAAACGTATGGTTGTCCCGTTGCTCATGCTTTTGATTGTAACAGCGTGCCAATCTGAGCCCGAGTCGCTTCAAGAAGGCGATGATCTAGAGCGCAAGCCCTTTAATGAAGTCCCTGCTCGTGAAGCTGTGGAAGTTGAACAAGCTGAGCTACCATTTGTGCATCCACTTAGCGGGATCGGGACAAACGAGGTAGAAACGACTCGACCGTTGGCAGTTGTCGTTTCCAACGATCGGAATGCACGGCCTCTGACAGGTTTGCAAGAAGCAGACATCGTGTACGAAGTGCTAACAGAAGCTTCAATTACCCGTTTCATTGCAATCTATCATAGCGAGCATCCGGAGACGATTGGTCCTGTTCGAAGTGCTAGAGAAGTATTTATTGATCTATCTTCAGGATTTGATTCACTCTTTGTTGCACACGGGTTTAGCCCAGGAGCCGAAGCGAGAATTCAAGCTGACGATTTGTACGAGGTTAATGGGATGCACTATGATGGAGGTCTTTTTGAGAGAGTCGCTACGCGCCCGGCTCCACACAACTCTTATGTGCATTACGATGAACTTTTAGCTCATGCGGAGCAGGCCGGGATTCCGATGTCTCTTGACACACCGCCCCTCTCATTTCGTGATGAAGCGATTGACGGGAACGCTGCATCTGGTGTAACCATCTCCTATATGGGACGATCATCAGCGGAATATCAATTTGATGCAGAGGACCGGGAGTATATCCGTTTTAGCGACGGGGAGCCTTTGGTCGACGAAGCAACTGGAGAGGCGTATCGCACTAAGAATGTGATGGTTGTAGAAGCTCGGCATTCGATCATTGATGATGCAGGCAGACGGGAAATTGATGTCTTAGCAGGTGGTGCGGGCTTATTGTTGCAGGACGGAAAGTACGAGGAAGTGAATTGGACAAACGTTGATGGCCGGATTGTTCCTGACGGGGAGCAATTGATTAAAGGCAATACATGGATAAACATCGTAGATTCACTAGATTCTGTAACGATTCAGGACGAGTAAATGTGCTTGTGCGCATATTTCTTACCTTACTAAAGAAAGAGAGTGATCTCTATGCAAATCGATAAATTAAGAGGAAAAGAGTTGGATCAACTTTTTCAAGCGGTATTATCATTGAAAGATCTCGAAGAATGCTATCAGTTTTTTGATGACTTGTGCACAGTAAATGAAGTGCAATCTTTAGCTCAGCGTTTAGAAGTTGCCCGAATGTTACAATCAGGAAGTACTTACCATAAGATTGAAGTCGAAACTGGCGCAAGCACAGCGACGATTAGTCGTGTGAAACGTTGCTTGAATTACGGTAATGATAGTTATCAGATGACGCTTGATCGTGTCCATAGTGAAAACCACTCTTAATGAGTGTGAGAAGCTGTACTAAAATCGTTTAAAACCGGATGTCTCATTGGAGGCATCCGGTTTTTAGCATGGTAATTGCGAGTGTGCTTAAGAATTGTTCGGTTGTGCGAAGGTAACGTTCTTGTGCTGTGCACGCTCGAGATTGAGGTATGTTGGAATGTAGCAGCCAGATCACGTTCTAAACGATCTGGACCGTTATCACTGAGTGTAGACGTTTGGCAATCATTTTGAGATACACAGTGGATCGTTCGGGTTCTGCGCCTGAATGTATTTGGTATATGCTGGAATATATTGTTCTAAATCGTTTTCCTAATGTGCGCTGTTGGGTTGGAGGGGGAGCGCGGTACTGGGTGCCATTTTGCGCGCAAGTTTGCCTAGTTTAACGATATTTGGGGCTCACTCCGCTAAACTCCTGCGTAGTTTCTTCCAACTGGAGCGCAGATTCAATGACCATAAGTGAGCACCCTATCGGCCTGAGCGCTGCCGAAGATAAATCGGACGCGGTTCGGCGCGAACCGCGCCAACCGCTTGTGGGTACTTCGGGGCGGGAATGTGCACGTGACCCGATAATCTGTTACCGAGTTTGCTCATTCTGTTACCTAGTTTATGAGAATATACCGCTTTTCCTGAGATTTCATCCAACTCGAGCACAGCTTCCACTTTCCCAAGCTACCATTGGTTCTTGAAGAAATTCTTTAGTTCAACTTATCTAGATCGCTTCAGAATACTGCAGTTTTCCTCATACTGGGCGACTTGTGAACGTACGTTTCTACACCGAACGTCAACCTGTTTATTCATATAAACCTCAAGAGCTAGCAACTATAGGCACCGGAGGTGCCGAAGATAAACCGAGCGGTCGTCTTTGTAATAGAAAAGATCGTAGCATTTGTTGAGCCTAGCGATTGGAACGGAAGTTTGAAGTTACACTATCAATTCTTTAGTGCACTATATATACGTCACGTCCTAACGACTGATTTCATTAGAAAATAAGTGACCACTACATTACTTATGATGAATGGTTGGAATGGCAGTTTCTCCTTTGGCTCTCATGCATGTATATTGAATCATTTCAGCAACACAGATTGATAAGGTGATTGCCCGGTACCGATACGAAAGCAAACAAGATGACTATTTTTCATGTGCACGCTGTCTGCCTATCCCAACTTAACTTTTTACATGCAACGCTTGACGAATGATCTGTATTAAGAGTATAGTACAGTCATACATCAAGTGTATGAACTAATTAATACACACACTTATAGATGGAAGGTAATGCCTATGAATATATCGTTTAATACTCGTGACCCCGTCTACTTGCAAGTCGTTAGGCATTTTAAGTTGAGTATTGCGAAGGGTATTCTCACTGCTGGTGAGGAGATTCCTTCCCGAAGAGAACTGGCTTCGCAGTTAAAGATTAATCCGAATACTGTGCAACGCGCGTACCGAGAAATGGAGGAACAGAAGTTGATTAAAACAGAACGAAATGTGCCGAGTAAAGTGACGACAGATGCGCACATCTTGCAAGGCGTGCGTGAAGAGCTGCTACATGAATCAATTTCTAATTTTCTCGATGAAGTTGAACCGTTGCAGCTCCCATTAGATGAAATCGTATCCCGAATTCAATTACAAATACATCGTAAAGGAGAGAGCGCGAGCGATGATTGAAATCGAACAAATGACGAAATCATTCGGTAGAAAAAAAGTCGTTCGATCTGTGTCTTTTCATGCGAATACGAATGAAATTACGTGCTTGATTGGACTAAACGGTGCAGGGAAAACGACGATTTTGCAGGCGATTATGAACTTAACTCCTTCGAAAGGAACCGTGAGTTTTGCTGGCAAACCGTATACACATGCGACCAATCGAGATGTGATATTTATTACAGACGATCTTTCGATGCCGAGGGTGATGACGGTTGCAGAATCAATGGAATTTACGCAACTACACTATCCGAAATGGGAAACAGATAAAGCCGAAGACCTCGTGAAATACCTTAAGCTAGACAAAAGTGAAAAGCTTAAAAATCTATCAAAAGGCTACAAGATGCGAGTGAACTTAATGCTCGGTCTCGCCGCCGGATGCACGTACATTTTGATGGATGAGCCTCTATCAGGGATTGATGCTTTAACGAGAGAAAGCATTCTTGATCTATTAACGAGTGAATTTGTAGAAAGCAAAACGATCCTTCTTACGACACATGAAGTTGGAGAGATTGAAGCGATCGTTGACCGAGCTGTACTCCTGAACGATGGTGAAATTGTCGATAGTTTCTATGTAGAGTCATTGCGTGAGGAAGAGCAAAAGTCTCTGCTCGATAAAATGAGAGAGGTGTACCGATGAGCTTCTTACGTTTGTTATTTATTGAATTGAACCGAATTCGTTTTCTGTTTCTCGCTCTCGTCGCCATTGTCGTTATTACACAATTTGCCCTCACGTTGCTGTTACCTCGCTATTGGGTAGGGCAAATCGAATCAGGAGAAATGATACCCTCTATAACTTTTACTTTTATCAATGTTTTTGAACATGGGATTTACAGCTTGTCGCTCGCATTGCCGGTGATTACGATCGGGCTATACATTTTCATCGTTTGGTATCGGGATTGGTTTGGTCAAGGCACGTTTATGAAACGTCTACTCATGCTTCCGAGTAGCCGGATGAATGTGTTTGCAGCGAAGCTCGTGACAATTGTGCTGGTAACACTCGCTGTCGTAAGCATATACCGTCTCGTATTACCGTTGCAAATGGGGCTGTTTGAGTGGGTGCTCCCGAACTCTCTTTATGGTGGGCAAATTGAACCTTTTTATTTATTCCATAGTTTGAACTCAGCTTTAGCTATTGTTTATCCGCCGACGTTACTTGACTTCTTCGTTGTGTATGGATTAGGAATTACGCTTGTTTGTGTGCTATTTTCAGCGATTTTGTTTGAGAGGTCTTTTGGATTTATCGGGCTTGGCATAGGGGCCGCTTATGTCGTTGCAGCGTTCATGTTGTATGGAGTAGCGTCTCATTTCGTTGTACGTGTAAACGGTATTGAATTATTACTAGTCATGCTTGGGGTTACTCTCGGCATTTGCGCCGTTAGCTTATTCGTTTCGAGATTCTTATTATTAAGAAAAGTTACCGTTTAGGAGGAAAACGATGAACCGCGCACTTGTTACGATAATAATCGCAGTTTTTACTGTAGGTGGAGTAATGTTTCACTACGTTCAAACCGCTACCATGTTTAGTAATATGCCAAGCTTTCAATTAGAAAATATCGAAGGAGATTCTTCTTTTACAGAGAAACTTAGTTATACCGGTAGAGTTGAAGGCAATCAATTCACCGATGGGTTTATTTTTCATCCGAACACGGGTACACAATATAACGCTTCTCGGTCAATGATGTTTGATTACCAACGTGCAGCGCATCAGAGTACAGTTCGAGATGAGCATGAAGCCTTGCAATATTTTTACGGTCCAATCTTTGAAAATGACCATTTTCTTGTAGGCGCCCAGTTTGAACATTTTCCAGATTCAGAAGGGATCGAGTTACGTGTGCAATTTGTCGATAAACAATCCGAAGATGATTGGAGAGTAACGATTCCGTCCCTTCCTTTGGACGAATGGGGGGATATTACAAATCTATATGTTGAGAATGGGCATTTGTACATCTTGGCAAGAGTGGAAGACGAGAACCATCACCTAACGATTGACGTGAATCAACAAGAAGTGATTGATCATCAACAACGCCCAGGTCATGCTTTCTCTCAATACGGATTGGGAATGGAGACGACGCATTCTCGTTCGGCTCTACTCACTGATGAAGGGATGGCTTTAGTATATGACCTTGTGGATGGTGAAGTGAAGGCAGAACTTGAACTTCCAGAAGAAGCAACGAGCGTCCATACCCTTTACGCTGGGGAAGATACGTTCTACTTATTATCCGAAGGAACGCTATGGAAGGAAAGTAACGGACAATTTGAAGAGGTCGTAACGATCAAACACGTTGACAATCCGCTCGTTACGGTCGTAAATGATCAGTTGTTTTCTCTGTCTGAACAAGATAACCAATCAGCGATCGTTGAAGTATTTGAAGCATCTTCTGGACAATTGGCATTTCGCGCTGACCTCGTGCCAGAGGACGAGTCGAGTCTAGACATCTATTACGGATACATGACGATACAATAAGACGAGGGGGCACGATGATGATTCAAGAGGCGATTCAAGATCGACACATTCCAGGTGCTGTTTTGTCCGTGGTGCATAATGGCATCGAAGTGTGCCATCGAGCGTATGGCAACCAAGTTGTTTTTCCTAAAGAAGAACAGATGGAAACAAATACACGGTTTGATATTGCCTCACTCACGAAGGTGACAGCGATGCTGCCTGTCACTCTTTTGCTCGTGGATGAGGGCAGACTTCAACTGGATACGTGCGTTCGAGACGTTTTTCCAACATTTCCTCACGAACGTGTGACCGTCCGGCATTTACTTAATCACACGTCAGGCTGGGCGCCGATCACTCTTTGAAGTATGCAGGCTACACACGATCAGAAATGGTTAAAGATTTGTTGGAGCAACCCGTGCACGTTGAGCCTGGTGTTAAACGAGTATATAGTGACCTCGGCATGATGCTGCTTTACTTCCTGTGTGAAAAAATACTCAACAACGAGTTTGAATCTTATTTCTATGAACGGGTGACACAGCCGCTAGGTATGGATTGTACGTCGTTCAACCCGAAAACAAAAAAGAATATCGCTGCTACCGAGTACGATGAGAGGCACGGCACACATAAACGAGGCATTGTTCATGATGAAAAGGCAGAACAGATGGGTGGCATTAGTGGTCATGCAGGCCTTTTCTCCACAGCGAAAGATTTGCAAAAGTACTTAGCCATTTATGAAACTCCTCGTAACGAGATCATTTCCAAGTCACTTATTGAGACTAGTTTTACCGGACTCGGATGGCAAATGTCGGGTCAAACATTTTCACATACAGGCTTTACGGGTGTAAATATGTGGTGTGATCCGGTAGAGAAACTACGTGTCGTGTTCTTGACAAATCGTGTACATTTCGGAAGAAGCTATAATCTCACGTTTTTGCGTGAGCAAATCAAAGAAGCTATATACAAAAAAATAGGCGGCGGATGAATGACGCATCGATAAACGGACACATACAGTGGGAGTAAACGACAAAGCTGTTGGAGGGATTCGATTATGTTCCCAAGAAGAAACCGTCACCCACATCATCCCGTTCCGCCTCCGGGCATGTACCCGCCAGGACAAGAATTTATCGTGCCAGAAGTGTTCACTACCGAACAAAAACATGTGAAAAATCACGTGTATAAATACGTTCCTGCACATCCAGAAACGCACAGTTACGCGCAGCAAACGGAAGTGAAACACTCGCATACGCCACCACCAATGGGACCACCCCCACGTCCGGGACGACGCCCATTTCCTTGGTAGGTGGACGACATGAACGATGCTTCGGCATCGTTTTTTTACATCGTGTGATTTTGTTTTTAAAAGGTGGGGTAAGGTGAAAGTGTTGTACATCGGTGTGGATACGTCTCAATACGTCGACCGAAATTATTCCTATATTGAACAAGCATTAAATGAGAAGTGTGAACAATTTGCCGTGTGGCGAACGTCTGGGCATATTCAGTGGATATTGTCAAAAGTGACATTCGAGCCCGATTATATTTTGGTAGTGAATGATATTGGACCGACGTTTACGCCGAAGGTTACGGGACTGAATCAAATCTCAATACCGTGTGGAATCATTGTGAATGATGTGCACCGCTTTACTGAAGTTCGAAAAAATTATTTGTTAAGACAACAGTTCGATCAAGTGTTTTCTGTCGTCTCCGAAGGATTCCAACGTTTCTATCCCGATGTTTCCTTTGAATGGCTTCCTCATTTCGTCAATACAGACGTATTTTCTAGAGAAAATAAAAAAGACATCGACCTTTTGCTTACGGGGGCCGTTAGCGAAACGTATCCATTTAGACAGCACACCCTCGAACAGATCCAACACGTTCCTGCCTTTGTTCATTTCCCTCATCCAGGGTATAAAAACGTGGGCGATCACGTTGCTGGGGTCGGTTATGCTAAGCAGTTGCAAAGGGCGAAGATTAGCTTTGCTTGCCCGTCTGTATATGAATACCCAGTGAAGAAATACTTTGAAATCCCTGCAAGTGGCACCTTGTTAGTCGCACCTGAATGCAAAGATATTCGTCAACTCGGATTTATTCCGTGGCAACATTATGTACCTGCTGATACGCATACCGTAAAATCGCGTACGTTATATTACTTGGCGAATGTAGAAGCTCGAATGAAAATCATTGATGAGGCATATCGTTGGGTGCGAGGGAATCATTCGCTAGAAGTAAGGGTGAATGAGCTCTATCAGCTAATAAAAGAGGGGACAAAAAAAGATGAGTGAAATCGGTACGAATGTTGTCATAAAAGAGGGAGCGGTCATCGGGAAGAACGTTGTGATCGGTGACAATACAGTGATCTATGAGGATGTGACCGTCGAAGACAATGTAGTGATTGGTGCAAACAATGTGATCGGCATTCGCCCCGGTGGCAATAGCCGAATGCGAAAGTCAAATGAAAACGCCGATCGACTTGTTATACACTCAGGCACAAAGACGGGAAGCCTCGTTGCCTTGTATGCAGGTAGTCAAATCGGCAAACATTGTTTTTTAGGAGACTTGGCTAGTGTAAGGGAAAATGTCCGGATTGGTAATGAAACAGTGATCGGGCGATCGGCCATTGTTGAGTTGAATACGGTTATTGGGAACCATTGTACGATACAAACGGGTGCTTATGTGACTGGGGATACGACAATTGAAGATCATGTATTTCTTGGACCGTGCGTATCAATGAGCAACGATAAATATATGGGCGCAAAACCGTATGAGATGCAGGGCCCGACGATTAAGAAAGGGGCTAAAATTGGCAACAATGCGACGTTGCTACCTGGAATTACGATTGGAGAAGAAGCGATCGTAGGGGCAGGTGCGGTTGTGACGAAAGACGCTCGTGCACATACTACTGTTGCTGGTGTTCCTGCAAAACCGATCCGGTAAAATTGTAGATCGGTTGAAAACGAGTCGCCCGTCAATTGATGGGGACTTGATACTTATGTTTTAGTGTGATGTTGTTCAGCCCCGTTATTCTTTAGGAAAGCCTTATATTATGGTAAACTTACGATACTGTATATGAGAAGGAGGGACATCGATGTATATTGTAACTTCGACAGTCACCGTCCCAAAAGAAAAAACGGATGAAGTGATTGGCATCTATCAGAAACGCTCACGAAAAGTTGATCAAGCTCAAGGATTTCAATCGTTTCATCTCCTCCAAAATGATAAAAAGCCGGAAGAATTGACGGTTCATCTCATTTGGGATTCAAAGGAAGACTATATTCGCTGGGTATCCAGTGATGAATATAAGGAAATTCATGATCTAGAGAAGAACTACCCTGACCAGGAACTGGCGTCGATCACTGCCCGTGTTGGAATGTTTTCAGTGGTCGCGACATGAATGACACCCAAAAATCACAAATTGCTTTTCGTATTACGGAAGAAATTTATGAGGAGTACCCGTCTTTATGGCAAAAATTCGGTGATCATGGTCGCGCTCGCACAGAAGAAGACAACGTTCACCATCTTAACCATCTGTTGACCGCCTATGAAATGAAGCAGCCTCATTTCTTTGTTGAATACACCTCGTGGTTAAATACGGTGCTTACGAGTCGTAATGTAGGCACACACTTGATCATTGACAATTATCGACGGTTGGAACGCCACTTGAGTGGGAGTGTCCCGGAGGAGCAAGAGGTATTTTTTATGGATTGTTTAGCGCAAGGAAAAGCTGTTTTACAATGAGGTGTTCGTGTGGAAGCTCAAATTGAAAAACTGGCAGACCGATTGCTTGACGGTGATGAAGGAGAAGCAACGTCGATGATTCAGCATGCACTGCAGGCGATGGGGAAAATAGATGTGTTTGAGCAATTGATTACGCCCTCGATGTATCTTGTCGGCAAGCGTTGGGAGCGAAATGAAATCTCGGTGGCTGATGAACATTTAGCCACCGCAACCGTTGATTTTATCCTTACAGCTATAGAACAGGTTGATCGTAAAGAATCCAGTCTTACAAATCGGAAAGTGCTTCTCTGTGGTGTCGAGGACGAACAGCATTACATCGGTCTAAAAATGGTCGGTTCTCTGTTTCGCGACCGAGGATGGAACGTCCGGAACCTCGGTCCTAACTTGCCGTTAAATCATTTACAGTCTTCTGCTGCGATATGGAAACCAGATGTGATTGTGCTCTCTATTGCACTTTTGTACCGATTGCCCGTGCTTCATGAGTACGTTCGCTCATTGCTCACCTTGAACCATCGACCGTCTATTCTCATTGGCGGCCGTGTAGCTTATGAGTATCAATTATCGGCGACGGAACTAGATCAAGTCGAGGTGATTGGAAGTTTACGGCAACTGGATGGTTGGCTTGATAACGGGAAAGTAGGGAAGGCACATGCAAGAACGAATGACCAACCGTAACTTGCCATTACCTACCTTTAAAATTGATAAGAATTTCGAGATTCTCGAGCGCTCTATGGAAGCAGAAGAAGTGTTCCGTCTTGAACGCTCCTTTTTAGCGCTCGTTGACGTAGAAAGTCAAGAAAAGGTTAGGGAATGGCTCAGGCCTGAGCATGAGCAAGTGAGTCTTGAAGTGAACATGCTTACGAGTAATGGAGAGCTCGTACTCGTAGATGTTTATGTAGGATGGGAAAGTGAGCTTCATGCTGAAGTTCTTGTGATTAAAAAAGACGAAGCGTTTTCCCGAGTGCTCGGGCAATTAACGAAGCTTCGTGCTCGACTTCAAGACACGAACATCGAGCTCATGCATGAAAAAGAACGACTCGAGTTGCTCGCAGAAGAAAACCGCCGTCTGTCTGCCCCATTTATTCCATTAAGTGAGGAAGTTGGGTTAGTACCCATGTTCGGTATGCTGGACAGAGAAAAAATACAGTCCATTGAAGTCAAATTGCTTCAAGAAATCTATGAAGATAGCGCCGACACGATTATTTTTGATTTTACAGCCTCTGGAGAAGTGACGAATGACGGAGTAAGAGCCTTAAAGTCAATGTTTAAGTCCCTCGCCATTATGGGATGTGAGTTGCTCATCGCCGGTGTCAATCAAGAGGTGGCAAGGTCTTTTAAACAATATGAAGTGCAAAAATGGAACATTAGCTTTATTCATTCCCTTGAGCGGGCGTTAAAAAGCATGGATGTGACTTCGTGACGTTCATGCTTTTTGTTATGCGCAATTGACTGTGTCGGCTACGTTATGAGCGCATACCGTATTGGAAACGGATAAAAGCGAGGGGAGCAAATGAAGACGGTCTGTTTTGTCGTCACTGAACACCCGATCAAAGATGCTCGGATTTTTCACCGCGAAGCAAAAAGTCTTGCACGAGCGGGTTACAATGTCACGATTCTTTCACCGTCTCAAGCTGCAGAACGTGAAGGAGTGCCTTTTCTCATTGATGAGATAACGATTATCCCTACGTGCCGGACCGCCTAAAAGATGACCAACACCGGTCTTTTGAATTGAGACACAACAAGACGCCCGATCTTCACTCGTACGACTAGGAATTAATGTAGGTGCCGATCTGTATCATGCCCATGAAATGGAGTCACTTCATGCGGCAGTTTTTATGAAGCGTGCAGTGTCTGGTGCTCGTTTAGTTTTTGATAGCCATGAACTATTCGTCGATCACCGTTCACTAACGAGCATCCGTAGACGTGAACAAAAAGAAGCATGGTTACGGCAAATGCTTGAAGAAACGGATGCAATTATTACGGTATCCCCTTCCATATCGGAATATTACAAAAACCTATCTTTTAAAGGGCCAATTGAAGTGATTGTAAACGCTCCACCATTCACTACGTCTGTGCACAAAAAGAAAACCTCACATCGAACGATCGGTTACGTAGGTATGGTTACTAAAGACAAAGGAAACTGGCAAAAGCTCGTCGATGTTGCTGAACAGTCGGGGTATTCCATCAAAATAATCGGTGGAGCACCGCGACATGAAACCGAACTGCTCGTTCCAGTTCATCTACAAAACCGAATTGAGATGACCGGTTGGGTTGATTACGATCATATCCCTTTTGAACTTGAAGATGTCGACCTCGGCTGGATTGATATGAATACGAAACGATCAATGAACCGGTATTTTTCATTGCCAAATAAGTTTTTTAGCTTTTTAGATGCGGGCGTGCCTGTCATCGTGAACGATTGCTTAGAGATGAGAAAAGTGATTGAAAAAGAACGATGTGGGATCGTTATCCCAATGGAGAACCCGACGGCGATCGATTACACGAATGGCATGCTAAACGTTCGTGATGACCAATTGCAACGGATGGGTGAAAATGCACGCAGCTACATGCAGCGTTTGATGAGTTGGGAACACATGGAGCGGCGGTTACTCACACTATATGAAACGCTATTAGTATAGACACCTTTTTTCTAGAGATGTCCAAACCACGTGCATGCTCTTCACATATTGTAAGTGAAGAGGGTGATATGAATGAATAAAAATACTGTAGCGGTCATCGGACTCGGTAAAATCGGGCTTACGCTGGCCGCTGTTTATGCAAGTAACGGGTATAAAGTAGTGGGTGCAGATGTGAATCAGAACGTCGTTGATACAGTAAACCGAGGGGAAAGTCACATCCAGAATGAACCGGGTTTACAGGAGCTTGTGCATGAGGCTTATGTGAACAAACAGCTTCGTGCAACGTCTTCAACTAGAGAAGCTGTCCAGGAGGCGTCAACAGTCGTTGTGATCGTTCCAGTGCTCATTGATGATGATCACGATGTGGATTATCAGTACATTGATGCTGCAACTCGAGAGATCGGATTAGGTATACAAAAGGGAACGACAGTGATTTACGAAACGACGTTACCTACGGGAGATACGAGAAAGCGTTTTGGCAGAATGATTGAACAAGCATCCAGTTTGCAAGCTGGGGCTGATTTTTATCTTGCATACAGCCCCGAACGTGTCTACTCAAATACAATTATTCGTGATTTAAAAAAGTATCCGAAAATAGTTGGTGGAATTAATGAAGCAAGTCTCATTAACGCGAGTACGTTTTACAAGCTTGCACTCCGATGTGACGTGTTGCCTGTGGAAAATGCAGACACGGCTGAATTTGCAAAAGTTGCAGAGTGCGTATACCGCGATGTGAATATTGCGCTTGCCAATGAGCTCGCTATTTATGCGGACCAGATGAATGTGAATATGAGAGATGCAGCGGCAGCAAGCAATACCCAGCCGTATTCTCACATTCATGCACCAGGCGTCGGTGTGGGTGGTCATTGCATTCCGATCTATCCATATTTCTTTATTTCAAGAGGTTTAGATGAAGGAATTGTTCAGCATTCCCGAAAGAAAAATGATCAAATGGCTGACTATGCTTTGGAGCGAATCGAGTCACAAAGCGGCAAGTTGCAAGGCAAAAATGTGTTGATTCTTGGGTTATCATACCGTGAAAATGTGAAAGAAACAGAGAAGTCATCGGCTTGGAAATTGCTTGAAGGATTGAAGGGAAGAGGGGCCGCATCATTCGTTCATGATCCACATTTTTCTGATGAGGAAATGCGAACGTTTAACGTAGAGCCACTCGAACTAACAAATGAGGAAATGAAAATGGTAGACATCATCATTCTCCAAGCATATCACGATGAATACCGTAGTTTGGATTTTTCACAGTTTGTCAAAAAGCCGTTCGTGTTTGACGGTAGAAATGTGCTGGACCCGTCTCAATTTGCTGAACTCGGTATGGGGTTTGATGCGATTGGAGGGGCAAAGCAATGATTCCAATGGTTGATCTAAAAAAGGAATATGAATTGTTAAAACATGCACTACACAAAGAAGTGCAAGAAGTAATGGAGAGTGGGGTGTACATTCTAGGACCGAAGTGTGAGCAACTTGAGCGAGCAATGGAGCAGTATCATCCCGTAAAACATGCTGTTGGTGTTGCGAATGGCACAGATGCCCTCTACTTGGCTGTAAAGGCACTGGGAATTGGGGCAGGTGATGAGATCATTACGACGCCATTTACTTTCTTTGCCAGTGGTGAAGCGATTGAAGAGGCAGGTGCCACACCGGTGTTTGTGGATATCAATCCGTTGACGTATAACATTGATCCCACTCAGATTGAAGCAAAGATTACGCCTAAAACACGGGCGATACTCGTTGTACACTTATTCGGAAAGCTTTGTGATATGGACGCGATTATGAGTATCGCAAAAAAACACAACCTTCGTGTGATTGAAGATGCGTGCCAAGCGATCGGCACGAAAGATGATCACGGAAAAAGAGCAGGTACAGTTGGCGATGTGGGTTGTTTTTCTTTCTTTCCATCTAAAAATCTAGGTGGATTTGGTGATGGGGGCATGGTCATTACGAATGACCAAGACGTGTATGACCGCGTGTTAGAATTACGAAATCACGGTAGCGTTAGAAAATACGAACACCGCTCGATCGGAATCAATAGCCGACTTGATGAATTGCAAGCGGCAGTTCTACTCGTCAAACTTCAACATTTAGATCTGTTTTTGCATAAGAGATCCGTCATTGCCAAGCGCTATTCCGAAGAGCTAAAGCGTTACGCTTCAGTACCAGACCCATACTTGCACTCTTTTCACCAATATTGTTTTGAAGTAAAAGATCGGTACTCCTTAATGGATCATCTCGCGAAACGTGGTATTTCCTCTGCAGTTTACTATCCAATACCGTTACATTTACAAGAAGCGCTACAACACTTACGGTATAAAAAAGGCGATTTCCCACTAGCAGAACGTGCAGCCGAGCAGATTATGGCACTCCCGATTTCTCCAGAGCTGGCGTTTAGTGACCAAGAATATATTATTCAAACGATCCACGCGTATTACAAGTAGTCTTTGAAATCATTCCATTTGGAATGATTTTTTTCGTAATGGATTGCTTATGTTGGCGAACGTTATAAAAGGTACAGTCCACATAATGAAGCGAATCGGTCGCTAGAAACTTTTTTAATAAACTGATGTCCTCATAGAGCCGTCCTTGTTCAAAATCAATGACCGGATAGCCTCCGAGTGAGAGTAATGAAGTTGTGCGGTAAATTCTCGGTCCTAAAGGCAGAGGATAACCGAGCAAATCATCGGAACTGTGCACAGGAAAACCTTTTACATGACGTTTGTAAGACATCATACCTTCGCCTTTCCAATAGCGTAAATTCCCATAAAAGGCACCCGTACGTTCAGGCAATTGCTGACCAATCTCTTTCGTCCTTTCAATGGCGTCCGCATCCAACCAATCATCTCCGTCCAATTCAATGAGCCACGTGCAATCAACGTAGTGGAGGAGTTCATTTAGCGCCCGTGCTTTTCCAATATTGACGTTTTTTCGAAGTAGCGTGAATGAAGGGAAACGTTCGGTCATGTTTAATATTTCACGTACTGTATTATCGGTAGATCCGTCATCAACAACAAAAACATGGTCGGCACGTACCGTTTGATCAGCAATTGAACTAAGCGCATTCCGAATCCAACGTTCTGCATTTAGCACCGAGAGCATGACTCCCACCGTTGGCAACGGTTTGCTTTTTGGAGGAGTGAATTTTGTTAAGACTGATTGTTTTAATTTTTTGTTCCGTCGTATTGAATTGGGTGCTCGTTCTCGTTAACCGGTCTGCCGTTCTTTTCACACTAGAAGTCGGAATACGGCAAAGCCATTTTGCTAGTAAGGCATCTTCAAAAGGCAACTCGTCTATTGTAGGAAGAGGGTGGGTCATTAACAGTTCAGATCGAAGGACAAGAGGCCATAGTTGTTGTGTGGAAGCCGTTTGCATGACGAGGACGTCGTGGTCACCCATCCTATCTACGAGGGAATCAATGTTGTTATGAATGAGCCGCTCAAACGTAGGGATGAGAACGATATATTGTTTTTCCAAAGTACTTGGGCTCGTAATGAGTTCCATCGGATTCGAGATGATCGTGTAGCTCAAGGTACTCACTCCTAATCTATATTTAAAAGAATGTTTCAAACAACCTTGTTGGATTCGCTCGTCTTGGATGAAAAATGATAGGTGAACGATTGATCTTGGAAAACCAAGTTGTACACACATTCATAATCATGTGTTCGTGCATCTACTGTATAGATATTGTAGAAAAGGGGGAGTAGACCTTGACCATAAATGTGAACAATATCAATTCAACTTCTCTGTATCAATTACTGGCGAGTTTAATCAATGAAAATGTTCAAATTACAACGCAATTTGGGATTGTAATTGGGGCGGTTTTAGAAGTAAATAGCGACTATGTTGTGATCCAAGAAACAGACGGAGCGTTAGCGTTCGTAAGATTTACGAAAATTGAAGTCATAACTGACGTGATTGAATAAAAAGGAGGATTCTTATGTTTGGACCGTTATTTATTTTTGAATTGCAAAATCGGATCGGGACACCGATTCAAATTGCTACTGATAACAGTTTGATCGAAGGCACGCTCGTAAATGTGAATTTTAGCCTTGTCGTCATCGACGCTGATGACGGCTATAGCATTACTAGACAATTTATTAATGCAAATGAAATTAACTTCTTCCGCGATGTCGACGCTGTAATCTAAAACAAGATCAAGTGAGCACAAGATGCTCATGAAGATAAACTTGAGATCACTGATCTTCTACTTCTAGTGAGGTTAGGTGTGAGGGCGCGATTTGGATCACAAGCATCCCATATACATTAATGAGGTACGGGTGCAGCAACCGAACAAGCTACCGTTTGTGTTGCAATGACATGTATGCGCAGTATAATCGATCCAGGTCGCCCATTTTCTAGTGAAAACAGTGGCAATATGAGGTGGACTAAAGAAATTCTCTAATTGATTTGAAGGGCCGCCTGCAAACTGCGTGGAAATAAGAAGACATTGAAAAAGTCGATAAAAAAATCATCGGTAATCGTACAGTGCCGCGTGAGCGAATTGTATCTGCCCATATAAGAAATCTTATTTGGCAAGAAGTCATAAGGGGATATGTACAATTGCTGTCTACCTAATTCGTGGATTAGAGACAGGGGTTTCCAGTATGTAGGTTGAGAGTGACTGTACGGACAGAGATTTGCAGCATCAGGTTTTGTGTGTCCTTAGAGAGTACTGTTAAGGACATAGCTTTCCAGTATATGGGATTGTGCGTCCGAAAAGAGTGCCACTAGGGAAGTGGTGCGTACTCTTTAATGAAAATCCCGGTCTCCCATTTGCTCTTTTTAGACAGCTATCACCTACGAGATGTCGGCATGAGTCATGCCGAGGACTGTTCAGTTTCGCTCCGGCACCGAAGGTGCCGGCGGATCGCTCGTTTTTGACATTTATGTAGTGTAAAACCCACACCAGCCTAGGGATAAGTCAGATATGAGGATCATCTCCCCAAGCTGAGAAAATCCACAAATCACACAATCCTTGCTTCTTCTGTATTCACGGTGAAGGAGACACAGCGAAGTTTACACGGCAAAAAAACAATTAAGACCACAATGCTGAGCGGTCTTAATTGTTTTTAATTTCATTACTAATTTTGTTTGAAAGTTTGAGTGCTTCAATACCATGTTGTGCGGTCACAGTTGGTGTGCGCTTGTTCACGACATTTGTGATAAAGTCTGATAGTTCAAGGGTTAATGGTTGCAAAAACGATGGAATATAAATGTTCTCAGAAATTGTTTTCGGGTAGGTTGCCCCTCCAGGTTCAGCTGTTTTTGTAACGGTAATCGTATTTTGAAGTAAGTCTGCAAAAATATGATTGTTATCCGTTAGAATTTGCATCGTACGCACTTTCTTTGTTGAGCGAAAGCTTGCCGTCAATTCAATGATCGTTCCTTGTTTCGACTTCGCTAGCACTGACGCATGAGAAGGATTCGTTTCAGCGATACCAAAGGAATGCAAATGGTCAAAAGATTCGCCTGTAAGTTCGTGAATCAAGTATAAGTCATGAATCATAAGGTCATGAACAACATCCACATTTCTTGTGTTTTCTGCAAACGGCGCCATCCGGTGCGTCTCAATTGATAGGAGTTGTTCTTTCAACAAGATGGTTTTTAATGTTTGGATGAGGGGATTGAACAGTTCGATATGTCCGACTTGCAATGTAACTTCCGCTTTCATCGCTGCTTTCTGGAGTTCTTTTGCCTCATCTTCAGTCGAGGCAATCGGTTTCTCCATCAACATATGAATTCCGTACTCAATGCATGTCATTCCGACTTCAAAATGATACGGGGTCGGCACCGTAATGCTAACCGCATCAACTGACTCAAGGAGCGATTCGAGAGAGGGAAATGACGTAATCATATACTGTTCAGCCGCTCGGTCACGCTTTGACTGATCCACATCATATACGCCAATCAGTTCGCAATGGCGAGGCATGGAAGCATACGTGCGCAAATGGTTTTCGCCCATATTGCCAGCACCAATAACACCTATTTTCATATCGTATCCTCGCTTTCTACAATCGTTTCTCGGTATAATATGCAAACAATACTGGAATGAATGGACAAACATAATGTACCGGAAAAAAATGAGACAATTGTTTCAAACAATAGTAGAATAGCAGTATTACGTGAAGAGGTGATCTACATGTCGAGAGAGCAAGCGTTTCTTGATTACATGAAAAAGCTAAACCACTACGGTCAAGCCACCGCTTTGTTGCATTGGGATTCAAGAACAGGGCTGCCGAAGAAAGGTCAAGGTGAACGTGCGGAAGTACTCGGTACACTATCAGGTGAAATGCACAAGATGATTACGTCAGAGGAAGTGACGAATTTACTCGAAGCGGTTGAGAATGATGATCAGGTTACAGCGATTACGAAGAAATCTGCTGAACAACTTAGACGTGACCACGATGCTTATAAAAAGATTCCAGCTGATGAATTCAAGGCGTATGTGATGTTACGGTCGGAGTCGGAAGCTTTTTGGGAAGAAGCAAAAGAGACCAATAATTTCGAGGGATTCAAGCCGTATCTTGAGAAAATTGTTGCTTTTAAGAAAAAGATGATTGGATACTTAGGATACGAAGGGCATCCGTACAATCGTTTGCTCGATGATTTTGAGCCAGGAATGACCGTTGAGAAGTTAGACCCGCTGTTTGAAGAGCTAAAACAAGTTAATCCCTCTCATTCAGCACGTGAATGATGCAAAAAACAAACCGAATACTGGCGTGTTGTTTCATCATTTTCCTAAAGAGAAGCAGAGGGAATTAAGCTTGGCGTTTTTGGATACGATTGGTTATGACTTTGATGCAGGACGCTTGGATGAAACGGTTCATCGTTTGCGACGGGAATTAATCGTGGGGACGTACGTGTGACGACGAAGTACGATGAACATGATTTTCGTGTCGCACTTCTAGGCACGATTCACGAAGGTGGCCATGCGCTGTATGAGCAGAACATTAGCGAAACGTTAGCGGGAACGTTTGCAGGGTCGGCCAGTTCTTTTGGCATTCATGAGTCACAATCATTATTTATGGAAAAGTTTGTCGGACAAAATGAGCGCTTTTGGCGAGCAACTATCCTGTGTTGCAACGCTATGCAGGAGGAACATTTGACGATGTGTCGTTTGACGAGTTTTTCTTTGCGCTTAACGAGTCAAAACCGTCGTTCATCCGAATCGAAGCCGATGAGCTAACGTATTGTTTGCATATCATTGTTCGTTATGAGCTGGAAAAAGCATTGTTCTCTGAAGAACTTGAAGTAAAAGATCTTCCGAAAGCTTGGAATGAGAAGATGAAAGACTACTTCGGGATCGTTCCAGCTACTGATGCTGAAGGGGTATTACAAGACGTTCATTGGCCATCAGGGATGTTTGGTTATTTCCCATCGTATGCGTTAGGATACGTATACGCGGCTCAGCTTCATGAGCGCTTGCTCGTTGACATACCTGACTTTGAAGAGCGTTTGGAAACCGGTGAGTTAGAGGGAATTCGAGCATGGATGACCGAACACGTTCACAAACACGGCGCCATGAAAAAACCTGACGAAATCATTCGGGATACGACCGGTTCCGGAGTAGATGCCAAGCCATTGATCGCCTACTTGAAGAATAAATACGAAACATTGTACGCTTAATAAAAAAACGCCAGCTTTGCCATTCCCGGCAAAGCTGGCGTTTTTTACCATAAATCTTTTCTGGATGTGGTGACAGCTTTCGCTCCGGCACGGATGGCGGAGGCGACATCTTCGTGTGTACTAATGAGTCCTCCAGCGATGACATCGATGCTCGTGTCTGTTCGCACTTTTTGAATGTAGTCGGGCAAGATTCCAGGCAGAACTTCTAACACATCAGGCTCAACGGTGCGTGTCGTTTGATAACTCGTATGCAAGGCGAGCGTGTCTAATAAAAACACACGTTGGATGGCTAACAGCCATTTTTCTTGGCTGTTTTGAGCATGTTTGCCCGAGTAGAAATAACGCCAGCTGGACGGACGACTTGGCAAATATATTCAGCTGCATATCGATCCGTTTTTAACCCTTGCACGAGATCAGCATGCAAGAGCATCTTTTTATTTGCTTTCAATGAGAACTCTTTCATCGTTGCGAGCATGGATAAATGTACATCCAGCACAACGAAATAGTTTTCTTCTTTTTTCATTACCGATTCAAAGTCTTTCATCGAGTTGACAGCTGGGAGAATCTCTTGCCCGTTAAACATTACCCGATGCTCCTTAAGGTGAGAAGGTCATATTGCTTTTTGAGGTCATCCACATAATGCTTTTTCTTTTCATCCGTCCAGTTCAGAAGATCTGCCATCGTCTGAACAACCCCATCCATAACGTGTTCTGCACGGTGAATATCAAAGAGCAGATAAGAAGTTCGGCGTAATAAAAAGTCAACCGGAGTAACCGTCATTTCATGTTCTAGGCTGTATAGAAGCATTCCGTGCACTTCTTTAGGGAGGTGCTCAGTCGGCGACGCGTTTCTAATATAGTTTAGCACTTCGGGTGCATTTGAGCCGTAACGGGTGACGAGCTCCTGTCCAAATGCTTCGCTCAATTCGAGCGTTTTTACATCATTGGTTATTTTCTCTTTAAATGCAGGGAAGCCTTTCGAACCTCCGACATTTCCTCCAGAGAGAACGAGCTCTTTCGTTTGGCAACTCCGAAATGACTTGCCTGTCTCTTGAGCAATTTCGTCAGCTGCAAGGGTCACGATCGTATCGGCCATTTTCCGATAGCCAGTGAGCTTCCCTCCAGCAATGGTCATTAGCCCACTTTCTGAATGGAAAATCTCATCTTTTCTCGAGATTTCAGACGGATCTTTGCCATCTTCATGGATGAGCGGTCTCACGCCTGACCAGCTCGATTCAATATCTGATTTGGTCAAGTGAAACCCAGGGAACATCGCATTTGCTGCATTAACGATATACGTCATGTCGTCAGCAGTGACACCAGGCTCTTTTTGGTCTCCATCGTAATCGGTGTCGGTCGTGCCGACATATACTTTTTCGTCTCTAGGGATTGCAAACATCATCCGGCCATCGGCAAAGGGGGTATCAAAGTAGATGGCTTGTTGCAAAGGCAAACGATCTTTTGAAAAGACGAGATGGACTCCTTTGGTCAAGTGAATCGACTTGCCTTCTCGCGATCGGTCTTGTTCACGCAGCGTATCGACCCATGGGCCGGTTGCATTAATGATTTTCTTCGCATAGATTTTAACACTGCTGCCATTTGTAACGTCTGTGGCGTGGACGCCAATGACTTTTTTATCCCGATAAATAAAGGACTCAGCTTTCACATAATTTAAGAGGTGCGCACCACGCTCGGCTGCACTTTTTGCGACTTCCATTGTGAGTCTCGCGTCATCTGTTCGGTATTCAACGTACATACCGGCCCCTTTTAGGTCTTCTGATTTTAGAATTCCTTCTTGCTTGAGTGCATTCTTAGCACTCATCATCGTACGCCGTTCCGCTTTTTTCACACCTGCGAGCCGGTCGTAAACGGACAGCCCGACGGATGATGACAACGAATTAAACGTTCCACCTTTATAAAAGGGAAGCATCATACGGACCGGTTCGGTCACATGAGGAGCATTTTCGTATACGATGCACGTTCCTTGCCAACTTCTGCTACGAGCTTAATTTCAAACTGTTTGAGATATCTCAGACCACCGTGGATGAGTTTGGTCGAACGGCTTGACGTTCCAGCCGCGAAATCTTGCATCTCAATGAGTCCAGTATCCAATCCTCTTGTTTGTGCATCTAACGCAATTCCAGTTCCTGTAATCCCGCCGCCTAAGACGAGCACATCAAGTTCTTTTGCTTGTAGTTCTTGAAGCATGTGCGTTCTATTTCGTGATGAGAAATTCAACGGATGCCTCCTAGTCAAGACAATAAAAGGGGACTACAACGAAATCAAGCAGACTGTGTCCACTTGAAATGCTGTAATCCCCTCATCGTCTCAAAGATATATTCATTAACTTGTTATTTTTATTGTACGTGATGAATGATCATTCGTAAAGCGTTACGGCTTGAACGTCATGGTGGCGTCGACGGCTTTCTTCCAGCCAGAATAGAGATCGTCTCGTTCGTTAGCTCCATATTCGGGGAGAATGAGCGGTCCATGTTCCATTTCTTGGCAATGTCTTCTTTGCTTTCCCATACGCCGACGGCAAGACCAGCTAAGTATGCTGCACCTAGCGCTGTCGTTTCCGTAACAGAAGGAATTTCAACCGGTGCGTCGAGCAAATCGCTTTGGAATTGCATTAAGAAATCGTTCGCAACGGCACCCCCGTCAGCGCGAAGTTTCTTCGATTCAATGCCAGAATCGCTCTCCATCGCACTCATCACATCTTTCGTTTGATACGCGAGTGACTCGAGCGTCGCCCGTACAATATGTGAACGCTCCGTCCCTCTAGTGAGGCCGAACATTGCGCCCCGTGCCTCGCTGTCCCAATACGGGGTGCCGAGTCCGACAAAAGCGGGAACGAGATACACGCCGTCTGAAGAAGTAATTCGCGTCGCAAGCGTTTCACTTTGGGGGGCATCTTCGATAATTTGAATACCATCGCGCAACCATTGGATTGCAGAACCTGCAACAAATATGCTGCCTTCCAACGCGTATTCAACTTTGCCGTCAATTCCCCAAGCGAGTGTCGTAAGCAGCCCATTTTTAGATTCAACAGCAGTTTCTCCTGTATTCATTAAGATAAAGCAACCGGTACCGTACGTATTTTTCACCATGCCTTCTTCGAAGCAAGCTTGACCGAATAGGGCTGCATGTTGGTCACCAGCAACTCCGGCAATTGGCACATTTTCTCCAAAGAAATGATAATCTACCGTCTCTGCATAGATTTCTGATGAAGACTTCACTTCTGGTAGCATATTCTTTGGCACGTCTAGGTGTTCGAGCAACTCATCATCCCAATGAAGATCATGAATATTGTACATGAGTGTCCGGGCAGCATTGGTGTAGTCTGTAACGTGCGCTTTTCCACCACTAAGTTTCCAAATGAGCCATGAGTCAATCGTCCCGAATAGTAAGTCTCCTCGATCGGCTTTCTCCCGAGCACCGTCGACATTGTCCAAAATCCATTTTACTTTTGTACCTGAGAAATAGGGGTCAAGTAGTAATCCCGTTTTCTTTCTAAAGGTGTCGTTTAATCCGGCTTCCCGCATCTCTGTACAGATGGAAGCGGTTTGTCGTGATTGCCAAACAAGAGCGTGATAAATTGGTTTGCCTGTATGTTTATCCCATACGACTGTTGTTTCTCGCTGATTCGTAATGCCAATGCCAGCAACTTCTTGTGGGGTGATATCCGATTCCGAAAAAACTTCAGCAATGACAGCTAATACTGACGTCCAGATTTCATTTGCATTGTGTTCGACCCAACCTGGATGAGGGAAATATTGCTTGAACTCTCGTTGTGCAGTTTGGACCATCTCCCCTTGGTCATCAAAAAGTATTGCTCTTGAACTCGTTGTACCTTGGTCAATGGCAAGAATATGTTTTTTCGTCAAAGTGTTCTCCTCCTTGAATTATCAAATTTAGAAAATGAGTACGAATAAAAATGCACCAGCAATACCGCCAGCGATCGGCCCGAGTATGGGTACCCAAGCATACGCCCAATCTGACGGTCCTTTTTTATCAATGGGAAGGATCGCATGTGCTAGCCGAGGACCGAGGTCACGTGCAGGGTTGATCGCATAGCCGGTCGTACCGCCAAGAGACAAACCGATGGCAGCGATGAGTAAACCGACCGCAATGGGGTTTAAACCTTCTGTAAATGTATTTGCCCCAATTGCAAGTAAACCAAACACAAGTACTGCAGTTCCGATGAATTCGCTTCCAACATTGGACGGCAAGTGGCGAATGGCAGGGCCTGTCGCAAATACCCCAAGTTTCGTACCCGGGTCTGGGGTTGCTTTCCAATGCGGATAGTAATGGAAAAAGACGATGACTGCTCCGACAAACGCTCCGACAACTTGCCCGATAATATAGCCAGGAACTTGCGACCACGGGAAGTCACCAATCGCAGCAAAAGCTAAGGTTACAGCGGGGTTAATGTGGCCATCGCTCACGGTTCCTGATACGTATACACCGAGCGTAACCGCAAACCCCCAGCCTAAAGCGATAGCAATCCAACCTGCACCTTCCGCTTTTGATCCACGCAAACTCACAGCAGCAACGACACCAGCACCAAAAATAATCAAGATCATCGTACCCATAAATTCTGCAATGATTTCTAACATCTCTCATCCTCCTTAAGCGAATAATAAAAAAAGAGCAGCTCTTTTCACGTCATCCAGGGACTCCGTCAAAAAAGCTGCTCTCATGAGCTCATCAGCTTGTTTACATTAACTTGCCCCCATTGTACACGGCGAACGTATACTTGTAAACGCATTCGTAGTACTCAATATTGAAATATTAGGAAATTGTGGGACACCGTGAACGAGCTGTTCAATCTATCTTTATTCAGTTTAAGATGTTCCTAGAACACTATTTCTGCATTGTCATCGGGGTCAACTGGGTAAAGAAAAATTCTTATTTAGTTGTTGATTTGTCCTTTCCCTGCTCGTAAGCTGACGAATACAATGAATATGGACAACGTAGCGAGAATGAGAAGCGGTGCTTGCCAACTGCCAGAGAAGTCGTACGTGACGCCGAAAACCATTGGTCCGAATGCGGCGAGCAGATAACCAAATGCTTGTGCCATTCCAGAAAGCTTGGACGCTCCGATACTCGTAGAGGTTCTTAACGCAAACAGCATCATACTGAGGCCAAACCCGCTTCCACAAGCAATTCCCATTAAGATGACCCATACAGGAATTAGAACGCCAGTATATAAACCGATGTTAGCGAGCAAAAAACATACTCCAATACCGATACCAATGATTCGTTGGTCTTTCATGCGACCAGCGAGGACAGGGATGATAAAGGTCATCGGGACGATGGCTCCTTGCATCATGGCAAGCATCCACCTGCAGACGTTGGCGTGTAGCCGTGTGTGGCAAGAAGTTGAGGCAACCAAGTCATCATTGTGTAATAGTGCAGCGATTGAATCCCCATAAAAGCTGTTACGCTCCAAGCGAGACGAGACCGCCATAATGGGGTTTGAGCGGATGGCAAAACCGATCGGTTTGATTTTTATTTTTGGACAGTTGAACTCCCCAAACGACGAGGGCGAAGAAAACAACAAATCCCCAAATGGCTAGAGAGCCATTCCAATTCAGTCCAGCGCGAGCGATCGGCTCACTCACTCCAGAGCCAATCGCGGCTACAATATTCATGGATATTCCATAAAGTCCAGTCACAAGGCCGATATGTAGCGGGAAGTTCTTTTTGACAATTCCAGGTAGCAACACGTTACCAACAGCAATGCCAGCACCGATAAACACCGTGCCAATAAACAGTGCAGGTACATACATAAAATAACGAACACCGATTCCGATTGCAATAAATAGAAGTGCAGCAAACACAAGGCGCTCTGCCCCAACGCGCTCAGCAATACGTGGAGCAAAAGGGGACAATAACGCAAATGCGAGCAAAGGAATTGTAGTTATGCTTCCGGCCACTGCATTAGAAAGCCCTAATCCTTCCTGAATGAATGGCAAAAGTGGGCCGACAGAAGTCATAGGTGTCCGCAATGTTGAGGCTATGAGAATAATGCCAAGTAAAAGTACAAACCGTTCTGATTGATAGGGAGTGGGTTGATGTAGCGGGCGTTCTGTGTTCATGTCGGTCTCCTCCTTCATACGGTTATTGTAAACGATTACTAATTGTCTGAACATCTATACTTTACGCATAAAAGAACGATTTGCAGCCTATGTGGACAAACGGTCACTAATTTATTGCGAAAGTAAGCGTTAGGAGTAAAACAGGCTGCCAAAAGCCAATCGATCTCCAGTGTGTGCGGGTGCAGAAACTGAACAGGCTATTGTATGACTTGTCCTTATGACTACGTGTCTGATCTTAGTAAAAACGGTCTATATAGAATGAGCGTAAGATTTTCCTGATTTGCGCTGTTGGGTGTTGGGTTGGAGGGATAGCGGTGTGCTAGGTGCTATTTTGCGCGCAGTTTGTTCCAACTGGAGCGCGGATGCAATGCCCATAAGCGAGCACCCTGTCGGCGCGCGCCGATGTCTTGTGGGTAATTCGGCGCAGGGATGTACACATGACCCGGTAATCTGTTACCGAGTTTGCTCATTCTGTCCCTAGTTTAGGAGAATCTATCGCTTTTCCTGGGATTTCCCCCAACTTGAGAACAGTTCGTTCGCAACTCGAGCACAGTTTCCACTTTACGAAGTTTCCCATTGGTTTTTGAAGACATTTTTTCGTTCAACTTCTATAGATATGCTGAGTTTTTGATCCTCCTGAATGGGGTTGTGTACTTAATAATCACTAATGGCAGAGCGTTGTACTCCGAACTATAACGGCCACTTCGGTAGTGAGACATCCCCGCCGTTCCACCCAAAACAGCTGAGGTTCAAATGCCTCAAATATGAACTTTTGAGGCATTTGATTGAGCTAAATCTGTTTTTCTTAGCTTAGATTGTCACACAAACTTCTCGAGCGGTCACAAAAAGACATTTATAAGACGTTTGGCTCCTTAAATTGCCTCTTTCGAGAGGGGATTTGTCACTTAAAAGGGCAAGTGGAATTGACTGCTCTTGTCCTCTATGATGGGCAAGTCTTTTTCATCGGTGGGAAAAACCAAGTGTTTACCCGCATAAACCTGAAGGGCTGGCAACCATCGGCACCTCAGGTGCCGAAGCAAAACCGATCAGAGCTCGGCATGATTCATGTCGATAACAAGCTGCGTTTTCCGTCGTAGAGCCACCTGTACCCATGTGGGCTCCATCTGTGATCAAGTTAGCCAACTAACCCTACATCGTGGGGACGTTAGTGCCAACTGATGTTGTTATGGCAGACCTGACTGTCGATAAAAGGTCATTCGTCATTTAATTGCATTAATGGAACTGATGAGAGGAAAAACGCACACTAGGGTATTAAAACAAAAGAAGGGAAGGGGCTGTACATACAGCCCCTTCCCCTTCTTCTAAAATTATTGCTCCGTGTTTAATCCTTTGATCCAGTTCGTTACATTGCTTACAACCGTATCGAGATACTGAACGGTCCCTTCATCTGTAAGTTGTCCGTTTTCATCTAATTTCGTGTGTACCGCACCGATATAAACTTCATTTCCAGGTAGTACAGGTGAGGCAAGGCCAGGCGCAAAGAGAATGTCACGCAAGTGGGCTTGGGCTTTTACCGATCCTAAGTTTCCCATAGAAGCTCCGATGATCCATGAAGGTTTCCCGATCATTACTTTGTCAACTCGGGACAGCCAGTCAATGGCATTTTTTAGAGCGGCAGGAATCGTCGCGTTGTGTTCAGGTGTTACCCAAAGAACGGCATCCGCTGACTTCACTTCTGCTTTGAAGTTGACGACCGCGTCCGTCGGTGTGTTTTCTGTATCTTGATTGTACAAGGGAAGGTCGGCGATGTTTAGGATATTCATATCCATTTTATCTGTATAGCGTTCCTTCATATATTTTGACACGTGCATGTTGTAGGAGTCTTTTCTTGTACTACCTACGATAACTGCAATTTTCATGATTAATATCCTCCAATAACCTATCGTAAATTCAATCGTGTATTTTACACCGATATGAATGAAAAATCCAGTTGTCTGTTTGAATGCACGAAAAAGACTCCTTACAAAAGGAGTCTAGGTTGAATAATAGAGGAGGGGGATCGTGTTGTGAAGATCAATCCCTTCAATAGATAGAACGACCATTCCATCATTTGTGCCTGAGGCGTGTTTTTCACCTTCAGCAAAAAAGGCCGCTTGTCCAGCTCGAATTTCCGTTGGCGTGGCGTCAGAACCGCTAACCCAACCACTTCCTTGAACGACGAGAAACAGTTGATCGGGATTGGCTTCGTGTTCTGGAATGGTTTGATTGGCTTCTAATGTGAGCATGGCCATGCGAATATGCGCAGCATTACGGATGATTGGTGTTAAAATAAATGAAGAATCGTCCATTGTCATTTCTTTTCCGACAGAGGAGTCACACGTTACAATTTGCATGTGATGAACTAAAGCTCCTTTCTATAGAAAGGGATGGGTTGGCTCCGTTATAATCATTCGACAAAACCCGCGCAAATCCTGCAACAATATTGGTGGGAGGATTACCAGAAGTTTTTTCTGCATAATTATTAAGAATGTAGTGGAATTCTGCTATAATGAAAGGCTGAGGAATGTAATAAATGAACAACACAAGGATAGATAACACGGTTACTCACGTGATGAGAGTTCGAGAGAATCGATATCGACACAGGGCGGGGTAGCAAAGCTCGAAGCGGAGGCTTTCGTAATGATTCAACAAGAGATAAAAACGTGGCGTCATGTGTTTAAAGTAGACCCGGCGCGCTCATTTTCAGAAGAATGGCTTGCAGATATATGTGAGTCAGGGACAGATGCAATAATTGTCGGTGGCAGCGATGGGATTACCATCGATAATGTGACAGAATGTTTAGCAGCAATTCGAAGGTATTCAGTCCCTTGTGTTCTTGAAGTAACGGAATTAGAAGCTTTAACTCCGGGGTTTGATGCTTACCTCATCCCTGTAGTGTTAAATTCTCACAATCCCGCTTTTATTAGTGGCCTTCACCAACAAGCATTAAAAGCTCATGGTCCACTACTCGATATGGCAGATGTGATTGGAGAAGGGTATTGCATCTTAAATCGAGATTCAAGTGCAGCAAAGCGAACGAACTCAGATACAGCGCTTGACATCGACGACATTGAAGCCTTTGCCCGTTTTTCAGATACTGTGCTTCGAATGCCGATCTTTTATTTAGAATACAGTGGAACCTATGGCAGTGAGCACGTCGTCAAAAAAGTGAGTGAGACATTGAACCAGGCACAACTTTTTTATGGCGGTGGCATTAAAAATGCAGAGCAGGCGCGAAAGATGGCAAGCTTTGCGGACACGATTGTCGTTGGAAATGCGATTTACGAAGACAAAGAAGAAGCGTTAAAAACGGTCCAAGCTGTCCGTGAACTGAAAGCATAAGGGGGGGAAGTGCGATGTATGACGATCGCGTACAACAGCTACTCACTGGATTAAATAAAGAACAGTCAGAAGCTGTCACAACGACCGAAGGCCCACTGCTCATTATGGCAGGAGCAGGAAGTGGAAAAACCCGAGTGCTTACGCATCGGATTGCCTATTTAATTCGTGAAAAAGGATTGGCTCCTTGGAATATTCTTGCGATTACGTTTACGAATAAAGCTGCAAGAGAAATGCAAGAGAGGGTCGGTAAATTAGTGAGTGGTGTGGCAGATGACATTTGGATGTCAACGTTTCACTCATTATGCGTACGAATTCTTAGAAGAGATGTCGACCGGATCGGGATAAACCGGAACTTCTCTATTTTAGATAGTACGGATCAGCAGTCTGTCATCAAGCAGATTTTAAAGGATCAGAATCTTGATTCCAAAAAATTCCCTCCTCGCACGTTGCTCGGCATGATTAGCGGCGCAAAAAATGAATTGATTACTGCAAAGCAGTATGCAAAAAAAGCAGAGGGACCGCTTGAGGAAGTGGCTCGAGATGTGTACTTAGAGTACAGCAAGCGACTGAGAATTAACCATTCGCTTGATTTTGACGATCTGATTATGATGACGATCCGACTGTTTAATGAAGTGCCAGAGGTGCTTGGCTATTATCAACGCAAATTTCAATACATTCATGTCGATGAGTATCAAGATACAAACCGCGCACAATATGAACTAGTAAGGCTGCTCGCTGAGCGTTACAGAAACCTTTGTGTTGTTGGGGACTCTGATCAGTCGATTTATAAATGGCGGGGTGCAGATATTAAAAACATCCTTTCATTCGAGCAAGATTACAGTGATGCACGTGTGATTTTGCTAGAGCAGAACTATCGCTCATCGAAAACCATTTTAACGGCTGCTAACGAAGTGATTCGAAACAACGGAGGCCGTCGCGCAAAAAACCTATGGACAGAAAATGATGACGGCATGAAGATCCAATTGCAAGAAACGATGGATGAACGGGAAGAAGCTTTTTATGTTGTTGATCGAATTAAGGAAGCCGTTCGGGATAAAGACCGTTCTTATCAAGACTTTGCAATTTTGTATCGGACGAATGCGCAATCACGTGTGATTGAGGAGATGTTCGTAAAGTCGAATATTACGTACCAAATGATCGGCGGCACAAAATTCTATGACCGTAAAGAAATTAAAGATGTTCTCGCTTATTTACGTGTAATTGCGAACCCAAATGACGATATTAGTCTCATGAGAATCATTAATGTACCGAAACGAGGCATCGGCGCAACGACCGTTGATCGTGTTGCTTCATATGCAGTGAGTCAGGAGATGAGCATGCATACAGCACTAATGGAAGCTGAACATATCGGCCTGTCCGCTGCTGTAACAAAAAAACTACGAAGCTTTGCGGAAATGCTAGATGGTTGGATTCAGCAACAAGACTATCTTTCCGTCGTTGAGCTCGTCGAACAAGTACTTGAGAAATCGGAGTACCGTGAAGCATTAAAAACGGAGAATACGTTGGAGTCACAAAGTCGTTTAGAGAACATTGATGAATTTCTCACCGTTGCGCAGGAGTTTGAAAAAACAAACGATGATAAATCGTTAATCGCATTTCTCACCGATCTGGCACTTGTAGCAGACATTGACCGTCTCGATGAGCCGGAAGTAGGGGATCGTGGAGCGGTGACGATGATGACCCTTCATGCTGCGAAAGGCCTTGAGTTTCCGGTCGTTTTTCTCATTGGGATGGAAGAGGGCATTTTCCCGCACAGCCGGTCGCTGTTTGAGGAAGAAGAGATGGAAGAAGAACGACGGTTGGCGTATGTGGGAATGACGAGGGCAGAAGAGGAATTGTATTTGTCTAGATCGTCCACGCGCACGTTGTATGGGCGTACGCAAATGAACCCAAGCTCTCGGTTTATTAATGAAGTGCCAACGGAGTTGTTTGAAGAACAGCCGGAAAAAGTGGAGCAACCGCGTAGTAGGAATGCTCACCAACAGAGACGAACACGTCTAAAAGCGACAACGCAAACCGGTGGTGACGCGCTAGCGTGGACGGTCGGAGATAAGGCCCAACATCGCAAATGGGGGCAAGGGACGGTTGTATCTGTGAAAGGTGAAGGGGAAAATCAAGAACTTGACATCGCATTTCCTAATGAAGGAATTAAACGGCTTGTCGCTAAATTTGCGCCCATTACTAAATCGTAGAAAGGAAGACGTGCATGGCTTCTCATAATGAAGACCCGAAGCAAAAGATTGAAGCGTTGCGCGATCAATTGCACGACTATAATTATAAGTATCACGTATTAGATGATCCACAAATTCCTGATGCTGACTATGATGTACTTCTGCAAGAGTTGCTTTCATTGGAACAAGAATATCCTGCCTATCAGTCCGAAGACTCACCAACGATGCGCATCGGTGGTGAGCCTCTCGCTGGATTCACGAAAGTTCGCCACGAAGTCCCGATGCTCAGCTTAGGGAACGCCTTTAATGATCAGGACTTAAGAGATTGGGACCGCCGCGTAAAACAAGGGTCAGGAAATGATCAGCCGGTATGTGTGTGAGCTGAAAATTGACGGACTTGCGGTCTCCCTCACGTACGAGGACGGGAAGTTCGTTAGAGGAGCCACTCGTGGTGATGGCACAACAGGAGAAGACATAACGACGAACTTGAAGACGGTCGGCTCGATTCCCCTTCGTTTAAAAGAGACGGCGAACCTTGAAGTGCGCGGGGAAGTGTATATGCCTCATCGGTCCTTTCAAGCGCTGAACAAAGCAAAAGAAGAGAACGATGAAGCGCTGTTTGCCAACCCGAGAAATGCGGCAGCAGGTTCACTGAGGCAGCTGGACCCGAAAGTGGCGGCGAAACGTAACTTAGACATCTTTTTATATTCCATAGCGAACGATCGTGGCAAAGGGTTAACCAGTCATTCGGAAGCTCTCTCGTATATGGAATCACTCGGGTTAAAAGTGAACAGGGAAACAGCAACGTATGCAACCATTGATGAAGTGATTGACTACGTAAACCGATGGTCAGAAAAACGAAAGTCGCTCCCCTATGAAACGGATGGGATTGTCATTAAAGTAGATTCATTAACGGAGCAGCAAACGCTCGGGTTTACAGCAAAAAGCCCACGTTGGGCGATTGCGTTTAAATTCCCAGCTGAAGAGAAAATGACGACGTTAACCGGGATCGAACTTTCCATTGGGAGAACAGGGGCAGTCACTCCAACCGCACATTTGGAGCCTGTCGTCGTTGCGGGGACGACCGTCCGTCGTGCGTCGTTGCACAATGAAGACTTGATTCGTGAGAAGGATATACGTATTGGGGATCGAGTTGTCATTAAAAAGGCAGGAGACATCATTCCAGAAGTTGTCCGGGTATTAGAGGATGAACGTGACGGATCAGAAACCGAATTTACCATGCCGACGCACTGCCCAGAATGTGAGAGTGAACTCGTTCATCTTGAAGAAGAGGTTGCACTTCGTTGCATTAACCCAAAGTGTCCGGCACAAGTTCGAGAAGGATTGATTCATTTCGTATCACGAACGGCAATGAATATTGATGGTCTAGGTGAAAAAGTGATTACGCAATTGTTTCGTCATTCGCTCATCCAAGACGTCGCCGATTTGTATGCACTCACGTACGAACAGCTTATTGAGCTGGAGCGGATGGGGGATAAATCAGCGAACAACCTTCTTATAGCGATAGAAGCGTCTAAGCAAAACTCGATGGAAAAGCTTCTTTTTGGTCTTGGCATACGCTTTATCGGTGCGAAAGCTGCCGAGACATTGGCAAGACATTTTTCATCTATGGATGCGTTGAAAGAAGCGGATGTTGAAACGCTCGCAAACGTCCCAGAGATTGGAGAAAAGATGGCCGATGCGGTTGTTCAATATTTTGACCAACCTGAAGCCCTCGATCTGCTCGAAAAGTTAAAAGCTGCGGGCGTGAATGTTCAGTTCACTGGTGCGACCACGGACGTGGAGAACGGTCGATTTGCTGATCAGACGATCGTACTAACCGGAAAGTTAGAACGATGGACAAGAGACGAGTTGAAACAATTAATTGAAACCAATGGTGGAAAAGTAACGTCTAGTGTAAGTAAGAAGACGGATTTGTTAATTGCAGGGGAAGACGCTGGATCAAAGCTTGATAAAGCTCAAGACTTAGGGGTTACTGTCTGGAACGAGGAAGAAACAGCTGAATTTCTTTCTCAAGATGACTAGGTCAATGAAATGAATACGGAGAGGAGCTGCTAGGTATGAGAAACGCGCTCATCATCCCACTTTTTGCGATGATGCTCATGTTCTTAGCAGGATGTATGGCTTTTCTAGAACCAGAGGAAGAGGCAGACACAGAAGCGGAAGAGGCGGAAAACTCGGCGGAAGTGAGTGGGGAAATCCCAAGCTTATCGAACTATTATCGAACGATCTTTCGCGACGGATCTTATGAGCCGGGGCATGCAAGAGGATTTGGGACAGCGATGGTTCATAATCGCCACGACCTTGAACGATTAGAAGTGGGCTTAAGTGAGATTGCTTCGGAAACATTTTCACCTGAAGAATATTTTATTCAAGAAGGTCAATTTATTCAGCGGAACGTGCTTAACAGCTGGTTGCGTCGCCTTGATGAAACCGAAGACGAAGATGGCAATATGGAAAACCCTAACGGTTTAAACCCACCTCTTGGTGAAGGGGAAACACTCGTTGAGCGAGAGCGTAATGCACCGAGAGTGTTATCTCACTTAACCGAACATAATTTTATGAGAGAAACGAGTGAAGGTGACCTTGCTGTAGCAGGGGTAGCGGTTGCCATCTCGTTAAACTCGGTGTATACATTTACCGTTGAAGATGAAGAAGGCCTACACGGTCCATTTGATGAAGAGTTATCAGAGGAAGAGCTGGATGCGGCAAGAGACCGAATATCTGAAGAAGTCGTTGAACGGCTACGTGAATCTCACGACGGAACCGATGGCGTCAACTTGGATGAAATGCCAATTGTTGTGGCCGTCTATCATGAAGCTGTTCGCGAATCAACAACGCCAGGGGAATTTGTCAGCTATGCGGTTGCCGATCCGGGCAGTAGCCTTGGAGGTTGGACCGAGCTGGATGAGACGCATCACTTCTTCCCATCTAATGCGGCGTCTGATGCAGTTACGGGTGACGCAGACCGATTTAACGAATTTCATATGGAGTTAAACAGCTACTTCGATGATCATATTGGCGCTACCGCCATCGGATATTATCAAAACAGTGAGCTGAGAGAACTAACCATTACGGTTCCGATTCGTTTCCAAAGTAAGATGGAAACGATCGCTGTTACTCAACAAGTGGCAAGCTTAATTGATGAGCGCTTCTCATCCAATGTTGATATTGTCGCGAAGGTAAGAAGCAACGATCAGCAAGAAGCATTAATTAGGCGCCCAGCAGGCGAAGAAGTTGATGTGTATATTTACGATTAACTGACGAGGGTTAAGCAATTGCTTGCTCTAGTATGTGTTTGGTATACTTTAAGAATGTTTAGCGAAAACTTGGCGCTTTGCCAAGTTTTTCTAATGATAAGCCAACGCGGGGGTGAAGAGATGTCTAAGATCTCAAAAGAACAAGTTCAGCATGTTGCTGATCTTGCCAGACTTACGTTTAACGAAGATGAAATTGAAGATTTCACAAAACAAATGAGTAAGATCATTGAGTACGCTGAAGTGCTCAATGAATTAGATACGGAGAATGTAGAACCGACAACACATGTAATGGATGTGAGAAACGTTTTGCGAGCAGATGAAGTGAAACCTTCATTAGATCGTGAAGATGCACTAAAGAATGCGCCAAAACAAAAAGACGGGCAATTTGAAGTGCCGTCTGTCCTCGAATAAGGAGTGAACAAGCGATGAGTTTCTTTGATGAAACATTGTCTTCATTACATACGAAGATAAAAAATAAAGAAGTAACGGTAACAGAGCTCACAAAGGCTTCTTTTGACCAGATTAAAGCAACTGATGATAAAATCCATGCATTTCTTACGCTAGATGAAGAGCGTGCGATGGCAAAAGCAGCTGAATTGGACAAGCAAGACGCAGATCACCTGTTGTATGGTATTCCTGCCGGGATTAAGGACAATATTGTTACGAAAGGGTTGCGTACAACGTGTGCGAGCCAGTTGCTTGATAACTTTGAGCCCGTCCATGATGCGACGGTCATGAACCGTTTAAACGATGCGAATATCGTTTCTGTCGGCAAGCTGAACATGGATGAGTTTGCTATGGGTTCATCTAATGAGAATTCTGGATACGTGACAGCGCGGAACCCTTGGAACACCGATCATGTTCCTGGAGGGTCAAGCGGGGGATCAGCAGCCGCGGTAGCCGCAGGACAAGTTCCGTTTGCTCTTGGATCAGATACAGGTGGTTCCATTCGCCAACCGGCCTCTTTTTGTGGTGTCGTGGGCTTAGCGACGTACGGCCGTGTTTCACGTTTTGGCCTCGTTGCGTTTGCCTCTTCCCTAGATCAAATTGGTCCGATTACAAGAACCGTTGAAGACAATGCTTATGTGCTTCAACAAATTGCAGGTCATGACCCCCTCGACTCGACATCTGCCCATATGGATGTGGCCGACTATACTAAAGGAATCGACGGCGGCGTTGAAGGCTTGAGAATAGCTGTACCGAAAGAATACCTCGGTGAAGGTGTCGATGAGGGCGTTAAAGCGCGCATCCAAGAAGCGTTACAAAAACTTGAAGAGCTTGGAGCTTCTTGGGAAGAAGTGTCATTGCCAAACTCCAAATACGCTGTCGCCGCTTATTATTTGCTCGCTTCATCAGAAGCTTCCGCGAACCTTGCCCGCTTTGATGGCGTTCGTTACGGTGTTCGAAAAGAAGGCACAGATCTTCTCGATTTGTACAAGAAATCAAGAAGCGAAGGCTTCGGTGATGAAGTGAAGCGCCGCATTATGCTCGGAACATTTGCCCTTAGCTCTGGTTACTATGATGCGTACTATAAGAAAGCACAAAAGGTTCGCACACTCATTCGGGAGGACTATGAGCAAATTCTCCACAGCTATGACGTGATTTTAGGACCAACCGTGCCGACAACCGCGTTTAAAGTCGGAGAGAATACCGATGACCCGTTAACGATGTATTTAAAGGACTTGCTGACCATCCTGTAAACCTTGCAGGTAACCCAGCCATTTCAGTTCCTTGCGGCTTCTCCGATGGCTTACCGGTTGGCTTACAGCTTATCGCTAAACCGTTCGAAGAGCGCACGTTGTACAAAGTGGCCTATGCGTATGAACAGGCCACACAATTTACGAAAGAAAAGCCGCAGCTATAGGGAGGGAATCGATATGAAATTCGACACGATTATTGGACTTGAAGTCCATTCAGAATTAAAAACTGATACGAAAATCTTTTGTAGCTGTTCTACAGCGTTTGGTGCACCGGCGAACACGCAAACGTGTCCGATTTGTCTCGGTCATCCTGGTGTGCTACCGGTACTCAATCAACGAGCGGTTGATTTTGCCGTTCAAGCCTCCGTCGCCCTAAACTGTGACATTGCCGAAGAGACGAAATTCGACCGGAAGAATTACTTTTATCCAGACAACCCAAAAGCCTACCAAATTTCACAGTTTGATAAGCCGATTGGTGAAAATGGCTGGATTGAAATTGAAGTAGATGGTTACAAGAAGAGAATCGGTATTACACGCATTCATTTAGAGGAAGATGCGGGGAAGTTGACGCATGATGATTATGATGATGCCTCACTCGTTGATTTCAACCGTGTCGGCACGCCGCTTATTGAAATTGTGTCAGAGCCAGACATTCGCACGCCAAATGAAGCGTACGCGTATTTAGAAAAACTAAAAGCGATACTCCAATACACAGAAGTATCGGATTGTAAGATGGAAGAAGGATCACTTCGTTGTGATGCGAACATTTCTTTAAGACCAGCAGGACAAGTCGAGTTTGGAACAAAAGCAGAACTTAAAAACTTAAACTCGTTCACAAACGTACAAAAAGGGTTGGCGTTTGAGGAAAAGCGTCAAGCACAAGAACTGCTTTCTGGCGGGGAGATTTTGCAAGAGACTCGTCGTTGGAATGAAGACCGCAAAGAAACAGTGCTCATGAGAATTAAAGAAGGGTCTGACGATTATCGTTACTTCCCTGAACCGGATCTTGTGCGTCTGTTTATTGATGAAGAGTGGATCGACCGTGTCAAACAAGACATTCCTGAGCTTCCTGATTCACGTAAAGAGCGGTACATGAACGATTGGAATGTTCCTGCATACGATGCCGACGTATTAACGCAATCGAAGGCGATGGCGAATTTCTTTGAAGCCGCGGTTGCTGAAGGTGCAGATGCAAAGCAAGCGGCAAACTGGCTGATGGGTGAAGTGAACGCTTATTTGAACGCAGAAGGTGTTGAACTGAATGACATTCAAATGACACCTGCAGGGCTTTCAGGCATGATTCAGTTAATCGAAGACGGTACGATTTCTGGAAAAATCGCAAAGAAAGTCTTCACGGAGCTGATGAAAAATGGCGGCGACGCGAAGAAGATCGTTGAAGATAAAGGGCTTGTACAAATTTCGGATGAAGGTGAGCTCAAGAAGATTGTTGAGCAGATTCTAGATAACAATGAACAATCCATTGAAGACTTCAAAAATGGTAAGGATAAAGCTTTCGGTTTCTTAGTCGGTCAAGCGATGAAAGAAACGAAAGGGAAAGCCAACCCACAAGTCATAAATAAGCTCATTAAAGAAGGCATCGAAGCTCGATAACCAATATGAAAACCCCCGACGCTTATTGAAAAGCGTCGGGGGTTTTGCCCCTCTTTTATACGATATGTGCCTCGATAAAAAGTGTCTAGGCGGGGATCTTGACTGCGCCAAACATGATGGCACTGTAAATGCATATAACGAACAGAAATACGTAAATGGGGACAGCGAGCGGCGACCTGGCATTTCCAGCATGATCAATGAATAAACCGAGAATGAAAATCCCCGTTAATATTAGAAGTCCGGTCGTAAGCGTAAGTGTCCATACAATCTCCTCACCTACCTCAAAATTCGTCGTAATCAAGGACTCAGCTGGTGCCGCCATTTCGGTATATGCAAGCGTTTCGGCGACAACGTGCGGAGGTTCTTGATTAATCATTCCACCGGTTACAATGAAAATGGCGATGAGTAAGACCGCTTCCATTCGGACGGAATGGACGATTTTTTCTTCCGCAAGCCCGCGCTTCAATTTCTTTTTCATGAGAAAGCCATGGGCAAACCCATAAAACACGAGTGGAATGAAAAGCAGATGTTTAAGCACTTGCAGTTGTCCGTAATCAAGTAGCCAACTATCGGTATAGTCTGGCGTAATCATCATCATCATTCCAATGCCCGTTCCAATCATCGTCAGGACGAGACCGATCGCAAAAGGCGTAAACCATCGAAAGAATTGAAGCCAATTGCCGTCACGCTCTTTTGAGGCGAAAAAACCGACAGTAAGCAGTGTCCCTGCCCAAATAGAAGCAGCCATAAGGTGGAAGACATTTAGAAAAAAGCCCGTGTCGGCAAGTGACGCAGCGTGAGCACTCCAACTACTCGCTACAAACAACCCGAATGTCGGAATTAAATGGATCCACATCAAGTGTGGGCGCTTTTCCAATGTGAAACGAGCAAGTAGTGTGACGACAATCAGGATGAAGACGACAACAGCTGATTGTCCGATTCGATATTCTAGCAGTACAGAGCCAAGTGTACTCACAAGCGGTTCGCCGAACATTTCAGCGGTTGATTGGGCAACGAGAAACGCTGGAATACTACTGGCAATAATGATCATCACACCGATGATCAGTGGCCATTTTCTCGAAATCGTTAACGATGGACGTTTTCGCTTTGGGAGAGCCTCTACTAGATGGATCCCTGTCCATACCGATAGTGAGATGAACAAGACGATGTTTGCGATAATGACAGTCATTATGATTTATTGCGACGAGACATAAAGAACACCGCAAAACCTACGACGAGAACGGCGACAACAATGGCAATTACTAGACCACTGTTTTGATCAGTTTCTTCGTCCTCTACATCTGTCTCAGCCGATTCTTCGACTTCTAGATCTGCTTCCTCTTCCTCAATCACTTCCGGCTCTTCTTCCTCTACAACTTCTTCCTCTTCTTGAGCATCAACGGTGAAGTTGAATTCTCCCTCTGTTCCATGGCCATCAGCACCGAGCGCTTGCCACGCGACAGTATAGTCACCACTAGGAAGAGGCTCGTCCAGATGGACAATAAAATCATCGCCTTCAAATTCTTCCGAGCCGATGGTGTATTCATTTCCATCTGCATCCGTAACTACGGCAGTAGTCGCGGGTTCGATACCCGCATCGAAATGCATCGTAATCGTATCCACTGTCTCTTCGACTGTTTCACCATCTTCAGGTGTGCTTGTGTCTACGTATGAGTGGGCGAGCGTTTGTGAGCTTAGACTTACTAAACCAAAAACGAGTAATACGGCAACAAACGTAGCTTTGAATGATTTCATACTGTTAAAAACCCCCTGTAAAGATATATAAATCCGATGAGGAGACCGATCAGACTTTGCCTGTCTATCATTTCTCCTATACAATACATAGTATAAAAGAAAACGAGAACTATTCCAGTTACGTCTTTTTGACGGATTTTATTTGTATGGGAGAAATGAACCTTGAAAAATGCGAGAGTCATTTATAACCCGACGTCAGGTCGAGAGCAATTAAAGAAACATTTACCGTATATCCTTGATCGTTTAGAACAAGCAGGTTATGTCGCCTCCGCGCACCAAACAAAAAAAGAAGGGTGTGCGAAAGACGCGGCTTTTGAAGCCGGAAAAAATGGCTACGACCTCGTCATTGCAGCTGGTGGTGACGGGACGATCTTTGAGGTCATTAACGGACTTGCTGAATTAGAGACGCGCCCGCGTCTCGGTTTAATCCCTGCTGGAACGACGAACGATCTTGCCCGTGCGTTTCATATGAATGAATTGGATATTGAAGAAATTTGTGACGTGCTCACCGGAGCTCATGTCTCTCCACTTGATGTAGGTAAGGCAGGAGACCAATACTTTGTCAACATTGCCGCTGGTGGGAGTCTGACCGAGCTTACGTATGATACACCGAGCCGATTAAAAACGATGCTCGGGCAGATGGCGTATTACGTAAAAGGATTTGAGAAGCTTTTCTTTTTAAAGCCTAGGCAAGCGAGAGTCGAGTATGACGGAAAATTGTTCGAAGGAGAGATCATGCTCTTTTTAATTGCCAACTCCAATTCTGTAGGAGGGTTTGAGAAGTTAAGTCCAGAAGCCAGATTGGATGATGGATTGTTTGATTTGCTATTGTTGAAAAAGACGAATTTGCCTGATTTTGTCCGCATCGGTAGTCTTGCCTTAACCGGTCAACATATCCACGAGGACAAAGTTGTCTATATCCAAGCGAACCGAATTAAGTTGGAGATCGAAGGCGAGATGCAGCTGAACTTAGACGGGGAGCACGGAGGCACGATTCCGAAAGAGTTCGTGAACCTTCATCACCATTTTGAAATGCTCGTTCCTGAACAAGAAGAAAAATAAAACACGACCGGATTTCTCCGTCGTGTTTTATTCCTAGTTCTTTGCGACTCTGATATTAAACACTGACCATGCAAGTACAGCAACCGAATAGATTACTGTTACGATGACAAACCAATGTGGCATATCCATTGTAACCATTCATCCTTCCTGCAACAGTTTCATTCTTAAGAAGCAACAGCGTATGTACGTGACACTGTTCATCAAAGAAGGGAAACGCTCTTACTTGAAATCATACGAGTTTTTTGTGGGTCCGTCAAGACAAACCATCCTACTCGAAAGGTGCGAATATCTATGGTTCACATTGTCATCGCTCCCGATTCTTTTAAAGAAAGTATGAGCGCATTTGAAGCGGCTACAGCAATACAACGAGGATTCCAAAAAGCGGATCCTGAAGCGACATTTGATGTCATTCCAATGGGGGACGGCGGAGAAGGACGATGGAAGCCTTAACCGCCAATCTCGGGGGTGAAAGGATTGAACTGCAGGTTGAAGGCCCTAATATTAAAAGCGTAACCGCACATTATGCACTTTCAGAAGACGGAATTACCGCAGTCATGGATATGGCTGCAGCAAGCGGGATTCATATTACAGCGAAAGCCGACCGCAACGTCTATGAAGCATCCACGTATGGTACCGGTGAAATGATTAGCGCGGCACTAGATCGAGGTGTTTCAAGAATCATTATTGGCATTGGCGGTAGCGCGACCAATGACGCAGGTGCCGGAATGATTGAAGCATTAGGGGCAAAACTTTTGGATGAGAACGGAAACGCGATCAATCGTGGAGGCGGGGCACTCGCAAAGCTCGCGAAAATCGACATCTCCGGTCTTGACGAAAGACTTGCGAAAACAGAAATTATTGTCGCCTGTGACGTGACCAATCCACTGCTCGGTCCCGAAGGGGCAAGTGCCGTCTACGGACCGCAAAAAGGCGCGGACGAACGAGCCGTAGTGCAGCTTGACCACGCCCTAGATGTATTTAATGAGCGAACAATCGAAGCGACCGGAAAAGATGTGAGCAACATTCCCGGCGCAGGAGCCGCTGGCGGTCTAGGAGCTGGGCTTTTGGCCTTTCTCGATGCAACCTTACAACCAGGCATCGAGCTCGTCCTCGCCGAGACCGATTTTCATACGCGCGTCCAGAAGGCAGATTTGGTTTTTACTGGCGAAGGGAAGATTGACGGTCAATCCGTCTACGGCAAAACACCGATCGGTGTAGCGAAAGCGGCGAAGCAAGAAGGAAAGCAAGTCATTGCCGTCTGTGGAGCGCTCGGTACGGGATACAAAGATGTTTATGAGCACGGCATCGACGCCGTTTTCAGCATTGTGCCCGGGGCAGTGTCACTCGAAGACGCGATGGCAAATGGCGCCTCCTATTTAGAAGATGCCGCGGAAAATATTGCAAGAGTGTGGCATAAATAGTCATAACTACTTCTATACAAAATCTCTAAGCCTAATTGCTCAGAGGATTTTGTCATTCTCATAAAAAAGAAAGAAGCATACCTAGAAGCATAAAAAATACAAAGAATAGAATAATCGCACCATAAAGCGCTACGCCGACAATGGCACAAATTTTTCCGGCAAGCACGAGATTTCTGCCACCCTCACCCGTATGAGCGATCTCTTGGTTGGCCATTCGCACGATGAAAAGTCCGATGATTCCAATTACAAGGCCGGCATAAGGAATCGCAACGGCCAAAATCCCGAGTACGAGAGAAGTAACGGCTTTGCTGTTCGTTTGCGGTTGTGAATACTGCTCTGTCATAGAAATTCCCCCTTTCATTGTGTACAATTAAACTCTAAGACGTAAAGTTAGTGGAGTGAAACCTTTGGGAAAAAAAGCACAAGCACCTGTCCAGAAAAATGAAAGCCTGACCGTAACCTTTGAAGATCTGACCCACGAAGGGGCAGGTGTCGCTAAAATTGACGGCTATCCACTCTTCGTGCCGAATGCACTTCCCGGCGAAGAAGCAGAAATCAAAGTCGTAAAAGCAGGCAAAGGCTTCGGCTTCGGAAAGCTAATGAACCGATTGACAACGAGTGAACATCGAATTGAACCGCCGTGCCCGATATACGACCGTTGTGGCGGCTGCCAGCTGCAGCACTTGTCCGAAGCGGCACAAAACGACCTAAAGCGCCAGCAGATCGTCAACGCCCTGCATAAGTATATGGGCAACAGTACAATTCCAGTACATCCGACGCTCGCGATGGACGAGCCGTGGAGCTATCGAAACAAAGCACAAGTACCCGTCGCCGCGAATCGTGACGGCGAATTGATTGCCGGATTTTATGCGAAGCGCTCGCATCAGATCGTCGACATGGACCACTGCCTCATCCAAGGAGCGCCCAATGATGAAGCCATTCAAGTTGTCAAATCATTACTCAAAAAGTATACCATACAGCCGTATGATGAAAAGACCCGACGCGGAGTGATTCGCCACATCGTCGCCCGTCACAGCCATACGAGTGGAGAAGTGATGGTCGTCCTCGTCACGAACGGCAAAAAACTGCCAAACAAAGAAGCACTCATTGACGATATAAAAAACGAAGTCAACAATGTTCGTTCCATCGTCCAAAACATTAATACAAAAGACACGAACGTCATCTTCGGTGACCAAAGCGAAGTGTTGTGGGGATCGCGTACGATCGAAGACAAAATCGGCGACGTTCGCTTCCTGATCTCACCGCGTTCATTTTTCCAAGTGAACCCGACCCAGACCGAAGTCTTATACAACAAAGTGATGGAGTACGCCGCACTCACCGGAAAAGAAACGGTCATTGACGCCTATTGTGGGATTGGTTCGATCTCGCTATTTCTCGCCCAACAAGCCAGGCACGTCTACGGCGTTGAAATCGTCGGTGACGCCATCCGCGACGCCAAAAACAACGCCGAGCTGAACGGCATGACCAACGTCGATTTCGCCGTCGGCAAAGCCGAAGAAATCGTCCCGTGGTGGCGCGCCGCCCACGGCATCGAAGCCGACGTCATGGTCGTCGATCCACCGAGAAAAGGGTGCGACCCCGCCCTACTCGATACGATGATTAAAATGAAGCCGGAGCGAATCGTTTACGTTTCCTGCAACCCGGCAACGTTAGCCCGTGACCTCAAGATTCTTGAAGAAGGCGGGTATGAAGCGAAAGAAATCACCCCTGTGGACATGTTCCCGCAGACGACGCATGTGGAGAGTGTGGTTTCGATACGTCGGAATGATACGTGAAAGTACTGTCATTCCAGCATCCTACGAAATTCTATACGATTGAAGAAGATGAGTGTGGCTTCCTGACATAGAAATTGTATCAGTATATCGATGTATGTGTCGCGCTCGATTTGGATCTACCATTTTTGTGAATTTGATAAACAAAAAACGAAGGAAATGCCTCTATGACAGGCGTTTCCTTTTTATATAAAATTATTGCCGATTGCTAAATAGAGCAGTCGGCTTTTTTTTATGAAAGGAGATGGGTGCCATGCTGAATTCAGAACATCTTTCAACTGTGCGAACAGAAAAAGTGGAGGAAATTCATTTATTGGAGATCAGTCATTTTCCTCATCATCCTTTTAAAATCAAGGTTGATGAAGAGATGTTGGAAATGGCAGAAAGTGTGGATCAATATGGTGTGCTTGTTCCTGGGCTTGTACGACCAAAGGGAGAAGGAGGATATGAAATGATTTCAGGACATCGACGGAAAAAGGCCAGCGAGCTCGCAGGGGTTTCTTCGATGCCTTGTATTGTCCGTGAAATGGAGGACAGTAATCTGCAAAGTGAAAAAATAGCTCCGAGTGAAAAAGCTTTCGCCTTTAAGGTGAAGTTGGACGCGATAAAATACAAGCTGGAAGATCTTCCAAAAAAATGTGTCCCAAGTTGGGAAAGAAAAACGGTCACATGATTTATTGGCTGGACAGGTTGGAGAAAGTCGTAACCAGGTTCATTGTTATACCCGTTTAGCCAGCTTAATATCGCCGATTCTTGAAATGGTCGATGAAAAAGAAATTGCGTTTACCATAGCGTTGGAATTGTCGTATTTACGAGCAAATGAGCAAGAAAGGCTTTACGAGACGATGAAATCAGAAGAATGTACGCCTTCTTTGTCTCAAGCGATACGACTGAAGAAAATGAGTCAAGAGAATAAGTTAGATACAGATAGGGTTCTTGCAATTCTTAGTGAACAGAAGCCGAATCAAAAAGAGAAAATGGTAATACAAAAAGAAAGAATAAACCCATATTTCCCATCCGGTTATACGGATAAACAGAAAGAAGAGGTGATCGTGAAGTTACTAAAACGATGGAGTAGTAATAGAAGATTTTAAAATCTGCCGAGCTAATAGTCAGTTTTTAGGATTCCAGTAAGTCATTTTCATATATTTCAACTCTCTGTTATTAACAGGGAGATTTTTTTGTCAGAAGAGGTGAATGCGGCTATGCATTTTACAGAAGGAAAATGGCGTGACTATGAACGTTTCATGAAAAAAACTCCGGGATTTGATAGAGGGATAGGCATTAAGAGTGATCACTCTGTCTCATGTGATAAAAGACCAGTAAAGGAAAAGCTCACTGTCCCAAAACACAAATCAGATGAATATCGGTAGTTATTTTTATTGTTTCATTAAAGGGGGGATGTCTCTGCTAGAAAAACAAGAAATTATTTATGTTTATTTAAAAATAATTAGCATAATGCTATCTTTCTAAAGACCTATACAGCGATTTTCCAATATCTTGATGTTATAATATGAAAAAATATAATAATGAGATTTGGGGGATCGTAATGAAAATAAGCAATAATTCTTTGAATATTACTAAAGCAATGCGACAAGTATCAACCTCACAAATTCCTGTAGAAAATAATTTGCAAGTATTCATTTTTCCTATCTCTTCGAATCAGTTTGACCACAAAGTTGCTGCAAATCATTTATTAGAATCGGTTGCTGACTTTGCTCTATCTAGAAAAGCCAAAGAATATATTGGAAAAACAAACTATATGAAATTATCTAAAGATGCCAGGGCAAAATTTAAAGATTGGAGACAAAACACAGGAGAGCTAGGCGAATTTCTACTCTTTTGCTTTTTAGAAGGACATCTACAAGCTCCAAAAATTCTATCAAAATTAGAATTAAAAACATCAAGTGAGATGTATGTACATGGTGCCGATGGTCTTCACTATTTAAAGTTATCAAATGGTAATTATCAATTAATTTTCGGAGAATCGAAATTACACAAACAACTTAACCCAGCTATTCGTGATGCATTTAAATCTATCCGGGATTTCAAGGAGTCAGTGAACGCTAAAGGAAATGAAAAAAGCGGAATTTCTTTTGAGAGAAGCCTTATGTCTAGTAACTTAGACAGAGAAACTTTTTCCGAAGAAGAAAAGACATTTCTCCGTAGTATTGTTTATCCTACTCCAGGTGAAAGTTCATATGATGTAGATGAAGCTTTCGGGATTTTCATAGGGTACGAAGTGGAGTTTGAAAATGAACGAAAAACACTTTCAAATATTGGATTTAGAGAGCATGTTGAAACAGCCATAAAAGAAGAGATAGAAACGCAAAAAGAGAATGTAGCAAATTACATCGAAAAGTTTGACTTATATGGCCACATATTTCATATTTATGTGCTCCCTTTCTCAAAACTTGATGATACGAGAGAAATGATGCTAAAGGAGTTATTAAGTTAATGAATTTTTTTGAAGAATTAACCGAAATGGCACTAAATGATGAGTATCTTAAATCGTTAATCTATAAAGCAGAAACTATTTATGGGCAAACGATCTTCAATAGTGATGAGCTCAATCAAATCTTTAATTCAAAGGAATATTATGACCTTTTACGATTTGCCGATATATTATCTAGATCTAAAAAACCTGAAGCTAGAAATACTGCATTAAAAATCATCAGTCTTCTATACGAACTAGAAGGTTATAAGAATGATAATGACTTTAAAAATTTCTCAGAAAGTGTTTTAACGAAATTAGGTAATTTTCCATCTATAAGTATTGTTGGTTCGAATCATGAAGATAACAATGACGAAGAGATTGAGATTGATAAAATACTCAAAAGTACCATGCAACAAGCACCGAATTCTAAATATATTTTTACAGACGCTCAATATGATGTTTTTGAAAAAATGAAGGACAGTAATCATTATAGCTTTTCTGGATCAACATCTTTTGGTAAGTCTTTTATATTTGAAGCTTTTATGAATTATATTATTGATGAGAGAAATGCTTCTGATAATATAGCAATTCTTGTGCCAACTAGGGCATTAATCAATCAAGTTACTATAAAATTAAAATCTGAGATAAAAAATAAAAAATATAAGATTGTATCTCATCCTAAAGTACCTCTACTCTATAAAAATGAAGGTAATAGATTTATTTTTGTATTCACTCCAGAAAGGTTAATATCGTATTTTTCGGATTCTAATAATCCTTCTATAAATTATTTATTTGTAGACGAAGCCCATAAACTATTAAGTGATAAAGATCAAAGAACGCCACTTTTATATCATTCGCTAATGCAAGCGAAAAGAAAAAGTGTAAAATTATATTTTGCTTCACCAAATATACCAAATACGGAAGTGTTTTTGAGATTATTTGGGAATAGTATAGAAGAAAGCACTTCAATAACTGAAAGTCCTGTAGCTCAGAATCGTTTCTTCATTGATTGCATTGATAAAAAAGCTGTAATGTTTTCGGATTTTGGAAAAGATATCCCTCTCAATGGTCTTAAATACACTAAAAATGAAGTAGAAAATCTAATTGAGGTAGTCAATAAATTGGGAGCCGATAAGCAAAATATTATCTATTGTAATACGATTGAATATACCGTTAAACATGCCAGAGAATTTTCATCGCACTTACAAAATAATTCTAGTAAGAGAATTGAAGAGCTAATTGCCCTTATAAAAGAAAGTGTCCACGATCAATACTTCTTGATTGAGTGCTTAAAAAAGGGAGTTGCTTTTCATTTTGGAAAAATTCCACAACGCATAAGAGAAGGAATTGAATCTCTGTTTCGAAGTGGAGAAATTCGTTTTCTATTTTGTACCTCTACCCTTCTTGAGGGAGTAAACCTACCAGCTAAAAATATTTTTATATTAAGTACAAAAATTGGTATGAATTATATGGATGAAGTGAACTTTTGGAATTTAGCTGGACGGGCCGGTAGACTTGCTAAAGATTTAAGCGGAAATATATTTTGTGCAAGAATTATCGACCAAGAAGGCTACTGGAAAAAAACTAAGGAAATAGAAAAAGTAAAAAACAAAAAAATTACTGAGATCGAATCTCCATTAATGAAAAAGAATGACAAAAATTTATATAAAAATATTAGTAATTCTCTTTCTGGACAACCATTTACTAATAAAAATTTATCAGCTAATGAAAAAAAATATATAAATATGTACGGAAACATTTTAGTATATCATGACATAGTAAAAAGCGATTCGATTCTTCGTAACCGATTTTTTGAAAAGAATAAGGATGCACGAATTACTTTAGAGAAAGTGACTTCTACTATCAAAGTTCCAGATTATATTATTGCTCAAAGTGCTAATATAAGAATTGATATTCAAAATAAAATATTCTCCACTGAATCTACTGATCAATTACCGGAAGGAACTGATTATAAAAGTTGCTTGCAGATGTTGAATATTCTATATGATGATTATGAATGGCAAAAAGAAGAGAGCATTGGATTAAATCCATTAGTTAAAAATCGAGAACACCTTAATTATTATGCTGTATTAATAAACTCCTGGGTAAATTCAAAACCCTTAAAAATCATTATTTCCAATACAATCAAATATTTTGATGAACATGATAAGGATCTTAATATTCGTGCTAATCAATATGAGACATTCAACAAAGAAAATGCCACTCATATTAATATACTCATTAACAATCTTATTTCCGATATTGAAAATGCTATTCGATTTAAAATAAAGAGTTATGTTAATAATTACATTCTCCTTCTAGTAGAAAGAGGGGTCGAAGTTAAATCAAATTGGTCTGACTTCTTAGAGTATGGAACCATTGACAGGTTTATTATAGAAATTCAAAACATAGGGTTTCCGCGTCATTTAGCAACTTTTTTGAAAGAAAATTATCCCCATTGTTTTCAGTTTGTAGAAGGAGAAATTACAGAATTTGATACTCATAAATTAAAAAATGAGATAAACACAGAAAAATACAAAAATGAGTTTAATGAACTATCCAAATTACTAGAATGGACATAAAAATACACAAAGTAAGTGCATTTATCTTTAAGGCTATAGCAACTCTGAATTATGACATGAATTTTAAATTGCCGTGACTTACATAGAAATATTGAAAAATATTTTTCCTCATCTCTAACGTCATTTGACTGGTAAATCACCAACAACTGACGTTTTTTTATGTTCATTAAACATTTATGGAAGAAAGGCTGCTAAATATCTCATTTCTTTATGACTTGAAGGAGGTGATGTCTCAAAACAATTGTAAAAAATGGCCTTGAAAGTATGGTCGTTCCTTATGCTTACCACATTTTTAGAAAAGGAGAGATCATTTGATGATTTATCAAAATGGCATTTTTGCAGATCCAGCAACATTTGGAGAGTTACGTTTTGTCGGTCACCAACGGAATCGTTATAAGTTTGATCGCCTGCGACAACAACGGACCGATATTCTAGAAAGTCGAGTGTACAAGCTGGTGTATTTTGCAAGCCAAAAGTTTAGAAGATTGCAAGGCAAAAGTGAGAGTGTCACTTGGCTAGAAAGAGCTGCTTAACAAAGTGGGGGAAGAACCGACCCAAAATGTTTTGGATCGGTTCATTAGGTATGCTCGGCATATATTAATCTTAAGAAGCACGTTAAGCAAGCTCATGCAGGTTTTTCCTTGAATTGCTTACGGCAATCTTTGCATTGATAGTGTCTTTTAAGAGTACCATTAACGGGGAAGCGAGCAGCCAGGCGATGCCGATGAATAGAAGGATATCATGAATAATAAAGCCTAAAATAATACCAACGACACTAAGCGCAAGCATGGATAGTACATTTCGTTTTTTACTAAAGGTTCGGATGTTTGTTGACTTGCATTTCGGACAAGCGATCTCCATGTATACATCACCTCAAAACTGTATTCATTGGTAGTATATCAATCACTTAGGAAGTCGTCAGTGTATTCGTACAGAAACGTTCTTTAGTCATGAAATGTAACTTCTTATTGAACTGTCGTTTGTCGTATAACTAAGAATTATAATAGATAGAGTAGAAACTCCACTTTAAGTGCGGAGGTCTTGTTAAAATTGTTCCGTTGTAACAATCGCTACTACGAGGCTTCCTGAGTGGTCGATCCTTTCAGTGCCGCTTTAAATAAAAGGTTAATTCCTTTCTCATTGCTAGCCTTCTTCACTTGGTTGACAACTAGATAACAACACCCGTAACATGATGAGAATTGAAAGGTTCAGTCCCGCTGTCCGCTTAAATGTAGCATTTACGCAAGTCGTATACTGATCGATTCGAAATATGCAAGGAAGAGGTGTTTGATGATGGGAAATAGGTTTTACTTCGCCACCATTCTCGTCTTTGCCCTGACTGCTTGCGGTGAGAATGAACGATCACCTGTTACAGAAGAGGAACAGAAAGACGGGGACGATATTGACGTAATGTTTGATGAAGGGCTCGTAGACGTTGAGCCAATTGATTCGGATTCAACGGAGCTGATTCAGTTTGTTGAAACCGAGGACTATTTAAAGAGCATTGATGGAACTGAGCAAACGCTTACGGATGAAGAGGATATTAGAGAGGTAGTGAAGATCATTAACGATGTTCGAAATGAACAACCGGGCAGTTCAGTCGAACAATTAGAGCCTGAATACCGAATGCGAATCGGGGGCGAGATTTTCCATTTGTGGGCGAGTTCCAATACGCTTATGGAAGGAGATGAATTTGCGTACACACTGTCAGACGAACAGTGGGAAGCGATGTCTGACATCTTCGAAATCGACTAAACGTCTTCGAACAAAAAGCGCGCCAAGTCGCGACTCCATAACGTGAGTCACGCACTTGGCGCGCTTTTCTATTTTTATTCTTCCTCTTCAAGCCACACGCCTTCTACGTGTTTTCTTGCTTGGTCTTTTTTGATTTTGCGGTACGTTTTGCTTTTGAAGATGATGTCAAAATCATAGTCTTCTGGATACAATTCAGACGCGGGGATGGCAAGTGCTAGGCGTTTGTGATTAAAGGTCTTCTTTTCTCCTTTGATTTGCACAACATAGTTGCCGCGCTCATCAGGTCCTGTGTACACAATTCCCATCTCATCAATTGCTTGGATCGTCACATTGTCTCCTTGGTCAAATGGTTTTACTTCACCGGCTTGTTTTTTCGCTTTGTGCCCGGAGTAGCGATTGATGGCGATTTGCCGCTTAAAGGACGCTTGTTTTAACTGCTCGTCACTAAATCGTTCACGATAATTTTCGTGATCTTCGTAAGCCATATCGTGGGCTCGTTCGACGATGTTCGGATGCAGGCCTAACTTGATGGCGATTTCAAACGCTTGACTTTTACCGGTTTCACCGAGAAGCAAACGATACGTCGGTTGAAGCGTTTCAATGTCAAACTCCATGGAGCCGTTGATGAAGCCGTCGGTATTTTCGGCAAAGGTCTTCATCTCACTGTAGTGCGTCGTTGCAAACAGTGTAGCACCTTTTTGATAGAGTTGTTCTAAAATGGCGATGGCAAGCCCCATCCTTCAGCTGGGTCTGTACCCGAACCGAGTTCGTCGAGCAAGACGAGAGAATGATCGTTCGCATCTTCTAGAATATGAATGATCGAAACAAGTCGTGAGCTAAACGTACTTAAGTTATCTTCAATGCTCTGACCGTCACCAATATCGACAAATACATGTTGGAAAATGGCGGTCTTACTCCCGGCATCAGCAGGGATGAGTAGACCTGCCTGGGCCATGACTTTAACAAGTCCGACCGTTTTAAGCGTAACGGTTTTTCCACCTGTATTCGGGCCGGTGATGACGAGGGCTCGTTCATGCCCACCAAATTGTACGCTTAACGGTACCGCTCGATCTGACAATTCTGGGTGACGGGCATTAATTAAATGCATCGTCTTGTCGTCTGTGAGCGTTGGTTTAGTCGCATCGATGGCGTGACAATATTTCGCTTTTGCGAATAACACATCATAATTGTGCATCACTTCCATCGCTAAACGGATGGTGTGCTCGTATTCGAGAAATTCATTCGTAAGTTCAAACAAAATCCGTTCCACTTCAGATTCCTCGAATGTTTTATAATCATTAAGCTCTTCTTGAATGCTCGCAATTTCTTCTGGTTCAACGAAGACGGTCGAGCCAGAAGAAGAGGTGTCCAATATCGTTCCTCGAACTTTGGCGCGATACTCTTTTTTCACCGGGAGAACGAAACGTCCATACCGTTCAGAGACAGTTGTGTCTTGTAAATACGATGCATATTTGTTTCCCCTCGCCAATTGTTGCACACGCGCTTGCATTCTGTCTGAGAGCTCCGCAACTTGCCTGCGTAAATCGGTCAATGTTTTTGAGGCGTAATCGTCCACGTGCCCATGACGGATCGCACCGGAGATTGTTTCTTCAAGTTGAGTTAAATCTTCAATGGAGAATGCGTAAGAGCTTACGGTAGGGGCAACATGTTCTTTGCTTTTCATAAACCGTTTTAATTTCTCGCAATGATCTAGAAATGACAGGACGCGTGTGAATTGATCGGCGCGAATGAATACCCCTTTTTTCGCATGAGCGATCAGTTGCTCGATATCATCTACGGTATGAATCGGTACACTGCTGCTCATTTTTAGAATCTCAACAGACTCCTCGATTTCTTGCATCGAGCGATTGATCTGTGCTGGATTCATCATCGGTTTCAGGTTTTGAATCGATGTTTTTCCTCGTTCTGTTCTTGCATAAGATTGGATATCAGAGAGTGTTTTTGTATAGCCAATGGCTTCTAAAGTTTTATCGTTCACGGTGTTTCCTCCTGTATTAAAGTAGGGCAGGCCGGAACGATTGTTCACACGAGTGCATACGAAAAATCGCTGTGAACAATCGTTCACAGCGTGCGTGTATACGGATGAGCCTATAAAAGGCACACCCATTACGGGTTCGCAACGGATTTGTAAACGTGTTCTTAACTAGCTGGAATTGCGTACGACAAATAATCGTCATGATGACGATAAAAAACGCATATCCAGTTATCATTTAATGATTAGTTAAGAACCGCCAGATCCATCAATACTTCCCCTTTATTTCATCTCAATTATTCGTAAAAATTCGGTCGCTCGTTTCGTTGGACTTTCTTAAATCGTGGAAGCGATTAAGAAAGCTTACTCCCCAGTAATGAACATAAGTGTACCAAACAAAAACCTCCAGACTAGAATGGCTCTATTATATGGGCGTACATACACATTGTCAATGCAGCGAAAGGAAAAGAATATTCAAAATAATGTATTGACTCCGTAGTGAAGATGCGATATTTTATTAGTAGCTAATTAGTTAGTAAACTTAACTAACGATACAACGTTGATCGCTTTTCGGCAAGGAGTAGATGAATGGAGAAGATGAATGATGGAACACCGTCAAGTCTGCGATTGTTTAATAAGCAAAAGGTGTTGCAATCAATTCGATTGCATGACACGGATAAGGAAGTGTCTAGAGCTTCTCTAGCTGCTTTTCTTAACATTAGTAAACCGACGATGAGCACACTCATTGATGAGCTTGTTGCAGAAGAGTGGATTATTGAGGTAGGAGAGCATACGCAGTCGTCTCGAGCGGGTAGAAAGCCGGTGCGGTTATCTTTTAACAAAAACGCACGATACCTCATCGGCATTGATATAGGGGGGACACATACAGAATGCGTGTTGACGAACCTTGCAGGCGAGGTCATCGTTGCTCGGTCGTTTTCAACGCAAGAACAATTACGCAGTGGCATGCTGTTGTCTCGAATTGCTCACATGATTGAGGAAGTGGTTCAGGAAGCAAATATTGTGAAAGAAAAAATGATGAGTATTGGCATTGGGGTGCCTGGAATTACGAATACGAAAACCGGTGTTGTCGTTGAAGCGCAATCATTAGGTTGGAAGAATTTCCCTCTTAAAGCCGAGCTTGAAGCATTAACACCGTATTCAATTTATATTGATAATGACGTGAATATGGCGGTGCTCGGTGAGCATTGGCTCGGTAAAGCAAAAAATGACGAAAATGTCGTCATGATTACGCTTGGTACTGGTGTAGGCTGCGGGATGATCCTTAACGGTGATTTATATCGTGGTCACGCATATGCGGCAGGAGAAATTGGGCATCTCGTTACAGACCGAACATTGGCAAAAGAAAATGACTATTCATCTTTTGAAGGATACGGTTTTTTAGATAATCAGATTGGCGGGCCAGCTCTTACTGAACAAATGAATCGCAGGGTCGGAGATCGAGGTTTGTCAGCGGAGCAAATCTTCCAGCTCGCGGCAGAGGATGACGCTGATGCTGCATATGTCGTAGAAGAGATGGTAAGTCATCTTAGTTTCGCCATCGTAAATATTGTCTCAATTATCAACCGAAAGCCTTGTGCTCGGTGGGGGCATATCCCGTTCGCTGCATCGGTACATTCATATTTTTGTCGATGTGATGGAACAGCATTTGCCTGTGAACACAAACATATATATTACACAAAATCGATATATATCTTGTTTAGGAGCAGCCTATTTAAGCACGTTAGAACACGACTCAATACTCAGGGGATGAAACGATTGAATCAACCGACAACAAGGTGTCAAACATACGTTGATTATGTTTTGGCACCGACCTACTCATTTACGAGAGATCATTATTTTACTTATATCTTAGAGATTAGCATTGCACATATCCAAATGCTGCGCCGACAAAAAATCATCCCAGACATTCATGCGTCTACGCTCGTAGAAGCAACGACTAAGCTTTATGAAACAGGGTGGAACAAACCGTACAACGCCCAATTTGAAGACTTATTTTTCATGATTGAACATGATTTATCAGAAAAGGTTGGCCATGAAGTCGTAGGCAATATGCACGTTGCGTTTAGTCGCAATGACATGGATGCCACGATGTATCGCATGTTTTGGCGGGAGCGTGTTGTTGAATGGATGAACGATATTCATACACTCGCCGATAAAATTCTTAAAATTGCTAATGGTCATACATCCGCGTATATGCCAGCATACACGCATCATCAACAAGCGCAACCAACGACATTGGCCCATTATTTTATGAGTGTGGCGAGTAACCTCCAACGTGATGTGGAGAGAGGCTGGTCGCTTTTAACGAGAATTGACCAATCACCAATGGGTGCATGCGCTCTAGGGACAACGGGTCATCCAATTGACCGGACATGGATGAGTGACTCGCTAGGGTTCGAGCGCGTTCTGACGAATTCGTATGACGCCGTTTCTGCCTCAGACTATATGATTGAGCTCGCTTCGGTACTCACAATCTGTATGAGTTCAATGTCTAGAGTCGTGTACGACTTGCTTCAGATGACAATGAACGAGGTGAACACGTTTCGCTTAGGGGATTTGCACGTGCAAACGTCAAGCATTATGCCACAAAAACGAAACCCATCGGCATTAGAACATACGCGCGCGATGATGAGTGATGCGATGGGTGTGTTGAATGGTGTACCGTTCATGAGTCACCACGTTCCGCATGGCGATATTGTCGACATTGGCGATGATATTCAACCGAAGCTATTGGATGGTTTTACGAAAGTGACCCAGACGATTCAATTACTCGAGCAAATCCTTGATCACGGAACCTTTCACACCGATGTGTTATACGACCGGGCAGCAAATGGATTTTCCACGGTTACCGAGCTTGCCGATGTACTCGTTCGCGACGGTGGGTTATCGTTTCGGGAAGCTCATCTAGTCGTTCAAACATTCGTGAAGAGCACCGAGAAACTCAGTGATGGAAATGTAAAGCGACTGCAAGAGGCGGGTCAACGTGTCGGTGTTGCTGTAAATTTAAGCCAAAAGCAGTATGAAAAGGCGATTGATGTTGCTTCATTCATTGATGTTCGCAAAGTTCAAGGAGGACCCGCTCCTGTAGCCATTCATGAACACATCATGCACGTACAGGAAGCGTTGCGTAACACGAGAACCAAGGTAAATCAAAAGCAAGAAGGATTTACAACATATCGGACTAAATTGTTCCAACGAACAGCAAATGAGGGGGAAGAAAGATGAAGAAACATTGGAAGTATACCGGTGCTTTGGCGAGTGTGGCGATAATTTTATCCGCTTGTTCTGGCGGAGATGATTCTCAATCAGGAACAGGGGATACCGAAGATGGGGCGAATGGCGATCCAGTTGAAATCTCGTATTGGCAGTACCAATTTGATTCAAAAGTTGATTTGATGGATGAACTCATTGAGGAGTTTGAAGATGCAAACCCTGACATTACGGTTACACAAACAAACTTTCCTTATGACCAATTCAATGAGCGTGTGGCGACGCAAGTGCCTGCAGGTGAAGGACCAGATGTGATCAACTTATTCAATGGGTGGGTACCAAACTATGTAGATCAAGGGTTTTTGCAACCGCTCCCACAAGAGAGCTTTTCACATGAGGAGATCGAGAATGAGTTTTTCCCGTTTATTGAATCTGTAAAGCTTGACGATGAATATTGGACATTACCTACAGGTGTGCGTACGTTATCTCTCTTTTACAATGTGGATATCTTTGAAGAATATGGAATCGATGGACCACCAGAAACGTGGGATGAGCTTGTCGATACAGCGGTTGAGCTAACTGAACGCACAGATAATGGGCAACTTGAACAATCGGGCATGGCATGGGAGCCAGCTCAACAAGGGCACCATTGGTGGCGAGATGGCTTGTTGCCGCAAGCAGGTGGGCAAAGTTTAAGTGATGATGCCCAAACGGTCACATGGAACGATACTGATGCCGGGCTAGAATCTTTTGAATATTATTTAAGCTTCGCACGTGTTCATGAAACATCGGAGCGAGATTTTTATACAGAGGACTTTATCGCTTTTCAGACAGAGAACGCGGCGATGAACATTGATGGTTCGTTCCGCCTCGGTACATTGCAAACCGAAGCACCAGACTTAAATTACGCAGTTGCACCTCTACCTGTTCATGAAGAGGGTGGAGAACTATCGTCACCGGCAACCTTCTGGAGTAATGGCATCGTTGCAGGGGTTGAAGATGAGAAACTCGACGCATCTGTGAAATTTTTAGAGTTTTTAACAAGTGAAGACGTGATGGAGCGTTGGACAGAAGAAATTGGAGAACTACCAGCAAGAGAATCTGTCGCCATGCAAGAGCAATTCGCCGATGATGAATTGTTTGGACCATTCGTAGAACAGCTTCCTTACGCAAGTACACATACGTTTGTTGATGAAAGCACTGAACGTGACTTGTTTATTGCTGCAGTTGATCGCGTGCTCCTTCAAGACATGTCACCTGAAGAATCTCTCGACATCCTCACCGAAGAGACACAAGCATTATTTGATGCGTATTGGAACTAATGAGGAGTGGGAAGCTTTGGCTTCCCATCTTTTCTGACTATATAGGATGAAATAAAGAGATTATCTAAGAAGGTATTTTATATAGCCCTTTAACGTCTACAGTTCAACGCCATCCCAAGTCTATGAAAATGGTTCACATTATATGTAACAGTATATGTTTCTCTGCAACAAAGCTGTTGCATTTATGGGAAAACAGATTTGATTAATTGTCACAATGATTACCTATGTGTAAGGTTATTGGGCATCACTAGTTCAACTACGTCCATAATTAATTCCGTTGATTGGAACGAAGGGCGGTGAAGCCTGCGGAAGAAGGGCCGAGACGAGACCCCGCAGGGAACGGAGTGACCGAGGAGGCTCGGCAGGTCCTCCGCGGCAAGCATCCGCCTGTAGTGGAAATCAAGCACAAACAGGGTAAATGTGGAAATTTTAAAGTTCAACTTATACAGAAAGAGGAGGAGGAGATTAGAATTGCCTGACGGAGCCATTGCAGCGAGAAAGACACGCTCACCTCGCTTAAATATGAAGCAGAAAACGTACTTATTTGTATATACGTGTTTACTTATCCCGCTCATTTTTTATTTAACGATTCGTTTTTTTCCAACACTTTATACATTTAATATCGGGTTTCAAGATTACCAGATTTTAACGGGTGAACATGAATATGTGTTCTTCGATAACTACGCAGCTATTTTTCAAGACCCGGTGTTCATTCGCTCATTAATTAATACCATTATCGTTATTGTTTTTGGTGTGCTCGGACAAGTCATTTTAGGCCTTGCTGTTGCACTTTTACTCCAAAAAATAAATCGGTTTAAAGGATTGTTTCGGGTCATTTACTTTATTCCTTATGTGACGAGCATTGTGGCCGTCAGTTGGGTGTTCCGCTGGTTGTTTATGAACAATGGGTTTGTGAACAATTTCTTAGTTGAACTCGGTTTTTCTCCGCAAGGATTTTTAGGGGACCCAGAACAAGCGATTTACATCATTGTTGGAACGATGATTTGGCAAGCACTCGGTTTCCAAATGGTTATCTTTCTTGCCGGGTTAGAGAACATACCGGAATCTTTCTATGAAGCCGCTGACGTTGACGGAGCAAGTGCATGGAACAAGTTCAAATCCATCACCATTCCATTACTAAACCCTACGATTGTGTTTTCGGTCGTCATCGGGACAATTACATTTATTCAAGTATCGTTTACGCAAGTGGTGAACATGAGTCCTGATGGTGCTGGTGGTCCACTTCACTCGACAATTACAGTCGTTGTTTACATTTACCGACTCGCATTTAACCAATTCAACATGGGGATGCATCCGCGGCGACGGTCGTACTTTTTATTGCGATTCTCATGCTAACGTTGTTCCAAATGAAAGTACTTACAAGAAAGTTTGACTATTAAAAAGGAGGATTCGTGCATGAAAAAGAAACATCCAATTTGGAGATTCATGCCGTATCTCCTTTTAACTGCCGGAGCGATCATCGTCCTTTTTCCTTTTATATGGATGGTGTCAACGTCACTAAAGCCGCCGGCAGACATTTATTCATTAAGTATTATTCCTGAGAACCTTACACTAGAAAACTATACACGCATTTTTACAGATACAATGTTTGGTCGCTGGATGATAAACAGTATTGTTATTGCCGTTATTACGACGATTAGTGTTTGTTTCTTTGATACACTCGTAGGTTATATTCTGGCGAAATTTAAGTTTATCGGAAAAACACTCATCTTCGTAGCGATTTTAAGTACGCTCATGGTGCCAACAGAGATGTTAATTATCCCGTGGTATTTGATGAGTGCAGAACTCGGGTGGACAGATTCGTATTGGGGGTTATTATTTCCTGGTCTAATGACAGGGTTTGGTGTATTTCTAATGAAACAATTTCTTGAATCGATCCCTGATGACCTCCTTCATGCGGCCCGTGTAGATGGGATGGGAGAACTTGGCATCTTTTTTAAAGTTGCGTACCCCAAGTGTGGCCGGCGATATCCGCGCTGTTTATTTTCAGTTTTCTTAGCAACTGGAACGCTTTTTTATGGCCGTTAATTGTTGCACAATCCCAAGAAGTCTTTACTCTCCCAGTAGGCCTTGCCTACTTTGCATCCGGTGAATTTGAATCAAGGTGGGAGCTTATTATGGCTGGGGCAACGATTACCGCGATCCCGCTCATTCTTGTATTCTTGCTTTTACAAAGACACATCATTAAAGGCATTGTCCTCACTGGGATGAAATAAAATAGGAAAGGAAGATGAAATGAAGAAGAAGCTCTCTTTTGCAGTGACCGTTGTAACTGCCGCAGTTCTTGCAACGTCAACAACCATTCCGGAGGTGACACATGGCCATGATCAAGCACATGACCCTGATTTATGGAAAGTCGTGCAACCGCTAGAGACCGTAGTAAGCTTTATGAACACAGGGCTCATCCAGACGATGAGCGAAGCGCGTTGCTTTCGTACATGTCACTTGGAAATGGGGTTCGAACGAGCAGCGTCATCGCCAATCGTGGCGAAGGCGGGCAGAATGAAATTGGAACAGAATTAGGTAACGGACTTGGCATCATCCGCTCCCTCGAATTAGAGGAAGCATCTGAGGTCTTAAATTTGGATTTACGCATTCTAAGTGAGCAATTGGATGATGACATTTATGACTTCGGTTTTTCGAAATCTATTGATGAAACGTTAGATGAATGGGGAGAAGAGCGGGTTTATGAGCGGCTCATTCGCACCATTCGTGAAGAACGCCCAGATATTTTGTTCACATCATTTCTCGATGTCCCAAGTCAACACGGGCATCATCGTACGATGACGGTCCTTACTGAACGAGCATTTGTGGACGCCGCTGATCCATCAGTCTTCCCTGAGCATGCCGATGAAGGGCTTTTGCCGTGGCAGCCGCTAAAGTTTTATTTACCGGGCACGGAAGAGACCGAAACGTTAAACTTTAATATCGGTATCTATGATCCAATCTATGAAAAAACGTATCCACAACTTGGGGAAGAGTCACGCTTTTTGCATCGAAGTCAAGGCATGGGACGTGACTTGCCAATTGAAGATTTCTTCCAATCGTTGAATTTGGCAGGGTCTCATGTGAGTGAAGAAGAAGAGGAAGATATTTTCACTGGATTAGCATTTGATTTAAGAGAGTATGGCAAAACGCTTGATAACCGTTCTTGGGAAAATCGTTTAGCAAGGCTTCAAGCTCCCTGGATGAGGTGGTCGCGACGTACCCAGATCGTGAAGGTGTGTACGCGGAAGCAGTACAGTCCTTACGTGAAGTAAGAAGTGCTCAGCATATCGCCGATCGTCAAAACATGGACACAGATCTACTCGAACGTCTGGATGTGAAAGAAGCGCAGCTCCAGCGTGTGATTGACGAGAGCGGTGAAGTAGAAGTGACGGTCACGAGTTCTGCTTATGAAGTTACAAGAGACGGTCAGGTGGAAGTGACGATTGACATTGATAACGAAAACCCTCGACCGTTAGTGCAGTTGAATGCCGATTTACACTTGCCAGATGGTTGGCAAGTGACGGACCAAGATGTACCAAGGAGCGTTAGAGCGAATCAAAAAGTTGAAGCGACGTTTACCGTAGCAATCGATGAGGATGCTGAATTTTTTGATGCATATGGAGAGCCAGCAATCATTGGTGACCTTTCTTATCGGCTGAGGGGTAATGTTGTAGAGCATCAAGTATCAACAGAGGAGACTGTTGCTGTCCTCCCGAAAGTCGGCCTTGAATTGTCACCAGAAGCGACGATACTCAATACACAAACCGGGAACGACGAAATTGAGCTTGAAGTACGGCAACCAATTACTATGAAGATGGCTATGAAACGTCCATTCGCCTCGAGCCAACAGAAGGCTTAACGGTGGAACGAGCGACAAAAAATATCCAGTTCAAAGAAATTGGTGAAAAGAAAACATTCACATTTACGGTAACAGGTCATGAATCCCTTACTGACGCTCAAGAGTCTGTTCGGATTTATGCTGGAGATGATTCTACCATCGTTCAACCCATTGACTACGATCATATCGAACAATCGTATTGGTTAAAGGAGGGGCAGTTGGACGTGGAAGCTTTCTCTTTAGAAGTCGATGAAACGTTGCGCATTGGTTACATTGAAAGTGGGTTTGATACCGTTTCGGAACGTTTGAAGGAAGCGGGATTAAACGTTGAGTCAATCGATGAGGCCATGTTGACGTCTGGAGATTGAGTGAATACGACACGATTGTCGTTGGAATTCGTGCATATTTAAGTCGTAATGACTTGTTAGCAAACAATGACCGTTTACTGCAATATGTAGAAAACGGTGGACATGTGGTCATGCAGTACCATAATCCCAATGATAATTGGGACCCACAGCTTGCGCCTTATCCGGTGCAACCAGGCAGTCCTTCCATTGAGTGGCGTGTCACAGATCAAACGGCTCATATTGATGTATTAGAGCCGAATCACCCTGTTTTTTCTGAGCCAAATCAGATTGGCTCATCAGATTTTGATGGTTGGGTACAAGAGCGTGGGCTCTATTATCCATCTTCATGGGATGAGCGTTTTACACCGCTCATGTCTATGGCAGACCCTGAGGAAGAAGCGTTAGACGGAGGTCTTCTCGTTGCAGAGTTTGGGGATGGAACTTACGCCTACACGAGTCTTTCGTGGTACCGACAACTGCAAGCGCAAGTGCCAGGAGGTTATCGCTTATTCGTAAACCTGTTAAGTTATCCTCATGCTGAATAATGTTCTTATTAAATTGTGCCCTTACGTAAGGGCACAATTCTTAAGGTTGAGGGTGCATAATAAGGAATGGGGGCTGTATCGTGAGGATGTACCCTGAACGAGTGCGAGCAAAAATGTATCGGATCATCGATGATGATGAAGTGCTCCTAATTCGTAAACAAACCCGTATACAGTTTGGGGAAAGTAAAGCGACAATTGGTATCATTTTAATGACAAATCCCGGTTCTTTTAAATGTGAAAATACGGAAGAATGGCAGTTATTTCAGGCGGGCGAAGGGCTGCATGACCATTACGACGGTGAGAATTTCCCCGATATGACGATGCAATGTGTAATCGAAGTGATACGAAAAGTACAAGCGCGCAGGGCATACACCGAATGGTCAAGTTCACATCTATAATCTTTCAAATGCTGTGCAGAATAAAGGCGAGAAAGCGGAATACCAACACGAACGTCTTAAAACGTTGATTGTTGAACAAGGGCAGGACCTAGCACTCCTTGAAGATCCGGTTACTCATGATTTTGCAACGTTTCATCAGCATGCTCAATCGCTAGACTTTATTATGATGGGGTTTGTAAACAATGTATTCGTTGAACGCATTGCACAAGTAAAGAAATGGGCGGAACAAGTCGAACAGCTCGTGGTTTCAGAGGACAATCGAATGAATTTCTCGCACCCAAGACGATGGCGCACCGATCTTCTATTAAAAGAAAAAGCCATCCATCGAATGAGCGAGGTTCTATATAAGTTGAACTAAATCATTTCTTCAAGAACCAGTGGTAAGCTTGGTAAAGTGGAAAATGTGCTCGAATTGCGACCGAACGGTTCTCAAGTTGGGGGAAATCGCAGGAAAAGCGGTATATTCTTGTAAAATAGGTAACAGATTACCGGGTCACGTGTACATCCCCGCCCCGAAGTACCAACATGTTGTCAGCGCGAACCGAGTCCGACTTTGCTTCGGGCCTGCTCGGGCCGACAGGTTGCTCGCTTCTTAGCATTGAATCTGCGCTCCAGTCGGAACAAACTGCGCAGGAGACCGAAAACGTTAAAGTAGGCAAACTTGCTCGCAGAACGTGTAAACTAGCGCGCAAAATGGCATCCTGCACCGCGCTACCCCTTCAACCCAACAGCGTGAATTTAGGAAAATGTTAAGTTCATTCTATATAGAAAGAACAATTGAATAGATAAGCCATCCGTTACAGTATCGATAGATACTGTCTTTTTTTTTGATTTTCCCACAAAATGACAATAGACTGTATATAAAGTAAGTTTTCTTACAGATTGCGTGCTATAATTGTAATAATATGGAATATTTGAGTGATATTCCAAAACTTTCATAAAACGTATATAATAATTGAACTAGTACAATTGTCGATGACTAACGATGAGAGAAGGGATGAACTGATGATCCGAGGTCGTGTTCTCATAATTGAAGATGATGTCGATGTTGCGTATCTTATTTCTGAATATTTAAAACGAGCAGGTTATACAGTGCAAGTGGCTCATGATGCTTTTCATGGATTTGACAAGGTAGAGCTTTTTGATCCGGACCTACTCGTATTAGATATTATGCTTCCTGATATGGATGGGTTTAGTATTTGCAAGCAAATACGCGCGACTTCATCGGTCCCTATTATCTTTCTCACCGCTCGACGTGAAAGGGATGAAGTGATTACAGGACTCGAATTGGGTGGAGATGATTATGTGACGAAGCCGTTTGAGCCGGATATTCTCGTTGCTAGAGTGAATGCAGGCATAAGAAGGCAACAGCTGTTGAGCTCGACGACTCCTATTGAACATGCATTCATTGAATCACTTACTAATCGAGAAATTGAAACGTTAATGTTGTTAAACCGGGGGTATACAAATAAAGAGATTGCTGAACGATTGTACATTTCGGAAGGGACGGTAAAAGGGTATAACAACGTCATTTATAAGAAACTGGATGTGCGCAGTCGGACCCAAGCCATTACGAAAGCACGAGAGATCGGCATTGTGTCATGAGGATTGATGTCAGGCAAGGGGAATAAGCATATGAAATGGAGAAATAATTGTCTTATATGTTTGTTCTTTATCTTATTTTCGTACACGTTAAATGCTGATGAGGCGCACAGCGATGATGCTACTTATAATGGTCTGACCTGCTTGTCTTAAGTGGGGATTGGGAGCTTCACCTTGGTGAACTCCACCCTAATGATATGAGCGATGACACGTTCATTAAAAATGTTTCTGTACCACATCGTTTAAGCATTTCTGACCCGTCTCTCATTGGAGCACCATTGTCGTACCGAAAAGTGTTAGACATCCAAGAATCAGAACGACTGTTTGCGATCGTGCTTCCTGACCGTATCGGTCACTATCAAATTTGGGTCAATGAAGCGCTCGTCGCACCGTACCCAGTACACAGACGAGAAACGCAAAGGATGATTCCGTTTGAAGCCCAAGGCCCATCCGTAGAAGTTGTCATTAACATTTCTGGCTATTTGGACGACAGTGGTGGACTCATTCATACGATACGCTTTGGCAATCATGAAGAGATTACGACCTATTATCTTCAGCAATTGATACTCTCCTATGTTCCGTTAAGTGCATTGCTCATCATCGGGGTTTCGTACCTCATTTTTTTTGCTTTTCTTCCGAAGTTGAAACAAGTGATGTATTATGCAATTTTTTGCGTAATTGTGGGATTTTTAGCGATTTTTCAAATGGATTGGTTTCATATGTTTGCATGGCACATTGAATATCGATTTGTGTACGGTTTATGTATTCTCGCCCATGCATGGTTATTGCAATACATCATTTCAGATTTTGCCAAATATACGTACGTTTTAATAAACCGGTTAGCGATTGTCACGCTCTTCTTGTTTGCTTTCTTCATTATCGTGAGTCCGTATCAAACATTTCAATACTTTCACTATCTATTGCTCGTTACATCATTATTCCTTATTGTTTATTCTTTCGTCGTGTTGCTACGTGCTCTTAGAGGAAAACATCCGAATGCGGTGTACAATTCCATTGGTTTTGCAATTCTTTACGCAGCGATGATCTATGAAATGGTTACCTATGAAGACCGTTTTTTTATAGGAAGCATTGTTTCTATAGGTGTTTTGTTTCATATTAGTATGCAAATTATTAATTTCGTACACGCAACGTATCGTTCGTACACGAAAATTGAAGAGCTTACAGATGAGCTTTCTGCTCTAAATGTCTCCATGGAGAAGAAAGTGCAGGAACGTACGCAAGAACTTGATTATAAGCAGAATGAATTACTACGCGTGAATGAAGAGCTGTCTCAACTCGAGAAGATGCGAAAACGACTAGTAGAAAATGTGACCCATGAACTTGGGGGGCCTCTTACCTCTATACGGGGATATGTGAAAGGAATTAAAGATGGCATTTTTTCACGAGAAAGCGATCGTTACATTTCAATTGTTTATGATAAGACCTTGCTTTTGGAAAGACTCTTAGATGATTTGCATGATGTTAGCGGGCTAGAAAGTGGCATGCTTTCTATGCAGTATGAAAAGGTGGAAATGGTTTCGCTCATGAAGCGACTCGTAAATAGTTATGAGGATGAAATGCTCGAAAAGCAGATCCATTTACAATTCTCACATCACGTTGAACAGGCGTATTGCATCGTTGATGCTAGCCGGATTGAACAGGTGTTCACGAACCTGATTACAAATGCGATGAAATTCTCATCAGCAGGATCTGCAATTATTGTAGAGGTAAGTGTAGACTCGTTACATGGAACACTCATCGTGTCGATTCGTGATGAAGGCAGGGCATCCCGACTCGTGAGCTACCGTTTGTGTTTGAACGCTTTTATCAAGCCAATAATGGAACGTTAGAATCAGAGGGTTTCGGCATTGGACTGAGCATATGCAAACAGATCATTGATCAACATAACGGGCAATTGCTCGTTGAAAGTCAAGTCGGACAAGGCAGTGTTTTTACTTTCCGATTACCGTATGAGTACTAAAAAAATGAGCTGAAATTCTCGACAAACGTATAAAAATAATAGAATGAATTTTTCTAAAAAACTACTAACTTTCGTTAGTAGTTTTTGTTATGGGAACACCGTACAGTGAAGGATAAGCAAGAGGAAACTAGCGAAGATGAATGAGGAGGTGTTCATATAATCAATAAGAATACAATAAAGTCCCGTGCATATAATGGGCAATATCTCATGAAGAAAATGAATGGCAGGTGGTAGAGTTGCGCCCTTTGATTAGTGTCATAATGCCAGCATATAATGCAGAATCTTACATTCAAGAGGCAGTTCAATCCGTGCTCGCCCAAACCTATCAACATCTAGAGATCATTATTGTTAATGATGCCTCGATCGATCACACAGGTTTAATCGTAGAAAATATGGCTGCCCAAGATGATCGAATCCGCATATGTCATAACGAGCAAAACAGAGGTGTATCTTTCTCAAGAAATTTGGCGATTAGCTGTGCGACCGGAGAATGGATCGCCTTTTTGGATAGTGATGACGCATGGCATCACGAAAAATTAGCGTTGCAGATGAGACTTGCTGAACAAAAAGAGGCAGAGTTCATTTTTACAGGTGCAACATACATGGATGAGCAAAGCAACATGTATTCGACTGTTTTTCAGGTGCCTAAAGAAGTGCGATATCAGCATTTACTTAAGCAAAACGTCATCTCTTGTTCCTCAGTCGTAATCAAGCGTAAATACTTCAAAAAACTTCAATTGGAACGTGATGACCTGTCAGAGGACTATCTTGCTTGGTTAACGATATTACGCACAGGAATTGTCGCGTACAGTGTAAACGAACCACTTCTGATTTACAGGGTATCAAGACATTCAAAATCAGGAAAGAAAGTTCGATCGATACAAATGACGTATCGTGTGTATCGTCATATCGGAATTTGGCAACCGGCTGCTCTGTTTTATACAATGAGCCATCTAATGAAGTCGTTAAAGAAGTACCGAAAGTTAAACATTCACTATTTCTAAAAGGAGAGCAAGCGATGGTCGCCATCAAAAACACTCGACGAAACAAGCTGGTCATAGAGCGCTTCATAAAACGAATGATGGATGTGGCATTAAGTTCCATTATTCTACTTGCCATCTCCCCATTGCTCGTCATGATCGCCTTACTCATATTGCTTCTTGACGGCAAACCGATTTTTTTCAGACAAAAGCGTGTCGGTCAGTTTGAACAAGAATATACAATGTGGAAGTTTCGCTCAATGACAAACCGTCATCATCTTAACAAACCGAGGTATACATGGAATGATCATGTACCGGAAGACTTTGTTTTTAAAAGCGCTTCTGGAGATAGAGTCACGCCGATTGGGCGAATTCTTCGCAAGTATAGTTTGGATGAACTCCCGCAATTTGTTCATGTTTTGTTCGGGCAAATGAGTATCGTCGGTCCAAGACCTGAAGTTCCCGAGATCACGAAATTTTACAACGAAAGTCAACGGAGAAGGTTGCGAGTTAAACCAGGAATTACTGGTTTCGCACAAGTGAATGGGCGAAGTTCAATCTCCCACGGGGAAAAAATTCAATTCGATAATCAGTACGTGGACAAGCAAACGTTCGGGATGGATGTCCGAATCATTCTTAAAACCGTCCTCGTTGTGGTGTCAGGAAAAGGTTCATATTAATGAATCATTGGCCATGGAGAATAAAGACGATTCAGGATGTGACGAAATGGAATATGTAGGAGAACGTATTAAGCGTGTACGAGAACAAAAGGGAATGTCGATTACGATGTTGTCCGAACGGTCAGGCATTGCAAAGTCCTATATCAGCTCAATTGAACGAAATATTCAGACGAATCCGTCCGTAGATTGTTTGGTGAAATTGTCGAAAGCACTCGATATTCGCCCGGAACACTTTATCCAAGAGCAAGAGTAATTTTCATCGTTGTCTGTTCTTAATAACGAACGAAATTTGAACCTACTAATGGAGGCAAACTATGAAAGTACTCATAACTGGTGGTGCTGGTTTTATCGGTTCTCATATCGTTGAGCAACTGGTCGAGAATCATCATGAAGTCGTCATTGTCGACTATGCAATTTTAACAGAACCAAAGAATAAACAAGTTCGTGTCTATCGTAAAAATGTTTGTTCAAATCTTCACATGATATTTAAGGAAGAACAACCTGATGTTGTTATCCATCACGCTGCACAAGTATCGGTGTCAAAATCAATGCAGCAGCCCTTAGTGGATGGAAAACAAAACATATTAGCAACGATTAACTTGTTAAAAATGTGTGTCACTTACGGCGTGAAGAAAGTGATATTTGCTTCTTCTGCGGCTGTTTACGGTAGTGGAAATAGCGTCTTAGTTCAAGAGACAGACCCAACAAATCCACAATCGTTTTATGGGTTGTCTAAACTGCAAGCAGAAGCGTATATTCGTTTTTTCTCTGAACAATATGGGTTAAACTATACGATTTTCAGATACGCAAACGTTTATGGCCCTGGTCAATCGATACACGGAGAAGCAGGTGTGGTGGCACAGTTTATTCATAAGCTGAAAACCGGGGAAGCTTTGCACATTTATGGAGATGGATCACAAACACGCGACTTTGTTTTTGTCAAAGATGTGGCGCGTGCCAATGTGGAAGCACTAACAAATGGAAACAACGAAACGATGAACATTGGAAGTGGAAGAGAACTGTCCATTCTTTCTCTCATGGAAACGATTCGTCATTTTGGCTGTTCGAGTATGATCCCCGTATTCAAAGAAGCACGTCAGGGAGATATATTTCGCAGCTCATTAAATTCAGATCGAGCGTACGAGCGTTTAGGGTGGCAACCGATGTACGCGATTGAAGAAGGTTTAAAAGAGACGATTATGCATAGTGAAGTTATGCATCGCTCCATCAATTTTGTATAGAAAGGAGCGGATTGAGTGATGCAACGGATGGATATATATGAAATTCTTCTGATGCTCAGAAAACGGTGGAAATTCCTGTTTTCTTCAATTCTGTTGTTTTTCTCCGCTGCAACCGTTGTTGTGATCTATGTTATTGATCCAACATACGAGGCAAGTGAAGCGATCCTTGTAGGCGATTTGGAGAGAGGGACGGAATACGCGCAAACCGAGCAAAATAATATGCTTTTAGCTTCGACAATGGACTTCTTAAGAAGCCCGATGGTGAAAACAGAAGTATCTGAAACATTAGCGATTCCATATCAACAGCTCGATGAGCAGATTGCGATTCAACATAATGAACGCTCTCAACTCATTAATATCGTTGTTCATTATCATCATCAAGAAGAAGCAAAGAACATAGCACGTTCGATGGCAGATTCAACGGTTTCATTTATGGAGCAATCACTTGGGGTGAATGAACTACAAGTTATGAACAATGCATCTGAGGTAGTAGATGCTCGAAGGGTAGATAATCCAATAATGAACATCGCAATCGCTTCATTGTTAGTCTATTCTTCGGCGTTAGCACTACGTTTCTACGCCATCAATACGTTGGCGTTATACAACATCCTGAAGAGCTAGAGCGTGAACTTGAATTACTTGTGTTAGGGGAAGTGAGCGTCAAAAAGGGGAAATCAAAACAAAAATTCCGGCATTACGCAGCAAAAAGTGAGGTGAATGTGCGTGGCAAAACGACGTCAGAAACGGTGGATTAGAGATTGGCAAATGAACGCTATCTACCAAAACATCCAAGCCTTAACGATCAATAACCCAAAAATCATCTATTTTACGAGTCCTACATCGAGTAAAAAGCAGGCGCTTGTAGGGATGACACTCGCAAAAACACTTGCTAAAAACCAAGCAAAGGTCCTTTATTACAACGTTTACGCAAAGACGAGTTTTGTGGATAGCTGTTTGCCGAAAAGCTCGAACGTGATGTCGGAAAAATCATATCAAATTCATCGGACGTTACACAGAAGTGTGGACCGGTTACAAATAAAAACGAATGCACACGGGTTCATTCATTTGAATCGTTAGTAAAAGAATGGAAAGAATTCTATGCATACATCTTTATTGATGCGTATGGCCCCTTTCAAAACGAATGGCACAAACGATGCTTGACCAGAGCGATGAAGTTATTCTTTATGCCAAACATATGAAAACGAGAAAACGAAAGTTAAGTGAAGCGAAGCAACACATTGAACGAAGAAATAAAAAAATTCTCGGTGTGATTTACGAGCAATGAGCATCTCAACAAATCGTATCCTCATCAATATTTGGCATTTGCTTTATGGAACGACGACGGCTGCATTATTAAATGCGCTAGCCCTCGTCGTGCTGGCATCGTATCTTCAAGCGCACGATTACGGTGTATTCAGTGTCGTACTTGCCGTTGCCATGATTGCAGGTTTTTTCACTGACGTTGGTTTGAGCGATATTGTATTAAGAGAGGGTGCAAACAAGCAAAATGAACATTCAAAACTGTTTGTATCGTTCGTGAAGCTTCGTTTGCTATTCCTACTCATTTCCGTTGTCACGGGTTTTCTGTTTATTCATTTTATGTACTACAGCGAGCAAGAGATTGTCCTAACTTCTTATTATTTGTTGTTGCCAATGGTTATTGGTGTGACAGCACAAAGCATTGCATCAACGTACTTCCAACTATACGAAAAAATGCAATATATAAGCTACATTAAAATGATTTCGGCATCACTGCTCGTCTTTTTTATGATCGTTGGGGTAGGTTTATCTCTGCCGCCATTAGTGATGGCACTTCTTTATGGGTGTGCATATGTAATCGCGGGGATGTTCGGCATGATCCTTTTCCTTAAGCAGGCGCGGTTGAAATGGCGGTATGTTCCATTCCATAAGGGATTGCTTCATCAATTATGGATGTTTGCCGCTGGAGGATTGTTGTTTGTCATTCTTCCTCATCTCGGTCCGTTAGTGTTGGAACGTTCGATTACGTTGGTAGAAGTCGGTCTTTTCGCCATTGCTTACCGAATTCCTCAAGCGTTGCAACAAGTGCCATTTGTAGTCGCGGGCGCTTATTACCCAGCGCTATTCAAAGCATTTGCTACTAATAACGATAAGCGACATTTGCAGTTAAATGTGGTTGAGACGAAGCTAATGGGAGTGATCGGCATGCTGATGGCTGTTCCATTCGTATATTTTTCAGAACCGATCCTCGTAAACGTATTCGGAAATGAGTGGGGAGCTGCTGCACCAGCACTTCTCGTGCTTTCCTTCATGCTCGTATTTCAAGCATTGAATATCGCTATAGCAGATGGTCTAACGTCATCTGGACGCCAAACGGCACGAACGTGCACGCAATTAATTGCTGTTAGCGTCGGGGGATTCCTTTATTACTTCTTGAGTCAACGATACGGGGTTATTGGTGCTGGGGTAGCTGGCGTTTCAATTGAGATCATCTGTCTCATCGGCTTTTTATGGATGTATCGGGCGAATGGTCTGCACATTGCGAAGAAAGTTGTACTTCCTTTTGTCGTCATATTTGTAGCCACAGTCGTTGTCGTCCACCAACTTTCGTTTCCTGGAGTACTAGGGGCAGCAATTACCGTGACAATCATCGGCATGCTCGTATTTTGGGATCGAGATTTGCGGGAGCTAATGTTTACGATCGTCGGTACGAATGGATTGCGTAGGAAAGAAATGAGGGGTGCGAGTGACGTTAAGCATAAGGGATAACAAGTATGTAGACCCGAGTGTCCAACACTTCCGGCGTTTATGATCATTTTACTCGTTTCTTTTGCAGGTTTAGGTATTGATATAGGTTTCTCACTAAAACCATACATGATTTTTTTGTTTATGTTCACCGTTTTCTATCTATTTAGAATGGTATTTGTGAAACTACAACCATTTGAAGTGGCCATGCTCGGTTTTTATTTTATTTATTGTTTTTCTGGAATCTTTGCTTTATATGCCTCTTCTAGTATACGAATTATCATTGGCATTGGCTTGTACTTGGTCTGTTATTTCCTCATGAGAGCGATCCTGACGAGTACTACGATACCAAAACTTGAGTGGTCACTCTTTGTCGTCGGAGTTTTGTTTAATGGCATCAGTCTCGGATTGTACATCGTTGGCTTACTCGTTATCGGAACGGACGTGCCGACGGACCGACTCGTTTCTTATGGGGTGATGATGGATCGTGGATATCCGCGATTAATTGGGGTCGTCGATGATCCGAATTTTTATGTGTTTTATAACACACTGTTTTTTGCGCTGTATATGACGATGTGGCAAACGAGAAAAGGAAAGATAGCGTTGCTAGTATGCGTATTCACGTCTGTTCTCACATTTTCAAGAGGAGGATTACTTGCGCTGCTCATACTATTGCTCGTGTTTGTCGTCACCCACAAGAGTCTAAAGAAAATAAAAATGGTGTTGTCACTTCTTTTAGGAGCGATCGCCTTGCATTGGATTTCAATCTCTTATCTTAGCATCAATTTGTATGAAATCCTCTTTGCCAGGATGGTAGATTTCACTAGTGATGGGGGCAGTAATCGCTTCATGTTGTGGGAGAGGGCAGTAGAGTTTATTACGATGAATCATTGGTTAGGTTTAGGTCCGTATAACTTTTCATCTTACAATGATTTTCATTACGGGGATAGACTTTCTGTTCATAATACGTTTTTAGATATTGCAGCGGACGCAGGCTTAATCGGGTTATTCGTATACGTATCGTTTCTTCTCATTGTTATCTATCAACTTTATCAATCACGCCTTTATCAAACAAAACCGTACCTTGCCTTTGCGCTATTCGGCTTTATCTTACAAACCATTTCACTATCCATCATCATCAACGACATGTTCTTCTTGTATCTTGCGATTGTAGCGATTTACTTGGAACGTTTCAGAAAACCAACGTCTATAGAAAGAGGTGCATCCATTGAGACGGGTCTTGTTTTTAACCGATGAACTTCGGATTGGTGGAGCAGAAACATACGGTGTGGTGCTTGCCAATCGACTAACAGACAAAACCGTTCAAGTGTATTTCGCAGCTCGTCCTGGGCCTATGATTGAAAAACTTCGTCATGAAGTGTCGTTCACCCCTTTATCCCGTTTGCCAATGATCAACCTCTTCCGATTATACAAACTGTGCAAACAAAATATAAACCTCGTACATGCCAATAGTTTGCGAATGCTCTTATACTGCTTTCTATTAAGGTGCCCTGTTGTTTATACGAAACATAATGAAACGATGATTGAAAAGAAGATGCCAAGGCTTTACGCATGGCTGTTAAATCGTTCTACGAGACGGGTGCTCGTTTTATGTGCATTAGAACAAAAGAAGTTGATGAGGATGGGTGTTAGACCTCGAAAGATTGCAATCGTTCATAACGGGGTTAATCTAGATAAATTTTCAATAAAGGAGCGAAAAATGATGAATACTCCTTTTCGAATTGGTATTCTAGCTCGGTTGTCTAAAGAAAAAAACCATGCGTTCTTTCTCGAGTTAGTGAAAGCGATGCGTAACGAGAAGAATATTCATTTTTATATTGCAGGTGACGGGCCGTTGAAAGAAGAGATTAATCGCAAGATTCAGGAACATGGTCTTGATCCACTCATCACATGTCTCGGAAATGTTGAGCAACCGGCAAAGTTCCTTTCAACTATGGATGTGCTCGTCGTTCCCTCTCACCGTGAAGTATTTCCAATGGCGATTCTTGAAGCGATGGCGACAGGAACCAATGTCGTTGCGATAAATCGTGGAGGGATTGAAGAAATGATTATTGATGGGAAGACCGGTCATTTAATGGGATCACACGATGTGAACATGTTTAAAAGTCGCATTCTTTCTCTTAGAAATAACGATATGATGCGGTTGTTACAAGCTGAGCACGCAAGAAAATTCATCGAAAACAATTTCACTGTAGAAAAGATGGTTGAACATACACACGAGCAATATGATCGAGCAATCGAGAATGCAAAGCATACGGTCGACACTTATGAAGGGCTTGGCAAAAATTATGAGTCGAGGCGATAGACCCGTCGTTCGTTTTGCCGTCGTCACAGCACAACCTCACCTTACAGAGTGGGAAAAACAGTGCATTCAACAATTGGAGCATGTCGGAGCTGAAGCGACAATGCACATTTGGACTAACGATTTGTTGAATCGACCGATTCACGCGTATCGATTTGATTTTATTTTGCTACTAACGAACGAATGTGAGGGTAATTGGGGAGGAACACCATTAGGGGTATGGTCGTTCGTATGGGGAGCGAACCCCTCGTCAATCGATACGCTAGGGTGGTGGGAGGTGTATCGAAAAGAGCCAATTGTTCACGTGTCGTTATGGCAAGATCATCAACTCGTACAAGAAGGACAATTTCGTACGATCCAACATTCTATTGCACAAAACCGTAGGCGAATTCTTCAAACGGTTGCAGCTTGGCCAGCACTGTATTTGCAAAAACGGTTAGCAGAACACGGTCTAGAACATAGAAAGTCGCTGGAAGTTTTCGAAAATCGAGCCTTTGAAACCCCAACATTTTTTAAGAAACGGCTCATGGACGTAAAGGTAGGTGCTCGAAAAGTAAAAGTGTTTTTTGATCGGATGTTCCGCGATGAATATTGGAATGTAGGCATTATTGAGCGTCCAATCGCTCACATAATTCAAGAGGAAGACTTTGATATTACGTGGTTCGCTCGTAAAAAGAATAGTTATTATGCCGATCCATTTGGCTGGATTGATGGAGAGCATGTGAACATTTTGGTAGAAGAAATGAAGATTGCTGAGCCGAATGGGTTTATCTCTACGTGCGCATATTCTATGAAGGAAAAGAGGTTTATTCAATCCCCTGAAAGGAAACTCGTTCGCCCGCATCATTTATCGTACCCTTATCTCTTCCAGTATGATGGGGTGCATTATTGTATCCCTGAGTCAGCAGAAAATAAAGAGGTGAATTTATATCGGTACGAGCCGCAAAACAGGCAATGGCAGCAAGAGAGAACCTTACTACGAGAAATCCAAGCTCTTGATGCAACGGTCATTCAATGTGACGACCGTTGGTGGCTGTTTTGCACCGTCGCTCGTCAAGGGACGGAAGAACACAATGATTCTTTACATCTGTTTTATGCAGATGATTTGCATGGAGAATGGAAAGCGCACCCGCTGAATCCTGTTAAAGTGGACGTTTGCTCGAGTCGAGGAGCAGGCACTCCGTTTCATAGTGATGGCAAATGGTATCGACCTGCCCAAGATTGTTCCAACACGTATGGAGGCCGAATAGTGCTAAATGAAATCATCGAGCTCACTCCTTCACTTTATGAAGAAGTAGTCGTGAGAGCCATCGAACCAGATAAGGAAAGTGCGTATCCAGATGGCTATCACACCCTTTCCAAGGTCGGAGAATATACACTCATTGATGGAAAACGACAATTTTACCATTGGGCAACGCTTTTCATAAATGGAAGAAATGGCGGCTCAAGCGATTGCGTGATTAACGACCATTTGATAAAGAAAGGAACAGAAATGATGAGGCTGAAGCACGCACTGGCAGAGCGGATGTCTAGTATGGGCAAAGAAAACAACTTGGATTTGGTTCGGTTTATCATTGCCGCGTTTGTGATGTATTTTCATGCTTTTCATATCGCTGGTGGTGAACATTCTCATGAGTTATTGCGCGTGATCCTATTTTTCTTTATTAGTGGTTTTTTCGTCTACGCGAGTTTTGAACGGTGGGGGAGTGTAAAAGGTTTTGTTCGGGCCAGGTGTGTACGATTATTTCCAGGAATGGTCGTGCTCATGTTCGTCACTCTGTTTTTCATCGGACCGATTGTGACAGATAAATCGATCATGAGCTACATGACGGACACAAAAACTTGGGAGTATCTGTTAGGAGTTACCATCGTTTTTTTGCAACAAGAATTGCCAGGGGTGTTTACGAACAATCCATATCCTAACGTTGTGAATGGATCGTTGTGGACGTTGCAACTAGAGCTCGTCTACTATGCTTCCATTGTCATTTTGTCATTGCTTCAATTGACGAAGCCGCGTGTCCTCATCATGTTGCTTGTCTTCACCTACATTTTGCACTATTTGTCTTTACCTATAGGGGAGACGTACATTTCTTTGTACCGCGTATTTTTACTCGGGATGTTATGTTTTGTTTACAAAGAGAACATCCCGATTCGACATACGTTCGCGTTTGGTTCAGTTCTTGTCTTGCTCGTGTTTTGGAATCATCCATGGTTTCATGAACTGTTCATATTCTTTGGCTCATACTTGACGTTGTACGCGATCTACGTGAGGAAGCTTATCGTCCCATGGTCTCGTTTACTTGGCAACTGTTCATACGGAGTCTTTCTATTTGGCTATCCAGTTCAACAAAGCGTGCAACATTTTCTCCCCGAGATTTCCGCGGGTCAGAACTTTATAATTTCCCTTCCTTTTGCATGTCTGTTTGCTCTATTGTCTTGGCTTTTCGTTGAACGGAAAGTGTTTCAATATTATAAGCGCAATCACTTACGTACGGACAAAACTGCGAACTCTCGTATTGAACAGCCTATGTTAAAGTAAAATGATAGACCTTGAGTACTGGAGTGAATACGATGATAAATGCGAAGCGATTGGCACGTTGGATTCAAGAACTGGGGCAGTTTGGCGCTGTTCGGGGGGAAGGAATCACGAGAACGACGTTTACTGATGAAGAAGTGAAGGCGAGAGAATGGCTTGTTCAGCAAATGAAAAACCAATCCTTAGCCGTACAAATTGATCCAGCGGCGAACATATGGGGAAGAAGACCGGGACGGACAGAAGATGCGCCGGCAGTTGTGTTCGGCTCTCATATTGATACCGTTCCAGGTGGCGGGAAGTATGATGGTGCACTTGGTGTGCTTGTCGGGTTAGAAGTGATGGCAACGCTAGAGGAGCAAGGGATTCAAACGGATCACCCGCTTGAACTCGTCTCTTTTAGTGGAGAAGAAGCTAATCCATTCGGTTTATCAACGTTTGGAAGTCGGTCTGTCTCAGGAAAACTAACGCAACAAGACATTGACGGTGTGGTTGATTCTTCGGGAAATGTGCTTACAGAAGTGCTTGAGAGAGCCGGAGGCAGCTATGAGCTATTCAATAATACGAAGCGCTCTTCAAAAGAATTGGCACATTTTTTAGAGTTGCACATTGAACAAGGGCGCCGCCTTCTAGACAAAGATGTACCGCTAGGAATTGTAACAGGTATTGCAGGCATATACCGGGAAGTGTTTCACGTGCAAGGAGAGGCCAACCATGCAGGTACGACTTTTATGAAAGACCGTAAAGATGCGTTAGTTGCCGCATCCACACTCGTGCTCGAACTGGAAAAGGTATGCAAAGCTCAATCTAACGATGAAGTCGTCGCAACAGTGGGTGTATTTAACGTCACGCCAAATGCTGCAAACATCGTGCCTGGAAACGTTCAACTCGTAGTGGAGGTCCGAGGTCAACATGCGGTCGAACGTCAAAATATTATCTCGAAGCTTCACGTTGCAGCAAAGAAGGTAGAGAACGAGAGAGGTGTTCGCATCGATCAAAAGATCATGCTCGACCAAGCAGAAGTCTACATGGACGAGCAGATGATTGATGTGATGGAACATGTCGCTACGCTATCAGAAATAAATTCCGCACAAGTCACGAGTATGGCCGGACATGATGCCGCTCATATGGCTACTCTTACCCCATCAGGAATGTTGTTTGTGCCTAGTTTAAAAGGTATTAGTCATAGTCCGTTGGAAGAGAGCCGGATCGATGATATCGAAAAGGCGGCTAACGTGTTTTTGAAGACCGTTTTAGCGCTGGATTACGAACGTATTCGTTAAAGTAGCTTCATGCGAGCAACTAAGGGAAGCGAATTGTTATAGATCTCCACAGCAAGAGGGTGGCGTGAACTCCAGAGTATAAGAAGGACATCGTTGGTCAAACATCTGCCGATCTGGTTTCTATGTCGTCCGGGGTAAAAGTGCGACATCGGTGGTCAAAGGACGCCCGCCGTGTTTCCTATGCAGTCCAGACTACAAGTTCAACATCGGTGGTCAAAGGACGCCCGCCGTGTTTCCTATGCAGTCCAGACTACAAGTTCAACATCGGTGGCCATAAGACGCCCACCGTGTTTCCTATGCAGCGGAGGACTGGTCGAGCTTCTTCGGTCTTATTTCCAGGTCATTGAAAACAGCGTCTCGTCGTTTTTATTATTGATCAACGAGAACTTTTTTCTCATTAACATGAACGAACCTGTCCGAAGTTATGTGGCGGATTTTATTTAGGAGGATACGCTCTTTGGGCAGATTTTGTCAGACTTGAAAGTGTATTAGGCTAAAATCTTACCATTGTTCTTGCTATGGTAAGATTTCTAGTTTTTATGGTTGGATTTTAATTCCTACTCCTGTGCATATGTGACTCTGCCTTCTGAACCACGTTCAGTGCCCCAATACTCACCGAATGCATCTCACGACGTTATGAAGAAGTTTCCAAAATGTAGTTGAGGAACTTTAGGCCGACACCTACTTGAGTATCATTATCGGAGCAGCAAAATTGTCGCGATCTCAATTGTAAGGTAGTTAGCTCTATGTCAGTGGAAGCAGAGCGAAGGGACTTTTAAACACGATCTCATTATAAGCCACCATGTGTTCGTTGTGTAAGATCTCGATGCAGCATGCCCCAAAACCGAAAGCTGGCCTCTCTCTTATAGGCTGTAAATCAATCCGAAACAACCCTTCTATGAATCCTGATATACATATGGTGAGGATGCTGTAAGCAACCGACAACGCCGGTTGGATGGTAAGGCATTAACTGATCTGCCCGTTTGATGTCTACCCATTCTATATTAGAAATTTCTTCTTTATTAATTATTGAAATTGTTCCTTCAATGATTTTGGCTTTAAAAGTTATAAATAATGCGTGATGCCCTTTCTCTTTGAACTTTGCTTCATTTACAGCTATAACATCTCCAGCATAAATTTTTAAGTTGGTTTCTTCTTTGACCTCCCGTATTAGTGCTTGCTCTAAAGTTTCTTCCTCGTCAACCGCACCACCAGGTAACGACCATTCACCACCTATGTTATTTACCATCAGTACTTTTGATTCTTCTTCATTATAAATAAGTGCATAGACTACATTTACTCTAATCATTTTTTCAAACCTTTCGAGTTCGCGTTATTGGCAAATGAATTAGCGAAAAGTACTTTCTAAGTGGCTCGTATCATTGATAAAATGGATGACTTTATTTTTATCTGCATTTGTGAGTTCTATCATACTAATCCCTGTATCCCCTATTTTAAAATAGTAATCCATGTTCATTGGCATTTGGAAAAAAGCACGTAGTATACTAATGATTACCCCACCATGAGCTACAACTGCAATCCGGTCATGCGTATTTTCTGTCACTATTTTAGAAAATATCGTTTCAATTCTCATTCGAAACTCTATGAAAGATTCCCCATTTTCAAAACGATCATGGAGAAATTTTGGCACCGGATGCTTTTTTGCTTCCTCAAAAGGCATACCAGCCTGAATACCATTATTAAACTCCATTAATTCTGCTTCAAGGTTCACCGGACACCCAACAGTTTCCGCCAAAGTTTCAGCAGTTTCCCGTGCCCGCTTTAATGTGCTTGACCAAATAAGATCTGGTGGAAAGTCCTTTTGCACTCTCTGTACTAAAGCTTGCACTTGTTTTCTACCCATTTCTGTTAATTCAAAATCTGCTCTTCCTTCATGTACATTTAAAAGATCTGCTTCTGATTCCCCATGTCTAATTAATAGTATTTGCATGCTTTTTTCCTTTCTTCTCTAAATAATGATTGCTTACAGCGTAATACCAAAAGTAAATAATGAATGTTCAAAATAATAATTTGTCTCTTAAAAAATTGTCTGACTCGTTAGTGAAACAGCGGCCGAGTGTTTACAAGAGCAGTTGCCATAACGCCCAATCAGTCATCATATTCTGTTTACTAAAACAGGATAATTCCTCTGTCTTATTTGCTACTACGCTTAGTATAAGAGCCGCTGTGGAATAACCGATGACGCATAGCCTTTATAAAGAACATAAATCAAAAATTCGCTCTATATACCATTTTTGATATATAATCAACTTGTAAGAGGCGTTATATTTGTCATTTAAATCGACTTACTACGATACCAAAGAAACTCATTCCATTCAAGAATCAATTGACAAAAGAAGAAACTTTATAGTAATACTAGCTCGGCTTTCTCGTGAATTGTTAGTTAATTTCTATTCCCTCGTTTTTCAGCTACAAGTATAGGTGATGGCTGTATTATGATGTCTATAATGACAAACTAATAACCAATTAAAGATAATCTACAAGAAGATTACACTGTGACTCCATAAAGTAAAACCTTTTGTCATTGAGTTTCTATTCCTATAACTTTCCATTCAAATGGTAAACAAACATTCTGTGAAAAGAGCGTGAACGATGTACTCAATCTTACTCGTGACCCACGTCATTGCGGGCTTTATCTCGCTAGCTTTTTTGTTTATACCTGTCGTAGTGAAAAAAGGTGGTCGAATCCATATCTTTACGGGCTGGATCTTTACAGTTTCCATGTTTGTCATTTCTGGAACGAGCGTGGGAATGGTCCTTATTACACTGACCACAAGTAACGTTCCGGTTTCTGAATATTCGTTTAGTATCTTTTTATTTTTTATCGCTGTTTTGAGTTATGTAACAGCGATGCACGGATTGCGGGTATTGCGATTTAAAGCGCATAAAGGGAAGCATAACGCTTGGTTTGACTGGATGAACTCAAGCTTTTTAACTTTAAGCGCACTTATTGTGATTGTGTTCGGCATTACTCTCAATGATGCGCTCCTCACTTGGTTTCCTTTTATAGGCGTATTCTTAGGTATGAGTCAGCTTCTTTACTGGGCAACTAAACCTAAATACAAAACAAATTGGATTGTTGAACACCTTACAGGTATGCTTAGCTGCGGAGTTAGTGCCATTACTGCCTTTATCTCTTTGGTGCACCTAGACTCCTTACGATTAGTGAAGTCTCTCTTCTCTTATGGGTCAGCCCAACAATTGTTATTGTACCAATTATCATTATGTTCTCTTTGCGATACAGAGGAAAGAAAGCCGGCATTTCCATGTAACGACTACGGCATTATGTGGCCAAGGATTAACGTGTACGATTGGTAGTGCATTATAAATGGTAAGATTTTCAGTTCAAAGGGTTGGATTTTCAACCATACATCTTGCAAATTAAGGGGAATCTTACCATAAATGGTTGTATGGAAGATTTTCATTTCACTACCCCGGATGACCAACCAGTGCACAGTAAGTTTATGTGGGGATTTTAATGATTTAGCCTCACTAATTGATACTAAATCCCATCGTTAACGTGTTTATGTGGTGATTTCGCTTTTCTATGTGGGGATTTGAGCAAGGAGAGACTGAGATGACCATGAAATTCCCACATAGTCGTTTTTACGGGGGAATTTCCATGTATATAAGTTGAACTAAAGAATTTCTTCACAAACGAATGGTAGACCAACCGTTAAAGCCTAAAGTTCATCGACTTTGAGATCGATCATCATCGGTTTCAATAGACGTAGAAAAGATGAGTATCTACTATTAGCCTCCAAAGTGTACGGATCGAGTTGAATGCTAATATTGAGCAACCCCAGTTCAGCGACGTCGTCTATTCAGTACCGTTGCTTGGAACGAAAGGCGGTGACGCCTGTAGAAGTTGGGCCGAGACGAGACCCCGCAGGTCGTTAGACCGAGGAGGCTCGGCCGGTCCTCCGCGGTCAAGAAAACACGGTGGGCGTACTTTGGCCACCGATGTTGCACTTATACTCTGGAGTGTAAAGAAAACACGGTGGCTGTCTTTTGGCCGCCGATGTTGCCCTTATGCTCTGGAGTGTAAAGAAAACACGGTGGCTGTCTTTTGGCCGCCGATGTTGCCCTTATGCTCTGGAGTGCAAGCATCCGCCTGAAGTGGAAAGCAACAACAAACTGGGTAATTAGGAAAATGTTAAGTTCATCCTATGTAGAATCAATGAACAGAGGGAAGCCAGCGGTTCTCCTTACTCTCAGACGAGCTCTGTTGTTGATGATATCGCTTACTTTTTAGAATGAATTCAAACGGAAACGAGCCTCGAACATGATCATGAGGGGTTGTTTATGTAAGATTTCCTGATAAGTCTATCAGACAAATGACATGAGAGAAAACATATACTATAATAGAAAAGTTGCATTCACCCTAGAGTAGATGGAGTGAATTTTTTGTGATTCGATTAAAAAATGTATCAAAAAGCTATGGAACGTTCACAGCAGTTAGCCGCGTGAATATATTGATTGATCGAGGAGAAGTATACGGGATAATTGGAGCGAGTGGTGCGGGGAAATCTACAGTCCTGCGGCTTATGAATCAATTGGAAATTCCCGATGAGGGTAAGGTCTTTGTCAAAGATGAAGATTTAACCGAGCTGTCAAAACGGAAGTTGCGCGCGTCTCGAAAAGGGATTGGTATGATTTTTCAGCATTTCAATCTCGTCGCCAATAAATCCGTTTATGAAAATGTCGCCATTGCCTTAAAATTGGCTCGGGTTTCAAAGGAGGCAGAGCGGTCGAGAGTGGAAGAATGTCTCGCTTTTGTTGGCCTAACGGAGCAACGAGAAAAGTATCCTGCACAACTAAGCGGCGGACAAAAACAGCGGGTGGCGATTGCAAGAGCACTCGCAAATCAACCAGATGTGTTGCTTTGTGATGAACCGACATCGTCGTTAGATCCCCATACGACAAAAGAAATTCTCGGGGTTTTAGAAAATATAAACCAAACTCTCGGGGTGACGGTCGTCATTGTTAGTCATGAGATGGATGTAATAAAAAGCGTTTGTGACCGTGTTTCTGTCATGTCCGAAGGTGCGATTTATAAAACAATCCCGATCGTCAAGACAGGCATTCAAGCGAGTGACCGAAGTCCTGAACGTTTCGTAGAGGAGCTGACAGACGATGCCTGAAATTATTCTTCGGTATCAAGGAGAGATCTGGCAAGCGATTGGGGAAACGTTCATTATGGTAGGGGCTTCAATTTTGGCCGCGGTACTCGTAGGGCTTCCTGTTGGCACACTTCTTTATTTGTGTCGCAAAGGACAACTATTAGAAAACCGTTGGATTTTTTCCACACTTAATCTCATCGTCAATGTGATTCGGTCGTTTCCGTTTTTATTACTCGTCGTCTTTTTAATTCCTTTTACTAGGCTGATTATGGGTACAGCAATAGGAACGGCAGCGGCAACGGTTCCGCTCTCAATCATCGCATTTGCTCACTACTCAAGGCTCGTTGAACAATCTTTATTAGATATTCCTAAAGGGGTCATTGATGCGGCATTGGCGATGGGCGCTTCTGTAAAAGAAGTCGTATTCCGCTTTTTGTTCGTTGAAGCACGTTCTGGCCTGGTACTCGGTTTAACGACGTCTACCATTAGTTTTATCTCCTACTCCACAATTATGGGTGTCGTTGGTGGAGGGGGCGTTGGTGATTTTGCCATTCGCTATGGGTATCAACAATTCCAAACCGATCTTATGCTTTACATGATTGTCATTATGGTCATCCTTGTACAGAGCATTCAATTTACAGGAACATACGTAGCAAGAAAAATAGATAAACGATAAGGAGAGAAAACATCATGAGAAAGCTGCTACCTTTACTTTCCGTACTTGTGCTTGTTCTATCTGCATGTGGGACAGCTGAGGAAGAAGAAACGACCGAATCGCAAGAGGGAGAAGCTGAGGAAATTACATTAGAAGTTGCAACGCTCATTCCACCGATGACGGAGATTTTAGAATTAGCCCAATCCCAGCTTGAAGAGGACGGGATAAACCTTGATATCGTCGTGCTTGGCGATAACGTTCAGCCTAACGATGCCCTTCATAATGAAGAAGTGGATGCGAATTTTTTCCAACATGTGCCGTTTATGGAGGAATACAATCTTAACAACGATGGTGAACTTACACCAATAGAATCGATCTATTTTGCCAATTATGGTGTATACGCAGAGGAATATGAACAGATGGAAGATATTCCTGAAGGGGCAACGATTGCGATCGCCAATGACATTTCAAACATTGATCGCTCTTTACAGTTGCTCGAGCAACACGGGGTCATTGAACTAGAAGATACAGATGAACGATACTATACACAAACGCACATTGCTGAAAATCCTAATGATTATAATTTTGAAGAAGTTGATTTGTTAATGCTAGCAAGAATGTACGACGATGCGGATGCCGTCGTTATGACGCCTGCGTATGCAGAGCCTCTAGGTCTCACTCCTGCAGCGGATGGTCTCATTACAGAAGGTACAGAAAATGAATTTGCCATTACGCTTGTAGCTAGAGAGGACAATGCGGATTCCGAACCGATCCAAAAACTAAAAGAAGCAATGATGAGCGATGAAGTACGACAGTTTCTAGAAGATAATTACTCAGAAACGGCGATTCCCGCGTTTTAAATCATTCGCAAATTCCAACGAACCGTAGAGCTTATCGGGCTCTACGGTTAATGACAACCAGAAGCGGGTATAGAAGAACAAACCTTGTTGGAATGGTGGAGATGGAGATGCGGTTACACGTAGGGATTGCTGGAATTGGATGTAGCTTACTGCTCGTGGCTTGCGCGCCAGTCGCTGATGATGAAGACTTAGAACCAGATGTAGATCTAGAAAATCCAGAAATGTATGATTCTGTTGCTGATGCAAACAACCATATTCAGAACATACTGGAAATGAATGTGTCATTCCCGGAATCTGATCAGCTAGACGTTGCCTACATTTCTTCTGCTGAAGGAAGAGGGGTTGTCGAAGCAGGCTATTCAGAGACGGTAGATGGAGAGTCGTATAGTGATGAAGAAATTGAAGAGTTAGAAGAGACGAGTGGTGTTCAGTATATATACGGTGTGTATGATACGACACCAGATATACGCGTAGAAGTCGGTCCTGAAATTGCTGATGAAGGTAACGATGTTTCTGAAGAGGAGATTGCCGGAACAACCGTGTTCATTGAAGAAAATGAACAAGAAGGTGGAGATCCGTATGTCGTTCATTCATTTGAAGTCGGTGACTACGATTATGTATTGCACTACGTGTTGACAGACTCATTAACAGAAGATAATGCAGTAGACTTTACAGCGTCTTTTATTGAGTCATAGAATGAACAGAATGGCGCCTGAGCGGGCGCCATTCGCTCGTTTGTGGAGCAAGAAATCACATCGGGCTATAGACGTTGCATGTGTGATCAAGAAAGTGAAGAAAGCTTTGGAAATAGACGGCTTTTTTCTTAAAGCGCTAGATCTACTTCCATAAATGGTTGTTTGGAACGAGATGTTCATCGATTGGAATTAAAGCGATGCGAAAGTGGCCACGTATGAGTGAATCTGTTTCCGATAGATGGTTTTTGGAAGTAGATATTCCGCGGAATCCATCATCAATAAGAAGACTCACATTAATGATGTTGACGGTATATTAAACCCATATCGATAAAGAATACAAATAACTGAGTATAGCCCCAATCTTTCTTAACTTACGTTTCAGAAGTCATGTTGTAGGAATTCATAGATCGTCAATTCATTCCGTGTCCTATGCAAGACGGTGGAAACGAAACATCAACACTCTATATTTACAGTCGTCTGTATCCATCGACGGGCTCTTCTTCAAAGGCGACGGTCCGATATGTTAGGATGACGTTAAGAATGGAAAGGAGAATCTCATGGTGGAGACTCGAGTAGCTGGGGGTTGGAACTTCGACAATACGTACACATCGTTACCAGGTGTGTTCTATGAACAATTACGTACACGCCAAGTGAGCCAACCAGAAATTCAGCTGTTTAATCGAACGTTAGCAAAAGAGCTCGGGCTAGATGTTGATGAACTTGATAGTGACGAAGGCGCCCGTCTTTTATCAGGGAGTGAGCAGCCAAGCGGTGCTGCACTCATTGCACAAGCGTATGCTGGGCATCAATTTGGGAATTTCACAATGCTTGGTGATGGCCGGGCGATGCTGATTGGGGAGCAGATGACTCCAGACGGTAGACGCTTCGATGTGCAATTAAAAGGATCTGGACGAACTTCATATTCACGAGGGGGAGACGGCCTTGCAGCAACGGGTCCGATGCTTCGTGAATACATGATGAGTGAGGCGATGCACGGACTCGGCATACCGACAACGAGAAGTTTGGCTGTCGTCACAACGGGTGAACCTGTGTACCGGGAAACCGAGCTGCAAGGAGCCGTACTTACGCGGATCGCAGCGAGCCATTTGCGTGTCGGCACGTTTGAATATGCGCGCGGGTTAAAAGATCACGAGCTTCTTCAACAGCTTGCTGATTATGCAATTGAACGACATGTTCCTGAAGCGAAAGACCAGAAAAACAAATACTTGTATCTTTTAGATCACGTCGTTCAAAGCCAAGCGGCACTGATCGCGAATTGGCAACAGGTTGGTTTTATTCATGGGGTCATGAATACAGACAACATGACGATCAGCGGGGAAACGATTGATTATGGTCCTTGTGCTTTTATGGATGTGTATGATCCTGAAACGTCATTTAGTTCCATTGATACGGGGGGAAGATACCGGTATAGCAATCAACCGTACATTGCGAATTGGAATTTAGCGCGATTTGCGGAGACGCTCGTGCCACTCCTCCATGATGATGAAACCGAAGCTGTTGAGCTAGCGACAGATGCCATCCATGAGTTCCAACAAGCGTATCATGCCCACATGCTCAAAGGGATGAGAGGGAAGATCGGTCTTCGTGATGAGGAACCAGAAGACGGACAAATCATCGGTCACCTGCTTGAAATGATGCAAAAACGATCAACAGATTTCACGAACACATTTCGTAATCTAACGCTTGGAAAACTTGAAGAGACAGGGTTGTATGGGCTCAGTGAGTTTGATGATTGGCACCAGTCGTGGCAGGAGAGGCTCGCTCGTCAAGGAGATTCAAAAGACCAAGTACAGGAGAGAATGAAAACACACAATCCGGCGATCATTCCAAGAAATCATCGAGTTGAGGAAGCGATTGAAGCTGCGGTTACACACAATGATTTCTCCGTTGCAGAAAAGCTTGTTTCCCAGCTACGAACACCGTTTGCTTACACGACAGAACAACATGAGTATAGTGCACCTCCAGCGGATACAAAAGCGCCGTATCAAACGTATTGCGGCACTTAAGAAGTGACACGTGCCCCCTCGTCTACAACGTCAACTAGTGACGGGGGGGGGGCACGTGTTTCTTATTCAATTAATTTCACATACCGTACATACACATAGCCAAACACGTGTTCTTATGTTATGCTACCGTAGGAATCTTACGACCAGGAGCCGAGCACGATGACAATTTATGAATACTTAAAACGTACGAACGAATATAGTGATGATCTTCAGAAAGTCATTGAGAGAACAAGTGACAAACTTATGATGGAGAGCACGTCTCATCAACGACCAGGAATGTTGCTCGGGAAAATCCAATCAGGTAAAACGAGGGCATTTATCGGTGTAATCGGTCGGAGCTTTGATCAAGGGATGGACGTTGCGATCATTTTTACAAAAGCGTCCAATGCGCTTGCCAAGCAGACGTATGAACGGATGTCTAAAGAGTACGCACATCTAATAGAAAGAGATCAGGTACGGGTGTTTGATATTATGCGCATGCCACCGAACCTTCGAAACTACGACCTTTCTAAAAAACTCATATTTATCGTAAAGAAAGAAACGAAGAATATGGATCGCATCCAAGAGGCAATGTTCACTACTTATCCGAGTCTTTCAGAGCGGAATGTGTTGTTTGTAGACGACGAGGCAGATCTTGCCAGTGTCTCGTATGAGCGGGATGAGCGCAAAAATGTGACCGATGTGCGAGTCATCTCTCTAAAGATTGATCAATTGCGAAAGAAGTGCCTGGTGTCTGCATATCTCCAAGTGACCGCGACTCCGTATTCATTATATTTACAACCTGATGAACGAAAAATCCATGACCATAAAGTTTTTGCCCCGGTACGACCCGCGTTCACTGAACTCGTCCCTACGTTCAAACAATACGTAGGCGGTGAAACATTTTTTGAAAGTGAACATGCTGATCGTTACTTCCAAGAGATTCAAGAAGCGGAACTTACGACACTGAAAAAACAAGACCTACGAAGGGTTAAAAAAGAAACATTGCTTACGAGTCGAAATGTGGCCGGACTTCGGCAAGCCTTTCTCCTTTTTTTAGTCGGGGCAACGATACGTAGAATTCAACAGAAAAACAAAGGCGAAAAGCCACAGAAATATGCGTTTATAATGCACACAGAACGAGGCAAGGCGGCGCATGTTTGGCAAGCAACCATTGTCCAACATATTGAGACGCAGCTGCACAAACTCATCGATGAGGAGCCGCGCAAGTGGCAAAAACTCGTCCAAACTTCATTTGAAAATGTGAAAGAAACGCTCATTGGCGACATTCCTAGTTTACAAACGGTGATCGCAGATGTACAAAAAGCTTTGCAAGACGAATATGTGCTCACCTCGGTTGTGAATTCGGAACAAGACGTGTCTTTATTACTTGACCACACCGGACAGCTTCGTCTTTCATCCCCAATGAACATCTTTATCGGCGGTCAAATCCTTGACCGGGGCGTCACAATTAATCAGCTGATTGGCTTTTATTATGGAAGAAATCCGAACCGTTACCAACAAGATACCGTTCTTCAACATTCTAGGCTTTACGGAGCGAGAGATCCTGAAGACGTAGCCGTGACAAGGTTTTATACGTCGAGAAACATTTACGAAATGATGAAACGAGTGCATGAATTTGATCAAGCACTGCGTGTGTCGATCGAATCAGGAGGAGACGACCAGCAAGTTATATTCATCCAAAAAGATGACGAAAACAAGATTATCCCATGTAGCCCGAATAAATTGCTGCTGTCTGATTTAAATGTCATCAAGCCTCATAAGCGCTTTTTGCCTGTTGGGTTTCAGACAGGCTATAAAACCCATCTGAAAAAATCAATCGACTGGCTCGATCAACAGCTCGTGCAGGTACAGCAACCCGAGCGTCTTCCCATCGACATTGTCGAGAAGCTTATCGACGAAATTGGACACACGATTCATATGCAGCCAGGATTTTCCTGGGACCCAGATGAACAAAAGGCATTACTTCGGCACATGAGCACTGGTCACGTATGGGTAATTGTACGGAAAAACAGGAACATACGGCGTTTTGATTCAGAAGGAAATGTTGAAGATGCGCCAGACACTCCGAGTGGTCACAACAGTGAACTTGGTACAGCAAAGCGTTTGGCGCAAACAGAACCTGCCATTATACTATTGCGACAAAACGGAGAGAAGCAACATGGATGGATGGGCACACCATTTTGGTGGCCAATCATTGTCGCTCCGCTAAACTGTCAAACAGCCGTATTTGCCAAAAAAACGAAAGAAAGCGAGAGACCTTAAAGGTTCTCTCGCTCTTACTCTTCCAACAGCCGGTAGTCGATAATTTCTTTGTTTCCTTCATCGACCAACCGTAATCGTTCAGCCCCGAAATCCAGAGCGGTGAGCTGTAATGCTTTGAAAAATGCATTCTCATCTTCGTCATTCCAGCTTTCAGGATCCGTCACTGCGTAATGGACTTGAGCGGTGCCTTCGTCGTCCGTCCAAGCGTCATGGATTGTAACGAGGTTTGAAATGCCTGGCTGGAAATGTTCCTCGTGAGCCGTGACGGTTTGCATCGCTTCGAGTGTCTCACCGAAGTCTTGATTCTCATCAATGTCTTCAATATCGGCAATGCGTGCAAATGTTGAATTACCGTCTTGTTCGTAGACGTAATATCCTCGATTCGGAGTGACTTCAACGTCTTCTGCTTCCATTTCTGCAAGTTCCCCAAACATCGCCCCAGGTTCTCCGTCCTCAAAAAAGAACAACGTCTCGATGCCATACATATCCGCTGTATAGTGCAACTTATCTAAAAAGATGGCACTTTCGGTAGAAGCCATACTCATGGGACCATCAAACGAGAAGTATAACAAAGCATTTCCTTCATCCATACTCGTTTCATCAATTGCCGAAAAAATGTCATTTTGGGTCGTGTCACTTTGTTGTAATGACAGTAAAAATTGATCCGCTCGAGCAATTTCTTCCTCTGTACGCTCAATGTCTACCATCATAACTTCATTAGAAACATTATCTAGAAAATTTACATCTGTGTGAAGAAGAAAAGGAGCATCAACGAACATTTCATCGTGAATCGGTCCGTCTTCTTGTTCGGATTCTGAATGATCAGCATCTTCTATTTTAATTTCTTCCATTTCAGTATCTTCATTTTCCAGATCTTCTTGTTGTTCTGGTTCAGGCTCAATATCAACGGCTTCTTCATTCTGGATTGGTTCGTTCGTTTCGTCAGAACAAGCAGTCATCATGAGAAATGGTACGATTGGAACGACAAACGTCAGCCTCTTTCTCATCCAATGAACGCCTCCTTCAGAAGCTTCTTTTGGTAGATATTCCCTAACATGTAGGGGGTGAAACGTGGACACCTCTTGTTCTTGGTGATATGTTTTATTTACTTAAAGGGTAGGTGAGGAGATCAAAATGAAAAGAAGTCGAATACAAACAGCACGGGGGACGTTTGAAGTGTATACAGAGGGAAAGGGGCAGCCGGTCGCGGTTACTCACCTCTATCAATCGTTTCGAGGGAATGGGGATTTCTTTGTCCAAAAATTATGTGAACATTATCGAGTTATTCTCATCAACCTGCGTGGGTGTCACGAATCACCGTCGATTAACGATCGGGAAGAGTATAGCATGGAGACGGCCATTCAAGATCTTGAAGCGATTCGAACTGCATTTGGATATTCAGCTTGGGCTTTTGCGGGCACGTCTGCTGGTGGCATGCTTGCGCTCCAATATGCAGTGGAAAAACCATCCAGCCTCACAAAGATTATCGCCGGGGGTCTAACGCCGTCGTTTGCTTATTTAGATGATGAAGATAGCATTTATAGCACACGTAACCCTCATGCGAGTACGATTAAGGAAATTATGGAGAAGTTAAAAACCGCAACGGATATAGAAGAGAGGCAAGCCCTTCACAAAACGAGGACAGAGTTTTCTCTTTATAATAAAGAAACGTACCATACGATGATGGCACGTCCGAAAGATGGTGGAATTCACCATGAGAGGCTTCAATATTTTATTGAAACCGTAAAGAAGTTTGATGTTCGTCCAGCGCTTCCAACGGTTAAAGTGCCAGCGTATTTATTTTCAGGTCGCTATGATACGCAATGCCCACACCGTCATACGAAAGAAGCTTCACATCTGCTTGCGAACGCTCAGTTGACTACCTTTGAAAATAGTGGTCACTTTCCATTCATTGAAGAAGAACGGGGTTTCCATAAGTTTCTCGAGCAAACGATCTAATCAAAGCTCATAATCACAATCTCACCGGTGTAGGCATCAATTTCCATGTCTACTTCCCCTTGGCTCGTTTCTAATTCGATTTCATAATACACACGTCCATCTTCTCGTTCGAGCTCAAGGTCATCAACATACCCGTCTTCCACTTCAGCTAGAGCAATTTCTTCAGCTCGTTCAGGGCTAATTAATACATCTTCATTCTTTTCGGTTTCCTGATCATTAGGGGATTCCAGCTCGATCGCTTCGGATTGCTCTAAGTGAAGCATATCACCGCTCGTGGCATCAATAACCGCATCGTAAGTGCCATGACGGTTCTCAATCTCAACTTCATAACGCGGGTCATTGTTTTCGTGAGTGAGTTCAATTGTTTGTACAGTGCCAGGATACATTGATTCGATTGCTCTTGTAACTTCTTGCTCTTCAATTATTGTGTTGTTTGCGTTTGCGGTGAAAAGTGAAATCAAGGTTGCACTTCCAGCAATGACTGCCAAACAACTTGTAATGATTAATAGTTTCTTCACGCCGCTCATCCTTTCATTGGGAGAGTAACTGTAAATGTCGTCTGTTCACGGGGGACGCTATCCACTCCAATCGTACCATTATGCAATGAGACGAGTTTTGAAGCAATCGCCAAACCGAGCCCGCTTCCGCCGCCTGCTCGTGAGCGTGACTTTTCAATCCGATAAAAACGATCAAAGATTTTCGTTTGTTCAGATGGGGTAATGCCGTTACCGTAATCCGTTACAGTGAGTTCGACGTTTGTCCCCGCCTTGACCACTTGAACATCAACGTGATCTTCACTATATTTAAAAGCATTATCTAAAAGAATATAAGTGAGTTGTTGCAGCATTTGTTCGTCGGCATTCGCAATCAGTAACTCGTCGCTAGACGAAAAGCGAACATCACGTTCTGTAGCTACTTCCATCGCCAGAACCGAGTGTTGCACAACCGTTACTACGTTAATGTCCGCTTTATTCACCGTGAGATGCTCTTCATCTTTTACGAGTAACAATAACTGTTCAGCCAATTGTTTCATTCTTGTACTTTCTGAAGTAATCGCTTCAATCGCCTCATCGAGCATATCTGGTTTTGTTTTCCCCCAACGTTTTAGCATAGAGGCATAACCATCAATAATCGTTAGCGGAGTGCGGAGTTCATGAGAAGCATCTGAGACGAATTGATCTTGCTTCTCAAATTGCACACGCAAACGTTCGATCATTGCATTAAACCCGTCAATCAATTGTTGGAGTTCATCGCGTCTTCTGCGTTTTTCATCAATTGTTTGCAAACTTCCTTTTTCCTGAATCGAGTTCATCCGATGAATTAATGAATGAATCGGGCGGAGAATAATAGCGCCAAGCAACCAACCGCCAAGGATGGCTGGAATTAGGGCAAGCAGTGAGGCGACAACTAAAATCAGCCCAAGTAACGCCATATTTTCTTCCATGCCGACGAGACGCTCTGAAATTTCAAGCGTCACGATCGTGCCATCTTCCCAAACAATCGGTGTGTATACAAATGCGAAGCGCTCGTCTTCATCCGTCATTTGTGTATTTGCTTCGTGTTGGTTTGTGTAACGGGTTGGAAACTGGAGAAAGCGTTGCTCACGCGTGATGGTCGTTACGGTTTCATCGTTCTGATTAATAATTCGTACCATCCCATCATTTGGCACGTATGTTTCACTGAGTATTTGTTGGACGGGAAGATCATTCTCAATCGCCGAGCTTACAAGCTCAGCAATGGATTCGGATTGACCTTGAACGCGCTCCACTTCAGATTCAGCACTAATCGTCTCATATACGTGATAAACGATCGTATTCGTCAAGGCGACAAAAAGCACAAGTGTAATCGCTGCTGCAACTTGTAACTTCGTTCTTAATTTCATACGGAAGCCTTTTTCAAGACATAGCCGATGCCTCGAACCGTATGAATTAATGGTGAGTGATCGGCATCTATTTTTTTGCGTAAATACCGAATGTATACGTCCACAACATTCGTATCTCCATAATAATCATACCCCCATACGGTTTGAATGAGTTGTTCCCTCTCTAATACTTGCCCTTGATTTGCGAGTAAGTATTGGAGCAGATCAAACTCTCTGCGGGTAAGTTCAATATGAGTGTCTTCGCGGTACACCTCACGGGTTCTTGGGTCGAGCCGAAGGCCCTCAAACTCAAGCACAGCGTTCTCCTTTTGTTCCTCAGAAGTTGGTTGGCTTCGTAATTGAACGCGAATGCGGGCGAGCAGTTCTTCCGTTTCAAATGGTTTCGAAAGATAATCGTTGGCACCAAGATCTAAGCCGCTCACTCGATCGGGTACTTCATTTCTAGCTGTGAGCATGATGATCGGCGTCGTCGAGTTAAGACGACGGTATCGACGTAATACTTCTAAGCCACTTAAACCCGGCAACATCACATCAAGTAAGATAAGATCCCATTTACCATTTATCGCCATGTCCAGCCAGATTCCCCGTCATATATAGCTTCTGCCTCGTAACCTTCGTGCATCAGTTCTAGTGTTAAGAGCCTTGCTAATCGTTTTTCATCTTCAATGACTAGAATGTTCATCTCGTTATCCTCCTACCACTGAGCGAAAGTTCAAAATCACTCACACTTATCTTTTAAGATAAATGTGAGTGAATGAGCTCTCCTTTGAAGTCATTATATCCGATTAGGCTCTAGACGAACATCAATCATATTCAATATCGATGATTTCACCGGTTTGGGCATTAATCGTTACGTCTGTATCGTGAGAAAGTTCGATTTCATATTCTAAACCACCGCGGTCACGCTCAAGCGTTACTTCCTCAACAACGCCATCCACTTCGTTCATCGCAATGTCAATCGCCTCGCGCACTTCAATATAGTCAGAATGCAAGAACAGATCATCACTTAAAGAATTCTGTGGTTGTTCTTCTACTTCAACGTTCGTCGGTTCACTCGTCGTCGTCGTAGAGGTCGGTGTGTCTGCATTTGCTGAATACAGAGACATTCCGACAGCCGAAATTGTTAGAGCACCGACACAGCTTGTTGCAATGAGTAGTTTTTTTCATTTTTTTATTCCTCCTAAGATTTTGTATAGGTTCATCTTAGCCAACAAAAATAATAGAAGGATGAGAGAAACATTAGAATTTGATGAGAAAATTTAGCAGCGAAAATTATATAGTAAAGAGGCGGGAGTAGCATGTGAAAAAGCCAGGCACGTATGTTTTTTCATTGCGCGCCTGGCTCGATGGAAACAATAGCTGTCTACTGTTTTGGCGCGTTTTGTTGCTCCAAGGCTTTTGTGATCTTCTCAACATACGCCTCTTCTTCAGGGGACCAAAAGCTCGGGAAACGAAAATCATCCGCCTCATCCGACGCTAGCACGCGCTCTAGCTCGTCCGCATATGCTTCCCATTCCTCTTTTGGCACAGGCTGCATCATCAACTCAGTCAATTGGATCAGAATTTGTTGTGCTCGCTTAGATTCAGGCGCCACCTTGTCTTTCATTAATTGTTTCACATCAGACAGGATGAGTAGCAATTCACGGTTTAGATGTGCACGCTCTTGTTCAGTCATGGAAGTGTATGTGGTCACAACCTTTTCAGACAAGTGCTCCCTCATCCATTCCAGCCGTTCTTCTTCGTGCTCCATCTCTTGAAGTAAAGCACTGACCATCGTCCACGTGACTTCGGTTCCTTCGCCTAAAAGTGAATGCACGTGTTCTACAGCAGAAACTGCTCGGTCAATCTCGCTTCGTTTTTCGAGTAACATATGCTTTTGAATTGGCAACGACATAAGCCAAGCTTCTATTGATTGATTCCCAGCATGCAAATACCGTTTAATTTCTTGTAGAGAATACCCAATAAATTTTAACGATTGAATCTGTTGAAGCTCGGCTAGTTGTTTCAGCCCATAAACCCGATGGCCGCTAGCATTTCGGTTCTCGGGAAGTAACACTTCCAATTCCTCATAAAATCGCAGCGTCCTCGCCGACACCCCTGTTCTTTTGCTGAATTCTCGAATGGAATACATGACATATCGCCTCCTTAACTAAAGCGTAACCGCTTCCGTAACGGAAAGCGCAAGAGAGAGTGTATTTCTTTCTTCAAAAAGTAAATTCTTATTTTGGCCGTCGACTGAATAATGTTCTTTTCGCAGTAAATGGGTCTACTAAAAAGTCTTCATGATGAAGATCTTTTGTGAATTGCAGTAATAATAAACGTAACGATAATAACCGAGAGCATGATAGCAACTATGGTTAATGCTAAGCTTCCAGGTATGATTTCGAATGAAAAGAGGATCAAAACGATCACACCTATACTAAAGAGAGCAATACGCATTTTCGTAACCCATGAGTACGGATCTTTAGTCGTTAAATGGTTATCGTCACTCATTCTAATACCTCCTTAAGCAGGTAACTGGGTCTATTATTCTCTCAGCTATCCGCTTAATAACGATTACAATCTCTTTTTATTGTATAGATTTAAATAGTTATTCGTACGCCATATGGAGACCAGCAATATTTTGGCTGAATGCAGCATTCTTAGTTGTTTAATCAACTATTTCTATAAAGTAATCTCCGTAAGGTAATGGGTTGTCTCCGTCCAGAGGTTCGGGGTTTATATTCCCAATATCCTATATAACATTCAGTATATATTCCCGGAAACTTTCATAAATAACGCCTTCTATATGTTCAACTTTAGATTTTCCTGATTTGGCCTGTGGTTTATTCTCTCCACAACAGGCGGATGCTTGTACTCCAGAGCACAAGGGCAACATTGGTGGCGAAACATCTACCACCGTGTTTTCTATGTAGTCCAGACTATAAGGGCAACATCGGTGGTCAAAAGACGCCCACCGTGTTTTCTTTATACTCCAGATAACAAGGGAGGCATCGGCTCCCCATTTTTGTCTACTCACTAAGGTGTATAGAAAGCAGTTGAAGTGTCACATAAATTCATTTATGTGACACTTTGGGAAGGAAAAGTCATCATGTAAAAATGGACCTGCACATAAATGGGATCAATTATCACAAATCAGGATATACGTGACAGTTGAGCGCCTAAATTGCACTGTTGGATGGTTAGATTGTCACATAAAAGAGTGAGAGGTTGTAACGTGACTTGCGCCAGGCGGTCACCACCGGTCACATCTCTTTACCCTTCTGCCAATGCTTTTCGCGTTGTCCGCAAGCCTCACAGTGGCTAGCAACGATCCGCACCGAAGCCTGTTGAAGTGAAACAAGATGAACTTCAACAGATAATATGAAGGCGTTCATCCGCAAAAAGCGATCGCAATCATAGGATCCAATGAAATTCATTCCTTCAACTTATATAGATACCTCAACCCATGGTACGATAGATGAAAATGTAGTGGAGTGGATAAGTGTGGAGTACATTGATGTGTTTGATAAACAGTTGCAACACCAAGGGGTTGCCTCCCGTCGTGATATTCATGAGCAAGGCTTATGGCATCAGACGTTTCATTGTTGGTTCACAACGATGTTAAACGATGAGGTGTACGTGTTGTTTCAAAAACGCTCCCCGGGTAAAGAAGATTATCCTGGGTTACTAGATATTAGTGCAGCAGGCCATTTAGAAGCAGGAGAGTCACCGAAAGATGGCGTGCGAGAAATTGAAGAAGAGCTTGGCCTCAAGTTGGCCTTCAATGAGCTCACATCAATTGGTGTGTTGCACGTTGAAGCCCCACTCGCTGGCGGGCGTTTAGACCGGGAGCATTGTCACGTTTATGTAAAACAGCTCAATCCAGTCGAGAGAGATAACATTCGGTTTGACGCAGAAGAAGTGGAAGGCGTCGAGTGGATTTCATTACAGCAATGTGTGGACCTATTCATTGATGGAAATGCAACATCCGGAAGATTTGTGCCTCATCCGCATGAATATTATGAGAAAGTTGTCGAAGCCTTGGTGAGATTGTCATAATCACCGAGGCTTTTTATGAATTTTTATTTTAAAATACTTTCGCTAATTGACAGCTTATATCGCAATGCTATACTTGAGCTAAGCTTTTGTATTTAACTACTTTCCTGAATATGTAACGTATTTGCGGTTTCAGGATGCTCATCATGAAGGGTCTCTAATTTCTTCAAAACACTTCTTGTAGAGTAGTACGCCAGCGTGCCTCCAGTCGCCAAGATAAACAGAAGCAAGAACTGTAAGCTAATGAAAGAGACGATTCCGATCGTAACAATGAGCAACAACGATTGGAGGGGCTTGTAAAAGATTAGCCAAAAAGCTCGTTGCACGTTTGACGTTAGCGCAGTCGGTCTCACGTGAGATGCAATCGGTAGGAAATGGGCGAGAAACAACGTGTAAAGAACGATTGCAGTGACGGTTAGTGCTAACAAGTATACCGACCATGTCGCATTAACTGACGTGAAGGCGACTACATAGTAAAACAAACTAAACCCCGTCATCAAAAACGGCAAGCCGTACACATTCGCTTTCCAAAAATACTGCTTTATCGTCGTTACGAACGGTAGATGGCACGATTATCACTATCAACGATCATCGCCCGAGAAGCTCGAAATAATGCAAACGTACAAGGTAGAAATAGGACGATTGTAAACAGGCTCGCCACCCATATAAGATTTATAAAGACAATAAAAGATAAGAAATCAGCAACACGATAAAACTTAGAATCTAAAAATGACATGGTTCATAATCTCCTTCTTAATAGGCTCTCGTTTTATCATAGCAGGATTCTGATTATTTTAAAGACTCAATCTCAGGAGGGGTTTATATTCGTTACTTTATGGGTGTGGACGGAGGAGGCACGAAGACAACTGCCTGGGTTGTTGATCAGTCCGGGAAAAGAGTAGGTGAGGGGCGTGCTGGGGGCTCAAACTACCAAACGAATCCCGAAGCGTTTGCAGAAATTCAGAGGGCTGTCTCCCAAGCTTGTGAGGCGGCCAAGATTGACAGCCATCAACTAACACACACGTGTTTCGGGCTGGCTGGAGCAGATCGTTCTGAAGACATCACTCAAATTACGACGAATTTGCAAGAAAAACATTTATCAACGTTTCATGTCGTCTGTGATACAGAAATCGCTTTACAAGCAGGAAGTGCAACAGGAAAAGGGATCGTCATCGTATGCGGCACAGCTGTGAATGCTTTTGCCGTCGATTCATTCCATGAGCTTCATTATCTAGGCGGTCATGGGTATGCCTTTGGTGATTATGGTGGGGGATTGCGTTATCTACAGAAGTATTTCGGACAGTCATTCGAGCATGGGACAAGCGGGAGAAGCCAACATTACTAACAGCGCTCGTTTTAGAGCAGCTCGGTTACGACTCCGTTGAAGCGATGTATGAAGCATGTATACGTTACCCTAAAACGGTACCCAAAGACTTGGCACCTTTACTTTTTATTGCAGAAGAACAAGGAGACGAAGCCGCCAGTCAAATTCTTCATTGGCAAGCGGATGAGTTTGTAAAAACGGTCAGAGTGCTGATCGACGCGGGTGAGTATCGACCGCCAGATCAACAAATCATATTGGCCGGGTCGTTGCTAACAAAATCCAGTACGAAAGCGCTTCGGCGCCTGATAAGAGAGAAGCTTATGAAAGAAGGAATTGACTTTCGTGTTTTACCACTCGTCGATGAGCCGGTAAGTGGAGCGGTTCAGATGGCGATGAACTATAAACCAATGAAATGAGGGAATTCAATGAATTACAAATGGTCGTTAGCAGGTTGGGTTGGTATTGCTGTCATCTTAACGGGGTGTGGCGGTGAGAGTGAAGAAGAGGCGGCTACAGAAAGTGAAGATGGAGAAGTTGTTCTTGAATTGTTCAGTTGGAGAAATGGAGAAACCGAAGAATTTAATCGTATTAATGAAGAGTTTCAACAGGAGCATCCGAACATTACAATTGACTTTCAACCGACAACAGCGCCTGAATATGATACTGCGCTTAACACGCAGTTAAGCACTGAAACAGCTGCTGATCTCTTTTTTGTCAGGCCATTTGCACTCGGTGAGAACATTTATAATGCAGGCATTTGGAAGTGTTAGACGAAAGTGACATTCCGAATATAGCGAATATTACGGAATCTCAATTGGGGATTTATCAAGCTGAAAATGAGGATTTGTACGGCATTCCGTTTAATTATGTCTCGTACGGATTTTTGTACAACGAAGATATGTTTGAAGAGTTTGGGTTGGAAGAGCCCGAGACGTGGGATGAATTCTTTGAAGTGCTCGAAGCAATTGAAAATGAAGGAGTGACGCCGCTCGCGATTGGTACGGCTGATGATTGGGTCGTCGATGAAATTATTGCGAATGGCTTTTATTCTAGTTTCGTCGGTGGAGAAGAGTGGCGAGAAGGGTTAATTGCAGGTGAGCATGCGCTTACTGACCCAGAATATGTAGATTTTTTAGAGAACCTTACGAACTGGGCCCCGTATATGCCTGATAATATGTCTGGCATTGGATACATTGATGCGATGCAAATGTTCATGGCTGAAAATGCGGCGATTTGGGTGACGGGATCGTGGGCATTAACAGACCTTGCTGGTGAACCGATTGATTTTACGATGAACATGTTCCAAGCACCGATGGCTGAAGGCGAAGATACGAGATGGGTGTCAATGAACGGTGGCGCCGCGATCGGCATTAACCAAGATTCTGAACATGTTGACGAAGCGAAATTGTTCTTAGATTGGCTCGTCTCCGAAGATGCGCAAGGGCTGCTTGCGGATTTATTGCCCGGGCAATTTCCAGTCGGGGATGTTCCTGTTGATGAACTTGAAGATCCCGTAAACCAAAAGTGGCTTGAAGCAGGGGGAAGTGCCGATGAGAACTATGCAGTAGGCGTTGGTTTTGATGTGTTTAATAGTGGAGAACCCGCAATGTCAACATTGCATATTGAGAATATTGGACCTTTGTTGCAAGGAGACATAACACCTGAAGAAGCTGCAGAACGAATGCAAGAAGGGTTAAGTTCCTGGTACGAACCAATGCAATAGCGAAAAGTGAGGCGACGCCAAGTCAACAAGCATGTGAATAGTGTTTGCTGTGGCGTCGCTTTCTTATGAACGAATTAAGATCGACCAATTAATCATAAAGAGGATGGAGTCCCCATGAGATTTCGAAAACGTGTGCTGCTATTTCTTGTACCGGCATTTGTTATCTACTCAGCGTTCATGTTAATTCCGTTGCTCATGTCAATGCGTGTTGCCTTGTATGAGTATACCGGGATCGGAGACATGACTTTCATTGGGTTAGATAACTTCCAAAGGCTGTTATTTGAATCCCCGTACGCTGATCGGTTTATTAATGCGATTACGAATACGCTAGAATTTTTCCTATATACGATGGTGTTTCAAAATGTGACTGCACTGCTTTTAGCGCTGGCGTTAACAAGAGGGTTGAAGCTGACCGGACTGTTTCGGACGATTATCTTTATTCCTGTAACGATTTCCATACTTATGATTGGGTTTATTTGGACATTGATATTGAATCCAAACATCGGGGTACTTAATCAGTTTCTAGAAGTGGTTAGGTTAGAGGCGTGGGCAACTGCTTGGCTTGGAAATGAAGCGACCGCCCTTCCAACAGTGGCAGTCGTTAACGCTTGGCAATACACAGGCTTGATGGTCATGTTGTTTATTGCCGGCATTCAAAGCATTCCAGAGGACCGTTTCGAGGCCGCGCGTCTTGATGGGGCGAAAGGTTGGAACATCTTTCGTCATATTATTTTTCCCGCCATCATACCGATTGTTGGTATCGTGACGATTATGACGTTGATGGGGGTTTTTAATCAGTTTGATCTTATCTATGCGATGGTCGGTTCAACGGGCGGCCCGAATTATGCCGTCGACTTACTCGGAACTCTCTTCTATCGAACCGCTTTTGGTGGTGTAGGTGGTCAAGTGCCGCAAATGGGGCTAGGGGCTGCTATTGCTACGATGACGTTTTTTATGATCTCTACGTTTGTCATCGGCATGCTCTATATTAATCATCGGAGAAAGCGGGGGGAAATGTGATGGTACAAGGAAAAAATGCGAAGTTAATGAACGTATTCGTGTACGCCTTGTTATGCCTAGCGTCGTTCATCGTCATCTACCGTTATTTCTCATGATCGTAACGTCGTTTAAAACGAACATGGAAGTGCTCGTCAATCCATTCGGGCTTCCAGCTGGGTTGAACTTGGAAGGGTATCGAACGGTTTTTGAACTTGGTGGTTTCTTTACGTATTTTAGAAATAGTATCGTCGTGACGGGCATCTCGCTCTTTCTCATGCTGCTTGTCGCTATTATGGCGAGTTATCCGCTTTCAAGATACAAGTTCTTCGGCAACCGTTGGATCTATTTTTACTTTATTATCGGTGCGATGTTGCCGACCCGTTTGGCGACGGTGAATATTTTTGAAGTGATTAGCACACTCGGGATGTTTGACACGTTGTTTGCACTCATTGCGATCTATACAGCGATGACCATTCCAATTGCGGTATTTATTTTGACTGGGTTTATGGCTGAGTTTCCGAGCGAGCTAGAGGAGTCAGCGCGGATGGATGGTGCTGGAGATTCTAGAATTCTCTTTTCCATCTGGGTGCCGTTGCTCCGACCTGCGATTGCCACGGTTGCGATCTACAATTTTATACCGATATGGAATGAGTTCTTTTTCCCACTCGTGTTTATTAATAGTGATCAGTGGGCGACGTTGCCGCTTGGAATCTCGCAGTTCTTCGGTCAATATCAATCCGATTGGCCAACAGCGTTTGCTGCTCTAACAGTTGCTGTTGTTCCGCCGCTGTTGTTCTATCTTTTTGCATCCAAACATTTTATCCGTGGCCTCACAGCAGGGGCGATTAAAGGATAGCCAAACATTTGAAAGGAGGTGACTTGTGTGGACATCGTGAGAACATGCAAAAATCCTACTAAGTAAAGAAAGGTGATGAAGATGAAAAATGGTCTTGGTTCGTGTTAACAGCTGCATTTCTTTTGTTCTTTGTAACGCCCGCGTTGGAACATACAGAAGGTAAGAAAGACGAGACAGTCATTCCAGGTGTGGAAGTGTTCCTGGATGAGCACTTAGACTGGGTGAAAGACCAAAGGGTTGGGCTTGTGACGAATATGACAGGGGTTGACCGGAATCTTGACAGTACTGCCGACCTTTTCTATGAGCATGAGGATATTAATATGACGGCGATGTACGGCCCTGAACATGGCATTCGCGGCAATGTAGAAGCGGGTGAATACATTGAGTCTTACATTGATGAACGCACCGGATTGCCTGTGTACAGCTTGTATGGACCTACGTGGAAACCGACTGAAGACATGCTAGAAGATGTCGATGTACTCGTTTTTGATATTCAAGATATCGGCTCTAACGTGTATACGTATATTTATACGCTCGGCTTTGTGATGGAAGCTGCTGCAGAAGAACGCATGCCTGTCATTGTTCTTGACCGACCGAATGCGATTGGCGGAGAGAGAGTTGAGGGACCGCTCCGTACAGCTGATACGGTTAGTTTTATGGGAAGATATTTGTTGCCGGTTCGGCATGGGATGACAGCTGGTGAGTTAGCGGTTATGTGGAATCATGAGCACGCTTTAGGTGTTGATCTGCGTGTGGCTGAGATGCAAGGATGGAACGTGATATGCACTTTGAGGATACAGGATTACCTTGGGTGATGACGTCTCCAAATATTCCAACACCGGATTCTGCCACGCTTTATACTGGAACAATTCTCGTTGCGAATTCAAATTTATCGGAAGGATTAGGAACGACCCGGCCATTTGAACTTGTTGTGCCCGTGGATTAATGCGGAGGATTTAACCGAAGAGATGCGTTCAAGAGACATTTCGGGCGTTCAATTTAGGCCAACGTATTATACACCGATGTTTGGTGTATATGAAGGAGAACTAATTGGTGGTGTTCAAGTCCATATTGAAGACGAACAGCAGATTGATGTAGTAGAATTAGGATTAGAATTAGCCACTGCCATGCGCGATCAAGATCCTGAAAAGTATGAAGTGAATGACAACTACAACGAGCTAATCGGCTCAACGGAAGTAAGGGACCTTTTACGTTCAGGTGCTAACGTGGAAGAAATGAAGGCAACGTGGGAAGACGATTTGAATGACTGGATTGTAAATGTTCGTAATCAATACTTGTTGTACGGACCGTACCCTGAAGGCGTAAACAAGTATGAACGCCAAATGGTACTCGGGATTTTGCCATTAGACCTGAATCTTGCAGTCGGAGAGGAGTCTCCAATTTCTGTGCACGCGGTCGACCGCGGAGGTCGGTCATTTACCCCGCACTGGCGTTTGATTGACTGGGCGATTGACGAAGATGTTGCCACGATTAACAGAAACAAGATCACAGGTGTAGGTGAAGGTGTGACGAGTGCGAGTGCTTCGTTTCTGAGGCAAGAGACGAGTCGAGATGTTGTTGTCGCTCAAAATATCATCGAAAACATTCGTTTTGGAGTACAATCAGGATATACACGTGTCGTGTTTGACTTAAATAAAACGATCCGGCCAAACATAGAGACCGATCGCGGAGAGTTAACGGTCGAAATTCCATATGCAGCACTTGGGGAGCGACTCATTGACGGTGAAGGCATCATAACCCCACCGGACAATCCAATTCTAGACCAAGTAGAATATGGAATCGAAGACGATACTTTCGTCGCAAAATTGCAAACAAATCAAGAAGATATCAAGTACGAAACACCAGGGTATTCTAATCGTATTGTCATTGATTTATTTCATTAACAGCTAGATCAACACGGGGGCACTTATGAGAAAGCTTTTAACCTATCTTAGACCTTACACAATCGTTATCGTCGCGGCACTCGTGATGATGTTTATTGAACTTGCGATTGAATTGGCACAACCGCTGATTATTTCCATTATTATTGATGAAGGTATTATCGCAGGGGATTCGGACCCTGTCTGGAGGTGGGGCCTATTAATGATTGGCCTCTCCTTCATATCATTAGTTGCCGGGGTATTTAACTCGTTTTTTGCTGCGCATGTGAGTCAAAGTGTCGGTTGGAAAATTAGAGATGATCTGTTTACGAAGATTCAACAGTTTTCTTTTGCGAACCTTTCTGTTTTTTCCAATGCATCATTGACGACAAGGTTAACAAATGATGTCACCCAAATCCAAAACACACTACTCATGTCTATGCGAATTATGGCAAGAGCCCTGCGCTAGTTATTGGTGGGGTCATCATGGCCTTTGTCATTAATTGGCGCATTGCTATCGTATTACTCGTCACTGTTCCGATTCTTTTCATTTTTCTTGTCTGGTTGTTTGTGCGCGCAGGTCGCTTGTTCCGTGGTGTGCAAAAACAACTCGATGTACTTAACGGCATTGTGCATGAGAATTTAACTGCTGTACGTCTCGTGAAAGCTTTCGTAAGGCGTAAGTTTGAGGGCGAGCGTTTTCAACGAGCGGCTGAACAGTTGCGAGACCGCACGACGTTTGCGTTTCGATATGTTGAAGTGACGATGCCCGTCATTTTATTGCTGATGAATATCGGTATTATCGGTGTGTTGTGGCTCGGTAATGTGAACATTAATACTGGAAATGCGACGACCGGGGAAGTCGTTGCCATCATTAACTACAGTACACGTACGGCGATGGCACTAGGTGTATTTTCAATGATTATTATGAATTTATCCCGTGCAAAAGCGTCTTCAGATCGGATCTTTGAAGTATTAGAATCAAAAGTGGATGACTTTGAAAACGATAAGCGTGTCGATGACAAAGCGATCGTAGGTGACATTCGTATGGCGAATGTATCCTTTTCCTATAACCGCTCTACAAATCAGGTTTTGCGGAATATCGATCTTTCATTCGAACCAAAAAGTAGTGTTGCGATTTTAGGTGCTACCGGTTCTGGGAAAACGACGCTCATGCAGCTCATCGCTCGTTTGTATGAACCTGATGATGGGCAGATTTATATCGATCAATCTCCTATTGATACATACCCGCTTAAAAACTACCGAGAACAGATTGGTTATGTTCCCCAAGCGGTAACGTTGCTTTCGGGAACGATTCGCGACGTCGTTTCATTTGGGCATGAAAATGCTGATGATGAGCAAATCGCAAAGGCACTTCAGGCGGCACAAATTTATGAAACCGTCACCGGTTTACCTAAAGGATTAGATACGTTGATTGGGCAGCGAGGGGTTAATCTATCAGGTGGCCAAAAGCAAAGATTGACGATTGCAAGGGCGCTATTAAGAAAGCATCAATTTTGTTGCTCGATGACAGCACGAGCGCGCTCGACGCTACGACGGAGATGAATCTGTTGGAAGCACTCGAGGCATATGGTTGTACGACGGTCATCGTCACGCAAAAGGTATCGACGACAAAAGCAATGGACCAGGTAATTTTGCTGAACAACGGTGAAATTGAATCGTCAGGTACTCACGAAAACCTTTTAAACCGTTCCGCTATTTACAGAGAAATCTATGAATCTCAGCATGAACGGGGGCACATCCAATGAAAAATCAAATGAAAGCCCCGTTCTCTTACGATTTGAAAAAGTTAAAAGCGATGCTCGATCCAAGCGAGCATCAAGGTAAGCAAAAAAAACCTACAAACTTGTCTCAAACGTTAATGAAGTTGTGGAAATACTTGCAAGTACACCGTATGCCTCTCACAATCGTGCTCGTCATGGTGACGCTAAGTTCCTTGTTGGCACTTGCGGGGCCTTTCCTTGTCGGCATGACGATTGATCTGTTTATTAGCACCGGAGAAATGAACGGCTTTATGTATATGCTACTCGGTTTGCTCACGATCTACCTTTTGCATTCTCTTACAGTATGGTTGCAACATTTTTGGATGGTTCGTGTGTCGCAAAGCACCGTTTATCAGATGCGAACGCAGCTCATGGGTCATATGAATGAACTGCCGATTTCTTATTTTGACAGTAGTGAGCAAGGCGATTTGATGAGCCGAGTGAACAATGACATGGAAAACGTGAGCAACACGCTTAACTCTTCCATTATTCAAGTGTTTACGAGTATTATCACGCTCGTCGGTATACTTGTTGTCATGCTCTGGTTAAGCCCGCTACTCACGCTCGTATCGATGAGTGTTATTCCGTTAATGTGGTTTGGGATTCGTTGGATTACGAAACGAACGAGAAAGCTTTTTAAAGCACAACAAAACCGCTTGGGAGCGCTCAATGCGTTTAGTGAAGAAGCCATATCAGGCCATTCCATAACGAAAACGTTCTCCCAAGAAGAGCGTATGATCGACTCATTCGCGAACAAAATGACCAGCTAAAACAATCCGGTTTTTGGGCACAAGTGTACTCTGGATTAATCCCGAAGTATATGAATTCACTCAACAGCTTTAGCTTCGCCATCATTGCGGCGGCAGGTGGAATGATGGCGGTAAACAATCTCATTACCGTAGGTGTGATCGTTATATTCATTGAGTACTCTAGACAATTCACACGTCCTCTAAATGACCTTGCCAATCAATTCAATCTACTGCTTTCTGCAATTGCAGGAGCGGAGCGTGTGTTCGAAGTGATGGGGACAAAGCGCGAACGAGAAGATGAAACGAACCACCGAGACATCGATTGGAATGTTCAAGGAGAGCTTGAATTTAAGAATGTGAGCTTCTCGTACACAGATACGCCAACGATCCAAGATGTAAGTTTTCACGTATCTCCGGGAAAGACGGTGGCTTTTGTTGGGAAAACCGGTGCTGGAAAAACGACAATGATGAATTTACTTACCCGTTTTTATGATCCAGATGAAGGCGATATTCTGTTAGACAAGCAACCAATCCGTTCGATCAAGCGCGAGGATTTACGTGAGCATTTAGCGGTTGTATTGCAAGACACCCATTTATTTGAGGGAACAGTGATGGAGAATATTCGCTATGGGAACCTTAAAGCGAGCGATGATGCGGTGTATCGAGCGGCCAAAGAAGCGAATGCGCATCGTTTTATCGAAAAACTATCCAGTGGCTACGAGACCGTCCTAAAAGGTGGCGGTGGCATTAGTCAAGGGCAAAAACAACTACTCGCAATTGCTAGAGCTCTGCTCCGCAACCCGAAGCTGTTAATCCTCGACGAAGCGACGAGTAGCATTGATACCGTTACTGAATTGAAGATTCAACAAGCACTCGCTGTCTTAATGGAAGGCCGAACAAGCTTTGTCATCGCTCATCGTTTAAACACGATCCGCGAAGCGGACATGATCGTGATCTTTGATGAAGGGCGGATCATCGAGAAAGGTACGCATGAACAGTTGTTGCGGTTGGGTGGGGCGTATGCAAAATTGCATGCCGATCAGCGTTCCTCGTCTTCTTGAATCTTCATGACGAGCTTTCCTTTCGTATGACCTTTCTCGATTTTTTCGTGCGCATCTTGAACGCCTCGTTCTGTAAACGGGAACGTCTCAGAGATGTGTACAGTTAGCGTTTCACTTTCATACAGTGCACACAGTTTGGATAGAAGACTTTGGCTCGGTGAGATTGCTGTAAAGGCTGCAGTGACCGAATGTTTTCTCGCCAATTGTTCGCTAGGGTCTCGGGCAATCGAAAGTAAACAGCCGTCTCGTTCTAGTAAAGGAAAGAGCTCGTCTTGGCTTGAACCGCCGACGCAATCGAAAATGGCGGTAAACGTTTTACTTAGCGTATGGACGGGTTGCTGTTTATAATCGATAACTTCATCTGCTCCGGCGTCTTTCATGAGTTGTTGAGAATCACTGCTGCCAACGGCGGTTACTGTTGCACCAAGGTGCTTGGCAATTTGAATCGCGAATAAACCTACACCTCCAGCACCTCCAATAACAAGCAGTCGGTCAACGTCAGTCAGTTGCATGCGATCTTGCAAGTTTTGCAGTGCAGTCACACCAGCAAGAGGCAACGCAGCTGCTTCGAGAAAGCCCGCATTAACTGGAGATCTAAAAATTTGATCTTGAGGCACTGAAACGTAAGCTGCGTAAGTGCTGCCGGGACTTTGCTGTCACGCCAAAGACGCGATCACCAATGGAAAATTTCGTGACATTTTCTCCTTTTTCTACAATAATTCCTGAGATGTCTGAGCCAAGCACAACAGGGAAATCAAGGTCTGGTTTTTTACCTTCGCGAAGCTTAAAGTCTAAAGGGTTTACCGATGTTGCATACTGTTCCACAATGACAGCATCTTCGTTGACTGTCGGATGTGTAACTTCCAACTCCGTCAGTTCATCTTTACTTCCGAAACGTTGAACACCTAATGCCTTCATATTTTCACAACCTTTTTAGTTGTAGTTTACCCGCATTCATACGTTCTAGAACATGATTGGAGGAATTTCTATATGTTGCACTCATTGATTGCGATTGACGGTGGTGGTACAAAGACGGCAGCTTTATTAGTCGATGGGAATGGTAATGTACAGGCTGAGGCGTTAGTATCGGCAACAAACCCGAACAGTCTAAGCGAGGAAATTGTTCAGTCTCGAATTGAAGCGCTGCTCACGAAGTTAAAACTGCAAGCAGAGCATGCGTATGAAGAGGTGAGGTTCGTATTTGCAGGAATGGCAGGAGGCGACCGTGAACCGGCGAAAACGGTGTTTAAAGAAGCCATTCGTCACCATTTTTCTGTAGAGCCTACCGTTTATGTAGACCACGATGCGGTTACGGCATTGTATAGTGGAACGTATGGACAACCAGGCATCGTATCGATTGCCGGCACGGATCAATCGTTTTCGGTGTGAATGAATACGGTGATCGTGATCGCTTGGGCGGTTGGGGGTACTTGCTTGAAGATGCGGGCAGTGGCTTTGAGCTCGGTCGTCAAGCGGTGCTTCACTGCATGAATGAATTTGATCTGAAACGAGTGCCGTCTCCCTTATCAGAAGCTGTATTGGCACATTTTCAAGTAGCGCGAGCAAACGAGCTCATTTCGCTTATTTACGAGCCAGGAAGAACGCGAGAGCGAATTGCGCCTTTAAGTGAGCAAGTGTGCAATCTAGCGATAGAAGGTCAACCTGAAGCCGTGCGGATTGTGCGCGATGCCGCACATAAAAACGTAGAAGCTATGGTCGTTATGGCAGAACGTTTGTTTCAACAGCCCCCCGACCAAATCGTCATTGCTGGCAGTGTGTACAAAAGTGAGTGGTTATGGCGCGAGCTTTTAGGGGACTTGCTTAAGGAAAAGTTACCTGATACAACATTAACACGACCTGTGTACCCGGTTTTAGCTGGCGCTGTTGCCGCCGCTGACATGAACATCGGACAAACGAGAACAGACGAACAATATGAAAAAATTTTTGAGCAAATAACGATTGTTTCTTAAGACAAACGAGAAGAAGGTGGTAGACAAATGGCGCATAACGGAGGGCTCGTCCGAATTCGTGAAGCAATGCCGTCAATAAAGCGTGCAGAGAGAAATGCAGCGAGGTACATTTTAGAACATCCTGAAAAAGTGATTACGATGTCTGTAAAACAATTGGCTGATGCGAGTGGTTCAAGTCAAGCGGCGATTATTCGGATGTGCAAAGGAATTGGTTTGGAAGGGTTTCAAGAATTGAAAGTCCGGATTGCTGGCGATTTGCAGATGAGAGATCAATCCAATACGAAAACGTATCAAGAGATTCGAGCGGATGATGGAGCAGAAGTACTCATGCGAAACATCTCCGAAAACAACATATTCTCTATTAAAGAAACGTTGCACATTCTGGACGAAGAAGCGATTTCAAAAGCGATTCAGGCGTTGCACCGTGCAGAACGTATTGAGTTTTATGGAGCAGCAGCGTCGCAGCTTATCGCCCAAGACGCCCAGCAGAAATTTATCCGAATTAACAAACCGTGCACGGCGTACCAAGATATGCATATGCAAATTACGTCATCCGTTACGTTAACGAGTGAGGATGTTGCTTTTGCAATTTCTTATTCCGGCGAAACTCGGCACATCTTACATGCAATTCAAAACGCCAAAAAACGGGGAGTTACGACGATTGCTCTCACTCGATACGGCTCAAATTCTCTAAGCGATCTCGTTGATATTCCATTATATACCTCTTCTTCAGAAGCGGAAATTCGCTCTTCGGCTTCATCATCAAGAATTGCTCAACTAAACGTTATTGATATTCTTTTTACAGGAGTAGCTGCGATTAATTATGATGAATCGGTAGATTACTTAAATGAGACAAGAGAAGCATTGCGAAAAGAGTTTAGAGAGTGAGGGGTGCACATGTTAATCCCATTTGAAGAAACGTTATATGAGGCGACATTTGTAGAGCGCCCAAATCGGTTTATTCTTTTTGCTACGTTAGCGGACGGGGAAATCGTCCGGGCTCATGTGCCAGATCCTGGTCGACTTGAAGGCCTTCTCGTCCAAAACGCAACGGTGTTCTTGCGATTTAGTCAAAACCCAAACCGCAAAACGCGTTGGACGGCTGTGCTTGTCGAGCGACGAGACAAAGGGTTTGTTTCATTGGAAGCTGCTCGTGCAAATGACATTGCCGCACGTGTAATTGAAAAGGGGATTGCATCAAGTTTGAGCGCGTGGACGATTCAAAAAAAGGAATATACGTATGGTCACTCAAGGTGGGATTTCCTACTACACAGTCATCGTGGCTCGGCGCTTTTAGAGGTGAAGAGTGTCACGCTTGCTAAAGAGGGGATCGGTTATTTTCCTGATGCGGTTACAAAAAGAGGTAGGAAACATGTGGAAGGTTTATCCGATATTGCTCGCAGTGAAGATGGACGAGCCATTTTGCTTTTTGTCGCTCAGCGAGAAGACATTCATGAAATTCGACCAGCCGAACATATTGATCCAGAATTTGCCGAGGCGCTCAAGTATGCAAAAACGAGTGGAGTCATGATGCTCGGCATCAAAGTTAAGCCGAGCATCGGTGGGTATGATTATTTAGGTGAAGTGCCTGTTCGATTGTTCGATGATTTGCCATAAGTCATCTTTTGAGTAACGTAACGCTATATCTTGGTTATTGGAAAGATAATCTAATACTTTTTCAGCTGGCATCATCGCAAGAAGACCACGGATAATCATCGTGAGATAGGGTACAGACGGTGGGCGATGTTCAGATTGAGCAACAGCTGGTGATGTGAAAGTAAACACCGGATAGCCGTCAAACATGCCTGTATACACAACCACTCCGTACCATGCAGAAGGTCGAATGTGTGTGACCCATTTGCCATCACTTGTTTTAAATCAAGCGATACATCAATGCCGTTATTTTCTTGTTGGACGACTTCTAGAAATTGTTCTTTTGTAATTAAGTACTTGCGACTATACGTTTCGGTGTTTGCAATAGGTTTTGTGCCTATAAAGGCAACGCCTTCGTTTTGCCAACGCTGTGATTGTTTTGCGAAGTATAAAGGATAGGGCAACATCTCCTTTTCACTCTTCACTGGATTCGTCGGGTCTGTACAGCCTATTTCCGTTTTTTCTGAACCTTCTGGTGTGCCTCCTTCGATATAACATAGAAAACGATCATGATGTAAATTTGAACCATAACTGGCGTACCATACATATTCCATACCAATTCTCTCCTCTCTATCAACACTCTAGCAATATCAATACGTGGAAGCAACGCGCAAACCATGCTACAGTTATACGACAAAGAAAGGAATGATCCGTGTTGAATCTAAACGAGTGGTACGAACAAGGCATGTCTATAGAGACGTATATACAATCGATGCAAACTCATAAAGAGAATTTACTACACATTTATGAGCGGTTTGCAATCAATGAGAGTGCCGATCTTGAAGAGGTGGCTGACCGAGCGTTACGCACGATTGTCATTACAGAAGATTGGTGTGGAGATGCAATGGTGAACATGCCAATTCTTATGAGAATTTCTGAGAAAACGAACATGAAACTTTCTATTCTTCAAAGAGACCAAAACCTTGAGCTGATGGATCAGTACCTAACCAATGGTAAATCGAGGTCGATCCCTATCTTCATCTTTCTTGATGAACAAGGCAATGAATTTTCCAAGTGGGGACCAAGAGCAGAACCGGTTCAGCAAAGAGTAGATGAACTCATGAACCAGTTGCCAGATAAACAGTCACCGACATTTAATGACGAGCGAAAAAAAGCCATCCAACAACTCACGGCGATGTACAGAGAGAACGAGCAAGTTTGGGATGAAGTATTTACCAGTATTATGGAGACGCTAAAAAAAGCTTAAATTAAACAGATCCAAATGAGCTAGTTTAAAACCGGATGTTCCACAAAGGAGCATCCGGTTTTGACGGTGTTCGATATAGGTGGGAGTGTAACCACGCTGTAGACACTACACAATGGTAAGATTTCCGCCCTGCACCTTGTTCGATGGCTAGCATGGTTGATGGGGAGGGCGCTAGAAAGGAAAAGTGGAAGACGTATACGAGTACTTTTGATTGTTGATAGTAAAAAATTTCCTATCAACGATTCTATGACGGAATCATGCACATACGCAACGTGCCATCTTGCCCGTATCCCCGCATAGAACGGACCCGTTCGTTTCGGTTAACGAGGAACCGACAAAGTTGGGGTTTTGATCGCGGAAAGGAAGAACTGGTTCCAAAAAATCACCGATTGGAATCAGATTCACTCTTATGTAACCATTTTGACTCTTTCTGATTCCAATCGATCGATATTTAGTTCCAACCGTCCGTTTATGGAATCAGATTCAGCACTTTAAAGAAATTGAACAACAATTTAGTTCCAAAGCGATGTTCATTGATTCACAAGCCCGAACTCGAACCCCGAGTTGAAAACCAAAACTTCTGTCGGCGCGAGTAGCGCAGAATCGAGACCGACTTTGGTTCGGTCCCTCTGGGGCCGACAGATCGTAAGGTGTTCGATGTAGTCCAATCTGCGCTCCAGTTGGAAGAAACTGAGCAGGAGTTTGGCGAAATCGGCACTAAAATCAGTGAAAAGCGCAAACTAGAGCGCAGATGGGGGGACTTGCGCGCACAATGCGAACCATGCTCCCTATCCCGCTGAAGTGAGGACGTTTTTTGTCATAACAGTCAAGTCGGATCAAATGACGATGTAATCTCTACACCCGGACATCCAATGAAACGCTTAAGTTCACCCTGTCTAGACCACCAACTCCTGAAAGTACCTAAGTGTAATACAACTAGAGGTATATGTGAGCAAATGCCACCTCAACCGCGGGAGAGAGTAGCTACGCACTCAAACTTAATCGGAGACTTGGCTGTCGGGGTTTCTAGCTAGTTTGGTTCGCTCAACTCGGTGCAAAAGCGAACGTGATGGGGTTTTGTCATTGTGCCGCTCACTCGTCTTTGAAGGTATGCACCCAAAACTGTTCGTAACGTATCCAAGCCTCTGGATCATCTGCGCCTTCTTTTAGTTTCTGCTTCGTAATGGCATTGACTTCTAACGCTTGTGAGCGGTGGGCTTCAATGGCTTGTTTTTTCAGTGGCATATAGTCAGATATATCATAAATAATATGGGGTTCACCGATGATATCTGCAGCATCAGCAGTGATAGCTTTCGTATACAATTCTGGACGGGCTAGCTTCGGCATGCTGCCAACGGCCTGTACGACTGCCCGTCCGGTTGCATTATGATCAGGATGGATGCTCAATTCTGGATCAAATGTAATGACAAGGTCCGGTTGTTCCTTCTCAATGAGATCTAGCAATGTATTGGCGAGAAATTCCGTTTGTTCAAATTCTAACGTTTTATCGCGAAATCCGAGGTGATGCAAGCGATCGACACCCATAATCCGGCAGGCATCTTCAAGCTCTTCTTTGCGAATTCTTGCCAGCGTTTCACGGTTTGCCATCGGTGGTGTTCCGAAGTTTCTGCCCATCTCGCCAGCGGTGAGAGAAGCGCAAGTGATGGTTGCTTGATACGTGTTTTTATAGAGCTGAACCGTTCCAGCAGCCGAAAATGTCTCATCGTCGGGATGGGGAAAGATGAGTAAGAGGTGTGTAAACTTTTTCACAGCAATCGTTCTCCTTTATTGGAATGGTGTGTCACTAAGTTGTAAAGCGATCTGCATTTTTCCTTCAGAGTCAAACCCGTATAATAATAATGTACCTTTGCCGTCTTCATCCTTTTTTGTTAGTCCGTCAGCATAAATCCAGCCGTCTTCGGTTTTAAGTCCAACTCGAAATGGGCCCTCACCTGTAATTTTTCCTTCTAATAGATGTACACGGGCATTTCGTATATAACCGGATGCACTATGCCCTTGTCTGTAGGCCGCATAAGCACCACTCGTCATTTCAAAATGGATATAACACAGTTTATTATAAAAAGATGAAATTTCAGCTTGGACGCGCTCGATATCAATGTCAATCATCATGTCACCCTTTCTATTTCTCACTAATAGTGTAGCGTTTTTCAACGGAATTGAAAATGAAAGTGCATGAGTGCTATATCCTTATCATATAGTGTATCCACGACGAATAGATAGTAGGTGGTTTGGTTGGCAATTCGACCTGAACGATTAGAAGCAGGGGACACGGTAGGGGTTGTCTCTGTAGGAAGCCCTTTAAGTAGAGAAGTTATTGATGAGCGCATCGCATACTTGGAGAGTTTAGGGCTTCGAGTCATTATAGGAGAACATACTTATGAAGAGAATGGGTTTCTTGCAGGCGATGATGAGTCGCGTGCCGAAGATTTCATGAATATGGTCGTAAATAATGAAGTGAAGATGATCCTCCCGGTTCGAGGCGGTGTAGGTGTCATCGGAATGCTCAAGTATTTGGACTACAATTTGATTCAAGCGAATCCAAAAATTGTAACTGGATATAGCGATGTTACGATTCTACTTAATGCTTTATACGAGTTCGCAAATGTAGAATCACTACACTCGCTGATGCTCATTGACTTTAAACTGTCTACACCTGCGTTTAACTTTGACCGTTTTTTCACAGCCGTGTCTGAAGTCAATGAACCGTTTCGAGTTGAGAACCCACCTGCGTCTTCAATGAGGTCTCTCGTGCCAGGAATAGCGACAGGAGACATCATTGGAGGAAATTTAACCTCGCTTCTTGGCGGGTTAGGTACGCCATATGAATGGGATGCGAGGGGGAAGGTTCTCCTCATTGAAGAGATAAACGATTCAACTGGGCGTGTTTACCGGGGGCTTCAACAGTTAGAAGAAGCTGGGAAGCTGGATGGATGTGAGGGATTTTTAATCGGAAGGTGTAGTCGCTGTTATCCGTCCTATGAGGTGTCATTTAATCAATTAATTGAGTCATTCTTCGTTCCGATTGGGAAACCGACAATAACTAACATCATGTCAGGTCATGGTACGTATAAAACGACAATTCCAATTGGTGCAGAAGTGACAATGAATGCTGATGCTCTTACAATAGAATCAACACGACCGCTCGTTACGAACGACTGAAATGAAATTTTCTTTTACAGCTACTTGATATTGGGAAAGTCACGTGCTATACTCAGAATGTCGAAAGTGATTGGATGTACGGTGTATTTATTTTTTCGGCCTCTGCTATACAGTTTAGGACGCAAAAAGGTATCACCATCTTTTCAATTATTTTTACTCATTTTTTTGTTCAAGAAGGAAGACCTTTTTGAACCGCCTAATCAAAGGAGGCCACAAGCATGACTGGTAAAGTAAAATGGTTTAACGCTGAAAAAGGTTTCGGTTTCATCGAACGTGAAGACGGAGACGACGTATTCGTTCACTTCTCTGCGATCCAAGCTGAAGGTTTCAAGACTCTTGAAGAAGGTCAAGACGTTGAATTTGAAATCGTTGAAGGCGACCGCGGACCACAAGCTGCTAACGTAGTAGGTCTTTAAGAAGAACTGAATACTCAGGAATAGAGGGGTATATTCCATATGGAATATACTCCTTTCTATTGTGCAAAAGTGAGCTAGACTTAGGTTTAGTGAAATGATCGTGATTAGGTTCGTTCCGTTTTGGAATTGGAAGTCTTCGAGCGCTTTTGCATCATACATTCCTAATGAAGTAAATAGAGAAAAGAGATGTAAAGGAGCATTTTTTGAATGAAGTTTAATGAATTAGATTTGCCTCTGGAGTTACTCGAGAGCATTGAAAAAATGGGTTTCGAAGAAGCCACCCCAATTCAGGAAAAAGTACTACCTGTAGCAAGAGAAGGTCACGACGTAATCGGTCAAGCTCAAACAGGAACAGGTAAAACGACAGCATTCGGTCTTCCGATGCTTGAAAAAATTGATACAGATAATCCAAACGTACAAGCACTCGTCCTTGCACCCACTCGTGAACTTGCTGTTCAAGTAGCAGACGAGTTGACTCGTTTGGGACGTAATAAGAAAGTGAAAACCGTTGCAGTTTATGGCGGTGCAGATATCGGGAAACAAATTCGTGAGTTGAAGTCGCGACCGCAAATTGTCGTGGCGACACCGGGTCGTTATATGGACCATACGCGAAGAAAAACAATTCGCCCGGCATCAATTGAAACGATTGTTCTCGATGAAGCGGATGAAATGCTTAGCATGGGCTTTGTAGAGGATATTGAAACGATTCTAGAAGAAGTTCCAGATGAGCGTCAAACATTATTGTTCTCTGCAACAATGCCGACAAGACTTCGCAAAGTAGCCGATCGTTTCATGCGTGATCCACAAACAGTATCGGTTAAAGCGAAAACGATGACGGTTTCAAACATTGAGCAATATGCGATTAAAGTACCAGAGAAGCATAAGCTGTTGGCGCTTAGCCGTCTGATTGAATTAGAAGACCCAGAGCTTGCGATCATCTTTGGACGCACGAAGCGTAGAGTTGATGAATTGTCAGAAGCGCTCGAGCAACAAGGTTTTGCTGCTGCGGGAATTCACGGTGACTTAAAACAAGCACAACGTACGAATGTGCTTAGAAGATTTAAACAAGGAGCGGTCAAGTTCCTCGTTGCGACTGATGTTGCAGCAAGAGGAATTGATGTGAGTGGCGTTACTCATGTATTTAACTTTGATATTCCGCAAGAGGCGGAAAGTTACGTACACCGGATCGGAAGAACGGGTAGAGCCGGTCAATCTGGGAAAGCCTTCACGTTTGCTGCGCCAGTTGAAATGAGTCATCTTGAAATGATTCAACGAGAAACGAAGGGCAAGATCCGTCTTATGGACGTTCCGTCCAAAGAGCAGGCGTCTCATATTCGCCAGCAAAGACTTGCTGAAGAGCTTGTTTCAATCATCGAGAAGAAAGAATACGAAGGCTTGGAGTCTACGGCTTCGGAACTCTTAGAGCAACATGATCCAGTAACGGTTGTTGCTGCAGCACTTGCCTCATTACAAAATGAGACAAAGGAACCGATGAAGACGCTGACAGGTGAGCGTCCCGTTGTTCAGAAAAAACGTGGGAAACCAGCACCTTCAAAAGGTAAAGGCGGAGGCAGATTTAACGGCCCTCGCGGCAGTGGACAAAAGAATCGAGCGGCGGTGGTGGCGGCCAGCGAAGAAGTAGCCGTGGCAATAGCAGCCAATTTAAACGTGGAAGCGGAAGACATCGTTAACCACTATACTCTAAGAGCCTACTCGTTTTTGACGACAGTAGGGCTATTTTTCGTTACTCTGCTCAATGGTTTGTTTTTGTCACATTGAACCGTTGTTTGTCTGAAGATTAAAGAAAGGGGAAGGATTTTGCAATTGTCTCCTCGAATTACATCGATAGGAACATCAAGGGAGGAACTTGTGTGGCAGCTATTCTAGAACATCAATCAAAAGCGAAGAATCAAAAGCCGATTCTCATTCAAACAGCAACTGTTGAATATGCTGAGCAAATTACGGATTTTCTACGAGAAATAGTTAAAGAAGCCCCGTATTTGCTCACAGCTGAAGATGAGTTTACAAATTCATATACCGATCAAGAACGTTTCTTAGATCGACTGTACAATCAGAAAAACGCCTTAGCGCTCGTCGCAATTCATAATGATCGAGTGATTGGTTTTTTGGACTTTCATGGCGGGAAGAATAAGCGCAATCAGCACGATGGTACACTCGGAATGAGTGTGCATAAAGATTGGCGCAATCAAGGTGTTGGTGATGAGTTGCTCAAAGCGTTAAAACAATGGGCAGCAAAGCATTTGACCATCGAGAAAATTAGTCTAGAAGTATTCTCTAGAAATATCGGTGCGGTCCATCTTTATATTAAACACGGATTTAATCAAGAAGGTCGCAAGGTTAATGCTATTAAAATGCCTGATGGGTCATATTCAGATCTCATTATCATGGGATATGCAACCGGTAAATAGGTTACACGAGCGTATGAAGATCGA
>NZ_BAXB01000009.1 GCF_000698145.1 Geomicrobium sp. JCM 19039
TGGTGAATTCAGCGTGGTCGAAACCGGGAATGGAATTTACACATAAATCTGGACTTGACTCTTTCTTTAGCGATTTTAGCACTCATTTCGTAAAACTTGCGCGCAGTTTGTTCCAACTGGAGCGCAGATGGGACTAAACTTAACACCTTACGACCGATCGGCCCGCTGGGGCCGAACCGAAACCGGTCTCGATTCGGCGAGACTCGCGCCGACAGAATTATCGGTTTTCAAATTAGGGTTCTGGGCAGGGAGTGCGATTCAATCTTCGTGGCGTTGCGCGGACGAATGTGAACATGGCTTTGGAACTAGATTGCCGTTTATTCTCGTTAAAGTGCTGAATCTAATTCCATTAACGGATGTTTGGAAGTAGATGCCGATCGATTGGAATCAGAAAGAGGCTAAACGGGCACATATGAGTGAATCTGATTCCAATCGGTGATCTTTGGAACCTGTTCTCCCGCCCCAGCTTCAAAAACCGTGCAACTCAGAAAGAAATCTTACCATAGGAACTCCTATGGTAAGATTTCTCTTCTTTTTCGCACCCAGGTGTTGCAAATCCTACCATAAAAACGGCAAATCATACCATAGAACGAACAATGGTGTGATTTTAGCTAAATCAACTCCCGAAATAGAAAAAATCTTACCATAGCCAGAAGCCACCCCGAGGTTTGCTACGTAAAACGCCAAGTCTCTAAAACCGTAGCACTGTCTACACTGCTCGTTCTCATAGCCCTCATCGTTAGACCGAGGAGGCCTCGGCGACCTTGAAAACACGGAGGTCGTCTTATGCCACCGAGGTTACACTGATCGTCTGGACTGCATAGAAAAAGGAGCTGTGCCGAAGGTCTATGCTAAGACCTAACTGTACAGCCCCCTTTACGATTACTTCACCGTTTGCGATTTCCCGCCATCAAACGTAAGATCAAGTGTAAATTCTTTTACTTCTTTTTCGGATAACTGAAGTTTGTCCAAAACCTTTAATTTCATTTGCTCATCTTGAAGATCTTGGGTGAGTCCTAAACTGAATATAAACGATTCAATTTCAGGTTTCGCTTCTTCACCGCTAAGCTCCTGGTCATTCATTTGATACTCGTAGGTTTCATCAAACAAATGGTATGTTATTCCATACGATTCTTCTGCATGTACAACCAGCTCAAAATCGGTAATGCTTGGACTGGCGTAGCAATTGACGATACAAACCCGCTGAACAAGATTAGAATGAGGAGCAAGATGATGATGACTTTCTTCACAGAATTCCCTCCTTTGTGTACGTGTTTCATATTTTTTACCAATGGATGAATGACTATACTACTGAAAGAGAAACGCTAAGCGAGATATGATAAAATATGAACAGCAATAGAGAACGGAAAGGGGTCTTCCATTGGAGAAACTTGTACTTATAGACGGAAATAGTATTGCCTATCGAGCATTTTTTGCATTGCCACTCCTGACAAATGATAAAGGGGTGTACACAAATGCGGTGTACGGATTTACGAACATGCTTATGAAAATTCTTGAAGAGCAAAAACCGACACACATTCTGATTGCTTTTGATGCTGGGAAAACGACGTTTCGTCACAAACAATATGAAGCGTATAAAAGTGATCGACAAAAGACACCACCAGAGCTGTCAGAACAGATGCCGATCATTCGTGAGGTGCTAGAATCATTAAGCATTCCATCGGTTCAAGTTGAACTATATGAAGCGGATGATATTATCGGAACGCTTTCTAAGCGTGCCGAAGAACATGGACAAGACGTGCGTGTGTTTACAGGTGACAAAGATTTATTGCAACTCGTAAGCGAGCGTACTCACGTCGCCATTACAAAAAAAGGAATTACGAATGTTGATTGGTATGATGAAGCGGCAATGAAGGAGACGTACGGCATCCCAGCTACACACATTCCTGACATGAAAGGACTTGCAGGTGACTCGTCCGACAACATTCCAGGGATCCCTAAAGTTGGAGAGAAGACGGCGCTCAAGCTACTAAAAGAGTTTGGCGATATTACTGAGGTACTGGACCATGCAGATGATGTGTCGGGTCCTAAATTGCAGGAACGATTAAAAGAGTTCCGGGATCAAGCGCTTATGAGTAGAGAGCTGGCGGTCATTGACCGTGATTCCCCTGTTGATATGAGCATCGAGGCATTGGCGTATTCAGGCTTTGATTCGTCGGCTGTGCGGAAACTATTTAAGGAGTATGGCTTTAACTCCTTAATGAAGCATCTCGACAACGACGATGATAACTCAGAAGAAGCCAGCGCTGAATTGGACGATTTTACATTTCAACATGAAGACGAAGTGACGAGTCAAATGCTCGTCTCACCAGCTGCACTCATTATTGAAGACCCTGTGGAAAATTATCATCATGCGGACCTATGGGGGATGGCAATTGTAAATGAACAAGGTTCGTTCACCGTGCCGATAGAAGCGGCGCTCGCGTCGGATGATTTTAAAGGCTGGCTCGCTGACAGCACGAAAAAGAAGTATCTGTTTGACGCAAAAAAATCTACGGTAGCACTAGGTTGGCGAGACATTGCACTTCAAGGGGTTGAGTTTGATGCGCTCATTGCTTCTTACTTAATTGACCCGTCATTATCTAGTCACGATCTTGCCGACATTTCTGAACGAAGAGGACAACATACCGTGCTTACGGACGAGGAAGTGTATGGCAAAGGTGCGAAGCAAAAGAAGCCAGAAAAAGATGCACTACTTGATCATATTGCAAGAAAAGCAGCGACGCTTTGGAAACTCGTTCCGATGCTTTCAACAGAACTCGAACAGAACGATCAAAAAGACCTTTTTGAGACGTTAGAACTTCCTTTGTCCACAGTTTTAGCTGAAATGGAGCTGTTTGGGGTGTCTGTTGACCAAGAACAGTTGAGAGTGATGGGGACAGAACTAGAAGAGCGTTTAACGACGTTAGAGAAGGACATTCACACACTTGCGGGCACAGAGTTTAATATCAACTCACCGAAACAGCTTGGACCGATTCTTTTTGAACGCTTGGAGCTTCCGGTCATTAAAAAGACGAAAACAGGCTATTCCACAGCGGCAGATGTATTGGAGAAGCTCGAGGACAAGCATGAGATCATTCCTAAGCTGTTGCTCTACCGTCAAGTGTCCAAATTGAAATCTACGTACGTAGAAGGGTTATTGAAAGTGATTCATGAAGATACAAACAAGATTCACACTCGGTTCAACCAAGCGCTCACGCAAACAGGCCGATTAAGTTCTGCGGATCCGAATTTGCAAAACATCCCGATTCGACTTGAGGAAGGACGAAAGATCCGAAAAGTATTCGTCCCTTCAAAAAAGGATTGGGTCATTCTAGCTGCTGACTATTCACAAATTGAGTTACGTGTGCTTGCACATATGTCTGGTGATGAGAAGTTGATGCAGGCTTTTCATGAAGGAGAAGACGTGCATACAAAAACAGCTATGGATGTTTTTGATGTGTTGAAGTCTGAAGTGACGAGTGAAATGCGAAGAAACGCAAAAGCGGTCAACTTCGGGATTGTATATGGAATCAGCGACTACGGCTGTCTCAGAACTTAGGGATTACGAGAAAAGAAGCACAGTCTTTCATCGATAAATACTTTGAAACGTACCCGAAAGTGAAACAGTATATGGATGACTCGATTTCACATGCAAAAGATGAAGGGTATGTGACGACGTTATTAAAGCGTAGACGGTATTTGCCAGACATAAACAACCGGAACTTTAATTTGCGCGGATTCGCAGAAAGAACGGCGATGAACACACCGATCCAAGGCACTGCAGCTGACATCATTAAAAAAGCGATGGTTGACGTGGCGAATGCATTGACAGAACGAAATTATGAGAGCCGCTTGTTACTGCAAGTGCACGATGAACTCATTTTTGAAGTACCGAAGAATGAACTGGCGGATCTTGAACAACTGGTTACGCAGTTAATGAGTGAAACTCTTGCGCTGGATGTTGAACTCGTCGTAGATGTCGAGCATGGAAACACTTGGTATGAAGCAAAATAAGGAGCTAGACGTATGCCGGAACTTCCTGAAGTAGAAACAGTCAAACGAACACTCATGAGCTCGTCGAAGGAAAAGAGATTGTAGAAGCCCAAGTCGGATGGCCAAAATTGATTAAGCGTCCAGATGATGTTGAACATTTTAAAATGCTCGTTCGTGGCCAGCGTATGGAAACGATAAAACGAAAAGGAAAGTTTCTGATCTTTCATCTGAGTGATTACACCCTCGTTTCTCATTTGCGTATGGAAGGAAAGTACTCTCTTGTGACGACGAATGAGCCGGATAAGCATACACATGTACGGTTTCTTTTTACCGATGGTACGACGCTTGAGTACCAAGATGTGAGGAAATTTGGTACGATGCATCTGTTTGATAAAGGTGATGAGCTTATTCATGCACCGTTGAACAAGCTAGGCCCAGAGCCCATTCTTCCTGATTTCACAGCCGAGTACCTTCTCGGTAAAATAAAAACAACGTCTCGGTCCATTAAAGCGGTGCTTCTCGACCAGTCCATCACCGCAGGTCTTGGTAATATCTACGTGGACGAGGCGTTGTTTCGAGCTCGGATCCATCCTGGGAAGATCGCGTCTCAGCTCGATGCAGAAGAAGCAGCCCGAATTGTTATCTACGCAAAAGAGACGCTAGAAGATGCCATTCGTGCGGGCGGCTCTTCCATTCGTTCTTACTTGAATGGCAATGGGGATATGGGTATTTTCAACAACAATTGTTTGTTTATGGTCGCAAAGGCGCACCGTGTAAAGTATGCTCCGCCCCGATCGAAAAAAATGTAACAGCGGGCAGAGGCACACATTTTTGCAGTCACTGTCAGCGGTAACGAAAAGTACCTCCTCAATACGTACGTCGGATAAGTCTAAAACATAGGCTATTGTGAGTACGTAGTTTGAGGGGGCTGACTCGTTTGGATTCCTTTGTTGCAATACTTATATTGCGTTTGCCGTAAGTGTAGATGGTTTTGGTGTTGGGATGACGTATGGATTAAGAAAACTGCGAATTTCAATGATCCCGATATTGCTCATTGGTTTGTGCTCGTTCTCCGCAGTATTAGTATCTGGGATGGTAGCCAACGCCTTGTTTCAATATATACCGGTTGCGTTTGGTGATTACATTGGCGGGAGCATTATCATTCTCATCGGGGTGTACGCTATTATCCAAGCCGCACACCACTCTAACGAAGCAGGAACAGTACCATCTGTGCAAATCAAACCTCAAGCAGATGAAAAAATGCTCAAGTGGGAGTTTAAAAAGCTCGGATTAGTGATTCAAATTCTAAAAAAACCGACCGTTGCTGATATGGATAATTCCGGAAGTATTGGCGTGAAAGAATCCGTGCTTCTTGGAATTGCCTTGTCTTTAGATGCATTTGGCGCGGGATTTGGTGCCGCAATACTTGGTTATTCCATGATTTGGTTTGCTTTGTTAGTTTCGGTGATGTGTGTGTCATTTTTAATACTCGGAAAAAAAAGCGGCCGAAAACTGGCCAATGTAATGATGTTCGAAAAGCTCGCGTTTGTCCCAGGATTATTACTCATTTGTATTGGTCTCATTAACTTTATTTAAGGAGCAAGGTACGTATGATCATCGGTCTTACAGGTGGAATTGCCAGTGGAAAAAGTTTCGTTGCCGAACTATTACAGCGAAATGGCTTACCGATCATTGATGCCGACCAGATTGCCAGAAAAATCGTCGAGCCTGGAGAAAAGGCCCACGCTCTGATCAAGGATCGGTTTGGTAACGGCGTATTTCACGATGACGACACTCTCCACCGCAGAAAACTCGGGGCGATTATTTTTAACGATGAAAAAGAGCGCCAAGCGTTAAACGACATTATGCACCCGCTCATTCAGGAAGAGTCAACGCGGAAACAAAGATATTACGAAGAAAAAGGTCATCAGACGATCGTGTATGATATTCCTTTACTTGTAGAAAATAATCGCATGGACAGCGTCGACCAAGTACTTCTCGTATTTGTGGACGAAAAGACGCAATTGCAGAGGCTGATGGAGCGTGACAACAGTAGCGAGGAAGAAGCAAAGTCCAGAATGGCTTCGCAGATCCCTCTAGATGAGAAAAGAAAATTTGCAGATGAAATTGTTGATAATTCAGGATCTAGACTTGACAGTGAAAAACAAGTAGAGAAGATTCTAAAAAAATGGAATGTGCGTTCTTAATGTACAAATAGAAGAAAAACATCGTACAAGTATATGTTATATGATATACTAATTGGCGAATGAAGAATAATTAGTATATCATATTAGGGGGCACCGAGATGAAAGCAAAAGTTGCGATCAATGGATTTGGAAGAATAGGCAGAATGGCGTTTAGACGCGCCTTTTTTGAAGATGATATTGAAATCGTTGCAGTGAACGCAACGCATTCTCCAAAAACCCTCGCACATTTGTTACAACATGATAGTACACATGGGAAATTTAGTGCTCAGATTGATACAACTGATGATGCGTTTATTGTAGATGGTAAAGAAATTCGACTCATTCAAAACCGCAATCCATTGGAACTGCCATGGGAAGAGCTTGGCGTGGATGTCGTTATTGAAGCAACGGGCAAGTTTGTTACGGGTGAAACCGCAGGCATGCACATTCAAGCTGGTGCAAAGAAGGTGGTCATTACAGCTCCAGCTAAAGATGAAGATGTGACTGTCGTTATGGGTGTAAACGAAGAGGATTATGACCATGAACATCATCACGTCATTTCCAATGCGTCGTGTACAACGAACTGCTTAGCACCTGTCGTGAAAACACTTGATGACGTGTTTGGTGTGGAAAGTGGCATGATGACAACGGTTCATGCGTATACAAATGACCAAAAGAACATTGATAACCCACATAAAGACTTGCGCAGAGCGAGAAGCTGTGGACAGTCGATCATTCCTACTACAACAGGGGCAGCAAAAGCGATCTCACTCGTTTTACCTCATTTAGAAGGGAAGCTGAACGGGATGTCACTGCGCGTACCAACGCCTAACGTTTCGCTCGTTGACTTGGTATGCGACTTGCAAAGTGATGTGAGCGCAGAAGAAGTGAATGAAGCATTTCGATCTGCAGAAGAAAAAGAAATGCAAGGCATTCTCGGTGTTTGTGACGACCCTCTCGTCTCCATTGATTTTAACGGAGATGATCGATCATCGATTATAGATAGCATGTCGACAATGGTCATGAACAAGCGTCAAGTAAAAGTGTTTGCATGGTATGATAACGAATGGGGCTATGCATGCCGTGTCGTAGACCTCGTCAAGTTAATTGGTAAGAAGATTAATGAAACGACAGCTATTAAAGGTTAACATTAAGGCGAATGAAGACGTTACGTTTTCATTGTGTTTTTTCATGTTTTCTCGGAATGGAACAGCTGTTCAAGACATGGTATAGTATGAGTAGAATGCAAATTACAAAGAAATGGGGAGTGAATCAATGATCTGCCCGGTATGTCACTCGAATGGTACACGAGTGCTTGATTCAAGGCCGCATCATGAAGGCCGTTCAATCCGTCGCCGCAGAGAATGTGAGGAATGCTCCCATCGGTTTACGACATATGAAACGGTCGAAGAAACGCCAATGATCGTCGTGAAAAAAGACGGTAATCGTGAGGAATTTAGTCCGGATAAGATGCTTAGAGGGTTGATTCGCGCCTGCGAGAAGCGACCGGTTTCCATGGATACGCTTAAAGAGATTGTGCAAGAGACTGAAAAGCAATTGCGAAGCGATCCGGAGCTAGAAGTGCAAAGCGGCCGAGTGGGAGAATTAGTCATGGAACAGCTGTCCGAAGTCGATGAGGTGGCATATGTCCGCTTTGCATCGGTGTATCGACAGTTTAAAGATATTAATGTGTTTATTGATGAACTGAAAGATCTTATGAACCGCAGTGATGAAGGGGCCAAGAAGTGAACAATTCCGCTGAAGGGCCTTTTTGTGTGTAGAAAGAGAAAGCAGGTGTTGGTTTTGTCTTGGACATGGAGCGAAGTTCGGCCCGTTGATGGATATCGTGTGCGCATGATGGGACCGTTTTCGGAAATGGACCAAAAAGCACTCGTGCTGTTATACCAACCTTTAATTGGCGCTTTGGCCGTTAATGTCTATTTGACGTTATATTATCGGTTGGAAAGAGACACGTATATGTGTCAAGGAAGCACGCATCGTGAATTAATGGTTACTTTAGGCGAACAGATGCATTTGATTTTAGAAGCACGCAAAAAACTAGAAGCAATTGGGCTGCTAACGACGCTCATGCAACACCAAAACGACGGTGAAGACCGGATGTTTGTTTATGATTTAAAGACACCGTTATCAGCAAAAGAATTTTTGGAGGATCCGCTGCTCGGTGTTTTCTTACAAAATCGCATTGGAAAAAATCGATTTAAAGAAGTTCGAAGAAGATTTAGTACTTCAAAACTTACCGGTGAATGGGAAAATAAAACGGCGGCGTTTAATGATGTGTTCCAAGCGATAAAAGATTCTGAGCTTCAACAAGATCCTGTCGAAGAGCATGTGGATACAGCCACAAGTCGACAGACTGAACAGCCGGTCATTGCAGGAGAACCTTTGGATTCAGTGACGTTAAAGACATTCTTGCCTCCTTTCTTTTTACAAGAACAGTTGCTTACGAAAGAAGTGTTGGTCGTCGTACAACAACTGGCGTTTATCTACAAAATTGATGAAAAGACGATGAGCCGTTTTCTCGTCGAGGCAATGGTCGGTGACGACACGATTGATACAGAACGCTTACGCTTGAAAGTGAAGGATTGGTACCGGACGACCCACGGACAAACCCCGCCAAAACTGGGGATGCGTACGAGTAAAGTGAGTCAAGATTCAAGTAAACAACCAGTAAGTGAAGATGATAAGATGGTGCAATACTACGAGCGAATCTCTCCACTGGACCTTCTTACTAGTCTATCGGATGGTGCTTCTGTCTCCCCTGCAGATTTACGTTTAGCAGAGTCACTCGTTCATGATTATCAATTTTCGCCAGGCGTAGCGAATACACTCATTGATTATGTGATGCGAACGAACGACAAAAAGCTTGACGCTGCTCTCGTGCAAAAGATTGCGGGTCATTGGTCGAGAAAACGGATTAAAACTGTGGAAGAAGCGATGCGCCTTGCTAAACAAGAATACAAGAACCGTAAAGATGCAAAGCATAAACAAACCAATGCTCAAAAATCGGCTCCAAGAAAAGCACGCAATCAAGGTCAAACAGGCAGGATAAATTACCGAAGTGGTTGACAGAAGAGCCTAAGGAAACAAGCGAAGATACAAAGAAAAAGAAAACGAAAGAAGATCGACAAGCATTTGAATCTTTATTGGAACAATATCAACGAGGAGGTGGGGAGTAAACAATGGAACCGATTCGTGATTCAATTAGAAAGTATATGAATGAGAGTGGCTGGAGTTCGAGGTTGAAACAAACGAGTGAACGGTTGTTTCAAGACGAGCGAATTGAGCAATGGTTACAAACGCATCAGGATGAGTTAGAAGATGGAGCCATTCAGCAAGGACTTTCACAGCTATATGAATATAAAAGTTCAAGTATCGACTGTGATCGGTGTACGAGCTTGGATGGTTGCACAAACTTGATGCGAGGCCATCAACCTGAACTTTATGTTGAAAATGGTCAAATCCAAATGAGGTATTTACCATGCCCGAGTAAGAAAGCACATGACGCGAGGCGAGTGCGAGAAGGACTTGTCAAAAGCATGTACGTATCCGAAGAATTCAAGAAGGCTTCTTTTAATGCGATTGATTGGATGAATCAGATGATACAAGGGGAAAAGCGGTCATACAGTCGCTTCGGTTTGCTAATGAAACCCATCCAGGTGAGCAAGGTGAAGGCCTTTATTTGCACGGAATGTTTGGCGTCGGCAAAACGTATATTGCAGCGGCCATCCAGAACACGCTTGCCGAAAGAAACATCCAATCGATGCTCGTCTACGTTCCTGAGTTCTTTCGAGAAATGCGACAATCGGTTGCCGACGGAACCGTCACTGAGAAACTAGAAGCGGTCAAACGTGTACCTGTGTTGCTACTCGACGACCTAGGGGCAGAAACGATGTCAAGTTGGGTGCGTGATGATGTTTTAGGTGTGATCTTACAATACCGCATGACAGAAAAATTGCCGACGGTGTTTACGTCTAATTGGGATTATGATGAATTAGAAGATCACTTGAGCTTCTCCCAAAAAGGGGGGAAGAACGCTTGAAAGCCAAGCGGGTGATGGAACGAATTCGACCGCAAACAACAGAACTTTTTGTAGCGGGAAGAAATAGACGTCACACATAAATGAGCAAAGATTGTCGCAGCAAAGAAACACACTATGTTACGATAGATGTTGAATAGAATTTGATTCGGGATTAGGAGGAGTCTTCATGAGTATCGATCACATCCTTGAAAAAGCAACGGCTGGGGAACGATTGACAATGGAAGATGCGGTTAGGCTATATGAAGTTGATGAGAACAACGAACAAGAAATGGAGAAGCTCGGAAAAGCTGCAGACACAATGATGAAAAAGTGGCATCCCGATCCGATTACGACGTTCGTCATCGGACGGAATGTAAATTATACGAACTTTTGTGATACGTACTGTCGTTTTTGTGCGTTCTATCGCCCGCCAGGACATGAGGAAGGTTATGTTCTCTCCGACGAAGAAATCTTCAACAAAATCCAGGAAACCGTTGATGTAGGTGGAACGGAGATTCTTATGCAAGGTGGAACGAATCCTGATTTGCCGTTTACATACTACACAGACTTGCTAAGGAACATTAAAAAACGCTTCCCGGACATTACGATGCACTCATTCTCACCTGCTGAGATTTATAAGATGATGGATGTTTCAGGCATGGAACTTGAAGAAGTGTTGCAAGCGTTGAAAGATGCAGGACTAGACTCATTGCCTGGTGGTGGTGCAGAGATTCTTACAGAAGAGAATCGCAAGGCTGTAAGCCGTCTGAAAATAGACTGGAAACAATGGATTGAATGTATGAAGACAGCTAAGAAAGTTGGAATGCATGGAACGGCTACAATGGTCATTGGTTTTGGTGAATCCAATGAAGAGCGTGCGTTACATTTACAACGTGTTAGAGATGCTCAAGACGAGACGAACTGTTTCCTTGCGTTTATCTCGTGGACATTCCAACCAGACAATACCCGTATGAAAGGGGAGAAAATCACCCCGAACGGTTATCTGAAAAACGTAGCCATTAGTCGACTGTTTCTAGATAATGTCCCGAACTTCCAATCTTCATGGGTAACGATGGGACCAGAAACAGGAAAACGTTCGTTACATTTTGGTTGTAACGACTTCGGAAGTACAATGATCGAAGAAAACGTAGTATCTGCAGCAGGTACTACACACAAAGTAAACAATAACCGGGCGCTAGACATTATTCGTGAAGCAGGCAAAACACCTGCTGTACGTGACACGAAGTATAATACACGTCACGTGTTTGCTGAAGATGAACGAGTATCCAGAGACTTTGAAATGCAAAACTAAACCGATGGTTGAGAAGAAGTCCTAGCGACTTCTTCTTTTTATGTCTATTTTTTTGGCATGTTTGTCTTCCTAAGCCATATGATGAATCAGAGTGAAGCGCTGAACGGTACGCGTACTGTAATAATTGACGTATGGCACAGAGGGGGCTTGGGTGTGCATTCCATTGAATTTAATGATGGCATTAATAGTGTGAGTGTTTATGAAAGACTAAAAGGAAGCATTCGAGAAATCGCCGCGGATTTCTCAGTCGAGCAGCATGAAGGACAATTGCGTGTTCAACATTCTGGAACGAGTGATGAATGGTTTCAGTCGATTATTCCGTATATAGCTGCAATTCTAACCGATGAGATTGTGGAGCATTATGAGTGCAAATTCATGATCCAAAAATTCAAAAAGAGTCATGCATTGAAAGACCGTACTGAACAAGAACAAGTAATGGAATTGATGAAAGCCATACTATCAGGTGAAAGAACAGAGATCCCCATTGGAAAGCGAGTGAATCAACGTGTTGATGCGCTCTATTATTGTGTATATCAGCACCTTCAACAGTATGCCGTATTTCAATGGAACCCCTTCTTAAACTTTTGCATTGGAAGTTATATTCATTATTTGGATGATTTAACAGCAGCCGTTTTGGAAGAGTACACACTTGAACAAGAATATCAGACGATTGTAGAACAGCTTCGGTCTTATGTAGAAAGTTCAGAACCACAATGTACCGAGGTTCATCTATGGTATCCGAATCAAACGGAATTTCGCTTTTGTGATCAATCTGGAGTAGAGTGGGGACTTGCCAGAAGAACACACCATACAGAAGGCAACCTTGTCTTTGAAGAGGGACTGCTTCCGAAAGAGCGCATTATAAGTCCAATCGCTAGTCTCGCTCCAAAACGACTTTATGTTTACACAGACCGAGATGACGGTGTGATTTTGACACTTCGTAACATCTTTCAAGAGAGAATTAACCTCCGCGCCTTTGAGCAGTGGGAGTTCGTTTGAGAAAATTGCTACAAAAACAAACGGTGGACATGATGGTCGCTTAGTGAGCCGCAAAAACATGCCATAGCTCGATACTCGATCGCAACTCGCGTCGGGTTTTTTTTGTGAAGAAAATTTATGTTTCGTAAATAGTTAAAATAATATAAATTGACACTCATTTTTGTCTCATGTAAGCTAAGTACAACTCGCACTGTTGGAAGGGAGGACATGCTTATATTGTAAGCGGTTTCTTGAGTGTAGTAAAGTGGAATTTATTTAACATTTTTTGTGAAAGAGGGGAATGATTCGATGCTCCTTGTTCTTTTTTGGGGAATTGTCATCGCTAGTATATTTCTGACGGTACGACGGAAGCAGCCGATCTATTTAGGTGTGCCCATCGCTGCAATTGGTCTCTACCTTTTCGTTTCCATCATCCAAGTACCGCTTTCATTCCGTGAAACAATCACCTTTATCTTTGGTTTACGGTAATCAATGAGGAGGATTTCAGATGATCAAAGTATCAAATAAAGACGCAGAAAATTATTACAAAATTCGTATAGTTATGATTGTTTCCTTTCTTGTAATTGCGTTTACAGTTTCATTTGGTGTAGCTCTTTTTGCAGAATTCTTCTCGCAATTTTCCTTCATGGGGATGCCTCTTCACTATTATATGGGCGCTCAAGGTTCTGTACTCGTGTTTATCGTATTGCTTATCTTAAATGCTGTACTGAATGACCGATTAGATGCGAAGTATGGTGTTGATGATTCAGAGAATGAAAGAATTGTTGCTTCAAGCGGGAGAACACTAGACGAATAAAGTGATGTGAACGTCGGGAGGAGGATTATGTGGATACGCAAACACTAGTTTCTGTCGGAATGATCTTAGCTACCTTTGCTCTATATATTGTAATTGCGATTTATACACGCTCGAAAGAAACGTCTGAGTTTTATGTAGCATCAAGAGGAATTCCTCCGTTTTGGAACGGGATGGCGATTGGTGCAGACTGGATGAGTGCCGCTTCGTTTATAGGTATGGCAGGTACGGTTATGATTCTTGGATACGATGGTCTTCCATATATCATGGGTTGGACAGGCGGGTACTTGTTCTTAACCTTTTTACTCGCACCCCAACTACGTAAATACGGGCGTTTTACAGTGCCAGAGTTTATTGGAGACCGGTTTCGAAGCGATACTGCGAGGGTAATTGGTGCTGTAGCTACGTGTATTATTAGTTTTACTTACTTAATTGGACAGTTGTCCGGTTCAGGGGTCGTAATTGGACGTTTGTTTGCAATTCCTACTTGGGCTGGTGTATTACTTGGAGTGGGAATAATTGCCATTTATGCGACGCTCGGTGGGATGAAAGGGATCACGTGGACACAAGTTGCCCAATATCTCATTTTAATTATTGCTTACGTCATTCCAATTATTTTTATGTCACTGCAAGTGACGGGCAACCCACTTCCTTGGTTGACGTACGGAAATGTTATTGATGAGATTGGAGCAATAGACCGTGAATTAGGGCTCACTGAATATTTTGCTCCATTCTCAGAAAGTACACAAAGTCAATTTATTGCTCTCATGTTTACGCTAATGCTAGGTACAGCAGCTCTTCCCCATGTTATTGTGCGCTTTTACACAGTAACTACAATGAAGGCAGCAAGATGGAGCGGTGCTTGGGCACTGATTTTCATTGGGGTGTTATATTTATCAGCACCTGCATACGCCGCATTTTCGCGCTTTATTCTGATGACACAAGTTGCCGGTCAACCGATGGATCAATTGCCGGCCTGGGTGGATCGTTGGGTCGATACAGGTTTATTGTCCGTAGCTGACACAGATGGTGATGGAATTCTAAGTTGGCAAGAGATTACCGTCTCTCAGGATATGGTCGTTATGGCCACCCCAGAAATTGCAAATCTTGGCCTTTTTGTTATCGGTTTGGTTGCTGCCGGAGCGATGGCAGCCGCTTTATCTACTGCAGGGGGACTGTTAATTACGATCAGTTCATCCATTGCTCATGATGTATACTTCCGCTTATTGCGTCCAGATGCTAGTGACAAAAAGCGGTTAAAGGCCGGTCGTATTGCGATCTTTTTAGCAACGATTGCTGCTGGGTTGTTGGCGCTTGACCCGCCAGGGGTCATTACGCAAATTGTCGCTTGGGCATTCGCCATTGCTGGCGGTACGTTCTTCCCTGTCCTTTTCTTAGGGGTGTGGTGGAAGCGCATGAACAAGCAAGGGGCGATTGCCGGGATGTTAATTGGTCTGAGCACAACGCTCGGGTACATCTTTATGGCAATGAACGGATTCACGTTGTTCGGTGTCGGTGATACTGGGGCTGGGATCTTTAGTGTACCGATTAACTTGATCACGTGTATCGTCGTTTCCTTAATGACAAAAGCACCTTCACAAGAGATACAAGAAGAAGTCATTAACCTTCGATACCCCGAACAAATGACGTATAAAGATGGAGAGATTTGGCTCGATAAAGAAGACAACGTGCAGAAATAAAGATTGCTGAGACGCAGAGCTAACATTAGCTCTGCGTTTTGTTCATTGTTTCCCGGGAAATAATGCGGGTAGGTTTTTCGTCCAACAATGAAGGGTACTGCACTCATAAAGGAGTTGTTTTTTGTGTATATTTTATTCATTGTTGGAATCATCGCCTTAAACTTTATAGCGCTTTACTATGTGATTAGATGGGCAGTCGAGCACGGCATTAATGCTTCAAAACTCGTTAATAAAAATGACGACACTTTTGAGGAACCATTTGACAGTGACAAATTTTAGGGGATTTTGTAGAAATGATAGTAGTTCTGTCGGATTGTGTTGGCATTGAAGGAAACCACTTGCCGTTTCACGTCGAACTGAATACACTAATGAGTATAGGCTGATTGAATTGGTGCGTCGTATGTAATTATGGAAGGTGGAGTGGGAATGGGTAAGCTGAAAGAAGCATTGCGAGAAGCGATGGATAAAGATCGCACGTTGGCACAATCGTTAGCGAAGGTGGCAGGGTATTCCAATCCAACACCTATCTATAAATTTGTTAATCATCCCGCGCGCGAGTTTCAATCTTTTGCCACCTTGTTGAAAGTGACGGAGGCCGCATTCCCAAATCGCATTGTTGAACTTATGGAAACGTACATACCTTCCCTAGACGTAAACGGCAAAAATGCCCGCTATGCGTTAGAATATACGTCTATTGAAATGCAACACCTTCACGACCAGCATATAGAACGCATGTTGGACGCTTCAAATGCGGAGAGTGTCATCTATGCGCAATACTACAAGATTATGCAACAGATGAAAGTGCAGCTTTCTCCTGATGAAGATATGATTAAGAATATCTCCAAACTTCCAGCACCAACAGACGAAACGTACACACTTAAATACATTTCTATGGCTTATCTTTTTGCGCATGAAGGGGAACATTCATTGTTTACGTTATGCTCTAAACTCGCTTATAAGAGCATTGCCTTTTTGACAGAAGAATACATGGCGGAGAGCTATAAAATGCGGATACACGTGTTGTTAGGAGTGTCTTATACTCAACTTAATCAGCTTGAGAAAGCTAGGCATTACTTGAGGCAATTATATGACATTCATCGACCGGCGCTACAATCTTGGTTTTCGTTACATATGGGACGCTCTTATTTGTTCTCTGATTTACAAAAAGCAGAGAATTATTTTACGAAAGGAATGAATAACCCCTATTCTTTAGAACGTTTCGTTAGCTTAAATAAGCAAAGTGCAAACTTATTGTATTCGTATTGGGGTGTGAACAAACATTATCCACTCGATGAGTCATTGCCAGTAAATCAGCTATCACAGATCATTTATTTAATTAGTCAAAAAAAACACAATGAATCTGTTCAGAAAATTAAATTATTAGACACCGACGCTTTATCTGAGTGGGACCGCGCAACGTTGTTCTATTTTCAATATAGAATGACAGAAGATGATAGCTTCCTATATCAATCAATTGCTGAATGTAAGCGTTGCAATGAATGGTATTTTAGGAGCGTATGTATGAAGGAATTGAGCCATTTAAATCCTCACTTGCGAGAGGCGTTAGAAGTGTAGGTTGCAAACTCATCACATTCACTATATAATATCGGTACAATGAAATGGCACGGAAGAGGACACGGCTCAAGATACAGATTTCAGAGAGAAAAGCCATCGGCTGAAAGCTTTTCATCCAAGGTCTTGATGCTCACCCCCTCGGAGCTGCAGCGAAGAACAGTGTAATGAGTATTTGCTGCCGTACCCCGGGCGTTAACCGGTCTCAAGCGTATCAATTAATTTGTTGATGCATGAGGGTGGAACCGCGGGTATAGCTCGTCCCTTTTTTAGGGACGAGCTTTTTCGTGTTTACATTAAAGGAGATGAAAAGATGGCAGAATCAATTCAATTAACATTTCCAGATGGTGCTGTGAAGTCATTTGATGTGGGCACATCGTTGGAAGAAGTTGCAAGTTCAATTAGCTCGGGTCTAAAAAACAGGCAGTCGCTGGGAAATGGAATGACCAGTTGGTCGATCTGCGTACGCCAATTGAAAGTGATGGCCGGATCGCAATTTATACGTATAAAGATCCAGAAGGTCTTGACGTGTTGCGTCATAGTAGCGCCCACGCTTTGGCACAGGCAGTCAAGCGTTTGTACCCCGATGCGAAATTCGGTGTCGGTCCAGTCATTGAAGGTGGCTTTTATTATGACGTTGATACTTCGCATACAATTACACCGGAAGACTTGCTAAAATCGAAAAAGAAATGAACAAGATTATGGATGAGAATCATGAGATCGTTCGAAAAGTCGTTTCTCGAGAAGAAGCGAAGCAATATTTTCAGAACATCGGTGATGATTTGAAGTTGGAACTCATTGATGCGATTCCAGAAGGCGAAACCGTGTCGTTATACGAACAAGGCGAGTTCACAGACTTGTGCCGTGGGGTACATGTGCCATCTACGAGCAAACTAAAGAAAATAAAGCTAATGAACATTTCAGGTGCGTATTGGCGTGGCGACAGCAACAACCAAATGCTGCAACGAATTTACGGAACAGCCTTCCCGAAACAAGCAGAACTAGACGAGCATTTGCGTTTATTAGAAGAAGCGAAAGAACGGGATCATCGAAAACTCGGCAAAGAGTTGGAGATCTTCACCGTGAACCAAAAAGTGGGTCAAGGGTTGCCGCTTTGGCTTCCTAAAGGCGCCACCATTCGTAGAACAATCGAGCGTTATATCGTTGATCTTGAAGAGAGACTTGGCTACGACCATGTGTATACACCGGTTTTAGGTAGTGTAGATTTGTACAAAACGTCAGGGCATTGGGATCATTATCATGAGGACATGTTCCCGCCGATGGAAATGGACAATGAAGACCTCGTCCTTCGTCCGATGAACTGCCCACACCATATGATGGTCTACAAAAACAGTCTGCATAGCTATCGCGAACTACCAATCCGCATTGCAGAACTCGGAACAATGCACCGTCACGAAATGTCAGGGGCATTAGCAGGATTGCAACGTGTTCGTGGGATGACGTTGAACGATGCTCATATTTTTTGTCGTCCAGATCAAATGAAAGAAGAGTTTTTGCGCGTCGTTGACCTCATTAAAAACGTGTACACTGATTTTGGCATAAACGATTATTATTTCCGCTTATCGTACCGTGACCCAGAAGATAAAGAGAAATATGTGGATAACGATCAGATGTGGGACAAAGCACAAGCTCTTCTAAAAGAAGCAATGGATGAAACAGGTGCAGAGTATGTAGAAGCTGAAGGAGAAGCGGCTTTTTACGGTCCTAAACTAGATGTGCAAGTGAAAACGGCTCTTGGGAAAGACGAGACGCTTTCTACAGTTCAGCTAGATTTCCATCTACCAAATCAAATGGATTTGACGTACATTGGTGAAGACGGGAAAGAACACCGTCCAGTCGTCATTCACCGTGGGGTTGTCTCAACGATGGAACGCTTTGTTGCTTTCCTCATTGAGGAGTACAAAGGCGCTTTACCGACGTGGTTATCCCCAGTACAAGTTCAGCTCATTCCGGTTTCTTTGGAAGTGCACAAAACGTACACAGAAAAAGTGAAAGAAGCATTACAAAAAGCGGGAGTACGTGTCGAAGTCGATGTACGTGAAGAGAAACTTGGCTATAAGATTCGCGAAGCCCAAACGAAGAAGATCCCGTACACACTCGTTCTAGGAGATAAAGAACAAGATGCGTTGGAAGTGAACATTCGCAAATACGGGGAAACGGACACCGAGTCGCAACCTCTTGATGAATTTGTTGAACAAATAAAAGCAGAAGCTCGTAAGTAGCATGCTGTAGGAAATGGGTGTAGGGCGTTGACAATAGCCCAACCATCCTGTATAGTTATGAAGTATTGAACATGTTGCACTCAAGCAGAAGCGCCCGCTTCTCACCTGCAAAGCGTCGAAGTATTCGGCAGTTACCAGGTATGCAATCGAACGTGATGGCAGTAGCGGGCGCCGTATGTTTACGGCCCCGCTTTTTTGTGTGCAAAACTGTTTTTGTGAGCATGTTTAGATTCATATCGCTTTAAATTTGACGGAGGTGGCTCACGATTCGTAAAGATATGAAGCTCAATGATGGGATTCGTGCACGTGAAGTGCGTCTCATCGACGCTAATGGCGAACAATTAGGTGTGAAACCAAAGCGCGAAGCGCTTGAACTAGCATCGAAAGCTGAATTAGACCTCGTTCTTGTTGCCCCTAATGCAAACCCACCGGTTTGTCGCATTATGGACTACGGAAAGTACCGTTATGAGCAGCAGAAGAAAGAGCGAGAAGCTCGTAAAAAGCAAAAAGTCATTAACGTAAAAGAAGTGCGTCTAAGTCCGAACATTGAAGAGCATGATTTCAATACAAAGCTTAGAAATGCACGTAAGTTCTTAGAGAAGGGTGACAAGGTGAAAGCGGCAATTCGTTTCCGTGGACGTGCCATTACCCACTCACAAATTGGACGTGAAGTATTAGTCCGTCTTGCTGACGAATGTAAAGACCTTTCGACTGTGGAAACACATCCGAAAATGGAAGGACGTAGCATGTTCTTAATTCTTGCACCAAAGGCAGACGATAAGAAGTAAATATGTAGAGCGTTGCTCAACATGTAATGTGTAAAGGAGGAAACACCATGCCAAAAATGAAAACACACCGCGGTGCTGCGAAGCGCTTCAAGCGTACAGGATCAGGGAAATTAAAGCGCGGCCATGCAAACACAAGCCACTTGGCTGCTGCCAAAACTGAAAAGCAAAAGCGTCACCTTAGCAAACAAGCAGTAATGGACAAAAGTGATCAGTCACGTATTGAGCCGTTACTCCCATACAAAAAATAATCGGAAACAGGTAACCAGAGGAGGGATTGACGATGCCAAGAGTAAAAGGTGGAACAGTCACACGTCGTCGTCGCAAGAAGATATTAAAGCTCGCAAAGGGCTATTACGGTTCGAAACATGCGTTGTTCCGTACAGCGAAGCAACAAGTTATTAAATCAGGACAATATGCATACCGCGATCGTCGTAATCGTAAGCGTGAATTCCGTAAGCTTTGGATTGCGCGTATTAATGCCGCAGCACGTATTAACGGACTTTCGTACAGCCGTTTGATGCACGGACTTAAACTTGCGGATATTAACATTAACCGTAAAATGCTTGCTGACCTTGCTGTCAACGACAAAGAAGCATTTACAGCACTTGCTGACAAAGCAAAAGCAGAACTATAAAAAACCAGCCTACGGGCTGTTTATATGGAAAAAAGAATAATTACACGTACGTTACTACGTAGTGAAGTTGAATACGACTTATCAACTCTATAACATCAACATACAGATGTGTGTGTTGCGTTTCATTTGGGATGCAAATGAACAGCAAATACGCTTGATCTGGAAGTGCGCACTTATGACAAAGATGTGCACTCAATCGCCAGAGGAGTGCACGCTTTCGAAAAACAGAGCATACACTCCCAGCGACAACTTCAAATCCCTTTCAATCGTTCCGCATATCACAAGCGCGGCAGAACCAAAGATGAGTTCTGCCGGCGCTTGTTCGGGTTTTCCCGCTCATAATATGTGCCTGTAGCGAGTGTTAACTACGTTGTATGGTTCCTTGGTTTTCTAGACACTAAATACCCAATCGCTGCACCGACTAAAGCAGGAACGACCCAGCCGAGATCGAGTTGTGAAAGAGGTAAAAGCATCCTTAGCTCGTCAAGGAAGTTTGGTAGCAGATTCGCTTCATCTAGACCGTCCATTGCGCTAACGATGGCTGTAAGCGTGACTGAAAAGCGATAGACTGCAGTTCTTCCTCCGAAGAGGTTGTGCGTAAATGCTAGCACAATTAGCACGATGATGATTGGATAGATAAACGTAAGAACTGGTAACGAAAATGAGATGAGTGTATCGAGCCCCATATTTGCAATGAAAAAGCTAGAAAAAGTAAGGACAAACACAAACAATCGATATGAAACCGATGGGAACCAGCGATTGAAATAGCGAGCACATGAGGCAATCAATCCAACGGCCGTTGGAATACAAGCTAAGATAATCGCTAGAGCAAGAAGGACGTTTCCTGTCAGTCCAAAATACTCAAAAGCGGTCAGTTGCAAGATTTGTCCACCATTTTCATGATCCCCTAAAACGTTAGCATTTACTGCGCCAAGGTAGCCTAAACCGGTATAAATGATCGAAAGCAACAGCGCAGCATAATACTCACTTTCCAAGTGATTTTACGGGTGAGTAGTGGGTCATTTACACCTTGAGAACGAATGGCTTCGAGTACGAGAATACCAAAGACAAATGCAGCAATCGTATCCATCGTTAAGTATCCTTCAGTGAAACCAGAGAAAAGGGCGAACTGGTCATACACTTCGGTTGGTGCTGTAAAAGAACCCAGAGGCCCAAAAACCGCACTAAACAAAAGAATGGCGAGGACAACGAGTAAAAAAGGTGTAATGATCTTGCCAATCCGATCAATAAATTTACCAGGTGTCGCTGCGAGCCAGTAGACGATAGCAAAGTATAGGAATGAGAATACAAGTAATGAAAAGGCTCCGATCGTATCTAGAAATGGCGTCACACCAATCTCGTAAGAAACCGCGGCTGTTCGCGGTACGGCAAACAGCGGGCCAATCGCAAGAAAGGTAAGAGTTGTGAACAGTGTGGCAAACAACGGGTGCACCCGCTTACTAATCGCTTCAGCATCGTCAGACCCTGTATAAACAATGGCAAGGACTCCGAGTATCGGTAGACCCACACCAGAGAGAAGAAAGCCGAGCATTGCAAACCAAAAATTCTCGCCAGCTTCATATCCAAGGAATGGAGGAAAGATGAGGTTTCCTGCACCGAAGAATAAGGAAAAAAGCATAAGTCCGATAAAAAAAATCTGTTTAGTGGAGAGTGTTGAAGTGTTCATTTCTGAAGCTCCTAGCTGTTTCAATTTTGAATATGACCCAGTGTAGCACATTATGAACACGTATAAAAATTCAGATTTGTTGGTAATGCGCTTTCAATCTTACAATTTAGCAACACTTATCATGTTAATTTGTCAATGGATGCGTAACGGCTCATGTTCAAAAGTCTCTTGAGTGGTCTTCCGTCCCAATGATGAACAAGAAAGAATCCTCCAATTTCATTTTCAGTAATAAAACTCGCGCAGATAGGATTCTTATTACTTCCCCGATTCCATGAATAATAAGCATCGACGAAAATACGGCTTCCATGCTCGGGGTCTCCACTCCTCAAAATCGCACTACTGATAGTCAGTCGCTCTTTTTTAAACATAGTAAATTCAATGACGATGGGCTCAACAAAACGTAGTTTCTCATGTGTAAGAGCCAGAAAAAGTAAAGGCATATTTTGAGTACCCTTACTCTTATTTTCTAGAGATAATTGTTCGCCGAACAGCCCTAGCCCTACCAGCTGTAACGATTTCGCAACTGTTCGTAGATGTCAAGTTTTGTATCAATACGATCCGCAAGTTGCTCCGCGTAATACGCATGCGACTCACTCTTCGCCATTAACGTTTCATAGGCCTCCACAACGTCATCTGGATCATGGTACGCTAAACGTTCAGCTAGACGTTCCCTCTCATCCGGATGAAACAGAAAATTATAAGGGTCGGAACCGTCAACGTTGAATGTCGTCCAGGTGCCGAGCGTGACATCGCTGTCTTCTAATAAAAGAATGTACTCGCTTTCTGCTTGCAACGGGGCGTGTGAATCAAGCAAGTGAAGAATTCGATCGCCCTCGAGCACATATGGTTCGCGAACGTGGAGATTGTCCCCTACAGCAATATCATTCTCCGAACGATTGTCTAATACATTTAGCACTTCCACTTCGGTTTCGGTGAAAAATTCCTCTATTCCATCTTCAGGCTGTCAGTATGATAAGAAATTTCAGATTTTCGTTCTTCAAAAGTTTCGCTTACCGTAATATGAAGAACGTAATCGGCTTCGTCGACATACTCATCCGGTGTTGTCGTGTATGCAACGTTAACAACGGGGGTAATGAGGTCGTACGAAAGCCACGGTGCTTGTGCTACATCATCTGACGATGTCTCTCCCGTTCCACATCCGACGAGTATCAGGGCAACAACACCGAAAAGTGCATAACGTTTCATCTTATTACCTCCTGCAAATATAAACGGTGTGCCTGAATAAATGTTACAATTAAATTTAAATAACCTGCGACCCATTATAAATCTTCAGAGGCAATATTGAATCTCTCCAAATTAAATGTTGAAAGATTATGAGCTGTATTGTAATAGATTAACTCTTCTTTATAATCATCGACACCAACTTATAATACATACTCACTATAATGAGTCACGAAACACATGCGCGCCCCTGCACAGGCATCATCTTCGTACTCTTCGTTATGCTGTTTCTCTTCCTCTATATCATCGTCCGATCGATTGATTTGCAGGTTTCTTTAACACCTATAGTTTACTGACGCGAAAGCATCATATCCTCTCGAAAATCATCCAGCGCTATCTATCCCCTGTTTGGGAAGTGATAATCGTCTTTTTCACAATTCGTCCAATCAAAAAAGCAAGCCGTTAATGGCTTGCTTCTACTTGGTCTTTCTTTTTCTTGTTCATTAATTGTTTCACAGGGCTTCTCCACTGGATGGTGGCATGTGGATACACATCGGTGATCTCTGCTTCAATAAATTGAAAGTCTTCAAAATGCAAACCTTCAATGTTCTCAATCCGTTTAGGGTCTAACGAAATGCGCACCACTTCAAATCCGTCATCTGTTGTACCGATGTATTTCTCGCCTTCAAACATGACACCTTTATACGTAATAAGAAAGTTTTTTCTAGCGTCTTGTTGGTGATCATATAAATAAAGTTGCTGTTTATTATGAGCTTTCTCAAGCTGGTGCTTTGGGTCACGTATATATCGAACAGCGGAGTATACGAGGATGAAGAATGCGATCGCTATAAATAGAAAGAAAATGACATTCATCGATTGCCCCTCCTCTTCTCAATGGTCAGTACCTAATGTACGTCCAGAACGGATGAAATGTTTCAAAAGTAAAGAGAAAAGTTTTAATTACCTTTTCCACATCTGAACAAAAAACAAACCTCAAGGTCGCTAGGGATTGAGGGAAGTCGTGATTATAGGTATACTATAGAAAGATTGTGAAAAAACTAGGAGGCTTCTTTCATGGCGAATTTAACTAATACACAACAAATGTTAAAAGATCTAACGGATGCCAACGGTGTTCCGGGTAATGAACGAGAATCTCGTGAAGTCATGCAAAAATACATAACGCCGTTTGCTGATGAAGTAACAACAGATAATCTTGGTAGCTTAATCGCAAAGAAAACGGGAACGGCTGGTGGACCGAAAGTAATGGTCGCTGGACATTTAGATGAGATTGGTTTTATGGTAACACAAATCGACGACAAAGGATTCATTAAGTTCCAACCACTTGGTGGCTGGTGGGAGCAAGTAATGTTAGCACAACGCGTGAACATTATGACAAAAAAAGGAAATGTAGTAGGTGTGATTGGTTCCAAACCACCACACATTTTACCAGCCGAACAGCGAAAGAAGATGGTCGATAAGAAAGATATGTTTATTGATATCGGTGCCTCAGGCAAAGAAGAAGCCGAATCTTTTGGTGTAAAGCCTGGGGACTCCGTTGTCCCAATTTGTGATTTCACAGTAATGAACAATGAGAAGTTGCTCATGGCAAAAGCATGGGATAACCGTATTGGTTGTGCGCTTGCCATTGAAGTGCTCAAACAACTTAAAGATGTAGATCATCCGAATGAAGTTTACGGTGTGGGTACTGTGCAAGAGGAAGTCGGTCTTCGTGGTGCGAAAACTTCAGCGGCAGCCATCGAACCGGACATTGGTTTCTCAGTAGATGTGGGGATTGCGGGTGATACGCCAGGCGTATCAAAATCCGATGCCCAAGCTGAAATTGGCAAAGGTCCACAAATTCTCGTTTACGATGCATCGTTAATTTCTCACAAAGGCCTTCGCGATCTCGTTGTCGATACAGCAGAAGATGAGAACATTCCTTATCAGTTTGATGCGATGGCTGCTGGAGGTACTGACGGAGGTGCGATTCAACTTACGGCCAACGGGGTTCCTGCTCTATCAATTTGTATTCCTACGCGTTACATTCATACGCACGCCGGCATTCTCCACCAAGACGATTTTGAGAATGCTGCGAAGCTAATCGTCTCAGTCATTAAAAAGCTAGACGCTGAAACGGTAAAAACACTCACATTCAAGTAAAAAATAAAACACCCCATTTTGGGGTGTTTTCCACATTTATTTTACTCCTGAGCTAATTTGGTCAATCACTTGTTGCTTTTGGGTTTCATCGGCTTCATTCCAATAAACCTCAAACAATACACCGAGACCTGGTAGCATTTTTTCTTCTCCACTGGAGATCGCATCGGTAATGGTCGCTTCAATTTGTGAAGCATCACTACCCGACACATTATCCAAGATGGCATGGCGTAAATTCAATCCCATCACTCTTCCTCCTTCACTTTAAGCTAGCTTCAGTATAGGATGAGGTGATCAGGGTCATCTTATACATCGTTGAGGAGTGAGACGGTTGATCACATCTGTGAACAATGCAAAAATGAAACAAATTAAGAAATTATGGCAAAAGAAATACCGACAAAAAGAACAACAATTTCTCGTGGAAGGTCCACATTTAGTAGAAGAAGCAGTAGCGGCAAATCAAGCATCCTTACTTATTAAAGCTGAAAGTGCCAAACCGATTAGGATGGACAACTCCATAGACATCTTAGATGTCACTGATGAGGTGATGCAGTCAATCGGCACGACGCAAACGTCTCAAGGATGGATGGCGGTTTGTATCATGCAAAATCCATCAAGGCCAAGAGCTGGAAATGTTCTGCTTGTTGATGGTGTTCAAGATCCTGGAAATCTAGGCACAATGATCCGCACAGCCGAAGCCGCAGGTATGGCCGGAATTGTGTTAAGTGACGCCACCGTGGACCCATACAATGATAAAGTGATTCGATCTTCGCAAGGAGCCATTTTTCATATTCCTATTCAATATAAAGACCTTGAGGAGCAAATGACCGTATTTAGAGAAGAGGGCAAAACAATTATAGGTACAGCGATGGAAGGAAAAAGTTACCGTGCCGTTACTCCCAGTAATGAAGGGTTTGCTCTCGTCTTAGGCAACGAAGGAGCAGGTGTGCAACTTCGTTTGCTCGAGCGGACCGATGAAAATGTGACCATCCCCATTTTCGGTAACGCCGAGTCATTAAATGTAGCGGTTGCAGCAGGAATTCTCATTTATCAATGGTCGTAAAGTGAATTTTTTAGTGTAGTGAAGGCTCTGAGTGCAACGTTGTATTTGAAGTCAACAAATACATATGGACACAACGATATGTGTCGATGCATTACAGGTGGATGTCCAGTTAGAAAGGAGGGAAGCTCGCCTTTTAAGACAGGCGATTGGTCGAGCAAAATTCATTATTTTTAGACCTGAACCGTTACATAAAGAAAGTGAGGAGGCAGTTTGCGACGTATAGTCCCCAGTGGAAGACCACATAAAAGTGATTACGGCTTGACTTCACACGCGATCATGATGATGGTGGACGGAAAGTTTGCAGTCGATTTGCCTGCGCGTTGCGTATGGAACGGAGACGGGTGCAAATCCAACCATGGCGTTTTGAGAATTATTTCTCAGTTGAATCTAACAGCTTCATTCGTTTGGCTTCACGAATCACCTGATCTTTAAGCCATTCATTGTTGTCAAACAGCATAAAGTCATCAAGGCGATTGTTCTTTTTCTTCCAATAACCAACAACTACACCGTTATCGAGAATAGCGGCCTCAATATGACCCGCTTTTTTATATATTCGAGGTATATTCTCTTCGGCGATATAAAATTTGTTTTTATGAGATACTACATAAGGGTCGAATTTTGGAATGGTTCTTACGTTTGTCCCGCTTTTGTTATTCTCAATTGAACTCGGCTGTTTGTTAGATGAACTTTCATGAACGATGTTTTTCGTTCGTTTCACTGTAGTGCCGCTCCAATGTACGAAATCGTTTATCGTAAAAGGTGCATAACTTACACGATAACGATCATAAATGACTTTCAATGCCGCGTCTGAACTTAACTGCGTACTTTCATTTCTATTGGAATCTCGTCTCAACATGTACATAAAATGATGACCGTTCAAGGTTAGGCATACTTTATTCTGATAACATAAGGATTTTAATATTCCTCCCCAAGAACTAAAGGCATATCTCACGAATTCCTTATCACCAAATGTACTTTTTGCTTTATCCAGGAGTTCTTTTCCAAGCTTGGGACCATCTTCAAGCACTCCGAGTGCCCATTTCTCTAGTTGATCTTGTAGATCGCTATCGATATGGTTTTTCATATATTTACTCCAGCGATGCAGCCACTCGCTTTCGAATGTCTTCTGATAAATCGGCCAATCTTCTGAAACAATCGTGTGCAATGTACCTCGGATCGTCCAAATACGTTCGATGTTCTCATGTTTGTAATGGTTCATTAAATCATCGTAGGAGAGGTCTATTCCTCTAGCCCTGAGTGACAGGAGAGGGGTATCTATATTTTGACATTGAATACCACCGAGTTTTTTTATAACACCTCGTAGGTTACACGTTGTATGTTGATGAGTGAGTCGTTGGTTTTGAAAAAATAAAGCTGCACAATGTTTATTCATAGGACTCGCCCTCCTCAATTTTAATCAAAATACAAATCAATCGATGTATTTAAAACATTCGCATAAATTCATAGGATATACCGAGTGATCGGGAGACAGCTGTTAGCGATGTTAATGTCCTAGAGGATCTTTGTGGTGTTTATATCATACAACGTCTTTTGCTAACTTAAAAGAGGAATAGAGTTTTATGATTTATAGGGTTGCCACGAGGTGCTTCCTTTGTGAAGGAAAGAATGCATTTATTGAAAAAAGACCTGTAGATTTCAGTCAATTTAGAAGTTCATGATGAAGCCCTTGCAAGCTTAGCGAAAACCATCTATACTAAAAACAAATTACACATGCACGAACACGTTGATAGAGAGTAGTACGGTGAACACTGATGTCTAGGAGGATGGGCCAAAGACTGCAAGCCTTTCCCTTTAAGCTCACCTGAATTCACTCTGGAGTTGGCACCGGTCACAAGGTGCCCCGGTTTACTGCCGTTACCAGTGATCGAGTGATTGACTCAAGCCTTTGCATGAGTCGGTAACAAGGGTGGTACCGCGAAACCTTCGTCCTTTTTAGGGGGACGAAGGTTTTTTGTATTAACGGTGAAGACAAGGAGGAAGAGAATGATTACACGATTAGAAGAGCTGAAAGTTGAAGCCCTTACAGGCGTAACCAATAGTGAGGACCAAAAACAGCTCGAACACGTCCGCATTACCTACCTAGGGAAAAAGGGACCGATTACGGAAGTGCTCAGGGGAATGGGTAAACTTTCAGCTGAGGAACGTCCAGTCGTCGGCCAAAAAGCCAATGAAGTGCGAGAAATGATTCAACAAGCGATTGATGAGAAGCTCGCGCTGTTTGCAGAAGCAAAACTGCGCGAGCAATTGACGGAAGAGCAAATTGACGTCACCTTGCCTGGTCATAAACTGACACAAGGAGCGACGCATCCATTAACGGCCGTCGTTGAGCAAATTGAAGATATTTTTATTGGATTAGGGTTTGAAGTGACAGAAGGACCTGAAGTGGAATTGGATTACTTCAACTTCCAGATGATGAACTTGCCACCAGACCATCCAGCAAGAGATATGCAAGATTCATTTTATATTACCGACGACACGTTGTTAAGGACGCACATCTCCCCGGTACAAGCGCGAACGCTACAAGCTGCAAAAGGGGAAGGGCCGATCCGCAAGGTTAGCCTGGGAAAGTGTATCGACGTGATGAAGACGATGCGACGCATTCTCACCAGTTTACGCAAATTGAAGGTTTGTATGTCGATAAAAACGTAAGAATGAGTGACCTTAAAGGAGTATTTGACGCGTTTGTGAAGCAGTATTTCGGTAATGATCGCTTAATCCGTTTGCGTCCGAGCTATTTTCCGTTTACAGAGCCTTCAGCTGAGATTGATGTGAACTGTGGCGTCTGTGGAGGTAGTGGGTGCCGAGTATGCAAACATTCGGGCTGGATTGAAGTACTCGGTGCAGGCATGGTTCACCCAAGAGTGTTGGAAATGAATGGGTTTGACCCAGAAGTGTATTCTGGTTTTGCTTTCGGAATGGGTGTTGAGCGATTTGCGATGCTCAAATATGGAATTGATGATATCCGGCATTTCTACACGAATGACACGAGATTTCTATCACAGTTTAAAAACCTTTAATATTGCGATGAAAGTAGGTGAAGGAGACAATGCTCGTTTCCTATCAATGGTTAAATGATTATATAGATTTAAAAGACATCACCCCCGAAGAGGTCGCCGAATTATTAACTAGAGGTGGATTAGAAGTCGACCATGTCCATCGTTTTCATGATGGCATTGACCACGTGGTGATCGGTAAGGTGATTGAAACGACCCCTCACCCTGATGCAGACAAACTAACGATTTGCCAAGTCGATACGGGGGGAGAAACATCACAAATTATTTGCGGTGCTGCGAACGTTGTTGCTGCAGAATACGTAGTTGTAGCGAAACCTGGAGCCGTTCTTCCAGGGGATGTGGAAATTAAGAAAACGACAATTCGTGGCGAAGTTTCTGAAGGAATGATTTGTGCCCTTGATGAGCTAGGTGTAGCCGATCATATGATTCCAAAAGAAGAACAAGATCAAATTATTGAACTTGGAAATGATGCGGTACCCGGCGGCGACGCTCTTGACTATTTAGGATTAAATGACGTTATTTTAGAGCTAGATCTAACACCGAATCGTGCGGATGCGCTCAGCATCATCGGCGTTGCTTATGAACTATCCGCCATCTTGGACCGCCCGATTCATGTGCCGGACATCGAACACGGCGCGGTGCGCAAAAACGTCGCAGACGTTGTCAGCGTCACTGTGGAGAACGGGGAAGATGTACCATACTACGGGGCAAAAGTCGTCCAAAAGTTGAAGATTGGGCCATCGCCGAAATGGATGCAAATGCGTTTAATTGGTGCGGGAATGCGACCGGTGAATAATGTTGTTGATATTACGAACTATGTAATGCTCGAATACGGTCAGCCCCTACATGCGTTTGACTTCGATCGGTTTGGTACAAATGAAGTGGTGACGAGAAAAGCAAAGCCTGGAGAGAAAATGATTACCCTTGATGAAGCAGAGCGTGTGTTAGCAGGCACCGATGTGGTCATAACGAACGGCACAGATCCAGTAGCGCTTGCGGGTGTCATGGGTGGTGCCTCATCTGAAGTGGTGGATAGCACAACGACGATACTCCTTGAAGCCGCTCAGTTTGATGCGTTGAACGTTCGCGAAACCGCGAAACGCCTCGGTCTTCGTAGTGAGTCTAGCATGCGATTTGAAAAGGGGATTAATCCCCAAGGCACGAGTGAAGCCGCAGAGCGGGCAGCGTATCTTCTTGAACGATATGCCGAAGGCTCGGTGTTAAATGGCATTGTTGAGTCGGGCGAGATGCCGCAATATCAACAAGAGGTTGAAGTGAATTTAGGCCGAGTAAACCAACGGCTCGGGACGAGCTTACATGTTGAGGAAGTTGAGCAGATTTTGTATCGTCTCGGATTCACGGTGGAGTCACTCGGCGAGTCTTGGCGAGTCATCATCCCTGCAAGAAGGCTTGATTTAAATATTGAAGAAGACTTAATGGAAGAAGTGGCTCGGATTCATGGTTATGACAATATCCCGAGCACCTATCCTATAGGGGAACGAACGGGTGGCAGCTTAACGAACACCCAAAAACTGAAACGAAAAGCGCGGCGTTTCTTAGAAGGGGCAGGCATGAACGAAGCAATTACGTACTCCCTGACAAGTGAAGCGAAGTCTGTACAATTCATGTTAAAGGAAACAGCAGCGGATGTACGCGTGCTCATGCCAATGAGTGCAGAACGTCAAGTGCTTCGCCGTAGTCTCATTCCCCACCTTCTCGATAGTGTTGGGTACAATAAGAACCGTCAACAAACGAATGTGGCGTTCTTTGAAATGGGTTCGGTTTTCTTGCCAACGCCAGATGACAATCTTCCACATGAAGAGTTGCGAATCGCCGGTGCACTCACGGGCGCATTCGGAGAGTCTAGCTGGCAGAAACAACGACGAGCGTTGATTTCTTTGCCGTTAAAGGAATCGTCGAAGGGTTAGCGAAACAGCTAGGAGTTCACCATGAATGGACATTCCAAAAAGCAGAGCTCGCTGGCTTGCACCCTGGACGGAGTGCAGAAATTCTCATGGGTGATGAGCTCATTGGGTTTATCGGTGAACTTCACCCGACCGTTTCGAAAGAGCGGGGGCTAGCGGCAACGTACGTGTTCGAACTGAACGCTGATGTGCTATTCAAAGAACGAGATACAGTAATGAAATACGATCCGTTACCGAAGTTCCCAGGTGTAAGGCGAGACCTTGCCATCGTTGTTGATGAAAAAATATCCGCTTCTGAAGTACAACGGGCCATTGAAGACAATGGCGGCAAGTGGTTAAGGGATGTTGAACTATTTGATGTATACGAAGGGGAGCATTTGCCAGCTGGCAAGAAGTCGCTTGCGTATGCGCTGTCGTTCTTAAATAAAGAAGAGACGCTCACTGACGAAGACATTCAAGTCGTTCACGAGCAAATCGTAAGCAAGCTCCAATCGAGACTAGGGGCTTCATTAAGAGGGTAAAGAAAGAGAAGCAGTCACAAACGGCGTGATTGCTTCTTTTTTGTAACCGAATTGCCCCATAACTCGTAGAGAATATTAGAGGATTGATTTTCTTATGTAGTTGATTTTGATATGATGAAGTTTAGAGTGTGAGAGAATAGCGATAAAGAGCAATTGCGAGTGGTCACGGATAGGAGGAACCGGTGATGAACGGAAGAACTCGAACGACTGTGTCGATTTATGGACATCAATATACCATTGTTAGCGAAGAATCAGAAGACCATGTGAACGATGTGTCAAAGTACGTGGACGAAAAAATGAAAGAAATGAAAAGAGTAAATCCTTTTTTAGATACATCGAGACTTGCGGTGTTAGCCGCTGTTAATATTGCAGACGACTACATTAAAGCTCAAAAAAAGAATCAGCCGACGCGGCTGAAGACGAGGACTAGTGAATGTTAAGTGTATTAATCCTACTCATTTTAGTGACGAACTTTTTTATTGGGTTAAGACGGGGGTTTATTCTCCAGTTGTTTCACCTTGTAAGCTTTTTCGGTTCATTAATCGTCGCTTACTTATTTTATAGTGACGTTGCGGAATACTTACGTTTGTGGGTCCCATACCCACAGTTTTTAGATGACCCAAGCAATATGTTTATATCCGCATTTAACTTTGAAGCGGTTTATTATAACGGCATTGCGTTTGCGATATTGTTCTTTGCGACAAGAATACTGCTCCACATATTAGCTTCAATGCTCGACTTTGTTAGTCACTTACCTGTCCTCAGGTCCGTGAATCGCTTGCTCGGTGGGGCACTTGGATTCGTTGAGGCATATCTTATCGTGTTTGTACTACTCATCGTTGCAGCGTTGCTGCCTGTTGATGTCGTGCAGCAAACGATCGGCAACTCATCCATTGCCCGATTAATCATTGATCATACCCCGTTCCTATCCGGCTGGTTGCAAGAGCTATGGATTTCGCCGGTGGACGTAGACTAATTCAATAGCAGGAGGCTGTTTCGTTGGATAAAAAGAACGTCATACAATCGTTAGAGACGATTGCGACATATATGGAAATTGCCGGAGAAAATCCGTTCAAAATATCGGCTTACCGTAAAGCAGCCGCTGCTTTAGAAAGAGAAGAGCGGACATTACTAGAAATTGAGAAGCCAGAGAGCCTAACAGGAATCGGTAAAGGTACGGCAAGCGTTATTGAACAGCTTCGAGATACAGGGAAGTCCGACGTATTGGATGAATTAAAAGAAAGCATTCCTGCAGGATTACCGCCATTATTGCAATTACAAAGTCTAGGCGGAAAAAAAGTCGGGAAGCTCTACAAAGAGTTAGGGATTACGGATGCCGATTCGTTAAAAGAAGCGTGTGAAAAGCAACAAATTCGAGAACTGCAAGGATTTGGAGTAAAAACAGAGGAGAAAATTCTCCAAGCGTTAAACGAAGTTGGGAAACGGCCTGAGCGTTTGCCAGTGAGTGACATGCTGTCGGTGGCTGAAGAAATTGAGGAGCAATTGCGTACGTTTACACATATCCTTCGTTTTGAACGTGCAGGCAGCCTACGCCGTATAAAAGAGACAGTGAAAGATGTGGATTACGTCATTAGTACAAGTGACGCTCAATCGGTACGTGAACAACTTAAAACGCTTACTGACATTGAAGAGATTGTTGCCGATGGAGATACGAAAGTGTCGTTTGTTCTTCTGAAGAAACATCGCATTGGCGTCGATTTTCGATTAGTCGAAGATGAAGCGTTTGCAACAGCCCTTCATCACTTTACAGGATCAAAAGATCATCATCTATTGATGAGAAAGCTCGCCAAAGATCAAGGGAAAAAAATCAACGAATACGGTGTGGAGCAGGATGCAGCTGGTTCTTTAGTGCAATTTAAAGATGAACGTCAGTTTTTTGAGCACTTTGGTCTTACGTATATTCCACCAGAAGCAAGAGAAGGAAGTGGGGAGATCGAGCGGTCTCGACACGGTCATTCGTACATTCAGCTAGAGGACATTCAAAGTGACTTGCACATGCACACGGTGTGGAGCGATGGCGCAAACTCCGTGAAAGAAATGGCGGAAGATGCGAAAAAGCGTGGGTACAATTACATTTGCATTACCGACCATTCCAAGTTTTTGCAAGTAGCGAACGGGCTGAATGAAGAACGTCTTGCGAGGCAAGCAGAAGACATTAAAGACGCGAATGAGCACGTATCAGGCATTCGAGTGTTAAAAGGAACAGAAATGGACATTCGTCCTGACGGTACACTTGATTTTCATAATGATGTATTACAAACGTTAGATTTTGTCATTGCGTCAATCCATTCATCATTCTCGCAATCGAAAGAGCAAATCCATGAACGTCTTGAGGCGGCATTTCGCAATCCGTTCGTTCATATGATTGCCCACCAACGGGAAGAATAATCGGTCAGCGAAGCGGTTATGAAGTGGATATTGATTGGCTCATCTCCAGAGCAAAGGAAACAGGAACAGCGCTAGAATTAAATGCAAACCCTAATCGCTTGGACTTATCAGCCGAGCAGCTAAAAAAGGTAGTCACAAGTGGCGTTGTGATTGCGGTGAATACGGATGCCCATCGCCAAGAAATGATGGATCATATGAAGATTGGTGTGGCAACGTTAAACAAAGCATTCGTCCAAAAAGAACAAGTCATGAATACATGGACATATGAGCAATTCCAGCAGTTTACGGGTCATAAACGAACGCTTTTTGAATGATTGAGGTGAAAAGTCATACAACCGAATATGCTTAAGACATTAGAATACGATAAATTGAAACACCATTTGGCAGAGCATGTGAGCTCTGCCTTAGGAAAAGAGCGAGTCGCCGAGCTTACGCCATCAGCAGATTTTCATGAAGTGACGGAATGGTTGGATGAGACGGATGAAGGTGTGCATGTACTTCGTTATCGTGGGCACATCCCTCTCGGCGGCTTGCACGATATTCGCTCCGAAGTGAAGCGAGCGGCACTTGGCAGTGTGCTTGAGGCAAAGTCATTTAATGAAATCGCCGAGACGATTCGATCAGGCAACGTCATTCGGCAATTTACAGAACGTCTGCTCTCTGAAGAAGAAGATTTGAAATTACCCATTATGACGGCCGTCGTAGAGGACATTGCTCCGTTAAAAGAATTGGCACAGACGCTCCGTCAAGCGATCGGTGAAGATGGACATGTTCTAGACAGTGCAAGTTCGGCATTGCGAAGCGCAAGACAACAAATCCGAACATTAGAGTCAACCGTGCGGTCTCGCTTGGAACAGTTTCTTCGGGCGAAAGACGCCGACACCAAATTGTCTGACCGGGTGATCACGGTAAGGAACGATCGTTATGTGCTTCCTGTAAAAGCGGCATATCGTCATAGTTACGGGGGCATGGTGCATGATCAGTCCTCATCGGGACAGACCGTATTTGTAGAACCGCAATCGGTCGTAAACGCGAACAATCAACTACGAGAAGCACGCATGAAAGAAAAGCAAGAAATCGAAAAAATTCTGAGAGAATTGACCGGTGAAGTCGGTGTGTATGAAGCCGTGCTGCTTGAAAATGTTGAGCAGTTGGGGCGCATTGATTTCATGTTTGCCAAAGCCCGGTACAGTCATGAGATTACTGCGGTGAAGCCGAAATTAAACGAGCGGTTTTATCTGTCCTATCCAGAAGCAAGACACCCGCTTTTGATGGTGATTCGGTCGTTCCAACAGACCTTGTACTTGGCGATGAGTACACGTCGCTTGTCATCACAGGACCGAACACAGGCGGGAAAACCGTTGCGCTCAAAACGACAGGACTTCTCACACTTATGGCTCAGTCAGGTTTGTTTTTACCGACAGCTGAAAAAGCAGAAGCATCGGTGTTCTCCAATGTGTATGCCGACATCGGGGATGAGCAGTCCATTGAGCAAAGTTTAAGTACTTTTTCGTCCCACATGACAAACATCGTAAGCATACTGGGAAATGTGGATCATGAAAGCCTCGTACTATTTGACGAGCTAGGAGCAGGGACCGACCCGGCTGAAGGTGCGGCTTTAGCTGTTTCCATCTTAGATGAAGTACATGCCCGTGGCGCGCGAACGGTTGCGACTACTCATTATACGGAATTAAAGGGCTATGCTTACAATCGCGAAGGCGTGCTAAATGCGAGTGTCGAATTTGATGTCGCCTCGCTTAGCCCGACGTACCGATTACTCATCGGCATCCCAGGCAGGAGTAATGCGTTTGCGATATCAAGACGACTCGGCTAGATGAGAACATTATTACTTCTGCGGAAAGTGAATTACAAGCCGATACGAAACAGGCAGAACAGATGATCACCTCGCTTGAAGACCAGCAACAAGAGGCAGAGAACGCGATGAAAGAAGCAGAGACCATTCGTCTTGAAGCTGAAAAGCTTCACGGGGAGTTAAGCGTAGCATTTTCTCACTTGGAATCAGAAAAAGCGAAGGTGCTTCAAGAGGCTGAAGAGCGGGCTGCCAAAGAAGTGGCGAGAGCGAAAGAAGAAGCAGAATTAATTGTTTCTGAGCTTCGAGAACTCCAAAAACAAGGTGTACAGGTGAAAGAACACGAATTGATTGAAGCGCGCAAAGGGTTGGATGATGCGGCACCAACGCTTACGAAAAAGCAAAAACAAGTGAAGCGTAAAGCGCAAGAAGCGTTCACATTTACTCCTGGTGAAGAAGTGTTTGTACCCCGGTTTTCACAAAAAGGCCAGGTGATTGAGAAGTCTGGAGACAAAGACTACCTCGTCCAAATCGGTATAATGAAAATGACGGTCTCAACCTCAGACCTTGAGAAAACAGAGCAACCAAAAGCGAAAGAGATTCGTCCAGTAACTCGGGTAAACACGAGCGGTTCGCAAGTAAAGCCTGAACTTGACCTTCGTGGTGAACGGTATGAAAATGCATTGCAGCGTTTGGAGAAGTATCTAGATGAAGCCGTACTTGCAGGGTACCCGCGTGTGCACATCATTCACGGAAAAGGGACGGGAGCATTGCGTAAAGGTGTAAAATCGTACCTAGCCAAACATCCGAGCGTAGTGAGTACGCGAGATGGTGGGATGAACGAAGGCGGGATCGGAAACACCGTTGCAGATCTGAAATAAAAAGAGGAAGGGTTCATCCATGGACGTATTGTTAGAATACACTTGGGTTATGGTCATCGCTCAGTACAGCGTTTCAATTTTAGCTTTAATTGTGTTTATGGTCATTTTTGAGTGGATTACCCCATATAAAAATTGGGAAGCCATTTCTCAAGGGAACCTAGCGGTTGCATTAGCAACAGGCGGAAAAATATTTGGTGTTACAAACATCTTTAAGTTTTCAATCGAAAACAATGATTCGCTGTTGCAAATGTTAATGTGGGGAAGCTTCGGATTTATTCTGCTCGTTGTTGGCTATCTAATCTTTGAATTTCTAACGCCATTTTTCAATGTGGATGAACAGATTGCCGATGACAACCGGGCGATTGGATTATTGGCATTCATACTTTCTGTAGGATTGTCGTTTGTCATTGGCGCAGGAATTACGAATTCTTAGGAGGATGTATGGACAAGCTTTGGAAAATCCTCGTTGCCTGTTGCATCGGTTTCATGCTTGCAGGTGTGATTTATCTATTGTTTCTCGTGTAAAATAACCGAGCAGGGACTATTCTCCTTGCATCGGTTTTTTTATTATATTAGTAGAGTATTAATTTGAAGACTGAAATCAGAAAAAGCTTGTACTACAGGCGTGAAATTGAACCCCTCAGCAAAAATATTCACAATATATTTATTAATGATAGCGTTTCCATTGAAATGATTGTAGACTATAAGTAGGAATAGATAAAGGAGGCCAAATATGACAGTGGAACAAGTGAAGCATGATTGGTTTGACTACTATCCAAAAGGGGTGGCGCCGAGCTTTTCTTACACTGAAGCTGCATTATCGGACTATTTAGTCACAGCAGCGAAAGAAAAGCCGAATAGCAAGGCCATTCATTTCATGGGCACAGACATGAACTACAAAGAACTTTTCACCTATGCGGCCAAGTTTGCGAGAGTGCTGCAAGATGTAGGAGTGAAAAAGGGGACCGAGTGGCAATTATGCTTGCGAACACGCCGCAATCGGTCATTACGTATTACGGTGCATTGTTTGCGGGTGCCGTCGTCGTACAAACGAACCCGTTATATGTTGAACGTGAGATTGAACATCAAATGGTGGACTCTGGCGCAAAAGTCCTCGTTTGCTTAGACATGGTGATGCCAAGAGTCGAGAAAGTACGACAGAACACAGAGATTGAGCACGTGTTTGTGACATTTATTAAAGATTTCCTTCCATTTCCGAAAAATTTGATCTATCCGTTTATTCAAAAGAAGAACATGGGAATGAAAATTGAGTCGATTACGACGAGCAAACACATAACCTTAAAGACAAACTAAAAGCCGCTAGTGAATCGTATGAGAAGGTATCTGTTTCTCCGAAAGAGGACGTTGCTCTTATTCAATATACCGGTGGTACAACGGGTGTCCCAAAAGGTGTTATGCTCACGCACCACAATCTCGTTTCCAATACGGAGATGTGTACGAATTGGACGTACAAAAAAGGTGATGAAGGGGCTCACGAACATGTGCTAGCCGTATTGCCATTCTTCCATGTGTACGGAATGACCGTTGCACTCAACTTGGCGATGATGAACGGTTACACGCTCATTATTCTTCCGAAGTTTGATCCTGAACAAGTCATTAAAACAATTGCTAAACAAAAGGTAACGCTTTTCCCTGGAGCGCCTACAATGTATACGGCTTTAGTGAATCATCCAGAGATAGATAAGCATGATTTATCATCAATTAAAGTGTGCTTGAGTGGAGCAGCGCCTTTGCCAAAAGAAATTCAAAAGAAGTTTGAGGAAAAGACGAAAGGGCGACTCATTGAGGGATACGGGCTGACTGAAACGTCACCAGTTGCGGCGGCTAACCCCATTTGGGAGAACCGAAAAAATGGCAGTATTGGATTGCCTTGGCAGATACAGAACTTGCGATTCTCAATGCGGATACTGGAGAATTTTTAGATAGAGATGAAGTCGGTGAGATCATCATTCGGGGTCCGCAAGTTATGAAAGGCTACTGGAACCGACAAGAAGCGACTGACGCCGTATTTCATGAAGATTGGTTTAAAAGTGGAGATATGGGGTATCGGGATGAAGAAGGATACTTCTATGTGGTCGATCGGAAGAAAGACATGATTATCGCTGGTGGGTTTAACATTTATCCACGTGAAGTGGAAGAGATTTTGTACGAACATGAAGCAATCTTAGAAGCTGCCGTCGTCGGTGTCCCTGACGAATACCGAGGAGAAACGGTAAAAGCATTTGTTGTTACGAAAAAGAATCAAGAAGTTACGGAAGAAGAGTTAAATGAATTTTGCCGTGCTCGACTAGCGGCTTACAAAGTGCCGCGCATTTATGAGTATCGGGAAGAGCTGCCGAAAACTTTGGTTGGAAAAGTCCTTCGTCGTGTTCTTGTTGAAGAAGAACAAGAAAAAGCAAAGAATGCTTCCGCTCAAGAAGGAAGCTAAACTTCTGATGGTCAACCATAGGCGGCAGTCCGGTCATCATGAAACTCCGGGCTGTACCTTTCTTTTCGTCCCGTTGACAGCGCTTTATTTTTTCTGTAGAATTTATGAATGAATAATCATTCATAACTTGAAGAGGGAAGAAGGAGCAACCGCCTATGGCAGTGGACAAAAAGAATTCCGAAAAGTACCACCTCATCATTGATGCCGCGGTGCGCGTCATCGCTAAACACGGATATCATCACGCACAAGTGTCTAAGATTGCGAAAGAAGCGGGTGTTGCTGATGGGACGATCTACTTGTATTTCAAAAATAAAGAGGACATTCTCATTTCCTTGTTTCGCCTCAAAATGGGTACGTTTATTTCGACGATTGAAGAGCGATTAAAATCATGCAAGACAGCAGATGAGAAATTGCGCTATCTTGTCGAAAAACATTTAGCGCAATTGTCGGACCAGCCCGACTTAGCGGTAGTTACTCAGCTAGAACTTCGGCAGTCAGCAAGAGAGTTACGTCTAAAAATTAACGACGTATTAAAGGGATATGTACATGTGATGGAGAATGTTATAGATGAAGGGAAAGAGGAGGGAATCTTTCAAGACCAGCTCGATACGAAGCTAGCGAGACAAATGCTTTTTGGAACGCTAGATGAGATCGTTACAAACTGGGTAATGAAAGAAGGTAAGTATGACTTGTCGGAACTTGCGCCTTCTACCTACCGAATGCTTTTGGCTGGATTCCAAAAGACATCATGATTGAGAGGGGTTCTAACGAAATGATTGGAGTAACAAAGGAAGGGTCAGTTGCCTGGGTTCAGGTGAAACATCCTCCTGCGAATGCACTGTCAACAGAACTGCTTACACAATTGGATGAGCGGATGACCGAGCTTTCCCATGACGATGAAATTTCTGCCATCATATTGCACGGTGAAGGGCGATTCTTTGTTGCCGGTGCCGACATTAAAGAATTTGAAGGAAAGAAGGGCAGTGATCTCGCTGACGGCGGACAAGCCCTTTTTAATAAGCTAGAGTCGTTTAACAAACCGATTGTTGCTGCCATTCACGGCGCAGCGCTTGGTGGCGGTTTGGAATTGGCGATGGCCTGTACGATTCGCATTGCAACTGAAGATGCCAAACTGGGCTTACCTGAAACAAATTTAGGCCTCATCCCAGGTTACGGTGCACTCAGCGATTGACAAAGCTCGTAGGTCCTCACAAAGCGGCAGAAATGATGCTCACTGGCCTACCGATTACTGGGCTGATGCCTTAACGTGGCGCCTTGTGAATGACACGGCGAAAGATGAGCAACAATTGCTTGAAAAAGCCGGAAAACTTGCACAAACGATCGCTGAAAAAAGTCGGCTCACTTCTGAGCGTATCCTTGACCTTGTGCAAGAGGCGCATCATGGTGAAGACTTCGATAAAGGCTTAAAAAAGAAGCCCAGTATTTTAGTGAAGTGTTTGACAGTGCCGATGCAAAAGAGGGTATTGCCGCATTTTTAGAGAAGCGAAAACCAGAATTTTCCAATCGATAGACCAATGGAGGAGGAAGCCTTATGAACATTTATGTAGTTATGAAACGTACATTTGATACTGAAGAGAAAGTCGAAATAAAAGACGGGCGTGTTGATGAGGAAGGTGCAGAGTTTGTCATCAACCTTATGATGAATATGCCATTGAAGAAGCGATCGTATTAAAAGAAGCGCATGATGGTGAAGTAACCGTCGTTACTGTTGGGGATGAAGAAGCAGAGAAAGAGCTTCGTACAGCGCTCGCAATGGGAGCAGATAAAGCAGTCCTTCTTGACACTGAAGATTTAGAAGACGACGTTGACCACTATACCATTTCTGAAATGCTCAATGCATTCTTTAAAGACAAAGAGTATGACATCATTCTTGGCGGAAACGTAGCGGTTGATGACGGAGCTGGCCAAGTAGCCCCTCGTCTTGCTGAACTTCTTGACATTAACCAAGTGACGACGATTACGAAACTGGACATCGAAGGAACAAAAGCAACAATTGAACGTGATGTGGAAGGGGACGTCGAAGTCGTTGAGACTGAATTGCCTCTGCTTGTTACGTGTCAACAAGGGTTAAATGAACCGCGTTACCCTTCACTTCCGGGGATCATGAAAGCGAAGAAAAAGCCGTTAGAAACGTTGGACCTTGACGACCTTGGACTGGATGAAGATGAGCTGGAGGCAAAAACAAAAACGGTTGATCGCTTTTTGCCACCTGAAAAACAAGCAGGGAAGAAGCTCGAAGGCGAACCTGCTCAACAAGTAGAAGAACTCATCAAGCTCTTAAAAACAGAAGCAAAGGTCATATAAGGAGGAATTTCTAATGTCTAAAAAAGTACTCGTACTCGCAGAAGCTCGTGATGGAGAATTGCGTAACGTATCATTTGAAGTAATTGCTGCCGGTAAAAAGATCGCGGGTGATGGTGGCGAAGTTTATGCACTACTCGTTGGCGATGGGGTAGGATCATTTAGCGATGCCCTCATTAAACAAGGTGCCGACCAAGTGCTAGTGGCTGAGCACGCTGATCTAAAAACGTATACGACAGATGCCTATAAACAAGTTCTTCTACAAGTAATTGAAGAACAAAGCCCAGATGCGCTACTAATCCCGCACACATCTTCTGGGAAAGACTTGGCTCCGAGACTTGCGGCGAAGCTATCTTCAGGTCTTGTCTCAGATATTATTGACATTGAACTTGCTGGAGATGAAGTGGTGTTTACCCGCCCGATCTACTCGGGTAAAGCATTCGAGAAAAAGAGTGTAACAGGCGGAATGTTGTTCGCAACGGTACGTCCGAATAACATTGCAGCTCTTGATGAAGATGCAAGCCGTAGTGGAGATACAAAAGACGTAAGTGTTGAACTTAAAGACCTCCGCTCAATCATTAAAGATGTTGTGAAGAAGACAAGTGGCAAAGTCGACCTTGCAGAAGCAAAGGTTATTGTTGCAGGTGGTCGTGGCGTGAAAAGTGCCGAAGGGTTCGAGCCGCTTGAAGAACTGGCTGACATTTTAGGTGGCGCAGTCGGAGCTTCACGTGGTGCTTGCGACGCTGAGTATTGTGACTACTCCTTACAAATTGGACAGACGGGGAAAGTCGTCACACCTGAACTTTACATTGCTGTCGGAATTTCTGGAGCGATTCAGCACCTTGCAGGTATGTCAAACTCAAAAGTCATCGTGGCCATTAACAAAGACGCAGAAGCGCCGATCTTTGACGTAGCTGATTATGGACTCGTTGGTGATTTGTTCGACATCCTCCCAATCCTTACAGATGAATTCAAAAAAGTAAAAGCGGGAGCATAATTCCAGCAGTCAAAAGATAGAAAAGGCGGAGAGTTGAGCGGTGCTCCCTCCGTCTTTTATTTATGATTCGGACACACTTCGGTGCATAAGTATTGACGAATGGAGATGTGTCCAGTATAAAGGGAACAGGTGAAAGCTGATCGAGCAGATCATTTTTCACATGAATGGCTGAATGCTATAATTAATGAGTGAGTAAGCTAGTAAAGAAAGGAGTCTAAACCCAATGGCAATTGTAAATGTAACAGACCAAGATTTTGATCAACAAACGTCAGAAGGCGTTGTGCTAGCAGATTTTTGGGCACCTTGGTGTGGACCTTGTAAAATGATCGCTCCAGTTCTCGAGGAAATCGATGGCGAGATGGGCGATAAAGTTAAGATCGCTAAGCTTGACGTTGATGAGAATAAAGAGACAGCCGGTAAATTCGGCGTTATGAGCATCCCAACACTAATGGTTTTCAAAGACGGTGAACAAGTAGAGCAAGTCGTCGGTTTTCAACCGAAAGAAGCGCTTGTAGAACTTCTTGAAAAGCACATGTAAACGAGTGAAAGCCTGATTACTTCAGGCTTTTTCTTTTACGTTAGATTGAGGAGGTGGGCAGATGGAAACAATTAAAGAAAAGTTAAGCGTGCTCCCTTCAAAGCCGGGCTGCTACTTAATGAAGAATAAAACGGGGACAATCATTTACGTAGGAAAGGCGAAAGTGCTTCGTAACCGTGTTCGTTCTTATTTTATCGGAAGTCATGACACAAAAACGCAACGTCTCGTTAGCCAGATCGATGATTTTGACTACATTATTACATCGTCAAACGTTGAGGCACTCATTCTTGAAATGAACCTCATCAAAAAATACGAGCCGAAGTACAATGTGCTTCTTAAAGATGACAAGTCGTATCCGTACTTGAAGATTACGAACGAAGAACATCCACGCCTCATTACGACAAGAGATGTAAAAAAAGATGGAGGGAAGTATTTCGGTCCTTACCCGAATGCGTTCGCAGCGAATGAAACAAAGAAATTACTTGATCGTTTATATCCGCTAAGGAAATGCCGGACGCTACCGGACCGTGTATGTTTGTATTATCATATCGGACAATGTTTAGCTCCTTGTGAATTTGAAGTTACCGAGGAGACAAACAAAGCGCTCGTCTCTGAAATTCAACGGTTTCTAAACAATGGGCATCAAGCAATTCGAAAAGAAGTTGAACAGAATATGTTGCAAGCTTCTGATGAGATGAACTTTGAACGAGCTAAAGAATTAAGAGATCAGATTCAACACATTGACGCAGTTATGGAAAAACAAAAGATGACGGAAGTGGACGGTGTTGACCGTGATGTGTTTGCTTATGCTTACGATAAGGGGTGGATGTGTGTACAAGTCTTTTTCGTAAGACAAGGAAAGTTGATTGAAAGGGATGTTTCAATTTTTCCTTTTTATCAAGATCCTGAAGAAGACTTTTTGACATTTGTCGGTCAATTTTATTGGGAAGGCGCTCATATCAAACCAAAGGAAATTTTAATTCCTTCAGGGGTGGACAAAAAAGAAGTTGAAGAGCTTTTGCAAACAACGATCCATGTTCCGATGCGGGGGAAAAAGAAAGACCTTGTAAAGTTGGCAAACCAAAATGCTGAAGAAGCATTACAAGCGAAGTTCAGTTTGCTTGAACGCGATGAGGAGCGAACGGTAAAAGCAGTGGAGCACCTCGGAGAAGCAATGCAAATGGATGCCCCTTATCGAATCGAAGCGTTTGACAACTCGAACATTCAGGGCACGAACCCCGTATCTGCAATGGTTTCCTTCGTTGACGGGAAGCCGCACAAAAAAGAGTATCGTAAGTATCGGGTCAAAGATGTGACAGGTCCTGATGATTACGCGTCAATGAAAGAAGTAATCCGAAGAAGGTATTTGCGGTTGCTCCGCGAACAAGCCCCAATGCCTGACTTAATTTTGATTGACGGTGGAAAAGGCCAACTGTCTGCAGCATTATCGGTGTTAGAAGATGAGCTGAATTTATCTGTACCTGTTGCAGGTCTTGCAAAGGATGAGAAGCATAAGACTTCCCAGTTGTTGTTAGGTGAAGACGCGCGCGTGATTCCATTAGCGAGAGATAGCCACGCCTTTTACTTGTTGCAACGAATTCAAGATGAAGTGCACCGCTTTGCATTAACCTTTCACCGAGAGTCGAGGGGGAAAAGCGTTCGCCGTTCTGTGTTGGATGACATCAATGGTGTCGGAGAAAAACGAAAACAAATGTTGTTGAAACATTTCGGTTCCATAAAAAAGATGAAAGAAGCGACGATTGACGATTATGTAAATCTTTCCATTCCAAGAAATGTCGCTGACGACATTTTAAAGACATTGAATCGCGAATAAAAGAAGCCAAGCCCAACAAAGGGATGGCTTCTTTATGACCTACGATCATTCGTAGGATCAATATGTACGTGCAGGCGAAGCTTGCGCCGTTTCTTTTCTATGACTGTTTCTGCTGCTGCCCCAAATAGCCATTCATATTGCGCAGCAATGAAACCTGCTTCCAAGTAGCGAGAAAAAAGCGCGCGCTTTTCATCCTCCATTAGATGTAATTCAAACGTGCTTTGTTTTTTCGAATCTTTAATCAGACTGAGCGAACCCCACCCAGCTCTTTCAAAAAACGAAGGGATGTCATCTACGCTGTCAAGCGGATGCTTCCGGGCAATCAACTTGCCACCCCAGTACATAATCTCATCTTCCTCTTCATTCAAAAGTTCTGGTAGAAGCGTCTCCCTGACGAGCTCGTACCCAAAATCTGTATACTTTCTCTCTGTATCAGACAACCGAATCTCCCCCAATTCACTTCTCTATTATAAGCGTTTCTCGTGTAGAAAACTACTCGATTCACAAAATACGTTCGTTAAAATCACGTATCAAAATGTAAAAAAGATCACGGAACCAAAAACGAATCCGGGTGTTTATTTTCAGTAAATTCTTACGTTACAATCGAATCTTCTTTTCTCAGTTAGGCGAAATATCTGCTTTCTTGACGATGATTGTGTACGAGGGTACAATAAATATGTCGGAATTTTGAATGGACGGAACGATGCTCAAGCATCTTGAAAACGCTTTGTTACATTTTTATAAAGTGGTATGCTTGTATTGACAATGGTCATACATACTGCGTTCCGTTTTATTGTTAAAGAAATTATGACGACACGGGGGAGGTTTAGCGCCGTGTTCGTGTAATGTTTGTTGGGAGGGTTTCATCGCTTTATAAAACAGAGAATATTGGGTAGGGTAGGTATGAGTAAAAAGGGTCAGCAGAAAAAAGAGGGGAGCCTTATCAATGCCTCAGAATAAGGAATTTTTTAATCGAAGATTACACTCACTGCTTGGTGTCATTCCTGTAGGTGTTTTCTTAATCCAGCACTTCATCATTAACCATTTTGCTGTATACGGAGCAAGTTCATTTAATGCCGCTGCGCATTTCATGGAAAGCCTTCCGTTTCGTTATGCACTTGAAGTATTTGTGATTTTCCTCCCGCTTCTATACCATGCAATTTACGGTTTGTATATTGCCTTTTTAGGGAGAAGCAACACCCGTCAGTATGGATATTTTAGAAACGTAATGTTTCTATTACAAAGAATTTCTGGTGTGTTTCTTGTCATCTTTATTGCGTGGCACGTTTGGGAAACAAGGATTGCTGCAGCCTTCGGTGCAGATGTAAACTATGATATGATGGCGGATATACTTAGCAGTCCGTTTATGCTCGTATTTTATATTGCTGGTGTTTTAGCTGCAACGTTCCACTTTGCAAATGGTCTTTGGTCGTTTGCCGTATCTTGGGGACTCACTGTAACACCAAGATCACAAAAAATCATGACATACGTAAGCATTGGGGTATTCCTCGTGCTCTCATTTATAGGTATTCGCGCAATTATCGCGTTTTTAGATCCAGCTTTAGCTAACATGTAAAGGAGTCGGTGATCAATGAGCAACGGAAACATTATTGTTGTCGGTGGCGGACTTGCCGGACTAATGGCAACAATTAAAGCGGCAGAAGCAGGAAAGAACGTTGAATTGTTCTCTGTCGTCCCTGTAAAGCGTTCACATTCCGTTTGTGCTCAAGGTGGTATTAACGGTGCCGTTAATACAAAAGGTGAAGGGGATTCACCTTGGGAGCACTTTGACGATTCGGTATATGGCGGAGACTTTCTCGCCAATCAACCCCCTGTAAAAGCAATGACGGATGCAGCACCAGGAATTATTCACCTGTTGGATCGTATGGGAGTTATGTTTAACCGTACACCAGAAGGTTTACTCGATTTCCGTCGTTTCGGAGGTACGCAACATCACCGTACGGCTTATGCAGGAGCAACGACAGGTCAACAGCTACTTTATGCGTTGGATGAACAAGTCCGTCGCTATGAAGTTGCTGGTCTCGTTAAGAAATATGAAAACTGGGAGTTCACATCAGCAGTCATTGATGACGATGGGGTTTGCCGTGGGATCACGGGTCAGAACCTTTCTTCCATGGAAGTTGAGAGCTTCCGTGCGGATGCGGTCATTATGGCGACAGGTGGACCAGGAATTATTTTCGGAAAGTCAACAAACTCAATGATTAACACGGGGTTTGCAGCTGCGAAGCTCTACGAACAAGGCGTATATTATGCAAACGGTGAATTCATCCAGATCCACCCGACCGCCATTCCTGGAGACGATAAACTTCGTCTAATGAGTGAATCGGCACGTGGTGAAGGTGGTCGAGTATGGACGTACAAAGATGGTAAACCTTGGTACTTTCTCGAAGAAAAGTACCCAGCTTACGGGAACCTCGTTCCTCGTGACATCGCCACACGTGAAATTTTTGACGTGTGTGTAGAGCAAAAGCTCGGCATTAATGGCGAGAATATGGTATATCTTGATCTTTCCCATAAAGATTCCCATGAGTTAGATGTAAAGCTTGGTGGAATTATGGAGATTTACGAGAAGTTTATGGGTGATGACCCGCGTAAAGTTCCAATGAAGATCTTCCCTGCTGTTCACTATTCAATGGGTGGTATGTGGATTGATTATGACCAAATGACGAACATCCCTGGCTTATTTGCGGCAGGTGAGTGTGATTACTCACAACACGGAGCGAATCGTCTTGGTGCGAACTCCTTGCTTTCAGCAATCTACGGGGGTATGGTGGCTGGACCAAAGGCCGTTGAATATATCCAAGGATTGGATAAGTCTGCTGAGGATCTTTCATCGACACTTTTTGATGCAGAGCGCAAGAAAGTTGAAGATGAGTATGAAGGCATCTTGAAAATGGACGGAAAAGAAAATGCCTATGCGTTGCACCGTGAACTTGGTGAGTGGATGACAGACAATGTTACCGTCGTTCGTGAAAACGCGAAATTACTTCAAACGGATGATAAGCTTCAAGAGTTAATGGAGCGCTGGAATAACATTAACATGCATGACACGAGCCGTTGGTCTAACCAAGCTGCGCCGTTCACACGCCAGTTGAAAGGGATGCTTGATCTCGCTCGCGTCATTACGCTTGGTGCTTATAACCGTAATGAAAGTCGCGGTGCGCATTACAAGCCAGAATTCCCTGATCGTAATGATGAAGAATTCCTAAAAACAACAAAAGCGAAGTATGATGCGGCCAATCACAAGCCGGTATTTGAATACGAAGATGTCGATACATCGCTAATCACACCGAGAAAACGAGACTACTCAAAGAAAAAAGCCTCTGATAAACAAGGAGCTGGAAAATAATGAGCGAACACAAAACCGTCCGCTTTATCATCACTCGTCAAGACACCCCTGACGCCAGTCCATACACGGAGGAATTTAATATTCCTCACCGTGAGAATATGAATGTTATTTCTGCACTCATGGAAATCAGAAGAAACCCAGTGACTGCAGACGGGAAAGAATCCGCCCCTGTCGTTTGGGATATGAACTGTTTGGAAGAAGTTTGCGGGGCATGCAGTATGATTATTAACGGCAAGCCACAGCAATCGTGTACAGCACTCATTGATCAACTTGAACAACCGATTCGCCTAGAGCCGATGAAAACATTCCCTGTCGTTCGTGACCTCGTCGTGGACCGTAGCCGTATGTTTGATTCGTTGAAGAAGGTGAAAGCGTGGATTCCAATTGACGGCACGTATGATCTTGGGCCAGGACCACGTATGGCTGAGAACAAGCGTCAATGGGCGTATGAGCTTTCGAAATGTATGACGTGCGGAGTTTGCCTTGAAGCATGCCCAAATGTGAACGACAAATCGGACTTTATTGGACCTGCACCGGTGTCGCAAGTACGTTTATTCAATGCGCACCCAACAGGTGAAATGAACCGTGAAGAGCGTCTGAACGCACTTATGGGTGAAGGGGGACTGCAAAATTGCGGGAACTCCCAAAACTGTGTAGAGTCATGCCCGAAAGGGATTCCACTAACAACGTCAATTGCAGCGCTTAACCGCGATATGACTTTGCAGTCTTTCAAGAACTTCTTTGGAAGCGACAATCTATAAACAAACAGACCGAAACCGGATGTTCACATCAGAACGTCCGGTTTTTTAGATCTTGTCTGCCTGATCCCTCAATCAGTTATTACGATGATCGCCTGTAAAGACCCATGATCTGGTGCTTTGAGGCAATGATTAAATTTGGATTTCACCTAGTCTAATCAGTTCAATTACAGCCTGTGAACGTCCTTTAACGCCTAACTTTTGCATGGCATTAGAAATATGATTACGGACTGTTTTTTCACTGATGTAGAGCTGTCCGGCAATTTCCTTCGTTGTTTTGTCCTGCACGAGAAGGTCAAAGACCTCCTTCTCCCTTTTCGTCAGAAGGGAGCGCGGACCACGTTCCAAGTCCTTCAATCGTGTCACCCTTTCTAATCCAGGCCACCCTCTTTGTGTGTCCGGCTCTCAATGGAAATTGGACGATTAGAAGAAAGCATTTAGTCTCCATATCGTATGTGAGAATGCACTCGTCGGTGAGTGATGGAGCGAAAAGCGGCGAACAACTATACCGAGGAGTTTCGCTTTCAACTAAAAGCAGTAGTGGTCACTTGGACGTGTTTCAGGCTAAAAGTAGTGTCAATCACGCACACTTGTGTTTTAGATTCTCAGCTTATCGTATTCACAAAGCTCTTTTAATGTTAAAGTTTCTGCTAAAAAACTTGAAAGCTTAAAAAAATGGGCGAAATCGTGATGAATGCGTGAAAATAATTGGCGTAAACGCTCCGTAATGATAAAATATGAATTGACAAGCTAGGCGATAACTAAGTTTAGCTTTCAAACGAGTGACGACTTATACGTAAAAGAGGAGTGGATCCCATGCAAGAGAAGACGTTTACGATTACCGCTGATACAGGTCTGCATGCGAGACCTGCAACACAGCTCGTTCATAAAGCAAGCCAATTTTCATCAGAAATAGAAATGGAAGCAAAAGGTAAAAAAGTGAACTTGAAGTCGATTATGGGTGTTATGTCGCTTGGCGTTGGTAAAGGAGGAGAAATTAAAGTCGTTATCAATGGAAACGACGAGCAAGAAGCGATGGAAGCTATTACAGCACAAATTCAAGAAGGTTTGGGCGAATAATGTCTCACACTCTACAAGGAATTGCAGCTTCCAACGGCATTGCCATCGCGAAAGCGTTTGTTTATGAACAGGCGCAATTAGACATTGTAAAAGCACCGAAAAAGGGTGCTGAGGATGAAGTGACTTCCCTCCAAAACGCCATCCAAAAGGCAAAGACAGAATTAGAAGATCTAAAAGCGAGAACAGAGGAGAATCAAGGCAAGGAAAACGCAGAGATCTTCTCTGCCCATTTACTCGTGCTTGAAGATCCTGAACTGACAGGTGCAGTCAAGACAAAGGTTCAAGAAGAAGAAGTGAGCGCAGCGTTTGCACTAAACGAAACGGCGAACATGTTTATTGCTATGTTTGAAGACATGGACAATGAATACATGCGAGAGCGGGCAGCAGACATTAAAGATGTGTCGCAACGCTTACTGCGCCACCTCCTCGGTGTGAATACTGCTGCACTATCTGAAATCAACGAGCAATCCATTGTTATTGCCAAGGATTTAACGCCTTCGGATACAGCACAGTTAAATAAGGCATATGCACTAGGATTTGCCACAGACATCGGTGGTCGCACATCGCACTCTGCGATTATGGCGCGTTCATTAGAAATTCCAGCTGTCGTTGGATTGTCGAAGATTACCGAAGAAGTCGAACATGGTGATATGATCATCGTAGACGGAATGAACGGGAACGTGTATGTTCATCCAAATAAAGAAACGATTGCTCACTTTGAAACTGAGAAAATCCAGTTCGAAGAAAGAAAGAAGCAACGCGCGAAGCTCATTAACGAGCCTTCAACGACCCGTGATGGACATACGGTTGAACTTGCGGCCAACATTGGTTCTGCAGCTGATTTAGATGGTGTGATTCAAAACGGTGCAGAAGGTATTGGACTATATCGTACCGAGTTTCTTTACATGGAGCGTAATGAATTGCCCAATGAAGAAGAACAATTCGATGCGTATCGTACCGTCGTTGAGAAGTTGGAGAACAAGCCTGTTGTCATTCGCACACTAGATATTGGTGGCGATAAAGAGCTTCCGTATTTGGATCTTCCTCATGAAATGAACCCGTTTCTAGGTTTTCGAGCCATTCGTTTATGCCTAGAGAAACAAGACATGTTCCGCACACAGCTAAGAGCTCTCATACGAGCGAGTGCCTATGGCAATTTGAAAGTGATGTTCCCGATGGTGGCAACACTAGAAGAATATCGAGCGGCAAAGCAGCTCATTGAAGAAGAACAAGAGAAGCTTCGAAAAGAAGGAATTTCATTTGATGAGAACATGGAAGTTGGCATCATGGTCGAAATTCCATCTACCGCTGTTGCAGCGAAGCAATTTGCTAAGGAAGTCGACTTTTTTAGCATTGGGACAAATGACTTAATTCAGTACACACTTGCTGTGGATCGAATGAGTGAAAAAGTAGCCAATCTCTATCAACCTTACCACCCTGCGATTTTGCAACTTGTGAAAGGTGTCATTGATGCTGCGCATGCCGAAGGCAAGTGGACGGGAATGTGCGGAGAGATGGCTGGTGATGAAGTTGCGATTCCTCTGCTACTCGGGCTTGGGCTTGATGAGTTTAGCATGAGTGCGTCGTCAGTGCTCCCGGCTCGAGAGCAACTCATGTCCCTTGACTATGAAGAAGCACGTAAGCTCTCAGCAGAAGCTTTGTTGTGTGGAACAGCTGATGAAGTGAAGTCCCTTGTTCAAGAGAACCGATGATCATCTTAAGCCGCCTGTGCTTGAAACCAGGCGGCTTTTTCATAAGTAACATCACTACATAGTGAGTGGAGGCTAATTGTGTGAATACAGACCAGGTGGAACAAATTGAGCACTCTTTAAGACGAATTTCTTTTACAGTGAAACAAAAAGGTAGAGAAATTCTAAACCAATTTCCAATCACTCCGCCCCAATTCATCGCGCTCCAATACCTCAAAGACAAAGGCGACTTGACGATTGGCGAACTATCATCGAAGATGTACCTTGCATTTAGTACAACGACGGACTTGGTGGACCGTCTAGAGAAGAACAAACTTGTTGAAAGAGTGAAAGATCAGAAGGACCGAAGAGTCGTGCGCGTGCATATATTATCCGAGGCCGTGAGATCATTGATGAGGTGATTCAAAAACGCCAGGAGTATTTGTATGAGGTGCTGGAACATTTTTCCGATGAAAAAGTTGAACAGCTTCAAGTGACGTTACATGCACTGCATCATGAAATGTCGAAAGAGTAACAGATAAAAAGAGGCGAATATGCGTGAATTTACCTATTGGTGTTATTGATTCTGGGGTTGGTGGATTAACCGTTGCAAAAGAAATCGCTCGCCAACTTCCGAAGGAACAGATGATTTATATCGGAGATACAGATCGTTGCCCGTATGGTCCGAGGCCTTACGAGGAAGTCCGTCGTTTCACGTGGCAAATGATCGAACGGCTGCTCCAAAAAAGGATTAAGATGCTTGTCATTGCCTGCAACACCGCAACGGCTGTCATTCTCGAAGAAGCAAGACAGAAATTATCGATCCCCGTCGTCGGCGTCATTCACCCTGGGGCAATTGCAGCGCTAAATCATACCGTCAGCAAACGAGTCGCCGTAATTGGGACAGAAGGCACGATTTCTAGCGGGGCTTATCCTGAAGCAATACAGGCCATTCAAGGAAGCCAAGTTGAGGTAACAAGTCTAGCTTGTCCACCATTTGTGCCTCTTGTAGAACAAAACCGAACGTCCTATTCAGAGGCATACAACGTTGTAAAAGAAACGTTGAAACCTTTGGAGTCTGTAGATTTTGACACGCTAATCTTAGGCTGTACCCACTACCCTCTACTAAAAGAGGTAATTCAATCAGCTGTAGGTGAGCATGTCAAAGTGATTTCTTCGGGTGCAGAAACGGCAAGAGAAGTGAGTATGATTTTACAACACGACCGGTTGTCTGCGACTTCAGAAGAAGAGCAGGAGAATCTCTATTACACGAGTGGATCCGTGGATGCATTTAGAAAAACGGTGAGTACGTGGTTAGAAGATTCAAGTGTGAACATATCTCCGATCAGCTTTGCGTCATCCGCGATGAATCAATAATTCTCGCGGATTTTTCTTGTCCAAACCCGCTGGTCTATTTTCCGAATGGGGCTCGTATACTATACGAGATTCGTGAATTTAGGAGGGAAGAGGCATGAGAAGCTGGAGTATGAAAGCCATGTTATTGTTTGGGGCCGTGCTTGTCGTACAGGCGTGTGGTAGTGATGAGGAAGAAGTGGCAACAGACCTTGACCAAAGCCAAGTCGTTACAGAAATAGAGACCACAGATGAACAAGGTGAAGGGGAAGCGAGTAGTCAACCAGAAGAAGGGGAACGGTCAGGGGATGTAACGGAACGTGAGCTCTACTTAATGGATCAATACGGGTATGTTGTTCCTCGAACATTCCGGTTTCCTCCAAATGAAGAAGTTCTAAAGCAATCGCTCGAATTTATGGTCGCTGAAGGACCTGTAACCGAGCACCTTCCGAGTGGCTTTCAGGCAGTATTACCTGCAGATACTGAGATTCTAGGAGTGAATATTACGGAGGATGGCACAGCGGTCGTTGATTTTTCGCCATCATTTGAAGAATACCCGAGAGAACAAGAAGAAGCGATCTTACAAGCGCTCACGTGGACACTTACACAATTTGAGAATGTTGAGCAGATCGAATTGCAAATCAATGGCCATACTCAAGAGAACATGCCACAAGGCAATACACCTGTACAGTCTTTAACGAGAGATATTGGCATTAACCTTGAAGGGGATGCACCCGTTGATATTACAGCGAGCAGAGCGAATACGTTATACTTTATCCGTGAACAAGAGGAAGATGTTTATTTTGTACCTGTAACTAGACGAGCCGACAGGGATGACAATCAAGCATTAGCAGTCGTTGACCAACTCCTCGAAGGTCCGGCGATTCAATCGAACTTACTCACAGGCATCCGATCAGGTGTGCAGTTAATTGAAGAACCGACGCTAGAAGATGGAGTGTTGACGTTGAACTTTAATGAGGCATTACTCACAGAGAATAGCGGAACAGCCGTATCAGAAGAAGCACTTACGATGCTAACGCTTTCGTTAACGGAACTAGAAGGTGTGAATGAGGTATCTTACCAAGTAAATGGGACTCAAGCGTTAAATCGGAGCAACGGAGAGACACTTACCGAACCTGTCACACGTCCGGTTATGCTAAATCGCGGTGAGTTTTAGCAGCATTTTTGGATTCATGATATACTAGTAGAAAATGAGGCGGCATCTGCTGCCTTTTTCTTATGCAATGATTAAAGAGGAAGTAGGGTATTCAGTTGAGGAACGACGGAAGAGAAACGAATGATATTCGTAAAACAACAATGGAAGCAAATTATATTAAACATCCAGAGGGATCGGTACTCATCTCAGTCGGTGATACACGAGTCATTTGTTCAGCGACAGTTGAAGAACGGGTTCCTCCTTTTTTAAGAGGTCAAGGAAAAGGATGGATTACAGCAGAGTATAGCATGTTGCCAAGAGCGACTGAAAAGCGAAATATTCGAGAATCATCTAAAGGGAAAGTGACAGGGCGCACGATGGAGATCCAACGATTAATTGGACGAGCGTTGCGAGCGGTCATTGACCTTGACAAGCTTGGCGAACGAACGATTTGGGTGGACTGTGACGTAATACAAGCAGATGGTGGAACGCGAACGGCCTCGATCACAGGCGCTTATGTTGCTACAGCCCTTGCCTTGTCCAAACTACTAAAAGATGAAGTGATTCAAGAGCAGCCCCTCGTTGATCAACTCGCCGCAGTCTCTGTCGGGATTAGTCAAGAAGGCGAAGTGCTTCTTGACTTATGTTATGAAGAAGATGCGTCTGCTGCTGTCGACTTGAATGTCGTTATGACAGGCAAAGGTGAGTTCGTAGAGTTACAAGGTACAGGAGAAGAAGCGACATTTTCAGCGCGACAACTCACTCACATGTTAGAGTATGCAGAAGCGGGGATTTCAACTTTACTTCACATCCAACAAGACGTGCTCCAGTCTGCAGAAGCTAGAGAATCTTAAAAATAGAGGTGAGACGGATGAAAAAGATTGTGTTAGCTACCGGCAATGAAGGCAAAAGAAAAGAATTTGAGCGCATGCTCGAAGGAAAGGCCGAAATTCAATCGTTAAAAGATTATCCGGACTGCCCAGAAGTTGAAGAAACAGGTACAACGTTTGCGGAAAACGCCAAACTCAAAGCCGCTTTTGTCGCACAGTACACGGGGTTACCCGCTCTCGCTGACGACTCCGGTCTCGAAGTTGATGCCCTTGATGGTGCTCCCGGTGTGTATTCTGCAAGGTTCGCGGGGCTTGAGAAAGACGATGAAAAAAACAATCAAAAACTACTCAATGAGCTTCGAGACGTCTCTGACGCGGAACGTACGGCGAGGTTCGTGTGTGCACTCGCTTATATCGACCTAAACAAAAAGACCGAAGAGATGATCCTTGGCCATTGTGAAGGAACAATCGGCCGAGAGCCAAAAGGGGAAAACGGCTTTGGCTACGATCCGCTTATGTATATCCCGTCCTTTGGAAAAACGTTGGCGGAGATGAGTGCTGATGAAAAGAACAAGATCAGTCACCGAGGACGTGCCCTCGAGCAATTACAGAACGTGTGGAACAAACTGTAACGGAGGTGACAGTTATGACTAAACTTGTCGTACTGAGTGATACACACGGCGATCGTGAATGGCTTAACCAAATCTATGAACGCCATGCCAAAGATGCGGATGGCTGGTTCCATTGTGGCGACGCGGAACTAAATGGAAATGATCCACTAGTACAACCGTTTCGGATTGTAAATGGGAATACCGATATGGATATGCCGTTTCAAGACGTTCTTGAAACAACGGTTCAAGGTGTGAAAATATGGCAAACACATGGGCATTTGCTCCGTGTAGCCCGAGGCAATCACGAAGCGCTTCATAGCATTGCCAAAGAAAAGGGTGCACACGTCGTCCTATACGGTCATACACATGTCGCTGAAGCACATGAAAATGAAGGCACGTTATTTCTAAACCCTGGTAGCCTCGTGCAACCTCGCACAGATCGACCACCAACGTATAGTATCGTGACAATCGCTGAAGGTCAGGTGACGTCAATACGATTTTTAGAACGTGATAGCGGAAAAGAAATTGAAGATTTAACGTGGCAAGCGAAGTAACCGTTGATTGCTGCTCATCAAGCAGCAATCAATCCCAAAAAAAATTACAAAAACCGATTGACTCATTAGCAATTTTTAGGTACTATATTAATTGTCGTCATTAACTCTTTTTCACCTTTGTCCCAGTAGCTCAGCTGGATAGAGCAACAGCCTTCTAAGCTGTGGGTCGGGAGTTCGAATCTCTCCTGGGACGCCATTTTCATTTACTTAACCACGTTTTTGACGCAAGATTGACGCAAGATTTTATTTTACCCCTCTTTTTTGGAAAAGAATTGCTCGAAAAGTTGGGCTGCCTCACGATCAACTTCAACAATTGAATGACCATATATATCCATCGTCGTTCCGATCTTTGAATGACGCGCTCGAGAGCTGATGGATTTCATTGGGAGATTTTGAGAAATTAAAAACGTAATGGATATATGACGTAAATCATGAAACCGCACCTTCGGGAGTTGGTTTTTTTTAATGAATCGAATCCACCACTGGCTGATTGAATCTGGTCGAATGGGACGGCCATGATCATTGCAAAATAGAAATACATTATCTGGATACTCCCACTTATCCCTCATGAGCATCTTCCACTTCTTTTTATCAAGAAGTAGTTTCTCGACCATCACCATAAGAGTCTCCGGTATGGCTGCTACCCCCTCTAAATGATTCTTGGTAGGTATGATTTCTACCCCGCCTCCTGACAACTCACCTAGAGATTTATCAATTCGAATAGCACATTCGTCGATTAATATACTGTTGTCGTCCAATGCCGCAATTTCTGCTTCCCTTGCTGATGTTATAAAAGCAATCCAAAAGAGAACTTGCTTATCTAATGGCTCTGTTTTTATCGCATCAATTAATGCCCAAATTTGCTCTTTGTTGTAGTTAATCTGAGCCTTGCTTGATCGTTTTGATGGCAACTTGATTTGCTATGTCCTCTTAATTTAACTTGTAGGTATGGGCACATTCGAGCAAGCAGTTATAAGCTATGTACACAAGGTGGATGGATGACGGTGATAGAGCGCACGGTTTCTTATCTAAGCGCGCACTGTCTTTTTGTAAGTCAGCGATGTAGTTTACAAGGTGTCTCGTTTTGATGTCCTTGATATTTTTTGTGACTCAATCAAGGGAACAAAACAATCTTGGGGCCTTACACTGGATGAAAAACAACCGTGCTCCTCTTAGCGAAACAGCCACTCATTTTGGACGTAACCGTTCATTCACGATTGCGAATTGGAGGGGAATCGTGGAGCGTGAGGGTGTTGTGGGCCTAGATCCAAAACCGAAAAACCCCCTTTCCATGTCGTATCGCTCAAGGGCAAAGAGAAAACTTTCTCCTTCACGTGAAGAACAATTGGAGCGGGGGAATAAACGTCTTCGATTGCAAAAACCGTGTATCGGACAGCGTCAAAGATTAAAAACCAGAGTAACACGAATCGCCTCTCCTTTTTGATAGGGGGTTTTCCTTTTAGAAAGGAGGGAACTATATTTTAAAAACGTTATAATTTGAGGGGTAATTTATGAGTAGATTAGGACTAAGAAACTTTGTTATTTTTATTTTATTAGGTGTTTTTTCATGACTGTCTTAAACATTATCTTGAATATTAGTCAAAATGAATCCATTAATATTCAATCAATAATGCCATTTACTCTAATAGGATTAGGAATTGGATTTGCGTTAGCACTGCTTAGGTTTATTATTAAAGGTGATTTATGGGAGAAGAACTAAAAGGTATGGCGGAATGACTATATTTCGACTTATTCCTGCCACATATACAGATCAATACGAGCCCCTTCTTCTTTGCGGAACGGGAGTTATTTTCTTTGATAAATAAGAACGAATGTTCTATATTAGAGTGAGATGAAAATATGGAGGCGGAGAGTATGAGACCTAAATTAACAAAAACCCTTAATGTAGACGAGTTCAGTGACTTCTATTGGTTAAAAGAAGAATTACAATCTTTTTGTAGGAATAACGGAATTAGTGCATCAGGTTCAAAAATTGAGCTCTCTGAAAGGATTGAAACGTTTCTTGATACAGGGGAGATTAAAAAGGCACTTAGAAAAGCAAAATCCATAAGCAAAAAGGGTACTCAAAAAACGTTAAGTTTAAATACGGTCATTACAGTTGATCATCGATGTAGTCAAGATGTTCGTGCTTTTTTCAAGTCAGTTATTCCGAATTTTCATTTTTCTACGTATATACAAGACTTCTTTAAAAACAATGTGGGTAGTACATACCACGAGGTTGTAAACGCATGGCATAAAGAGCAGGAGAGAATGAAAAACCCCTCCTACAAAAAGAAAATTGCTCCTCAGTTTGAGTACAATCAATTTACAAGAGACTTCTTTGCAGATAAGAATAATGAAGGGAAGAATCGCGAGGATGCTATAGAGGCTTGGAATGCTATAAAAATACTACCAGGAAGTAATAAATACAAACCAACCCAATGATCTATACATATCTATATATGAGAATCATTCTTATTAAGCCACAGCGAGGTTGGTCGTTGTGGTTTTCGGTTTTGCATTTTTTATGAACAAAGATATTGCAGGTGCTCGAGCCATGCTTTACCAAGTTTCTACTACTCGTTTTTAGATTTTCCATATGTATACGTTGCCTCTCTAAGTGGTGAATTAGTGTCGCCCCCCAAAAAAGTGATAGCTAAAACTAACGTTTGGGGTGTTTTTATTTTTAAAGCCCAAAAACCACGGTCTGCTAAGAGACCGTGGAGTAATCCACTAAATAATGAAGAGGGTACCGGTGATTAGCATCGATATACCTGTAACTGCACAAACGAAACTCGCTCCCCGTTCACTCATGAGTTGTCCAGCAGGCTTGTCTTTGTCCATTGCATAAAGTAGCGTTAGTGCTATCGCTATAATGATTGGCATGGCGATATATCCAATGTTTTGGTACAACCATGCATACGGGACAAAATGAATCGTTACAGCTGTCGAGAATATTATAGGTATTGCCGTAAAGTTGCCTTTAATACTAAATAAAATTAATATAGGTAGCACCAACATTTGGGACAGTGACAGCATAATCGTTAATTGATTAATTAATTCTCCCCCTGGTTGATTGGTAAGCATTCCGAGACTAGCTGACACACCAAGGGCGATAGGTAAAGCAACCATACCTTGAAATAAGGTAGCGAGTGACGCTGTATATAAACTTACTTTTCTCCATAGTACTGCGCACACTACCCAAGTTACTCCGTATGCTCCTAAAAATGGAGCCCCACTATAGGTATGATTTGCAAGGTCAATTAAAGTACTCCTTAGCTCATCCATGTAAAAATTATAGCATGTCGTCGAAATAAAATCTATAATTTGGTTAAATTTTCTGAATATATCAGGTGCAATAATTAACAGAGAGGTCGGATATGAAAGAAGATTGGGTGCTGGTAGAGGTACGGGAATGACTATTTAAGATTGAAACAAAGCAGGAAAATATCCTTCAGTTCTAAGAGGTCACAGCTGAAGAAGCATTGAGGGTCGTCAAGCGATATGTAAAGGCATATAAAATAGACACAAAAAAGCTCGGAAGATCGTAGTCTTTGAATTAAAACAGGTGTCGGGATAGCAGGAATTTTGGTTACAATGCTACTTTTTCGATGCCAATTTTAATCGCTGATTACACACCATAAGGAAGAAAGTTGCATGATTAAGACATTACAGGGGTCGGCATTAGAGTTTTTGCTTAGCGTACTAAGTGTATTTCTGGCTGCACTAGTCGCTTATTTAACGACAAAAATCAAAAGGTATTTATATCTCGCGGCAGACCGTGCCAAACTTGGCATCATTGGCGCAATCACCATTGGAGCTGTGGAGCGTATAGAGGAGCAATTTTTCTGTAAATCCCGCGCTTTACATTTAAAGAGGCAACACAATCTGCATTGAATATTTTAAACCACTACGATATCGCGATTTCCGAAGATCTCATCCGTACGTAGATTCGAGATAAATAAGACCGTATATAGAAGTGAAATGAACAAGTGGTGTAACTATGGTCCACAGTACATTTGTTGCAATTCCTTGGCCAGCAAATAATAGGCCGGGCACTGACAAAAGCGAGGCGAGGTGATAGTTTATGCTACTTTCAGCACGTTACAATGCGATCCTTCAGATCCATTTCACTACGAGCCCCAACTATTGAATTTAGGGTATCAAATAAAGATTCGATGGATATACATAGCAAATAAATTCTGTAAAATTTAGTGCTTATGATAAAGTGAGTATATCCATGATTTGTTCGTTTTCTGGGCTTTTATTTCTGTACCCCATAGCTGGGGTCTTATTTATGTAATAAGGAGGCACATGAGTGCATCCCCATTTATTTCCTTTTAGTATTTATTAAAGAATTTTTCTGAACTTAGAGGACGCACCTCGCAGATTATCTGTGGTTTTGTTGATATTTTCAAACTCTGTAATCGCTTGTGAAATATGTTCTAAAGTTAGATAAAATTGATCTTTAGATAAATTTGTGGAATTTATTACTCTAGAAACTTCTTTTTTATTGGAGTACACAAGCTCTTCTACATCTTGAATTGATCTTTTAGAATTATTCGCTAGTGTACGGATTTCATCCGCAATTACTGCAAACCCCTGGCCTTCATTTCCTGCTCTTGCAGCTTCAATTGCTGCATTGAGCGCTAGGATGTCGGTCCTTATAGAAATTTCGCTTATCGTATTCACTATTCCCTCAATTTCATTAGAACTTTTCTGCAGGTTGTTGAGTATTTCGCTATTCTTGTTCGATTGTTCGATTAACTCGCCAGTCAGTTCTATAATTTCTGAGGCTTTATCATGTCCTCTCTGAGCAATAGATAACACCGTATTAGCCTCATTCACAATATTGGTTGTAATATCATTCACTGCATTTTCTCTGTAGGTTATGTCGGTTGCTATCTTTATTATTGATGTAACCACGCCAATCTCATCTTTCACAGGTATATACGTTGCCTCTAATATAATTATTTTCCCATCTTTTTTGACACGTTTAATTTTGTCTTGAAATCGTTCTCCAGAACGAAGTCTAGTCCAAAATTCTTCATAGCTATCACTGAGTGTAAATTCTTTTTGACAAAGCTGCTCATGATGATTGTTTATTAATTCTTCAGGCGTATAACCTATGGTTTTGGAGAATATTGAATTGATCCAAGTGATCGTTCCTTCAGGTTGAAACTGAATCATAGCTAAAGAATTTTCCATTGCGGTTAACAAGTGTGCTTGTTCATGACTTTGCATAGTGGCTAATTTTATTTGCATTCGTTACTCCCTTTTATAAAATAAATGAACAACAAAAATCTTACGGTAATAAATACCCATTCGGAGAAGTTTGCAAACAAATTATTCGTAAATAAAAAACACGCCCTCGACAGGACGTGCCAAAAAAAGGAATTGGAGTGGACGTTACTAGGTTGGTCTATGCTTGTCCTTTATTCAGTAATGAACGACAAAAACACGAGCAAATTCCCGTGTTAAGTCGCCTCATATCGCAATGATATTAACGGCAATGATTGATCACTTCAAAAAATAGCCCTAACGCCAGTACGTGAACGAAATCAACTGATTACACTCCATACACTCATTTTTAATCATCCAAACTCCTTCAAGTGCTACTTATTGATTTCAGATTTGGTTTTTTTGTGATTAAGGTTGTGCTCGAGACACCCTACACGATGCTGCGGGAATATCATCGGCAGTAAATACTAGCACATATTTGTACGAGGTGTTAGTTTGTTATCTCCTAAGGTGCACCCTCTTAATAATAAGAATGTGCGTTCTCATTACGTGCAATTGAGTACTTTTATACAAATTGAGCAACTCTAGTTCAACTATGTCTTCTATTCAGTACTTTTGATTGGAACGAAAGGCGGTGACGCCTGCGGAAGAAGGACCGAAACTATGCCTGGCAAGTCATAAGACCGAAGAGCCTAGGCGGTTCATCGGTGGCAAATGTTTCGCCACTGATGTCGCCCTTGTGCTCCGGAGTATAAAGAAAACACGGTGGACATCTTTTGGCCACCGATGTTGCCCTTATAGGCTGGACTACAAGCATCCGCCTGTAGTGGGAAGCAACAACCAATAGCGCAAATTAGAAAACTAAGGTTCATCCTATATAATCCATAAATCAGTAAGAAATTCAACAGAATTTTGTTTGTTCAATTTATATGCACTTTTTCTATACGATGTAAAAAGAGGAACATTTCAGTTTGCCCAGTACCTTACAACATCGTAAGCTGACGTAAGATCAATCAATTCAGCACAGTTCATCTAGGATGTAAAATGTGTGATAAAGGTATAGGTTAAGGAGGCAGTATGATGAGAAAAGCAGTGATTGGCATTAGTGTAGCAGTGATTCTAGGAATTGCTGCATTTATTGGGATGTATTACTCGTTGAGTGATATGACTAGAGCGAACATCAATCCGTTTATTCAAGAAGAATATTGGTATGTTCAAGTTGATGAAGATGGCATAGTTGCTGAAGATGAGCAAGGAACTGTCTATTATGAGCTACCTGCAATGAATGAAAATGGAGACGAAAAGGATATTGAGTTTACAGCACTCAGCGAATTAAGAGAAGGTGCGTTTATTCAATTAACGATGAAAGAAGGCTTTGTGATGACGTATGAAGAGGTAGGGGAAGAGGACGTTCCTTAAGCGAGTAGTTAAACGTGAAGTATGGATGTATTGCACCATAAAGGTTCTCTCAAACATGTTTTAGGGGAGGATCTTGATGAGTGAGATTTTAAAAGGCAAAGGGACGAATGGCCAACTAGAGTTGCACGAACATAAATTGGTCATTAAGCGAAAAGGACTAACGAATAAGATGTTACATGGGCTCAAAGGGGATAAAGAAATATCCATTAGAGAGATTACCTGGATTCAATATAAAAAGCCAGGACTCGTTGCCGGCTATATTCAGTTCTCGTTTAGAGGGGGAACTGAGGCACAAGGGGGTGTGTGGCAAGCGGTGAGTGATGAGAAACCGATTACGTTTAACCCCGGTCAAAACAAGAATTTCCTAAAAATAAAAGAAGAGATTGAAAAGAGGATCAATGATCTTTATGCCACCCCAACCGTCACTCAGCCTACGAACCAGAACTTGAATGATTATGATGAGATTGAAAGGCTCGCCTCATTGATGGAAAAAGGCTACATTACAGATGAAGAGTTTCAGGTAAAAAAGAAACAAATCTTAGGCCTTTAACAATACGAATGAAATGAATCCACCATATGGTGGATTCATTTCATTAAAGGCTTTGTGTGTCTTCAATAAAGTCTTCAAGGTCACGAAGCTCTCTGAGGTCCACAAGATCGTATTCTTCTGCAATCAAGATGAGTTGTTCGTAAGCGTTAGCAAGATGCTCGTTACCGGCTACAACTTGATCTACGAATGCTTCCTCTACCTCTTGAGCATTGTCGTTGTGGATCTCATCGAAATTGCCGTCTAATGACTCGACTGCTTCGGTATGAAGCTCCATTGCGAGTAAAAATTCATCAGCATAATACGTCATTTCTGGTGTGCTAAATTCAGCTCGTTCCAGGTTGCGAATTTGGTATGGCACATTTTCCATGTAGCGGTTGTAGTGAACGTCGACTGTTGTTCTTGCCTCCATGGCAGTGAAAACGGCGCTTAAGTAGTACGGGTGTTCACGCATGTTTTGCGGATTGTCGGGATCGACAATTTGGGACTCAAGTAATGTAATCATATCTTCCTCTAAGTCATCTTCTGATGAGGTGACTTCTATTGCTTCAGGCGAGTCCGTTTGCTCTTCTTCTTCGGGTTCTACATCCTCTTCTTCCGTTGCGGGTTCTACCGCGACGGGTTCATCTTCAGTCGTTTCTTGGTTCTCTTGTTCGTCTACCCCTGTATTTTCACTTTCTTCTTCCTCAATCGTGCTAGATAGGATTCCGCACGCAGAACTAAGCATGAGAATGGAGAATAATCCAACAAATTTCAACGTATGATGCATCTTTATTTTCATCCAGTCACCCTCCTTTTTTCTTAACGATACGCAAAAGAAAAACACCGTCAAATCGAGAAAGAGGGGGAAGGCCATGCATAATATAGTTATAAAGCATTAGCAAATAAATGGAAAAAGGATAAGTACTCTGTTTGGCAATCGTTGTTTCACTCCATAGCACTGGGTCGTAGGACATGAAACATTCACTAATAAATATATTTAGGTATCACGGCTTAATTTTTCGTATGTGTGCCTCACTTCATTGATAGCGGATATGGTACAATGCCAACTAGATCTGGAATAAATGAGGTGCGAGACATGAAATGGTTGGACGTATTGTTTCCGCTAGCCGCTGTGTTCTATTTGATTGCGTTTGACTGGCAAGAAACAACGCTTGGCATATTAGCAGCGATCGCCATCCTCCTTGTGGCGTCGCTAGCTGTTACAAATATGATTCTACGAATCACACAGAAAAGGAAAAAAACGTAAAAAAAGCAGACCACACCCTGCTTTTTTTAGTGTCCCGTAAATGTCGGGGTTCGTTTTTCCTTAAAAGCGTTCAGCCCTTCAACGTGATCGGCGGATTGCCCGGCAATCGTTTGTGCAGCCGCTTCTTTTTCTAGCAACACGTCGTAAGGTTGATCCATACCATCGTACATATACCGTTTGATGAGTCCCATTGCTCGTGCTGGTGAATCGGCCAGTCGGCGGGTGAACTGCTCGATCTGTTCCTCCCATTCCGCTTCATCAATACACAATGATGCCAGGTGCAGTCCAACGGCTTCAGTGCCTGCAATGGGGTCGCCAAGAACGGAAATCTCCATCGCTTTTGCATAACCAACGATTCGTGGCAAGACGGAAAGAAAGCCTGCATCTGGAATGAGGCCGATGTTGACAAATGCACTAACGAACTTCGTGCGTGGCTGTACGAGTCGGAAATCAGCGGCTAAAGCTATACTCATTCCAGCACCAGCAGCGGTTCCATTGACAGCTGCAACAATCGGCTTTTCGACGGAGCGCATCATTTTCAGCAATGGGTGATAGCTAGACTTGAGAAAATCACCGTACCGTGTCACCTCCCCAACGCTGTGAAGGTCTTGACCGGCAGAAAATGCTCGACCACTGCCGGTCATCATGATCGCCCGGATTTCGGGATCTTTGTTTGCGTGTTTCAAGGACTTTGTGATTTCTTTTAGCATGATCGGTGTTAATGCATTATAGGCATCCGGTCGGTTTAGACGAATGGTCGCAATGTTCTTCTGTTTCGTATAAATAATTTCTTGATAAGCATCGGTCACGTCACTACACTCCTTTAAACCGTGGCTGGCGTTTTTCTTTGAAGGCGTTCATGCCTTCTTTTTGGTCATCTGTAGCGAACGTGAGGTAAAAGTTCTTTCTTTCAAAAAGCATTCCATCATGAATGGATTGGTGCTCCGCAGCGAGAACCGACTCCTTTATCGCACGAAGCGCAACAGCAGGCCGTTTTGCAAATGTACGTGCGAATTGAAGCGTTTCTTCATGTAGAATTTCTGAGGCACATACCACATTTACAACACCGTTCTCATACAAGTATCGGGCAGAAATTGGTATCCCTACACCGATGATCTCCAACGCTTTTCTTCTACCTAGCGCATGGGTGAGGAGCTGTGTGCCACCAGCACCAGGGAGAACGCCGAGGGTGACTTCAGGAAAACCGAACTGGCTGTTCTCCGCAGCAATAATACAGTCACAATGAAGTGCTAATTCAAAGCCTCCACCAAGAGCTGAACCGTGGACGGACGCAATCATTGGTTTCTTGATTCGCATGATCCGTTCCCAATCCCGAAATGGATCCGCATATTCCAATGATACCGGTGATTCGTCTTTCATCTCACTAATATCAGCACCTGCGGCAAACATCCGCCCACTTCCATTTACAATGATGACCGATATTTGTCGGTCCTGATCAAACGCTTCCAGTTGATTGGCGATTTCTTTGACCATTTGCCAGTTGAGGGCATTAAAGACCTCTGGTCGGTCGAGCGTAACGATCCCGAACGACTCCGTTTTTGAAACACGAATATATTCGTTATTGCTCATCGACGTCCTCACCGATCATTAGCGTCACGAGTTTACCGGCGAACCCCATTAAATCTTTGCCTGAAGCTTTGCCTTCGTCACTTTTTAAGCCAGCTTTTAATGAGTCGTGAGAATCATAATACATCTCACAAAGCAAATAAAAATCACTTTCTCCTCCCATCGGGGAGCCGACAATTTTCGTCACTTTCATGTCGAGAAGTCCAGGTATTTCCTTTGTGATCGGTGCATGAGTATTGAAATAATAATCATCAAAGGCTGCTCGGTCTTCGGGCTGTTTATAAAGAGCGATAAGTTTTACCAAGTGATCATCTCCTTAAGAATGGATAGGTTTCATAGCTTCAAACGGATTTTTACAGTGATGGCAATAGAGGATACTACGACAGGCGGTTGGACCGAACAAATTATCTACGGACGTAAATAAAGACTCGCAATACGGACAATTCACCTCCCAATTAAAGTCTTCATCAGGAGTGGTGGGTACAGCAATTCCGTTTTGTCTCAACGATGCGATCCCTTTTTTCGTAATACGTGTTGTTGACCACGGAATATCGAATGAAAAAGCAACATCAATGCGAGTGAACCCTTGTTGCTTTAGAACTTGAACCACTTGACGTTCAATGAAATCAAGTGCTGGGCAACCGGTAAAAGTAGGAATCAAACGAACAAAGATTTCACCTGATGATGTAACGTCTACTTGGTCAATCATCCCTAAATCAACAATGCTGACACCAGCGAGTTCTGGGTCATCAACGGCCATTAAGATCTGGTGGGCAGTTTCCTTATTCAAACGATTACCTACCATACCGCATGCTCTTCCAATCGATACACTTCTGAAAGCGTATCGATTGCTTGTTCAAGGTCTTTTGTATGCTCGCCTTTTCTGCCGCTGAACACTTTCTGCAGCGGTCTGTCGGGCACTTGAACGAGTGTTTTACTTAATTCGTGAATCCATTGCTTTTCAATGAGACTTTCTTCGGGCATTAATTGATAGACGATCATCTTCTCTTGTTGGTCACCGAGTTGCAATAGATCGAGGCATTCGTTCCACGCTTCTTGAATGCGAGTATCGAGCTTTTGTTTTGCTGTAGCGCTTGATGATTGCAGTTGATTGACCCACATCTTCCAATAGGCAAGATGATACGTTTGCTCGGCTAACATGCGATTTGCCGCATGGGTGAGTGGTACGTATGAGCAATTTTTGAGCATCTGCAAACGCACTCGTTTAAATGTTTCATAGAAAAATCCGCGAATGACAGCAAGCGCCCAATCATAATAAGGATCTTGATCGTATTCCCCGTCACCGTTTTTTATCTCCAAATAAGTAGCATTTCGCCGCTCATTTGCCGATCTTTCATGGGCAAGTTTGTTCTTCGGCCCTTGGCCGAGTTCTTCTAATAATTGATAGAAATAAGCGGCATGGCCCATCGTGTTTTGGGTGATCGAAGAATACGCAACGTCAGCTTCAATATGCGGCGCAAGCCCAAGCCATTCAGATCCACGAAAAGCAACAATGAAATCATCATCGGCAAGTTGATACAACAATTGAGTAACAACGTTCTTATACTCCGCGTTTTTAGCGGCTTCTTCAGCGGTGTGAATGATCGTCATGTGAATTCACCTCTTTCCATGACATAATTTCTTTTTCATCAAGCATTCCTTGTTCTTTCGCTTGCCATTTCTTACGTAAATAACCGTATGCTTTTGTTGTTCGATAATCTTTATTATCGATGCGGGCAGTCAACTGCTCACGTTCTTCACTTTCTAAACCGTAGATATGTTGTTTTGGTATGACCCAAATGTCAATTACATCTTCGCGTCGCATAAAGTTCTCTTGAGCAAGCAATAGTGCCATTTCAGCATTTGGTGCGACGAGACTAAACTGATGTTGAAAAGACTGTTTGTTGTTCTTTTTGCTGAATACTTCGAATTCTTGGTAGAAAGAAGATTCATCCATTACGACACCTCATCTCGATGGGATAGTGCTTCTCGAACCCAGCGATTATTCTCATAGGCAATTTCTCGCAATGCGAGTCGTTCCTTTGAGCGAGGGCCGTTGTTTGAGATGATTTGTTTAAACTCATTCCAGTCGGGTTGTGCATACATCCATCGTTGCTGCTGTTCATCGTAACGGACAGTCGGGTCAGGGACGGTTAAGCCTAATGAAAATACACGTGGCAAATATTTGTCCAGAAACGCCTGACGTAATTCTTCATTTGAACTTTTGCGAATCCGGTATTTCTTTGTAATTTCTTGCTTAGATGATCCTGTCGTCGCAGCACTTTCTGGGCCAAAAAACATTAGCAAGGACGGCCACCAACGGTTTAGTGAGTCTTGTAACATTTGTTTTTGGTCGTCAGTACCTTCGGCGAGTGCATAATAATTGATTCTCCGTGTTGAGCATGAAATACTTCTTCTTTGCAAATGCGAAGCAAAGCGCGTTGATAAGGTCCATATGAGGCATCAAGCATGTTTGTTTGCGAAATAATTGCCGCTCCGTCCACGAGCCAGCCAACAATGCCCGCATCTGCATGTGTACGTTGGCATATGAAAAACGTTATGAAACTTTAACCGTCCGCTAAGCAAATCTTCCATAAGATGTTGTCGGTTTCTTGCGTAAGGTTTCATGAGATCTTCGGTTACGCGCAACAATAACTGCCCATGCCCCATTTCATCTTGAACTTTTGCCATAATGGCGAGCTTTCGTTCCAAGCTCGGGGCTTTTGGAACCCATTCTTTTTCTGGAAGTGCGCCCATAATCTCACTAATCCCATGCATGGAAATTAGCTTAATCAGTGTTGTTCTGTATTCTTCGGGCATCCAGTCGTCAGCTTCAATTTTATCTCCTCGTTCAATCTTCTTCATGAACTGTTCGTATAGAGCCGGGTCGTCGTTTGAAGAATCGGCGATTTGATGTTCCAGAAAATGATACATCACGCACGCTCCTTTTATTACGTTATTTTAACGTTATAATATCATTCTGTTATACGAATCGCAATATCGAAAGTTAGGAAAATTATATCTATTCTCGCGTTTATTTGTAAGATTATTCAAAAAATATGATTGACAGCGAACGAATATCGATGTAATTTATGTATAACAAAATAAGATCAGCCGTAAAGAAAAAGAAAGACATCAGGTAATTTTAGCAAGTTAAAGTGTTAATTTGTTGAAGGTTGTGCGATAATACGATAAAAGAAATGAAGAACAGTCTTATATCCTGTTCTTTTTTCGAATATTTTGTTTAAGGGGGATTTCAGTTGAAAAAGTATCTACTAGGGTCGGGGTCGATCGTTTTTTGCTGCTGCATTATTCATGGCGTGTGATGCAGGGGAGGAGAATGGTGAAACTGAAGAGGCGTCGGGAGATGCTGCCGGTGATGAAGAAGTAGAAGATGATGATGCGGACGAAGGAGAGACATCAGCGAATGGTGAGGCGTTTGATATTGGTGTCGTTCAATATGCTGACCACCCATCTCTTGACGCTGCCACAGATGGATTTAAAGACGCCCTTGATGATGCCGGGTTAGACATTACGTATGATGACCAGAACCCAAATGGGGATATGAATGTGTTGCAAACGATCGCGGATACGTTTATCGGCAATGATGTGGATCTTATTTTTGCAAATGCAACACCGGCTGCACAAATTATGTCTAGCTCAACTGCGGATATTCCAATTTTATTTACCTCGGTTACCGACCCAGAAGGAGCGCAACTTGTGGATAGTTTGGATTCACCAGGAGGGAACGTTACAGGCACGATGGACTTGCATCCAGATGCCATCTCACAAACGGTCGAACTGATGAGTGAAGAGTTTGATATTGAAACGATTGGAATGATTTACAATGCAGGCGAGCAAAATTCAGAATATCAAGTGAGTATTGCTGAAGAGACTGCCGATGAATTAGGAATGAATGTACAAACGGCAACCGTTCAAACATCAGCAGATGTTCAAAGTGCAACTGAAAGCCTGATTGGCAATATTGATGCCATTTATATTATTACAGATAATGAAGTCGTTTCTGGACTTGACGCGGTCATTGGTGTGGCAGAGAGCGAAGGATTACCACTTTTTGTTGGGGAATTAGACTCTGTTGAGGCTGGAGGTTTAGCAGGTTTCGGGTTTTCATATTATGATATTGGCTACAAAACTGGAGAAATGGCGGCAGACGTACTCGTAAATGGGGAAGACCCAGCCACATTATCTGTAGAATTCCCTCCAGAGCTAGAGCTCGTCTTTAACGAAGGCGCTGCTGAACGAATGGGTCTGGATTGGGATGATGAATGGGAAACCATCGCTGACAACATAATCAACGAGTAAAAAGGTGAGGTGAAACGGCATGTTTACGGCCATTTTTGGCTCACTTGAACTCGGGCTATTATATGGAATTATGGCATTAGGTGTCTATCTATCGTTTCGGGTGTTAAACTTTCCCGATTTGACGGTTGACGGTAGTTTTGTCACGGGAGGTGCGGTAGCTGCCATTCTGATTACGAGTGGGTACTCTCCGGTTCTCGCGACTGTGGCGGCTGTCGCCGCCGGATTTCTTGCCGGGACAATTACGGGGACGCTTCATGCCAAAGGCAAGATTAACCCGTTGTTATCCGGCATTCTCATGATGATCGCTTTGTATTCCATCAACTTGCGAATTATGGGGAACAGCCCAAACATTCCGTTGATGCGAGAAGATACGATCATGACGATGTTTGGCAATGCTTGGGCTTCACTTCCGTTTGATGGGTGGATGGCAAGCTTGTTTGGTGCATTGAATGTTGGTTTCCAGCCGAGCACGTGGGGGATTTTATTGCTCGCGTTCGTGATCGTCATCTGTGTGAAGCTCTTTACGGATTTCTTTTTAAAGACGGAAGTTGGTCTTGCTGTTAGAGCGACGGGTGATAACCCGAGAATGATTAGCTCTTTATCAGCGAATACAGACCGTTTAAAAATCATCGGGCTTGGGATATCGAATGGATTTGTTGCATTGTCAGGTGCAGTGATTACCCAGTATAGTAGTTTTGTTGATGTGAACATGGGTATTGGGATGATCATTATTGGTCTTGCTTCAGTAATTATTGGAGAATCAATTTTTGGTAAAGGTTCAATTTTCAAAATTACGCTTGCGGTCATCGTTGGTGCGGTTATTTACCGTATTGTCGTGGCACTCGCGCTTAGGTTGGTTTTTTGGAAACCGGTGATATGAAACTCATTACTGCTGTCATTGTAATCGGAGCGCTCGTTATTCCGAAAATGATCGATGATGGGAAAGAGCGAAGGCGTAAATATAATAAAGCAAGAAAGATTAAACGAGAATACGAAGGGGAGGAGAGCGTTGCTTCAACTAAGTCAGATTTATAAAGTGTTTAATGAAGGCACGATTGATGAAAAAGCAGCGCTGGAACGCGTCTACCTTACACTAGAACCAGGGGATTTTGTGACCGTAATTGGCAGTAACGGTGCGGGGAAATCAACAATGATGAATCTAATAGCCGGTAATTTGACTCCTGATGTAGGCACTGTCAAAATTGATGGCAAAGATGTGACCCGTCAAAAAGAACATGAACGATCAAGATTAATTGGTCGAGTGTTTCAAGATCCCATGGCAGGGACCGCTCCGTCAATGACCATTGAGGAGAATATGGGAATGGCGTATAGCCGGACGCATAAACGTTCATTTTTCTCAATGGGCGTGACGAAGAAAAGAAAACTTTTATTTCGAGAGCAACTTGCGACACTAGGTCTCGGGCTAGAAGATCGACTGAACGCGAAAGTTGGGTTTTTGTCAGGGGGAGAGCGTCAAGCGTTATCGCTCCTCATGGCCACGTTTACGAACCCATCGATCTTGCTGCTGGATGAACATACCGCCGCACTCGACCCGTCTCGCGCCAAGCTGATTACAGAGAAGACGAAAGAGATCGTTGCAGGGACAGAGCTGACAACGCTTATGGTCACCCACAATATGCAGCAAGCGTTAGATCTAGGCAATCGGCTAATTATGATGGATAAAGGTCAGATTATATTTGAAGCTTCAGGCGACCAGAAGAAAGAGCTCACGGTGGAACAGTTGTTACATGAGTTTCAAAAGATTCGTGGCGATCATCTCGCAAATGACCGTGCGGTACTCAGTTCATAAGATAGAATAAGAGAAACGTACTTTCAAAGAAGGGAACGGCGATACTTTGTCTCAAAAAGTCAATGCACGCTCCATGATCTTTACAATCTATGGGGATTACATTCATCACTATGGAGGAAAAGTTTGGGTTGGGACACTCATTCGCCTTTTAGAAGCCTTCGGACATAATGCACAGGCAGTGCGAGCTGCGATATCTAGAATGCAAAAACAAGGGTGGGTGCAAGCTGAAAAAAGAGGCAATCGCAGTTTTTATTCACTAACCGCCCAAGGTCAAAAACGGATGCGAGAAGCAGGGAAGCGTATTTTCAATGATGTGGACAAAGAATGGGACGGAAAATGGCGTATGCTTATTTATTCGATTCCAGAAGATCAACGCAAGCTCCGAGATGAATTACGAAAGGAATTAGGGTGGAGTGGTTTTGGCTCACTGACGCATAGTTGTTGGCTCACACCCCATCGATTAGAAGATCAAGTTCAGCAGCTTTCCAAGCGCTATGGAATTGCAGAATATATCCATTTTTTTACAGGTGATCATCAAACGCCAGAACGCAACGACGAGCTCGTTGAAAAATGTTGGGACCTTGCCGCAGTGAACGAACGTTATCGACAGTTTATTGATGAATACAGTAAGCGGTTCATCATTACGCGAAACGAAATTAAGAACCAAAAGATGAACCGAGAACAATGCTTTGTAGAGCGCACGAAACTTGTCCACGAGTATCGGAAGTTTCTTTTTATAGACCCAGAACTTCCTGAACCGCTGCTCCCAGATTACTGGTGGGTGATCATGCGTCTTCCCTATTTCATGAATACTATGAAGTGTTAGCCGAGCCAGCAAATGAGTTTTTTGAATCGGTGTACAAAGAAGATAATGATGCAAAAGACAGTGTGAAGCGTGGCAAAGGATACCGGGAACCTTTGTCTATAAAGGAGTAATTCATGGAGCCCTTTACTATTCGAGATTTCAAACAAGTCGCCAATCACAATCATCCGCCTCCTGCGTGTGATACGCATATGAATGTTACAGTACAACGTGCAGAACATGGGAAATCGACGGGCATTTGGTCGCCAGATGAGCGGTTTGTAAACGGCAATGGGGTTGTTATGGGCGGTTTGTTGTCTGGCGCTACCGATATTCTGATGGCGTATGCACTTGCATCAACACTTGAGGACAACCAAAGCTTTGCAAGTGTAGACCTTCATACAACATTTCACCGTCCTATTTTCCCAGGTAATGTAACTGTAAATGCTGAAGTCGATAAACTGGGCAAGAAGATGGCTTACGTGACTGCGGAGTTATGGCAAAACGATAAAAAAGCGGCATCGACTGTGTCGTCTGTCTTCATCCAAACGAATCAACAGTGAGGGCCATGAATGTACGAATCCCTCGCTGTTTTTCTGTGTGGGCAGGCAAGTATGATAAGTAAAGTGTTGTGGTGAATCTATAATGGGTATATAGCGGCTTTTATCAATTAAGACGACGTCCAAAACGATCTATATAGGGTGATCTTTAAATCTTCCTGATTTGCGTTGTTGGTTTTTGCTTTCCGCTACAGGCGAATTCTTGCACTCCAGAGCACAAGTGCAACATCGGCGGCCAAAAGACGCCCGCCGTGTTTTCTATGCACTCCAGAGCACAAGTGCAACATCGGCGGCTAAAAGACGCCCGCCGTGTTTTCTATGTACTCCAGAGCGCAACGGACATCGGTGGCTAAAAAACAGCCACCGTTTTTTCTTTATACTCCAGAGCAGAAGGCAGACGCGGTTCACGTTTCTGCCTACTGGCTACGGTGTGTGGAAAGATGTCCAAATGCCCCATATATTCATTTATGTGACACTTGGGAAAGAAAAATCATCATTTTAAACGTGAATACGCCCATAAACGGAGTCAACGGTCACTAATCGTGATATATGTGACCGTTGGGTGCCGAAAGTGCCCGGTTTGAGGGCTGGATTGTCACATAAGTAAGAGGTCATCACATGCTTTCGCCAGGTGGTGACCCTAGGTCACGACTTTTTAGCCTTCGGCATACGTTTCCGTGTTGACCGCAACCCTTACAGTGACGAACAACGATCGGCAACGAAGGTAAGGGCAACATCGGCGGCCAAAAGACGCCCGCCGTGTTTTCTATAGTAGTCCAGACGATAAGGGCAACATCCCCTTTCACTGCGCTTCGGTGCTGCACCTAAAGACGTCGGATTTTGAACGTGAAACGAAAGAATGGGTTCCAAAGAGTATCGATTGGAATCAGATTCACTCATATGTGATCGGTTTGCCTCGTTCTGATTCCAATTGATCGACATCTCGTTCCAAACTTCCGTTTATGGAATCAGATTCAAAAGTTTTATAGAAAATAACCAACAATCTAGCCCGAAAGTGATGTTCATTAGGATGTATGCCCTGTCCCAACCCCGAGTTGAAAAACCCAAAATTCTTATCGGCGCGAGTCGCGCTGAATCGAGACCGATTTCGGTTCGGCCCCACTAGGCCGACAGATCGTATGGTGTTAGGTTTAATTTAGACTGAGCGTAAGTTTTACGAAATGAGTACTAAAATCGCTAAAAAGAGCAAACTTGATTGCAGAAAGTGAAAACTAGCGCGCACAATGCGAATGACGCTCCCTTTCCCTACTCGGGATAACACCATCGAAGTGATTCCACTACGCAAAAGGGGTATGAAGACATTTTTGATCATAACGGTCAAATTGCATGAAATGACGATGTTATCTCTATATTGTGGCGTCTAACGAATTTCTTTCGTTCATCCTATATAGATCGCAGCCCTCTCCCTAAGTGTTATAAATCGAAAAAGCGAACCCTAGCATCGGATGGGGTTCGCTTTTTCTCATCGTCTCTCCCTCATTTGAGTGAAGTAAGGAGGCGATATGGCTTTTCAAGTAAGCTTTTCATCCGGTTCGTAAACATCACCGCTGTGTAGCCATCGGCAACACGGTGATCAAAAGAGAGTGACAGGTTAAGCATCGACCTTATGACGATTGTTTTGTTACGCACAACCGGTGTATCTTCGATCTGATGAAGAGCGAGAATGGCGACTTCGGGGTGGTTAATAATCGGTGTTGCATACACCCCTCCGATCGGACCGACATTGCTAATCGTAAAAGTGCCTCCTCGCAAGTCGCTCATTTCACACTCGTTGTTTTGCGCTTTTTCGGTGAGTTGTTTCATCTCTTCATGCAGATGTGGAATGCTCTTTTGTTGTGTATCCTTTATAACAGGAACAATGAGACCCTCATCGGTATGTGTCGCGATTCCGCAGTTTACCGTCGGCTCTAGCGTAATTTCCTCGCGTTCTTCATCTAACTTTGAATTAAAGACAGGGAACTCTAATAGGGCAATTGATACGGCTTTTAGAAAAAATGCCGTGAGAGAAAGATGAACTCCGTCTGCTTTTAACTCATCTTTTACTTCAATTAACGCGCTTACATCAATTCGGTCAAAGTGAGTAACGTGTGGAATCGTGTAAGCGGAAGTTGTCATTTTTTTTGCAATTTGTTTTCTGCGTCCTTTGAAGGGCAGGCTTTCTTTATTCGTGTGCGTATCCAATAGTGTGCGATTGGTTGTTGGATTGTTGCTACTTTGACGTGTACGTTCAATATCTTCATTCGTAATTCGTTTGTTCTTACCCGTTCCTTCGATCGTTTCAATCTCGATGCCATATGAACGAGCAAGTTTACGCGTGTACGGTGCTGCTTTTACATTCCTCATCCGAAAAAGACGTGAAGGTGTAGGGAGGAGGAGCCCTTCGCAGCATCTTGTGATGGTGAGGGAGAAGGTGTTGTCTTTTTGGAGTGATCCTCAATCACAATAATGGTGGTACCTGTTTTCACGACGTCTCCCTCTGCAACAGGATGGTAACGACTTTTCCGGCAACCGGTGAAGGCAGGTCAGCGGTCACTTTATCAGTCTGGACACTCAAAACCGGCTGGTCAGCTGAGACCGAGTCCCCGACTTTTACAAAGACGGTGTCCACAGTACCTTCAGTAATGCCCTCACCAATGTCGGTTAATTTCATTTCAAACATACACACCCCTACCTTTCATTCATGACATGTTCAATGGCTGCACCAATCCGCTTGGCACTTGGAATATACGCTTGTTCAATAGAAAAAAATGGTACGTGAACGTCAAACCCCGTCACTCGTTGAATCGGTGCGCGTAAAGAGTACAAAGCTTCATCATTAATTATCGCAATAATTTCCGCACCAAAGCCGCTCGTCTGGTGACCTTCATGGACGACAACGACCCGACCTGTTTTTTCTACGGAAGCAATAATCGTTGGAACGTCTAGTGGGTCAAGCGTACGTAAGTCAATGACTTCGGATTGGATCCCCTTTTCTTCAAATGCGTCACGTGCCGCTTCCAACGCTGGACGTACCATGTTGCCCCAAGCAAGAACGGTTACATCCTCACCCGTTTGACGAACACTCGCTTCTCCAATGTTTACGATGTATTTCTCAACAGGAACGTCTTCACGATACGCACGGTACGTTTCATCGGCTCCATAAAAAGTACCGGATCAGGGTCAAGAATACTTGCGATTAACAGCCCCTTAGCATCATAAGGTTGATGGAACGACGACTTTTAAACCCGGAATGTGGGTGAAAAGGGACTCCATACTGTCTGAGTGCAGTTCAGGAGCATGAATTCCTGCACCATAAGGTGCGCGAATAACGAGAGGTACAGTGAAGCGGCTTAACGTTCGTGTACGCATACGGACGGCGTGGGACACGATCTGTTGAAAGGCAGGGTAGATAAAACCTTGGAATTGCATTTCAGCGACAGGTAAAAAACCGTTCATGGCAAGACCGATACTCGTGCCGATGATTCCTGATTCAGCAAGGGGGGTATCCACAACCCGTTGTTCCCCAAATTCTAATTGCAGTCCATCGGTGGCTCGGAACACACCCCCATTTGTTCCGATGTCTTCCCCAAGTAATATGACGCGCTCATCTTCACGTAACATTACTTCTAATCCAGAAGTGATCGCACCAACAAGGGTCATTTCTTTCGTCTTTTTCTCCTCCAAAGCACTCGGTTGACTCATCATTGGTGGGCCTCCTTTTCATAACGTTCATGCTGCTTAATTAGTGAAGCACTTTTCGTTTGATATACGTGTTCAAACATGACGGTTGCATCTGGATCTGGAAAGCGATCAACGGCTTCGGCTGCTTCGTCAATTTCAGATTGAATGATCGCCTGTTCACGTTTTAGCCAATCATCTCCGATGGCTCCTTTTAATGATAGGTACGTATGTACCCTTGATAAGCAATCTTCAGTGCGGCGGGCCTCGCTTTCTTGTTGGTCGCGATACTTCGTCGGATCATCGGCGGTTGTATGCGCGCCGTACCGCCACGTTACGGCCTCAATAAGCGTAGGGCCACCACCGTTTCTAGCTTTATCTATCGCTTTTGACACGGTTGTATAAACAGCATAAACGTCATTACCATCGACACGAATTCCTTCAATATCATAGGCATCGACTTTTTGAGCGATCGTTTTGGATTTCATTTGTTTATGTTGAGGAACACTGATCGCGTAATGATTGTTCTGGCATAAGAAAATCGTAGGTGTATTGTAAACGCTTGCAAAATTGAGCCCTTCATGGAAGTCACCTTCAGATGTGGCGCCGTCACCGAAGTAAGCAATAGACACACGATCGGTTCCTTTTCGTTGTTCAGCCCAACCCGTACCTACGGCGTGTAGTAATTGTGTAGCAATTGGAACAGAAGGGGGAAGGATGTTCATACCTTCAGGAGGAACACACCCTTCAATTCTACCTTTCCAATAAAGAAAAATGGTCAGAAGATCATGACCGTAAGTCATTGTCGCAGCATGGTCTCGGTACGTAGGAAATAACCAATCTCCATCGGAGAGTGCCATCGCACTTCCAATTTGAGCGGCTTCTTGGCCTTCGAAAGGCGCATATGTTCCAATTCTTCCTTGACGTTGCATCGTGATCGCTTTCTGATCAAAAAGACGTGCGCGAAGCATCTTTGTATACATCTTAATGAGTAAAGAAGTGTCTATGTCTCGCTCGTCGACGAGCGTGTCTCCGTCAGGCAAAATCATTTGAAAGAGCGGATAGCGTTCGGTAGAGTCTGCATCATTCGCACGTGTAGAATTCACAAATTGCGCCAATCTGAACCCTCCTATAAATATAACAAAATATTCATGCTACGATATTATACTGTAATGATACCGGGCGATATGATGTGTTGTCAATAAAATTAAGAATATTCAGTCTGTAACTGAAATCCCTATGAATATTAGCATTTATTTAATTTTGCAATTTAAAACAGTAAAGCAAAACTGTAGTTATGTAAGGATGTGAAGTAGAATAAATATATAACGTATAAAAAACGATAATAAAAAAAGTGTAACAAACCCGAAGGGGCCCATGCTACACTTCACTGATGGAATAAATAGAAGAAAATAAGATAAAGAGGTAGCGATGAGTTGAGCGGAGGACGATTCTCTCGTTCTGCCAATCCATTTCGACACAGTGACCGCGGAGCCATTCCACATCACCCTGATTCCCGCTGCAAACGGCTATGCGCAATTCTTGATCGAAAGACTGTTGGATTACACGCACAAGTCGTTGCCATTCTCTTTGATTTGCGAGGGTATACGGTCGTTTACGATATTCTATATGATGTAAGGTTTGGCGTTTTTCTAAATCATTCCAGTTAAGTGTCATCATTCGCTTCACTTGATCATTGTGATTCATGGTGTATGACGAATAAATCCAGCACAAGTCGTACCAAGATTCCCTCGTCCAGCCCCCTTCCTAAACAGTGGCGATGTTGTAATAACTCCAATTTAAAACGAACACTAGTTCGCAGTCAACGTAAATTGACTTTGTGAAATTATGTGACAAAAAACGGTTGACCGCGAAGAGGTAACGATGTAACATTGTTTTCATATTGTTGGTGTTCATTTAGGGTGAACAAATGAACGTGTTGAGTGAACAAGAGTTTGGGATTGGGGTGAATACAATGTCAGAAAAGCAGCAGTGGATCTTTATGAATGGAGATTTTGTAGAGAAACACAATGCGAAAGTATCTGTATATGATCACGGCTTTTTATATGGAGACGGCGTGTTTGAAGGGATACGTGCCTACGACAATAATGTGTATAAATTAAAGGACCATATTGTTCGTCTGTATGAATCTGCCCGATCAATCATGATGGAGATCCCATACTCACAGCAAGAAATGGAAGACATTGTTGTAGAAACGATTCGTAGAAATCAGCTTAAAGATTCTTACATTCGCGTCGTTGTCTCACGTGGTGTTGGTAATTTAGGACTTGACCCTAGATCATGTGGAGAGCCGCAAGTCATCGTCATTGCTGAGAAGCTTGCGTTATTTCCAGAGGAATTATATGAAACGGGAATTGAAATTGTAAGTGTTGCTACAAGAAGAAATCGTCCTGATGTACTCAGTCCAAAAGTAAAATCATTAAATTACTTAAATAATATATTAGTAAAAATCGAAGCGAACCTTGCAGGCGTTCCTGAAGCGCTCATGCTAAACGACGAAGGTTATGTTGCAGAAGGCTCTGGGGACAACATTTTCTTAGTGAAGAATGGAACGATTTTCACGCCTCCAGGTTACGTTGGCGCCTTGGAAGGAATTACCCGCCAAGCCATCATTGATATCGCGGATGAGTTTGGATATCCAATTAAAGAACAACCATTTACTCGCCACGACGTGTATACAGCTGATGAGATGTTTTTACTGGTACGGCGGCAGAGGTTATTGCTGTTGTAAAGGTAGACGGTCGTACAATCGGCGACGGTATACCGGGCAAAGAAACGGTAAAACTTACCGAAGCATTTCGTGAGAAAGTCATCCATGACGGTACCCCTGTATACGAAAAGAGCATGGAAGCTGGATAATTTTTAAAAGTTGTTGAATAACTCTGTTTTTCTAAGCATAGGTGTGTTACTATATCAATCAATAACAAATTCGAAATTCGTACAATTTAATATTTAAAACGTTGAAGAGGATCAGTAGTTATTCATACTTTCTTTACAGAGAGCCGTTCGTGCTGAGAGACGGTGAGAAAGCGAATAATGAACTCCCCTCGGAGTGTGATAGTGAATGTATATCAAGTAGCTATCGCCGGTCGGATTATCATCTGACCGTTACTAACAGGCGCTTTTAGCGCAATGAGCCGGTTGCTATTTAGAACCGGGAAATTAGGGTGGTACCGCGGAATAACCTTTTCGCCCCTTTGGTTAAATGTCCAATGGGGAGAAAAGGTTATTTTTTTATCGTAGACAGATGGATGCTTTGGAGGAAGAGAAATTGTATGAAGGAGGAAGATGGAGATGGGCACGAATCTCGAAGTGCAAGATGATGAACGGAGAACTGACCGAAACAACGAAGAGATGAATGGCAGCCAAATGGTTCTCGAGTCACTGGCAGAAGAAGGTGTGGAAATCATTTTTGGTTATCCTGGCGGAGCCATCCTGCCGACGTATGACGAGATTTACAAAAAAGGGATCCGTCACATTTTAGCAAGACACGAGCAAGGCGCAATACACGCTGCTGAAGGTTATGCAAGAGTGTCAGGGAAACCAGGTGTTTGCATCGTTACGTCGGGTCCAGGGGCGACAAATGTTGTGACTGGCATTGCCGATGCGATGATTGACTCATTGCCGCTTGTCGTCATTACCGGTCAAGTTGCAACGAATGTCATCGGTACGGATGCTTTTCAAGAGGCGGATATGATCGGTATTACGATGCCAATCACGAAGCATAATTTTCAAATCCGAAATGTCGCAGATATCCCTGCGGTGATGAAAGAAGCTTTTCACATTGCGACAACTGGCCGTCCAGGTCCTGTACTCATTGATTTGCCCAAAGATGTATCCATCGATCGAGGAAATTTTACGTATCCAAAAAGGGTGCAACTACCCGGGTATCAACCAACCGTTCAACCTAATCGACTGCAAATCAAGAAATTAAAAGCGGCGATTGAGAAAGCCAAACGTCCTGTCATACTTGCTGGTGCTGGCGTTCTCCATGCAGGCGGTGCAAAGGAACTTGAACGTTTTGCAAAAACACAAAACATTCCGGTATCATCAACGTTGCTCGGTCTGGGAGGATTTCCTGCTCGTGATGATTTGAGCCTTGGAATGGCAGGAATGCACGGCTTGTACGCATCTAACATGGCGTTGCATGAATCAGATTTACTCATCAACATTGGGGCACGCTTTGATGATCGTCTTACGGGTAAACTGGAACACTTTGCTCCATACGCGACGGTTGCACATGTCGATGTAGACCCTGTTGAAATCGGAAAGAACATTACGACTGACATTCCGATTGTAGGGGATGCAAAACGAGCGTTACAGCTACTGAATGAAACAACTGATCCACTAGGTCGATTCGATGAATGGCACGAGCGGTTAGGTGAATACAAAAGCAACTATCCACTCTGGTATGAAACGGATCACGAAACACTCAAGCCGCAAGCCCTCATGGAAATGGTTTACGAGGAAACAAATGGCGACGCGATCGTTACGACAGACGTCGGTCAACATCAAATGTGGGCAGCCCAGTATTACAAATTCAATGAACCCAATCACTGGGTCACATCTGGGGGCTGGGAACGATGGGCTTTGGTTTTCCAGCAGCCATCGGCGCACAGTTTGCTGAACCCGACAAAACGGTTGTAGCCGTCGTAGGAGATGCAGGTTTTCAGATGACCCTCCAGGAGATGTCGATTCTTCAAGAACTGCATCTTCCTGTAAAGATTGTGATTGTAAACAATGCCTCGCTTGGATGGTAAGGCAATGGCAAGAATTGTTCCACGGAGAACGGTATTCTCATTCACTGTTTCCGATTCAACCCGATTTCACGAAACTATCGGAAGCGTATAACATTCCAGGATATCGTATCGACGACCCAAGTGAAGCAAGAACGGTTCTAAAAAAAGGGCTAGCGATTGACGGACCTGTATTGTTCGATTTCAGAGTGACAGGTCAAGAAAATGTGTACCCGATGATTGCACCTGGTAAAGGTCATCAGGAAATGGAGGGAATTGCGCCGTGATTCGAACGATAACTGCAACGGTGAACAATTCGTCAGGTGTATTAAACCGGATTACAGGATTGTTCGCTAGGCGACAGTTCAATATTGAGAGCATCACCGTTGGAACGACCGAGAATCCCGAAATATCAAGAATGACCTTCGTTGTGAATGTAGAAAGCGATGGCGCGCTTGACCAAGTTGTCAAACAGTTGAACAAACAAGTAGATGTACTAAAAGTAAGAGACATTTCAGGTGAATCGATCGTTCTTCGAGAGTTAGCGCTCATAAAAGTAGTCGCTTCCGCAGAAAACCGTGGAGAAATCGAAACACTCGCCCGTCCATTTCGAGCAACCATTGTTGATGTCGGTCGGGACACTGTCACACTTCAAGTTACTGGCGACCATAGTAAGGTTGAAGCATTGATTGACCTTCTCAAGCCTTACGGAATCAAGGAGTTAGCTCGAACGGGGGCAACAGCCTTGAAGCGAAGCTCAACCACACAAGCTCAAGAATTGAAATACTCGCTTTTCCAATAATATATAACACAATTTAAAGGAGAGATTTAAGATGGCTACAGTATTTTATAATAATGATATTAATGAGAACGTACTTGGAGGAAAAACAATTGCCGTGATTGGATATGGCTCACAAGGACATGCGCACGCATTAAATATGAAAGAAAGCGGAGTAAATGTAATTATCGGCATCCGCAAAGGACGCTCTTGGGAGAAAGCAGAAAAAGATGGGTTTGACGTATACGAAGTTTCCGTAGCTGCTGAGCGTGCAGATATTCTCATGCTTGCTCTACCCGATGAAGCGCAGCCTGCAATCTATGAAAATGAAATCAAGCCGTATTTAACAAGTGGAAAATCACTCGTATTTGCACATGGATTTAACATTCATTTTAGCCAAATTCAACCACCAGCAGATGTGAATGTGTTTATGGTCGCTCCAAAAGGTCCAGGTCATATCGTGCGTCGTACGTATGAAGCAGGTGCAGGTGTTCCAGCACTTTATGCGATCTACCAAGACCCTCATGGCGAGGCAAAAGATCTAGCACTTGCCTATGCGAAACAAATAGGGGCAGGTCGAGCAGGGATTATTGAAACAACGTTCCAAGAAGAAACAGAAACAGACCTATTCGGTGAGCAAGCTGTCTTATGTGGCGGAACGTCCGCACTAGTAAAAGCCGGTTTTGAAACACTTGTTGAAGCAGGATACCAACCAGAAGTCGCATACTTTGAATGTTTACACGAATTGAAACTTATTGTTGACCTGATGTACGAGGGCGGTTTGGAGTACATGAGGTACTCGATCTCAGATACTGCACAGTGGGGTGACTTCCAAGCTGGATCTAGAATTATAACGGATGATACGAAACAAGCCATGAAAGAAATCCTTGATGACATTCAAACCGGGAAGTTTGCTAAAGGGTGGATTTTAGAAAACCAAGCGAATCGTCCACAATTTAATGCCATTAATAATCGTGAACATGCGCACCAGCTGACAGAAGTTGGTCAAAAACTTCGAGAAATGATGCCGTTTGTTAAACAAGACCAAAAAGGAGTGGTATCACGTGCGGGCAGTTGAGTTTTTTGACACGACTTTACGAGACGGTGAACAGCAACCGGGTTTAAATTTAAATCGTGACGAAAAATTGGAAATTGCAAAGCAGCTCGACCGTTTAGGTGTTGACATCATTGAAGCCGGGTTTCCGGCTTCCAATGAGGGCGACTTTTTATCCGTCAAGCAAATTGCAGAAACAGTAAAAAATAGTACGGTGACCGGTCTATCGCGAGTGAAAAAGCAAGACATCGACATTGCCTATGATGCGCTGAAAAACACTGCAGCGCCTAGAATTCATTTGTTCATCGCAACGTCTGACGTTCATATTAAACACAAATTGTTCATGACCCAAGATGAAGTATTGGCTTCTGCTGTCGAAGCTGTTAAATACGCAAAGACGTTGTTCGAGACAGTTCAATTTTCAGCAGAAGATGCGTGTCGGACGGATTGGGAATTTTTAACGAGAATTTCTGAAGCGGTCATTGAAGCGGGTGTTGACGTCATTAATTTACCGGATACGGTTGGGTATACAACGCCGAATGAAATTCGCGCCATGTTTAAACACATGAAAGACAACGTAAAAGGCGTTGAAAAGATTAAACTCTCAAGTCATTGTCACGACGACTTAGGAATGGCGGTTGCCAATTCACTTGCAGCTGTAGAAGGTGGAGCTGACCAAGTGGAATGTACCATAAACGGTTTAGGGGAGCGGGCAGGCAATGCTTCACTTGAAGAAATTGCCGTCGCTTTGCATATCCGAAAAGATCATTACCAAAGATCATCAAACCTAGTACTTTCTGAAATCAAGCGAACGAGTAACTTAGTGAGTACGTTGAGTGGTACTGTCGTTCCTGGTAATAAAGCCATTGTCGGCGCTAATGCATTTGCTCACGAATCCGGGATCCACCAAGACGGAGTTTTAAAAGAGAGCACCACGTATGAAATCATCACACCAGAACTTGTCGGTGTTGAAAAGAATAAACTCGTTCTCGGTAAGCTCTCTGGTAAGCACGCTTTTCGAAATAAAGTCGTTGAACTTGGGTTTGATCCGACAGATGAAGAGTTAAAGCGAGTATTCTCCTCGTTTAAGGCACTTGCCCACAAAAAGAAAAATGTTACCGATGATGATATCTTCGCGCTAATGGCTGCTGACAAGGCTGGCAGTCCAGTCGGTCAATATGAACTGCAAAGCTTGCAAGTAAACGTAGCGACGCAAGCGAACGTCATCCAGACGGCAACAGTCATCGTAAAAACACCGAGCGGTGAAACGGTTGAAGAAGCGGCAACGGGTAAAGGGAGTGTTGAGGCGGTGTACAACACGTTGGCTCGGATCATCGGTGAAGAGATCCGACTTGATGATTACCGTATTCAATCGGTAAGCGGTGGAGAAGACGCACTAGCTGAAGTGGTTGTTCACCTTACGTATAAGGATGATTCGTCACTTGGAAGAGGCACGGCACATGATGTGTTAGAAGCTTCCGCATATGCCTATTTGAATGCAGTGAACCGAATCTTACTTGGAAATCCTGCGAAGCAATCCGCTGAGCAACCGGTAAAGTCATAGAAGTGAGGGTGCAGTAATGAGCGTGAAAAAAATAGCAGTATTGCCTGGGGATGGCATTGGACCGGAAGTGACAGAAGCGGCAGTTGCTGTGTTACAAACCGTAGCAAGGAAGCGGGATCACCAGTTTGAGTTTTCGTATGGGAGCATCGGAGGTGCTGCCATTGATGAAACGGGAGACCCCTTTCCTAAGCAAACCGAAGAGCTATGTAAAGGAAGCGACGCGATTTTGCTTGGGGCTGTTGGTGGTCCGAAATGGGATGGAATTGATGTGGCAAAACGTCCGGAAAAAGGTTTGCTCAAAATGCGGAAAGAATTAGGGTTGTTTGCGAACTTGCGACCAGTAAAGGCGTACGCTCCTTTACTGGATTCCTCTCCATTAAAGCGTGAAGTCGTTGAAGATGTCGATGTTTTGATCGTGAGGGAACTGACCGGAGGCATTTATTTCGGTGATCATGAACGAAAAGAAGACAACGGAGAAGTATATGCTGTTGACACACTTACGTACTCGGTATCAGAAATTGAGCGGATTACGGAACGTGCCATTGATGCGGCTGCTCTTCGGAGCAAGCGGATCGTATCTGTGGATAAAGCAAACGTATTGGAGTCGAGCAGATTGTGGCGCGAGGTGGTTGAAGAAAGAGTCGCAAACCATTCCGATATTTCTTTGTCGCATATGCTCGTAGATAACGCAGCAATGCAGCTCATTCAGAACCCGTCCTCATTCGATGTCATTCTAACAGAAAATATGTTTGGAGATATTTTAAGCGATGAAGCGTCCATGCTGACAGGGTCTCTCGGGTTATTGCCATCAGCAAGTCTCGGCGAAACTGGACCCGGTGTGTTTGAACCGATCCATGGCTCGGCCCTGACATTGCTGGTTTAGAATTGGCGAACCCATTGGCTGCAATTTCGTCAGCCGCCATGCTATTAAAATATGGATTTGGTTTTGCAGAAGAAGCAGAGCAAGTAGAACGAGCGATTCTTTCTGTGCTCGAACAAGGGTATCGAACGAAAGATCTTCAACGGAACGAAACAAAAGCGCATACGACAAAAGAAATGACTGAAGCGGTCATTCAAGCGTTAGCATAAGGAGGGGAAGAATAATGGCAAAAACAATCATCGAAAAAGTTTGGGATCAACATACGGTCACTCAAGAAGAAGGGAAGCCTGATTTGTTGTATATTGATCTTCATCTTGTTCATGAGGTCACGTCTCCGCAAGCTTTTGAAGGGTTACGTATGAATGGGAGGTCTCTTCGTAGACCGGATTTGACGTTTGCAACGATGGATCATAACATCCCTACAGAAGATCGAAGAACGATTACCGATCGGATTGCAAAAAAACAAATTGATGTGCTCGTTAAAAACTGTGAAGAGTTTGGGGTAGAGCTCGCTGACCTCGATAGTCCGAGCAACGGGATTGTTCATATTATTGGACCGGAGCTTGGATTAACTCAACCAGGAAAAACAATCGTTTGCGGGGATAGTCACACGTCTACGCACGGTGCATTTGGCGCTTTAGCTTTTGGTATTGGTACGAGTGAAGTTGAACACGTGATGGCGACCCAAACTTTATGGCAAAGTCGGCCAAAGACGATGGAGGTTGTCATTGATGGCCGTCTTAACAGTGGTGTGAGTGCAAAAGATATTATTTTGGCGCTCATTGCCAAATACGGTGTGAATTTTGGAACAGGGCATGTGGTTGAGTACCGGGGTGAAGCGATTCGTGGTCTAACAATGGAAGAGAGAATGACCATTTGTAACATGTCAATTGAAGGAGGGGCGAGAGCGGGTTTAATTAGCCCTGACCAAGTGACGTTTGATTACTTGAAAGGGCGTGAAAATGTCCCGAAAGGTGATGAGTACGAACAAAAGGTCAAAGAGTGGAAAGCGCTAGCTACCGATGATGGGGCAACGTTTGACGAGACGCTCACATTGTCAGCAGATGAAGTGAAGCCGATGGTGACGTGGGGAACAAACCCAGGTCAAGGAATTGCTATTGACGGTGTCGTTCCGTCTCCTGCAGATGCAAAAAGTGATGCTGAGCGAAGAGCAATTGAACAATCATTAGCGTATATGGGTCTCACTCCTGGTACAAAGATGGAAGACGTTGAAATTCAACACGTATTCTTAGGTTCATGTACAAATGCGCGAATTAGCGATCTTCGCGAAGCCGCGCGCTATATTAAAGGAAAGAAAGTAAAGCCAGACGTTCGTGCCTCGTCGTACCTGGTAGCATGCAAGTGAAACGCAAGCAGAAGCAGAAGGGCTTGCGGAATTATTTATTGAAGCCGGTTTTGAGTGGCGAGATGCAGGATGTAGCATGTGTTTAGGAATGAACCCTGACCAAGTACCTGCAGGTGAGCGCTGTGCTTCCACGTCGAATCGTAATTTCGAAGGACGACAAGGGAAAAATGCCCGTACGCATTTGATGAGTCCGGTTATGGCTGCAGCTGCAGCGGTTCACGGTCATTTTGTTGATGTAAGAAAGATCGAAGCAGAGCAGGTTACGTAAGGAAAAAGGAGGCGATAAACGTGGAGAAATTCACGACGCATAAAGGAAATACAGCGGCTCTCCCTTTTGTGAATATTGATACCGATCAGATTATCCCAAAGCAATTTCTAAAGCGTGTGGAGCGATCTGGTTTTGGTCAATTTCTATTCTATAATTGGCGCTTTCTCGATGATGAGTCCCCAAATCCAGATTTTGCGCTTAACCATTCGAGTGCTGAAGGTGCGACAATTTTGCTAGCTGATGAAAACTTTGGCTGTGGTTCATCCCGAGAACATGCAGCGTGGGCACTTCAAGACTATGGTTTTCGCGTTGTCATTGCACCGAGTTTCGGTGATATTTTCTATAACAACAGCTTCAAAAATGGATTGCTACCGATACGGATTGAAAGTGAACAGGTGAGAGAGTGGTTGAAAGCGAGTGAACACACGTCATTTGACTTACTCATTAACCTTGATGATCAATATATTGAAGATCCTTCAGGAAAAAGGCATTCATTTGACATTGATTCGTATTGGAAAAATATGATGGTTCATGGATTGGATGAAATTGGACTCACTTTACAATATGTAAATGACATTCGTGAATATGAAGCAAAGAAACAACCATTATAAAGGAAGAAAGCCGGATTTATTGACCGGCTTTCTTCCTTTTTTTGTAGGTAAAATCATACAAATCCAGCATTTTGTATAGATGTCGTTTTAAAAGCCTGTTAGTTTGGGTAAAGAAAAGGTATTCATGTTTGCTGTTCGTCATGAATGTGGAGAAAGCGAGGAAGGTGAGTACATGGAAGCAGTAGAAATTGTTGGATTTGCACTAGTTGTTATTAGTATTGTTCTCATCATCGGGAAATGGATACGATTGAAAGTTCCCGTACTTCAACGGTTATTTTTGCCGAGTTCAATTATTGGTGGGTTCTTTGCCTTACTATTTGGGCCTGAGGTATTAGGAAGAATTATAACGCAGTGACCGGAAACGAGGTCATGCCATACGGGATATTTACAGAACCAATGTATGAAGTGTGGGCAGAGCTTCCAGGTATACTTATTAACGTCGTATTTGCATGTTTATTTATTGGTTTTGCACTGCCTAGGTTACAAGACATATGGAAAGTCGGTGGGCCGCAAGTAGCACTCGGTTATACGATTTCTTGGGCTCAGTACGCTGTCGGTATTCTGGTCGCCATAACGATTTTAACACCGTTGTTTGGCATGAGCCCTGCAGCAGGTGCACTTATTGAAATTAGTTTTGTTGGCGGTCACGGAACTGCTGCGGGACTTTCCGATAGCTTTGAATCATTAGGGTTTGAAGAAGGTTATGATCTTGCGATTGGCCTTGCAACGGTCGGTCTATTGTCCGGTGTTCTTATCGGTATTATTATGCTGAACATCGCTGCGAGAAAAGGCGCTTCGGAGACATTGAAACACCCTGATGATATATCTGTTGATCAACAAACAGGTGTGTTAGATCAAAACCGCCGTGAGCCTAGTGGGCAGATGACGACGTCAACCGTTTCCATCGATCCACTAGCATTTCACATCGGTATGGTCGGCTTGTCTATTTTTATCGGGTATTGGTTGCTCGAAGGGTTAATGTGGGTCGAAGAGGCTTTATGGATTGAGCAAATGGAATTGATTGCTCATGTTCCTCTCTTTCCATTCGCAATGATTGGCGGGATTATCGTTCAAATCTTTATTACTCGGTTTGATAAAAACGATATCGTTGACCGCCCAACGATTAGTAGAATCCAAAATACGGCACTGGACCTGCTTATCGTCAGTGCGCTCGGTACACTGAGCTTACAAGTCATCGGGAATAATCTCATGGAATTTATTATTTTAGCTGTTGTTGGTGTTGTGCTTAACGTTGTGATGTTCTTATATCTCGCACCACGCATGATTCCTCATTATTGGTTTGAGCGAGGAATGGGTGACTTTGGTCAGTCAATGGGTGTTGCCGCGACAGGCATTATGCTCATGAAAATTGTCGACCCAGAGCAAAAGACACCAGCAATGAAAGCATTTGGCTATAAACAAATTCTATTTGAGCCGATGGTTGGTGGTGGACTTGTAACGGCAGCAGCGATGCCAATCATCATTCAGTTTGGAGCCGTACCAGCACTCATTGTGGCGACTGTTCTTATGATTGGTTTTTGGTTGCTCGGTGTGTTATATTTTGGGAAAAACAAACAAAACGAAACGCGCTCATAGTGAACGCGTTACCGCTCAACCTATGGCGAGGCGATGCTTCGTGCATAGGTTGTTGCTCTGGATTGAGGGATCGTCATGAATGAAGAAGAACAAAAGGTGATCGTGTTTCCTGGTACGGTTCAGCGTTTAATAGAAAACGGTCTGAATGATTTAAAAGGCGGGCAGTTTGAGAAATCGCTCCACACGTTTCAGGAAGTGATCCAATTTGAGCCCGATCATCAAGAAGCAATCTATGGGAAATGGGTGTCACTGCTCAAATTGGAAAGGCACAACGACGTGATACAAGAAGCGTATGAAGGTCTTCCGCGCTTAGGGCATTTATATAGACAAGGCTCATGATTGTTGTCACGGCATTAGTAGAGCAAAGTCGTTGGCAGGAACTGGCCGATCTTATTAACGATGCAGCGGATGCAAATCATATTCAATTGAATGACGATCTAGAGTTTCGTGCACTTCTTGAAGAAGCGAACCGTCATAAGGAAGCGCCTGCAATCGAAAAGGAAGAGGACACGCGACCTGTTCCCACCGACCTTACGGAATCATTGCGATTTGGATCGGCGGAAGAACAGTGGTCGGCATTTCAGCAGTTGAAGACGTATCCTCTCGTCGTAGTTATTGACACTTTCGACGATGTTTTACAGGACAAAGACCGGTCTCCTGTCGTTAAATCACTCATATTGCTTCATCTTAAAGATGAGGAAATGGAAACATCTGTATTCGTTCATAAAAGCGAAAAGGAACAAACAATTGTGCCGAAAACCCTTCCGGCGTTAGAAAATTATGCTGGAGAGTCACAGACTGAGATTTTCTCAGCGCTTGCTCCAATCGAATCGGACAATCCCCACTTGTATGAGACGTGCCGGCACGTGTGGGATTGGATGGGGGTCATATTGTATCCTTTCAAATATGAAAGAGCTTCGTCAATGGATTGGGCAGCGGCCCTCCATATTGAAGCACTTCGATATGGAGGCGAAGACTTAGACACTCATAAAGATGAGTGGGTTGGATACTATGGAGCAAATCAAGTAAATGTTAATGAGTTGCTCGTGATGTTCAAACACTATGAAAGGTAGATACTGGCGAACTTTTCTAATTTGGTGCGATTGAAATGCACGTGGAGTATGTTATAATATAGTGGTTGTAAAAATGGAAGCGTAACCTATGAAACTTGGAGGGAACACAATAAATGACTGCAAAATGGGAAAAAGGTGAAGGAAACCAAGGGGTCCTCACTGTCGATGTAGATGCTAAACAATTTGATGAAGCCATTGATCAAGCATTTGAAAAAGTCAAGAAAAGCGTAAACGTACCTGGATTTCGTAAAGGGAAAGTCCCACGCAAACTATTTGAATCTCGTTTTGGTGTAGAGTCACTCTATCAAGATGCACTTGATATTGTTCTTCCAAAAGCTTATTCAGAAGCGGTAGAAGAGACAGGCATTGAGCCAGTAGACCAGCCAGAAATTGATATTAAAGAAATGGAACAAGGAAAGACGTTAACATTTACAGCGAATGTCATTGTGAAGCCAGAAGTTGAGCTTGGCGATTACAAAGGGTTAGAAGTTCCTGCATTTAACACAGAAGTGAATGATGAAGATGTTGAAACTGAATTAAATAACCTACGCGATAAGCAAGCAGAGCTTGCTGTTGTTGACGAAACTGCCCAAGATGGCGATACGGTTGTTTTTGACTTTGAAGGGTTTATGGACGGCGAACCTTTTGAAGGTGGAAAAGCAGAGAACCATTCGCTAGAGCTAGGATCTGGTCAATTTATTCCTGGTTTTGAAGAGCAAATGATCGGCTTGAAAGCAGACGATGAGAAAGATGTCGAGCTTACGTTCCCTGAGGAATATCATGCCGAAGACCTCGCTGGTAAACCGGCAGTATTTAAAGTGAAAGTTCACGAAGTGAAGCGCAAAGAACTTCCTGAGCTTGACGATGAATTTGCAAAAGACGTAGACGAAGAAGTTGAGTCACTAGAAGCACTAAGAACGAAGAAGAAAGACGAACTTCAGCACAATCTCGAGCATGAGAAAGAGCATCATTACAATGATACCGTTGTAGAAAAAGCAGCGGAGAATGCAACTGTCGATATTCCAGATGCAATGATTAAAGCAGAAACTGATCGCATGATGCAAGAAATGGAGCAGCGTTTCCAATCACAAGGCATCTCTATGGATATGTACTATCAAATGGCAGGAACAGATGCAGAAGGTATGAAAGAGCAATTTAAGCCAGAAGCAGAAAAGCGCGTTCGCATGAACCTTGTACTTGAAGCCATTGCAAATGCGGAAGAACTTGAAGCGAGTGACGAGCGTGTCGAAGAAGAGCTCGACAAAATGGCAGAAATGTATCAGCGCGATAAAGAAGAAATTCGTCAACTACTTGCGATGCAAGGTGGCGTAGATTCTTTGAAAAATGATCTTCGCATCCAAACAGCTGTTCAATTCTTAGTAGATGAGAGTGTAACAGTTGAAGCAAAAGAAGATAAAGAAGCGTAAGTTGCAAAGAAGGCACGAGTCGTATTCGTGCCTTTTTATGCAATAGAAAACCGCTTCGATTGATCTTTTCATTGGATTCCTGTACATTAAAAAAGTAGGTGGAACAGATGAGCAGAAACGCAAAAGATCAAGAAGAACACAAGTGTTCGTTTTGCGGCAAAACGAAGGACCAAGTTAAGAAGTTAATTGCTGGACCGGGTGTCTACATTTGCAATGAATGTGTAGGCGTAGCTCAGAAAGAATTATAGAACAAAATGAGGCGCGAACGTCGTGTCCTCTTTTTTCTTGAATTCATGATTGTGTTCATTTTGTGAACGTACAGAAGGACCTCCATTAAAAAAACATGAATGAATTTACGTTTTTCAACGTAAAGCTGATGAAGAATGGGTACGATAATGTAGGGGCTATTGTTTGACGTGGAGCAACCATTCGGTGTAGTCTACATAATACAAAAGAGGGGTGAATCACATGATCAAGTTTAACGAGGAGAAAGGGCAACTCAAGTGTTCTTTCTGTGGCAAAACACAAGACCAGGTTCGGAAATTAGTCGCTGGACCCGGTGTATATATATGTGATGAATGTATTGAATTATGCTCTGAAATCGTTGAAGAAGAACTCGGAACCGATGAGGAAGTAGAATTTGAAACCGTTCCGAAACCTCAAGAAATTGACGGGATTCTCGATGACTATGTGATCGGGCAAGAAAGTGCGAAAAAGGCACTGTCGGTTGCTGTGTACAACCATTATAAGCGCGTGAACTCAACGATTGGTCAAGGTGGCGATGATGTTGAGATTTCAAAGAGTAACATCTGTTTGATCGGACCTACCGGTAGTGGTAAAACACTCATGGCCCAAACGTTGGCAAGAATATTGAATGTGCCGTTTGCGATTGCAGATGCGACGTCACTAACTGAAGCCGGTTATGTCGGTGAAGATGTAGAGAACATTCTTTTGAAGCTTATCCAAGCAGCAGATTATGATGTTGAAAAAGCAGAAAAAGGGATCATTTACATCGATGAAATTGACAAAGTAGCCCGCAAATCAGAGAACCCATCCATCACGAGAGATGTGTCTGGAGAAGGGGTTCAACAAGCACTCTTAAAGATTCTTGAAGGAACAACAGCAAGCGTGCCACCACAAGGCGGGCGTAAGCACCCTCATCAAGAATTTATTCAAATTGATACGTCAAACGTTCTGTTCATTGTTGGCGGAGCATTTGATGGGATTGACCAAGTCGTAAAGCGCCGTCTAGGTAAGAAAGTCATTGGATTCGGCTCTGAGGGCGAGAGCGGTGAAATGACTGAAGATGATTATCTAGATAAAATTCTGCCTGAAGACTTGCTTCGCTACGGTTTGATTCCAGAATTCATTGGGCGTCTACCGGTAATTTCAAGCTTGAAACAACTGGATGAGAATGCGCTCATTGAAATTCTCACGAAACCGAAGAATGCACTCGTTAAGCAATTCCAACGTTTACTTGAGATTGATGAAGTGGAACTTGAGTTTACGGAAGACGCTCTTACGGAAATCGCAAAGAAAGCGATTGAACGTAAAACAGGGGCAAGAGGTTTGCGCTCAATTATTGAGGTTATCATGCAAGATGTGATGTATGATCTTCCGTCACAAGATAACATTAGCCATTGTAAAATTACTGCTGATTGCGTGTTACACAACGCGTCACCAGTTCTTACGACTAAAGATGGCAAGTCGATCACGTTAGATGAGATCGTGCCGCGAGAAAGCGCGTAACATCTGAATCTTACAACCCGGGAGAATTTCTTCCGGGTTTTTTCGTGTGTGCATCGTGAAACTATGGGGATAGCTTCTGAGCGACCGAGTCATACTACTTGAGAATGATTCGGTTGTAAGGAGGAATTACATGAATTGGACATCGATTATCATGTTGGTTCAAGTGTTTTTTGGGATCGTTATTGGCCTTTATTTCTGGAACTTGCTAAAAAACCAGCGTACACAAAAAGTATCGGTCGATCGGGAGTCGAGAAAAGAGATGGTGCAGTTACAAAAGTTAAGGTCTGTATCTTTGAATGAGCCATTATCGGAGAAAGTCAGACCAGAATCTTTAGATGATATTATCGGACAAGATGAAGGGATTTTATCTTTAGAAGCGGCACTTTGTGGCCCGAATCCGCAACATGTCATTATATATGGTCCCCCTGGCGTAGGAAAAACTGCAGCCGCTCGTCTCGTCATGAATAAAGCGAAATCAAATGAACACTCCCCATTTTTACAAGAAGCACCATTTATTGAGCTCGACGGTACAACGGCAAGGTTTGATGAAAGAGGCATTGCAGACCCACTCATTGGGTCCGTTCATGATCCGATTTATCAAGGGGCAGGTTCGATGGGGCAAGCGGGCATCCCGCAGCCGAAACCAGGCGCCATTACAAAAGCACATGGTGGCATGCTTTTTATTGATGAAATTGGTGAACTTCATTCCATCCAGATGAACAAGATGTTAAAAGTACTAGAAGACCGAAAAGTGTTCCTGGAAAGTGCATATTATAGCGAAGAGAACATGAATATTCCAAGACACATCCATGATATTTTTCAAAATGGATTACCTGCTGATTTTCGTTTGATTGGAGCGACAACGCGGACACCAGATGAAATCCCGCCAGCCATTCGTTCCCGTTGCTTAGAAGTGTTTTTCCGTCCGTTAAAGCAAAAAGAGTTAGCCCGTGTTGCTGAAAAGTCCGCCAAGCGTTTGGAAATGAGTATCCACCCAGAAGGATTAGAAACGATCGCGTCTTACGTATCGAACGGCCGTGAAGCGGTAAATACAATTCAGATTGCAGCAGGATTGGCTACGAGTGAAAACCGTAATGAGATCGGCGTATCTGACATCGAGTGGGTCGTTCATGCCAGTCGTTTGACTCGGCGCCCCGAGAAGGTCATCCATCAAAGTCCGGCTGTTGGACGGGTTAATGGGCTTGCCGTTTACGGTCCTGATCTTGGTATGCTTTTAGAAATTGAAGCGACCGCCAGAAAGACCTCTGAAGGAAAAGGAATGTTGACAGTGACGGGAATCGCTGAAGAAGAAAATGCCGGTAATCAAATGCGATCCATCCGTAGAAAGAGCATGGCGCGAAGTTCAGTTGATAACGTCATGACCGTATTGCGGCGTCTTCAAGTGCCTGTTGACCATTATGATATTCATGTGAATTTCCCTGGGGGTACGCCAATTGATGGACCTTCAGCAGGTGCGGCGATTGCTACAGCGATCTATTCCGCCATCACGAACAAGAAAGTGAAAAACGATGTCGCCATGACGGGTGAACTCAGCATTTGGGGAACGATCAAACCGGTCGGAGGGGTGCCTGCAAAAGTCGCTGCTGCACTTGAGGCAGGAGCTTGTAAAGCGTATATCCCTGTTGATAATGATGAAACAGTGCTTCATCGACACGTTGGCATTGAAGTTATCCCTCTTTCATCTTTAGATGAATTATTTCTTCACGTGCTTAGTGAAGAATCTGTGCTTATGGACACAACGATGGATCATCCGATGAATCATAATCAATCCTCATCCATCTAATTCATGACGAGATGTGAGTTCATAGACACGTGATATTCGTTAAGCTACAATGAATATCATGAGTCTACAGAGCTTACGAACATATAGACAATTAGATGGAACAATGTGATTTAGGAAATGGGGGATGATGTTGACGTCAACTCAACACGAAAAACGTACCATTCCACTCCTTCCACTACGAGGAGTGCTTGTTTTCCCAGGGATGGTGCTTCATTTAGATGTAGGAAGATCAAAATCAGTGAAAGCATTAGAACAAGTGATGGTCGGTGACCAAGAAATTCTTCTTACAAGTCAAATTGATTTATCTGTTGATGAACCAGCAAAAGAAGACTTGTACACCGTTGGCACACTTGCTTACGTAAAACAAATGATTAAAATGCCAAATGGCACAACGCGTATTCTCGTTGAAGGCTTGAAACGGGCGACGATTGAGACGTTTACGAGTGAATTAGACTACTATGAAGTAGACATTCAAATACGTGTAGACAGTCAAGCCGGTGATGAAGATCCCGAAGAGAAGACGGCGTTAATGCGTTCGGTTTTGAAGCAGTTTGAGCAGTATACGAAACTGTCGAGCAAAGTATCAAAAGACACACTAAAATCAGTGCAAGATATCGACGAGCCAGGTTATTTTGCTGATCTCGTCGCTTCGCATCTGCCGCTACAAATTAAAAGAAAACAAGAGCTTCTTGAAACGTTCGAAGAAAAAGCGCGCCTAGAGCAACTTCTTGACATCTTAGAAAATGAGCGAGAAGTCCTCGGTTTAGAAAAGAAAATCGGCCAGCGCGTAAAAAAAGTCAATGGAGAAGACCCAAAAAGAATACTATTTGCGTGAGCAGATGAAAGCCATTCAAAAGGAATTAGGAGATAAGGATGGCAAAGGTGGCGAAGTAGAAGAGTTAAGGACGCGTATTGAGGAGTCCGAGATGCCGGAGAACGTGAGTGAAAAGGCATTAAAGGAATTGGCGCGCTACGAAAAGGTTCCGGCGAGTTCAGCAGAAAGCTCCGTCATTCGCAATTACATTGAATGGTTGACGACGATTCCTTGGAGTGAAGAAACGACGGACCGTCTCGACCTCGATCATGCAGAGAAGGTGCTAAACGAAGATCATTTTGGGTTAGAGAAAGTGAAAGAGCGTGTGCTCGAACATTTAGCAGTTCAAAAGCTCACGGATTCGCTGCGTGGGCCCATTCTTTGTCTCACTGGGCCTCCTGGAGTTGGGAAAACATCGCTTGCCAAATCCATTGCTCGATCGTTAGAGAGAGAATTTGTCCGCATCTCACTTGGAGGTGTTCGTGATGAAGCAGAGATTCGTGGCCACCGCCGCACGTATGTCGGAGCGATGCCAGGGAAGATGATACAAGGGATGAAAAAGCTGGTGTCATGAATCCGGTATTCCTGCTCGATGAAATTGATAAAATGGCGAGTGATTTTCGAGGAGATCCGTCATCAGCTATGCTTGAAGTGTTAGACCCTGAGCAAAACCATCAGTTTGGTGACCATTACATCGAGGAAACGTATGACCTTTCCAATGTCATGTTTGTCACGACAGCAAATCAAGTGGGGGCAATCCCCGCACCGTTACGTGACCGGATGGAGATGATCCACATTGCAGGTTACACGGAAATCGAGAAACAAGCCATTGCTACGGATCATTTGTTGCCAAAACAAATTAAAGTACATGGGTTAACGAAAAGTGACGTGCAAATCCGCGAACAAGCACTAATGAAAGTGGTCCGTTACTATACACGCGAAGCGGGCGTCAGAAATCTAGAGCGGAGCATCGCAACGCTTTGTAGAAAAGCGGCTAAACAGATCGTAGCCGGAGAGAAAAAACGTGTCATTATTACCGAGAGTATCGTTGAGGAGATGCTCGGAAAACCGAAGTTTCGGTATGGGATGGCAGAAGAAGAAGACCAGATCGGTGCAGCTACAGGTTTGGCGTACACAGCCGCAGGTGGCGACACGCTGTCTATCGAAGTGTCATTGGCAAAGGGAAAAGGAAATCTCACACTGACCGGGAAACTTGGGGATGTCATGAAAGAGTCCGCCCGAGCGGCGTTTAGTTACATTCGTTCGAAAGCAGATGAATTTGGCATTGATGAGCGGTTTCATGAGAAGTATGATATTCACATTCATGTACGAAGGGGCGACACCAAAAGACGGTCCTTCTGCAGGAATTACAATGGCCACAGCTCTGTTATCAGCATTGACGGGCCGACCTGTGAAGAAGGAAGTCGGCATGACAGGAGAAATGACGTTGCGTGGACGTGTACTACCTATTGGTGGTCTAAAAGAAAAGTCGATGAGTGCGCATCGTGCCGGTCTCACAAAAATTATCATTCCTCATGATAATGTCAAAGACTTAGATGATGTGCCAGATAGTGTGAAAGAAGCTGTCGAGTTTGTCGATGTGACGAGCTTTGATGAAGTTGTAAAGCATGCGTTGGGAGAGAAAGATGAACGTAAATAAAGCAGAATTAAAGATCAGTGCCGTTGGTCCAGACCAGTATCCAACTGAAGACTTCCCTGAACTTGCCTTTGCAGGGAGGTCCAATGTTGGGAAATCATCATTTATTAATACGATGACAACACGCAAAAAGCTCGCGTACACATCTCAGCAACCAGGCAAAACAAAGACATTGAATTTCTTCAATATTAACGATGTCTGTTATTTTGTTGATATTCCTGGGTATGGTTATGCGAAAGTGTCCAAAAAGGAACGTGCAGCGTGGGGTAGAATGATCGAGGAATACTTAACGACGAGAGACAAGTTAAGAGGAGTCGTGTTGTTAGTCGATGCTAGGCACGATCCTACGAACGACGACCTTTTGATGTATGATTGGTTGAAGCATTACGAGGTTCCAATTTTGTTAGTACTCACGAAGATTGATAAGATTAATAAAACCCAACGAACAAAGCATATAAAGAACATTTTAGACATCATTGAACTTCATGAAGAAGACCGATACGTTGCATTTTCTTCAGAAACTGGTGATGGCAAAGATCAAGCTTGGAAAGAAATCCGTCGCTTATTACAAATTTGACGTTCGGGGCACAATGAATCTCACTTGAGCATTGTGCCTTTCGTTGTATTCCTTAATTCTTTACATGGAATGGGGGAATTTGGCTACAATATAAAGAGCACTTGTCGAAATGAGCAGTTCTGTTGAACGAAGGTTAGAAGTGTGTTCTAATGGAAAAGATGAAGATACTCATTACCGTATCGTTTCAGAGGTTGTTCACATTTTCGTGCATTCAGACGCATGCTTGCCATGTTACAATATAAATAGAGAATTAGGCTCGTGTAACGATCTTTAGCAGAGAAGAAGCAGAGCTTTATCATTGGGGGTGGAGACGAAATATGCATATTATTGTTGCTAGCATCGACTATAAAAGTGCCCCTGTCGATTTGCGGGAACAATTCGCGTTTGATGAAGAAGAATTACCCAAAGCTCTCCACATGTTAAGAGACATGAAGAGTATTTTGGAATGCACGATTATTTCTACGTGTAACCGGACGGAGATTTATGCCGTTGTTGACCAATTGCACACCGGTCGACATTTCACAAAGAAGTTTATCGCGCAATGGTTTGATGTTCAGCAAGAAATCTTTCAGCCGGTGTTAAACATTCGAGAAAACGATGAAGCCATCGAGCACTTATTGCGCGTATCTTCAGGCTTGAATCGATGATTCTTGGTGAAACACAGATTCTTGGACAAGTGAAATCAAGCTTCTCCCTGGCCCAAAAGAACGATGCAACGGGGACGGTGTTTAATCAGTTGTTTCGTCAAGCGGTCACGTTTTCAAAACGAGCACATGCAGAGACAGCATTAATGATAACCCAGCGTCCATTAGCTATGCAGCTGTAGAGCTAGGAAAGCAAGTGCTTGGGAATTTAGCGGACAAACATGTTCTTATTTTAGGCGCAGGAAGATGAGCGAACTGACAGCGAAGCACCTTGAAGCAAATGGTGCGGCAAGTATTACAGTTATGAATCGTACATTTGAACGAGCGCGAGAACTCGCAAATAACATGAGTGCTCAAGCAAGAGACATTGAAGAACTGCACGAGTGTTTAAAAGAAGCAGACATTCTCATCTCATCAACGAGTGCCGATCAATATGTTCTGACAAAAGCCGGTGTTGAAGACACATTGTCGTTACGATCCGATCAGCCTTTGTTTATGGTCGATATTGCGGTTCCCCGTGACTTGGACCCAGAGCTCGGTACGATGAACGGTGTGTTTCTTTATGACATCGATGACTTGGAAGGCATTGTTGCAGCCAATATGGAAGACCGAAAGGAAGCTGCAATTCAAATTGAGCGCATGATTCAACAAGAAATTGCCGATTTTAAGGCATGGATTGAAACGCTTGGTGTTGTTCCTGTCATTTCTGCATTACGGGAAAAAGCACTAACCATTCAACAAGAGACGATGGAGAGCATTGAACGGAAGATGCCAGAGTTGACCTCAAGAGAAAGAAAAGTACTTTCCAAGCATACAAAGAGTATCGTCAACCAACTTTTAAAAGAACCGATCACTCGTGCGAAGGAAATGTCTGGGGAAAATGATCGAGAGCAATCTCTTGCCTTATTTGTTGAGATCTTCGGTTTAGAAGAAGAATTATCAGCGCTAAAAGCACGTGAACAAAAGACGTTTAGACCGTCTGAAGATCGAGCGGAACCGACTGTCGAAACCCAATATTTAGAAGGTCGAGTGCTCCAAGAGCTTTTGCAGTATCGCTATGCAAGAGATGTCATTGTTTAGCATAGTAACACCAAAGACAACCGGAAGGCGCACCGCTTTCTGGTTGCTTTCGTGTATTCCACGAATCTAGGTATAATGGAGGCAACATGATGAGGAAAATTGTCATTGGAACGAGAAAAAGCAACTTGGCGGTTAATCAGGCAGAATGGGTGCTAAGCCAGTTAGAATCTTTAGGGTTACCGTATGAATTTGAACTCAAAAAGATTGTAACAAAAGGAGATCGCATTCTAGATGTCACGTTATCAAAAGTAGGTGGGAAAGCTTTATTTGTGAAAGAGATTGAGCATGCGCTTCGTGAAGGCGAAGTTGATCTTGCTGTACATAGCATGAAGGACGTGCCATCTGTCCTGCCTGAAGCTTTTACGCTAGCTGCCGTAACCGAACGAGAAGATCCTCGCGACGCACTGTTATCCAATAGCGGTGAAACGTTAATGGAATTACCTAGTGGGTCAGTTGTAGGAACGAGCAGTTTACGTCGACAAGCTCAAGTGCTCGCAGTTCGCCCAGATTTACAAGTACACTGGATTCGTGGAAACATTGAAACGAGAATGCGCAAGCTAAAAGAGGAGAATTTCGACGCGATCATATTGGCTGCTGCAGGTCTTAGCCGCATGGGATGGACAAATGAAGTCGTGACGGAATTTTTGGATCCAACAGTAAGCATACCTGCCGTTGGCCAAGGTGCTCTCGGCTTGAATGTCGAGTCGGTGATGAGGAAGTCATTACCATTCTACAGCATTTGCACGATGAGGAAGTGTCTCATACCGTCAGTGCGGAACGCTCATTTCTAAGAAACGTTGAAGGTAGTTGTACGGTTCCAGTTGCAGCCCATGCAACGATGAATGAAGGGCGGCAACTAACATTGACGGCACTAATCGCTTCTACGGACGGAAAAACTTTGCTCAAAGAAGAACTCACCGGAGATGATCCCGAGCAATTGGGTAAAATTGCAGCAGCGAATCTCTTTGAACGTGGAGGGAAAGAAATACTCGAACAAGTACGTGCTGAGCAGCGAGAATCTTGAGCCGTGCCGTCATCGTCACGAGAAGAAAAAAAGAAGGGGTGAAAGACAATCTCGTTCAAGCAATTGAACAAGTCGGAATTGCTGCTTGTCATTTTCCTCTCGTCGAGTTACAACGCCTACATACAGAGCAGCATCTTCCTAACCCAACGGAGATAGATCGAATCATCTTTACGAGTGCCAATGCCGTTTCGTTTTTCCTACAACAGGTTGAGTTGGATTATACGACTGTAAAGGTTGCTGCCGTAGGCAAGAAAACAAGTCGAGCGGCTGAACAAGCAGGGTTTACTGTTGATGTCGTTCCAAGTGCGGGCAAAGAAAATGCCGAAGGTCTGTTAGAAGTGTTACGAAAGAAGCTACTACCTGGAGAGCGGATACTTTTTCCAAAAAGCAAGCAAGCTCGACTCGTGTTGGAACAAGAGCTCCAACGTTTTGCTGTGCATGTGCATGCGGTTTCTGTTTACGAAACCGTTGCCACGCATGCAGACATAGACGTTTGGCGCCAACATGTTCATCATCCTGTCGTCTTTACAAGTCCAAGTGCAGTATCCGCTTACGAGCAAGTGATGAGCCATTTGCAAATCATCCCGGCAAAAACGATCGCCTTTGTCATCGGTCCGGTTACTGAACAAAGGGCGTTACGAACGGGTTTTTCTCAAGTAATTGCAGCACCACAAGCAACATTTGAAAGTTTAGCTACAACGATTTGTACGTATTTGAATAGGGGGATTCACAGTGAGTGAGATGAGTTTTGACAGACATCGACGTCTAAGAAGCAGTGAAACAATGCGGGGTTTGGTACGAGAAACGCGTATTGAGAAAGACGATCTCATTTATCCGATTTTTGCAGTGGAAGGCAGTGATGTTGGCAAAGAAGTTCCTTCGATGCCTGGAGTGTTCCACTATTCGTTGGACCGATTAGATGATGAAATTGATGAGATTGTGAACTTAGGAATTTCATCAATCATCTTGTTCGGTGTACCCGCCCATAAAGATGATGTCGGCAGCCAAGCCTATGCAGAAGAAGGGATTGTTCAGCGAGCCATTCGTCAAGTGAAGGAGCGGCATCCACACCTCGTCGTCATTGCCGACACGTGTTTGTGTCAGTATACCGATCATGGGCATTGTGGTGTCATTCATGAAGGTGAAGTGTTAAATGATGAATCTCTTCGGTTGTTAACGGAAACCGCTGTATCTCAGGCACGAGCAGGTGCTGATATCATTGCCCCATCCAACATGATGGATGGATTTACAAAAGCGATTCGAGAAGGTCTTGATGAAGCAGGTTTTGCAGATCGTGCACTCATGGCTTATTCCGTCAAGTACGCCTCTGCATTTTACGGTCCATTCCGAGATGCGGCTCACAGTTCACCAGCATTTGGAGATCGAAGAACGTACCAAATGGACCCGGCAAATCGTTTAGAAGCGATGCGCGAAGCAGCATCTGATGAGCGAGAAGGTGCTGACTTCTTTATCGTTAAGCCGGCGCTATCCTATCTTGATGTGATGCGAGACATTAAAAATCAGACGAATTATCCAGTTGTTGCTTACAACGTATCAGGTGAATATTCCATGATTAAAGCTGCGGCTCAAAATGGCTGGCTAGATGAGAAAGAAACGGTTCAAGAGAAATTAGTGAGTATGAAGCGTGCAGGTGCTGATCTTATTATTACGTATTTCGCAAAAGACATGGCCAGATGGATCAATGAAAGGAGTTCATAATGCGTACATTTAACAATTCAAAACAAGCGTATGAAAAAGCAAAACCAATCATGCCAGGAGGGGTAAGCAGCCCTGTACGTGCATACAGTTCAGTCGGAATGGACCACGGCATTTACATGAAGAGTGGGAACGGTGCACACATCACCGACCTCGATGATCAGACATACATCGATTACGTACTGTCATGGGGGCCGTTGTTGCTCGGTCATGCTGATCCAGTAGTCGTTGAACACCTTAAAAAGACAACAGAGCTCGGCACTAGTTTCGGGGCGTCTCACACGATGGAGACAGAGCTTGCGGAACTCGTTATCGACCGTGTTCCTTCTGTTGAAATGGTGCGGTTCGTTAACTCTGGTACAGAGGCGACGATGAGTGCACTACGCTTAGCTCGTGGGTATACGGGCAGAAACAAGATTGTCAAAATGGAAGGGAACTACCACGGACATGGCGATTCGTTACTCATTAAAGCCGGTTCTGGGGTGGCGACACTTGGACTTCCGGATAGCCCAGGAGTACCCGAAGGTACAGCTTCAAATACACTCACCGTCCCTTACAATGACTTGGATAGCTTGCAACTCGTGTTTGAAAAATACGGCGATGATATTGCAGCAGTGATTCTTGAGCCGGTGGCTGGGAACATGGGTGTCGTTTTACCAGAGGAAGGGTTTTTACAAGGCGTTCGTCACATGACTAAAGAGTACGGAAGTCTGCTGATTTTCGATGAAGTGATGTCTGGTTTCCGAGCAGGTTTCCATTCTGCACAAGGCAGGTTCTCTGTTACACCTGATTTGACTACGCTCGGCAAAGTCATCGGAGGGGGATTGCCGGTCGGTGCTTACGGCGGTAAAAAAGAAATTATGGAGCAAGTAGCGCCAAGCGGTCCGATCTATCAAGCAGGAACATTGTCTGGAAATCCTCTCGCGATGACCGCAGGGTATATGACACTTTCTCAAGTGACACCAGAGCACTATGAAGAATTTGAAAGAAAAGGTGCTCGTTTAGAAGAAGGAATTACTGAAGCCGCAAAGAAACATGGCATTACTGTTACATTTAACCGTGCAGGCTCGATGGTTGGGTTATTCTTTAACGACGGCCCCGTCGTTGATTTCAACACCGCGAAATCATCAAATGTTGAGCAGTTTGCCGCGTATTTCAGAGAAATGTTGCAAGAAGGTATTTCAATTGCACCGTCACAATTTGAAGGTATGTTTTTGAGTACGCAGCATACCGATGAAATGATTGAAGAAACGATTGCAGCTGCTGAACGAGCATTATCTAGAATCTAATGTGTACCCTACGATTTTAAAAAAGACGCCAAAAGCGAACAGCTTTTGGCGTCTTTTTAACGAGAGCAGACTTAGGTTTATGAACATATTTTCCGAGTTGGTGACATACGTTGATAGCGTACTGGCTAAATCTGTAGTGATATTCCCACCGTCTTGTAAAAAGGGTTGGATATACGGGAAGGGTCACAATGTTTGGTGAGCAAAAGTCGGGATGACAATCAGTGAACGGCTAGGCAAAGAAAGATTACGTTGAGTAGAAAAGGAGGAGCTGACTGTGAGCCAAGAACAGCCATCTGCGTTAACGTTTAACCTTGAAGAATCGGTATGGCTAGACCAGGGCGAGAGAATCCAAACCATCCTAGGGCTGGAGCTTGAACCTGAATTAACGATTCAAGAAGATGATCACCAAGTGAGCATTAAAGGAGGGTTGCACCTACTCGGTCAGTATGTTCCGTTTGATCAAAACGAGAGCTTTGAAGATTATGAAGGTGGGGGTGTTCCCCAAAGAATTGACAGCGTGCGAACGACAGAAAATGGCGAACGTGAAATCAAGCACTTCTTTCCGATTGAAGTTTCCATTCCGTTAAATCGGATCCAAAGTGTCGAAGAGTTGTATGTTCAAGTAGACAGCTTTGATTACGATCTTCCCGAACCGAGCTGCATCCAACTGGCAGCGGATGTTACGATTACGGGCATGATTGATGAGCATCAAGATGCGAAAGCTGAAAAGACGATTGCATCACCGCCTGAGCCATTTCCGAGGTTTACTCATGAAGTGAAAGTACCGGAGGAAGAATACGCTGAAGAGCGATATGAAGAAGAAAGCGATGTTACTCAAGAATCATGGTCCTCCGAGCTTGATGAAGAAGTTGACGAACTAGAAGAAGAGCCTTTCGCTCGAGATGAAGTGAAGTCTTACTACGACGCGCAAGAAGTAACAGATGAGGATACCGATCGTATTGAACACACCGCTTTTGTGGACGATCATATTTCAAATGGTGATGAGTCGACCGAAGAGGTTGAACAAGAAGAAGAACAAGAACAAGAAGAAGAACAAGAACAATGGACCGGAGTGGAAGAAGAAAAAGAAGATGTCCACTTGAATTTGAATAGTCACCGTGCCCAAGAAGAGCCTTCTTATGACAGCGAGGCACGCTACAGCAGAGAGCCGTTAGATGAGGAGCCTGTAGACAATCATGAGGAAGATGTGGAAGAAGAGCCACAAAAGCCTGAAAAAAGAAGAGAGAACGCGCTATACCTTACAGAGATGCTTGAAAAATGGGATCGGGAGACGTTCACCAAAATGAAAATGTGCATCATTCAAGATAATGAATCGTTAGACACGATCGCTGAGCGGTACGGGTTTTCCGTTCAACAACTTTTAAGATGGAACAATATGGACATGAACCATGTTGAAGCTGGTGAAATTATTTACATTCCAGTGCAAGCTCAACATGAATGATCAGGCGTGGCGTGCGGCCGTACACACCATTGTTGACCGTCCGTCCGACTGGCAGTGGGTGAGTGACCGCGTAATAAAAGTTGACCACCCGGACGGTCCTATGGCGATGAAGCGATGGGACCGAACACCCGGGGAACGGGATACGTTCTTGCAACATTTACGTTACGGTGAACGTTCAGGGATTCAAGGGATTATCCCCCTCATGACAAGTACGCGAGGGGATTTTCCTGTTTTTGAAGCTGAAGGATATGATTATTATTTAGAACCTTGGGTAGAAGAACAAACGCTCACGTCTCCACCATCCAAAGAGCTCAGATTATTATCTGTTCTTGCAGCGAATCATAAGATCTCTGAAAATGAGCAAACCATTGAAGAGGGTGCCTTGGAGGAATACGAACAAGAAGTTGATTTCATATGGAATCAACAGCGTCTTCATATGGAACAGTTGGCAGACCAGCTTGAGCAGTCTAGATTTATTTCTCCGTTCACGATGACGTATTTGCATGCCGGTCCATTTTTAGAACGAATGTTCCAATCTGGGAAAAGTGGATTTCAAAATTGGGCTCGCCACGTGAAGGAAAAAGAAACGTATCGGTTTGTCTTTTGTCACGGAAAACCTTCAATCGAGCACGGTTTAATTGCAGCCGATGGAAATGCATGGTGGACGAATTGGGAAGCGAGTGGACCGAATCATCCCGCATATGATCTTGCCTATTTTTATCAAGACATTGCAAGAAACCAACCGTTTCATGCGTTAGACTACCAAGCAATCGTTGGTACGTATGAGGCATATGGTCCTCTATGGGGAGAAGCAGATACGTCGTTACTCAAGGCGTTGATGCTAACACCAACACCGATTATTGATTTTGTCGAACAATATCGAGCCAATCCTCAAAGCTATGCGGAGCACCAGTGGACGGCAATGCTAGAACTGCGTTTGAATGCTCTAAGATACGGCGCAGAGCTAGTGAAGTGGAAAGAAGACCAAGAAGCAGCCATGAGACAAAGTGCAACCTAGTCTCGTGGCTGCTTTTTTGCAGAAGGTGGGGTGTTTAGAATGCCACCTGTATGTGCTGGACTAAATATTTTGAAGTCATAAAAATCACATAGCACGTCATGTTCGCTTCCGCCTTGAGCCATGCTAGTGGGGATGTGCATCATCCAAGTATATGAAGACGTTTGATCTTGAGTTTGCATTAGCTCTTTACTAGTGTTGAGCTAGTGATTGCTCACAAACACCTCTAGCTGTATAGCATTTGGGAATTTTAGGGGAGTGGTGATCTAGATCACCCCTGAAACGATCCATATAGAATGAACTTAACATTTTCCTGATTTGCGCTGTTGGGTGTTGGGTTGGAGGGATAGCGCGGTGCCATTTTGCGCGCTAGTTTGTCTAGTTTAACGATTTTGGCGCTCATACCGCTAAACTCGTGCGCAGTTTGTTCCAACTGGAGCGCAGATTCCAGGCTGAAGTGCCAACGACACGTTGGCCCGCTGGGGCCGAAACGAAACCGCACTCGGTTCGGCGCGTCTTGCGCCGACAGCTTATTGGGTACTTCGGTGCGGGGATGTACACGTGACTTTATAATCTGTTACCGAGTTTGCTCAATCTGTTCCCTAGTTTATGAGAATATACCGCTTTTCCTGCAATTTCCCCCCAAATTGAGAACCGTTCGGTCCCAACTCGAGCACAGTTTCCACTTTACCAAGCTTACCATTGGTTCTTGAAGAATTTCACTGTACCTATGTTCGAGATCGCTCTTTACGGCAAACGCTTCCTATTGTTTGTTGATGTTCACCTCGTTTTACTTCGACAACTTTGGTGTGGATCGTTGTTCGTCACTGCAAGAGTTGCGGGAAACAGGGTGAACGTTTACCGAAGAGTAAAAAGTCGTGACCTAGGGTCATCACCTGGCACAAGCATGTGAAGGCCTGTTACTTATGTGACAATTCATTCCTCAAACCGGGCACTTTCAGCCTCAACGGTCGCATATATCGCGATTTGTGACCGTTGACTCCGTTTATGTGCGAATTCACGTTTAAGATGATGATTTTTCTTTCTCAAGTGTCACGTAAATGAATATATGGGGCATTTGGACTTCTTTCCATACACCTTAGCCAGTAGGCAGAAAGGTGATCCGTTTCGTCCTTATGCTCTAGAGTGTCAAGAGAACACGGTGGGCGTACTTTGACTACCGATGTCGTCCTTGTGCTCTGGAGTGCAACCATCGGCTCCAGAGGTGCCGATGGTAAGCCATACGCACGTCTCGTCAGTCTCTGTGACAGAAAAGGGTCTGAGAATTTCTTGCGCCAGGTGAATGGAACGGAGGGTTGATGCAGTTACAACATTAAGTGTTAGTGATTTTTTTTAGTTATACATATAAAGATCACAAAATTCCCGTATCCCCTAACTGGAAATTGAATGATTCTGTCCACAATTTTATTCACATAACTCGAGGTAATCATATTAAACCGAATGTCCGTCATGACCCATCCGGTTTTTCGGTGATCTGTTTTTATAGACAGAGGCATAAATATATCTATTTTTGGAAATACCAGAAAGCACAAGCAAGAATAATGAGGATCAACACATCAATAAACGTGGCAAAAAACAACAAACGTAGCAACTGAAAGCAGATGATCGGAAGTAAGATTTGAGCAGCAGCCGCACGCCATTTATACACCCACGGTGGTCGTTTCTTCTTTCCGTACGGGTACTGCGGGGGCGGACTATAATATCTGGGCATCAGCACACCCCTTTCTTAGTTTTTACTCTATCCTATGCCTTCAAAACAAATCAGTCACCAATGTTGTTGACGAATGGTAAAGGCATCGGTACAATAAATACACAAACTGAATCCTCAACATGCGAAGAATGGAAGTAGTATGCACACATCCTCATACAGAGACGGGACCCTTGGCTGAAAGGTCCCCCGACAGGATAGGGCAGAAGTCGTCCATGAGCAGATCCTTTGAATGACCTTAGTAGAAGGAATACGTTAACTTACGTTACAGTTGCTAAGAGTATGAACAATTCTTGTTCATAAATAAAGGTGGTACCGCGAGCCCTTCGTCCTTTTCATAAGGAGAAGGCTCTTTTTTTATTCAAAAAAAGGAGGACGTACAATGACTGAAGAGAAAAACATGGCAACAAAATATGACCCAAAACAAACCGAATCGAAATGGTATCCTTACTGGATTAACAATGGCTTTTTCGAAGCTACTCGTGAAGGTGAAAGAAAGGGAGAGCCGCACTCCATTGTGATCCCCCCACCGAATGTAACCGGACGTTTGCATTTAGGGCATGCGTGGGACGTGACTTTACAAGACATTATTGCCCGTCAGAAACGAATGGAAGGTAAGGACATGTTGTGGCTACCGGGCATGGACCATGCAGGCATTGCTACCCAATCCAAAGTCGAGCAGAAACTAAAAGAAGAAGGCCGATCTCGAAGAGAAATGGGCAGAGAAAAGTTTCTTGATGTGTCTTGGCAGTGGAAGGAAGAATATGCAGATTTTATTCGAGAGCAATGGTCAACACTTGGTCTGTCGTTAGACTACACGAGAGAGCGCTTTACATTAGATGAAGGGTTGTCAGATGCGGTAAAAGAAGTGTTCGTTCGTTTATATGAAAAAGGGCTCATCTATCGTGGCAAATACATCATTAACTGGGACCCATCAGCTCAAACAGCGCTTTCAGACATTGAAGTGGAGTACAAAGAAGTGGAAGGCGCGTTTTATCACATGCGCTACCCGTTAAAAGACGAAGAAGGACACATCGAAGTCGCGACGACGCGGCCTGAGACGATGCTTGGCGATACAGCGGTTGCGGTTCATCCAAGAGATGAACGCTACAAACATTTAATTGGAAAAACCGTCATCTTGCCGATCGTTCAACGTGAAATCCCAATTGTTGCTGATGAGTATGTCGATCGTGAATTCGGTTCGGGAGCGGTAAAGATTACACCAGCTCATGACCCGAATGATTTTGAAATTGGAAATCGTCATGAACTGCCTCGTGTTCTCGTCATGGATGAAGCTGGGCAAATGAATGAAAATGCTGGCAAATATCAAGGTTTAGATCGATTCGAATGCCGCAAACAAATCGTGAAGGATTTACAAGCTGACGGCATATTGTTTGACATTGAACAACACCTGCACTCTGTCGGTCATTCAGAACGAAGTGGCGCGGTCGTTGAACCTTATCTCTCGACCCAATGGTTTGTGGATATGAAACCTCTCGCCGAAGCTGCCATAAAGCTGCAAACAGATGCGGATAATAAAGTCACATTTGTGCCGGAGCGATTTGAACGCACGTATATGCAATGGCTAGAAAACATCCGAGATTGGTGTATTTCTAGACAGCTTTGGTGGGGACATCAAATTCCTGCGTGGTACCATAACGAAACAGGTGAACTGTACGTAGGAAAAGAAGCACCAGCGGATCTTGAAAACTGGACACAAGATGAAGATGTGTTAGATACGTGGTTTAGTTCAGCATTGTGGCCGTTCTCAACGATGGGCTGGCCAAATGAGGAAGCAGAAGACCTAAAACGATTCTACCCGACGAATGTGCTTGTAACTGGATATGACATCATCTTTTTCTGGGTATCAAGAATGATCTTCCAAGGGCTAGAGTTTACCGGTGAACGGCCGTTTAAGGATGTTCTTATTCACGGGTTGGTTCGTGATGCAGAAGGACGGAAGATGAGTAAATCCCTCGGGAACGGTGTTGATCCGATGGACGTTGTCGAACAATACGGAGCGGATGCACTCCGGTTCACACTTGCGACAGGCACATCACCAGGAAATGACCTTAAATTCCAATGGGATAAAGTAACCGCAAACTGGAACTTTGGCAATAAGATATGGAATGCATCGCGATTTGCGCTCATGAACATGGAAGCTTTACGTATGAGGACATTGACCTCACGCACGTCAACGCCACCCACGACCGTTGGATCTTGCGAAGTTACAAAAGACGATCGCTGATGTCACACGTCTAATGGATCGTTATGAGTTTGGTGAAGCCGGAAAGATGCTCTACAACTTCATTTGGGACGATGTGTGTGATTGGTATATCGAAATGGCGAAACTTCCACTGTATGGAGACGTTGAAGAAGATAAACAAACGACCCGTTCTGTGCTCGCGCATGTGTTAGACCAAACGCTTCGTCTGCTTCATCCGTTTATGCCATTTATTACTGAAGAGATTTGGCAGCACCTGCCACACACGGGTGATTCTATTACGATTGCTGAGTGGCCTAAAGCACAGGCAACGTGGCTGGATGAAGAAGCATTCACAGACATGGAACTTTACCAATCAATCATCCGGACCGTTCGCAACACACGTAGAGAAATGGACGTTGCGCCGAGAAAGCCGATTCCTTTGCATATAAAGCCAAATTCAGAAGCGTCTGCTGAACAATTACAAAGAGGCGTTCATTATTTGGAACATTTCTGTTCGCCAGAAGAACTGAAAATTGATCGGTCATTAGTCGCGCCAGAACAATCGATTTCGCATGTTTTGTCGGGGTTAGAACTTTATATTCCGCTTGCTGGCTTAATTAATGTTTCTGAAGAATTGGCCCGCCTGCAAGGGGAGAAGAAGAAACTTGATGGAGAAGTGAAGCGGCTGGAGGGTAAACTCACCAACGAGAAGTTTGTGAGCAATGCCCCGGAACAAGTGGTTGCTGCTGAACGAGAAAAGAAAGCCGATTACGAAATGAAGCGAGAAAAAGTGATTGAACGATTAAAAGAGATTGAGAAACTCGCACAATAGTGAGTTGGAGGGCAGATGTTAATGAACACCTTTGACGAGGTTATGGACTGGCTGAAAAATGCACGTAAGTTTGGCGTCAAGCCAGGGCTGGGTCGTATGGAGCTTGTGTTATCCACCCTCCAAAACCCAGAGAAGAAGCTCCAATGCATCCATATTGGGGGAACAAATGGAAAAGGTTCGACCGTTACGTATCTTCGGAATATCCTCCAAGCTGCAGGATATTCCATTGGTACATTTACTTCTCCATATGTAGTGAGGTTTGAAGAACGGATTAGTTTAAATGGGGAACCCATTCATCAAGATGACTTTGTCCGAGCAGCACAAACGGTAAAGGATGCGATTGAACAAACGGATGATCCATTTGGCCCGGCAACGGAGTTCGAAATTCTTACGTTAATTTCTTTCGTCTATTTTGAAGCGATCGCCCCTGATTTTGTCATTTATGAAGTGGGTTTAGGTGGCAGATTGGATTCCACCAATGTCATCGTTCCGCTCGTAAGTGCGATAACGAATGTCGGGATGGACCATATGCACATCCTAGGAGACCACGTAGAAGCGATCGCAGATGAGAAGGCAGGCATTATTAAACCTCGAGTTCCTGTTATCACGTCAGTCACCGACGAGCCGTCCCTCGAAGTCATTAAAAAGAAAGCGGCAGAACGGTCCGCTCCGATTACTCGTTTAAACGATCATTTTCATGTGACACATGCGACGACCGAAGAGGAAGGCTCAACGTTTTCACTGCGCGTTCAAGATCAAGAACTTCTTGATTTACGCATCTATATGCGGGGACGGCACCAGGTTGACAATGCTGCTCTTGCTGTTTCAATCGCGCTTGAAATTCAAAAAATGGGACATCGGGTTGGGCGACAGGCCATCAAGAGTGGTCTCGTTCAATCGATGTGGCCTGGCCGATTGGAGAAAGTAAAGGACAAGCCATTTACCCTCATTGATGGTGCCCATAACCCTGAAGGAATAGAAAGTCTAGTTCGGTATATGCAACCGTTCGCAAAAGGTCGACCGATCCATGTGATCGCAGCGGTGACGAAAGAAAAAGATGTAAACGAAATGTATGCACCTCTCCTTTCGTTACAGCCGTCGTCTTTCATACTCACCTCTTTTGATCATGAACGCTGTGCAAACCCAACAGAAGTTGCTGAAACGATGTCCTATTCAGGCATCACTGTTGAGTCGGATAATCAAAAAGCATACAGCAATGTTAAACGTATCGCGAAAGAAAAAGACGTGATTTTGATTACAGGTTCATTATTTTTTATTTCTGAGATGCGAACGTTTCTGACAAAATAAAAAGATTTGCTGTCGATAGAAGGAATGTCACTGTCGATGGCGAATCTTATTTATTGTGGCAGTGTTTGATCGGTCGTTGGTGATGGAAAGGAACGGAATTGATTTTTTTTGGAATGATTGGTTTCATCTTTGGTTCATTCTTTTCTGTAGTTGCTGTACGCATACCTAGAGGACTGTCTATTTCTTGGCCACGCTCTCATTGCCCCTTTTGTATGCGTACACTCCGAATGCCTCATTTGATCCCCGTGTTTTCATATGTTTTTCAAAAAGGTAGGTGTTCATATTGTAAACAACCCATCTCGATACTGTATCCGTGTACAGAACTCATAACAGGAGCGTTATTTGCTAGCGCGTTTCTCATCTTTGGTGTTTCTACGCAACTCCTCTTTTCGCTGGTCGTCATTTCCCTCTGCATCATCGTCGTGTTGACGGATCTCCTTTATTTACGAATTCCTAACAAAATTGTTGTGTTTTTTGGCTTGATATTTCTCGTACACCGCCTCTTCATCGAACCTTTCTCTCCTTGGTATGATCCGCTCGTCACAGCCTTTCTTTGTTTTTTGTTCCTGTTTGCCGTACTCGCTTTGTCAGGCGGAGGTATAGGCGGTGGCGATGTGAAGCTGTTTATGATTCTTGCATTGGCGCTTGGTAGCTCGATGTTTATCCTCGTCTTCTTTTTGTCGACACTGTTTGGCACAATGACGGGTATTGTGCGAAAAGGGAAAACGAAACATTATCCTTTAGCACCTAGCATTTCCGTAGCTGTGCTCCTTACTTTATTTGCTTACGACTGGATTTGGGAAGGAATGGAACGTGCTTTGTCATTCATTGTCAGTTATTCCTTGTATTGAACTGACAGGAATCTTCAAGGTTTGTCCTTTCCATATGATAACCTTGTCCTCATATTAATACCTTCAAGGTAGGGAGGTTCATATGGGACAAGACCGGGGGAAAATGACGTTTACGTTTCAGAATGAGAATGAAAAGAAGAAGGATGGGTCTGGAACATCAAAGAAGAAAGCCAAAGAATCTAACAACAGTGCACATGCGAAGACGAATAGCTCATCATCAAAAAAAGAGCCTGCGCGAGGCGATGACCAAGATGTAAAAACGAATAAGAAATCGGCGAACAATGATCAAGGTGCGTCGGAAGCAGCAAAGAAGAAAGGCAAAAAACTCAACACAAGTGCACATGCGAAGACGAACAGCTCATCACTAAAAAAAGAGCCTACGAAAGGCAACGATCAAGCCGTAACAACAAATGAGAAACCGGCGAAGAATAACGAAGATGAGCGGGTAACATCCGAGGGATCACTTCCTGCTGTGCGTACATCAGAAGCTTCAAAAGAAGCAATGCACGCAGCAGAAACATCAAAATCTGAAGAGATAGAAAAGATGCCCGATTCTTCTTCCCCTAACCATGAAACAGTGGATGTAGTACAGAAGAAACTTAAATGGGAGCAAAAAGGAGCACAGGAAACGACGAGTAAAAAAGCACCTGGGTTACCCTTTCATCGCAAAAAGAAACCTTCAGGTTCAGGTGGTCCAAAACGAAAAGGGCATGGCTTTGACCGTGTGAAATTCATCGGACTCATTGCAGCAGCTCTGTTACTCGGAGTGGTGTTTGGTTTGCCCTTATTGCAAATTGTGACGTCCTCTTCCCCTACTGATTCTGCCGAACAGGTGATGGGGACAGCAGAAGAGGACGGAGCGACAACGTCAGTTGGAGACGAGGCAACGTGGGCACCTCTAGAAATTGACGTTGTACAAGCGGGTGCTTTTTCTAGTATGGAAGCAGGCGAAGATGTGCAGCGACAACTTGTGAGCGCTGGTTACCCGGCGGTGTTGCACGATGCATCAGACAGTGAATACATCTTTTTGTATGTCGGTATGACTGAAGCAAATCAAGCTGAGCAAGACCTTATGCCAGAATTCGAATCAAATGGAATGGATGTGTATGTCAAACAACTTCAGATTGAGCCAGAAAGTGAAACAATCGACCAACAGTGACAGCAGCGGCCAATCTATTGCAAAGTGAAATTGAAGCATCTATCGGGACGGGTGTGGAGGCACCTGAGCCGCTTACTGAAGAGGTGCAAACGGTCATTTCTAACTCCACACAGTCAGGAGAACAAGTTCTTGAATCTTATGAATCACTGCAAAACAACCCAGATGATCATACAGAATGGATGCAATTTGTCCTCGATTATGAGCAATGGGTAAAAGAGTTGTGACATAATAGGAGCCAATGATCATAAAAGGAGTGCTCCCGATGACCAATCAATTAATTTTAGCTTCCTCATCACCAAGGCGGGTCGCGTTGTTAAAAAGTGCCGGATACACGTTTACCCAACGTACACGCCCGGTTGATGAGGAGTTTCAGGCTAACAAATCCGCTGCAGAGAACGCGGTGAGCTTAGCGAAGAAGAAAGCGTTTGTGTTTCAAGAAGACATGTCGATAGACGAAGTGATCCTCTCCGCAGATACCGTTATCGCTTTAGATGGGGAACCAATTGGCAAACCGAAAGAAGCGGGCGATGCCGTGGACATGCTTTCGCGCCTGTCCAAGACACCCCATCAAGTCATTACTGGAGTGGCTTTGGCCACCACCGACAGTGTAATTACATTCCACTCCGAGACAAAAGTGACATTTTATCCGCTCACAGACGAACAGATCGACATGTATGTACGCACAGGTGAGCCATTAGACAAAGCCGGAGGGTATGGGATTAATGGCCTGGCTGCACTATTTATTAAAGAAATTGTTGGCGATTATTATAACGTTGTTGGCCTGCCATTATCTCGTCTCAGGCAAGAGCTTGAACATGTCAATATTTACCCCGATTGGTTAAATTCAAATATGAAGAGGTGAGCCCTTGCTGCCCCCCGAAGTAAAATTACCCGTGAATGAGATGCCCCGTGAACGATTAGTCAGAGAAGGACCAGACAAGCTGTCCAATCAAGAGTTGTTAGCCATACTCCTTAGAACTGGGAGTCGCGGAGAAACTGTTCTCGACCAAAGTCAGCGTCTGCTTACTTCATTTGGTGGTCTTCTACAACTAAAAGATGCCACGGTCGAAGAACTTCAAGCCGTTCGTGGCATCGGCTTCGTAAAAGCAATTGAAATTCGCGCAACATTAGAGTTAGCAAAACGTATCCATACGATGAATACAAAAGAGAAGTGGATCATTCTGGCCCTGAAGATGTGACTGAGCGGGTCATGGAAGAGATGCGTTTTTTGCAACAAGAACATTTTATTGCCCTCTACCTGAATACGAAAAACCAAGTAATGCACAAACAAACGTTATTTATTGGCGGGCTAAATAGTAGCATCGTCCATCCAAGGGAGGTATTTAAAGAAGGAATTCGGCGTTCAGCCGCTTCAATGATCTGTTTGCACAACCATCCTTCTGGCGATCCTTCCCCAAGTAAAGAAGATATTCAAGTAACAAAACGGCTCGTTGATTGTGGCAATATCATTGGCATTCCCGTGTTGGATCATATCATTATTGGTGACCAATGTTACGTGAGCTTACGTGATCTCGGCGGGGTATTTGAATCTGTGAACCTATAGACGTAACAGCCCAAACGTGATCAATCAAACGTTTGGGTTTTTTATGTAAACGAGTGTATCTTCATAGCGAGAGTTGATAAGCATCTATAGAAGTTGAACTAAAGAATTTCTTCAAGAACCATTGGTAATGTTGGTGAAGTGGAAACTGTGCTCGAGTTGGGGGAAATCGCAGGAAAAGCGGTATATTCTCATAAACTAGGGAACAGAATGAGCAAACTAGAGAACAGATTACAAGATCACATGTGCATCCCCACCCCGAAGTACCCGCAAGCTGTCGGCGCGGTTCGCGCCGAACCGAGTTAGATTTGGCTTCGGCTGCACTCAGGCCGACAGGGTGCTCGCTTATGGGCATTGAAACTGCGCTCTAGTTCGAACAAACTGCGTGCAAGTTTAGCGGAATAAGTGATAAAATCACTAAACTAGGCAAACTTGCGCGCAAAATGGAACCAAGCCCGCCATACCCCTTTCGCTCCATTTTAAGGTATCAAATAAATAAAATGAACCGTATCGAATTCCATATTCACGCAGAAGCAATCATTGGCTGGCGCAGAGCATCTTTTTTCCTAAATGTAGCAACGAGTTGCAGCTGCAGGCTTTAGCAGTCGGAAAGGAATAGATTGTCCTAGCTCGGAGTACTTATCTAAAATCCCTATCTCTAGCTAAAATTAGCGAGGTTTCTTAGGGAACGTCACGTTCCTGCAAAAGTCCTTAGCTTCTTTTTTGATTGTGACGAATTGAGGAAATTTATGAAAGCTGTTTTTACCGCTATGTTTTTAGGTGAAAATTGCGTATAATGAGTAAGGGAAATTTAGATCTAGATATGGGTCTTAGTTGTAAAAAAATACGTAATGAAGATACCGAAATTGTAACGAGACGATGATATAAAACGACGAATCAATTGAAGGTAATGAAGGGAGATACATAGATGTTTGGTGGTTTTTCTAAGGATTTAGGCATTGACTTGGGGACAGCGAATACGCTTGTATATGTAAAAGGAAAAGGGGTTGTTGTTCGTGAACCTTCAGTTGTAGCAACGCGTTCAGACAACCAACAAATTGAGGCTGTCGGTAATGACGCCAAAAATATGATTGGACGTACACCAGGTAACATTGTTGCAATTCGACCAATGAAAGACGGTGTAATTGCCGATTTTGATACGACCGCGACAATGATGAAATATTTTATACGTCAAGCACAACGGAACCGTTCTGTTTTTACGCGTAAGCCAAATGTAATGGTTTGCGTACCATCAGGAATTACTGCAGTGGAAAAACGGGCGGTGGAAGATGCGACAAAGCAAGCAGGAGCAAGAGAGGCATATACGATCGAAGAGCCGTTTGCTGCAGCAATTGGTGCAGATCTACCGGTTTGGGAGCCTACGGGCAGTATGGTTGTTGACATCGGTGGCGGTACGACAGAAGTGGCCATCATTTCTTTAGGCGGCATTGTCACGAGCCAATCGATTCGAGTGGCCGGTGATGAAATGGACGAATCAATCATTCAGTATATCAAGAAGACGTACAATCTCATGATCGGTGAGCGTACGTCGGAAGCCTTGAAAATGGAAATTGGATCAGCAGAGAAGCAAGAAAATGTTGAATCAATGGAGATTCGTGGACGTGACCTCGTTACAGGACTTCCTAAGACGATTTCAATTGAAGCGGACGAAGTTGCACAAGCACTTGAAGATACGATCACAACGATCATAGAAACCGTGAAATCGACGCTTGAGCGCACGCCGCCTGAACTGGCTGCAGATATTATGGATCGTGGCATTGTGCTCACCGGTGGTGGGGCGATGTTAGAAGGTCTGGATAAGCGTCTAGGAGAAGAAACGAACATGCCGGTGTTGGTCGCTGAAGAACCATTAGATTGTGTTGCGCTTGGTACTGGAAGAGCTTTGGAAAACCTCCATCTATTCCGTTCAAGAGCGGGAATTACAGCAAGATCCAATCGCAAATAAAGACGCTAGACAAGGTTGTCGGTTTTTGTAAATCACTTAAACCGGCACATCATTTATAAGCGTGTAAGATATAGTTCACAAAACAATAGTGTTCAAATGGGTTTCATAGAACAAGGTAGAAGGTGTCTAGCATGCCTCATTTTTTTTCGAATAAGCGTTTAATATTACTAATGGTTGGCATTATTGTCCTTGTCATTTTGGTTGGACTTACGATGCGTGAGCGTGAGCAAGCAACAATACCGGAGCAAATTGTGCAAGATTCCGTCGGGGCAGTGCAGTCGGTTTTCCAAAGGCCTGCTTATTTTGTGCGTGGCATTTATGATGACTTTATTCATATTCTAAATGTACATGAAGAAAATGAACGGCTAAAGGAACACTTGAATGACTATGCGATGTTGCGATCAGAATTGGATGGGTTACGAGAAGAGAACGAGAGTCTTACGAGCATGTATGATGGGATGGAGAGCTTGAGTTCATTCACATCAATTCCCGCGTTAGTCATTGAGCGCCAGCCCGATCGGTGGACAGAAACCATTGGGATTAATCGTGGAACGCAGCACGGGGTTGAAGCTGATATGGCTGTCATTACCGAAGAAGGCCTCATTGGAAGAGTGCAGTATACGAGTGCATTTACGTCACAAATTCAATTGTTATCCGACGGTGAACAGACGAACCGAGTGTCTGCTAAGGTTGCCGTTGAAGATGATGAACCGGCCATTGGTTTCATTGAAGGTTGGGACCATGAACAAGATCTGTTAATCATGCAAAAGGTTGACTCAGAAAACGAACTTGAAGTTGGTCAGTTTGTTAGTACTTCTGGTTTGGGCGGATTATTCCCTGCCGACCTACCTATTGGTGAAATTGTCGGCGTGGAGATCGATGAGTACGGGCTTACGCAAAATGCTTACATCCAGCCATCTGCAGATTATTACAATATTAATCATGTCATGGTCATCGATCGCGAACAAGGCAATCTCGAAGGCATTCAAGAAGATTTTGAGAATCTGCAAGAGGAGCAAGAAGAAGAGGAAGAAAGTGAAGGGAGTGGAGAATAATGCGTTACATTCTCCCAGTAATCGTTGCCTTCCTCTTCATTATCGAAGGAACATGGTTTCAAGTGTTCTTTCCGGCTTCTTTCGATCAAGACCTCTATTGGATGCCGCGGTTTGCTTTTGTAGCCATTGTGTTTATTTCCATTTACAGAGGTGCTGTACACGGGCTGTTTTTTGGAATCATTACCGGATTTTTTCATGATGTCGTTTATTCGTATATCATAGGAATTTACATGTTTTCTTACGGTTTGCTAGGGTATATGGCAGGTTTTAACTTCTCAGCAGTCAAATCGAGACCGATTGTTGTCTTACTTATTATGCTAGTTGGGCTTGCTGGTTTGGAAACGCTCATTTATTTCATGTATACATGGACGGGAGTTGCGTTTGTAGGCTTTGAAGAATTTGCAACCACAAGGCTGATGCCGTCATTGCTTTTAAATGGTGCGTTTGGCATTGTGATCCTTTTTCCGATGCGAAAGATCTTTCAATGGATTGAAGAAAGGGAACGTATGCAGGAAAATGTATAAAGATGTGGAATCTTATCAGTAAGGCATATAGCCATTTGGCGGTTAGCGAAGATGAAAGTACCGAGGTGAGACGGTGAAAACTACATTCCAAAAGCAGTTCGTCACGATAAAGGGGACGAAAGACGGGATTGTCATTCATTTGGATGATCAGTGCAGTTATGCTTCAATTGTGTCAGAGCTCGAAGCGAAAATTGCAGAGAATCACTCGGCCTTTGATGAGGGCAAAGACGTATCGGTACGTGTGCATGCCGGTAATCGTTATTTAACCGAGGCGCAACAAGAAGAGGTAAAGGCTCTGATTGAGCATACAGGCGTTATTGTTGTTGATGAGTTTTATAGCAACGTGATGACAATTGCCCGCGCCCAGGAAGAAAAAGAACGAGAAGAGTTAACGACGTATACACGTATCGTCCGCTCGGGGCAAGTGCTTCGTGTAAAAGGAGATCTTCTCATTCTTGGCGATGTGAATCCAGGCGGAATTGTTGAAGCGGTAGGGGACGTGTACATACTCGGTTCGCTTAAAGGAATTGCAAAAGCAGGGATTAAAGGGAACGAGAACGCCGTTGTTGCTGCATCTGTTATGGTTCCATCGCAAGTGAAGATTGCTGAGCATTTGTATCTTACCGAGTCAACTCGGGCAGAACGTGCTCAAGAAGTTCTTTATGCAGAGCCGAAGTACGCATGCATTGAGCATCAGGAAGAAGAGATTGTTTTTCATGCATTGAACGGTCTGGCGGCATTTCGTCGTGATCGTAAGAATAAAAGGGACTAAGGAGGATATGCTGTGGGAGAAGCAATCGTCATTACATCCGGGAAAGGCGGCGTAGGGAAGACAACAACGTCGGCAAATATTGGAACAGCATTGGCGCTGCAAGGAAAACAAGTGTGCCTCCTCGATACTGATATCGGCTTAAGAAATCTTGATGTTGTCATGGGTCTTGAGAACCGCATCATTTATGATTTGGTTGATGTATTGGAAGGTCGCTGTAAAGTTCAGCAGGCACTCATCCGAGACAAGCGTTTTGAATGTCTTCATCTACTACCAGCTGCACAAACGAAAGATAAATCTGACGTCACACCAGAGCAGATGGCAGAAGTTGTCAATGAGTTGAAGCCAGATTACGACTACTTGATCATTGATTGCCCTGCAGGAATTGAGCAAGGGTTCCGAAATGCGGTTGCGGGTGCGGACCAAGCGATCGTCGTCACTACACCGGATACACCTGCGGTTAGAGATGCCGATCGTGTGATCGGTCTTTTGGAACAAGAAGAAATGCCTTCACCGAAGCTCGTCGTCAATCGCGTGAGAAAAGCGTCTAAGGAAAAGGGAGACGATCTACTTGACGTAGATGATGTTGTCGCGACACTTGCCATTGACTTATTAGGTGTTGTCTTTGAAGATGAAGGTGTGCTCAGAGCTTCTCATAAAGGGGAGCCAGTAGCAACAACACCGAATACGTCCGCATCATTGGCTTATCGAAACATTGCACGAAGAATTCTTGGAGAATCTGTACCACTGCTCTCATTAACTACGAAGAAGAGTTTTCTTGCGCGAGTGAAATCGTTGTTTGGTATTCAAGCATAATCAAAAGAAGTTACGGGACCGAAAATACGGCCTGTAGCTTCTTTTTGTTTCCATGGTATATCCTTGTCCATTTCCACATATCTATGAAGAAAGTGGGTGACTGAATGGGACGGAGGGATTCCGATGGGAGACCAGTTGGATCGAATTCGAAGAGAAGCCGAAAAAAAACGTAGGAAAGAGTGGAAACCTGCAGATCCACCGAAACAAAAGACACATCTTGCGTATTACCCGAGTCGTGAAGAGATGAATGAGCATGAGCCAGAGTTTTACATGTGGCGTGATAATGAAAAGAAAATGAAGACGAGCAGCCGGAATGAAAAGGTGCGGCAGCGATTTTTTATACAATGGTTATGTGCACTAGGCATCTTTGTCGTGACAGCAATTGTTGCACAAACAAATCAAGCTCTCTCGAACCTGTTCGACAAACGGCCATGCAGTGGTACGGTGAGGAGTTTCAATTTGCTGCGGTTTCTGGCTGGTACGAAGAGCAGTTTGGCCGACCGCTTGCATTATTTCCTGGAGATGTGAATGAATCCGGCGAACAAGTAGAAGAGCCGATTGGAGAGGGATATGCACTTCCAGCAGCCGGAATAATTGAGGTTCGTGAATCGTTCTCAGAAAACGGACAGGCAATGATTGTCGAAACAGCTGAAGATGCAATGGTGACGGCTGCTCGTGGTGGGGTCGTTATTCGAGCGGGTACCGATTCAGAATGGGGAGACGCGGTCGTCGTTCAGCATGAAGATGGAACTGAGGCAATGTATGGTACGCTCGATGCCATTGATGTAAATTTATATGACCATGTGCAGTCAGGTGATGTGCTCGGAGCAGTCACGACGAGTGATGAGTTTGAAGGCGGCAGCTTCATGTTTGGATTACGAAAGAACAATGAGTTTATTGACCCAAATGAAGTGATGACATTTGATTGATCTCTTTCGAACAATACGAATTCACCCTGTATTTTGGCTCGTCATTGGGTTGGCGATAGCCACAGGTTATTTTCGTGAGTTAATCATGTTATTTTGTATTGTTTTCTGTCATGAGATGGGTCATGCAATCGCTGCTCAGAAATTGGGATGGCGGATAAAAAAGATTGAGCTGTTGCCGTTTGGCGGTGTGGCTGAGACAGAAGAATACGGGAATCGACCGCACCGCGAGGAAGTAATTGTCATATTGGCAGGACCTTTGCAACACGTTTTCCTCATCGGATTATCGTTTTTGGCTTTGTCATTGTTTCCATTTTGGTCGCAAGGTGATCACGAACTGTTCATCTACCATAATCTAACGATCTTATTGTTTAATTTACTCCCTGTGTTGCCACTTGATGGCGGCCGACTCGCACAAGTAGCTTATACATCGATTCGACCTTTTCGTGAAGCGCAGCAGATTTCATTGTTAACATCAATTGCCGTATTAGTCATTGTCATGACACTCACTGCCATGTACTTCCCTTTACATTTGCAATGGTGGATGATTATTTTCTTTTTAGCAATTGCAAATTTCCTTGAGTGGAAGCAGCAACCTTACGGATACCAACGGTTCTTGTTAGAGCGTAAACGTTTTGAACCAGACGTAGAAGCGAAGGTGCAATCTGTGCCTGCGAACTTGAAGCTATCCGCAGCGATAAAACAGCTATATAAAGGGAAGCCTACCCTTTATCAAGTGATTGAATCTGGGCAGTTTATAAAGGAAAAAGATTTGTTACGGTATTGGTTTTATGATGATCATTTTCATCAAACCGCACGAGGTGGGCAGGAGTTACACATCGGCGATATCATTGACAACCGTCCAGTCCTATGATAACATTTTTATGTTGTTTGGAACCCCCAAACTACAACCGCACAGAAGAGGTTTTAAGTTCGAAGGTAGAACACCTCGGATGGCGAGTCTTAGGAAATCGGGAGGTGCATAGGAATGTACGCAATTATTGAAACAGGTGGAAAGCAGATCAAAGTTGAAGAAGGTCAGCAGATCTTCATCGAGAAGCTTCCAGAAACAGCAGGAGATGCCGTAACTTTTGACCGTGTTGTTTTCGTTGGTGGAGATGACACGAAAGTAGGAGCTCCTTATGTAGAAGGTGCGAAAGTTACAGGTACTGTTGAGAAGCAAGGCAAGAACAAGAAGATCACCATCTACAAGTTTAAGCGTCGTAAAGGCTATCGTCGTAAGCAAGGACATCGTCAGCCTTACACGAAAGTAAAGATTGACAGCATCTCTCTATAAGGGTGCACGTTGATGATTCGACTTACGATTGTAAGAAACGAAGAAAATCGTACGATACACTCATTTGAGTTAAGCGGGCATGCGAATGCCGCTGAATATGGTGAAGACATCGTATGTGCCGGCGTATCAGCAGTTGCGATCGGTACAGTGAATGCCATCGAAGCGCTTTGCGAGCAGCCACTCACCATTCAATCAGAGGACGACGGCGGGTATTTGTACGGCGAAGTGCCTCACAGTTGGACAGGGCGAGTCGCTGAAGACGGACAGCTATTACTTGAAGGTATGGTTGTTGCACTAAAGAGCATCCAACAATCGTACGATGAATTCATACATGTAATTGAAATTTCAGGAGGTGCAGACAAATGCTAAACATGAACCTACAGTTTTTCGCTCAGAAAAAAGGGGTAGGGAGTACGAAGAACGGTCGTGACTCCATTTCTAAACGCCTAGGTACGAAGCGCGGTGACGGTCAGCTAGTAACAGGTGGCTCCATCCTCGTTCGCCAACGTGGCACAAAGATCTATCCTGGTGAGAATGTTGGTAAAGGCGGAGACGATACACTTTTCGCTAAAATTGACGGCGTCGTTAAATTCGAACGTCTCGGTAAAAAGCGTAAGCAAGTAAGTGTATACACAAAAGAAGCATAAATCGCCAAAAAGCGGTAAAGGCTAAGTCCTTTACCCGCTTTTTTTGCGTTTTTCAAATGTCGGTAAAATTGACAGAACGTTAACAATCCTTAGTGGTTTTTTTACAAACGATTCAACTGTCCTCAATAATGAGTCGCTATAGTAAGACATGTAAGGGAAATTATGTACTCAATTAGGGGGATTAAACGGATGAAGAAGCATCATCTTCTAAAAGTAACAGGAATTGTGGCATTGTTGACACTTGCAGCTTGTGATAGTGAAGATTCAGAAGATGCAACGGCGACCAATGAAGCAGACGAGCCTGCTTCGGGCGATGCTGAATCATCGAACGATGAAGAAGCATCCAACTTGGAAGGGACGGTCACCATTTCTGGCTCCACTTCGGTTCAACCGATCTCTGAAGAGTTAGCGGTTCCTTTTATGGAAGAGAATCCAGATACAAGAATTGAAGTTTCTGGTGGGGGATCAGGTGCAGGTGTGACCGCAGCTCAGCAAGGCGCATCAGATTTTGGCGCTGTCTCACGAGAAATTGCTGAAGACGAAACTGGCATTGAAGAATACGTCATTGCTCTTGACGGCATTGCCATTATTGTTCACCCAGACAATGCTCTATCAGAATTAGCGTTAGAAGATGTTACAGATATTTTCTCTGGCGAGGTGACAAACTGGTCTGAAATCGGTGGAGATGATACTGACATCGTTGTTGTAAGTCGAGAAGATGGCTCAGGAACACGAGATGCATTTACGGATATAGTGCTCGGTGATGATGAGCTTATCGATACAGCACTCATTCAGAATACGACCGGCGGTGTTGCTGAGAGCGTAGCAAATGATCCGAATGCAGTTGGGTACATGTCAACAGGTAGCATGAGTGATTCTGTTCAAGGTCTTAATATTGATGGTGCTGAACCGACAGATGAAAACATTCGATCAGGTGAGTATCCCGTCTCTAGACCGTTTAATTATGTAAGCAACGAAGATGAGCCGTTAAGTGAGGTTGCCCAAGCATTTCTCGATTTCATCCTTGGCGATGACGGTCAACAAGTCGTTGAAGACAATGGATTTATATCCGTCGATTAACGATTAAGCAAGGCATGGAGAGCGAACAGGGTGGGGATAGCTGCCCTGTTTTTTACAATGAAAAATAAAATTTTTCAAGAGCGGTCATGGGGTGGTTACAATGATGTTTCAAAAGGTGCGGAATAGAAAAAGCAATATCGAAGAAAGTGTTGTCAAAAAAATCCTATTGATCATGGCGTTAACTTCTGTTTTGTCTTTAGGACTTATTGCATTTTTTATATTTATGGAAGGTCTGCCTTTCATGTTTAATTATGGCATAACAGAGTTTATTTTCGGTACAACATGGGATCCAACAAATCAAGTGTACGGTATTTTTCCGATGATTGTTGGTTCTGTGTTGGCAACGATTTTAGCCATTTTCATTGGAGCGCCCATCGGAATTGCTGTAGCGGTGTTTTTAGTAGAAATCGCACCTCCTCGAGTGGCGAAAGTCATTCGACCGGCAGTACAACTCATGGAAGGCATCCCCTCTGTTGTGATTGGGCTATTCGGTATGGTGATTATTTTAGACCTTATCCGTCGTCTCTCCCGTGGCCCTTTAAGTGAATTTTTACCGTCCACCTATCAAACGGGGTATTCGGTGTTAGCGGGAGCGATTATTTTAGTCATTATGATCTTGCCGACGATTATATCGATCTCAGCGGATGCCATTCGAGCTGTACCGAAGGAATATAAACAAGCAGCTTTAGCTTTAGGATCATCGCAGTGGCAAACGATTTACCGAGTCGTTGTGCCTGCAGCCAAATCGGGTCTGATTGCGGCGGTTGTTCTTGGTGTCGGCCGAGCCATAGGCGAGACAATGGCCATCATTATGGTCATTGGAAATACTGTTCTTATCCCTGAGCTCGGTTGGGAAAGCATTTTCGCACCTGTTCGAACACTAACGGGGAACATTGCATTAGAAATGGGGTATGCCGGACCTGAGCACCGTCAAGCGTTGTTTGCGACAGGCATCATTCTATTTATGTTCATTATTATAATTAATTCAATCACGATTGTTCTGAGAAAAAAGGAGTATTGACCCGATGTTTAATGTGAAACCAAACCATATGATCAAAGTGAAACGAAGTCAAAGGTTAGCATTTACAATGTTGAGTCTTGCCGCTCTACTCACCGTTATCATCCTATTCGGCATCCTCTTTTATATTATGAGTCAAGGATTTTCGGTCATTAGTATGGAGTTTCTCTTCACTGAGCCTCGGAGCATGGGGACCGAAGGTGGTGTATTTTCTGCGATACTTGGAACGATCTATCTTGTTGCACTCGTTCTCCTCATTGCAACGCCTGTTGGTGTAGGAACAGCAGTTTATTTGAACGAATATATGCCAGCGGGTCGATTTAAAAATATCATACGGTTCTCTACAGAACTTCTTGCAGGGATCCCATCCATTGTATTCGGGATGTTTGGGTTTATTTTCTTTGTTCTTATGCTAGGTGATTACACTGGTGGATTTTCAATTCTTTCTGGGGCATTAACAGGTGTGATGATGATCTTACCAGTCATTATTCGTGCATCGGAAGAGTCACTTCGGAGTGTGCCAAACACGTTAAAAGAAGCAAGCTTAGCGTTAGGGACGACGCGTTGGTATACGATTAAAAAGATTGTTTTACCATTTGCATTACCAGGAATTACGACGAGCATCATCTTATCAATCGGGCGCGTTATCGGTGAAACTGCAGCATTTTTGTTAACGCTCGGGGGCAGTCTTTTAGTCGCTACTTCGATATTTGATGGGAGCAGAACACTTGCTTTGCATCTCTACCTCGTTGCGATGGAAACAGGGGATTTACAAATGGCACTCGGTTCTGGAGCAGTGCTCATCATTCTCATCATCATCATTAATTTTACTGCTGCCGGATTGTTCAAATTGCTCGTACGCCGCTTTTCAACATAAACGCCGAGAGAGGGGTCATGACCAGTGATTGATCATAAAGAAAAAGAAGTGAAGATTACCGCCCAAAACGTAGACTTCTTTTACGGCCAAAAACAAGCGCTAAAAGATATATCATTGGATATAAACAAAAATGAAGTATTCGCACTCATCGGGCCGTCTGGGTGTGGGAAGACGACATTCTTACGAATATTAAATCGAATGAATGATCTGATCCCGAAAACGAAAGTCAGTGGGACGGTACGAATTGAAGGTCAAGATATTTATGATCCGCAAGTCGATGAGGTGCAGTTACGAAAATCAGTCGGCACCGTCTTTCAAAAACCGAACCCATTTCCAATCAGTATTTTCGAAAACGTTGCCTATGGACCAAAAGCAAACGGAAATAAAAACAAGAAAAAACTGATGGAAATCGTCGAAAGAAGTTTGCGACAAGCAGCGCTATGGATGAAGTGAAGGATCGGTTAAATGACAGCGCGATGAGCCTTTCTGGTGGACAGCAACAAAGGCTTTGTATTGCACGGGTCGTCGCCATAGAACCTGATATTATTTTAATGGATGAACCGACATCCGCACTAGACCCGATTGCTACATCCAAAGTAGAAGAATTAATTCATGAATTAAAGAGCGATTATACGGTCGTCATCGTCACCCATAATATGCAACAAGCGGCACGAGTATCAGATCGCACTGCTTTTTTTCTTAACGGCAATGTCGTTGAAGCTGGTGACACGCATCAATTATTTACAAACCCGAAGGAACAAGAAACCGAAGATTATATTACGGGCAAATTTGGTTAATGTACGTGTGAGATAAAACGGAACAGATGGAGGGTGCGGTATGGTTAAACTTGCAACACGACCTGAAATAGAAACGCATGAAGCTATGGTAAACAGCGCAACACCTCAGTCTGAAACAGTCTATCAGATTGAAGATTTGCGAGTGGCCTATGGCAACAATGAAGTATTACACGGCATCAGTTTACCGATTAGAAAAAATCAAGTGACAGCGTTAATTGGTCCTTCTGGATGTGGGAAATCAACGTTGTTAAAGACACTAAACCTTATGATTTACGCTGATGAAAACATTCATATGAGCGGAACGATTGCGTTTGAGGGTGAGAATATCTTACGTGAAAAACAGGACCCGTTGGATTTACGCAAACGTGTAGGCATGGTTTTTCAAAAGCCAAGTCCGTTCCGCAAATCCATTTTTGACAATGTTTCATATGGGCCAAAAGTTCACGGTGTAAAAAAGAAAGACCTTTCCGAGATTGTCGAGCGATCACTCAAAGATGCTTATCTTTTTGATGAAGTGAAAGATCGGTTACATGATTCAGCGTTCAGTCTGTCTGGTGGTCAGCAACAAAGACTTTGCATTGCTCGTGCACTTGCAACATCCCCTGAAGTGATATTAATGGATGAACCGACATCCGCCCTAGATCCAAAAGCAACACTTGCTGTCGAAGATTTAATTAGTAAATTAAAAGAGAAATATACTGTGGTGCTAGTGACGCATCAAATGGAGCAGGCGGCGAGAGTTTCCGATTCTACCGCGTTTTTATATATGGGAAATGTCGTTGAGCATGGTGAAACGCATCGGTTATTTTCGAATCCGTTAAGAAAACAGACGGAAGATTATATTACAGGACGTTTCGGTTAGGAGAGCTGGCATGCAAGGAAGAACGGTTTTACAAACGGAAATTCAATCCTTACATGAACAATTATTTGATATGGGAACGATGGCGTATCATTCGCTAAAAGCATCTTTAGTTGCGTTAACTGCAGGTGATATTGAGCATTCTAAACAAATTATCGAACAAGATAAAACGATTAACGAAACAGATTTACGAGTAAACGAGCACATCGTTCAATTGCTCGTGACACAACAGCCAGTTGCGACCGACTTGAGAACGTTAACGGCGATGATGAAAGTGTCTACTGACCTCGAACGTCTTGGTGATTTGGCAGTAGAGATTGCCAAAGCAAATTTGCACCGAGAACCGCAAGCATTTTCTCATGAAGAAACAGAAATAATTACTGAAATGGGCGAGTACAGTATGCGGATGTTGAAAGAAGCCATTGATGTTTTTTATCATATGGAAGTAAACGAAGTAAAGCAAATTGAGGCACAGGATCGAACTCTTGACGATCTTTACGGTCGAGCCATTCAACAATTCATATTGAATACGCATGATGAACGGACCATCGTCCAGCTCGCCTACACCGCACGTTCTTTGGAACGGGTTGGAGATCACTGTACGAACTTAGCAGAACAAGTTCTATACGTTGTAGAAGGTGTACATCGTGATTTGAATCGGCATTAATTGTGTGAAAATATGTTGACAAGAAAAAAAGCTTTACAGAGAGATGAATACCCGCTATACTAAGTTTATAAAATTCAGAAAGGGTGATCACACATGACAACACATAAACGAGTACACTTCGTCACAACTTCATACTGGACACATGTGGGGATTATCCCATTCGTCGATGTCAACCGTCGACGAGCTGGATCGTTGTAGTCGTTTTACAATGTGCGATGTTTTTACAATACGAAATGACCATCCTCCGCCTGTGTGAAACGGTCGGGGGATTTTTGTGTGTAAAAAAAGATTCATAATTGCTGCACATTTGCGTAGAAATAGCGGAGTGTGGAACGTTCAAACGAACGTTTTCATATATTTACATTGGACCTGAAAGGAGGAAGAGCCTAATGAGAACGCTCATTAGTGGAACACAGATCAATACTTGGAATGAGGATACCTCTCCCTAAAACGGATACAGAAAGGAGGCGGGAAGTATGCGAATTCATTTAATGTTAATCACAGTAATCATTAAACCTCGCTTCTTTTCAAAAGATGAAATTGAAAAAGCGTATGAATACCAACAACGGGAACGATCTTATCATCGTATGAAAGATCAAGCGTTGCGAAATTTCTATATGTAAACACGTACAACGTGGTGAAGCCTAGATTTTGCTTCACCACGTTTTTAGATATGCCAATTCGTATGTGCGTCAACGAATGATGTGTGAAATATTAAGAGTGATGAGAAGAAACAATGAAACGGGAAAGTCCGTCATTTTACATCATAGTGTTTGATCGCTAGTTAATTTGTGAAGAAAGCTCAAACTACCCGCTCGATATACCGATATGAGAAGTAGACGTGTGAATATGAAGAGGTGAAAGCATGGCTCATGCAGAATATCGACAATTGTTCATTGATGAGAGTGTTGAGCATTTGCAAAATATACAAGACTGTTTGTTTGAGTTAGAGAAAGACACAGCAAATCGAAGTGTCGTTGAGGAGATCTTTCGATCGGCCCACACATTAAAGGGCATGGCTGCAACGATGGAGTTTACAGATGTCGCTAACTTAACCCACACGATGGAAAATGTGTTGGATCTCATTCGCAGTGATGAGCTCACATTAACGGTAGACACAATTGATGTAATGTTTCAGTCAGCGGATGCATTGGAAGAGATGATCCAAGGAATCGCTTCTGGTGGAGATGGAACTAAAGATGTGACAGCGCTCGTTGAGCGGTTAGGGAAAATCACAAACGGTGAACAACTCGAGGAAGAAAAGCCCGGGGGAACAGTGAAAACGGCGTATAATGAGTTTGAGTGGACGGTTATTGAACAATCTCTTGAAGATGGTTTTCATGCTTATGAAATTGAGGTTTATATAGATGAACAAGCGATGCTCAAATCGGTGCGGGCGTTTATGGTACTTCAAAATCTAGAGTCTTTTGGTGACGTCATCAAATCCGTGCCAACCACCGAGGAATTGGAAGCTGAAGCATTTGAAAATCGTTTCGTACTCACATTTATTTCCCGGGAAAATAAGGATATGTTACAGCAAACGATCCGACAAGTATCAGAAATTCAAGAGGTAAATATCTCAGACGTTCAAACGAACATGAACAAAGCAACAGAACAAGGAACAACGAAAGAAGAAGTACCTCGTTCAGCAGATGCGCTTCCATCAAAAATTGAAACGAGTAAAACGGTACGAATTAATGTACAACGATTGGATACGTTGATGAATTTGTTTGAAGAGCTCATTATTAATCGGAGCAGAATGGAAGGCATTGCTGCACGCATTGATGATGCAGAACTCACCTCTTCAATTGAGCGGTTAACGAGAAACGCACAGCAATTACAAGATGTGATCTTGAGCATGAGAATGATGAGTGTTGAGCATGTATTTAACCGTTTTCCGAGCATGGTAAGAAAATTGTCTAAAGAACTCGGAAAATCAGTGGATTTGCAGATGAGCGGAACGAGTACAGAGCTGGACCGGTCCATTATCGATGAAATTGGCGATCCGCTCGTTCATCTTTTACGTAATTCGATTGACCACGGGATTGAACATCCTGAAACGAGACGTGAGCAAGGAAAACGTGAGCAAGGACGATACAACTGCGAGCATTTCATCGAGGAAACAGTGTCTATATTGAAGTTTCAGACGATGGTGCGGGCATTAACCGAGAAAAAGTAAAAGCTAGTGCTTTAGAAAAAGGGGTCATTACACATGCTGAGGCAGAGCGAATGGATGACCACCAAATTTATCAATTGTTATTTTCATCGGGGTTTAGTACAGCAACAGAGATTACGAATGTGTCAGGTAGGGGAGTCGGTTTAGATGTTGTAAAACAAACATTTGAATCGTTAGGCGGAAAAATCTCGGTGAGTAGTACGCATGGGGGTGGATCGGTGTTTTCCATTCAGCTTCCGTTAACGTTATCCATTATGGATGTGATGCTCGTACAGACTGAAGATGAATGGTATGGCATTCCGGTCTCCTCCATCATTGAAACAGCCATCGTAAAAAGAGCGGAGATTTATAAAGCTCAAGGAAAGATGGTGACAAATTATCGAAATCACGTCATCCCTGTCGTCCACTTGTCTGAGGCATTTGAAATTCCTCCGAGTAACAAAGCGAAGCACTCGACGTTTGAAGATGATTTTCAATCTCTCATTATCGTCAAGCATCGTGACTACGCCGTTGCGATTGCCGTAGAATCTCTCGTCGGTCAGCAAGATGTCGTCTTAAAGTCACTTGGCAATTATTTAGGAAATGTGAAAGGAATCTCTGGTGCTGCCATTTTAGGTAATGGAGACGTGATCCTGATTATTGATACGAATAGTTTATTGAATGAATAGGATGTGACTTATGACACAGGTTATCGTATTTACCATTGATGGTGAAAAATATGGCATTGATGTAGATCACGTTCAATCCGTTGAACGCGTTGAACAAATGACACGCGTGCCAGGAACTGCTCAAGAAGTGCTCGGTGTAATGAACATGCGAGGAGCGATTACGACCTTGATTGATTTGCGTATTGTGATGGGAAAACCAGCCGCAAAACTAACGAAGAACACACGATTATTGTTACTTGCAACTGAAGACGACCCTCTTGGTGTGATGGTGGATGAAGCGAGAGAAGTGATCCGAATTGAAGAGGATGAGGTCTCTGACAGTTTGAGCTCGAACTCAAACTCTGCCATTAGTCAAGGTGTTGTGAAGCGCGGGGATGAATTAATCTTTATGATGGATGCGAGTAAGATTTACAATTAGTCACCTTTTTGTCTTGATTGTCTAAACAAGAAATCAATGGTCAGAATAAACAGCCATAACAGGATCATTACAACCATGACCGTATGGTCGCGCCCGTCCTCAAGCATAATTACAGCAATATAGAAAAGACCGTTAGCGCCCCAGATGTTATAAAACCAAGCATTTGTCACTGTAGAGTAGAACAACAAATAAGCAGAAACTGACCAACAAGAAAATACAATGCTGACCGTCATAAGTGCCATCTGTTCGGTTCCTGGGGTTAAAAAGACAATCAACCCCGTGGCGATAACGACGATAATTGAAAATACAAAGCGATCACGGGTTTCCATACAAACACCTTCTTTAATAAGTCGTGCCTTTCATACATACATTGTTAATTTTTGTATATGTTAACAGGTAGGTCATGTTGAAAGGAAGAGATGAATTGAAAGCTCTATACGTCAAAATAGCAGTAGCTGTCGCTTTGTTCGTGTCATTTGTCGTTCCGATGAACGTTTTTGCTGCGCAAGATGAACTTCCTCCTTACGAGGTGGGAGTGAAGAGGATGTGAGAGATCCTGACCCTGTGACGTTTACCCAGTTAAAACAATCCTTCCCTGATTCATTTTACTATATGGGAGACCCAAACGAGAAACAGGTTGCCCTCACGTTTGATGATGGGCCAGATCCAAGACACACCTCACAGATTTTAGAAGTGTTAGACAAATATGATGTTCTCGGTACGTTCTTTGTGCTCGGAGCAAGAGCCGAAGCATATCCAGAGTTACTTCAAGAGATCGATGAAGCCGGTCATGATATCGGTTCCCACACGTTTTGGCATCCAAACTTAACAGATGACGACGACGAAGAGGATCTCGTCGCGAGGTTGGATTGGGAGTTGACACAAACTGAACGTGTTGTTGAAGAGAGTGTTGGATATAAGCCGAGGCTTTTCCGTGCTCCATATGGCAGCTTAAACATCGAATTAATGGAGCACTTAACCGAACGAGGCAATATTGCGGTTGGATGGAATGCGGACTCACAAGACTGGCAGCAAATCCCTTCAGAAGAGATTGTCGACATTCTTCGTAGTGAAATCAGTCCAGGAAGCATCGTTTTGATGCATGATGGTGGGAATTGGGATCAGACCATCACGTCAGCGGATGCTCTAGATACACTCATTCCAGAATTGCTAGCTGATGGGTATGAGTTTGTTACCGTGTCGGACATGCTTGACGTTGATCGAGCACTCTAATAACAGCGCTGAATGCATATGCATTCAGCGCTTTATTTCGGTTGTTTGCAAAGACGTCGATAATTGCAATGTTTTACTCATATACGTGTCACAATAAATCGTGTATCATAAATGCAGAATGATGTGTTCAGGGGATGAAAGCATGAAACCTTACCAAAGCTATGAAAAACAATACGACATTAATATGATGTTTGTATTATTTATTTTTGCTGTTTTGAGCTGTTTATACATTTATTTTGCTGTAGGGAATACAACGATAGTTATTATGCAAGCTGCTTTTTTTGTGGCCGGATTTATTATCGCGATTGTCGTCATGCACTTTGACTTTGAATATTATTTAAATTTGCATTGGATTAGTTATGCGTTTGGATTGTTCATGCTCATTGTGCTAGAGATTGTTTCTCCAAGTAGTCTAGCTCCTGAGCGGTTAGGGGCGACCCGTTGGTTTGATCTCGGTTTCGTGAATTTACAGCCTTCAGAGTTTATGAAGGTATTTATTATCGTCACACTTAGTGCCATTATTTATAAACATAACAATAGCTGGACGCCAAAAGAACTTAAATCCGACGTATGGCTATTAGCGAAAATGGCTCTCGTCATTATTCCACCAATTCTGTTGCTTCGTTCTCAACCGGATATGGGGATGGTCATGATGATGCTTGCCATAACCGTCGGGCTGACACTCGTCTCAGGAATGTCTTATAAGCTGCTTAGTCTTTTATATGGAATTCCATCCGTCATTGTTGGCGCATTTATTGTTGCGTATTTTCGTTTTCCAGACTTCGTTCAGAATGCGTTCTTTAGACATATCGAAGACTATCAGGTGAATCGTTTTCATGGGTGGTTGCGACCGCTTGAGAACCCAGATCAAGGTTATCAAGTGGCGCAAGCGATGACCGCAATTGGTTCCGGTGGATTAACAGGAAACACAGAGCATGACGTATACGTACCCGAAGCGCATACCGACTTTATCTTTTCTATTGTGGGTAGAGAAACAGGGTTTCTCGGAACGGCACTTGTCATTACTTTGTTCTTTATTCTGTTCTATCAGATTATGATGACCGCCATTCGTTCCCACCATAGTTTTGGTACGTATTTATGTTCCGGTGTTATTGCACTGTTTACGTTCCAAGTGTTTCAAAACGTCGGTATGAACGTTGGCTTATTACCTGTTACCGGCTTTACGCTTCCGTTTATGAGCTATGGGGGCAGCTCTCTCTTCAGTTCGATGCTCGCAATTGGCATTGTGCTCGGGGTCCGGTATCATGCGAAGAGTTATGTGTTTGAAGAGAAATAGCAACGAGCGGTTGATCCAAAAAAGCCTTAGGATAAAAGTTATCCTAAGGCTTTTTTATAAAGTCCAAATGTGGTCTTCAATAGAGGAATTAAAGGCGGATTTGTTTGGAAAAAAAGGTAGTGGATCCTAAGGGAGGAGTGGCGCTGCGATTTCCCGCTGGTCAATGAATCTAGATCATTTGGGTGAGTGATCTACACCGCTAACCTCCGAGAAAATTCCCCACGCATCTTCAATGCCGAAAGTAGTGAAAAACTCTCTATATAGGATGAACAAAAGCAATGCATTGGATTCCAGAATGTAGAGATTATCTCGTGATTTCATGCGATTGATTGTTATGACAAAAATGTATTCATATCTCTTTCACATAGCGAAATTACTTCAATGGTATTTGTATCGAGCGGGGCAGGGCATGGTTCGCATTGTGCGCGCTAGTTTTCACTTTCTGCGATCAAGTTTGCTCTTTTTAGCGATTTTAGCGCTCATTTCGTAAAACTTGCGCGCAGTTTGTTCCAACTGGAGCGCAGATTGGACGAAACCTAACACCTTACGACCTGTCGGTCCCAGCGGGACCGAACCGAAATCGGTCTCGATTCGGCGCGACACGCGCCGACGGAAGTTTTGCGTTTTCAACTCGGTGTTCGGGGCAGGGCGTGCGACTCAATAAATGAACATCGCTTTGGAACTAGATTGTTGTTCAATTTCTTTAAAGTGCTGAATCTAATTCCAAAAACG
>NZ_BAXB01000008.1 GCF_000698145.1 Geomicrobium sp. JCM 19039
GCCCGTGACACCTTGAGGCCCGGTACTACCTGTGACGCCTGTAACGCCCTGAGGTCCAGTATTGCCCGTGGCACCCGTGATGCCCTGAGGCCCAGTGTTGCCTGAGGCTCCCGTGACGCCTTGAGGCCCGGTGATGCCTGAGGCACCCGTGATGCCTTGAGGCCCGGTACTGCCTGAGGCACCCGTGATGCCTTGAGGCCCGGTACTGCCAGTGACTCCCGTTACGCCTTGAGCACCGGTAGTCCCTGTAACACCTGTAACAATTAATTGATAATCATTTGAAGAACCAGGTAGCCCCTGTGGGGAATCTGATAATACCTGATAAATGGAGCCTTCATAGGAAATGAGCATATTTCGTTGATATGTTGGTCTAGCATTTTCTGAAAAAGGGATGGCTTGTTGTAATCCAATCCTTGTGGGGCCTTGTGGTCCTGTACTACCAGTTGGACCTGTTGGACCATGTAAGTGGTGAGAGTTATATGCTATACCATTAATTAAATTGTTATTAAGATGAATTGATGGGTTTCGATTTTCCTTGCCTAAATGCCAAAATTCACGCACTTGATCACCTCATCATAGCGTACTGTAAATATTATGATATAACGACAACTTGTATCTTGTGTTTACTAGGTGTTGTAAAGTACAACATTGCCACCGTTATAACTGAAATACGAATTGTAAAGGAATGTTTAGATAACAGGTGATTCAAATAAACACGACAGGTTCGTTGGACGGTGAGATTGGTCCGGGTCGTGATAATCGTGGTGAAGTGCCGTTTGATGTGAACGCTTCTGATGAGTATGAGTTTATCTTTGAAAATCCATTCACGAGCGGGCAAGCAATCTGGACGATTACAGATTTAGAATGATGATTCGGCAGGCGAAGGCCTGCCTTTTTTGTTTAAATTTGGGTGAGATGGGCATCTTAAAGAAAACGATTGTGGAGGAATGTTCGGATGAAGAAGTATAACATGGCTAGCTTGTCGATCCTTATCGCCCTCGGACTCGTTGGGTGTGGCGGTACGGACGACGGAACGGTAGAAAATGAACAACCGCCGATGGAAGAGTCTACACCGACAGAAGATGAGGGTATGGCAGGCGACGAAACAACCGGCGGTTGGCACGAGTCGCTGTCATTTGAGGAATTTCAATTGGATGTCGAGTACAAAAGCGAAGAGTACGAAGTGGATTACGATTACAACAACGGCAACCCCGAAGCAGAAATTCAAGACACTAGGGGCGGATCAAACATCCAGGTAGCAGGAGATGAAGCCCTTGATCAACTTGCCTCTATTCTGCCGGAACTCGACATTGATGAGCAAACCTCGCCAGATGAGCTGGTTCAAGCCGTCGTGGAAGCGTTTGATTTAGATGAGACCTATGACGAACTCGACGTCGATGTAGAATTTTTCAACAACGAAGAAATTGAAGCCGAAGAAGATCAGAATCAATGAGACAAAGCCCGTGCGGGAATCGCACGGGCTTTACACATGTAGAGTCGGCCGGGTTGGATTGGCCAAAACCGTTCTCGAGTTGAGACAAGCTGTTACCGAGTTCCCTGCTTTATTCCGCAGAGCGGAAACATTTGACTAACTCGGTAACAGAATATATGAACTAGGGAACAGATGCAGTGAGTCACGCTGAAAAACCACGTCGGCGCGACGTTAGGTGCTTGGGAATATGAGCAAACCCCCGGTGAATCCTTGGATTCACCGGGGGTTTGTTAATGATATTTGTTTTCTGAAGCAGGATGCATGAAAATTTGCCGGTACAGACCGCCGCTATCGTCCATTTTCCATAAGAAACTCGTAAACAGATTCTGGCAGTGGAATGCCACTTTGCTTTCTTGTTTTAGCCGTTTGTGTCTCAATTTCGCCTGGAACAAAGACTCCTTCGTTGCCTTCAATGGCTGGAATGGACCGAAGTTCACGGATCATCATGTCCATGCGTTTTGTGAATGTTTCCAAGTGTGTGAACACACTAGGGTCCAGCGCCAAAACGAAGTGACCAAGTTCGCGATTTTGTCCATAGTCTCCATACATTTTAGATACGTGTGGGCCAAAGGCGGCTCCTGTGAGTAATGCTGAGAATATTTCCACAACCATCGCAAGACCATAGCCTTTCGGTCCACCAAAGGGTGTGAGGGAGACGACTTGGTGAGGATCAGTTGTAGAGTTTCCGTCTTTGTCTACGCCCCACCCTTCAGGAATGGATTGCCCTTTTTCTTTTGCTTGTAGAATTTTTCCTAGAGCGACTGTACTCGTGGCGAAGTCTAGAATGACGGATCCTTCTTCAGCAGACGGGAAGCCAAAGGCAATTGGGTTCGTACCGAAAAATGGCTCTGTACCACCAAACGGAACGACCACTTTGTCTGTATGGGTCATGGCAAGGCCAATCATGCCAGCGTCTGCAGCTTGCTGTACGAAGTAGGAGAGCGCACCGCAATGACTGCTATTTTTAACCGCGACAGCACCGATGCCTTGTTCTTTTGCAATCTGGATGGATTGATTCATCGCTTCTTTTGCGATGTAATGACCAAAACCGTTGTTTCCATCAAGGATCCCTGTACTTGGGGATGTTTTTGTGAATGTCGGCTCTGCATGGGCATCGAGACCACCTTCAGCTACTCGTCGAAGATAATGTTCAACCCGAAGCACGCCGTGGGAATCAACACCACGTAAGTTTGCGTGCACGAGCACGTCGGTTACATGTTCTGCGATGTGCTTTGGAATACCACCCCGCGTAAAAGCCGTTGTCGTAATGTCTGTTAGCTGTTGTTCTGTGAGCGTACTCATTCATTAATCACTCCTTAAGTATGTAAACGCTTTAAAATAATAGTAGCATACTTGTATGGTAGTGTGGTAGCATCATTTTTAGGAGGTGAGAAAAGTTGAATCGGACAAATTTTAAAGGATCAACCCGAGAGTATGTGTACGAGAAGATCCGTGAATCAATATTGAGTCTCGAGCTTACGCCGGGGACGGTCATTTCCGAAAAAGAAATCTCTGATGATTTGGAAGTGAGTCGGACACCGGTCCGTGAAGCTTTTCTTAAATTAACTGAAGATGAGTTGTTGACGGTTTTGCCACAAAGAGGTTCATTTGTCACACTTATTGACTTGGATCATGTTGAAGAAGCCCGTTTTCTTAGAGAGCAAGCAGAAGTAGGGATGATGAAGCTCGCATGCCATTCTTTTCCGGAATCGAAACGATTGGATATGTTGGCAAACATTGAAAAGCAAAAGCTTGCCAAGGAGAAAGAAGATGAACAAGCCCTTTTTTTGTTGGATCGCGATTTTCATTTGTTCTTAGCAGAAGGTACAAATAAAAAACGTGTTTGGCAAGTCATACAACGTATGGATGTGCATTCGCAAAGATTGCGTAAGTTGAGCATGAATTTGAAGTTGAATTGGAACCTCCTCATTGAACAACATGAAGCGATGGTTCAGGCAATTGAGCAAAAAGATGAACGAGCTGGAATGGAAATTATGCACGAGCACTTGACGTTGTTGCAGTATGACCAATCCCCGCTAAAAGCGGAATTTCCGGATTATTTTCAATAAAAACCTCTATAATCAAAAAAATTATCATTTTCTTGATTTGCACAGTTGCTGCTTTCCTTGCAAGCGAATGGTTTTACTCTAGAGCGCAAGGGCGACATCGGTGGCCAAAGTACGACCCCCGTGTTTTCTTTATACTCCAGAGCATAAGGGAGATACGGTTCACGTTTCTGCCTACTGGCTGCGGTGCGTAGAAACAAGTCCAAATGCCTCATATATTCATTTAAGTGACACTTGGCATAGAAAAATCATCATTTTAAACGTGGATGCGCACAAAAACGGAGTCACCGGTCACAAATCGCGATATAAGTGACAGTTGAGAGCCGAAAGTGGTCGGTGTAAGCGTTGGATTGTCACATAAGAGACAGGGCATAACATTCTTTGTGCCAGGTGGTGGCCCTCGGTCACGTCTTTTTGCCCTTCGACCAACGTTTTCCGTGTTGCCCGCAACCCTTGCAGTGACGAACAACGTTTGGGACCGAAGTAGTCGAAGGGAAACGAGATGAACTTCAACAGACAATATGTAGGCGTTTGCCCGTAAAGACCGATTTTAATCCTGGGATTTAGTGAATTTCTTTAGTTAAACTTATATAGAAAGCAGGTGTAGGCAATGTGGAAAGGGTTTTTGGCTTGTGTCTCTGGTGCTGTGCTGCTGCTCGGTGGATGCGCAGCCGAAACGTCCTCCTCCTCAAAAGAGGACGTTACTCGTTGGAAAATGACACACATTTCTGATTCGAGTCACTTGTGGCACCGAACAGCCGAAGAGTTTGCTGAACTCGTCGAAGAAAAAACAGACGGTGCTGTTGTGGTTGATATTTTTCCGAACAGTCAGTTAGGCAGTGAAGTAGATAACATCAACTCCATTCGCTACGGTGCAACCGACCTCACGATTACTGGAGAGACGTTAGAAGTGTGGACGCCAAACGCGGTCATGCTCGCCGTACCGTACGCATTTGAAGATGAGGACCATATGCGTCGTGTCATTGAAGGCCCATTAGGTGGCATTATTGAAAGCGATATCGAGCGTGATATTGGACTCACACCTCTTTTTTATATGGAACGAGCACCAAGGAACTTAACGTCGAATGTTGAAATTAATACGCCGGAAGATTTGCGCGGGTTTAATATGCGTGTACCAAACGTACCGTTATTTTTAGATGCGTGGTCACAAGCAGGGGCACAACCACAAGTGCTCAGTTTGAACGAAGTGTTTACCGGATTGCAACAAGGGGTGATCGACGGACAAGAGAACCTAATGACTTGATTGAGAGCAACGGGTTTTATGAGGTGCAGCAATACTTAAATGAAACCGAGCACGTACGTTCATGGATTTATGTAGTCGTTGGTAGCGAGCAATTGGAAGCGTTGCCAGCAGACCAGCAAGCGGCGGTCAAAGAAGCAGCGGCTGAAGCAGAAGCGTATGCCCAAGATCTTCATGAGGCAGAAACTGAAGCAGTACGGGAACGATTAGATGAGCAAGGCATGACCTTCAATGACGACGTGGATCAAGAAGCGTTTCGTGAAGCAATGATGCCAGCACTGGAAGAGTACTTCACAGAAGAACAGAACGAGTTGTACTTAGATATTCTCGCTGAAGGTGAAGGAGGAGAGAGTGAATGAAGCAGATGGAAAAAGTCGATGCGACACTTGGAACAACGACGATCCTATTATTTGCTGGTTTATTGCTCGTCGTCGTCATTCAAATCCTGAGCCGGTATTTCCCTTATGATTTTACGTGGACTGAAGAGCTTTCTCGCTACTTATTTGTTTATTCAATTGTGACGGCAGCTCCTTTGGCTTTACGAAAACAAGAATTTATCCGCATTGACATGTTAATTCTAGCACTTCCAAAATCAATTCAACGAATCTATGAAACCGTCATTAGTGTGCTTATTATTTTATTTTCAGCGGTACTTTTCGTGTTTGGTCTCCAGTTTACGGGATTAGGGTTAGATTTCTACGCGCCAACACTAGGAATACCTATGGCCTATGCGTATGCGGCTGTACCGATCCTCGGTTTATTGTTAATCGTGTATGGGGTTGTGACCATCATTGAACGCCTGCAAGGTGCCTATGACGAGAAAGGAGAAGAAAGCTAATGGCTATCCTCGTCATCGTATTGTTTTTATTACTCATTGCTCTTGGAATACCGATTGCGTTTAGCTTAGGGATTTCATCACTCATTTACTTACTCGTTGCCGGCGTACCTCTCACAGTCATTCCGCAAACGATGTTTGCCGGAATTGATTCATTTGTCATGCTAGCGATTCCAGCCTTCATCCTTGCAGGAAACTTAATGAATGCTGGCGGGATTACGAATCGAATCATTGACTTTGCTAATGCGGTTGTCGGGCGCATTCGCGGGGGACTTGCGCTAACGAACGTCGCTTCTTCCCTCGGGTTCGCCGGGATTTCAGGTACGGCGTTATCGGACACAGCGAGTATCGGATCAGTTATGATTCCAGCGATGAAAAACAAGGGTACGGGTCGGGTTTTCAGCGGCAGTTACCTCAATTTCATCAACAGTTGGACCGATGCTTCCTCCGTCGTTGCCGATGATCATTATCGGTACGCTCGCTAGCATTTCCATCGGTGATTTGTTCCTTGCCGGAGCGATCCCTGGTATTTTGCTTGCGATTGGATTTTTAATCGTCACATACATCATTAGTGTGAAGCGCCAATATCCAAAAGGGGAGAAGCAGTCACTTTCTACAATTGGAAAAACGTTTTTAGGGGCGTTTTGGGCGCTAATTATGGTCGTTATTATTCTTTGGGGGATTCTTGGTGGGTATTTCACACCAACTGAAGCTGCTGTCGTATGTGTGATCTATGCGTTTCTCGTTGGAAAATTTGTTTATCGAGAGTTAAATCTCAAGCTAGTACCGTCCATCATTAAAAACACACTCATCTCAACGGCTTCCATCCTTTTGCTCGTAGGATTTGCGAACACGTTCGGCTGGATTCTTGTCAGTGAAGGTGTGCCGCTTGTTATAGCTGACGGCATTCTCTCGATTACAGAGAACCCGATTTTTGTTATTTTACTCATTATTCTTTTATTGCTTGTGCTAGGAATGTTTATGGAGACCATCGCGGCACTTGTCATTTTGTTCCCCGTACTACTTCCGGTTGCGACAAGTATTGGTATGGACCCGATTCACTTCGGTGTCGTCATGGTGCTCGCACTCATGATTGGACTTTCCACGCCACCGGTCGGGGTTTGTTTGTTCGTAGCGTCATCATTTGCAAAAGTGCCAATTACAGTAACGGTTAGAGAGTTGCTCCCATTTTTCGCTGTTGCGATTCTCGTTCTACTCATCGTTGCGTACGTACCACAATTATCACTATTTTTACCCGGACTATTTGAGTAAAGGATGATGAAGATGAAAGCCATTCAAGTAAAACAACCTCACCAACTCGACATCGTTGACACGGAACGCCCAAAAGTTCAAACCGAAACGGACGTCATTGTACGTGTAACGACGGTTGGAATTTGTGGTTCGGATATGCACATTTATCACGGAAGCAACCCGTTTACCGTTTACCCTCGAGTCATTGGACATGAGGTGGCAGGACGTGTTGAAGAAACGGGTGCTGCTGTTACAAACGTGAAAAAGGGCGACCTCGTCGCCCTAGAGCCGATTCGCTCGTGTGGCACGTGTTATGCATGTAAGAACGACCGCCCGAACGTATGCACAGACCTCGTCGTGTACGGCGTGCATGCTGACGGTGGCATGAGCGAATGGATGCGAGCCGATCAGAGAAATTGGCACCCGGTCGAAGATCACGTGACTGAAGAAGCTGCGGCACTTATTGAACCGTTGACGATCGGTGCGCAAGCTAGTTTTCGTGGAAACATCCAGTCTGGGGACACTGTACTCATTATGGGGGCGGGCCCGACAGGCATAGCTTGTCTATTGCTCGCAAAAGAGCGAGGGGCGACAGTGTGGATGTCAGATTTCAATACGAATCGTCTTGATTACGCAACGTCTATCGGAGCAGATCGATCATTAACCCGGGAACGACAGACGTGGAAGAAGAAGTGACAAGAGCAACGGATGGCGAAATGATGAACGTCGTCATCGATGCGGTCGGCATTACGAGTACGTTTGAGCAAGCGGTTCAACTTGCATCAGTTGCCGGAACGGTCGTGACGTTAGGATTTAATGAGCAGCCGTCACACATTCCTTCTTTTCAACTTACAAAGAAAGAATTAAACGTTGTTGGCTCTCGACTACAGACGCATCAATTTCCTGCAGTGATTGAAAAAGTCAATGCTGGCCAGTTGAAACCAGAAGCGATCATTTCCCATCGGTTTCATTTTAAAGATGTTAAAAAAGCATTCTCTCTGTTGGAAAATGAACCTGAGAATGTACGAAAAGTCGTTATTGAATTTTAGTGGAAGGGGTTGAACGCGATGAGAATGACATTTCGCTGGTACGGAGAAGGCAATGACTCCGTTACAGCCGAGCAAATTAAACAAATTCCTGGCATAGAAGGGCTTGTGTGGGCTCTTCACGATCAGCCAGCAGGTAACGTGTGGCCACTGGAAGACATCATGCGTGTCAAAAAATACGCCGATACCCACGGCTTTCATCTTCACGTCGTGGAGAGCATTAACGTCCATGAAGACATCAAACTCGGCGCTGACACGCGAGACCGTTACATTGAGAACTACAAGCAAACGTTAAAAAACGTTGCTCAGGCAGGCGCACGCGTCGTCTGCTTCAATTTCATGCCGGTATTTGATTGGACAAGAACCGATCTTTTTAAACAATTAGAAGACGGTTCTACTGCCCTTTTCTATGAAAAAGCGAAAGTTGACCGGATGGATCCGTATGAGTTAATCGAACAAACGACGGACTCTGAATTCACGATGCCTGGGTGGGAGCCGGAACGCTTGAAGACGATCGAACACTCACTTCGAGCATATGAGCAAGTGAGTGAAGAAGACTTATGGGCGAATCTCCACTATTTCTTAGAGCGAGTATTGCCAGTCGCAGAAGAAGAAAATATTAAACTAGCCATCCATCCAGACGATCCACCGTGGTCTGTGTTTGGCTTGCCAAGAATTATCAATAGTGAAGAAGCGATTGAACGGTATTTGGCCATTTCCGACAGTCCGTCTCACTGTCTTACGCTGTGTAGCGGTTCACTCGGGTCAAATCCGGCAAACGATGTCCCTGCGATCATTCGCCGCTTTCATAATCGCATCGCATTTGCTCACATCCGAAATGTTCGTATCTATGAAAATGGGGATTTTATTGAGACGTCCCATCGAACGAAAGACGGGTCCGTTCCAATTGATGACGTCGTCAGAGCGTATCACGAGTCAGGTTTTACAGGGTACGTCCGCCCCGACCACGGCCGACATTTATGGAACGAACAATGTCGCCCAGGGTATGGGTTGTACGACCGGGCATTAGGGATCATGCACTTATGGGGTCTTTGGGACGCTTATGAACTTGTTGAAAAAACGAATCAGGAGGCGAAATCACATGCTCCCTAGACATACGAATTTAAAAGGGAACGTCGCAGTAATTACAGGAGGCAGTGGGGTGCTCTGCCGCACTATGGCAAAAGAGCTCGCGCGCCAAGGTATGAAAGTCGCGATACTAAACCGAAATGTAGCGAACGGTGAAAAAGTCGCCGAACAGATCAACATTGCAGGCGGAGAAGCTGTGGCTGTCGGATGCGACGTGTTAGACGAAACGAGCATCGCTGCCGCTTACGCGCAAGTAAAGAAAACGTTCGGCGCGTGCGACCTGTTAATTAACGGTGCTGGTGGCAATCACCCCGACGCGATCACCGAAAAAGAAACGTACGAAACTGGCGATCTAGAAAGCGATATTCAGTCGTTTTTCGATCTGCAATTAAGCGGATTTGATCACGTGTTCCGGTTAAACCTCGTCGGGACACTCTTGCCTACACAAGTATTTGCCCGAGACATGACATCAAGCGGGGGCACAGTCATTAACATTTCTTCCATGTCGGCCCCGGCCCCGATGACGAAAGTACCGGCCTACAGTGCCGCCAAAGCTGGTATCGACAACTTAACAAAATGGACAGCTGTCCATTTTGCAGAGACGGGTATTCGTGTGAACGCAATCGCGCCAGGGTTCTTCCTCACTGAACAAAATCGTGATTTGCTCACCACCCAGACGGGGGACGTACCGAACGTGCCAACAAAATTATTGATCATACCCCGCAGCGACGTTTCGGTGAACCCGAAGACTTACTCGGCACGTTGCTCTGGCTTGCCGATGACGAAACGTCACGCTTTGTCACTGGTATTACAGTCCCGGTCGACGGAGGGTTTATGGCATACTCCGGCGTGTAAAGAAGTCAAGCCTCTTGCAATGGTAAAAAGTCACCGTTGCAGGAGGCGTTTTTTTAATGCCGGTATATCTTGTGCTTTTCAAAATAAAAAGCAACCCTATTATACAAGGGCTGCCTAGTCGAATTCTTTCCAAAACTCGCCTGTATATTTGTCAACATAATAGCGGTTTAATGTCGCGATGTGTGACGGATCACCATCTTCGTCTGTAACCGACTCCACCGCGCGAATCACATATTCATTGTCGTCATTAATCCCGTCATTCATAAAGCCGTAATTTTCAGCTTCTGTTTCAAAGTCATTGCTCACAATGCCGATTACTTCTTCTTCATCGAGTATGTGCTCCTCTTCTGCTTCCACCTCTATCGTTCCTTGTTCTTCCATACGCTCACTTGGTTCAGACACCAATTCTCCTGCAACAGATTGAGACAAAGCCGCAGCGCTGAAGATTGATAAAGCTTGCAATGGATTCAATCAGACCATCTCCTTGCCTAACGATTCCCTAAAACATGAAAAAATCAACCCAAAAAATGAAAATAAATCTAAATTTTTGTATTTTGTTAAGCTATAATAAATATATCAAAATGAATAAGGGGATTATGTTAATGAGAAAGAATTTTTTAGTACTTAGCCTTGCAGGCGCCTTGGGTGCAGCAGCGTACTCAGGTCCTTCGGAAGTAAACGCTACTTACGATTGCCACCATGACATCATGGGACCGATTTTTGAAGATGTTTGTCATGGTACGACACACTCTTCCGAGATTCGTGAAATGCGAGATCGTGGTATTCTGACCGGTTATTCGGATGGCAATTTCCACCCAAATGAAACGATCATTCGCGGGCAGGTTGCAACATTAATGACGAGAGCTTTTGATATCCCTGTCCCTGATACCGTTTCAGAAGATCTTTATCCAGATGTGTCGTCAAGTCATCATTATGCACCTGTCGTCAAAGCGGTAACCGATGCAGGAATTATGACAGGCAGAGAAGGCAACTCAGTGTTTGATACAGGAGTCACTTTGCATCGTCAACAGATGGCGTCGATTCTCATGCGCGTGCTTGATATGAACGATGTTGAACGAGCAGAAGGAAATGGAGGACAAGTCACTGACTTGGACGATGCTCTTGCTGTGCATCAAGACAACATTCAAGCATTGCAAGCACATGGAATTACACAAACAACAGACGGAACATTTCGCCCAATGGAACCGGTCTCTCGTAGCCAAATGGCAACCTTTATCGAAAGAACGTTAGCTGTCCTCTATACAGATGAACTTGGGTTGCAATCTATGGAAATGGTCGATCCATATACGTTTAACATTCATTTTAACCGAGATATTCGCGATGTAGAATGGGATGCCGATGATTTTAGGTTACGCGGAAACACGGAACATTTGGAAGTGATCGATGATCAAACATTGCAAATTCGGACCGATTATAGATTGAATTATGGACAGGCACTTGTTTTGTACTATCAAGATCAACGTACGACACTCTCATACGAAAGAGAACGATCCGATATACGAAATGTGAACGTAGACATTAATGGAGCTCGTGTAGATGTGAGCGGGAATTCCCAGTTGACTTTGATGATTCAGGTTTTTACATTGTTTTGGAAGGTCCTGATGGTTTTGAGGAAAGTGCAGAAAAAGGGGCTGGATTGCAAATGAATGGGCATCGATTTGAGGCTTCATTTTCTAGACTCGTGCCGGGCGATTATATCCTCCTGTTAGACTCAAGGAACTACGGCAGAGAGGAATTCGAAATTACTATCGAGGAGTTTGATCCTACGTTTAGCCGAGTGGATGCTACGACAGACACGATTCGAAAAGAAGCAGGTCAAACATTGCAATTTGATGTAGACGGGCTGGAACTTTCAGTGGATGAATTGGCAGCTGAAGGGTATGAACTCATATTTAATCTAACCGATGGGTATGAGCTGACCGACTCATCAGGTGGATTTGACGCCTCAGAGCTTGCTCATCGGGAAACATTCAGCTACACAGTCGCAATTCGTGATGAAGAAGGTACAGAAATAACGTCCGATTCGCAAGAAGTGCTCGTCATTGACCCGAACGTTCCTGTCCACATCAGTCCGTTATTCGAACTCGATGGCAACTTCATGTCAAGATTTGTACGACTGGACCATACCGGTGCACAATTGGTGTTCAGAGGTCAAAACTACTTCTATGAATCCGTACCGACTGAGGTATTCGAATCCATAACGATTAAAGAAGTCACTTCAAGTCATCCAGAAAGTGCCGAATACGACTTAGAAGATGGATTGATTGTTCACGAAACAGGAGACACTGAACACGTCACATTTGACATCAGCTTTGAAGAAATTGAAGAAACCGCAAGCATCACACTGCCAGTGTACGGATACACGCCCGACAATTAAACAAACATGCAACAAGGCCGCCACTATATTGAAGTGGCGGCCTTGTTATGTTTTCCCAACGAGCGAGAGCCGTCAGGACTACTAGGGATAAAAACCCCATCCTTCTATATTTTTCAATCCACGCACCCATACAGGGTGCGACAACGATGTCTTTGCTCACTACCAGCAAACCGCTGAAATTTCAATCCACGCACCTGTACAAGGTGCGACCAGGTTAATCGTCTCTTCTTTTTGCTCTTTGACCATTTCAATCCACGCACCCATACAGGGTGCGACGGTACGTACGTACGAAGGTTCGTATATTGCGAAATATTTCAATCCACGCACCCATACAGGGTGCGACTGCGAAATTAAGGGTCTTTTGACCAATATCCGCTTATTCTTTCTTCTAACAACTACTTATTTCGCACATTAATGGGGTATAAACTAGCAATCATTACATACTTTCACAAAATTGACCCGATTTTTGGTGCGGGTCACCCAGGGTTTTTATGTTCGCTTCGGGTTCGCACCGGATGTGCATAGCCAATTTGAGGAAGCTTATGTAAGATGATTCGACATCGTTCATCCGCTTCCTGCAATAAAAATCATACTTCAATTCCGATCAGAAAAGTTAGTATTTTTGTTGACATTATCGCTTTAAAGTATTACGATAACTACTACTAACTTCATATTTTGCTTATCGAGAGTGACCGAGGGAATGGCCCGATGACGTCCGGCAACCTCCAATGAGGAAGGTGCCAAGTCCAGCAGAATGCAACAATTCTGAAAGATAAGTCGCGAAATTGTGCACATTGCCATTCAAGACTTTTTTCAGACGAAAAGGGTCTTTTTTTTTATTGGGTTGGGGGTCGAGAGATGATTGAAATTAACAATTTGACAAAAGTATATCAGACGAAAAAGAAATCGGTGACCGGTGTTAAGGATGTGAGTTTGTCGATTGCACGGGGAGATATCTTTGGCATCATCGGATACTCCGGGGCAGGAAAAAGTTCGTTGCTCCGCTGCATAAACGTGCTTGAACGACCGACGAGTGGTTCAGTCAGCGTAGACGGTACAGAGATGACTGGATTGAAGGGAGAGGAGCTCCGTAAGCAACGACTGAAGATCGGATGATTTTTCAGCATTTTTACTTAATTAGTCAAAAAACGGTCTATGACAACGTAGCGTTTGCGCTTCGGGCAGCAGGGGAGTCGAAAGAAGCCATCCCCGCACGGTCGACGAGCTACTTGGACTGGTTGAACTTTCCGATAAGCGTGATGTTTACCCGGCGCAACTGAGCGGTGGTCAGAAACAACGTGTCGGCATAGCGCGTGCTCTTGCAAATAACCCGGCGGTGCTCTTGTGCGACGAGGCTACGTCGGCTCTTGATCCGACGACGACGCAATCCATCTTGCGGCTGTTAAAAAATTTGAATCGAGACTTAGGATTAACGATAGTACTCATTACACATGAAATGGGTGTGGTGAAAGAGATTTGCAACCGAATGGCGATTATGCAGGACGGGGAAGTTGTTGAGCATGGGCGCGTATATGATCTATTTGCTGATCCGCAAGAAGCGCTCACACAAGAGTTCATCTCCAACGTCGTCTCATTTGAAGTGCCAGAAGAAACGCTCTCTGGGTGCTCGGGGACGATTATTAAAGTGACATTTCGCGGAACGGTAGCTGGTGAAGGCATCATCGGGATATGTTGCAACAGATTGACATCAAGGGAAATTTCTTGCACGGTGCGATTGAATACATTGAAAACCGACCGCTCGGCATCTTCATCATGGAGCTGCGCGGAGAAATTGGTGACATACAAATGGGTATCAACTACATTCAGCAACGACAAGCAGATGTGGAGGTGTTGCGCGATGGACTTTCAGCATCTCATTAATCTGTTGCCTGACATGGCAGAAGCATTTGTGGAAACGATGCAGATGATCGGCATATCTACCGCCGTCGCAATCATCATCGGTCTGCCTCTCGGCATCATTTTATTCGTCACCGACCGTGGATTGTTTTGGCAGAACGTCATCTTGCAGCAGACACTTGGCTTTATCGTCAACATCGTCCGCTCGATTCCGTACATTATCTTGCTCGTACTACTCTTTCCGGTAACTGGGCTGCTCGTCGGTACAACGACCGGACCTGTCGCGGCGAGCGTGTCCTTATCTGTGGCCGCCATCCCATTCTTTGCGCGGATCGTTGAGACCGCCCTTCGTGATATTGATAAAGGCATGATTGAGGCAGCCATTGCGACTGGGGCGACACCGTGGATGATCATGAAAGACGTCCTTTTCCCAGAAGCCCGCTCATCAATTATTCAAGGCCTTACCCTTACGATTATCAGCCTCATCGCTTACTCCGCGATGGCCGGTGTAGTCGGTGGGGGCGGCATCGGAGACCTTGCCATTCGCTATGGCCATTACCGGTACGACACAACGATCATGATCGCAACCGTCGTGTTGCTCATCGTCCTCGTCCAAGTAATCCAACAAATTGGAGACCTGATCGCTAAGCGTGTGGACAAACGAACATAAAACCGCAAGAGCTGCAAGGGTCAAAACGGGAGCGACGGTCATAGCAAATGACATTTCCCTTATGAGCTTTAGCCGGAACAGAAACAGCGTGACCAACGAATTCTGTTACGGACAGGAGCAGCGATCCTAGCAAATGCCATTCCGCCTAGGGGCACTACCCGGAACGCAAGCAACGAGAAGTAAGATCCATGTCCCAACTAAAGAGAGTATACAAATAGAGAAGGAGAGAAATCAGTTGAAAAAATCGACCGTATTCTTATTAGGAAGTGTATTGGTATTGTCCGCTTGCGGAGATGAAAGTGAAGGCAGCGAGGAGGCGGCTGGCGACATCACATTGGGAGCTACCGCCGGTCCTTATAGCGATATGTTGTCGGAGGCGATCGTGCCCGGCTTGGAAGAAAAGGGGTACTCCGTCGACATTCAAGAATTCTCCGACTATGTGTATCCGAACAATGCGCTAGCAAATGAAGAAATCGACGCCAACTTGTTTCAACACACCGTCTACCTTGAGAACTTCACTGAAGAAAACAATCTAGATCTTGTTGGGCTTATTACCGTCCCGACTGCACCGATGGGCTTGTATTCCGATGAGTACAGTGACTTGAGCGACGTTGCTGAAGGCACGGAAGTTGCGATTCCGAACGATCCAACCAACGCCGCCCGCGCCTTCATTATGCTCGAAGAAGAAGGCTTATCGAATTTGAAGACGGCATCGACGAGCTCACGGCTTCTGCTCGCGACATTACCGGCAACCCCCTCGATTTGCAGTTTGTAGAACTCGAAGCCGCACAACTGCCACGCCAAGTCGGGAGCTCAGCGCTCACTGCTGTACCCGGCAACTTCGCCCTCGGTGCCGAGATGGATCTGTTAGATGCGCTCGCACTTGAAAACATGCCTGACCAGTACCGCAACGTCGTCGCCGTCCGTGCCGAAGACGAAGACGGGCAACTTGCCAGTGACATCGTAGAGTGATTGAGTCTGAACAGTTCGAAGAAGTCATTGACGAGCAGTTCGAAGGATTCGGGAAGCCGGAGTGGATGGAGTAGCAATTTTTAGCCTTTATCATTTGAAAAAGGGTCAAAATCAAACCATAGAATTGTCTATGGTTTGATTTCTTGATTCTATATATTATTTTCGGTTTTGGAGATATTTTTGAGGAAGAAATCGGCTCATAGAATGTTCTATGAGGCGATATTTCGAATTCACTTATTCTTCTAACTTGCTACGCGCTCACATAAAGCTTTTGTTTCTTTAATCTGCAGGATGAGGCGTTTGATTAACGATAATTCGGCTTGTGCAGTCATGAGGTGATCTTGTGCGTGAATCATGACAAAAGACGGAACCGCATTCTCATCATCTTGATGCGAGATTAGTTCGGTTTGCCATTTATGACCAGCTATGAATTCTTGCTCGGCTTCTTTCAATTTTTCTTCTGCTTCACTGAAGTTTCCCTCTTCCGCAGCATCCAGTGCTTCATACGCTGCCCCGCGGGCGTTACCGCCGTGAAGAATAAGATGAGTCATCGTTTTTTCGTAATTCATCGTGTGTTTCACCTCAAGTTGTGGCAGCTGCTTCGTCTTCTGAAGACGCGCTTTGCTGCTGTTTAATCAGTTGTTTTTCATAGCGTTTGAAGAACGGATAATAGATAGCCGTTGCGACGAGCACGTTAATAATTTGGATTAAGATCGCCATAAACGAACCGCCGGTCGCTAAGAAGCCTCCGAACCCGAGCGGCACCGTGAAAGGGGGTTGGATGACGACCGGTGGCAGTATCCCTGTTGTAAACATAATGTAGTTGATTGTCACAACAACGACCGGTGCTAGTACGAACGGTATGAACAGGACGGGGTTTAAAACGATCGGCAGCCCGAAGATGACAGGTTCATTAATGTTAAAGATGGACGGAATAATGGATGTGCGTCCGACTTGCTTAATTTGAATGGAAGCAGAGAACATCATAAAGATGACGAGGCCGAGCGTAACCCCTGAACCACCGATGTGCGTGAACATGTGAAAGAACGGTTCGGTTACGATTCCCGTCGCTTCTTGACCGGCCGCAACTGCATCAGCGTTCTGCGCGAGTTGGGCCATCCAGAACGGATAGACAACCGATGATACGACGTTCATGCCATGAATGCCCATCCCCCATAACACCATCATAACAAGAATCATCCGAGTGCGGCCCAATAACTGTTCGATGCTGTTACGAGCGGCTCGAATATAGCCATTATGGCTTGTGACATCGTCATCTCAAAGTTGGCATAGATGATCCACTGCAGAGCCAAACAAGAGGGATGATGATCATAAAAGGAATAAGTACGCGGAACGTCCGCATCACATAAGGGGGAACACCGTCAGGCATTTCAATGGTAATCCCTTTTTTAATCAAAAAGTTCATCAATTCAGTAACGATGATACTAAGAATGATGGCTACGAATAACCCTTCGCCACCGAGCATGCCAAGCACTTCACCGAATTGTATTTGCTCAATGTCGACCATCGGGAATGCGGTCATTAGAAAGGCAAGCATTGACAACATGCCGGCCATAACCGCGTCCACATCAATTCGTTGTGCGAGACTGTAGCCGACACCAAAGGCGACAACGAGCGCCATCAAACCGAACGTTAAGTTAAACGGAAACAACAGTTGAGCCTGGATCGGTTCGACTGCATTCACCCACGCGTCTACCATGGGCCCAAACACCGGTGTGCCACTGATTTCATCAGGAGGATTAGCGATAATTAAGAAGATGGAACCTGTGATGATTACAGGCAGTGCGAAAATAACAAACGCATCACGGATCGACTGCAGATATTTATTTTGCGCAATCTTACCGAGTGGTTCCATCAGATGATCTTCAAGCCATTGAATCATAAGAGAACCTCCTCTATTCCATTAGTTGTAATACTTGGTCAAGCACTTTGTCTCCGTTCATCAAAGCAAATGCTGTCTGATCAACCATCTCTACAGGTACGTTGTGCGGCTCTGCAATTCGCGTCACTTCTTTTCTTAAATGGCGAACTTGCGGTTCCAATAGGGCCACATCGTAATCTGACGCTTTATCTTTAAAGTCACCGGTGCCCCCTGCATCAATCTTTGCCGTGATGCCTCTTTTTTCCGCGGCTTGCTGTACTTTCTTCGCCAATTGACTCGAAGTTGCTCCCCAACTGCACAAGATAATGACATTAATAGACTGTTCTGCCATGTCGATCACTCCTTGATTTTTTTGATTTTGCTTGCGTCAGAATAACATTTGCTTTCTCATCGACAACTTTGTAGTGGCCCATGAGCCACCTTGAGAACCATGTGGCCGCTAGTAACACCACCGTGAAAGCGATTCCAAATAGGAATAGAGATAACCCATTCGGTTGGCCGCTCAGCCAGTGAAAAACGGTATATCCATTCCAAATCACAACGAACGCCAACGTATACCAAAAGGATAATTTTCTAAGCAATTGAATCCTCCTTTCTTGTTCAACCCTCTATAATGCAAACGCTGTGCCAAATTAAAAAAGCCTACAATAGCAGGCTTTTCTTCAATGTGTGCAATGAGGCTGCACACTTAATCGGAAAAATAATCTTGAAGAACTCCGAGCATTCCTTTCGTGTAACGATGCTCGGTGATGTTCTCGTGTCTTCGTTTCGCTTCGTCAGTGGCGTTGGCGAGTAAGTAACCGTGGCGAACAGCTTTCACCATTTCCAAGTCATTGCCGCTGTCGCCGAATGCGAGCGTGTGCTCGAACTCGATCGAAAACATTTGATTGATGAAGTGAACAACTGCCTTCTTCCCTGTGCCTAACGGCGTGAAGTCAATGTCGTAAGCATGTTCTGGATCTCCCGCAAGAGGGTTGCATCGGTTCATATTAAGGTTTAAATGATTGGATGTAGCGAGTTGAGAAAGGGACGCCAAGTTCTTGCGGTCATTTTCCTCGTCAATCATGTAATAATAATAATTTCGTTTGTATGAGGATGGGCTATGCTGCGTTTGGGAATGTAAGGAGACGTCTGTTTCCTCTACGAATTTTGCGACGCGGTCATTGAACGTACTGTCATGAATGTGTTTTAGCCACTGCTCGTCTCGTTCAAGGATGCCTGATTCATTGATCCAGTAAATCTCAGTTCCTAAATCAGATGCAATAAAGTGCGGCATGTAGTGATGACCGCTTTCCAGCTTTTGGAGTGCAGACATGATACTGCTCCCGGTTACAAGACCGAAAAGAACATTTTGACGTTTGGCAAGAAAATCCTCAAAAGCATGTAACGCCTTTGCAGGATGATGCGTATGACAATAATACGTTTCGTCCAAGTCGGAATAGATGATGTGTTCAACAGGTGCTAATAAAGGATAGCGCTTTACGTTTGTTTTCATTTGCAGTCACCTCATTCACGTATAACTGCAAAGTTTATGCCATCTCTTGTCGTTCGGGGCTGAAGCTAACGTGTGCAGAACGACTGCACACGTTAGCGGGCGAGTTTAACTGAACCACGCAAGAACTCATCAGGAATGAATATGTGAAAGGATACTTCAATTTGCTTTAAAAACGGAAACCACAACTTGTACTCTTCAGGGAGAACTTTAAGGTCAGGGTACGCCGGAATGGTAGAAATCAATTTTTTCTCCTCATTGTTCATCTGTGCATCAAGCATGCGATCAATAAAGACGCCGATGTGCATACTCATGCCGAGTGAGCGGTCAAATTCCCAATCATAATATTTACGTAATCCCGGGATGTGCTCATCTAACAGTTTGCAAAAAAGAGCGGCGTCTAAATGGGAGACGATTTCGTTAAGGCCGGGTTCGATGATGCACATGCTGTCTTCTGAAAGAACATTCTCAGGTTCAGTATGCGACGAATCATATTTTCGGGTCATTTCGAGTAACTTAAACAATCTTGAACTGCCTTCTTCTTTCAGAAGCTCCCACGCCGGGATGAAAGGAACCTCATCCATCGAAATGGACACCGTACCGATAATCGCGATCATCTCATAGTAATCTTTCAATTGATACAAAAGTGATGTGTCACGTGTAACCGGATCGACACGGACCGTTCGGATGACAACATCATCGTCAGCGGTGGTCAACTGACTGGCAATCCATTCCTCAAGTAACTGAGCAGCTCCTTCGCCAGTAAAGCATACGGTCGCAATTACACGTTTCTTCTTCGGTAAAGACGGTGCTGTTTCATGTCGCATGAACACGGTCATCGCATCGTAAGCGGCCTCGTAAACCTGATGTGCGGTAATCCCTTCAACGAGCGACTTCCGGCCCGCTTCTAAAACCATGGGCATATTTACACAGGAGAGGGTGTGTATGGCAGATTCCAATCCGTGAGCGTATCCCCCATCGTAACGAGCGAACCCATATCGACGAGCAGGAGAATGCCATTATACGAATGTTCTGTCACTGCGGTATCGATTCGTTTACGCACATGTTCATATGTTTGTTCGGCAGAGACGTCTAACGGCATATCAACAGCTTCAATGACGTGTGTGCCAACAATGTGTTCGTGACTTCAGCCATTGATGAAGCAGCAGCTCTTCCATGTGTGACAAGTAGAACGTAGACCGATTGATTTGCCCAAGGATTGTTGTCGGATGGTTCTGTCCGTAGAAAGTGAGCGATCAAGTTTATTTCTTCTTCGGGAAGCGACAACCCAATGGACTGTTGTGCATGTAATGCCAGTTGTCTAGCAGCTTCCAGTTCTTCTGCTGGTGCACGCGATATGGCAGGCAACGTACTTGAGTGACCGTGACGATGCTTACGGTAATTTTGCAAATGGAGCCCGATCACATACAATCGTTTTTCATCTAGTTTTATTGAGCTGCCTTTTACAAGGGGAAAAGGTGCCTGCTGAAGCGTTTGGAGCAAATCAGCATCAATCAAGTTCAGCCAAGCACCGCTTTCTAGCTTTTCTCGTGATTGATGTGTGAGCAAATCTTCAATATATTCATTTACGACGTATTGTAAGGTGTCTTCGACCGTCTTTTGGTTTGAAGATAGGACGTTTATGTGCAGTTCATTGAGGCGCTCATAGATGCTGACCGGTTCTGAATCTGCATCCGCAGTTTTACCGTTCAAACTGCGTTTGATTGGTAAAAAGTCATCTTTAATCACCACTTCACTTAGCCCATTGTTCAAGTAATGCAAGTATGCCCTGGCGCATGCGATTTGAATGTCGCTCTTTAGTTGTCCAATGTTGCCTGGACATGCATAGGTAAGCAAGAGCTCCCTGCCGGAATCGTCAATGGAAAGAGAGGCATCCATTTTTTCTTCTTCAGCATGTAAGAAATGGTTGAGCAAATCACTTCGTTCTTGGCGCGGACGCTGACGCAAAGGCGGCACGGTTAGATGAAGAGATAATCGCCGTAATAACGTAGGAAGAAGAACGTTATGCGGAGCCTCCGTTGTGGCGGCAATTAACGTTAACTTCGCTGTGCGCTCACGCGTCGCTTCACCAAGACGTCGGTATACCCCTTTATCAAGCAAATAAAAGAGCATTTCCTGACCTGCTTCTGAAAGTCTATGAATTTCATCAAGAAATAAAATGCCGCCGTTCGCCTGCTCTACGAGGCCTTGTGTATCTTGGGAAGCGCCGGTATAAGCGCCTTTTCGCATGCCGAAGACTTGTCCGACGAGAAGTTCAGGATTGTGTGCATAATCAGCACAATTAAATGAGATAAATGGCGTGCCAGCTTCAATGTATGACCTTTGCATCGCCATTTCGTATAATTTTTCGGCTAGGTACGTTTTCCCTGTACCCGTTTCCCCATCTAACAAGATATGCAAACTTTGAAAAGGATAAGAGAGAGCAGCCATTCCTTGTTCCATCAACGGCTGCAAACTCTCACTTATCGTTACCCCAGATGTAGATAAAGGTTGGTAACGAACAGGCTTGCCCGCTACTTTTACCGCTTTCTCTAGTTTTACCAATTCATTCAAATAACGCTCGCCGTTGACCGGTTCATAGTAAGTGACGTCGCAACATCCGCCGCACTGGCACCTCGGTCTATGAAACGATGAAGATTCTCCAACACGTCATCCAGTCTGCTCATAGCATTACACCTCAAAACCGATACTTTATTCATAGTCTAACAGTACGGTCCAGTAAGTTGCCAGTGTATTGTGTCAATAGAAATGTGAGGATACGAATCCATCTGGCAGGGGAAAGGGGACACTGACCTTTTCTTAACGATATGCACCGTCTGGGAGGTACTCTCAATCTACGCGAGAGCAAACGGCATGTTCTATGAGAGGAGCTTTAGCTTTCATCACCAGAAAAAGGATTAAATATGTACCATCGAATTGTCTAGGTTACGAATTTCAGTTTTGGAGATATATTTAGAGGAGGAAACCAGCTTATAGAATGTTCTTTAAGCCGGTTTGTGGAATTCATGATTTCTGGTTCGTGCTCATCAGGCGTGAACTTTCGATCTTCGGAAACAGGGTGTGCTTATTGATTATCCACTGTGTGACTCGCAATACTTATAGCTAATTAGAGAACCACTACTCCCTGAAATTTTGCACACAAAATTACAAATTACGCACCCATACAGGGTGCGACACTGACAGGCGCGGTATTTCTGACGGGATAGCATTTCAATCCACGCACCCATACAGGGTGCGACTGCGAAATAAATGGTCTTCTGACCTACTTTCGCTTATTTCTTCTTCTCATAATTACTCATTAACACTTTAAAGGCAATTTAAACCTGGCGCCATTACATATTCTCACACAATTGACACGAATTTTGGTGCGGGTCCCTAGGGTTTTATGTTCGCTTCGGGTTCGCACCTGACTTTTACTGCTGATATAACGAAGTTTCGACACGGTTCGACGACGAGCATGGTAACGAATCGTTAAGGCCGTATTTAACTTTAAAATCAGTCTTAATGTTGCTCTTGAGCAATAGCAGGTGTAAAGAATTTACCCAACAAATAAGTGATTGTATAGAATCCAGTTGCGAGCACCAGATTATTTAGGATGAATATCCAAGAATTGTGAATGAGCGCGATAAATGTACTTGTTAATACACCTAAAACGATGGCCAATACGAATAGAATGCCGAATACTATTGCAAAGGTTTGGGTCTTAATTAGAAGATAAGTGACAGAATAGATAATTAATACAGGTGCAGAAATCGCAAGGTAAAGGGCAGCGAACCCAGATGACGCTACGTCAATCATATTGCTTTGCATCGGACCTGTGGAAACGGCAAACAGAAATAAGGATAATACGAGCAATAAAGTAAGGAGCGAACTAATCAGCACTGGCCACGTGCGAAGTGTCCTCCCGTTATGAAACGCATTGTGAAGATCATTATATCAAATTTTCTGACTAATAGTAAATCCCGCATACATGTCTATATGCGGGATTGTTACAAGAGAATCAAGAACACTACTCGCGCTAATCAACTAGCGCTGTATGGGAAAAAACATCTCCGTCACTAATGTACTCCCCGTCGTATTTCAAGTAGTAGGTCGTATCACTTGGCTTCGGGAAACAATGATGTCGGGTGACGGTATTCATGAAGCATCGTGTTTGAGCGATCAACTGGATAAATATCAAAATCACCATTTTCACGGTCAAGCTGGTCGGTACCGTTATACGGGGCATCCATGAGCTCCAGCTTGTCCCAATCCAACGTCCGCTCCGCACTTACGGAAAAGTGATCTCCCTCATCGACAGTCGCCCCTGCTGTGGCCATTTCAATTCCGTTTACGGTATAGTTCTCATTGATGATCGCTCGGTCAAGAAACATGGAAAGCTGGCTACGTGTCAACGATTCTGTCGGACGAAAATGCTGTCCTGGGCCGACGCCGAGGGAGCTCACATTCGTATGAAAAATCGCCTCGATGTTCGGCTGATGCACGTCAGACGCCTCGTCAAGATCAGCAAGCGAGCCTTCAGTGTTACAGCCATACGCGTAAGTAAGTCCACCATTCACACAATCACGCAACTCAAACGCCCGGTTCAATACCGACGCCATCTGCTGCCGGGAAATCGGTTCGCCTGCACTAAAGCGCGTGCCACCATCTTGGCCAACAAAAATGCCCGCCTCGTGCAACGCCACAGCCGCTTCATAATACTGACTATCCGCAGATAAATCCACAAATGGATTCTCTTGACCTGAAGCTTCTAGATCAAGGGCGCGGTACAGCATGTTCGCCACCTGCCCGCGAATGATCGTCTCATTCGGGCGGAACGTATTGTCCGAGTAGCCCGTAATATTCTCACGCTCCACATTTCGGTATGTAGAATCCGTATCATAAATCGAATCGTGGTCATCAAAATGAGCCACCTCCGCCGACAAAGGCTCCGTCAGAACTAGCCCACCGACCATCACCATGATTCCAGTCAACAAACGTTTCATCAAGACTCTCCCTTCGAAACTCGTAATCCGTGAAAATTGTAACACGAGGAGAAATATTTGTAATGTTAAGGTGACAGAAGTTGTCAGGGTGCGGGGTAGAGTAGAGGGGTGGTGGAAGAGAATTCGAAATTACTGAAATTCATGTGAGTTCTAGGTCTATCTATAGTATAATCTCCCTAAATAATATTCCGAGGAATGGTGAGAAAATGCGTGGTAACTTTTCTTTCTTAAGTGGCAAGTGGAAGGTGCTTGCGAATTTAGGAGAAACAGCTGAAAAGAATGTACATCAAGACCCCCATACAACGATTATGAAGCTTCGTTTGTTTGCAGAGACGTTAGCTCAATTTGTGTTAGCTTCTGAGAATATAAAAGAAGTTCAATGCACGACAATAAACTTGTAATTTAGTAAAATAATAATATACTACATGAGACGTGCTTTTATAGTATAGCAATGGAATTAAAAATAACTATGAAAATAAATATTAAAGTATAGTTTAAGAGATCTTTTAGGAGGAAAAGTTATGGCAGGAAAACAATCAGGTTTAAACACGTTAAGTGGTAGTAGTCAAACTCCTAAACGGAAAATATATGCCATTGATTTGTTCTCTGGGGCAGGAGGATTAACTCATGGTCTAGAAAGAGTTGGAATTGATGTAAGGTTAGGCATTGATATTGATCCTGCTTGTGAATACCCATATACCGAAAATAATAATGCTAAATTTCTTTTGAAATCAGTCGAGGAACTGAAAGGGAGAGAAATCGCTTCTTATTATAGGCATAATAGTATCAAATTATTGACAGGTTGTGCGCCATGTCAAACTTTCTCTACATATAATCAAAAAGCAACTCAAGATGATAAACGATGGTGGCTTCTAAAAGAATTTTCAAGGATAGTTAGAGAGGTTAATCCTGAATTGATAACTATGGAGAATGTACCTAATTTGGAAGGACAAAATGTATTTGAAGAATTTTTAGGTGATCTAAAATCCCTAAATTACCATGTTAGTTTTGAGGTTGTGAATTGTGCTAATTATGGGGTACCTCAAAATCGTAATAGGTTAGTATTACTAGCTTCTAAATTTGCTCCAATCAATATATTGCCACCAGAGGTGTTTACTAATGGAGCAAAAACTGTACGTGATGCTATCTATGAATTACCACCTATAAAATCAGGAGAAATATATAAGAATGATCCGTTACACCAATGCTCTGAATTAAATGAGCTCAATTTAAAAAGAATTCAATCTTCGAGGCCGGGTGGTACTTGGAGGGATTGGGACGAAGATCTAATAGCGGAATGTCATAAAAAAAAATCTGGAAAAACTTATCCCAGTGTTTACGGCAGAATGTCTTGGGATTCTCCGGCACCAACTATGACAACACAATTTATTGGTTTTGGGAATGGGAGGTTCGGACATCCTGAACAAGATCGAGCTATTTCATTAAGAGAAGGAGCAATCCTTCAAAGCTTTCCAAGTGACTATGAATTTGTACCAAAAGGGGAGCCTGTCATTAGAAAGTCCATTGGTAGACTAATTGGTAATGCAGTTCCAGTTAGGCTTGGTGAAGTGATTGGATTAAGTTTCCACAAGCATTTAAGAGATAATATTAGAACTATACAGGATTATTTTAGGAGTGAGAAGGTAAATGGCTAAGGCTAATAACATAAATGAAAAACAATATATAATTTCTGTACCAAAGCCAGGCCAACTTGTAGAAGTTAGAAGACGGCAATGGGTAGTTACACAGGTACAAGGGTCTTTGTTAGAACTATCTAAAAAGCAACACCTTGTAAAGTTAACTTCTATTGATGAGGATTCACATGATGAAGAATTACAAGTTATATGGCAACTAGAACCTGGTGCACAAATCATTGAAAAAGCAGGCCTTCCCAATATGTCAGGATGGGATACTTCTGAGCAAATAGAAGCATTTCTTGATGCAATTCGTTGGGGCGCATCAACCAATGCAGATAGATCCCTATTACAATCTCCCTTCCGTAGTGGAATTACAATTGAAGATTATCAGCTTGACCCAGTAGTACGTGCCATTGATATGGCTCGAGTAAATTTATTAATAGCGGATGATGTTGGTCTTGGTAAAACAATTGAAGCAGGATTAGTAATTCAGGAGCTTTTAGTTCGACATAGAGCCCACACTGTTCTAGCGATTTGTCCCTCTTCACTTCAGTTGAAGTGGCAAATTGAGATGCAAGAAAAATTCGGTCTAGACTTTCGCATTGTTGATACCAATTATGTTAAACAACTTAGGAGAGAACGAGGAATACATGCAAATCCCTGGACATCATTCCCTCGTTTAATTACTTCTATGGATTGGATGAAAAATGGAGAAGGACTTAGACAAATCAAAGAGATCTTACCACCACATGAATGCTATCCAAGGAAATTTGATATTTTGGTGTTGGATGAGGCACATAACGTTGCTCCTTCTGCAACATCTAACTATGCAATTGAAAGTCAGAGAACTAAATTGATTCGTATGCTTTCCCCACATTTTAATCACCGTTTATTCTTAAGTGCTACCCCGCATAATGGGTATCAAGAATCTTTCACTTCCTTACTTGAGTTACTTGATGACCAGCGATTTGCAAGGACCGTAATGCCCGATGAAAAAAAACTACAGCAAGTAATGGTTCGACGTTTGAAAAATGATATTGTAGATGAGAAGGGGCTATCTGTTTTTCCAGGAAGGAAACTTGAAGCCTTAGAAGTGGACTATTCAAAAGAGGAAATTGAGGTAAATCGTTTATTACAAAATTTTATTGAAATTAGAAAAAGAAATTTAGACGAGAATCAAGGAAATTACGGAGAAGATTTCATTTATATTTTATTAAAGAAAAGACTTTTCTCTTCACCTATGGCATTCGCAGGTACCCTTGCGAAATACTGTAGTGGTATAGAAAGTGGACGGAAATCCAAGTTGGAAAAAAGCAAAATGGGTAATCGTATATTACGTAATGCAATAATGCGAATCAATGACGATTATTCAGATGATGAATTATTTGAAGAAGAGTTACACGATGCTTTAGATTTAGCTACTAATACCTCTACTCCACTTAGTAAGGAAGAACGTGAAATACTAAATAAGATTTCACGATGGGCAGAGGATGCAAAGGTTAAAAAGGATTCGAAAGCGATTGCGATTATAGAGTGGTTAAATAGTCATCTGAAAAATGGTGAAGAATGGAATAATAAAAGGGTTGTTTTGTTTACAGAATATCGTGCAACACATACTTGGTTGCATCAAATTTTAACAAGTCATGGATTTGGTGGTAATCGTTTAATGTTTTTACACGGAAGTATGTTACCAGATGAACGTGAGCAAGTAAAAGCAGCATTCCAAACAGATCCAAATGTCTCACCCGTTCGTATATTGTTAGCAACTGATGCAGCATCAGAGGGAATTGATTTACAAAATCATTGTAATTATCTAATTCATGTTGAAATACCATGGAACCCAAATGTAATGGAGCAAAGGAATGGGCGAATAGATCGGCACGGACAAAAGGAAAAACATGTATATGTTTGGCATCCGGTAGGTAAAGGGTTTGATCAAGATAAAACTACTCAAAATGTAACAAAGGTTATGGGGGATCATGTATTTTTAATGCGTGCAGCTTTGAAGGTTGATCGAATTCGAGAGGATTTGGGGAGTGTTGGCTCAGTTATTGCTCATCAAATTGAGGAAGCCATGTTAGGTAATCGAAAACAGTTAGATACTAGTCTTGCTGAAACAAAGGCTGAAAAGAGTCGTAGGGTGATCCGAGTTGATAGGCAATTAAGGGAAAAGATCAGTAGGTTGCATGATCGACTTATGGATGCTAAGGATAGTTTTCACCTAGCTCCAGAAAATATATATCGAGCAGTAAAAGTGGCTTTGGAGTTAGCGGAGAAACGGGAATTAAAACCCATAGAGTTCTTAGGCGTTCCTTCTGGAAAAGTATTTGAGGTTCCAATTTTGCCGGGGTCATGGGGACAAGCAACAGTAGGCCTTGAGCACCCTCACACTGGTAAACGCCGTCCAATAACCTTTGATCATGATATAGCAAAAGGGAGAGATGATGTTGTTCTTGTTCACTTAAATCACAAATTAGTTCAAATGAGTTTACGGCTTTTAAGGGAAGAGATATGGAAGTTGGATGACTCTAAAAAGTTAAATCGCATATCTGTAAGGGGTGTACCAGATGCTATATTAGAAGACTGTGCAATTGTTATCCAATCACGACTAATTGTAACCGGTGGTGACCATCATCGTATACATGAGGAGTTAACCTTTGCAGGTGGTTTACTCAAAGATAAAGGATTCTTGAGGATACCTCAGGTTACTAGGGTTGAATCTCTTATGGAGTCTTCGTCACAAGTTGAACCTAATAACAATTTATTTTTAAAGCTAAAAAAACGGTTTTACATGAGTGAAGAAGCAATACTTGCTACAGTTGAAGCACGATCTCAAGATCGTTTAAAATATCTAGAAAATACTATAGATCGTAGAAGGGATAGTGAAATTAAGGATATATCGACTTTATTGGATGATTTAAAGAATATTATCGAAAGAGAACTCAAAGACCAACAAACTGAGCAGTTACAATTGTTTGAATGGCCAGAGGATCAACAAAATCAACTTCGTCGTGATTTAAACTCTTTACGAGATAGGTTAAAAAGGATTCCATCTGAAAAAAAATTAGAAATTGAACTATTAAGAAACGTTATTCTAATTTAACTGACAGAACATTCCCTGTAGCGGTTGTTTTTCTAGTACCTAAATCTCAATTGACTGGAAGTGAAAAATGATGAAAAATATATCCCGACATTATGAATGGCTTTCCTTGATAGAGATTTCCGGATCTTTTTTATCTATTCCTGTTTTAGAAAGGGCATTTCCACAAGGATTGGATTTTGTTGATTCGAATATACGTAAGAATGTTCGTGCAGCTTATGAAGAGTGGTTTGAGGCCAAAGAAAGTAAAGATCCAGACCTTTATGATTTAAACAGAGAGTGGGTAAAGCTTGTTTTATCTGATGTTCTCGAATATGGTGATGAAGTTTTGTTTCAAAACAATAAGGAAACTGGATATACATTAGAAGCTACTGATGGCTCTTCTAGCTTCACTCCAGATTTTATAGTTAAAGGTGACATCAAGGGAAAACCTCGTTTATTAATATCTATTCAAGAACCTCATACTGATTTATTATCAGTAGAAAATAAGGATAGTTGGATAGTATCGGCTTTTGATCGTATGAAAATGTTGAGTCGGAATATAAGTATAAACCTTGGTTTGATAACTAATGGTGAACAATGGATGTTAGTATATAGATCCAAAGATGGAGTATATGGTCATGTATCTTGGTATTCGCGTTTATGGTTTCAAGAACCAATCACTTTAAAGGCATTTCAATCATTATTAGGTGTACGTAGAAGTTTCGGACCTAAAGAAGAAAATATTGAATCATTGCTAGAAGAATCTTTAGATTATCACGATGAAGTTACGGAGACATTAGGTGAACAGGTTCGTCGAGCAGTAGAAGTACTTGTGCAGTCCTTAGATATAGCAGACGAAGATAGAAACCGAAAATTATTAGAAAATGTATCACCTGACGAGCTATATGAAGCAGGTTTAACAGTAATGATGCGTCTAGTTTTTTTACTATGCGCTGAAGAACGTGAATTATTATTTCTAGGTGATCCTGTCTATGACCAGCATTATGCAATTAAGAATCTTAGGAGTCAACTAGCGGAAGATTCTGATAGACATGGCCCTGAGGTTTTAGAAAGACGTAATGATGCATGGGCTCGATTACTTTCTTTGTTTCGTGCAGTATATGGTGGAATAGAACACGAAGCACTTCGTTTATCACCACTTGGTGGTACATTATTTGATCCTGATCGTTATCCTTTCCTAGAAGGTAGAGATAAAGGTAGTAAATGGACTGAAGAATATGCTAAGCCACTACCAATTGACAATCGTACTGTGCTACTTTTATTGACTTCTTTACAAGTACTTGAGCAAAGTGGTGGTGCGATATACCTTTCTTATAAAGGACTTGATGTTGAACAGATTGGACATGTATATGAAGGGTTACTTGAAAATACAGTAGTTCGTGTTCCAGAAGTTACTTTAGGCTTACAAGGGTCACAAAAGATTCAAAATCCTAATATTCCGCTATCGAAACTTGAGGAATTAAAAAATAAAAACTTTGAAGACTTAATTAACTTACTTAAGGAAAAGACTGGTAGATCAGAGTCTGCCCTACGTAATGCTATTTCTACTAATATAGACGAAGATAAATTTTCAATTTTAATTAAAGCTTCCGCTGGAAATATAAAATTAGCTGAACGTATAAAACCTTTTATGAAATTGCTAAGAACAGATGCTTGGGGAGATTTAATTGTTTATCGAGGAAATTCTTTTATTGTAACTACGGGTACTGAAAGACGTGAATCAGGTACTCATTATACTCCTAAATCTCTAACAGAATCTATAGTATCAACACTCTTGAACCACTGGTATTTCATGGTCCATCTGAGGGTAAAGAACTTAAAGAATGGTATCTTAAATCACCTTCAGAAATAATAAATCTTAAGATTTGTGATATGGCTATGGGGTCTGGTGCCTTCCTAGTGCAAGCTTGTCGGTGGATTGCTCAACATTTAGTTGAATCATGGAATAGAGAGGAAAAAGAAGGTAGGATCATATCGATTAATGGAGAAGTACATGATTCATATCTAGGAGAAACAATGCCTAGACAGGCAGATGATAGGCTTTTAATAGCTAGAAGAGTTGTTGCAGAAAAATGCTTATATGGTGTTGACTTAAACCCCATGGCTGTTGAACTGGCTAAGCTTTCAATATGGCTAATTACGTTATCAAAAGGACGACCCTTTGGGTTCCTTGACCATAACCTTCGTCATGGTGACAGTCTTTTGGGCACTTATAATATAGAACAATTGAAAAAGCTAAACTTTAACGCTGAAGAAGAAAATCAGCAATTACGTATATTTGGAGACTTGATTGAAAAAAAGGTAGCAGAGGTACTCAGACTTAGAAAAAAGATACGTGGAATTGCGATAATTGATATTTACGATGTAAAAGAAAAGGCTCGAATAGACCAAGAAGCAAGGGAAAGGATTAAAAATGTAGAATTAGTAGCTAATGCAATGGTCGGAGAAGTATTGCGATTTAATAGTAATAATAGGGTATTAGAAAAAGCTTTAGACACATTATCTACAGAAGTTTGGGATATGTTTAATGGAAATAAAAAATGGTTAATCATATCTTCAAAAAGTCCCATGAAGGATTAATGAAAGTTTCGAAAAATTCAAATGAATTAAGGGGGCCTTTCCATTGGCCTTTAGAGTTTCCTGAGGTTTTTGTAAGTGGAGGCTTTGATGCAATTATAGGAAACCCACCATTTATGGGTGGAAGGCGTATGAGAGGGTCACTTGGTGATTCAATGATGGAATGGTTTTCTTTTTCGTGGCCACACGCAAGCCTTAATGCAGACTTAAGCTCTTTCTTCTATTTACGAGCAGCAAATTTACTAACTACTGGTGGAGAGTTTGGCCTGTTAGCAACACAAACAATAGGTAAAGGTGACACAGCTAGAACAGGTCTTTCGCACTTAATCCAGAAAGAAAAAATAACAATTCGAAATGCATTATCTTCATTTACATGGCCAGGAAAAGCATCAGTTACTGCAGCGCTTGTTATAGGACATAAAGGTATTTGGAGGGGGATCAAGTACCTTGATAATAGCAAGGTAGATAAAATTTCACCAGCTCTTGATAAACTTGAAGGGTGGGGGAAAGCTAAGGCCCTAAAAATGAATAAAGATAAAAGTTTTCAAGGTTCTGTGTTAAGAGGAAAAGGATTTATATTATCAGATGAGGAGGCTAGAACATTCCTCCAAGAAAGGTCGATTAGTAGTCAAGTTATTTCCCCTTTTATGAGTGGTGAAGATCTTAATTCAAGTCCTCAACAAAAAACAATTCGTTGGACAATAAATTTCAAAGATATGGAATTTGATGAATGTGAAAATAATTGGCCAGAATTAATGGAACGTGTTAGAGAACTTGTAAACCTGAAAGGGAAAAAGCAGCAAAAAAGCAAACAGATCGAGAAAACTGGTGGCAACACTGGAGAATACGAAATAAGCTTTATGATCAAATAAACAATAATTCCGAAGTTTTTGCCATATCAAGGGTGACAAAATATGTAATGATATCGAAAGTCCCGGCACAACAAGTTTTTAGCGATGCTTTAGTGGTATTGGATTTACCCAACTGGTCAAGTTTTGCTATGTTACAGTGTTCATTCCATGAACTATGGGTTCGTCGAGAAAGTTCTTCGATGAAAAAAGATATTAGATATACACCGTCAGACAGTTTTGATACCTACCCATTTTTACACACTAATAGTGATAAACTTGAAAAGTTAGGTGAAGAGTATTATAAACTTCGACAGAAAATAATGATTACTCGTAATGAAGGGTTAACAAAGACTTACAACCATTTTCATAATTCTGATGAAAAATCTAGAGACATTCAAGAATTACGGAAATTACATGAAAGTATGGATAAAGGAGTTACAGAGGTTTATGGATGGAAAGACATAAATCTAAATCATGACTTCTATAACACTAAACATGGTATACGTTATAAAATTTCAGAAGAGGCACAACACGAGGTTTTAAAACGTCTTCTTGAACTTAATCATGAGTTATATGAAAAAGAACTTAAAAGGAAATCTGTTGTAAAAAAAAGTAGAAAAACAAGTAAGAAAAAGCAGGACGATCAATCGAAGGAAGAAGAGCAACTCAACCTCTTTAATTAATAAAGTGGCACTGATTTAAAAAGTAAAGAATGAGGGGATAAAATGAGTGAAGAAAATAGAAAGGTTTTTAAAGCAGATATAGAAGGTTCAGAACCCGGAGTAAACCGAAATGCATGGTTAGTTTGGGTTGAAGATTACCAAAGTGTACAGAATTTCACATTAACTTTAGGTGTTTCAGGACCTGAGTGTCAAGGAATACATACGGGTGACCCTTTTTTAATTTTTTCTGAAACGAATAAAGTATTATTCCCAATCGCATTTGCAAGAGTATATCTCAAACGCTCTACCTTAACTCAAACAACTTTTTATTTCGATGGTTATATACCTATTACTTCCAGTGACAAACTTAATCTAAAAACATTCCCTAGTGATGAACAGGCACCAATTAAACGTCTGGAATGGTCAGAATTTGAGAGGGAAATCATGGGGATTTATGGTTATGACTTCTCCTCTTTTAAAACTATCTCTGGGGAATCTCCCCAAGAACAATCATATATTCGTACACTACTTGAAAATGCTGTTAAGGACGATCTCCTTGGTCCAGCAGACGGTCCAGATGAAGAGATAGTTGGTATGAGTGTTAGAGATAGATATATTATTGGAAGATTAGCACCAAAAGAAACACATGAGGAAGAATTTGATGATTATGGTTTAGCATACTCATCTGTCAGTTCTGCTGGTGCAAGTGGAAGAACTGATGACGATGAGTCAAGTGGTGGGAGAGATGTATCCACAAATCAATCACTTGTCCCATCATCATTTGGAGTTACATTTTGTGTCAATGAATCGGTTGAAAAGTTACTTGTTGATGCCAGCTGGGGTAGATATATACGTGTTAAAAGTGATAAAGAGGACATTAAAACTGGAAAGCAACTTCGTGCATGGAAGAGAACACCTTTAGGGGATAAGAAGATATTAAAACTATCTCAAGGGAAAATACAACCTTTTATAATTGATAAAGAATGTCCGGAGGTTTTTATTCAAGGTACAGTATACCCACCACTTGAAAACGGTGATAAAATGGTTACTCTTTTCCTAGTTAATAATCAAATAAAGCCTGAACAAAACCAAGATGCAGCTTGGATATTTCAACCTGAATTATTGATAAGAGATATAGAAGGTAATGCTGTCTTTAGAAGAAGACCTATATTAAATGACGATTCTGAATTAGATATAGAGCGTCAATCTCTAGAAATGGTGTATAGGAATGAAGTTGAGTTTGCAGTCGGTCACGGAGTATCAGTGCATGCTACACCCGATATAAATAATAGGAACCACGCAACAGATATTCATACAAGTGTATTGCCTAGCTATGAAATCCCTGTGACTGAAACACCAGGCTAAATTCAGAAGATCGTCAAGCTATGCGCCAAATGGTTAATGAAAGTTATCTGGATATGGAAAATTTAGCAACTATGGATCAACAGGAACTTTGTGCTGCATTATCAGTCTTAACTAATGATTATCAACAATGGATACAGGAACAAAGGAAGAGAATTGGCAAATCGGTCAAAGGTTTTGATGGTGTCGCTTCAGATGCCATGGATCGATGTGAAGAAATATTAAGGAGGCTTCGGGAAGGGATATCAGTACTCAGCTCTGACAACGATGCATTAGAGTCATTTCGTTTTGCAAATAAAGCAATGGCATCTCAGCGAATTCGCAGTATCTATTCATTAAGGCGGAGACGTGGAAATAATTTAGATTACGAAACACTTAACGTACCTAAAAATAGATCTTGGCGGCCTTTTCAGTTAGCATTTATGCTTTTATCAATACCATCTTTAGCTGATCCAGAACATAAAGACCGTACAAATCAAATTGAAGCTTATGCCGATTTATTATGGTTCCCTACTGGTGGTGGTAAAACTGAAGCTTATTTAGGGGTTGCCGCATTTACAATGGCTATAAGAAGAAGGCAAGGTAAACTTGGGGAACTAGATGCAGACCGGGGATTGTCTGTCATTATGCGCTATACATTAAGGTTATTAACCTTACAACAGTTCCAAAGGGCAAGTACCCTTCTTTGTGCAATGGAAGTTTTAAGAAAAGCTAACCCTGATAAATGGGGGAATCACCCTTTTACAATAGGTTTATGGGTTGGAAAGAAAATTACGCCAAATACTACTGAACAAAGTCACGAATTTATAGAGAATGAAAGAGAAGAAAAACGGAGAAATGGATCTACTCCTGCACAACTCACTAGTTGCCCATGGTGTGGTAGCGAAATATCACCAGGAAGAGATATTCAAGTTGATAGAGATATTGGGAGGACATTAATTTTTTGTGGGGATAAATATGGTAGATGCGAATTTAGTCGTGCAAAATCACCAGAACTAGGACTTCCAGTTCTTGTTGTAGATGATGAAATTTATCGAAATCCTCCATCAATGTTAATAGCAACAGTAGATAAGTTCGCATTAATGGCTTGGCGAGGAGAAATTAGGACACTTTTTGGATATGTTTCAGAGGAATGTCCAAGACATGGATTTATTTGGCCAGGTTCTCAATGTACTGGAGAACATAGAAAAAAAGGTAAGTATCCTTCTACTACCGTAAAACAAGTTACAAAGGTTAGACCACCAGATTTAATAATTCAAGATGAGTTTCATTTAATAAGTGGACCTTTAGGAACAATGGTTGGCCTATATGAGACTGCAGTGGACTCTTTATCAGCATGGGAGTATAACGGGAAAAAAGTTATGCCAAAGGTTATTGCATCTACAGCTACTGTAAAAAAAGCAGAAGAACAAGTTACAAATGTGTTTATGCGCCAAGTTTCGGTCTTTCCTCCGCAAGGACTTGATATTGGTGACAATTTCTTCTCGGTACAAAGACCAAAGGAACAAAACCCGGGCCGACGATATTTAGGGATTTGTTCCCCTGGTAGCTCGAGACCTGCTGTTTTAATACGTGTATATGTAGCTTTATTAACTGCAGCTCAATCATTATACAATCATTTTGGACAAGTTGCTGATCCTTATATGACTTTAGTTGGGTATTTCAATTCATTACGTGAACTAGGCGGGATGCGACGACTTGCTGAGGACGATGTCCAGACTCGAGCGTATAAAGTTCAGATGAGCGACATTGAAAGACCAGGTTTAAGTCAGAGAAAACTTAGGAATATAGAGGAGCTTACTTCAAGGGTTTCAAGTAGAGATATACCTAAGAAACTTGACCAACTTGAAGTTGAGTTTAAACAAACATGGAACAAGGGAGAAACCCAAGCTATAGATATTGCTTTAGCAACAAATATGTTATCTGTCGGAGTTGACGTTAATCGTCTTGGATTAATGATAGTAAATGGTCAACCTAAGACTACAGCTGAATATATTCAATCTACAAGCCGTGTAGGACGTTCTTTTCCAGGGTTAGTTTTTACAGTACTAACATGGTCCAGACCAAGAGATTTGTCCCATTATGAAACCTTTGAACACTATCATTCAACATTCTATAAACATGTGGAAGCTCAGTCTGTTACTCCTTTTGCACCAAGAGCGTTGGATCGTGGACTTACAGGAACTATGATAAGTATCATAAGGTTAATAAATGAAGAATTAAACCATAATGAGGGAGCTCAAAAATTGGATAGTACGTCTAATTCAAAAGCTAAAAATGTAAAAGAAATCATTTCTCAGAGGGGATGGACAATAAAAGATAGGAGTATTTCGGAAAGAGTTGACGGAATGGTAAAAGAACGTATTGATAGTTGGGTTAAAGAATCTAATGAACCAGGGAGAAAACTGGGATATGAATCAGAAAGAAAAAAAGGAGATCTAGCACCGTTATTAAAAAGACCAGGGAGCTTATCGTGGGATAAATTTACAGCCCCAATGTCTATGCGTGAAGTTGAACCTGGTGTTCAACTCATAATGGATGTAGATTCATTATCAGAAGCCCCTTCTTGGAAAATGAGAAAAAAAGACAATGACGGGAGGGAATCTTAAATGAGTACACACAGAGTAGGTGATGTTCGACCAACGCAATTACTTTGGACATATGGTCCTGGTGCACTTATAGATCTCCCAAACCTTTCAGTTATGACTATGGGATTGGAACGGTGGGATGAAGAACAGTGTACTCCTGTAGAAGAGGCTAGATTATTGGCAGCTGTAAAAAAAGTTCTTGGAAAACAAGTTGAACGACTACGTATCCCTCCTTATTTAAGGGATGAAAATGCTAGCCCGTTATCTGCTGAAGGTAAAATAGGTGTTCCGGTCAGACCTTTTCCACGTTGGCTTAGATGTGTTAAGTGCCAATTACTTGCAGAATACGATTCAGGATTATTTAAAGTAAAACCAAATCCCTTTCGTCCGGAAAAAATACATTTTGTACATGAAAACTGTGAAAAGGGTTCTAAGTCAGAAGCAGTACCTGCTCGTTTTCTACTAGCATGTAAAAATGGTCATTTAGACGATTTTCCTTGGCATTGGTTTGTGCATGGGGGTAAAGATGATTGTAAAGGAACTTTACGTTTTTTCGAGAGTGGTGCTTCTTTACAAACAGAAAACCTAAAGGTTAGATGTGATACCTGTAAAAAGAGTAAGTCGTTAGCATTAGCTTTTGGAAAAACTGGTCAAGAAAATCTTCCGGCTTGCCGTGGTCGTCACCCACATTTGGATAGCTATGATTCAACTTGTGACGAGGATCCAAGAGTCGTTTTACTTGGGGCAACCAACAGTTGGTTCCCTATTACCTTGTCAGCACTAGCTATACCAATGGAGAAAAATCCTTTGCTTCAACTAATAATAGATGGATGGACATACTTTGAAGATGTTGAATCAGAATCGGAAGCTAAGGCTACAGTTAAAACATTGTCTAAAAGTGGTGTACTACCGGGGATAGGACAGTATGATTATAAAGATGTATGGAAAGCAATCCTGGATAAAAAAGAAGGAAATTCAGGTGAGGAACTTGTTTCTGAGAAAGATATAAAAGTACCAGAGTGGGAGGTTTTAACCTCGTCTTCTCCACCAACCGATTGGCCTCATTTCCTAAGTAGAAAAGTAGAGCCACCACCAAATTTTCAAGTAGAAATTGAAAATGTATTACTCTTAGAGAGGCTTAGGGAGGTTAACGCTTTAATTGGTTATACTAGAGTGGAAACAATTGAGGAGTATATGGACGATAACGAGCGTCCAACAATGGCTAGGCTTACAAAAGGTAATCCTAAATGGGTTCCAGCAAGTGAGGTTCACGGAGAAGGAATATTCATTCAGTTTAAGGAAGAGCAAATAATAGAATGGGAAAAGAGAGCTGCGGTAGATGTGCAAAACACAAAACTAGTAAAAGGACATCGTGGTTGGAGAAATGCACGCAAATTAGATTCTGAAGAAGGTTATCCTGGAATTAGATATACTATGTTACACACCTTAGCGCATTTGTTGATACGTGAATTAGCCCTAGAATGTGGTTATAACGAAGCTAGTATTAGAGAAAGGATTTACGGAGATAAAGATGAGTCAATGGCTGGTATATTACTGTATACTGCTGCAGCCGATTCAGATGGTACATTAGGTGGATTGGTTGAACTTGGGATCCCTAAAAATCTTGGTAGGTTAATTGAACAGGCACTACAAAGAGCAACTATATGTTCGTCGGATCCTATGTGTTCTGAACATGATCCTAGAGAAGATAGATCCCTTCATGCTGCATCTTGTCATGCATGTTCATTTGTAGCTGAGACTTCTTGTGAAAAAGGGAACCGTTATTTGGATAGAACTCTTTTGGTAAGTACATTGGACAATGATGATGCTGCATTTTTTAATAGGGAGAATTATGTTAGATGAGTAAACTTTGGGACGTAATTGCCCATTTAGGGATAGAATTGCATCAAAATAGAATTGATTATATGGTACGAAAAATTTTGAAAATAAATTCTCCTAAAGAATTAGCCAGTCCATCATTTAAAAGAGGGTTAAATATCAATAGTGAGTCGATAATACAGTTAATAAGTGCTTGGGAACAACAACCTAGTATATCAGCAAAAGAAATTGCAGCTGCTTTAAAATCAGCAAGTATAACCTCGCATAAATCAATTAAACGTCAAGGATTGATTGAATTGGTATGGACTGGACCACCTACAGATATGGTTCCTGTTAGGCAAACTGAGCAAGTCCTGAATGAAGTTATTGATTTAGCGAAGATTAGAATTTTTATAGTTAGTTTCGTTGCATATGAAGTTTCTTCTATAGTAAATTCATTAAAAAGAGCCGTGGAAAGAAACGTAAGAATTGATGTATTACTAGAAGTTTCGGATGAGCAGGGTGGAAGAGTCAGTTATGATTCAATAAACTTAATGAAAGAAATGATACCTCATGTAAATATATATATATGGGATCAATATGAAAAAAAATCATCTGAACAGTATTTAGGAGCTGTACATCCAAAATGTGCAGTTTCTGATGGGAAACTCGCCTTTATTACTAGTGCGAATTTGACCAAAGCCGCAATGGAAAAGAACATGGAATTGGGTGTACTTATTAAAGATGGAAAAGTTCCTGAAAAACTAGACTTACATTTAAAAGCACTAATAACAATTGGAATTATAAAAAAAGTAAAAGTGAATTGACTACACTAATTTGGATAACTTTATTGTGGAGGATTACACTACAAAAAAAGAACCCACAAGGAGTGAATATCATGTCGCAACTAAAAGAAGAACGCCTAACGTTCACTCCTAAGTTTTAAAAAAACAAACGGCTCAGCTTTATCAGAGTGGAAAGTCATGCGCGCCATTGCCCGAGAGTATTACTTAGTATCGTCCTATTTAGACAAATGGATCAAACAAGAAATGACAACCAGCTCATTTAAAGAAAAGGACAATCGCTCCGAACAAGAAGAACTCCAGCGATTACGAAAAGAATTAGCTCACGCCAAAATGGAAAATGATATTGTAAAGCAATCAGCGCTGATAATGAGACGAAAGTAGATGTGACTTAATATAATACTCACAAGTATTCGGTATCAGCAATGGGCCATCCTAAAAACTCTCGATTTACGTATTATTATGTGGTATAACACACGCAATGTAAGCCTAAAGAGGGTCCACTAATAGCGCTTGTCTATAGTCTTTTTCAAGAAAGCAGAGGAACCTATGGAATGCTTAAATTTTAAGGATGGTCTTCATCGTAAGGGGACTGTGTATCGAGAAGACGTATTGGTCGTATCATGACCAAGGAAGGTTTGATTTCCGTTTATACAGTGGGTAGTTATAATCCACGAAAACCCCAACTAACGAGGTGGTTATTACCAATAAATTGAATCAGTCATTTACACATTAAATTGAGCAACACAGTATCGTGAGTGACCTCACCTTTACAAGAATAAGGGGGGTGATGGCAATATGTTTGTTTATTGCTTGATCCCTACAAGCGATAAGTGATTGGTTGGAGCAATGGTCCAAATAAAACAAGTGGGCTTGTTAAAAGAGCCTTCGCTCCAGGTCGTGGAGATTTACGGATTATTAAGATTTTCCACACTAATTGAGGGATTGAATTTACAAGCCGAGTGAATGACATATCCCTTCATGCATTTTGGATTGAACGTTCACTAAGCCTAAAAGGTTACCCCTATGCCGACGCTCGTCCAAAAAAAGTATGACCCAGCGTGACTGGCCCCATTTCATTCATCTGGCTACTAGTACAATTAGGAGCATCACCGAACACTGCTTTATTTATGACCAAACGAAGTAATTTTAGCAGGTACGCCCTTATAAGCTTCGCAGAGATCCATGAATATCATCCCATAGTCTCGCGGTCATTAGCGAAAAAATAAATGGTCATTAATGACTGCGAGCATTAAGGCGGATTAACAAATCGTTGAATCATTGGGGAATTTTTCACGTACCTTTGTATAGAATTTTTTTGTAATAGCTCAAACAGACAAGGCCATTGGAGTAGCTGAATTTTAAGAGGAGGACTTATAGTTCATGGCCCCTTTCGTTGTAGGCAATAATTATTCCCGAAAAGATGTTTGTAGGATAATGAAAGTACCTGTAGAAAGGCAGAGGGGAAATTGGTTTACAGGTTACAATACTTTTAACAATGATGTGTTTATATTTGCTAATATAAATTCTGTTGGTAGAACTGGACATAACTATAATAACAATTTTATAGGGGATGATTTGCAGTGGTTTAGTAAGAACAATCATTCACTCAAGTCTCAGACGATCAAAGAAATGTTAGATCCTAATAAGTTAATTTATATATTTACGCGGGAAGATAGTAATGATGTAAATTTTACATTTCAAGGTAAGGGTAGAGCAAAGGAGACAGGTGGTGGAAAACCAGCTAGAATTCTATGGGAGTTTACTAACCCAAATGAAGGTCGACCAGAAAAGTTGGCTGAAGAGGTATTTAACCCCGAGTGCTATCTTGAAGGGTCGACTAAAACAATTACTGTAAACATTTATGAACGTAACCTAGTGGCAAGAAAAAAATGTATAGAATATTATGGTTCTACTTGCACTATTTGCGAATTTGATTTTAAAAGAAAGTATGGTGCTATTGGTGAAGATTTTATACATATCCATCATCTTAAAGAATTGAGTAAGATTAAAAAAGAATATAAATTGAATCCTATTAATGATTTACGACCCGTATGTCCCAATTGTCATGCAATGCTACATAGAAGAAAACCTGCTTTTACTATTGAAGAATTAATAGTTCAAATGTTTGACTCTAAATAACTCCCCGAATACTAACTATGCGGTAACAGGTCTTGAATAGCTTCTACAAGACATATATCTAGATGAAAATGAAAAAGGAGACTTCTTTACCCGATCTGGCCTAAAAATAAAGGGAATACTTTGTTTCGTAAACATAAAGCTTATAAATGAATCTGTGAACAAAAATCCGGTGTTTTTGTTAATCATTCAAATCGGGGTGACTTAAAGAAGTGTGTTGAATATAAGCATGCTTGAGTGGATCATCCTATTTTACCCAAGCCTATAATGGACCTCTGCCTATTGGACCTTTATTACAACCTGATAAGTTCACAAGCGTAATCTTATATTTCCGAAAAACTCAAAACGCAGCCTGCACAACGAATCTCTAATTGTCAGGACTCACAGTAAATTACAAAAAGCCCAGCACACCAACACTACTTTCTAGTATGCTTGGGGAAAGGATGTGATACGGTGATTTTTAAGTTAAATATTCAGCTAAGCTATCTAAGCCCGGCGATTGAACGAACGATTCTCTTTGATGGTCAAACGACTTTTGGACAATTGCACGATGTTATTCAGTGTGCATTTGGTTGGGAGAATAGTCATATTCATGATTTTAAAGTGGAAACTGAGGAAGGGGAAAATGTCGTCAATCTTTTTGGGAATAAGATGAAATCGATCATTACAAATCCTGATATGGTTTTTGATGCGATTATTGAGCCATATAATGAAGCGAAGGAAATTATCGCTGACTGGTTTAATGGAGAAAGGGATGAAATTGAATACCTTTATGACCCTGGCGACGATTGGTTGCATACAATTAAACTTATGAAGGTCTTGGAAGGACGAAAGGAATGTCCAGAGATCATTGAGCTCAGTTACTTTGCACCTGAAGAAGATTCCCGGAGCGAATGGCCGGAAGATGAGTGGATGGAGTCTGGTAATCACGAGGTTCCTGACCAAGAAACAGAAGAGATGTTGATGAGTGAGAAGAATGGGATGATGTGGTCGCAACGTTTTCGACTCGGGCCAGCAGATTTGTTTATTGACAACATCTGGGACAACCTCCTCACTGAAACAACACGATTCAAAGCTGCAGCGCCGTGGAAGGCGTTAAATTCTGATGATATTATCGCCATAAAGCACCCAGAAATGGAAAAAATGCTGTATTGCAGTGTCATGGGCGCTCTCGGAGAGATGTACGGCATGGCCGTCTACCAAGGTGATGAAGGTTTGCAATCGCTACTTGGCGTGCTAGAAGGAACAGAAGACGGACTGAATCAGAAATGTTTGATGCTTTCTTTCGATAATCGTAATGACTTAACGAACCGGGATTACCGGTTGATCAAAGATGCGGGTCACACGTTCCGAGGAAAAAATGCGTGGCCGCTGTTTCGGTCGTTCAGGCTGGATATTATCCGTGGCATATTGAGCCAGAGGAAGCGGCAGAGTTGATGTTGGCGATGGAGCAGGTAATTGAGGTTGTGCGCGAGTACGAGGAGCCGTCAGAAGGTAGGGTGTTTGCGCGAATTCCTACTATGACTAATGAAGGCGCAGAGTGGAAAAGTAAAATGATCGATTTTGAATATACAGAAGTAGAAAAAGAGGTACAGCCGCTGCCCTTTGAGCAGATTAGGCAAGTACAAGCTGCGGCTAGACAGATGGATGACGTGCTTGAGATTGATGTGCGGTCATTCCCAGAACCAGTACAAGATCAAAAGGACGAACGGCCTCACTTTCCAATTCTGTATGTCGCATTTAGCCAAAGGATGGGCATGATCGCAGATCACAAAATGATACATTTCGAAGAGGAATCGGATCTTCCGCAAATGATCATTGATTATTTCCAAAAAACCGGATATTACCCAAAGCAAATGAACATCCAAAGCGAGCGGGCTTACAACGCTATAGCCGGTATTGAACAGACGATGGGCATCGAAGTGAAAGAAGGGCCACTGCAGAACTTGAACGGTGTGTTAAGGGAGATGGGGATGTTGTAGGGAAGTACGGGGTGCGAACCCTAAGCTTACTTAAAATCTATAAGGGGTTCGTACCATGAATTGAATCGGTTGATGGATGAATAGTCGAGAATTAGGGTAATATTTCCTCATGGATGTGGTTACAGGATTTGAGGTTTATAAATATCTCAGACCCTATCGTACCTTGTGCAGGTGCGTGGATTGAAACTATATTTTGTTTTTGTTGTAAGTTTTTACTAGAACCCATGATCGAGGTCATGGGTTCTTTTTCTTTTTCGGTTGATTATCAACTGAAATAGTTGATGATTTACTTATAAATGAAATAACAATCTATAGAAAGGAGCGAGCTGTTGTATGTTGCGCACATTTCTTTAGAGATAAACAATAGACCGCATACGTTAGCGGAGCACACGGTCTAAACGCTAGAATAAAATTGACAGATTTTGCTCGATTCGATTTCACACGTGTACTCTGCCAACAATGAACCTATAGAGTACGTTTGAATAGTTAAGTAAGTGCAACCTTTTATTGGCTGCACTTATTTTGGTGCGTTTGTTACTTTTGACTTCTGTTCTTTTTATATATTTTGTTTCTATTTTTTAAAAGTTTTGTAGTATTATTAGATCGGGGATGTTGAACTAATTATCTTGTTTTTTGCTTTTCGTTTTCACAATCTTAAAAATGAGAAGAGGAATGATGGATGTCATTTTTTGCAATATTATTAGCGATTTTATTTTTCTTTATTACAGGGGCTGCTATCATTTCATTAATCGTCTTTGCGGTCATGAAGAATAGGAAGTTTGTGATGATTTCAGGAATTACGGCTGGGTCTACTGCTGCTGCGTTTATTCTTTTTATTGTTGTGGCTGTTATTGCGTTTCCTTCATCTCAGGAAATTTCTGGAGATTCGCTCGATGATGAGGATATAGATGTTCCTATTGAGGAAGATGATGTGATTGAAGAGGAGGAGTTCGAACTCATTGAACTTGATCTTGAAGTCGATGATCCATTAGAGGAAGAGGAACCGACTCTAGAACCACAAGTAATGGAAGGAGATATCACTCCATTAGATCATATGGAGAGTTTATTAATCGAAGCTAATGGTGAGGATTATGTAAACCCGATTGTCGAACTTGATGAAGATGAAGTCCTGGCTGTTATCTCCGAGAATTCCAAAGAAAAATGGCCAGATGATTATAGCATGCAAGAATTTAGCCTTAACAATCAAGAAGAGGCATATCGTGAATTGCTAACTTTAGAGATTGATAATGTTTTTGACTATGTGTTAATAGAACAATCTTTTGATAAATGGGATTCAGATTTTGATATGGTTAAATTTAATTATGAGTATCAGCAGGAATCTTTAGTGGATCTATGGGAGATTAATAACAACTTAGCGGATGAAAATGAAGAAGACATATTCATTGAAGCTATAGACCATTGGGGGACGAATTTTGACATGGTTCTATTTCGTTACGAGGACCAGTTAGAAAGCTTTGACAACTTGAATTCTAGAAGTCCATAGGAATGAATACTTATGAAGTAAATGCATGGCATCTAGGGATTCGCTATACTAAAAATCCAAATGCTTACAAAAGACTTCATTCAAACATCCCCTTTCCATGAATATGGCATAAAGAGTTCTAACGGGTAATGTAGCAAATCCTTTTTACGACTTCATGATCACATGAATTTGGGAACGTAGTGTGTCTGTTGGCCAAAGCGATATTTCCTTAGAATATGCGATAGGGATACTCTATAAAGACCAAGTTTTATTCTGTCGACGGAATGCTTGGCAACGATTAGAAGCAAGCGATCACTTGCAAAACGATAGAACAGAATTTCATGTAGAACACAGGCGACTAAACCATAAACACCTGAAATACTTGACGCACTTGAATGCTATAATTAACTTGAAGACTAACGAAGTGGAGGAAGCAAAATGAGTAAAAATGATGTGTCCTTTACCAAAAAAGCTGACTTCTTGTTGACCTATAGTTGGAAAAATAAAACCAAAGATCAAGTAATAAAAGAGATGGATTTGCCGGATTATGAGCAAATTTATCTCGATGAAGCCATGCGTCATAATGAAGTAAAAGGTGATTATACGGGAATGGCGTTGGATCGTTATATCCTACAAAAATTAGATGAGGAACAAGCTGATAATTTTGATAAGGATGAGGTCATATACGTTAACCGAGATCATTCCAGGTGATTGTAAACAGAGACAATGAACAAGGATTTCCATGCCTAGCCTGCTATAATAAGAGGACTCCTCACTGATCGGAGCTCACACATGAACGAAAAATCATTCTACTTATCAAAGAAACGAACGAACTTAATTATTTTTATGTGCGTGTTGGCCGCTCTAGTTTTGTTCGCTTTTGCGTTTCTTGCTTGGATGAATCCGGATGGGCAGGGCACTTTTAGTTTAATATTGGTTGGGCTTTTGGTGCTTGGCTGTATTCCGATGATCTCTACGGTTACGGAAGATGCAGGGGCGATCATTACGGTGACGGATGAGGGCGTGAGGTTCACGGTAGGTCTCGTTCCGTGGGAAGATTTGTACTCTGTTCACTTGTATCGCAATAACGTCCATACGTACATCGTCTTTATTACACTAGATGATGCAAAATATGAAGAGAACTTTTCTAGTCAGAATGCCAGTTATGTTTATGACTGGCTTAGGAGTGAGGGGATTCCGGTATTTAGTTTTGACTATCATCATTTGAAAAACCGAAAAGAATTACTTCAAACGCTCATGGATTATGGCGTATCGGTTTACGACGTGAGAGGTCGACCGGTGAAACATGAGCGGAAAAAAGTATCTTAGAAATCAGGAAATACAAAAATCGCTATCTCTTATAGAGCATACCACTGAAAAATAGCGTTCCGCACTTATATAAAGTGAAGTGAACAATACTTCATTTATTCGTTAACATAAACGATCTGGGGTTTGAACTAGGTAGTGAACCGTTATGGGAGGATTTTCTCAATCTTGCTAGCTTATTCGGTTGGAATCTTACCATTGGCCATTCTATGGTAAGATTTCCAGTATCTATGGGAGGATTTTTAACAATACGCCTGGTAAAACAAGGGGAATCTTACCATAAAACGATATATGGTAAGATTTTTATCCCTCCCCCGTGACAATGCTCAGTCCGCTGGTGTTTCGAATTATCTTCACTAGCTACTACTAATCTCCAAAGTAAATCCCGATCTTGTCGTCGAATGAACCCCTTTAATTTAATTTATGTAGATCGCTGTATTCCAATAAACTCCAGATGAGTTCAGGTGCAAAGCTCAAACGATTAATCACTACACACTCATTCTTATAACATGAAATCATCGTATTAAATGGGATAGCGCATAGAAGAGAGTACGATTCTCATTGGCTCCCAGAGAGCAGGGTGCGTTTACTTACTGACTTCCTTCAAATTCCTCCCTCAACACATCCCCACGATTTGACCACTCTATACAATTCAACGCAGGTAATCTGAAAATCTTTTGAGCGACTATCGCTGGAAAGAGATCGGATTTACCGGAATGCTGCGTCGATTAACATATTCTACAATGTATTCTACTTCTTTGTTTCGTCGACCACTTCTACGAAGATTTCCTAATATATTCCGAAGCGATTACTTTTCTGGACACATCTCCACAGGATAAGTGCTGTTTCTATCCAACTCTTAAATCTTCGCTGTAAAGGGATAAATTTCTGTGTTCGGAAACTGTGTAATCCTCTGTTATGCGTGAGCGGAGCCTCATTGCTTCTCATAATGTACGAGGGTCGCGACGGATCGCTTACTGCACACATTAGTGGCATCAATTAACCCGAGGCTTTAAGTGAACCTACTAGTGAACGGTACTTATGCAGTGGTCGAAAAAAAGTAACTGCTTCTTATTAACTGAACAATGGCCAACTGAAAAAGTTAATCGGGTCATTGATCGTGCATGAAGTGCTGATTAACCATCCTCCTAGACAATTCCTCCCGACATCATACATTTTCGGACTATCTCTTCCCCTCCTGACAGGTGATTCGCATCCCGAAGGAAAACTTATTTAAGGACTGCAAGTACAAGGAGGGAAATGTGTATGCACTGGAAGAGAGTCGTTCCGATGGCGGCAATGCTTGCTGTACTGCCTGCGAATATGGCAGCGGCGGATTCGCCTGAGGATGCGTTGGAAAAGATGGACCGAATTCTCGAGATTGAGAAAGAGGATACGGGTGATGGGCAAGTGATGATGCGTAGCACGAACTTTGATCCGTCTGAGTGGATTCGGTATGATAATTTGTTGCCGGAGCTGGAGCGGATTGCAGAGTTGAGCGACGGAGAGTTCGACATTGATGTGCTCGGCCAATCCCAGCGCGGGCGGGACATTTATTCTACGCGCATCGGGACGGGCGACGAAGTGATCCTCATTACGAGTGAAATTCACGGCAATGAGAATTTCGGTACGGAATCGTTAGTTTCCCTTCTAGAGACACTTGCGACGAGTGATGAGGAAGAAGTTCAGTTCATTCTGGATGAGATTACGGTCGTGGCGGTCCCGAAGTTCAACGGACGGGGCGGAACTTGTGCAGCGTCAAAATGACATTACGTGGGACGAAGTCGTTGAAAACCATCCGCAATTGGAAGGGGCGGAGCCTGCATGGAACTATAACGAAAGCAGACAAGGGTTTGATGTGAACCGCGATTTCAATGCGGACTTGGATTATGTTCCTGAAGCAGCTGACCTTCCAGGCAACACGGCGAATTTTGGTTTCTTTTTATCGAATGAGTCACAAATTTTAAGAGATTTGTATCAAGAGTTGCAAGCGGAGTTTGGCGGGGTAGAGGCGTACGTGGACCTTCATCAGATGGGCGCGAACAATGTGATTGAAGGGACAGACGAACCGGTAACGATTGCCCTCGACTATCCGGCGCTTGGACCAGACGGAAATCCACGCTATGCAGACGATTATCCAGAGTGGGATCAAGATAAATCGCGCAAATACGCACTTGCGGCCGCCAACGGTGTGAACGAGCGGGCGGACGGTGGTGTCGAGCCTGGGTTGGCGCGGTATGTGCATCATTCTACTCGGGATTTACCTGGACAAGCGCGCCATGCGTTTGCTCTAAACGGCACCGGGACAGTATTGTTTGAAATGCCGGGCCAGCAGCCGAATGCACCGTATGATCAGAACCTCATCGACATTATGGAAGACGGGCTGTGGGGCATTCTCCATCATATGGCAGACGGCATCAATCAGCTCGATGGCGATGATTTTTATGAGTTGCCGAAGTATTGGCCGGACACACCGCCAGTGTCTGAACCTGCACAATTTGCAACTGACTTTACAGAGAATGCAGTTGGCGAGTCACCTTCGGATTGGTCGCCGTTCTGGCAAGCACGGGCTGACCAATTTACCGTACTTGACTTGCCCACACGCCTTCAGTTTCTGACTGGGTCCGGGTCCGTGGTCTCGTATCAGACAGTGTTGGTGAACTGTACGGTGATACAGAAATCTTCGGGCTCGTTCGTGGAAATGATATTCACCGGACGATGTTTGAGCTTGGCTTCCATATGTCTGGGTCTCCGGGAAGTGAGAATGGCATTTACGTAGATGCGCAAATGAATACGAATGAAGTGCGTATTATGCAGCGTAGAGGGGGCAGCACGTCTGCACTTGAAACGGCAGAATTGCCGTTCACGTTGGAAGAAGACGAGTGGTACCGCGTGTTGCTCAAGCGTCAAGCTGAATCGGTGCAAGTGAAAATGTGGCCGGATGGTGCAGAGGAACCAGCCGATTGGCAAGCGGTGACGATTCAGAGCAACATGTTCGGCGGTAAAGCGGGTATTTCCCATTCAACGCCAGGGAATGTGAATGAATACGCCTACGTCGGTGTCGGCATCGGCGGGCTTGAAGCACCGCACGCACCTGATGATCTCGTCAATCCTGTTGACCCTGACCTTACGGCTGAAGACATTCGCGCCCTTGTGTTTGACTTACAAGCGTCAGGAGACATTACCGACGAACGAGTCGTAAGAACGCTAACGCTCCACCTTACAGCGATCGCCAATTACGAGCGACGGGATAATGGAGCAAAAGTGCTCGAGCATATGGCGAGCTTTGAACTGTTGCTCGAACGTTACTTTGACAACGAGATGATCTCTCGGTATGCGAACTACATGCTATCCATTCATGCCGAAGCATTGATTGCAAAGTGGACAGATTAAATTATGAAGCAAGAAGGATGCCGCGGCTTCACGTGGCATCCCTTTTATCAACTGTATATAAATTTGACGAAGCACTCTTGAATGAATAAATGACAATCTCCTTCCAAATACTTTCTGTATTCTTTAATAACTCTGCGCTTTGAAGCGTTCACAATCCTCAACTCGCTACTTCTTCGTAAAAACCTTTTTGATCGTTTTCAGCACCCGCTTGTAAGTCGGTCCCATGATCTTCTCGTTAAATACATCGAACAAGTTGGAGAAAAAAAGGATGATGGCTAGAAAGCTCGCAATAATTAATGTTGTTTGAAGTAGCTCCATGTTGATGAGGTCCATACGCGTCACCCGTTTTGTTTTAATTCGTAGATCCGATCGTATCAACTAAGGCGGTCGTTTTCAACTGCACTTTTTTGTTATCATTAAAGACAATAACCTCTACGAAAAGGATGACGCCTATGCCTGCGTACAACAAACTTGTTAGAGATCGGATACCGGCAATCATTAAACAACAAGGCAAGCATCCGGCAACGATTGTTTTGACTCACAATGAATACGAGCACGAACTCCGCAACAAGTTAAACGAAGAGGTCGAGGAGTATTTGACGGCGTCAACAACGGAAGAAGCGCTAGAGGAACTTGCCGACATAATTGAAGTCGTATATGCTCTAGCGACCGCTCATGGCAGTTCAGCAGAGCAAGTAGAACAGATTCGTGCAAACAAGCTGGCAGAGCGCGGCGGTTTTCACGACAGAGTCTTTCTGGAACGGGTTGATAACGACAACAACGATTAGTCTTGGGCTGATTTGCACAGGTAGTTGTAGTCCGGACTACAAGTGCAACATCGGTGGTTAGAGATCGCCCACCGTGTTTTTTATGCTGTCCAGAGCAAAACGGCGACGCGGTTCACGTTTATGCCTACTGGCTAAGGTGTGTGGAAAGAAGTCCAAATGCCCCATATATTCATTAATGTGACACTTGAGAAAGAAAAATCATCATTTTAAACGTGGATGCGCACATAAACGGAGCCAATGGTCACAAATCGCGATATATGTGACCGTTGAGGGCCGAAAGTGGCCGGTTTGAGGGCTGGATTGTCACATACGTGACCGGCCATCACGTGCTTGTGCCAAGTGGTGACCCTAGGTCACCACTTTTTACCCTTCGGCAAACGTTTTCCGTGTTGCCCGCAACCCTTGCAGTGACGAACAATGATCGACAACGAAGTTGTCGAAGTGAGATGTACTTCAACAGTCAATAGGTAGGCGTTTGCCTGTAAGGATCGATCGCGATAATAGGACTCACTGAATTTCTTTCGTTCAACGTATATAGCACGAATGATTGGCTTTTCGGGCGCAGTCTTCTACAATTAGTTTAAGAGGTTCATAGATCGTGCATAATGTAAAGACAAATGGAGGGACTGTTCATGAACGAAAAGCAGAAGCAAGAGTTGTTGCAGGAGCTTGAATTACGTAAGACAGATGAAGATAGAAGAATCGATCGCGAAGAGGAGAAGATTTGGTCAGCGGTGAAGGAACCCGGAGACCTCCGGCAGGCGTTTCAAGCCCTTACCCGAGACCAACTCATCGGAATTACGAAGCTATATAAAATCAAGAATTATAGTAAACTCAATAAAACGAAGTTGATTGATATGCTCGTCGAGCAAGTGTCTGAGCGAGCTCATCCATTCTATAAGCGGATGCCATCTCACGTCTATCAAACAATGAAGCGTGCGCTGGATGAGGAAGACGGCGTAATTGAGCCGAGTTTATCCCCTTATTATAAAGAACTCTACTCGTATTGTTTGCTGTTCCCGGCAACGGTTGATGGAAAACGGGTACTGTACTTGCCTGAAGAATTAAAGCAAGTATTCAAAAAAGCTGATGGGGACGAACTACAGGAACAAGTAAATAAGAATACAGAGTGGGTCCAAGTCATAAAAGGCTTGCTCCATTACTATGGTGCGATCGAAGCTCCTCGTACACTCATGGAGTTGCTTTTGTTAAACACGAACTACTCATATAAAAAAGAGGGAACTGCGTTTATCGATGCCCTTCATTTTGATTTACAATTTACCGACCAATTTGATATGGAAGCCGAATTCCTTTCAAGTTTCATGGTGGATGATGTGGACCGAGTGTTAGCGGAGCAAGAGAAACGTCCTGACCTCGACTATCGAGAGTTTACAAACGAGCAGTTAATCGAAGCTTCTGATGAATCGTATTATGAGCGTACTCCAGAAATGAATCGTCTTCTTAAGACGATTGCAAAAAATTACGATGTGACCGACGAAGAGATCTTAGATGATATCGGTTTTGAAGTGATGATGTTTACGAAACAATCCACACCGATTTCAGGAATGTTGATGTTCTTAGAAGACCGCACAGGAGTGCCACCCCTAAGTGAAGACGTAAACCAGCTCATCCATGAGCTAAATGACGTATACAATTCCACCCCAAGTTGGGAGCTCAAAGGCCATAGACCAAATGAAGTGGCCGGTGAATCAGCAGGAACCCCACGTAACAATGTCGTTCCCTTCAAACCTGGCCCGAAAGTGGGACGAAACGAACCATGCCCGTGCGGAAGTGGGAAGAAGTATAAAAAGTGTTGTATGGACTAGCCTAGAGTTGTGAAGTGAGCCTTGCTTCACAACTTTTTTATATGCTCCACGAATTTCTGAACGAGGTTCAGATCGGTTGTTTGTTGTTTATAGACAAGTCTCGTCGGCCACATGATGTTCTCCCCGTTTTTAGTTTGAATGTTGAATCGTTAAGCTGGAGTCTCTTGGGACCATCATTTCAGGTGCGATTATATAGCCTAATCCTTGTTCACAAAATTTCTGAGCAATTTCCATCGTGCTCGTCGTTATACTTACGCTAGGGGGTTGTTTATACTGGTCTCGCCACCAATTATCAATGATTGCCGTCAAGTACGGGTCGGTTTGATAGAGGATCCGTTTATTGATCGGTAACTGATCGAGAGGGATTTTCTCGGTAGCGAGAATACATATCCGTTCTTCTGTAAGGGTAAGTTGTGCATCAGTCCAATGGTGGTCTCCTCGAACGATGCCGACGTGCACATCTTCTTTATACACCGACTGGATGATCTCTTTATTAAAGCCGTCGGTAATCGTATAGCTAACATTCGGGTGCTTGTGAGAATAGGCGTGAAGAATTTCAGGGAGAAGGTGAAGAGCGGCAGAACGAGAGGCACCGATGCGAAGTGTCCCATGAGGTTCTTCCTCCAAGTTCCATAGATTTTCTTGCAGTGTTCTCATATTCGTTAACAACTTTTCCGAGTGTTTAAGTAGATACAATCCTTGATCAGTAAATTCTACCCCTTTTCGTCCTCGTTTTAAAATCGTAATTTCGAGCTGTTTCTCTAGTTGTTTAATCCGATGTGTAACGGTCGGTTGCGAGATAAATAGTCGATTGCCTACTTTCGTGAGGTTGCCTTCTTCATGAATGGCTTTAAGAATCTCAAAATCTTTAAAATCCATTATTAATCCCTCGTTATTTGTATTTTTAATCACATACAATTAATATAATCTATTTTTTTAATAATTCACTTTAGTATACACTGAATGAAAGTGAAGTCGTAAAGGGGAAATGAACGTGAACTCATACAAAGTTGCGGTGTTGGCTGGTGATGGCATTGGAAAAGAAATTATCGAGGCAAATCAACAAGTGGTCGAAGCTTGTATCGATGCAACCGTGTTAGACATTGAATGGATCGCTTTGCCGATGGGATGGGAAGGCATTCATAAAGAAGGAACGCCCTTATCAGAAAAAACGAAAGAGACGCTTCAAACGTGTGATGCATGGATTTTAGGTCCGCATGACTCTGCGGCTTACCCCCAGCAGTTCAAGGGAGAACGTAACCCGAGTGGCGAGCTGCGTCATCATTTCGATTTGTTTGCGAATGTTCGGCCTGCCAAGTCGATGCCGAAATCAAATGCACGAATCAGTGATATGGACCTCGTTATCTATCGAGAGAATACGGAAGGGTATTATGTGGATCGCAATATGCATACCGGTTTAGGAGAATTTAAAGTGACAGAAGATGTTGTCGTTTCCACCGGGGTGTTCACACGAAAGGCGATTACACGAATTGCTGAAGCCGCTTTTGAAGCAGCGATGGAGCGCAGAAAGAAAGTGACCATCGTCCATAAAGCGAATGTTATTCGCTTAGGTACAGGGTTCTTTTTTGGACGTTTGTCGAGAAGTTGCCGAGAAGTATCCTGAAGTAGACGTTGATGATTATCATATCGACGCAATGGCCGCGCACCTCGTTCGAAGAGGTGGGGATTTTGATGTCATCGTTACGGAGAATATGTTTGGGGATATTTTATCGGATCTTACAGGTGAGTTAGCAGGAAGCCTAGGCATCGCACCGTCCATTAATACGAGTAAAACGCAAGCGATGGCACAAGCCGCTCACGGTTCAGCCCCAGACATTGAAGGGAAGAATATCGCCAATCCAATTGGCATGATGCATTCAACGGTGATGCTTTTTGAATGGCTTGCGAAAAAGCACGATGATGAGCGGCTTACTCGCGTTGCGAGGAAAATGGAGGAGAGCATCGCAAGAACGATTCACCGAAACATCGTTACGCCAGATTTGGGGGGGAGCGCTACGACGTCCTCGTTTGCTGAAGCCGTCTGTGCTGAGGTTGCCAATGACACGGAGGTTTAATGGCATTGTAGATATGCACGTCCACTCAGCACCCGATGTACGTGCGCGTAAGCATGATGACCTTCAGTTGCTCGAAGCTGCACAATTGTCTGGGCTAAAAGCGCTCGTCTTGAAATCGCACCATTTTCCGACGAGTGAGCGAGCGTCGTTATTAAACCAGCTTTACCCAGAGGTAAAAACATTCGGGAGCATCACATTGAATGAAGCGGTGGGTGGACTGAATCCGAAGGCTGTCGAAGTGACAGCTTCATTAGGAGGCAAAATCGTTTGGTTGCCGACGATTGATGCAGAGAATCATAGAAGAAAAGCCGGCATAACCGGAGGGGTTCGATTGTTTGAACAGGGGAAGCCTGTTTCAGCGCTTTGCCATATTTTAGAGATAATTGCAGACCGTGACTTGATTCTTGCGACAGGACATATCTCTAGTGTGGAAATGGAACCTATCATTCGGGAAGCGTTCAAACGAGGGGTTCAAAAAGTCGTCATTACTCACCCTGAATACCACATTGTGAACGTATCATTGAAGCAGCAACAGGAGTTGGTATCAGAATACCCCGTCTATTTTGAACGAACATTTGCTCAACCGCTAAAAGCCGGTGTTTACAAAATGAACATGCAAACAAATATCGAAGCAATTCATCGTGTTGGTTATGAGTCCACGATCATCTCAACGGACAGTGGTCAACTGGAAAACCCAGATTGCAGATGCTCTTGAAGACATGCACGCACAGCTGCATAAACATTTTACTTCCAACGAAGTGGACCAAATGATGAAGGATAACCCGTCCAAACTGCTTGAGATATAACGAAATTACCCACGCCCCCTGCTAGCCATCAGTTTTATTGATGGTCAATACAAAATAATCTGATTTCACTTCTGGCTGAATATTTATTACTATTATATTTAATTGCTGTACAGACCTAAAGTATTCAGTCTTGTAAGCGGTTTATTTCAATAGAGAGCATGGGGGGAGTCTATGACAATTGATCTGAGAAGTGACACCGTGACCCAACCTACCGAGCAGATGAGAGAGGCGATCTTACACGCTGAGGTTGGGGATGATGTGTACGGAGAAGACCCAACGATCAATGAGTTGCAGGAGCAGGCAGCCGCGCAGCTTGGAAAAGAAGCAGGGCTGTTTGTGACGAGTGGGACGCAAGGGAACCTCTTAGCGGTATTGAGTCAGACAGAACGAGGGGATGAGGTTATTCTCGGTGAAGATTCGCATCTGTTCTACTCAGAAACCGGTTCGCTTGCCGCCATTGCAGGCGTTCAGACGAGAACGTTAGAGAGCGTAAACGGACAGATGACGATCGAGCGGATCGCCAAATCGATCCGTACAACCACAGACCTTCACCAACCAAAAACCGGACTTGTTTGTTTGGAGAATACACATGCACGATCGGGCGGGTCGATATTGCCTCTTTCGTATATGGAGAAAGTGGCGGACCTGGCTGGCGGTATGAATATCCCTATTCACTTGGACGGATCAAGACTGTTTAATGCATCGGTTCGTTTAGGAGTCGATGTTCAAGACATCACGCAATATGCCGGTACAGTGCTCATTTGTCTATCGAAAGGATTGTCCGCACCGATGGGCTCGATTCTCGTCGGTGATCAGCCAACAATTAATCGAGCGAGAAGGTGGCGAAAAGCTCTCGGTGGAGGGACGAGACAAGCAGGAATTGTCGGTGCTGCCGGTCAGGTTGCATTGGCATCGATGGTTGATCGATTGGCCATTGATCATACGAACGCCGAAGTTCTTGCCGATGGTTTACATCGATTGCCCGAGCTACGCATCATCAATGAGGAAGTCCACTCGAATATCGTGATTGTATCGCTCGAACAGCTACCCATTGATGCCACTTTATTCATCCAAAGGCTTAAAGATCAGGGAATATTGGTGAGTCGAATGAATGAGCGCCAAGTCCGACTCGTTACCCATCGAGAAATATCAAGAGCAGATGTTGAACGAGTCGTTCGAGTGATTAAAGAAATGGTGCAAGAAGTGTGAATTGTAAAAACATAGATTAATAGCGATAGAAGGGGGAGTCCAGCATGTCAGAAGCATACTTAGCATTTTTTGGCTTTTTAATTATTTTTGCTGTAATCGCTTTCTTAATGTGGGGCAAGATTCATCCGATTGTTGCGATGGTGATTATACCTGTCATCGGTGCACTTATTGCAGGGTTCGGCTTTGATGAACTTAGAGAGTTCTTTAGTGGGGGACCGATCAAGTTATTAATGTAGCGATTATGTTTATTTTTGCAATTATCTTCTTCGGCATTATGAATGATGTCGGCTTATTTAATCCAATTATTAAAAACTTGATTATCCTTACGAGAGGGAATGTCATCATTGTTTGTATCGTCACAATTATCGTAGGGGCAATTGCCACCTTGACGGGGCTGGTGCGACCACCTATTTATTAACCATTCCTGCCCTCATTGGTTTATACAAACAGTTGAACATGAGCCCGATGTTATTGCTCATGCTCGCCACCTTTAGTCTTGGCTTTATGAATGTCGTTCCTTGGGGAGGCCCGGTTGGGCGGATTGCTCGGTGCTTGGGTATGATAACCCTGCTGAATTATGGTACCCGCTTATCCCGTGGCAAATCGGAGCGTTGTTCCTTGCGATTGGGTTTGCGATTGTTCTAGGTATGAGAGAGAAAAAACGTATCAAGAGACGTATAGATAACGGGGAAATTCAGAACACACAAAATATCGATTCAAGAGAAATTGCTGATGACTTTATTAAGCAACAAAAAGAAAATGAAGAAGCTTCCAATGAGAAAACGATCAAACATCCAGCCATGATCTGGATTAATGCACTATTGCTCGTCGGCGTATTGTTGTCGATGCTCTTTGATATCTTACCACCGGCGCTTGCCTTTATGATCGGTCTTGCGATTGCGTTACCGTTAAACTTTCGCTCGGTCGATGATCAAATGGGGCGAATTCGTGCCCATGCGCCAGCGGCATTAATGATGGCATCTATTATTCTGGCTGCCGGACTGTTTCTCGGTGTCATTACAGACTCAGGAATGCTTGATGCCCTTGCATTGTCCATAGTTGGGGTCATGCCAGATGCATTTGGTCCATATCTCCATATTGTCGTCGCGTTTTTCGGTATTCCTTTGGACATTATTATGAGTACGGATGCATATTACTACGGCATCTTCCCAGTCGTTGAAAGTGTAGCTTCAAGCTTTGGCGTTCCATCAGAATCAACCGCGTTTATGATGTTGATTGGAAGCACATTCTCGCAAGGGTTCTTATCTCCTGCCCTTTGGCTAGGTGTTGGTCTGGCCGGTGTACAAATTGGTCAATTCATGAAGTACGCATTCTTCTGGTTCTGGGGTTTCGCCATTGTTGGTTTGATTTTCGGTTTCATTATCGGCGTTTACTAAACCAACCAAGATTTTCTTTATACAATGTAAACCCGGAAACGATCAAACAGTCACTCAGTTAGTGGCTGTTTTTTCTTACTCATCGGGTTGAAATGGAGTTTTGTTATGGATGTTATTCATCTAGTTTTCTTGGATGTTGTGTTGCCGATATTACTATTGATGACGTTAGGAATGTTCCTCCAAAAGAAGTTCGATTTTCATCTACGAACGATTACAAAATTAATTACGTATTGTTTTATGCCTGCGGCAGTCTTCTTAAACATTTCCCAGTCTGCTTTTGACTATCAGTTAATGGGTCAATTGTTTTTGTATTTGCTATTATTCATGTCTAGTCTCATGTTGCTCGGAACGGGTTTGGCGAAACTGTTAAAGCTTGAGACACCGGAGCGGGCCGCATTGAAAAACAGCATTTCACTTATGAATGCAGGGAACTATGGTTTACCGATTAGCCAGCTCATTTTTAGTGCTAACCCTCTAGGTGTTTCGATTCAAATTTTTATTATCGTCATTCAAAATATCCTTACCTATTCGTATGGCTTATACAACTTAATGTCAGCATCAAAATCGATTTTGAATATTTTAAAGGCGCTCGTTCGCTTGCCGATCATACATGCCCTTATTTTAGGTTTAGTCTTCCAAATTTCAGATGTACCTCTTCCAAATTTTGCCCTCATTCCGCTTGAACAGCTGGCTGACGCATTTATGGCTTTGGCGTTATTCTTACTCGGTGCGCAACTCGCCAACATCAAATTGAAGGCGTTCCATCAAGTGATTGTGTGGAGTTTGCTCGGCCGGTTATTCGTGAGTCCAGCCCTCGCTTTGCTCTTCATCTATTTACTCGGCATTGATGGGGTGATGGCGCAATCGTTGTTAATTGCGAGTGCATTGCCGACGTCAAGGAACACGGCAACGCTTGCATTAGAACATCAAGTCGCACCTGAGCTACATGCACAAGTCGTGCTCTATTCGACGCTCGTCAGTAGTATAACGGTAACGGTTGTCATCTACGTATCGATGGTTTTATTTTAATGTTATGCCATTTGAAATATTGATTTCTGATTGCTGTTTTTACTATTTTTACTTATGGCAGAGTGGATGTAATCTAAACATATAACAGTGCATATTAACCAGCTGTACTTGATTGATGTTGGAGGGAAATACAATGAATGAAGAATCGGTCACATACTACTCTGCCGAACAACTGACAAAGGTGAGTCGGTTGTTATTCGAAGCAGAAGGAGTTCCGGAACAAGATGCCTCAACAATTGCTGAAGATCTCGTTGCCGCGAACGTCAGAGGTTTGGATTCACATGGAATTTCGAGGATGCCGATGTATCTCGAAAGAATCCGGAAACAAGTTGTCAATCCAACACCGAACATTCAAGTGGATTCAATTACGTCTGCGGTTTCCAAAGTGGATGCCGATAACGGGATGGGTTTTTTAGCCGGCCATATTGCGATGGCAGAGGCGGTGAAACTTGCCGAAGTTTCAGGTATTGGGTTGGTCGGGGTACAACGAAGTACGCATTACGGAATGGCCGCGATCTACGTGATGGAGGCGATGAAAAAAGGGTACATCTCGATGGCGTACACGAATTCATCACCAGCATTCCGCCTTGGGGTGGAAAAACCGCCTATTTAGGGGCAAGTCCATTCGCTGCTGCGGTTCCTGCTGGAAACGAATCACCATACGTTTTAGATATGGCAATGACCGTTATTGCTCGGGGCAAAATTCGTTTAGCGGCTACAAATGGGGAAGCCATACCGGAAGGGCTAGCACTCGATAACGACGGGGCACCTACGACGGACGCAAAACAAGCATTTGAAGGGGTTTGCTTACCGTTTGGTGGTGCAAAAGGTTCGGCATTTGCGATGTTAATGGAACTATTATCAGGCGTACTCACCGGAGCGAACTACGGCGGGAATGTGAAAAGTTTATATTTCGATCATTCAGAGCCCCAAAATGTCGGACACTTATTTATTGCCATACGCCCAGATCTATTCGTTTCCGATGCCGAGTTTCATCATAGAATGGATGATTTCGTGCAAAAGACGAAATCGTTGCCAAAGGCGAAAGGGTTTGACGACATCTTAATTCCCGGAGAGCCCGAGGAGAAAACGGCGCAAACTCGTCTGAAAACAGGAATTCCACTTAGTGAAAATGTACGAAAAGAACTGCAATTAGAATTGGAGCGCTACGCGTTAGATGTGTCACTACTAAGCTAAAAGGGGGAAGCGTTTTGTGAAGGTCGCTTATCCATATCAGACCGAAGAAACAGCACAGCAATTGCTCAGTGCGAAAGGAAAATCGAAGCACATCATTCCGGCGCTTTCTGCAATCGGCTATGATGGCATTGAACTACTCGTGCGTGAGCCGAACATTGCCGACCTTGATGCAGTGTACAAGATGATGCAGGGGAACGATTTGCAAGTGGCGGCGTTGAGCACAGCCGATGGTTGCGGATGATGAGCTATCATTTACGGCAAGAGATCGCTCGAAACGAGAGGAAGCGATACGTAGAGTGATTGAGTTAATCGTTTGGGCAGAACGATTTAATGCGGTCGTGACCATCGGTAAAGTGCGAGGACAGCTCTTGGAAGACGAATCATATTCATGGGAGTTGATGAGAACGGCTTTTGATCAAGTGCTCATAGAAGCAGACAAAAGAAATGTACAGCTGGTGATCGAACCGCAAAATGAGACGCATATGAACAATTTAAATGGTACGTATGAAACGATCGATTACATCCACACATTTGCTCGTTCTTCTCTAGGAGTCATGTTGGATCTTGTACATGTCGAAGCCGAGCAGACGTGGGGAACGGTCGCTGAATGTTTCCGATTTGCAAATGAACACCTTCGGTTTGTTCACCTTTCAGATTCAAACCGGCTCGTTCCAGGCAAGGGTTCTTTTGATGTGCTGTCTGTTTTGAATACGTTGCAACAGATGGACTATTCCGGTTTTATTAGTCTAGAAATCAAGCAGCAAGGGGACTCTCTCGACACGGCAAAGCGGGCGATCGAATACTTGCGATCCATTCAATAAATCAATGCATTGAGGTGATGATCATGCAAAAGTCAATTCCTTGTTCCGTGTATCGTGGGGGTACGAGCCGCGGGGTGTTTTTTAAGGAAGAAGATTTACCTCGTAATGACGAACAGTGGCAGAATATTTTTTATCAAGCATTGGACACGAAGAACACAAATCAAATTAACGGGCTCGGCAGTGGTACGTCTCACACGAGTAAGGTAATGGTCGTCGGAACGAGTTTACGGGAGAATGCACATATTGAATTTACATTTTATCAAATTGGCATTGGTCAATCTGTAGCTGACTCACTAGGCACGTGCGGGAATTTGATGGCAGCTGTCGGAGCATTTGCCGTTGATGAAAACATGTTGGACATCGACGCTGCGCAAAATGAAGTGATCGTGCGGGCATACAATACGAACACTGATCGTCACGTACACATCACAGTACCGGTCATTGAAGGGAACGCGCAGGTGAGCGGTTCGTATCACATGCCTGGTGTCGTCGGAAAAGGTGCTGAATATCAAGTCAAGTTGATTCGTCCTGGAGGAGGCAAGCTTGGGCAAACGTTGTCTTTAGGCAACATATGCGAAGAAGAGCAGTTTCAAGTGACGCTTTCTGACATTGTAAACCCGTTTGTATTTCTATCTGCTACCGAGTTTGGTTTGCGAGGGAATGAGTGTGTCGCTGAATTAGCGAACAATCATCAGCTTCTACGCACAATCGAGAGAATCCGCCAATTATATTCGGTCAGATCAGGCCTAACAAAAACATTGGAGGAGGCGAAACAGTACCAATCGATTCCGAAGGTTGCACTGCTCGCGCCACCGATGGATTACTCAACCAACAACGGAGAGCGAGTAAGTTCGGATCAAGTTGATGTGACAGCTAGGATGGTATCGATGGGAACGGTTCATAAAACATTTGCTGGGAGCGGGTTGTATAATCTAGCAGGCACAGCGTTGCTAGAAGGAACATTGCCAAATCAAATCATAGGTAGCAAAAAAGGAAATACGTTGCGGATTGGACACCCAGGAGGTGTTATTTCAGTCACTGCCGAAACAGACGGAAAAGAGGTAGAAGCTGTAATGATGAGTCGCACCGCAAGACTGATTATGCGCGGAGAACTCTTTTATACGGATCTTTATTAAGAGTATTAATGGTTAAGTATTATCTTTTTCAATTTTATCTATCGTATTGAAAAACGTACAATATGTGTAGGACTTCTTGCAATGTGGAGGAAATAACAGATGAAGAAACTGAGAATTGGTTTAATTCACGCGACGATGAACTCTGTCTCACCCATTCTTGATGCGTTCTCCTCGTATGGAGAAGACGTTGAGCTCGTAAATTTTATGGATGAGGGTTTGATTTATGCACTAAATGAAACGAACGAAGTGACGACTCGGATGATCATGCGCTTGACGGACTTGGCAGGTAAAGCAGCAGAGAGTGATGTGGATGCGATTTTATTTACCTGTTCTTCGTTTACACCGTATGTTTCTGATATAGCCGACTTAATGCCGGTTCCGGTACTAAGTTCCGATCAGAGTATGTTGGAGCGGGCGGTATCAGAAAGCGACAACATTTATGTAATTGCAACGATTCGCGCTGCTGGTCCGACGACCGAGCGAATCATACAACAGATCGCTAGAGAGCAAGAAAAAGATGTAACGGTTCGGGTTCAAGTCGTGACAGAAGCGTTTGCTGCATTGCAAGCAGGTGATGTAGCTAGCCATGACCAGCACATTCGTGAAGCCATTCAATCCGTTCGTGCTAGCGACACGGTCGTGTTGGCTCAATATTCAATGGCGCGCGCTGTGACCAACGAAACAACCCCTTATCCGAATGTGTTGACCGGGCCTAGCGTTAGCGTAGAAGCCATCATTAACCTCGCAAAAAGGGGGAGGAGCAAATGAATGCAAGTGAATTATTTTCAGTAAAAAATTGTGTCATTGTTTTAACAGGCGCAAGCCAAGGGATCGGGAAAAGCTTAGCGGAGTTGTATGTTACAAATGGCGCCAAAGTAGCGCTCGTCGCGAGAAACCGATCGTCTTTAGAAGCCGTGCAAGAAGAACTAGGGAACGGTGAAAACGTCGCGATTTTTCCATTTGATGTGACCGAGACAGCTCAATTACCGAAGCTAGCGGAAGACGTGTTCGAGCGGTTTGGCGCCATTGATGTATTAGTGAACAATGCAGGAACGAACATCACCAAACCTGCGATTGAGTTTACAGAAGCTGAATGGGACGCTGTATTGGACCTGAACCTAAAAAGCGCATTTTTCTTTAGCCAAGCCGTTTACCCCTATATGAAAAAACAAGGGGGAGGCAAAATCATTCATATGTCGTCACAAATGGCTGAAGTTGGCTATTATAAACGGTCCGCATACAGTTCGAGCAAAGGTGGAGTGAAGCAATTGACGAAAGCTCTTGCGATTGAATGGGCGGGCGACCACATCTTAGTGAATGCTGTCGGTCCAACCTTTATCGAGACACCGCTCACCGCTACGATGATGGAGGATGACGCATTCAAAGCCGATGTGCTAAGTAGAATTCCATTGGGGCGGCTTGCGAAGACAGAAGATCTATTTGGTGCAATGCTTTACTTAAGTTCTGGAGCTTCGAATATGGTAACCGGACAAACGCTTTACGTCGACGGTGGATGGACAAGCTGGTAAAAGGGAGAGATGAACATGAATGGGTATGCAGATTTTCAGTCGCCAAATCGGGTTCGTTTTGGTGTCGATAGTTTCTTAACGTTATCCGAAGAAGTTCAGTCGTTTGATGCCAAACGCGTAGTGATCGTCAGTGACAAAGGGATGGTCGGTACAGGACTTGTGGACCGGACGAGTCGTTTGCTTGTGGACGAAGGCATTCACGTAGACCGTTTCACCGATATTGAAGGAGAACCTTCATTTCAGCTACTCGAATCGGCAGTGACGGAAGTTGAATCGTATCAACCTGACGTCGTCATTGGTCTGGGCGGGGGAAGCGCGATGGACACCGCAAAGACAATCGCGGCGCTGTTAGGTAAGGAAGAAAGATCCTCATACTTATCCGGTGAAGTGACGATCCCAAGTCGTTCGGTGCCGTGTATTCTATTGCCAACTACTGCGGGAACAGGAGCAGAAGTGACGATGAACGCCATTTTTGGTGATACGAAACAAGGGGTCAAGCGGGGGCTCGTAAGCTCGGCGCTTTTACCAGATGTTGCGATCGTTGATCCTGTACTCACACGCTCGTGTCCACCTAGAGTTACCGCGTCTTCTGGGGTAGACGCCTTTACACACGCCATCGAATCGTACGTCGCTGTCAGAGCGACGCCGTTTACAAACATGTACGCAGAAAAAGCAATGGAGCTGTTTCCTCTCCATATTCATCAAGCCGTACACAACGGGTCAAACCTAGAATCTCGAGTAGGGATGAGTATGGTCAGCCACATGGCAGGCATTTCTTTAGCCAATGCCGGTGTCGGTGCCGTTCATGCGCTCGCGTATCCGCTCGGTGGAACGTATCATGTTGAACACGGGGTTGCCAATGCCTTGTTGCTCCCGTTCGTTCTGGAGGTGACGGGCAAGACGTGCACACCGCAAATGGTCTCTGTTGCATCAAAGCTGCAATTAGGAGACTATACCGAGACGCCCGATCTCGCGTTGGACGCCATCGTTTATTATCTACTTCAACTGTTAGAAGACTTAGATTTGCCCTCATCCCTACAAGAGTTAGGTGTTGATGAACCATCTTTACCACAGTTAGCAAAGGAAGCATCAAAAGTGACGAGACTACTATCAAACACCCCGTATACCTTAAATGAAAAGAAAATTCTAGCGATATATGAACGGGCGTACAACGGGAGAGGGTTGCGACGATGAACGAAGGGGAAATGCTCTATATAGACGGAGACTGGGAGGCTGGAGAGCGCTATGAAACGTTATACTCTCCCTACGATCAAGAGGAGCTCGCGCGCATTCCACTCGCCACAAAAGCACAAGTGAAACGGGCCATTGATAGTGCCCACCATGCGACACGTACGATGAAATCTTTGAGCGCGTTTGAACGTGCTGAACTGTTATCAAACGTAGCAGCTGGGTTTGAAAAATACGATGAACAATGTGCACAAATCTTAGTGAAAGAAAACGCAAAGCCAATCAAAGCGGCTCGGGGAGAAATCAAGCGAACGATTGAGACGTATCGCTTTGCTGCAGAAGAGGCAAAGCGGATACATGGAGAAATGGTCCCGCTGGACGCCGCCGAAGGGGGCAAAAGTAGACTCGGATACACAAAGCACGAACCGTTAGGTGTGATTGCCGCTATCACGCCGTTCAATTTTCCTTTTAATCTGACAGCCCACAAATTAGGACCGGCGTTTGCGGCAGGAAATACAGTCGTGTTAAAGCCCGCATCGCAAACCCCTCTTAGTGGCTTAATGACTGCGAGAATCTTTGAGGAAGCTGGGCTACCTAAAGGTGCTTTACAAGTCATCACAGGCAAGGGCAGTGAGTTGGGGGACCTACTCGTTAAGGATGACCGAGTGCGTATGGTGACGTTTACAGGCAGTGTTTCTGTTGGGAAAGCGATTCGAGAAAAAGCAGGTCTTAAAAAAGTTACCTTAGAATTAGGATCAAACTCGGGAGTCATTGTTGACACAGTCGAAGATCTTGATGCTGTTGTAGAACGCTGTGTTGAAGGAGCCTTTACGTATGCAGGACAAGTATGCATCTCTGTTCAGCGTATATTTGTTCAAGATCGTTTGTATCATACGTTTCTGGATCGCCTTGTGGAGAAAACCGAATCGCTTCAAATCGGAGATCCCGCTCACGAAAATACAGACGTATCTGCGCTCATTAGTCCTGGGGAATCCGAACGCTTGCAAGCGTGGGTGAACGAAGCCCATGAACAAGGAGCGACAATTGCATTTGGAGGAAACAAAAGAGGTGCAGTGATTGAGCCTACGATTATTACGAATGCAGATCGTACACTTTCTGTAAATGCAGACGAAGCATTTGGTCCCGTTGTCACCGTGACGCCTTATGAAACCTTTGATCAAGCAATTGCCGGTGTTAACGATTCAGCGTATGGCTTACAAGCGGGGGTGTTCACGACCGAGATTGCAAAAGCGTTTAAGGCCGCCGATGAGTTAGAAGTAGGGGGTGTCATCATCAACGACATTCCAACGTTCCGAGTCGATAACATGCCGTATGGAGGAGTTAAAAACAGTGGCATCGGAAAAGAAGGCGTCAAATACTCCACAGAAGAAATGTCAGAGATAAAGTTCGTCTCTTTTAAACTTTAGCGATGAAACGTGCCCTTGGTCTTTTTTGAGATCAAGGGCTTTTGTGTATAATAGATTTAGTAAAGCCCTCTTGAGGGCTGTGAAGTTCGGAATAGATGAGTGCACATAGATGGGAGGGAGGTTCAGTATGAATTTACGAGATTGGGAGATTATTCATGCGTTGTATGAACGAAAAAATATTACAAGAGCGGCAAGAACACTGTTCATCTCTCAACCAGCTCTTACCGCAAGAGTGAAACAAATTGAAGAATACTTCGGATGTCAAATCATATTAAGAGAACGTAGAGGCATTCAATTCACACCGGAAGGTGAGTATTTGGCTAAGCAGGCGGTTAACGTTCTAAAACAGCAAGAACAAATCCGGTCAGATGTGCTTAGTATGAAGGATAACTTAGGCGGCACACTTAAATTAGGGGCATCCAACTTTTTTTCGAAATACAAGCTACCGAAGATCTTGGGAGATTTCAGAAAAATCTATCCGAACGTTGAATTTCAAGTCTTATCTGGGTGGAGCGAAGACATTTATAGAAAGATGGCGGACCGGGACGTTCATGTAGGCTTTATTCGAGGCGACTACCCATGGCGAGGGAGACGTGACGTACTTTTTGAGGAAACGTTATGCGTCGCATCAACCGAACCCTTTGAATGGATGATCTGCATAAAATGACGCAGATCAATTACAAAACCGATCGTAAACTCATCGCACTCGTTGAAGATTGGTGGAATGAGAACTTCGATTATCCCCCGAATGTTGGCTTGCGCGTTGATCAAGTCGATACGTGCAAAGAAATGATTATTAACGGATTAGGATACGGCATCGTGCCGGACTTGATCGTAGACGACGATCCAAGCATCTACAAAAAAACATTAAAGAACCCAGACGGTGAACCGATCATTCGCAAAACATGGATGTACTATGACCAAGATTCCGTTTCCGTGAACACGATCGGTGCATTCTTACGTTACATCCATAGCATTGATGTGAAACGATTGTAAACCGACCCATGCCTTGTTCGATAAGGGCATGGGTCTACTAATTCTGGTTTAACGCTTTTGATACGTCACCCAGGCCGGCTCGGAAGAAAACGGATAAGCTTCTAACACAGAGGTAAAATAAGGATCCGTCGTATCAACTTCAGCTTCAAGGTAACGAAATCCATGTTTCTTTGCGTATCCGATTTGCTGTTCTGTGAGCAAGAGAACAGATGAAATACCCTCCAACGTTTGACTTCCACGCCATCCGAGTTCGAGCGTCTTGCTTTTTTCTGTTTTGTGGAGCATTGCAAAGGCGAATACCTCATCACCTTGTGTTAATAGGAAACTTCCTTCTAATAACGTATTTGTATTGCAGACGATGTGGTCCCACTTATTTACATCGAAAGTTGCTGGAGGATTGGCTTGGTGTGTTTGTTCGTATGTTGACTGAACGAGCTGCACAACGTTTCGCCTTAATAACTGGTCAGTTGAAATTTGTTTGAAAGTCATGATCTGATCCGTTTGAGTAACAAAATATTGAAAAGACTGTACCTCAAGTGTAGGTTCGTAAGTTTTACGTATCTCTTTAAATCCTACGCTGCGGTGGAAAGACTTAAGATAATCGTTTGCTTCCCAAAACGACGTCTGCAACGGATGTTCAACGGTTGCATAAGATTCCACTCGCTTTAGAAGTTTACCCTCCACATCGTAATGACGAAACCGAGGGTCTATAGCTGTAGAAACATAAGTAGTATGCGGATGGAATGGATTCTTCCAAGCAGTTGTTAAACCAATCCGTTTCTCATCATAAGTGGCGTCGAATGCACACAAGCGATGGCGGCTTTCGAAGCCGCGCAAGAAAAATATCTTCGAAGTGGGGTCATTTTTAAAACATAACGACAAAAAATGTGTGAGGTCTTCCGTTTCAATAAAATCGACAGTGTTGATCGTCAACTGTTTCTTCAATAGATCACCCCTCTCTCTTTTCGTTTTGCTTAGATGATTTTGGTATGTAACTTGTCTTCGTGAGAACATTGCACAATCGTGTATGGATTCCAATATATTGATTATAGTGCATAAAAATGATACGCTGTGTTTAGAATAAGGAATACCCAGTCAGTGCGGATACACTGAACTGGGCATGTGTAGAACATTTTTTCAAGGATGATGTTCACTCGAAGTGAAGTAACCACCCTCTTGGACTCGGAGTGGTTACTTCTTTTTGTTGTTTGCATTAGCATCTTTTGTTAAAAGATACACTAATGTTGCAACACCGAGACAAACCATGATTGCCTCATAAGAAGATATAAATAGTATCACCCCCAACCTGCCAATTGACACGTCATTCGCATGTCACGACTGTTGGTAGGTGAACACCACCCCTGAGTTTTCTGTTCTACTATGGAAAAGTATAACATTATTAATTTGTGTTTTTTGGGAAATCTAAATCCTGTTAACATTATCAATGATACCTCAGAATAATCATACATTAGTCACGTTCATTGATAGACTTGCACGTTTATCCATTTTTCCCTTCCTGTATCGCAGCCTTCAAGGCATACAAATGATTAGAAATTAATATCGTACTCGCAACGAGTGCGCACAAGAGAGCGAGCACAAAGTAAGCAATGGTGTGCGTGCCGTTAATGATGTAATTATACGCATCCCCACCAACATACGCATTCATAGGAACGTCTGATTCGTCAGGACTTACATACACGAAACGCTTATAGATCCCGACAAGAATAAACGCCATTGCCGCAAAATAAAAACCCTTTACCTTCCCATCCCATTCAGGTATTTCTTTTCTTCTTGCGACCCTGGATCCTCTTGTTGTTCAGTATTCACATGTTCTTGCATCCCTGTTTTCTCCTCTTTAGTAACAATGTCGTAAGCATATTATACCATGACTAAAGTTGAGTTTATTAGATATTCAGGAAGAAAGCAGTCGAACAGACACACTCAGATGCTAATGTTGTTGGTGACCCTGCAGATCACGAAAGTAACGAGCTTTCCGCGTTGAGTGTTTCACCTACTACATGGTAGCCTCACACCAAGTGCCATGGCTACCGGCCAGGCAGCAGGAGTTGCGGCATCGATGGCCCTTGAAGAAAATCAATCCCCGAGTGACATATCAATACAGATGCTGCAGGAAAAGCTCAGGGAGGGCGGGGCGGTTATCAATTAATGAGAAGAAAACGGATTGCCCCATCGATCCGTTTTCTTCTTTTTTCGTAGTAACGGTTGATCCCTTTAGTCTATATAAGTTGAACTTTAGTTTTTCCTGATTTGCGCTGTTGGGTTGGAGGGGTAGCGTGAGCTGGGTGCCATTTTGCGCGCAAGTTTGTCTAGTTTTACGATTTTGGCGCTCATTCCGCTAAACATGCGCGCAGTTTGTTCCAACTGGAGCGCAGATTCAATGCCCATAAGCTGTCGGCCCCGGTTCGGCGCGGCTCGCACCGACAGCTTATGGGTACTTCGGGGCGGGGGTGTACACGTGACCTTGTCATCTGTTCCCGAGTTCGCTCATTCTGTTCCCTAGTTTATGTGAATATACCGCTTTTCCTGCGATTTTCCACAATTTGAGAACCGTTCGGTCCCAACTCGAGCACAGGTTCCACTTTACGAAGCTTATCACTGGTTCTTGAAGAAGTTCTTTAGTTCAACTTATCTAATTTAAGAATTAGTTAAGAAATTGTTTAGAGAAATACAATTTTTCATCGCTATCCTTTCATGTAGAGGGGGTACGGCAATGAAGAATCTATTGGAATATGTATCAAACGTTATGATGAAGTGGAATTGGGTGATCATAGGTTTCTGGATCGCTACATTAATTTTCGGAATTTTTTATTCAAGTGAATTGCAAGATCGACTTACGGGTGGTGGGTGGTCCGTGCCAGGATCTGATTCAGAAGAAGCCTATCATTATGTGACCCAATCGTTTGAGACGAGAGATGCATCATCGTTAACGATTTCCATTCACCATGACGATTGGGTGGTAGAAGATGATACGTATCGCCAAGTGTTGGAGCAGACGACTACGGCTTTATTAGAGGAATCGATTGTCGAGCAGGTGTATACTTGGAATCATCTTGAAGAAGGCGTTCGGGAGTCGTTTGTTTCGGAGAATGGTCATACAAGTATCGGTTTTGTAGAGTTAAATATTGACGAAGGTTTTGCTCAAAAGTACGTGCCACATATTCAAGAACGTCTTACTGCAATCATTGATGAAGAAGGATTTGACGTGGCATTAGTTGGTACTCCAGCATTCTGGGGTGAGATGAACGAACTTAGTCAAGAAGGGTTAGAGAATGCACATTTGTATGCATTACCAATCATCTTGATGATCTTAATTGTGGTGTTCCGGTCTGCCGTTTCAGCCATGATACCATTGTTTTTATCTTCGATCTCAATTGTTGGAACGTTAACAGTGCTTACGTTCATATCGTTGAACATGGAGATGTCTGTTTTTGTTCTTGATGCAGCTCTTATGCTAGGTATTGGGGTAGGAATTGATTTTACACTCATCTTTTTGAAGAGATTTCAAGAAGAGCTTGAAACATCAGGGGAAAACCTCCATAAAGCCATTAATCAAACGATGAGAGATTCGGGAAGCTCAATTGTATATTCAGGATTAACAATCATCGGGACAATGGCGGCTTTATTGTTTGTAGAAATTGCGGCAGTCCGGTCCATTGCCATTGGAATTATTGTTGTTGTTACATTGCTTCTTCTCGTTGGATTAACGTTATTACCCGCGTTACTGTCGTTGTTAGGTAAAAGGGTATTTGCCTTAGCTATTTTTCCTTCAAAGCGAACGAAGAGAAAATCATTTTCTATCGTAAGACAAGTAATGAAACGCCCAGCTGTTTATCTCATCTCCGCGACGATTATTTTGCTTGTGCTGTCGATCCCCGCTTTAGATCTTAAAGTGGCGACGCCTGATGCACAGTTACTTCCTGAAGACTCGCATGTTCGAAAAGGGATTGTCAACATAGATCATAGCTTTGGTGAAGGGTACACTTCCCCCATTCATGTCGTTATGGAAGTCCCTAAAGAAACGGTGAGAAGCTCAGAAAACCTGGAATATATTAAACAGACAGAACAGTGGCTGTCGAACGTTGAGCATGTGGAAAGTGTTCAATCCATATTTTCGTTGTTTAGCGTGGATGACAATGAAGTGCTCATTCAGACACTGGAAGAGACATCTGAATTGCTCACATCGGATCAGCAGTTGATGCTGGATCGTTATCTTTCAGCAGATCAAACCGTTGTCGTCTTCGATGTGATATCGAAATATTCAGCTTCTAGTAAAGAAACGAGAGAAATTGTCGATGGTATTCGAGAGGAATTTGTCAGTCAGTCGAGCGAGTGGAATGTATATGTAGGGGGAGAAACGGCAGAGGGCATGGATACTAGTGCATCGCTTAATGATCGTTTAGTTCCGGTTTTGTGCTTAACATTAGCCTTCTTGTTTATTATCCTAACGATAACGTTTCAAAGTCTTGTCATTCCGATCAAGGCCATTGCTATGAATCTGTTATCACTAGGAGCCACCTACGGAATTTTAGTGATGGTTTTTCAATGGGGTTGGGTTCAAATTTGTTCGGAATTGAAGATTTTAGTTATATTCAAAATTTTGTTCCGATCTTATTGTTAGGTTTATTGTTTAGTCTGAGTACTGATTACGAGGTGTTTTTGTTAAGTCGTGTCCAAGAAGCTTACCACTCAGGAAAGTCAAATCGAGACAGTGTTGAGATAGGCATTATGAAATCGGCGCCAATAATAAGTGGCGCAGCCGTAATCATGATTGCTGTCTTTGGATCTTTTGCTTTTGCCGGGGTACTGCCTATGCAACAGCTCGGGTTAGGGATGGCGGTAGCATTCTCATTGATGCAACACTCATTCGATTATTAATCGTTCCAGCGACAATGACTTGGCTAGGCAAATGGAATTGGTGGTTCCCTTTTAAACGACGGTGATTATCTCATTGAGAAGAGGAATAAAACAGTGTCAATTCGAATGAAATTAATACTCTCTTATCTAATCATTACCATTCTGCCGATAATGCTTTTTGTAGGCTTCCTGCATTTGGTCTTTCATATTTTCTTTGACCAGCTGGAAGAAGTAAAATCATTTTACAACTTTAACAATAATGAGGCAGTCGAAGAATTCATTTTTCAAGATATTGTCGTTATTGCTGAAGGATTGCAAGTCATGAAGGAGCTTGATGAACAACAAGTACTTCGTTATATGGATCATGCTCAAGAGCGGCTTGCCCAACGTCAAATGGGAATTTTTATTAAGAGTAATGACGGTTTTCATGCCTCTACGATCATGAATCACGATCTTCAAAGTCATTTGTTGCATGAGCCGTTACAATCAGAGAATCTCTCTAATGGCTACTACGAAGGGGAAGGGCAAGCCTGGGTTTTTCTGGCTTCAGAGGAAGAGCATCTCTCAATTACGTTAGCACTAAACATCACCCCAGTACAAAACTTATTCAAATCGATTTTGCCGACAATTATTATGGGTAGCATTGGATTGTTTCTTCTAATTAGCATTAGCTTGACAATCTTTATGTCACGACACTTTAGCGTACCTTTAAAAACGCTAGCTCATTCTGCAAAGAACATTGAAAGTGGAAATTATAATCACCCTATAACATTACATCGTCAAGATGAAATTGGTCAGCTCGGTACGTCCTTTGAAAAAATGAGACATTCTCTAAAACGATCGATGCATGAGCAAATGAAGTATGAACAAAATCGCAAAGAATTATTAAGCAACCTGTCACACGATTTGAAAACGCCTATAACGTCTATAATGGGTCACGCTCAAGGAATGTTAGACGGCGTCATGGTAACGAAAGATCGGCAAGAAGATTATGCGCGAGTAATCTATAACAAATCTAAACACCTCAATCACCTTATAGATGAGTTGTCTCTCTATTCCCAGCTAGAGTTAGAACAAGTTCCGTTTCAGTTTGAGAAGGTGTATGTGAATCACTACATCCAAGATATTTTTGAAGGCTTTAAGTTGGAGTATGAAGAGATAACATGGACGTTGTTAAATGAATGTTCGCATGGAGATGTGCAGATATGGGCGGATCGCATGCAACTTTTTAGAGTGTTTGAAAACCTCCTGAATAACAGTATAAAATATATGGACAAAACGGATCAGACAATCCACATTCACATTAAGAAAATTGAGAATGAGGTACAGATTGATATTGAAGATAATGGACGGGGGATGACAGAGAACGAAGTATCAAAAGCATTTGATCGGTTGTACCGAGCAGACTCTTCGAGAGATCAGCAGACAGGTGGAAGTGGTATTGGTTTAGCAATTGTTCGGCAAATTGTTAATGCCCATAATGGAAAGATAACCATGAATAGTAGGAAAGGTGAAGGTACTAGAGTGAAGTTTTGCATTCCATCTGTGAAGTGAGGGGAAGCTGTGAAAGAAATACTCGTAATTGAAGATGACAAAAGCATTGCAAATCTTGAGAGAGACTATTTGGAATTTCATCAATACAAAGTAACTGTGGTACATTCAGGCTCTGAAGGTCTCTCGCTTGCTCTTTCAAGTACATTCAACCTAATTATTCTAGATGTAATGCTACCAGATATGGATGGTTTTACCATTTGTGAACGGATACGAGAAACAAAAGATACACCCATTCTCATGGTGACCGCTAAAAAGGAAGATATCGATGTAATTAAAGGACTTGGGCTAGGTGCAGATGATTATCTTCTGAAACCCTTTAACCCCAATCACCTTATTGCACGTGTGAACGCACATATTAACCGCTATGAACGACTGACAAATCATCAAGCTGTTCCGTCAGAAATTTATCAATTCGGACGTTTAGTCGTTAATTGTCAAGCAAGACGTGTGTATGTAGATGACGTTAGTGTTGAGCTGCGAGCCAAAGAATACGCACTTTTATTACTTTTCATGCATCACCCCGGGCAAGTATCTCAAAAGATCATTTGTACGAACGCATATGGGGGTCTGAAGCTTTTGGTGACGTTTCGACAGTAACCGTCCACATTAAGAAGTTAAGAGATAAATTAATGGTAAATGATCAACCTTTCACAAAAATTGAAACCATATGGGGGGTTGGGTATCGGTTTAATAATGATAAATAAAGGCCATTCCCGTCTTCAATTCGTGGATCACTGGGAGGAAGTTGCAATTAACGTAACATCTTCCCTTTTTTAACACAGCTTTATGTAAGTTCTTGATCAAATAAAAAAGCGTGCCATCGTAAGCACGCTTTTTTCACTTATAGAGGCAACTCTCGATTTCGAATCGAGACGTCAACCTCGCCATGACAATAGTCGATGAACTCCGATACGCTTGCAACAAGCCGGTCATGATAGACCTTGCCGTTTTCTTTCGTAGAAACAGTAGGGTCGCCAACGACACCAATCCCTTTCGCCGTTTCCCGGTACGTATGAATGTCACTCGGCACAAACACTTTATCCGTCTCCACGAATGGATCGTGATTCAGGTAACGGTGAGATTGATGAATGTTTTTTGATGCCGCTTCTGGGTCGCACAGCTCAGGATGTAAATAGTACATGTGCGACGTTTCCATTTCAGCAGCATGGCCCACACCGCCTGGCTCCGATTGACGGATTTCTACGGCAATTTCTTTCGCAATATAAAAGGGGTCAATGACTGAAATGTATGCCCCTGTATGATTTCTCACTTTCGTGGCTGCCGTTTTAATCGGTGGTAAATTTGCCTCACGGTGACCGTTAATAATATGGATCCGTTTAAAGCCATGATAGATTAGGCTATTGGCGATATCGGTTAACAGCGCAGTAAGTGTTTCCGGGCGCAGTGTAATCGTTCCCGGAAATGCCATATGATGCGGTGCCCACCCGACCCAGACAGGTGGGGCAATGAGTGTGCCTGTTTTTTCAGCGACACTCTCTGCAACCGCAATTGAAACGTATGAATCAGTGCCCATCGGAAGGTGATGTGCATGTTGCTCCACACTCCCGACAGGAATAATGATGTCTTGTCGCTCCGTTAAATAGTTCTCGACGTCTTTCCATTTTTGATCTTGAAGCCATTTAGATGTGCTCATGTTTTTCTTCCTCCTCGGAATCATGGAATTGCCATCTCTTTTTTGAATACAAGTAGTACCACAATACAATGAGTACAACCCAAGAAATGCCGATTAATAGTGGGATGGTGTCAACATAAAACAAAATGCCGATTGCGCCCACCGTAGCGACAATGGCTAGCACGGGTATGTTCTTAATGTTGAGTGGAAAACGGAATTGTCGCTGGAGCTCGGGCTGTCGAATGCGAACAACGATAACGAGCACGTTAATGAGTGCCATCATGAGCCAATTCGCAAATACCGCCGCACCTACGGCAATCCCAATCGCTGCTGAAAAGCCGAATACACTTAATAGTGTCGTGAGTAACGCAAGAATTCCTGTAAACAAGATCGCGTTTGCCGGAAGTTGCGTTTTTTGATTCACGCGCCCAAAAACTTTTGGCACAGCATTCTCTCTTGCAGCAGCGAACAACATCCGCGAAGAGCCAAGAATACAGCCGATCGTCGATGTGCCGGTAGCCGTTAATGCTGCAATTGTAATGAGAATCGTTCCGCCAATCGGGAGAACATTCTCAATGGCAAACGATAGCGGTGCACTAGACGCTGCTAAATCAGCGGGGTCTGCCACCGCCACCGCTCCGTAGCCGGTAATCGTATAAAGAATTACAACCGTTACTAGCGCTGAGATTTGGGCAAGCGGCAAGTTCCTTCGCGGATTTTTAGCTTCCTCCCCGAGCGTTAACACGGCTTCCACTTGCATCTGGCCAAACGCAATGAGTGCCGCTGCCGCAAAGATACCTGACCAGCCATTCGGCATGAATTCAGGATATGTGAAAGGTCCGAACGGCATATGTGCAATGGCAATAATGGCAATGGCAAACAAGGCAACCACTTGTACGAGTGAGAAAAACGTATTAATCTTCCCCGCCACTTTCATTCCAATTAGAAGCAAAATCGTAATTAGAATGGAAACAATCGGTGCCACGACGATCGGTGATATATTAGGGAAGAGATAAGTAAAATACCCAGCAAAACTTAAGTTAACCGCACCAGCAGCGAAAGCGAAAGATAAAAAGTATAATCCAGCGCACATGAGCGCGGTGAGTTGCGACAAATCCTTAGAAATCGGACGTAATGCATATTTTGCGTACGCATACGAAGCCCCCTCATACGGCCAAATGGAAGCCAACTCCGCATAGCTCATACTCGAAAGAAGCGCAATTCCTCCGGCTACTAGGAACGCGACAAACAGTGCCGGTCCCGCCTCTGCCACTGCCGGACCAATGACTGTGAAGATCCCCCCGCCGATCAGCGCCCCAATCCCGATGCTCCATAAATCCACAAATCCTAAACTGCGTGCTAATTTTGGTTGTGACGCACTTGCAGCCAATAACTCCACCCCACTATTTTTGTTTACTAGTATACTGAATTATCAATCAGTAAAGCAATCGAAAATAGCAAATTTTCATACTTTATGTAGAGTGAATAGTGAGTTAATTGAGATTATACCAGAACATATACGCTGAGTTTTTGCTATTTCATGAAATCACTCTTAAATATATAGAAATACTAAAGGATGATAATCTAGCTCGCAAGCACAAAAACAAACCCCCGCCCATACAATAATTGAATAAAATGAGTGAGGTGGTAATATGTACAATCAACAACGAATCATACCGATTCCATTTCCGCTCCCAGGACTGCCCGGAGGGGGAGGTCCACCAGGTGGAGGATGGCAACCAGGCCCGCCTCCCGGTGGAGGAGGCCCACCAGGAGGATGGCAACCAGGTCCACCACCCGGTGGTGGTGGGCAGCCTCCGAGTGAACCACCGCCTTCTTTTGTTCCCACACAAGCACAAGCCACGCCATTTGCGATTGATTCTGGTGCCATCTCGTTTTGCCAGTTTCGCTTCACCTATTTATGGCTGCGGAACGGTCAAAACTTCTGGTACTATCCAATTTTTATCGGCAGACGGTCGGTTGCTGGGTTCAGATGGACGGGGCGTTCGTGGGTGTTCTTCGGAGTAGATACGAATCAAATCACATCGTTCACGTGTCAATAATTAAGGCTCAAGGTGTAAAAGACCTTGAGCCCATTTTCATAGCTTGGAACAGAACTTTTGCTTCCATAAAAGACGATTAAGTATTATATTATAATCGGTACTGTTCATTAAACAGTACCCATTTGAAATAAACTGAGGGAGTCATTCATGAGATGAAAATACGATATGCATTTTTCGTTATTTTACTTTTTACTTTTATTCAACCTCTAGAGGGCAAGGCATTTAAATTGCAAGATCATCCTGAAGTGATGACTCACTATATGGAGAGGTCAATGGAAGAGTACAAAATTCCCGGCGCTTCTTTGGCCATCATTCAAGACGGGGAGTTCGTTTATCATCATCAATATGGGGAAGGTACTAACGGGGAAGCAATACATGCGGAAACGCCTTTTGTCATCGGTTCACTAAGCAAATCCTTAACTGCATTGGCTGTGATGATGCTAGTGGAAAATGAAGAGATTGATTTGGATGAATCTATTAATACGTACATCCCGACATTTCAGTATGAGACCAAAAGTGGGCAATTAATAAAAGTTAAACATCTTCTGGACCATACCAGTGGTATCTCTTCCTATGATAGTTATACGGTGACCGATCAACAACGGTCTGAACAAGGAGCAATTCGTGAGGCAGTTGTAGATTTAAGCGGCGTAACATTAGACCAAGAACCTGGAGAACACTATGACTATCATTCTGCGAACTATTTGCTCCTTGGTTTCATCATTGAGGAAGTTTCTGGTGAATCATTCTCCGATTTTATGACGCAACATTTATTTCAACCGTTACGGATGGAAAATACTTCAGCTGCTTATGAGTCGGCCGTGGAAGACGGGTACATGCCCGGGTTTCAATCATGGGGAGGTTTCCCCGTAGCAAGCGATGGTTTTTATGATCATGCGGGGGCGCCATATGGATATATCACATCAACTGCAGAAGATTTGGCTTCATTTTTGTACTTTCTTTTAGAAGGCGGCGACCTGCTCACAGATGAAAACCTTCAGCGGATGATAACTCCTCCGGAGGCAGGCAAAACATATCACTTTGGCTGGCACTTCTCTGAACAAGACCAGGTACCATATCATGGCGGTGCTGTGCCGGATTTTAGATCTCAAATGTACTTCGTGCCGGACAAAGGAGATGCAGCTGTGCTTCTTACAAACAAATATCACTCTCTAGAAGACAGTCAAATCACACAGTTCATGGACGGAGTATCGTTAATTATGGAAGGAAACGAGCCGGGAGAAATTGTACCACAAGGCAACCTCCTTTTTTGGAGCATCGTCGGTGGAGTATTGTTATTTGCGGGCATGAGTATCACTCATTTTATTCTAATTAAGAAGAGGTTTGTTGGAAGAAAAACAACGATAATCATTTCTATCATTTGTCTCTTAGTTAGCATAACAAGTATTCCGGTCATCATACAATTCGTCGGTTTGCCATGGAGGACGTTTGCTCTTTTTGCGCCGGATGTAGCTGTGTTTGTCTATGTTCTAATTACGATCTTTGTTCTCCATGCGTTCAAATCGTTGGTGTATTTAAGGAAGCATATCTGTTAGGAAGAGCATTTCGTGGGCATAAAACACATAGAGCTATGGAAAAGCGAAAGTTAGGAAAAATTTATGAAATGAGTGAACTGCATAACTTGAATTGAGTACACCATAAGCGAACATTTAGAACCATTGTGGTTTATTGAGTTACACTACAGGAGGATGTTTGAACTCCAGAGCAAAAGTGCAACATTGGGGGCAAAAGTACACCTACCATGTTTTCTTTATACTGCAGTGGATAAGGACGACATCAGTTTTCCCTGCTCGCTCTATCGTTCGAGGCAGTTTATCTAGGCGCCCACCAGATGTCTCTACTTGATCGGGTATCAAGCGGCATCAAATTGAAAGGCTAGTTACCTCTCGGCACCTTCGGTGCCGAAACGAAACTGAACCGCTCTCGGCATGACTCATGCCGACATGTCGTAGGTACTTGAACTAGGGAAGGGTTAAGAAGAAACGAAGGGAACGTAGTAAATACGATGTATGTGGACGCGGCATTAACACTGTGTGATTTGATAGAAGAGTGCGCGTGTTTGAAAGCGAAGTGCACCCATTCGACATGATAGCGAACAGAATCTACACCCACGTGCACATCCTCAACATTCTCACACCAGCTTAGTAAGCACTCCTATGCTTGAACTGTTCGGTATCCCCCTTCGTAAAAGGCGAGCGGGTTACCATCTTCGATACGCAGGTTCGTGACGTTCCCAATGAACAGCGTGTGGTCGCCTTCAACATAGGTGTTGTGCACGGTACATACTAAGGAGACGAGGCTTTGCTGGATGACGGGTTCGCCTTCAAAGCGATCAAACGTAAATGGCTCCTCTGATGGGATCTGCCTGGCAAAGCGCATGCTCATCTGCTTTTGTTCTTGTCGCAACACGTTGACGGTGAACTTCTGTGACGCTTCAATGATTGGTAGCATTCGGGCCCGCTCGTCAACAGAGATTAGAATGAGTTTAGGGTCGAGCGACACACTCATGAAGGCATTGGCGGTCATGCCGTGGGGCTTGCCGTCTTGCTCGGCGACAATGACGGTGACTCCGGTTGCGAATTTGCTCATGGCCGTTCTGAACAGCTGATCATCCACGGCAATCTCCTCCTAAATGATAAAGGTTGGTTTCTTCTTTTCGAGTTTCGGTTCTCGTGTCGGCACAATGGATGTACCATGAACATCTAAAAAAGATGAGGCTTCTTCGAACCAGCTGTCCGGGGCTTCATGGCCCCAAAATGTGGCTCGTTTCGGGTCGTTCAAGTCCCACCGCACTGGCTTAAAGTCTGGGTCACTCGTTAAATAATCGCCGTTATACAGCTCAATACGATGACCGTCCGGGTCACGCAAATAGAGGAAGAAGGCGTTTGATAACCCGTGTCTGCCAGGCCCTCGTTCGATGTTCGGACCGTAATTCATGGCGGCAAGAACGTCACATGCATCAATGAGGCTCATCGGATCTTTGAGCCAAAAACCGACGTGGTGCAGGCGCGGGCCCGCACTGTTCATAAAGGCGACGTCATGCACACTCGGCTTCCGGTGCAACCAACTTGCCCAAATCTTTTCTTCTTCGGTCGCCGTATATTCTGAGCAACGAAACCCGAGCTGCTCGGTGTAAAACTGATGGGCAGCTTCTACGTCGTCGACCATGCAATTAAAGTGATCAATTCGTTGTACTTTTGCCCCGCGATGGAGCTCGAACCGTTGCAACAACCGCTCAGCTTGGGGCATATCCCGGTAAAACTCAACCGTTAACCCACTCGGATCGGATACACGCAGGCAGCGGCCAATGGCATGCTGCTCGCCATCATCCAACCAGCGAACCGGCAAATTCATCTCTTGGAAAAGCGTTGCAAGCCGTTCCAAATCTTCGTTATGCATTACTTTATAACTGATGGTTTCAACAACCGCTTCAGACGCCTTTTTCAAACAAAGGCTATGGTGATTGTGCTCCTCCAACCCTCGCAAAAACAACTGCTCATCGACGCGTTCTGTGACGACAAATCCCAGTGCTTCATAAAATGCGAGAGATTGATCAAGATCGCTCACATGAAGAACGGCTCGACCGGCGCGAATAATGTCCATACTAGCCCTCCTCTACGATAAGTTCGGCTTCACAGCTGTCGTCTGTTTCAGAAAATCATTCACATACGCTTTGTACGGCTCTTTATCGAAGGCATCAAAATAGCTCATTCCCATCTTCACAGGGTCCCCAAAGAAGTAGTATTCATAGTGCATTTGCCGGCTGCCAAAGGCGCTGAGCGTCATATCCCAAGCTAAACGGAACAGCTGTACCCGCTCGTATCCTTCCAAGTTCTTCGACTGCATCGCCCGGTTCACGATCGGACCGAGGTCACTGTGCTCAAAATCCGCTTCTGTAGGAATACCCATCAGCCCAGAGGCTCCGAGAATCCGCAGAATTTCCACCATGCGCGGGTACACACGAGGGTACCAGTTGCGCGCAGCATTTAACGAATCAAAATCAGGAGTCATCGTTCCCCATCGATCTTTCTTCGCCCCGTGCTCGGCGCGGTACAAGTGGGACTTCATCGACTCCAACGTCAACATCACCTCTGTTCCCTTGTCCTTCACATGTTGGAATCCGTCAATTCCGATCGCATCCATAATTTGCAACACCGTTCCGAGTAAAAATTCAGTTTTGATCACGTTTTTAGCGACCACCTGGTGCGACATGTGGACGACCGCATTCGTATCCCGAAACGTTCGATTGCAAATGGAAGAGTTGCCGCACACAAATACGCGCTCCCACGGGATAAAGACGTTGTCAAAGTGAACGATTGCATCTCCTTCTTCATAGCGGCTGCCGAGGGGGTGATCGTACGTCGATTTGCCATAGTCGAACGACTCGCGCATCACAAAGGAAAGTCCCTCCGTGTTGTTCGGGGTCACAAATGCAAGTGAATACGGGTCATCCTGTTCGCCGGCAGGTTTGACGGTTGAAGGGAACACGAGAATTTCATCAGTCACACCGCCTTGGGTGGCAAGCAGGCGCACACCGTCAACGATAATGCCATCGGACTTCTTTTCGACGAGGTGTAGCGCCATGTTGGCGTCTTTTTGCTCGTGTTGCGCTTTTGCACGGTTCACTTGAGGGTGGATGAGCGTATGCGTTAAGCTCATGTCGCTTTCTCGTGCATATTCATAGTAGTTGCGGGCGTTTTCCGCATACATCGGATCGTCTTCAGCGAACAGGTCATTGGCAACGCCCATTGCCATCACTTCAGCGTTCAAGTAGTCTGGTGAGCGACCCATCATGCCGCCGGATAACTTTGCCCATTCTTGAATCGCTGTTCTGCGCTTGATGATGTCATTCACAGATTCTGGTCGCAGAAAGCTCATACCGACCGGTTTGCCAGACGTCGGGGACGTGTACAGCATTCGATCTGGCTTTTCGTATTGCAAATCATAAAGTTTCGCCATCGAGTTGACGACGTTTTTCGTCGCTCGGTGGCTCGTCGGATCATCGACGCGTTCGCCGTGGATAAATACATTGTTTTTGGCGTTTTTTAACCGTTGTTTATATTGCATCCCTGTTTTTGCGGGCATGTTAGTGCACCTCCCGGTTCGTTTTCCCGAATTGTGGAATTGGATGATCGTTTAATGCGACATGAATAATTTGCACTTCGGTATAAAACTCAAATGCGTAATGCCCGCCTTCACGACCAATGCCGCTTTGCTTCGACCCACCAAACGGGGTGCGAAGGTCGCGTACATTTTGGGCATTCACCCAAAGCATACCCGCGTTTACGGCGGCAGCGACGCGATGGCCCCGTTTCATATCGTTCGTCCACACGTAGCCTGCGAGTCCGTACCGCACGTCATTTGCCCGCTCAATCACGTCAGCTTCATCGGTAAACGTCATCACTGTTAGCACCGGTCCAAAAATCTCTTCTTGGACGGCTCGCATCGTTTGATCGGTATTCAAAAGCAAGGTAGGGGGGATAAAGCAGCCCAAATCGTATTCAGCAGGTACGTTGCCTTGATACACCGTGACCCCGTCTTCTTTCGCTTGATGAATATGGCTTTTCACGTGATCGTAATGGTTACGGTGAATGAGCGGGCCGATTTCCGTCGCTTCATCAAGAGGATCGCCGACACGAATGTTGTCGACCCGCGCTTTTAGACGTTCAATAAATTCTGATGCAATTGACTCATGCACATAAAGGCGCGAGTTTGCTGTACAACGCTCGCCGTTGAACGAGAAGATCCCCACGTGCACGCATCGAGCGCCCGCTCCAAGTCAGCATCATCAAAAATGATGATCGGTGATTTTCCGCCGAGTTCCATGGAAAACTGTTTCATATGTTCGGCGCCATTGCGCTGAATTTCGACACCTGTTTTCGTTTCACCTGTAAAAGAAATGAGCGGTACATCTCGGTGGGCAACGAGTGCGGCACCTGTCACTTCACCGATCCCATGTACAACATTAAAAACACCGTTCGGAAGTCCTGCCTTATCAATGATTTCTGCGAGCCGGTTTGCGGTAAGTGGCGACCATTCCGCCGGCTTTAAGACGACGGTATTCCCGGTGGCAAGTGCCGGTGCAATCTTCCACGTTTCTAACATAAACGGTGCGTTCCACGGTGTAATGAGCCCAGCAACGCCAACCGGCTTGTGGATCGTATAGTTTAAAAATTCATCATCAACATTGTAGACGTCGCCAACGAGCCGTGTTGACACCATTTCTGCATAAAACCGGAAGTTCTGCGCTGCCCGTGCGACCATCTTTTTCGTTTGTTTGAGTGGTAGCCCTGTGTCGAAAGATTCGAGTGGGGCAATCTCATCAATATGTTCATCAATTAAGTCCGCAATGCGGTTCAGAAATTGCAGGCGTTTGCTTAGCTTCATTTGTCCCCACTCACCGTGGAAAGCGGTTTGAGCCGCTTTAACAGCGAGGTTTACATCCTGCTCATTCCCTTGAGCCACATGGTTGATCGTTTCATTCGTATAAGGGTTTGTGTTTACAAACGTGTCTTTACTCGTAGAAGGAGTAAAAGCACCGTTAATGTAATGGTTAACAGATCCAATATTTTGAATAACGTTTCGGCCAGCTTCACTCACATGTTCCAAATCAATACGCACGTTCACCCTCCTCCATAAAAATAGCGGTTGTTTTGAAAGCGCTTTCAATATATCATAGACGATAACATACATAAAATATTGATTTCATAGTCTTTGGATATGAAAAACATATGAAAGGCGTGACCGGGTGGATACGAAGAGGCTTCGGTATTTTAAGACGATTGCTGATGAAGGACAAATTACAAGAGCCGCTCGGAAACTGCAAATGGCTCAACCACCGCTTAGCCAACAGCTGAAATTGCTTGAAGAAGAGTTGAATGTGCAATTGTTCGATCGTGGAAAACGAAGCCTTCAACTGACCGCTGCTGGAGCGGCCCTTTATGAAAAAGCAAAGATTATACTTGGCACGATTGAAGATACGGTGCACGAAATCAAAGCGATGGACTCGGGTGAAATGGGGACGCTATCCATCGGTGTTAACAAATCTTGTTTCTACTATTTGCTCGAACCGATGCGCCACATCCGCGCCAATACGCCAAACGTCAAAATCCAGCTACGTGAAGGGGATACGTATACACTCATGCAAGCAATGGCGGAACGAGATATAGAAGTTGCATTCGTACGCTTTCCGTTGAATATAGAAGACTTCACAGTACAATACGATGCAATCACACTCCCAGCAGAGCGTTATGTGCTCGCGGTGCCTACGACTCATGCGCGGTCCATAGAAGGGGTTGAAGTACAGATGCAACATCTCTCGGGCATCCCTTTATTGTTGCTCCATCGAACGAGCGGGCGAGGGCAATACGAACGGGTCATCGGAGCATTCCACCGCGCTGGCGTTCAACCGAACATCGCTTGTGAATGTCCTGATGCTGCCATGCTCTTATCCCTTGCTTCTGCAGGCATAGGCGCTGCAATTGTACCAGAATCAACGTTACAAGCCTTTCCAACTGAAGGGTTACAGGTGTTCCCGATCGCTAATATGAACGTAAAAGCAGAAGCGGCAATCGTTTGGCAACGGGAGCGGTATTTGAGTGGACCGACGCGGCGGATGCTTGAGCGGATGAGGGGGATCTATGGGGGGTGAAATGGAGATTGCACATTCCGTTGTTTTGAATGATTTAAGTTGAAGATAAAATTTTAAATAACTAGTTTTATAATTATGTTTCATATGGTTAAGTAAGAAGTATAGAAGATAATGCTCTAGTTAGGGGGAGGGTATGTTTCGCTTTTTACTTAATATGAGTTTACAGAATAAACTTCTCATTCTCGTTATTTTAACATCCATTATACCTATCACTCTATTAGCAACATTTACTTATCAGAATTCAATTCAAGTTATGGAGGAGCAATTGAGTAGAGCTGAAGAAGATAAGCTCACTCAAGTAAATAAACAGCTTTCCTTCTTCTTTAGTGATATGGACCAAATGTCGCTCTATCTATACCGGAATGACATGGTTCAACGTGTACTTGCAGAGCCAGAAACGAGATCTCATACAAAAAAATATGAAGATTATCTTGCAGTCAATGACCTTTTTGATACGATGACGTCTTCCATGAATTGGACCTTAAATCTGTACATTATCGGATTAAATGGGGATCGGTATTTTACAGGTGACTATTTGCCTCGTCAGTATGATCAATATATGGAAGGGTGGGGAATCTTTCGAAAAGCGAATGAAGCGGAAGGTCATCTTGTGTGGAATACGCATCAAAGTATTAATCACCCCCAAGGTGATGATATTGCTCTTACAGGAGGACGATTACTTAAAGACATAACTTCTGGAGAAGTACTCGGTTATCTCGTTATTGATGTTATGAATCAAACGATGTTGGACCTTTATGCAGACACGACACATGAAGATGGGCACATGTACCTCTTAGATGGTCAAGATTATATCGTTTCTTCGCAGCCAACTAACAAAGTAAAAGGTGAAAAATTTTCACTCGATTCGTTTAACCACAAGGACATGGAAGGTGGCTTTGTACAGTATGTAACTGAAGAAGAGTCGTATGTTATCGTTCACAATGAAAATGAGAAACATGATTTTTCTTTTGTTAGCATGGTGCCTGATGTTGAAGTACGCAAACTAGCAGATGAGTTCTTAACATTAACCGTTGTTATAGCTGTAGTTGCGTTGATTATCTTCAGCTGGGCTGCATATTTTCTATCAAAAACATTGACTCGTCCGCTTTATGAACTCATGGAGCTTTTAAGACGTTTCGCAAACGGAGATCATACCGTAAGATTTACTAGAAATTACAATGATGATATTGGGAGACTTGGAAATGATTTCAATCAGATGGCTCATAAAGTAAATCATCTTATTAGAGAAGATTATGAAAAGGAGATGCTTTTGAAGGAGTCAGAACTTAAGGCGCTGCAAGCACAGATTAATCCACATTTCTTATATAACACATTGGAGACAGTAAATTGGATGGCTCGTATGAATGGTGTGAAACAAATTAGTGATGTTGTTGTATCTCTAGGAGGGATGATGCGTTACACCATTTCTAGAGGAGATAACCTCGTTCCACTGGAAGATGAGTTAACACAACTTAATCACTATTTAACGATTCAGAAAGTCCGTTATAAAGATAAATTTGAAGTGGAGATTGATGTGGATCAATCAGCTTGGCAGTGCTAGTGCCTACACTTGTTATCCAACCAATTGTTGAAAATGCGATTAGTCACGGGCTAGAAAGAAAGCTCGGTCATGGAAGGCTCCAGCTCCATGTAATGAAAGAGACCAACTCAATTCAAATTGTAATTGCTGACAATGGAGTCGGTATGAATGAGCAGGTTTTAGCGACGTGCTTTCTGGAAAAGAGAGGAAAAAGTATCGAGGAGGAGGAACAGGAATTGGACTTCAGAATGTAAGAAGACGAATTGGGATTTATTATGGTGAGAAAGGAAGCTTTCATATTACTTCTTCTCCATCAATAGGCACTGAGGTAAAAATAACCATACCAATTCACAATCGTATGGATGATGGAAATCATGATCACTCATGAAGGGTTAGGCGGTGAAGTATGATTAAACTGATGATTGTAGACGACGAGGATATGATGAGAATGGGTTTGGCTACGACGATTGATTGGACAGAGATAGGGATTGAAGTTGCTGCGACTGCAGCCCATGGACAAGAAGCGTTGGAGATCATGAAGCGAGTGCCTGTTGATATCCTGCTCACTGACATACGTATGCCCGGCATGGATGGAATCGAGCTAATTAAAGAGGTGAAGGAACGTTATCATGACGTTGAATGTGTGTTGCTTACGGGATTTGGGGAGTTTACTTATGCTCAAAATGCCCTTAAGTTAGGTGCACGGGACCTCTTGTTAAAACCGACAGATCCAACTGAGTTGACTCGTGTCCTTTCAAAAGTGGCAAAACAACGATCCGACCAAAAAAAAGAAAAGTCCCGATATGCTCAATTAGTTCTCTCCCGGTACATCCGGAATCCACAGGAAGTGACTCGTGAAGAATTAACGGCAGTATTTACTTATGAGGCACCCTATGCAATCGCTATTGCAAATAGTCAGGAAGACATTAACAAAGAAGGTGTTAAAGGGTGTATTTGGACAAGTAATCATCAAGCGGTTTTTATTGTTGAAGGATGTAACGAACCGCTTTTTGAAGAACAATGTGAGATGCTCTGGGAGCTATTGAAAAAGGAATCTAAAATCCAAACACTGAGTGTCAGTAAACCGATACATGACGTTCGCGAGCTGCCGACGGCTTACCAACAGGCAAAGATCATTCACGAACAACAACACTTGAATGGCAGGGGCATCTTTTATTTTTCAATGTTCCAGCATGTCGACATGGACCGTATTCTTAATGATATCGACAATCACTATACACATTCGATAACATTAAATGAGCTCGCAGATAAATATGTGTTAAGCAGCAGTTATTTAAGTCGTGTCTTCAAGCAATATACAGGGCGTAACTACGTTGATTACATTACAGAAAAGCGAATGAATAAAGCGACTAAATTGTTAAAGGAAACGACCCTTCGCCCTTCGGAGATTGCCTATCAGAGCGGGTACTCAGACCCTCGATATTTTAGCCAGCTGTTTAAGAAGCAAATGGGAACAACCCCTTCAAATTACAGGATAACTCACCAAAAATAAAACGACCTGAAAGTCAGCAACCATGATCATTTGATCATGGTAATTTTTTTGAAAAAAATCTTACATATGTGAAAATAAACAGCATTGTTTGCGCTTACAACCCAATCTATGATAGGAAGAACAAATGTTATAGGGGGCAGGGTTATGAAAAAGGCGGGACAATTTTTTATGATTGCTAGTTTTTCAGCAATACTTGTAGCGTGTGGTGGGGAAGATTCAAGTGATAGTGAAGAGGGTAACAGTGATGGCGGTGCACAAGAAGAGACAAGTTCGTTAACCGTTTACTCTCCACATCAAACAGAAATTATCAATCCAATTGTTAATGAATTTCAAGATCAAACTGGAATCTCAGTAGATTTAATTACAGCAGGAACGGGTGAATTATTAAACCGTGTTGAAGCAGAGTCAGGTAATCCGTTAGGCGACGTATTCTGGGGAGGCGGAGCTGAATCTCTCGAGGCGTATAGTGAATACTTCACGCCGTATGTAACTAGTGAAGATGAACATATTCCTGAAGAATTTAAAAGCCCAACGGACAGTTGGACAGGTTTTTCAGCACTTCCTATGGTCATTATGTACAACGAAAGCATGGTAGATGAAGCCGATGTCCCAACGAGTTGGGAAGATTTACTCGATCCAAAGTGGGAAGGGCAAATTGCATATGCCGATCCGTCTAGTTCAGGGTCTTCCTACACGCAAGTTGTAACGATGTTGTTTGCTTTTGAGGATGACGGTAACGACGGGTGGAATTATGTTGAGGACTTTATTGAACAGCTTGATGGGAATACACTTTCGGGTTCATCAATGGTTTATCAAGGCGTTTCTGATGGAGAGTTTCCGATTGGAGTAACGCTGGAAGAAGCAGCGTATCGCTATATCGTAGGAGATGCTCCGGTAGGAATTTCTTACCCATCTGAAGGGACGTCTGCTGTTCCAGATGGCATGGCCATCATTGAAGGTGCGAATAATCAAGCAAATGCCGAAGCATTTCTAGATTTTCTAGCAGGTGAAGAAGTGCAGGAAATGGCAACGAGAGAGTTTAACCGCCGAACAGTTCGCGACGATGTTGATCCGCCAGAAGGGTTGGCACCATCAGAAGAGATTCCAATGGTCGATTATGATTTAAGTTGGTCAGCAGAAAATCAAGATGAGATTATGGAGCGTATTAGACGAATCATCATTGAAAGATAAACAAGAGGGTCACGTTTTTTCGTGATCCTCTCCGTACATAGTACGGATATAGAGGAGAGAGTTGAATGAATTCCATTAAAATACAAGGAATTAGTAAGATTTTTGACGATTATCGAGCTGTGAATAATGCAAACATTGACATTAAAGAAGGCGAGTTCTTTACGCTTCTCGGTCCAAGTGGATGTGGGAAAACGACCCTTCTTCGTGTACTTGCAGGTTTTCACCAACACGAAGAAGGACATCTTTATTTTGGGGATCAGCTCATGGATGATGTGCCCGCATATAAACGTAACATCGGCATGGTATTTCAAAATTATGCGATATTTCCACATATGACAGTGTTTGAAAATGTAGCCTACGGGTTAAAAGCACGAAAAATTAAAAAACAGGAGATTCAAAAGCGGGTTACCGACGCACTTGAGATGGTTGAACTAAGCCATCTGAAAGATCGACAACCTTCACAATTAAGTGGGGGGCAACAGCAACGCGTCGCATTGGCTCGAGCGGTAGTGATTCATCCAGGGCTTCTCTTAATGGATGAGCCGTTGTCAAACTTAGATGCCAAACTTAGGCTTAAGATGCGATATGACATTAAAGAGTTACAAAATTCTTTAAACATAACCAATGTGTACGTTACCCATGATCAAGAAGAAGCACTTGCTGTCTCGGATCGTATTGCTGTTTTAAATGCAGGTGAAATTCAACAGATTGGGAAGCCGCATGAAATTTATTTATCACCAGTAAATCGATTCGTAGCAAACTTTATCGGTTCTACGAATTTTTTGGATGGCAAGGTAGGTGATAATGATCGCTTGCTCGTTGCTGGCGTCGATTTGGGGACAGCGAAGCTGACAGAGTCGTATCGAGGTGAAGTGGTGTATTCAGTCCGACCAGAGCAACTTAGCCTCGCAACAGAAAGCACACAAACAAATACTGTTAACGGTAAAATCGTCGGGGCATTGTTTTTGGGGGAGACGGTTGAATATAAGATTCGTTTAGAAAATGACCAAGAAATACAAGTTCATGAACATGCAGTATCTTATCAACAGTTGCGCAGTGTTGATGAAAATGTACGAGTTCATCTTAATCCAGCGGATGCTGTCATCTTTAATGAAAGTGGAGAGGAGGCATTGAATATTTATGGAAACCGCTATGAAACCGCGTAAACGTTTTCGGTTGCGGTTTGACTTTTGGTCGATCGTAACCATTTCAGCGTTTGCGTTCTTCCTTTTATTCCTTGTCTATCCCCTCTTTTCAATATTCATAAATAGTTTTATTGTAGATGGTAGATTGGATTTTTCAAACTATCAGGAATTTTTCTCTTATCGATATTACTACGAAGCGTTGTTGAACAGTTTGCTCGTTGCCTTCTTTGCGACGATATTTGCTTGTTGTTTAGGTATACCTCTTGCTTATATCATGACAAGATATGACTTGCCATTTAAAAATTTAATCAATATATTACTCGTGTTGACATTGATGTCTCCGCCATTCATTGGCGCATACTCTTGGATTCTCATGCTCGGAAATAACGGCTTTATTACAAACATTTTCTCTGACTGGTTCAATATTGATCTACCAACAATTTACGGCCTTGGTGGAATGATTTGGGTGTTTTCTTTACAGCTTTATCCCCACATCTATCTATATGTTTCTGGAGCATTAAAAACGGTGGACCGTTCACTAGAAGAAGCATCTGAAGGTCTAGGTCTCTTTGGCTTAAATCGTATTCGAAAGATTACGTTACCCCTCATTTTTCCGACTGTTTCCATGGGAGCCATGATGGTATTTATGTCGGCATTCGCGACTTTGGTACACCTCGACTACTAGGGCAAAGTGACACGCTCTTACCTGTTCTTGCTTTTGAAATGTTTATAAATGAGCTTGGCTCTAGCCCAGCGATGGCAAGTACAATCAGTATTGTTTTACTTACAATTACGACAAGTATTCTCTTCTTGCAGCGCTACTTAATCGCTAGAAAAACATACACGATGAATAGCATGAACGCGCCAAAACTTGTACGCTTACGGTGGCCATTAAAAACCGCGATGATGATGGGAATTGCTGGTTTATTAACAGTTTCTCTAATTCCACAAGCAACAGTGATTACGACATCATTCAGACAAACAAATGGTCCTGTGTTTACGAGCGGCTTTACGTTAGACAGCTACAGAGAAGTATTCTATCGTGTTCCTAATGCCATTATTAATACGTTTACGTACTCAAGCATTGCAATGGTTTTCATGCTAGTGATGGGATTGCTCGTTTCATATGTCATTGTACGGCGGAGTTCAAAACTGACAGCACTTCTAGATTCGTTGATTATGATTCCATATGTTATGCCGGGTACAGTTTTAGGAATTAGCCTGATCCTTGCATTTAATGAACCACCTATTGAAATTACGGGAACTTGGGTGATTCTTGTTATCGCATATTGTATCCGCAGACTCCCATATACGATGCGGTCAAGTACTGCAGTATTGCATCAAATCGATAAAAGCGTTGAAGAGGCATCCATCAGTTTAGGTGTTTCACCGGTAAAATCATTCTTTAAGACAACAGCAGTTCTAATGGTGCCGGGCGTATTGTCAGGAGCATCTTAAGCTGGGTAACGACAATTAATGAGCTTAGCTCAACAATCGTTTTGTATTCTGCAGCAACGGCGACAATTTCTGTGTCTGTGTATAGTGAAGTATTTACTTCTAACTTAGGCGCTGCCGCAGCGCTGGCATCAATTCTTACATTGAGCACAATTGTATCACTCATTGTCGTCACAATTATTTCTGGTAAGCGTGGCCTTCCTATATAGTTTGAATACCTAGATTTTTGTTCAGGAAGGATCAATATGGCTAAATACATCCTCTTTTATATAAGTGTAAGCATCGTACTATTATTAAGCTTGTATCTGCTTTCATACTCCAACCATGACAATGACCTTGAAGATTCATCAACGACTAATGATGAAACCCTCAAATTGTGGACCGTTGAACCTGCTCTGGTGGAAGCTAGTGAGACTTTTTCAGAGACAAACAATAAAGGGGTGACCATTCAAACACGACTCTTTACGAGCCATGACCAACTATTGGATGAATTATATGGTGCGGTCTCTTTGAATGAAACCCCTGACTTAGCAGAAATTCATGCTCATTATGGAGTGGCAGACTTTGCCGAACAAGGTTTAATTGAGCCAGTTGAAACGTATGTAAATGCAAATAAGATTGACGAAATGTTTAAAGCGTTAAGTGAACGCTTTACGTTTAATGATACGAGATATGCTTTGCCTATCGGATTGGATGTTCCAGTCATCTACTACAATGCCTCTTTGGCAGAACAGTATGGAATGGAGAACTTTAATCGCCTAACGTGGGATTCATTTTGGGAGGATGTTGACCAATTTCATAGCAAAGTGAACAATGATCAACTGTGGCATTTCCACACAGACATGGAAACACCCTGGTATATGGAGGCAATGCATAATGATTTGTCTTTTAGCCCCGAACAATCCGAATTGAATCAGTGGTCTCGACTCGTGAATGAGTTGGGCTATATGCCCAAACTAACGCATCAACTTGCAATCCCACAATTTGTCGATGGTGACGGCCTTTTTCTAATGTCATCACTTAATCAACACCAATTGCTCCGACGGCTCATCGCGGGTTCTTTTGACCTCGGAATGATTTCACTGCCAGAAGTAGGGACCTCTTATCCGGCAGGAGGAGCTGGAATTATTGTGTTTACCAACGCGCCAAAAGAGAAAGTCACATCTTTCTTTCAATATTTAGATGAACCTGAGATGTCAATCAAATTGAGCTTAGATAGCTATTATTTACCTGTTCGTGCTGACCTCTTTACTAATTATCAATTCGAACAGTGGTTGAGAAGAAACGATACGATCAATATTCAAACTGCTATTAATCATCTTGAATATAAAAATGCTCAGCTTGAGGATGAAGAGCGGTGGAACCTCCTACAGTCCTTACAGGAAAGCGTTGAGAGTGAAGGGGTCGATTGAGATGACAACAGAGTCTCCGGTATTAAGGTGGGCTAAACAAATTCAAGCCCTTTCTCAGAGTGGGCTAGCATATTGTAAGGATCCGTATGACCAAGGGCGATATGAAGCTCTGCGAGATTTATCCGTGGAGATGATGAGTGAGCTTAGTGGTGAGGAAGAGTTAAAAATTGTGAAAGAAGCTTTTTCTTTCGAACAAGGGTACGCCACACCTAAGGTTGGTGTGCGCGCTGTCGTCGTAAAAGAGGATCGCTGGTTAATGGTTCAAGAAACCGATGACAAGTGCTGGTGTTTACCTGGGGGCTGGTCTGATGTTGGAGATACGCCAAGATCAACCGTAGAAAAAGAAGTTTTTGAGGAAACTGGATTCAAAATAAACGTAGACCGATTACTTGCTGTATTTGATCGGAAGTGCCATCCACAACCATCTTCTTTATATGATATCTATACGCTGGTGTTTCTGTGCTCAATTGTAAGTGGTGAAGCACAAACGAGTATCGAAACAGACGCTGTGGATTTCTTCAGTCCTGAGCATCTTCCACCGCTTTCCTTGCAACGGATGACTAAAAGCCAAGTGAACATTATCCAAAATCAAATTAAGGATGAGACGTTGCCTCCTTATTTTGACTAATTGAGTGGAGGAAGATAGACATTGAAACTGGTAGAAAAACATCGAGCTGCTAAAACTGGCGATAATACGATGTGTGAAGATCATTATTTTTATAATGAGCACTTTGCAGCTGTCATTGACGGAGCGACGAACGTTTCCGGGGAGATGATAGGTGGACTCACCCCTGGACAACTTTCGGCGTATACAATTCGCGAAACCCTTGCTGAGGTGGATGGACAGGCGGACATCGAAGAAATTATTGAATATATTAATGATCGACTTCAAGATCGCTATAAAGAAGAGGGCATTCAGCAACTCATTCATGATAAGCCGTTTGCCACGCCATCTGCCGTAATGAGCCTGTACAGTCATGCAAGAAAAGTCGTGTGGATGATTGGTGATTGTCAATGCCTCATTGATAACGTTTCATATGCTCATGAGAAACTAATTGATGACATTACTGCAAATGCTAGATCAATGTATTTAGAAGCGGAAATTCAATGTGGAAAGTCAGTAGACATGCTGATGACTGATGACAGCGGATTTGCTGCGATTCGTCCACTTATTCAAATGCAATATCAATTTCAAAACTTGCCGAAGGAACACCCTTACGGTTACGAAGTAATCAATGGATTTACGATGGCCATAGACCGAATCCGCACGGTTCGTGTTCCTGAAAATGCAAATGAACTTGTCCTAGGCTCTGATGGTTATCCGTACTTGAAACCCACACTTTCTGATACGGAAAATGCGTTATTTAATCTATTGGAGGAAGATCCTCTTTGTTTCCGTATTTTCAAGAGCTCCAAAGGGCTGATGCACGGAAATGAATCGTACGATGATCGTACCTATTTAAGAATTCGGTTGAATGAAGAGTAGCCATTGGCTACTCTTTTATAGTCGGTAGGATTTTATCGTAAAAGTGGAAGGTGACTCTACAAGTGTAACTAAAGACGTTGTATACTATCGATCTCTTCGCCAACGGCCCATCGTTTGAGTTGTTGGGGGACAGAGACATAGCGCCATGCAACTCTCCTAAACCCACGACCACAGGGCCACATGTTCAAACACTAACGCCCCTCGTCACTTCACACACGGTTATACCGCTCATGAATGTTGTTTTTCTTATACGTTCCAGAGACTGGGAATTCATACAACTCCAATGACAACGCCAAGTAACGCTCCGAAAAGAGTTCCTTGAAGTGGTCTTCCATCACGTGAAACAGAGCGTCACACACGTCTTTCTTCTCTTCCTCAGAGCGGCCGGCACCGATTCGAATTTGCGTATGAACGAACGCATCATCGACGGTGTCATCGGCAACTACATAATCTGTCAGTGCGATTGCGCGGGAACGAATGCCGCCAACAGGAAACGTCTCTGGGCGGGCGATGAACACGCGATTCATCCGAGCGAGCAGTTTCCGCACATCCGTCTCACCTTGCAAGTTGGCAGTATACTCAACAATAATGTGCGGCATCACGCATCACCTCGAATAAAGTTTCTAAGCCGTCCGACACCTTGCACCTCGGTGACCACCTCGTCTCCAGCGTTCACTCGCTCGAGCCCCTCTGGCGTACCCGTTAAAATTATGTCGTTTGGCTGTAACGTCATGAAGCTACTCAAATATTCCACCAATACAGGAATGGAGAATACCATATCTCGCGTTGAGCCCGTCTGCGTGACTCGCCCATTGACGGTCGTTTGAAGAGTCAGGTTCATTGGGTCATCGATGTGTTCACGTCCGACAAGCCACGGTCCGATTGGTGTGCTATTGTCACGGTTCTTCACACATAAATTGGGGCGGTAATAATTCTCTAAATAGTCGCGAATGGCGTAGTCATTGGCGACCGTATAACCAGCAATATAGTCGTAAGCTTGTTCTCGTTTGACGTGTCGTGCTTGTTTACCAATGACAACTGCAAGCTCGCACTCATAATGCATGTTCGTCACATCATTAGGTCGCACAGTGACCCCGTTATGTCCGACAAGCGTGCCCGGACCCTTTAAGAATACGAGCGGTTCTTTCGGGGCTTCAAATGCCAATTCTTTTGCATGGTCTGCATAGTTAAGCCCTAAAACGAAGATTGTACCAGGTATGACAGGCGGCAACCATTGGACCTGATGTTCTTCAACCGTTCGCCCATCACAGAGTTCGATGCTGCCTTCTTTCTCGAAAGCGGGTTGGATTTTTCCTTCGTAAACGATCCGTGCTTGTTTCATCGGTTCACCTCCGGTTCATCTTGTGCGGTGTTAACGAGCGTTCCGATTCCTTCAATTTCAATGGTGACGGTGTCTCCACGCTGAAATGTTGGGCGGTTCGGTGGGGTGCCGACGAGCAACACGTCTCCAGCAGAAAAGGTCATAAATGCACTCACGTCCGCAATGGAGATGGGGGATGTCTCGAACGAGTGAGCGTGTGGAAGCCGTCTGTTCTATCGTTTGATTAATCGATACGCGCACGGTGAGGTCGTCTGGGTTTGGGACGCTTTCTCGAAGGGTAATCCACGGTCCAATCGGGCAGAAACCGTCTCTTGATTTTTCCTTAATTGCCGGACGGTGTAGGCTTTTATGCGGGATGCTCACATCGTTTGCAATCGTGTATCCAGCTACGTAATCAAGGGCGTTCTCGACAGACACGCGACAGGTTTCGCGGTCAAACACGATACCAAGCGCTGCACCGACTTCCAAATATTCAGTTTTATCTGGGACTGGGATGGGCGATTGGTCGGCGACGAGCGTGTTTTTAGGCTTGATGTACAGGACGGGTGCTTCGGGTGGGCGGTTGTACGGCGCGTTATGTAAATCGTCCCCGAATTGGGTGAGCTCCTCTGTGTAGTTTAGCGCGGCCCCGTATACCGTGCCGCCAGTAGGGATATCGTAGCGCACGGTCGTCTGTTTCTGTGCCGGGTCAATGCGGTGTGTCATATGGTGAGACTGTCCTTGAATCTTAGCAGAAATCGAAATCATTCGGGTTCCTCCTTTGATTGAAAGGCGAGCAGTGTATTTTGTTTATGCTGACGACTGAAGGCTTCAATTTCGGCTTTTGGCGCTCCTTCCTGGAACATGTGAAGCAGTTCGCGGTGTTCTTTCAATGAATTGGGTGCCTCATCGGCAACGTCGTAAACGCTGACGTGCGAACGGTGTCCAACTTCTCCCACGCACTTGTGATGTGAGCAACGAGCAGTTCGTTAGGGCAATGGTCATAAATCGCAAAATGAAATGATTTGTTTAGCTTGCCAAACGTCGTCAGGTCATAGCACTCCAAGGCGGTTTGCATCTTGTCGTTTAACGTATGTAACGTTCTTAGTTCATTTTCGCCTAAATACGTCGACGCTTCAGCGGTTGCAAAGCCTTCTAAAATGGAGAGAAGCTGAAGGGTTTCCTCGTAAACTTCGGCATCAATTCCTGTAACAACAGCCCCAGCATGGGCACGGTATTCAATGTATTGATCGGCCTCAAGTTTGCGAATGGCTTCTCGAACAGGAATATGACTGGAGCCAACTTCTTTTGCAATCTGATCAATAACAAGTCGCTGTCCAGGTAAATAAGTTCCGTCGAGAATGCGTTCTTTTACCAACATGTAGGCGTAACCACTTTTCGTACTCGTATCCGTTTTCATAGCTCAAAGTATAGCGGAATTTATTCACAATCACAATAACTTCCCTTGAAATCATATATGATTGGATATATGATATTGAAAACGCTTACGAAAAGGGGAATGATGATGCAACGATACGATGAAATCAAGCAAAGGTTACGAGGATCTATTGCCCCAGTCATTACGCCGTTCAAAGAGAATCATGACATTGATTTTGATAAACAGTCAGAATTAATTGAATTCCAGATTGAGAATGGGTCACACGGCATCTCGGTTACAGGGACATCCGGTGAACCGAGTTCGCTGTCGCTAGAAGAGAGAGTGCTCGTCATGGAGCAGGCGATGAAAACGATCGATGGTCGTGTTCCGTTTGCTCCGGGTACAGGGTCAACGAACCATAACGAGACGATGTATCTCACAAAAAAAGCGGAAGAAATGGGTGCTGACGCAGCGATGGTCATCGTACCATACTATAACAAACCGAATCAGCAAGCGTTGTATAAACACTTCAAAACCGTTGCCGATGCGGTGAATATTCCGATTATTATTTATAACATTCCAGGCAGGACAGCACAAAACCTTGAAGTGGAAACGATGGCGCAGCTCGTCAAAGACTGCCCGAACATCGTCGGTGCAAAAGAATCCAACAAAGATTTTGAACACGTAAACCGTGTTTTACTGCACTGTGGTCGAGATTTTCTGCTGTTTTCTGGAATTGAATTGCTCTGTTACCCGATGCTTGCGATCGGTGGTTCGGGTTCAATTAGTGCGACCGCCAATGTAGCACCTAAAGCCGTGGCTGATTTGCACAATGCGTGGTTTGATGGCGATATTGACACGGCGAGGCGCCTGCACTTTGAACTGATGCCATTGAACGACGTATTGTTCAAAGACACGAACCCAGCCCCGGTAAAAACAGCACTTGGAATGATGGGCAAGATTCACCCAGCGTTACGCTTGCCGATGGACCTCCCTTCCGAAGCGTTACAAAAAGAGATTCGTGAAACATTAGTAGACTATCAGATTGAGGTTTCTAAGCAACTGTCATAGGGTGGAGGTATATAAGTTGAACTAATGAATTTCTTCAGAGAACCAATGGTAAACCGACTGTTAAAGCCTAAATTTCTACGTCATCGAAGATCTATGTTCATCGTTCACAGCAGTTGTAGCAATGAATGGTTTCTATGAATGTCATTGATATCCAAAGTGTGTAAATATCGTCAGTGTCACAAATAAGGAACTCTAGTTTAACAACGCCGCTTATTCAGTATCGCTGATTGGAACCAAAGGCAGTGACGCCTGCGAAAGAAGGGCCGAGACGAGACCCTGCAGGTCGTAATAAGTTCACTGAAAAATGTATACCAAAGTTTCGCTTGCTATAAATATAAACTCCCACGTAGACCCTGTCTATGATGGGAGTTTCTTCAATAAGGAGCGGTTATTAGCAGAAATCCCCACATAGAAAGGCTATATTCTCACATAGACGGTTCTATGATGGGATAATTTACGATCCCAACGCTCCATATAGTTGAAACCCCCACATGGATCGGACCCGTTAGTTCGCTTTAACGAGTAACGTAGAGAATGAGACGCTATTTTCTCAGTGACTTCGCCATCAGACTACGGAGCTCGGCCGGTCCTCCGCGGTCAAGAAAACACGGTGGGCGTACTTTGGCCACCGATGTTGCCCTTGTGCTCTGGAGTACAAGCATCCGCCTGTAGTGGAAAGCAACGATCAATAGCGCTAATTAGGAAAATGTAAAGTTCAACTTATTTAGATAGTATAAATCATCACCTTCCTCCTTTTTTCAACAAAAAGAACAAAGATTTCAAGACAAGACTAGAGGTTATTTGTACTAGATTTTGCGGAATACATAGAGTAGGAACTTCATACCTTTAAGAAAGTAGACACTAAAGGAGATTATGAAGGTGGTAGAGATGATGAAAGAATTAAAAACAATTGTAGACCAATACTTTGACATTGAAAGTGACGGTGAGGGTCAGAAGTGGTTTTATGGCGTTGCTGTAACTGCGCTCTTCTTTATCCTCTTTACAACCGCACTTCTCATAGCGTTATAATTGTGGGTGGATAGGCCGATCTCCAAGTGAGATTGGCCTATTTTACTAAAAATATAGACAAAAACAAGGGATAGAGTATACATATGAAGAAATGAAGGGTGACATATATAATAGGAGGGGAATATGAAACGAATTTCATTGATGAATCAAATCTTCATCGCTTTCGGTTTGGCTGTTTTGTTCGGTGTAATCTTTGGTCCTAGCATGACGATTGTTGAACGCTAGGTGACTTGTTTTTGCGTCTCATTCAATTTGTTATAGCACCCCTCGTACTTGCTTCATTAATCGTCGGGGTGACAAGCTTGGGGTCTGGAAAACAGATGCTAAGGCTTGGAGGAAAGACGGTCGCATTCTTTTTACTTACTTCATTCGTAGCCGTCGGTATTGGATTGTCGATGGGTTACTTGTATCAACCAGGAACCAATGTTGAAATCGCAGCTCCTACAACAGAAGAGGCCGAAGAAGAAGTCGACGAACTTGATGAAAGCATCGTAGATATTCTCATTAACATAGTGCCCGAAAATCCATTTGCCGGTTTGGCACAAACGGAAATGCTGCAAATCATTTTCTTTGCACTTGCCTCGGTATCGGGATCTTGCTCGTCGGTGAAAAAGCAGAGCCAGTGAAAAAGTTTTTCGATGGGCTGGCTGAAGTGATGTTTAAGGTAACGTCAGGGATTATGATGGTGGCACCACTTGGGGTTTTCGGTATTCTTGCCCCGGTTGTTGGAGAATATGGGCTAGAGATACTCCTTCCGCTCATCATGGTGATTGTTGCAGTTGCTACTGGGTGTTTACTCCACATCATTGTTGTCTATGGTGCCGTTGTAAAATCGCTTGGTAAAATCTCACCGATCAAATTTTTGAAGGGGATGAGCCCGGCATTTCTCTTTGCATTTTCGAGTGCGAGTAGTGCAGCAACACTCCCGTTATCAATGAAAAATGCTCAAGAAAATGTAGGCGTATCAAAAAGTACATCCAGCTTTGTATTACCACTCGGGGCAACGATTAACATGGATGGCACCGCGCTTTACAACGGTGTAGCCGTCGTATTCATCGCCCAGTTTTATAGTGAGTCACTATCAGCTTTGGACATTGTCACTGTGTTGCTCGTTGCAACGCTCGCCGCAATTGGCACCGCCGGGGTACCAGGAGCAGGGTTAATTATGCTAACGATCACATTGGCGGCCATAGGCTTACCACTTGAAGGTATTGCTCTTGTTGCTGCCATTGATCGAATTCTCGACATGATGAGAACAGCGACAAATATTCTTGGAGATAGCGCATGTGCGGTGTACATTGATAGAAGTGAGCACAAAGATAGAGCATTTCAAGATGAAGCAGCTTAATTGGGAATATTCCCCGTGAAATATTTGTCGATTGAAGGGAAAGACAAGGTTTTCAGTTATGGATAATTGGGAAAACGACAACGAGGAGGCGGTAAGATGAGCGTCAATGTTGTCTGGTTTCGAAGAGACCTTCGGTGGAGCGATCATACAGCGCTGGCTCGCGTATTAGATGATACGGAGCCAGCGGATTCAATACTCGCACTGTTTATTATAGACCCGAATATGACGAGTAGCTTCTCGACGCGTCATGATTATTTTTACGAAACATTGCAATCGTTTGTTGAAGCAGGGGATAAGCTAGGGATCAACGTTCATTTTCTTTACGGATCGGTGGATGAAGTATTTCCTCTGCTTGTTGACGATTTTAATGTGCAAGCGGTGTACTTTAATCGAGACGAAAGCGGAGCCGGTCAGGATCGAGACCGTGAAGCAATAAAGGTATTAGAGTCAAAAGGCGTGGAGGTGCACACGTTTATTGATCATCATCTTCACGGGGCGTTAGAAGTAACCAAAAAAGACGGGGAACGCTATCAAGTGTTCACCCCTTATTATAAGGCGTGGAGAAGGCTCACGAAACCGGCCCTAAATACGATTAATGTAGACGAATTAAAGAAAAAGTCTGTTAATTACCGAACATCCTTTGAGCGCGGGAAAGAAGCATACGGAAAACTGATGCAACAAAAGACCGGACGCTTTTCTGATCATGTCGGGGAACAGGCAGCCCGAGAACGACTTGTTGCTTTTTTGAATGATGGGCTGGTCAGTTATGATGAAGACCGAGATCGACCAGGGATTGATGGAACGAGTCAACTCTCCAAATATTTGCGAACCGGAGTGATATCACCAAGAATGGTATTTGAAGCGGTGCAAACAGCTGCCGAGAAAAAGGGTACGGATCAAGGAGCAGAAACGTTCATTCAAGAACTGGCGTGGCGTGATTTTTATAACATGGTCTCTTATGACCATCCAAATGGGAAAGATGAGGAATGGAAAGAACAATTCCGTGGAATGGAGTGGTCGTATGACGAAGACGAGTGGGAGCGATGGAAAGAAGGGAACACTGGTTTTCCGATTGTTGACGCCGCGATGCGTCAATTAAATCAAGAAGGATGGATGCACAATCGTTTACGTATGGTGACAGCATCTTTTCTTACGAAAGATCTTCTCCAAGATTGGCGACAAGGAGAGAGGTATTTTCAAGATCAGCTTATCGATTATGATCCAGCATCAAATATCGGAGGTTGGCAATGGGCAGCCTCAACAGGAACAGATGCTGTCCCTTATTTTCGCGTGTTCAATCCAACACGCCAATCGGAGCGATTTGATCCTGATGGAACCTATATTAAGACGTATGTTCCAGAACTTCAGAATGTACCGGTTGACTATATTCATGAGCCCGGTCGCATGCCAGAACATGTGCAGGAGAAGGCGAAGTGTGTGATTGGCTCTGATTACCCCGAACCGATCATCGACCATAAGGCACGTCGAAAAGCGGCAATTCAAATGTATGAAGAGAAAAAAGACGAATCTCGCTTCAAAAAGTGACAATTTTGTTACGGAACATCAACACTTACACTGGAGTCCTACAGTTTCACTTTTCTTTTCTTTAAAACTATTGGTTTAACGTGATAAAATAAAGTTACAGAAGTGTGCACATACATACCTTGGTGTCGTATGCGCAAATGTAAGGGTAAAGGAGGGTACACCATGAAGAAACTACTTATCACAATGGGCGCACTTGCGTTTATTCTCGGTGGTTGTAACGAGGGTGCGGGTGATGTGCAAGAGCCAGTTGGAGATACGTTTGAAGATAGTGGCGGAAGCAGCGCTAGCATGATAGCGGGGATTCTGGCGACGGCGAATCTGTTGACCTTGAACAAGGAGCTTCTGTTTACGAAGCGAGTTGTTTAAGCTGTCACGGAGATGACATGCAAGGAATGAACTCAACACCTGGTATCGAGGGTGTTGCGGCTGATGATGTCCTAGCAGCAATTGATGAAGGTCCAGGCTCAATGCCTCCAGGCCTTGTATCAGGAGAAGATGCAGAAGCTGTTGCAGCTTATGTTGAAAACGGCGGAGAATAATTTATTCTTTAAAGACTCTGTGCAAACTACTTTGCACAGAGTCTTTTTTTAGATTTCATTAATGTAGAAAAACGAAACATGGTGCACATTAAGAGACGTATCATCATCAAGAGCAATAAATGGGCGATTTTCTGCAACAGCAGCGTTCATCAATTGTTGGTAATGATCTCGAACTTCTTCCTCATCATCAAATCGACTTTCTTCATGCTCAAGCTCTGCTTTATCCAACATCACAAACGTAATTTCAAACATAGCGTCCTCCTTATGTGAATGTTTACTCGCTACTTCGCCAGCTCGTAGTGTTCTTCCTGCTTGATGGTAGCTTTTATCTAGGGCGAATATCAAATGGGGAGTACGATCGGTGTTCGCATGTTGCTACCGATAGGAATATAATGGAATTGAAAAATCTTCTCTAGATAAACAATTGCTTAAGGAGGTCATCATTATCGATAATAAAGAAACGCCAGAACCGTTATGGCGAAAAGTGATTAGACGTATCCATCTATGCGTATCGATTGTTTTATTCATCCTATATATTGTGCAAATCACACGTGAATTTGGAGAAAGTCATAGTATTAGTTCATTTTATCCTGCGTTAATTATCGGTAGTCTCTGTACTTTTCTCATAATAATAACGATTGCAGATTATATGACGAAATACGATTGTTCAAAGAGAGAACTATCAATGAGGATATGTGGTGTTGCGGTCATCATTTTGATAGCCGTTATTGTGTTGTGAGCTTGAGTGAGTGATTAAGCTAGCGATATGCTGAAATATGAGAGTCCTAAATAGTAAATTTTCACTTTTAAAAATATGTTCACATAGATACATGTATAGTATTTTCCTAGATCCATAGTCTCTACCCGTCTTGCAACTGCAGTGACTCCTATTTGGTTAAAACAATAAAGTTGACAATTCCTATCGAGTTTGTACATAATAAAATCGGTTAAGAGATTCGGAAGGGTGAATGAAAGATGATGAAAAATTGGAAAATATACATGTACTTACCGATGCTGGCTGTTTTGATGGTCGGATGCGCAGGTGATGACGGTGAGCAAGATGAAGAGCCAGAAGACTCAACAAGCGAAAACGGGGTGGAAGAGGTAGAAGGTGGAGACGCTGTGATGGCAATTTCCAGCGATCCGGTTGATTTGGATCCACACGGCTCCAATGACGGGCCATCGACGATTGTCCGCAGCAATATTTATGAGAATCTTGTTGAGCAAACATCAGATCTTGAAATTGAACCTCACCTCGCACAGAGTTATGAACAGATAGATGATGTGACGTGGGAATTTATTTTAAGAGAAGATGTGACGTTTCATGATGGAGAACCGTTTAATGCGGAAGCTGTCAAAGCCAACATTGAACGAGCGATCAATCCTGATGTATCCAATCGCCTATTTTTGTTAGATATGATCGATCGAGTTGAAGTGATGGATGAATATACGGTACACATTATCACGGAGTATCCATTTGGGGCGCTTCCTGCAAATCTCGCGCATGATACAGGTGGCATGATTAGCCCAGCCGCGATTGAAGATGAGGACAATGGGGATACGAACATTGCGACGAACCCTGTTGGGACTGGGGCGTTTACATTTGATAGCTGGGATCAAGGGTATGAAGTCGTTCTAACGAAAAATGAAGATTACTGGGGTGAAGATGCACACCTAGACAGCGTTGCAATCCGAACGGTTCCGGAGCAAGGCACACGTGTCGGAATGCTATCCACAGGTGAGGCCCAAGTATCTCAAAGTTTAGAAGCGGCAAACGCCAATCAAGTGGAAGAGATGGAAGAGGCAGAGCTGGCTGTATATCCGAGTCTAGCAATGGATTATGTAGGTTTCAACACGCAAGTTGAGCCGTTTGACGATGTGCGAGTGCGCCAAGCGATTGCTCTCGCGATTGATCATGAAGCAATTGTAGAAGGATTGTTTGAAGGATATGGTTCAGTAGCAGACAGCCCGATTAATGATAGGGTGTTTGGTTATCACGAAGACTTGGACGCTCCAGAATATGACCCTGAACGTGCCGCAGAGTTGTTAGCAGAAGCAGGATACGAAGATGGCTTTGAAACGAGCATTTGGACGAGTGATATCAATTCTAATTATGTGTTTATCGCCGAAATTGTTCAAGATCAGCTCACAGACATTGGGATCAATGCCGATGTACAAATTATGGAGTGGGCAACATTCCTTGAAACGACAGGGAACGGGGATCATGAAATGCAAGTGGCTGGTTGGACGACGGTAACGGCTGATGCAGATTACGGCCTTTATCCACTTTTCCATACCGATTATCAAGGTGCGGAAGGGAACCGTTCATTCTATTCTAATGATGAATTGGATGCGATGCTAGAATCGGCTCGCCAAGAAATCGACGAAGACGAGCGAATTGCACAATACCGTGAGATTCAAGAGTTTCTCCGAGAAGAGTTACCGATGGTAAGCATTGCTTTTCAAGATAACCTCTTCGGTGTTAGCTCCAATTTCGAAGGATATGATCGCCGTTCTAACGGGAAATTTCTTTTCAAAGACGCATACTTTACGGATGAAGAAGCTGGTTATTAACGGTGAGCACCCAATAGTAAACCGACCTCAAATGAGGTCGGTTTTTTCACGGAACAATATTGCCCGCCGCACGATAGCATTCAAACCACTCTGAGCGAGTGAGATGAATGTTTGTGGCGTTAACCGCTTCTTGAAGGCGGTCGATTTGACGAGTCCCGGTTACGACTTGAATGTTGGCGGGATGGCGAACGATCCAAGCGTACGCAATCGTTGAAGGGGAGGTACTATATTTCTCCGCAAGGCGGTCGAGCACTTTATTAAGTTCTGGGAATCGCTTATCTCCGACAAACACGCCATCAAAGAAGCCAGTTTGTAGTGGGGACCAAGCTTGCACCGTAATGTCATGAAGTCGGCAGTAATCCAGGATTGAACTGTCGCGGTTAACTGCCTGGTCATTGTGCATATTGAGTGTTATGCCTGCGTCAATCATCGGAGTGTGTGTGATGCTTAATTGCAACTGGTTAATGACAAGCTTTTGAGAAAGATGTTTTTGCAGCAGCTCGATTTGCATAGGAGTATGGTTGGATACACCGAAATAGCGAACCTTCCCACTTTGTTCCAGCGTATCAAATGCTGCGCCCACTTGCTCAGGCTCCACGAGGGGGTCAGGGCGGTGTAACAATAAGATATCCAAATAGTCTGTGTTTAACCTTGATAAAATGCCGTCAACCGCGCTTACAATATGTTCTTTAGAGAAATCAAAAAAACCACCGTTATCTTTTCGGATGCCACACTTGCTCTGGAGAATGATTTCGTCGCGTTGCATCGTAGTCGCTTGAGAAAAAAGTCGTTCACATTCCCCATCTCCATAAATATCGGCGTGATCAAAAACATTAATGCCCATCTCGAAGGCAGCCGAAGTAAGTCTTTCGACTTCTGCAGTGGATAACGTATTTATTCTCATGTTGCCCATAATGATGGAAGATGCTCGTAAGTCAGTGCCAGAAAGCTCAAAGTACTTCATCGTTTTCCCTCCTCTATGACTTCAGTATGTACGGCTTGTCTAGCTTTGACAAGCTCCCTGATGAAGTCACAACGAAGGAAGCATGAAGGAATGAGAGGTGTGTGATACATTCAAGAAAGAAAAGTGAACACGGATGATAAGGAGAGATGTTCATGATCCAGCAAAGTGTTGATGGTGTAAGTTTTGCACTGAAAGAAGAACACAATTTTCGATGGTTAAAAAAACATGGCCGAGTGTTTAAGGTATGGGATGAGCAGGATTCTGGGAATCTCTGTTTTGGGGTTGAACGAAACGGAGTGAGGCGATTTATAAAATATGCAGGGGCAAAGCCTTTGAAATTCATCGGAAATCCTGAAGATGCCGTTGCAAGGTTGGAAAAGGCAAAGCTTCGTTATGAATTTATGAAACATGCGAATCTTGTTCGACTCGTTCATCATGAAAAAGTCGGAGACGGATATATGTTGGAATTTGATTGGATTGAAGGCGTTAGCCTACGCAAATATTCTTTCGAAACGCTGCCTCTTCATGAACGCTTACACATGCTAACCAATATTTTCACCTTTCATGAACATGTGGAAAAGAAGCAATTTGTCGCTGTTGATTTTTATGATGCAAGTATGATTTATGATGAATCGAGCCAGACACTAAAGGTATGCGATATCGATTTATATGAAAAGATCCCTTACACAAATGAAATGGATCGGCTGTGGGGTTCATCGCGATTTATGGCGCCGGAAGAATTCCAAATCGGTGAAGAGCTGGATGCAAGAACGAACGTGTATCGCATGGGAGCCACCGCTTTTGTTTTACTCGGAAAAGATCAGAGTTTAGCAGAGAGTCCAATTCATAAAGTGGCCAAAAGAGCGATGAGTAAACGGAAGGAAGATCGTTTTCAAACAGTAAAAGCGTTTCATGATATTTGGAAACAAGCCGTCGACGTAAGTATGGAAGTACGTGGCTATTAGGGGTGAGGACCGCACGGGTTATCAACGTGCGGTCCATTGCGTTATTCATCGAGTCATCCGACCGTTGAGTAAAAGTTGCTCTGGTTCACCAGTCGTGGCGTTAAGCGCAAATGTTTTCGTAAGTCCTCGATATTTGACTTCATATTCCCATAACGGCATATAGCTTAAAAATGAGTCTTCAATTAAATAATCAGGCTTTTTGTTCATATATTTTTTATTCACATGTGTTTTTACATTCGCAATGTAAGGCTCAATTTGTTTCGCTGACGATAATTTGGGAGGAATTTTCACACCGATGGCGCCAATATATTCAAATGACGGGGCGACAGTATGAAGCTGATGATGTCCGGAAATGGCATCAATGAAAGCCGTAATCACTGTTATTTTTGGTGAAAAAGGCTTTCGTTCAGCGATAACTTGTAATTTCACGACCCATATTGGATAGAACACTTTCTGTTTTCTTTTCATGAATTGTTCCAGTTCATCGGTTGCCATTTTTACTTTAAAAGACTTGCGCACTTGTTTACGTAGAGTGTGCAACCGATCGGGTCCTTTTTGTTCCGTCCCATCACCAATGACGAGCAGCTCATAACGAGTGGGGATCATAACGTGTCTCCTTCCTAGTTATGAAAAGCAAACATGGCCTCTTATTGCTCGGCATTGCGTGTGAAGACGAGCTACCATGAAGCATTTCATCTTATGTACTAAATGTATATGTGCAATTGACGTCTTTAGAATTTAATGAGGAAATGCAGTGTTGAACGATAGGTGATGAGATTGGCATGTTGTTTAAGGGCGTTCAGTTGACGAGACAACTTGAGAAAGTTACGATAATTTCTGTATGAATATTCAGAAACAGAAAAGGTTTTCCCGTTGTTTTTCATAATATATAGCACAATATATTGAAATGAACTAAAGGAGAGATGATGAATGAAGGTTGGTTTGAGTTCTTACAGTGTACTAGAAGCGTTGAATGATGGAAGGTTAACGATTGTAGAAGCCATTTCGTGGGTCAAGGAGAATGGTGGATCGCACTTAGAGCTTGTCCCGTATGGCTATTCGGTTGTGGATAACTATGCACTTGCTGATGAGATTAAAGAGCGGGCACAAGCCGAGGAGATTGAATTGTCTGGTTATTGTATGCCTGCGAACTTTATCCAGCCGACAAGAGAGGCGTTTGAAGAAGAAGTAGAACGAATTAAAAAGCATGTAGACGTGGCGCACTATATGGCATTACTCTCCTTCGTCATGACGTTACAGCTTTTCGTTTGGAATCAGAGCAGATGACCATTCACTACTTTGATGACCATTTTGATGAGATGGTGGAAGGTAGCCAAGCGATTGCTGATTATGCAAAGGGATTGGGGATGACAACAACCATTGAAAATCATGGGTTTAATGTGCAATCGAGTGACCGTGTTCAACGGATTTTGCGTGCTGTGGACCGTGACAATTTCAAAACGACACTCGATATCGGTAATTTCCTATGCGCAGATGAAGACCCACTCGTCGGTATTCGCAAAAATCTAAATCAAGCAGCAACAGTCCATTTCAAAGACTTTTATGTACGTCCTTACTATGAGAATCCAGGAAGCGGAAAGTGGTTCCGTACGTCCAATGACAATTATTTGCGAGGCGCGATTGTTGGACACGGAGAACTTCCAATTCGTGAGGTGATCCGACTTTTAAAAGCGGATGGGTTTGATGGAAATATCGTCGTTGAATTTGAAGGGATGGAAGATTGTCTAATCGGTTCGAAGATCGGAATGGAGAATACGCGTCGCCTATGGGAAGAAGTCAAGGCGGACAGTTGGAAAGTAGGATTGGAAGAGGTGAAAAACTAAAATGTTAAATGTTGTTGTGATTGGGTTAGGTACGATTTCGGAGATGCACGTAAGCGCTTATGAGCAAAATCCGAACGTTCATCTGTACGGTGTGTGTGATGTGAATGAGGAGCGGGCAGAGCGGGTAGCTGATGAATATTCAGTGAAGCACGTATTCACTGATGCAGGCGATGTGTTTAATGATGCGAACGTGCAGGCAGTAAGTATTTGCACGTGGAACAAAACACATGCACAACTTGCGATTCAAGCGTTAGAAGCTGGGTTAAATGTACTCGTCGAAAAACCACTCGCAATGAGCGTGGAGGAGGCCGAGCAAATTCAAGAAGCTGAGCGCACATCAAAAGCGATGCTTCAAGTCGGTTACGTACGGCGCTTCAGCTCCAATGCACAAGTGCTCAAGCAATTTATAGATCGTGGGGATTTAGGAGAGGTGTATTACGCAAAAGCATCGTACATTCGTAGAGTTGGAAATCCTGGAGGCTGGTTTGCCGATCGTGAGCTGTCAGGTGGTGGCCCACTCATTGATCTCGGTGTACATCTCATTGACCTTTGTTGGTATATGATGGACCGGCCGGCAGTGCAATCAGTCGCAGGTCATAGTTATCACCGTTTAGGAAATCGAAGCAACATTAAGAACCTATCTTTCTATAAAGCAGCCGACTACGAAAGTGCGAAGAATAGTGTAGAAGATTTAGCAAATGGGTTGGTCACGTTTAAGAACGGGGCTTCAATGCAGTTTGATGTTTCCTATTCTTTGCATGCAAAAGAAGACGAAGTGCATATAAAGCTGTATGGGACGAAAGGTGGGGCAGAGTTGGAACCTGAACTCATCATTGTGACTGAAAGTGAAAATACGATCTTGAATATCCAGCCACAAATGGACCATCCGAACTTTCATTTCCAAAGCGCATTTCAAAATCAAATTGATGGTTTTGTATCAGCGGTACTCAATGAGGAAGTGTCCCCTGCACCTGTAGAGGATGGTATTGAATTGCTAAAAATTATCGAAAAGATTTATGAATAAGCTGTCTATATAGAATGAACTTAACATTTTCCTGATTGCACAGTTTGTTGTTGCTTTCCACTGCAGGCGGTTGCTTACACTCCAGAGCACAAGGGCGACATCGGTTCACGTTTATGCCTCCTGGCTACGGTCGGTGTGTGGAAAGAAGTCCAAATGCCCCATATATCCATATTTGTGACATTCGAGAAAGAAAAATCATGATTTTACACGTGAATGCGCACATAAACGGTGTCAACTGTCACAAATATTGCAATTTGTGACAGTTGCGTGCCGAAAGTGCCCGGTTTGAGGCTGGATTGTCACATACGTGACCGGCCATCACATGCTTGTGCCAGGTGGTGAGCCTCGGTCACGACTTTTTGCCCTTCGGCAAACGTTTTTTCGTGTTGCCCGCAACCCTTATAGTGACGAACAACGACCGGCAACGAGATGAATTTCAACAGACAATATGCAAACACTCTCCCGCAAAGACCCATCTTGGTCATCCGATTCAATGAATTTCTTTAGTTCAACTTATATAGGAGAGAAACTTTCTTTCCCTCCAACAACAAGTGGTTCAGCAATAAAGAGGCTCTTACTAGGCGATGAATCGCCTAGTAAGAGCCTTTTAGTTCATCAAGGGTTAATGTTTAGTTTGCCATCGGCAATTTCACTATGAGTGTTGCCTTCACTGTCGATTACCGTTACCTCAATTTCAGCTTCACTCGCTTGAAGGTTCGAGGTTGCGGTCCAATAAGCTGTGTACACGCCCGGTTCAGTTTCAGTAACTGGAAGTTCTGTCGGAGCATTGGGAACGTTTACGAGAGGCGCGCGAATAGAGAACGATGCATCTAATCCTGACTCGCTTTCAAATTGTATGCGGACGGATTCACCACTTTGTAAGGTCACATCTTCTGTCGGCTCAAGGTTGTGAATTGAGATGTCGCCATCTTCTTTATCAGCGTGAAGGGCATCAATCATCATTTTAGGTATCTCGGTATTGTCCAATGTAGCACGGTATTGCTCCTCGGTAGGGCCGTACGCATATACAGGAACGTCTACAGCGGTATGACCGGTTGTTGTCCAGCCTACTAATGCACGGTCGCTAATGACACGGGCAATCCCTTCTTCTACAGTTTCAGCATCTTCGAGAATGCAATCGGCTTCTTCGTCAGTAAGGTCATCAATACCTGCATAAGCCTGAAGCACATCCTCTAAGTTCTCGTTGTCATCGCCGAGTTGTTCGGCCATGTAATCAATTGAGCGGGTGACGTTTTTAAGCACGTCACGCTCAAAGCCATATTCTCCGTCCAACCCTAAAGACAGGCCTCCTGTGCCGTGATCAGCTGTAATGACAACGAGGGTATTTGGTTCGGATTTTGCATAGTCTAAAGCAACCTCAATCGCTTCATCGAAAGCAATCGTATCGGTCATCATTTCTGCAGGGAAATTATCATGACCCGCATGGTCAATTCTTCCACCTTCAACCATTAAAAAGAAACCGTCATCGTCTTTGCTCAATTGTTCAATGGCTGTATTTGTCATTTCTGCGAGCGAAGGTTGGTTTGTCGTTTCTCGGTCTAGTTCATACGCCATATGAGAGGAGCTGAATAACCCTAATAGCTTGTCACCTTCTGTTTGCAGTAGTTCATCACGATCGTAAAGTAGCTCGTATCCTGCATCCTCAGCTTCTTCGATTAAGTCCCGTCCATCATCTCGTTCTTCAGCATCAAAGTGTTCAATTCCGCCACCAAGTAACACGTCAACGTCATAATCTAGCATTTGCGTGGCAATCTCATCTTCCATGCCTCGATCTTCGACGTGAGACGCGAATGACGCAGGTGTTGCATGAGTAATGCGTGTTGTGGATACGAGACCAGTACTCATCCCAAGATCTTGAGCAAAGCTTGTTATTGGTTTGACAGGTTCATAGACGCCTTCTTCATTCGGTACCATCCCAACCACGTCATTGTCGGTTTTGTGACCACTGGAAAGAGCGGTTCCTGCAGCTGCTGAATCAGTGACGATGTTGTCCAAGGAATGTGTACGTGCATAACCGATGGAGGAAAACGTATCCATCGTGAGCGTTCCATAGTCATAGCCTTCTCCTAAGAAGTACGCAGCGGATGACACTTGCTGAGGTCCCATCCCATCACCAATTAAATAGATGATGTTTTCAACATTCGGGCCGTTTGCTTCTTCATTCGATGGGTTTACAGACGCAACGGTTGTTCCAACTGCTAGTGGAACGATCGTACCGATACTGATGATGGTTTTTAACGATGATCTCAATGTAAACACCTCTTTTTGTCAGTATGATTCCTAACGTATCATTTAAGAAGTGTTAAATTAACGAAAATTAAGAAAAATAATTCTAAAATCCGCAAAAATAGCCTTAATCCCTACGTTTGAAACGAGATCCAACATACCCGACGATGAGCAGTAGGATAGAAGTCCACGCATAATCGCGGAGAAACTGAGACCCTGGAAATTCTAGAAATGTTGAAACGAACCGTCCGAAAAGGGCAAGCAGTCCAACAAGTAGCATCACATCAAATAATATTCGGACGGTCTTCATGAAATCTTCTCCCTCAAGTCGTTGATTTAAGTCAGTCGATGGAAAAATTCGTGCAAGCGATCTAAAGATGTCATGCGTTCGTTGCACTCGACGGTGTCGACGCAAATGTAATTGCCTTTTTTCGTGTACATATCACGGTTTCCTTGATGGTTTTTGCGCGATGTAAACAGTCGCTGAGGTCCGTGATGATTACAAAGAGCGCAAACTCCATGGACTGTGCGCGGGAGGAATGTCCCTTCGATACCGATGTGTTTCTGGTCAGGGTATGCGACAATGTAGCGTTTCTGGATGCCTGGGTCTTCCCAGCTGAAGTGAGAAATACGTGTGAGTTCGGTTTGTTGAACTGGGGCGTTCTTCACTTTAGCTTTAGGAAATAATGTGTGAAGAATCTGTTCAGTGACGCGCGGAAAAGGAATTAAATACTTATGTAAAGATGACAGGTAAATGGCTGCGGTTTCTTCATCAATTACATTGTTAATCAAAGACAAATGAGAGATTTGCTCATCACTAAGGTGTATAAATGTGTCTTGAATCTTATCAATCGCAAGTGATTGGACGGCATGTTTGACGTCCGTATCCAGAACCGTTTTGTGTGTATGCACAACGGTCCGCGCTTGTTCTCGTATATAGTTATATTGGTCATTGCGAATGAATGGGATCATCGTGTGGCTCCTTCCGAACGAGCAGAAAACTGTACCCTTGAGTATATAGGAAGGAAGATTTCATGTACAAGCATATAAATTTTCATATTATTATGTATAATGCAGGAAAGGAGGCGAGCGAATGTCTGAAAAGAGGCAACTGAAAAAAGTATTGAACCGCACGGACGCTCTCGTTCTATCATTAGGAGCCATGATCGGTTGGGGATGGGTCGTTCTTTCTGGAGGTTGGGTGACAGATGCCGGTGTTGTAGGTGCAGGTCTAGCGTTCCTTGTCGGTGGCGCCCTAGTGTTAGTTGTTGGTCTGACGTATTCAGAACTTGCATCTGCGATGCCAAAGGTCGGAGGCGAACATTCATACGCCCTTCGTGGCATCGGACCCCGAGGGTCGTTTATCGCTTCTTGGGCGATAGCGCTTGGGTATGTGAGTGTCGTGGCTTTTGAAGCGGTTGCTCTTCCGAACGTCGTAGAATACATTTTCCCGAATTATAAAGTAGGTTATATGTATACGATCACAGGCTATGATGTGTATGCGACTTGGGTGCTCGTCGGAATTGCCGGGTCTGTATTTATCGCTTGGATTAATTATGTCGGGATCAAATTCGCTTCGTTTGTACAAATGGTTCTGACGTTAATGATTATTCTCGTCGGTTTAATGCTCATTTTTGGAAGTGCAGCCAATGGCAGTATCGCCAATGCCGATCCGCTATGGGTGACAAGCACCGCGGGCCTTCTCACGGTTATGATTGCGACCCCCTTTCTGTTCGTCGGGTTTGATGTCATACCCCAAGCAGCTGAAGAAATGAACATTAAGCCGCGTTCCATCGGTAAGCTTCTTATTATTTCTGTATTTTGTGCGATCCTTTTTTACTTAGCAGTAATCTTTGCGGTCGGTTTTGGACTTGGGCCCGAAGACCGGGAATTGTCGATACTGCCGACAGCAGATGCAATGGCAAATGTGTTTGGTGCCGACGTGTTCGGTCACATCCTTGTTCTTGGGGGAATTGCCGGAATCTTAACGAGTTGGAATGCGTTTATAATTGGAGGAAGTCGCGTCATTTTTGCGATGGCGGATACGAAGATGCTGCCCGCTTGGTTTGGCAAAGTTCATCCGAAACACGGGACACCGTCCAATGCAATTATTTTTATCGGTGGGTTGTCCGTTGTGAGTCCGTTTTTTGGTGATCCGATGCTCGGTTGGCTCGTTGATGCGGGTGGACTGACGATTGTCGTTGCTTACTTAATGGTTGCCGTTTCATTTATTATGCTACGTCGCCGTTTACCGGAAATGGATCGACCATTTCGGGCAGGAAGAAGCGTGTGGATTGGCTGGCTTGCGCTTTTGATGAGTGTGTTCTTCTTCGTGCAATATATGCCAGGAATGCCTGCTGGGCTTGGAATTCAAGAGTGGATGATCCTCGGTGGGTGGTGGATCATTGGCGCATACTTTGCCATCACACGATACGAAACGTACAAAACCGTTACGTATGAAAAAGATGTCGATATTGATGAAAAAAGCGCAGTGTAACGCACGATTTTGCGGGAGAGGGGGTGTGCTCTGGAAATAAAATTTATTCAAACCGTCACGCTCACTTCCGCAATGAGCTGAGTGAGTTATACTAGCGGGAACTCACGATGCTAAAAGTATATGAAGAAATTTGTATTTGCTCACCTAAACGTCTAGTCGGATAACATTTGGATATTTTTAGGAGATCGGCGATCTGGATCACCCCCGAAACGATCTATATAAGTTGAACGAAAGAATTTCTTCAAGAACTAGGAGTAAGTCTGGTAAAGTTGAAACTGTGCTCGAGTTGGGACCGAACGGTTCTCAAGCTGGAGAAAGTCGCTGGAAAAGCGGTATGTTCTTATAAACTCGGGAACAGATTACCTGGTCACCTATACAATCCCAGCCCCGAAGTGCCCACTCGGTTCGGCCCCGGCGGGGCCGACAGGGGGCTCGCTTATGAGCATTGAATCTGCGCGCAAGTTGGAACAAACTGCGCAGGAGTTTGGTGAAATCGGCGCTGAAATCAGTGAAAAGCGCAAACTTGCGCGCAGAACGGTCGTTCGTCTTGCCCGCAAGTGCCGCCATCCCCTGCGGCAACGGGCTCAGAGAACCATCCTTTGCATTTCCAAGCCAAAAACCTAGCAAGACGTCGGCTCGAGTCGCGCCGAAGCGAAACTGAACCGTCGTCGGCATGACTTATGCCTACAGCTCATTCTTTAATCCAACAAGTATAGACCACTAAATCGGCGTATGTCCTATGTCTGTGCAGGCGAAAAACCTTGACGCTTTGCAAGGAAGCGTCAAGCTTTTTTAAAGATGCCTGGTTGTTTGGCGAAAACGTTCACACATTCCCCGAGCTGCGTCGTCAAGTAGCTGGCCGCAACGGATGTGGATAAATGCCCAGCTTTTCTTTTCGGGGAGATGACTTTTGCCCACATATCCACACACAATAGAGTGAACGGAGCTGATGAATGAGCGCATGCAATGATTTACCCACATATCCTCATGTTTTTGTGCGTAATCCAGTCCTGACTGAGGGTGCCTGTACACAAGTCCCTCCACCTACGACCTATAGCCGCTATCTATTCCAGACTTAATACGTCACCGTCGGTCGTCTCAATAATGAACCCTTTATCTCGTAGCACCTCTTGGTCAACGCGCAAGAATTGGCGAGGCATATTCAAGTCTGACTCTTCAGCATCTTCATCGGGCTCATCATTGTGCTCGACTTCAATGCGAACGGTGTCTTCATCCTCGATAATAATATGTTGTGCACGGAATGAATGTCCGAGGTATTCCTCATCACCAATCTGATACACGAGCACATCTTCTTCGTCAAAATCGAACGTATTTTCATAATCATCCGGGTAATCATCTTCAGTGTAAAGCCAGACGCCAGCTTCAGCGTAATAATCTGGAGAGCCGAGTATCCAATTCACATGTTGAAACTCAATCGTATCGTCATGGTCTGTTGGGGAGACTGCGGTAGGCTCCGTAGCGGAGTCATCATCGTCTTCCTCCTCCTCAACAGGCTCTTCCTCTTCTTCTTCTTCTTCGACTTCTTCCACTGTTTCTTGTTCCTCTTCTTCGGTCACTTCTTCTGAATTCCCACAAGCTGCAACTGCGACGAAGCAACTAGCGAACCCAATCATGCGAAGCTTCTTCATATCGTGTCCTCCTACAATTGTCATCTTCGTTAAAATGTACCAAAAATAAAAACAAGAAAGTGACATATTACTGAATTTATCAAAAATAAGCAGGAGGACATGAGTATATATTCATACAATGGCGGACTTTTAAAAGGTGAGAAAGATAAAAACTTGTGTTTGTCATGAATCCATATGCCTACAAAATAAATTCGGACAAAATTAGACAACCGTGTGAGCGTATGTTACAATGATTGATATTCAGTCACTTCGAGCGCTGTATCGCTCGGGGTGGCTCTAATTAAAATCATGTAATGACTGACAGTCAGTCATTAAAACAGAAGAGGTTGAGAAAAATGGGCAAAACGATTACGTCAAAGTTGTTGTTTTTGTCAGTATTTACCGCATTTATATTTGCAATTGTAGGGATCATTTGGGGACTGTTGAGTTCTTCACAAATGATCTTATTTGATGGCGTGTACTCCGTGATTAGTCTCATCATGTCACTCATCGCCTTGCTTGGGTCCATGTATGTTGATAAAGAAGACAGTGGGCGTTTTCCGTTCGGGAAGGCGACGATTGAACCGGCGATCGTCATTGTACAAGGTGTTGTTATTAGCATTCTTTGTGTGGCTGCCATTTCCTCGTCGATCACATCCATGATGAGCAGAGGTCGTGAAGTAGCACTCGGAAGTGCATTAGGCTATGGAATCTTTTCTTTAGTCATCTGTTTTGCGATTCAATATGTGATGAAAAAGAATCGTCATCACTCAGAGTTCATTAAAGCTGAAGCGGCGCAGTGGCTTATGGATACGTTACTAAGCGTAGCGGTTGTCGTTGGATTCATTGGTGCGTTGCTATTACAAAGTACGTCCATTGCGTGGATTATCCCGTATATTGATCCGTTCATGGTACTGCTTGCCGGACTGTACTTCCTCTCTGTCCCGATTACGCTCATTAAGCGCAACGGGCGAGAGCTGTTGCGAATGACGCCTGACAGCGAAACACAGAAACGGCTAGAAACACACGTACAGAAGCTAAAAAAGAATTATCATATCGAAGGTGCGTCTGTAAGAAGTTCTAAAGTCGGGCGAACGATGTATATTGATATTGACTTCTTGTTGGACCGTGCGTCCACCGTTCGAACCGTGGAAGATATGGACCGGGTGCGCGAAGAACTCGACGAGTCGTTCCGTGACATGTCGCAAAAGCGATGGGTGAACGTCTCATTTACTAGAAAAAGAAAATGGGCACGGGAATGTTCATAAATTTGTCGAACGATCCCCCTCACTCATCTTGTACAGTAGAGAGAGGGTAGGTGCTCTTGAAAAATTTTCAACTACGTTGGTTTCGTAGAGTCGGTCTCATTGAAGGCTTGTCTCTCATTACATTATTATTTATTGCAATGCCGCTAAAATATATGGCAGGGATGGATCAAGTCGTTTCTGTTGTTGGCATGGCTCATGGCGTTCTTTATCTGCTGTATATGGCGTTTGTCTTTCTTGTCACACTCACTGTTCGGTGGTCATGGAAGTGGTTTATCGGGGCGAGTGCCGTTGCATTCATCCCATTCGGCAACTTTGTACTTGATGCCCGATTGAAAACAGCAGACTTTGCACGTGAAGAAGTAGATGTCGCTGCGGTAAAATAAAAAAGGGTACGTATGGGCGCAAACCCATCCGTACTCTTTTTTAATTCATCGGAAAAAATCGTTCTATACGTTTTTCAACGTCCTCATCTTCAATGAGCGGTGGGGCGTGGTGTGGTTTCAGCCGTGCATCAATGATCATCGCATCACATCCCCAATGTTTGTGGAGCGTGAAACTGTTCACACCGTGCATATCGTGTGAAGGGTTGCTTCGTGTGAAGGTTGTCCACAGAAAGTTGTCCAGTGACCGACTCGCAAATGAACTATCGTCGGTAAGGACGAGCAGCGGGTAATGATTCACATCGTTGTTGGCTGCAATTTTTGCTGAGAGGGCGTCGATTTCCTTTGCTGTCGTCTTTTCATCCACATAATCCCCAATCTCCATGGTGATAACCCCTGGCATGACCAGGTTTGGATTGTGGATATCCTTCGTGTTCTTCAACGTATCCGGTACGTCTGTGCATAACTCCCGCTTCTTATCCCCAATTGCAGCGATGACGACTTTACTTCCACTGTTCAACCCTGTTCCAGAATAGTCGAGTGTATCGATTGTCGTGTTCGTCTGGAAGTGAAGATCTCGGTGTAAGTCAATGCGTTCGAGTACATATTGTAGAAAAGCGGCTTCATCATGTGTGCTCACATCGTCGTCATCAGACGTAATGAACAAATATTTGGCAAGACTTAATTGCCCGAAGCCGAGAATCCGGTTCGCGGTCGTCAGCAATTCCATCGGCCGTTTCACATCTTCAAATGGTGTGTACCGCTCACTACCGATCGCAAACAGAAGCGGATGAACACCAGCTGCATCAATGGCGTGCACTTCTTTTACGCCGGGCAACTCTTGTGTGACGCTTCGCCAGTTAATTCATGAATGACCGCTCCAAATGTCGTATCTTCCTGCGGCGGGCGACCGACGACCGTAAATGGATAAATCGCATCTGGCCGTGCGTACACTTTGTTAACATGCATGACGGGGAACTCATGAGTCAAACTGTAATAACCGAGGTGATCTCCAAACGGGCCTTCAGGTTTTGTATCATCAGGATAGATGTCACCGGTTATGACAAAATCAGCGTCATGGCTTATGCAATAGCCATCTTCATAACTATGACGGAATCGTCTTCCTGACAGCAGCCCAGCAAATAGCATTTCACTAAGCCCTTCAGGAAGCGGCATGACCGCACTTAATGTATGAGCTGGGGGACCACCAATAAAGATGCTTACCTTCAACGGCTCGCCCTTTTTGACAGCTTTCGATTGATGCACACCAATCCCACGGTGAATTTGGTAGTGCAAACCGATTTCTTTTCCTTCTTCATAGTCGTTTCCATCCAGCTGTACACGGTACATCCCAAGATTGGCATTCATAATGCCCGGCTTGTCCGGATCTTCACTATACACTTGTGGTAACGTAATAAATGCACCACCATCATCCGGCCAAGATTTGATCATCGGCAAGTCTGTAAGAGGAATCTCTTCCAGCTTAGAATGCTTCACACCTGGCAGCCGCATCGGCAACGCCTTAACTGCTGAGAAGCCAGTCGTTGCATTCTTTAATGGATTCTTTAATGCTTTCATCGGATCATCGCGCATGGAAATCACATCGTTGACTCCGTCCCACGTCTTGCGGAACATGTATTTCGTTCGTTTAGACGTACCATATAGGTTGGCGACGGCTCGATACTTCGACCCTTTTACATTCTCAAAAAGAATCGCCGGTCCTTGCTCCTTGTATGCACGACGTTGAATCGCCGCCATTTCCAAGTTCGGATCAACTTCTTCTTTAATGCGGATGAGTTCGCCTGCTTTTTCCAAATCATTGATGCAATCTTCAAGGGTTTGATACATGCGATTCAGCCTTTCATAACGTGATATGTCTATCATATCACGACAACTGTAGGAACCGTGAAGGGCTTTACACGGATGAAAGAACGTGGTATTATAATATGTCCAGAGGGAAACCTCTGCCTCATACACCATATGGGGACGATACGGATTCGACAGGAATAGGTCGAGCTTAGACTGCGAGTCGAGCTGGGTACTCGTAAAAATGCCCACGCCTATAATTGGCAAAGCTAAAGAAACTTTCACAACACCAGCTCTAGCAGCTGCGTAAATCGTTGTGGATCCTTCCTTTCATCGCCCATGTGGAAGATTTGAAGGGTCTCACTTATTAGTGGGCTACGCTGTCTGACCCCCGTCTGAGGTCAGCAGAAGAGACTAAACAGACTAGCGTTCATCTAAGCCTGTTGCTAGGCCGAAATGATCGCGAAATGATAATATAGCAACTACACTCGTAGACGTTTAAGTGTCGTTATTTCTGGACGCGGGTTCAACTCCCGCCGTCTCCACCATACATAGTGATGGTGGTTTTTTTGTGTGAATATACTTACGACCTCTTGTGTCTACGCCCTAAAACTCTTTCGTGAGTTATACACAAAGAGTTAGCCACTTTTAACGGTGGACTATTAAAAATCGCCGTTAGCTAGAGCAGCTCTAACAATTAATTTAGCTTCTCTTTCCTTTATTTCATATTTTTTAATGGTTATGAGACTTGTGTTTATCACTAGCTAATAATAAAGAGATCTTGCATTATTCTTCTTTTCTTTAAATTCACTTTGGGGATTTGAATTAATGAACCCTTCCCGGGATTTTTCGACACCACCCAAAGGATCGGCTCACTTTTGATCGCCGAAAATCCCTCATCGAATCGATGGGAGGTTCTAAATCATATAAATCTTGCAGGTCAAACAGGCTCGCTTGTCGTATAATGGCCATAAGGAAGTCTTCCTCCAGTCTTTAGAGTTTGGTCGGCACTTAACTCATTCGACTGTTTGGGGAGGTACTCCTTTTTTCGTGGCGTGAAAACCTCGGGAGACGAAGGCTGGTAGTTATGAAATTCGTTCATATGCATAGATTTATTTATCATTTCTGTGAACTTTCGTAATTTTATGCTTTTATGTGTTAAAGTATTGTTAGCATATCCAACATGGAGGGTTTACGATTGGAGCATATAACAATACAAGAGATCAACAAAGTAGACAAAGATAACGGAGATGTCCGTTTAATTCTAGCGGAAAACGACATGCGAAAGGTAGTTGAAGTCAGTATATCTGAGGGTGTTTTTGTTTTCTCACGATATGATTTGGCTTACGCGAAGCGAGTTAAAGTCATTGAGCATATACACGGTATTTGGGATTCTGTTAGATAAAGAATATATTAACCCTCTCTTTTATGGGAAGGGATTACACCTGGAAAGGTGTATTTTTTATGCGCTAAATTTGGTCGAACACCACATATTGATTAATCCGATCCCTTCAAATCTATCATGCAAGAACAAATGATAGAGGAGGCGATCTTGTGGTTATAGAATTATTTGGTGCAGTTTTAATTATATTGATTGTGATTAATTTTAAAAAGTAATTCCCAATAAAACTAGGGTTTAGGGGGAAGGAGGTGGTACATGCAATCCAAAAACTACCCATTACGCATATTTAGACCCGGCGTGGAGTTGTTAAACGAGATCGATCAATACGAGTCCATGATCCACACTCGTCGCTGGTCCGGTGTTGGGGATTTTCAGCTTGTGATAAACCAAAACTCGGTCGATATATCCCAGTTGGAAATAAACAACCTGATTATGATTGGCAACGATGTAAACCGTGTGGGGCGCATCCTACACCGAGAGGCGGCGGTTAATCAAGCGGGCGCAGAGTCAGAGTTGTGGACCATACAAGGCGTGACGTTAGAGGGTATTGCTAAAGACTCGCTTACACTTGCCCCAGCTGATCGAGACTACGAGCAACGCAAGTGGGTGATGGATGTATCTGAAGGTCGAGACCTTACACAAGGGCAGTCAGACAATCCCCCGGTCATCTTTAGCCCTGAGATTGACTCAGTCGCCGAGCAACAGTTTTTACACAGTATTGTGGATTATGTTCCTCGGTGGTCTATGTGGCTGGACAGGGTGATGGCGCAGAGCGTCGTATCGTTGTTGTTGGTGATGGCTTGGATCGGCGTGAGTCATTTGTCGATGCGAGGGATGTCGAGGAAGAAATTGAGGACGAGGAAACGGGAGAAATGGTCTCGCGTCCGGTTAAAGACATTGACGAAGAGCTTAGGCAACGGGGGGAGGAAGCGCTGGCAGAAAAGGCACGCAAGCAGTCGTTTACATGCCAAATTATTGATGGCTCTCCATTTAAGTATGAGGTTGACTATGATTTAGGCGACATTGTTACCATGCAAAACCGCAAGTGGGGCGTTACGTTAGATGCCCGTCTCGAGGAGATCGAGCGTGATAAGAGTCGCTTGCTATCTGTAACGTTTGGGCATGATTTGCCGAGCTTTATCAAAGTGATTAAAAGAGAGATGCGACAAAGCGCCCGGTGAGGTGCTGTTTTTTATGTTTAAAAACAGAGGGTGAGAGGTTGACGCAGAGCGATTACTCAAAGAAAATACTAGAGATGATGGCTGATGTGTGTGAGAACGTAGCCAAAATCAGTGCAGCACAAGAGCATTAATCTGAGAGCTTAAAGCGCAATGAGGTCTTCATGCTTGATGCCATACGCAAATCAGAGGAGGCAAAACGCAACGCTGAGAGCGCTCTATATATTGCTCAGCAGACTAAAACGGAGTGGGTCGAAAAACAGGAGGAAGAAAGGAAAGCAAAGCAGCAAAAAGAGATTGAGGAAGCGAAGGAAAAGAAAAATGAAGAAAAGCTTCGCAGGAGCCGACATCGTTTTTTGGTAACGACAATCTGCACAGTAATCGGATTATTAATCACCTTATTCACTGGGGTTATTGCCTTAATAATTTTGTAACATGCTCTTTAACTTGATTTTTTACATACATGTATTAACGTTTTAAAGCTTCATATCGTTGAAATATTATGAATACTGATGTACTGTTATATCAATCCGTTGTCGAAGGAGGTGGAATTTTGTCGGATGATAGGCTCGATCTACTCTTACGTTTAATGGCTGAGTTGACCATGTATAGTGCAACTACAGGCGCAGACACGGAAGAAGAGTTCCAAGAAGCATCGTTGTTGTTTTTTGGTGAGATTTATAAAAAAACAAACGGATTAAACCAAGTTCCAACACATTTGCTAGAGATTGAGCTACAGAGAAGGAAAGAATTAATAAATTAAGTTTTATTTTTCCCGCCTTAAGCGGGCTTTTTAATGATATTATTATAGAATTTATAAATATTACATACTTAAATAATGAGTTTAAAAAGAGCCCGCGATATGCGGCTCACTACTACATAGGGGAGTCATGGTCTAGATTTGTAATATCGCCAAACTGTACCTCGCCACTTATTTGACCACCAAATGCGCCGCCGTCAATAATTAAACGTAACGGAGTGTCATCTGAGAAAGCGTTTGTAGGCATAGTGGCAATACGATCATCATTTAAAAACAAATTCTGCCATTCTCCGGAAAAATTATTGCGATACTGAGCAATAACTCTACCTTCGTCTTTAGGTTCAATAAATCTAAACTCAATTCTAACGAATGGCTCACTTATTCTTTTGCCATAACTCTCATTGAAATCATGTGTTTCTGGTTCGCTATTCTCGTCTTATACCTTACGGCTTTATAACGAGCCTTCACCACGCAGGCGACTTTCATCGCACGCGGCGATCCGTCAAAAACATTGCACTACAGGCCCCCACCTGTATAGAAGAATCTTAATATAAAGTTAGCCTTAGAAATACTAACTAAAGTTAGGTTTTCTGATGGGAGAGGCACTGTCGGTAAACGCATCGCTAGAAGGGAGGAGGGTAAGGTCATGGGCCGAGGCTTGAGACGGATCTTTAAATGAGCGGATTGGCAAAAGGTGAAATAAACAGTAAATTTAAAGCGAGAGAGTCGAGAACAGTCGTTTTCGATAAATGTTCCGTTCTTATCTTATAGAGCGGGGCTTTTTTTAAAATTAGTCTAGTTTGTTAGTTATACAATACGAATTTATTATTTGTAGTTCGTTGTCATCGTTAAATTCATATACATCACAAGCTGATATATTGGAAAGCCTTTCATCATTTCGAGTGAAGACTGCGTTTCCGTTAATAGCGATTCGATTGCTATCGACAAGAACATTAAATGTAGTGAATTCCGTCGTGACAGATTTGAAGTAAGCAGAAGTTTGCTCGCAATTTTCAATCACAGACTTTTTACCGATAAAGCTGTTTTCGCCTATTATATGCCATTCAATCTTTTCTGCAAAAAAAGGATAAGCAAGTTTAAAATTCCCATTTGAGAAAGCTTCTGCAATTTGTTGATTAGAGGGTTTATCATTTGTGATCATCCTATCTGCTCCTTTCATTTTTGGGAACGATTCTTCAATTATACACTTCTAACTCATTTCAAATCTATCAATTCCTATGCGATAAAAGAAGACAAGGACAATCGCCAGCATCTATATCACCTTTATATCTGTCACCACATCAAATTTTAAGTACTGAGCAAACTCATCCCACTGTTGCTCGTCGATATCGTTTAACGGTGGACTATTAAAAATCGCCGTTAGCTAGAGCAGCTCTAACAATTAATTTAGCTTCTCTTTCCATTATTTCATATTTTTTAATGGTTATGAGACTTGTGTTTATCACTAGCTAATAATAAAGAGATCTTGCATTATTCTTCTTTTCTTTAAATTCACTTTGGGGGATTTGAATTAATGAAGGTATGCCAGAGTCCAACGATAACAAAGTAGATTATAACGCGAATACCGACTGTAAAACGAAGTAATCTATAAGAATGTTCTCTTTCATACATTACGTCGCTCTTTTAGGTAATGACTTTAAAGGGCTTATGAACATTCATTTCCTTTTATTATAAAGATTTTACCATTTTGACGATTTCTGTTTGATACCCTAAGTTTTCATAAAATTTGACAGCCTTTTTGTTAGCTATAAACACATCTAATATTAATTCACCTAAACTTCGTGTGTTTGACCAATCTTCAGCGTGTTTCATTAGCGCTTTACCAATACCTTTTCCTTCACCATTTTTTGAGACGGCGATTGCCGAAATGTATCCTTGTTCCCTTTTCGTAAAATAATCTATATGGATACATAACTCAATATACCCTAGAATACTGCGATCATCCTCTGCAACATATATATTATGACTATTGTGATTAACTGCTTGTAAAACAAGTTCCAATTGCTTTTCAAGCATTAATCTATCATCTCTGAATTCCATATAATCAATAGTATTGAATCTTTTAGCTAATTCAATGACATCTTTGCGGTCTTCTTCTTTATACTTTCTAATATGCATGGTTATTGTCCTTTCCTTGTTCCTATTAGTAAATATACCTTATCTGAATAAATTTATTCACACTAATTCATACACTCACATGCCTTGCTAGCACTAAAACAAAAAACTTATCATCTAAAACCATGAAAACAAACCTTTTACTTTATTTATAGAAAAGTCTAAAACGCCATTCTCTACTCGTTCAACTATGTGTAGATAAATTTAGATAGCGTTTTATAAGAGGTTTCGCTAGGCAAACTGAAGAATCAACTATATAAAGGCTCTCCTGCTTTTCCAGAACAACATTCAAATCTGTACAAGCTATGATTACTGTATCGATTTCCCCGGTTAAATCAGAAAGGAGATCATTCCAATAGCATTTAGCACGATCAATTTCTCCATTTTTAATATGAATGATCGTATTAATAACTTTTTCCTGCCACTCGTCTTTGTGTATGTAATTAAATCCTGAGTTTCGTAGATGTTCTTGGTAAAGTCCTGACTTAACGGTAGGTCCAGTAGCAAGCAGAGCGACAGATTTAGCAGTCGCAAGTATTTCCTTTACCGTTTCTGATACCATATCCAATATAGGAATAGCTAATGATTTTCTTAGGCTATTTATATAAAGATGTGCGGTGTTACAAGGCATTGCAATGACCTGTACACCTGTACTTTCTAATTTCTTAGCACCATCTACTATTGACACTTCTAGTTCATTGTGGTCAATATCTCGATCAAGATAAAACGGGGTTGGACAAGAGTATATCAACATATGTGGATAATCAATATCATATTTTGCTCCAAAGATTTTCTGACATTGGTTTACTACTGTATCAACAAATGGACCCGTAGATTTAGGCCCCATGCCAGCTAAGATACCTAGCATGCAATTACCTCCAAAAATCTTTATTTAGGAAATCATACCATAATGTGCATTTCATTTTATTCATAGCCTGATTGTACTGTGTTATGGCATGTTCTTGCTCTGTTAGTTCAATAGAAACAGAGCGTTCTTAATTAATATTCCCCAAATAATTGGAGGATGTATACGATAATTTATGGATTTACTCCCATTCAATTAGGGATTAACCCCCAACCCGAAAAAATTCACTACACCAAAAAACATGAATTTATTTGATGTATAGTCGCACTCGGTGCATAGACCTTGTCTAAAAACGTAGGTACAACATTCCCTCTTTACATTCACATCGTGTCATACTTTATATTGTTGGAAAGGAGGGGACGATAATGAAGATCAGTGAACTTTCGAATCGAACAGGTGTTAGCACTCGTTCGATTCGTTATTACGAGAAAAAAAGGTTAATCCAACCTTTTCGTGAAGAAAATGGTTATCGGGTTTATGATGAGCAAGATATTGAACGTGTAAAAGCGATTCAATTATTTCTAGATATCGGGCTGAAAACGGATGAAATACAGCCTGTTATCGCTTGTGGTTCCATTGAACCTACGGACGGTGATTGGAATTGTGCAGATTCAGCAATCACTCTATACGAAGAGAAATTACTAAAAACAAGGCAACAAATTGAGCAATTAGAAAATTCCCAAAAGCATTTAAAAGAGTTAATTGACTTCTGGCATCTCGTTAAACAACGCCAGAGCGGGATTAAGGAACAATGAATTATCGGCTCTTACTATTAGTGTTAGGAACGTTTATTATTGGTACAGATGATTTTGTTATTGCTGGCTTACTACCGAACATTGCGAACGATATGGGAGTCACGATTACAGCGGCCGGACAATTAGTGACAGCCTTTGCCATTACCTATGCAATTGGGGCCCTGTTTTAGGTACATTGATGTCTAATATGCCTGTTAAGAAGCTTTTAGTAATATCGATGGTTGTGTTCACCATTGCAAATGGGCTTTCTGCAGTTGTCACTTCATTTGAATTACTGTTCGTAACAAGAATAATGGCTGCATTAGCCGCAGCTGTTTTCACTCCCTTGGCTATGGCTGCATCAACAAGTTTGGTTACGGATACAATGCGTGGAAAAGCTTTGTCATTTGTAATCGCTGGTATAACTATTGGGTTAATTTTAGGTGCTCCTATTGGTACATGGATTGGTAATGCCATGACCTGGCGTTATTCTTTTCTTTTCGTAGCAGTGGTAGCTTTCGTAACTGCACTTGGTGTTTTACTATTCTTACCGAAAATTGAGCGAGAAGTTTCTGTGAGCATAAAAGAAAGACTCAAAAGTTTTAACAAGATTATCGTATTAACATTGAGTGTTAGCATTATCGGAACAACAGGCGGGTTTATGACGTATACGTATATCGCGCCAATTATTACAGGGATTACAACTATCGAAAATATAAGCTTTTTCCTGCTAATACTTGGTGTTGGGGCTTTATTAGGCAATCTAGCTGGCGGGTATTTAACAGACCGTATCGGTGCTGCAACAACACTTAAATTATCACTTTTTGGTTTCGCTATTTTATTAGCAGCTTTCTCTTTGCTTACCTTATTAAATCCATCTCCATTGTCCGTTGTTCTAGTAGGTTTGGTTTGCCTATTATGGGGTATCCCTGGTTTCGGAATGAATCCAGCACTGAATGCATACCTGATTTCGTTAAATCCTAAACAGGCATCAATGATCCTATCTTTCAGTGCATCTTCTTTATATATGGGAATCGGTTTAGGCGCAATTCTAGGAGGTGGAGTCATAAACTTGAGCTCAATAAACTATGTCGGAATTAGCAGCGGAGTATTCGTATTGGTTGCTTTAATGATCTTCATCTCAGTGAATAAGACTGCAAAAAATCATTAAAAACAATTAATTTTTCGCCTTTTACATGTAACGGCTTCGATAATGATTGAGCTGGCTAAAATAACAAATAGGTTTTTGGAGAGCAGAACGTTCTAGAGATCCTTCTTTATAGATGACAGTCCCTTAATGAATCATCTTAGATGATATTACTATATTTAAAAATCATGCATCACATGAAGTTGCCCATAAACTTGACAAAGAACAGTGGTATCATTGATCTTCACTATGTTGATGTCAAATTGAACGAAATCATCTATTCAAACAATAAAATACGATGTGACAGAACTTATTATCATTTATTGTAGACAACTAAGTTAATTTGGTTTTTTGTATAAGTGTTCCTGTCTATTGATGTAAACGGTCCCATTCAATAGAAAGAGGCTGCAGCGATTTAAGAATATGGAATTCTCGTAATATTGATGTGTTATATAATAATGTAAGAATCATTTGTGAAATAGAAAACGCTCGATTTGAGAATGGAATGAGGTGTAATATGAAAGGTTTTTATGAAACACTCTCTTATATTAATAGGACTGTATATTCACCTATTGGATTAAACATCAAAAACGTACATGAAGAAAAACAAAATGCGAAATATGGCGCTGGATCATTTGAAACACCTTTCAAAACTGTTCGATTTAGAGTTGCGAGTAAAACACCAAAAAAGGTGGGGCAGTTTGTTGTAATCTGGAGAAAGGATGAAAATAATAAAAATAGATCCTATACGTATGATGAGGCACACGATTTACTAGTTGTCACCGTTTTTAATGAGAGCTCTGAATTTGGACAATTTATATTTCCAAAAGAAATTCTTGTAAAACAAAATATCGTATCTACAAATGTTAGGGAAGGGAAGATGGGTTTTCGGGTTTATCCTGAATGGGATAAGCCTACTAGTAGACAAGGCATTAAAACCCAGGAATGGCAATTGCCTTATTTTGTTTATATGAATGTATCAAATCAACATGATATTTTAAGGTTATTTTCTTATGAATTCTCAGGAAAATAAATGTCTTAACTACTGTATAGTGCAAAATAAAAGTAACGAACCTTGCAATACATAGTTGAGAATTCTGGAACACAATAAAAGATTGTCAGCCCGCTCAAGACCTGTACCGTTAGTTTTGGACAATCATCAACGAGTGAAGGTATTTTTAACGTACACACACTTTTTTAAAAATCGGGGGAACGATCTGTCCTGGCCTTTTATTTAGGACTCCCCCAATATTTATCACGTCTAAGGTGTTCAGCATCAGACCATTCTTCCATCAAATTACGTGTATACCTTATCGTTTCATCAATATGTTCCCTCGTAACATCGGAATTATTGACGACATAAGCATCAAAATACTGTAAAATTTAAAATATGCTTTATTCTTCCTGTCAAGATAGCTTGTAACATCTAATTCAACCTTACGCATTTCATTTTTTATAGCTTCCAATAACGTATTCGCCATACCCAACACCTCGCTTCAGAAGTTACACCCTTTTATTTTACCATTTCACCAATTCCGTATTGAATTTTTTCACGACGAAATTTTACAACTCAGGGATCGATTATTTCAAAGCAGTATTTTGACTCTTTAAACAGCGACTTCTTTGTTATGTGGATGTAAAACAGAAGGAAAGCGTTCAATTTTATCAAGCAAAAAATGTCTACTCTAATTTAGCAGTTACACCGTACCCTTTCTAAGGTGAATTGGTTAGTCGTGTCTTTCATTCCACTCAAAAAGACACTCTTGCTCATTTGTGTTTTCATCTAGTAACGTCCCAACTTTTATAAAGCCGTTTCTTTCATAAAAGTGAACAGCTTTTGTATTCTTTTTGTACACCTTTACTTTCATGTGCTCACTTTGCTTTTTTCCACATTCCAATAACTCTTTGCCGATCCCGCTATTTCGATAACTTTGATCCACAAACAGAGCGGCTAAATAATTATCAACCATTGAAATGAAACCAACAATCTTCATGTTCTCAACTTTAACGTGTGTAACAGACATTGGAATATATGTTGTTTTCATTTCGTCTATTTGAGAATTCCAATAGTCGGGACGAATGAAACTGTGCGCGAGGATCGAGCCTTCATGCCAAATGTTAATGATCGCATCTATATCTTGATGACTTGCTCTTCGAATCAATTCAATTCCACCTTATCTGTTTGAAAAAGTCTCATATTTGCTAATAACGTTGAGGGCGTTTTACGGCGCTAATTAGCCATTTTAACACAAGAATTGAAAAGTCTTTCGGTATAAGTACAAAAAAGCATTTCTCCAGTATCTGGTTGGCCTTGAAATTTTGAGTGACTAGTATCTAGAAATAAATTAGCACTATTCGCAATCCCCTACCCCTGATCTTAAGAATGACTTCTAACGTTAACAACTTCATATAATTTTTGTTAATTCGAACATTCGCAGATCCAAACGACACTTTCTTTGGAAAACGACCCATAATCGAATTCGCGAAACGAATCCGTTAATGAAAGGGTAATAAGAGCCCTGTAAACACTATTATGAAAAGGCTAATCATTACCAAAGGAAACCTTCAAAAGTTGTACAATTGATACTAAAAGGTATTTGCTTATGTACGTAATATTTTTGGTCAATCGGTCTCACTGCATTGCTAACTAGGGAGACCCGTATTCTAACATCACCTTGACAAAACTCCGTGTATAAATTACATTACTTATGTAATATATTTTTTACATCCATGAACAGAGGTGAGTACATGAAGAAAAAAAATGAGTTCAGTTTAACAAGCGATCTTTACCTTTTAAGAGCTGAAAAAAGATGGACTCAAAAATATGTAGCCGATCAATTAGGTGTTACAAGACAAACCGTCCACTCACTCGAAGCAAATAAGTATAACCCATCTTTAGCATTAGCATTCGAAATTGCATTTTTATTTGATAAGCGTATTGATGAAATATTTACTTATAAAAAAGGAGGAATTGAATGATGTATATGATGTATATTATTTCTATCATCATTGCTGCATATGGAATGGGTGTGTACATTAGTTTTTCTGTAGCTGAGGGAAAAGATGAACGTGGGAGGGCAATACTTGCTAAAGCAGGTCAGCATGCTTTTTCATTAATATACCTTGGTTTTGCATTATTTTTACTCTACTTTGAATTTATGAGTCCTAGTGCTGAAGAGATAAGAATAACCGCTCTAATCTGGTTCAGCGTGGTATTCATTGTTAAAGGTATAAGCATTCAAATTTACCAGAAGAAAATGTGATGCCCTGTTATTCTAATTCCGTATCAATGCAACAATTATATTCAACCTTCAACGAATCTTTCTCGATAGTTAAATGAAAAACACCTTCTCTTATTAAGAAACTTATCAATCAAATTCATCAAAAAGTAGCCATTGCGTAGCGCAAAAGAATTCTTATCCTCGAAAAAACTCTAATTAATTCAGTCAATGGTATAGCTCTAAGAGATGAATAGTCATTGTTGTTTGGGTTCTAAGAGATACAATTAGAGTATGCTAAAAATATTGGTTTCCCTCTCGGAACATTTTTTCTAGTGTGTGCAGGTATATAGGATCTAAGTTGCTATAAAAGCATGCAAACAAACGAAACTCGTATGTCTGTTTGCATGCTTTTAGAACGTCGATCATACATTTAAGGTAAAACAGAACTCAGGTTTCCACTACTAAAACCGAGGATATTCGGGAACAATCGACAGACCCAACGCATACTTCAGCGCTTCTAAAGCAATCCAATACACTAATTTGCCGGACTACATGGGCATATTAATGAGTCAACAAATCCCATTTCTCTAAATGCCTTCTTCAAGTTCATAACTGTTGCTTTTTCTGTACTAATGCGATGTTGGTTTGTGAATGGAGATGTGTATGTAGCTATCTTGCAGTTTTTTACAACTTCTACTGAAAAGAATCCGGTCAAAATCTTTTGGGCGAGTGAAATGACCGGTACTCTCAATCGTACCGCTTCGATTAAAAACACAGCTTGTAAGTTGTTCATGAAAAAACACAACTCTTTTAAAATTGTTCATAGTAGGGGTTGCGAGGCCATACCCGAAAATTATTCGCTGACTTATTAGTCTAGGTGCCAATATCAAATTTGCTGTGATATGATGTGCACATGGAGGTGAGAAGATGGACGAGCAAAAAATCCTTGACGCTCTTATACAATTGAAAACAGACATGGATAAAAGGTTCGACATGGTTGATTCGCAATTCGGGGAAGTGTTAACCCGCCTTGATCGTATTGAACAATCTCAACAAGATGAAATTGTAGCTTTGCTAAAAGATGTAAATAAGAAAATCAACAGTCAAATTGATTTATACACGGAACTCAAAATTGATACTGAGCTATATTTTAGCAAAGTGAATGATTTTGAGCGCCGCTTACACCGATTGGAAAAGAAAGCGTAAGGTCCTTTTTCGTGAATTCCCCACACCTTTTCGCCACACTCGTTAATTTATCAAATCGATGATTGTTTCTGTGCTCTCTTCTGGCAAGATGAAATGTTCGTTTTCATAACCGGCATACATCACATGACTCGTTTCGCCGCGTTCCCCTACGATCAAGTGAAGAATTGTATCTCCCTTTTCGTGATGAAGGATCATATCATATTCAGGTGTTGTTTCTCTTGGATTCACCCTAACCCCGTCGGATGCTTTATCCAATGAGCTTTTTAAAGATTGTAATTCATCATGTTCAGTTAAAATAGCCACTTCAGAATTTGCCCCGCTGCCTCCGTATTTTTCAAAATGATAGATTTCTGCTTTCGATATACCTTCAAATGTATGGAACTCTGTGCCACCCATTCCTAGTAAACTGCATGCTGATAACAACGATAATGGGATGAAAAACAGTATTTTCTTTATCCTATTCATCTGCTTTGTACTCCAATATGTCGGCTGGCTGACAGTCTAGCGCTTTACAAATGGCATCTAACGTCGAGAAGCGGATGGCTTTTGCTTTACCGTTTTTAAGGATTGATAAATTGGCCATCGTAATGCCTACTCGATCGGTTAACTCCGTTACACTCATTTTCCTTTTTGCTAACATCACATCTAGATTTACGATAATGGTCATTGGCCCACCCTCATACAGTCAGTTCGTTTTCTTCTTTTATTTCTACAGCACTAGTTAATAAAGCTTGTAATAGACCGGAAAACACAGAAATCACGAAACATACGAATATAATGGCAACGCTAATGAGTAGCAAGCTAGGGTGAAGGGCATTTTGAGTGAAGAAAAAGATACACCCGACAATATAGAACCCTGCAATCACGAAAGCACAACTTCGAATGGATTTTAACGCTTTCGCCGAGTGTAGACTAAAAACGTTGCGCTGCTCTATATACCTTAAAAGTAAGAACGATTGATAAAGAGCATAACAAAATGGAATCAAGGTTAAGTAAATTCCTATTAAACCGGGTAATTGTAGATATGCATACGAGGGGTCAATCTCAACGAACACGTTCGTTAAGTAGGGCAAATATAAAAAGGCAACCATAAAAATACTCAAGCCGATAAACAAGATGGATATCATTAAAAACCGTGTACTCACCATCCGAATCATTCCTTCACGTTTTAAACGTATCTTACCATATATTTATCGTTTATCAATATAATTATGTTAAAAATCAATAAATATAGTGTCGGTTATCGTATATTTCACTCCAACGGACATAGATAAAGAATTGCGCACGAGTATAGTTTGCTAATTCGCAACAGCTGTTTTCCCGGTGCATATAGGGCTTGCCTAAAAGTCAACGTTATTTTTATGTTATAGTTATATGGAATAATTACATGACCGTTTATTGCCATCTCCACAATAGCTAGTGACGATGGCTTTTTGTGTAGTGAAAAACGGCGCGACAAATATAATGATTAAAATGAGGCATACACATGACACAACATCGCTTTACAGCGTACGGATTAAGTGACGAATTGAATCAAGCGTTAGCGAACTTGCGCTATGATTCGCCGACCCCAGTACAAAGGCAGGTGATCCCGCTCGTTCTTGAGAAAAGAGACGTGATTGTCTCGTCGCACACGGGAAGTGGGAAAACGGCTGCGTACGGCATTCCAATTTGCGAGCAGGTAGATTGGCAAGAGAATAAGCCGCAAGCGCTCGTGCTTACACCGACACGGGAGTTGGCGTTTCAAGTGAAAGAGGACATCTTAAATTTAGGCCGTTATAAACGAATTAAAGCTTCGGCGGTCGTTGGGAAACAACCGTTTTATAAACAAAAAGATGAACTAAAGCAAAAAACGCACGTCGTCGTTGGCACGCCTGGACGGATGCTCGACCATATTGAAAAAGGCACGCTGCCGCTCGAACATGTGAAGTACTTGGTTATTGATGAAGCGGATGAAATGCTAAACATGGGGTTTATTGAGCAAGTTGAGGCGATTATTGCTGAAGTCCCCGAGCAAAGGGTGACGATGTTATTCTCAGCAACGATACCGGAGCGAGTGAAGGAACTCTCAAGCCACTATATGAACGCACCGGTTGATGTTGACATTGAAGAAGATGGCACAACAGTGGAAAAGATTGACCATACGCTTTATCGTGTAGAAGAAGAGAACAAATTCGCATTGTTGGAAGATATTACGGTTGTGGAAAACCCAGATAGTGCCATCGTATTTTGTAGTACGCAAGAACGCGTCGACACCGTTTCTGAGCAACTCGTTGATCGAGGGTATGACGGTGATAAGCTTCACGGCGGTATGGAACAGTATGATCGACTTGACGTGATGGAGGAGTTTAGAAGAGGGGAGTTTCGCTACCTCATTGCCACTGACGTCGCAGCGAGAGGCATCGATGTTGAGCGGATCAGCCATGTGATCAACTATGATCTTCCAACGGACAAAGAACGGTATGTCCACCGTACAGGTAGAACCGGTCGTGCTGGGCATATTGGCAAGGCCTTCACGTTTGTCACCTCAGCTGAAGACGAGTCGCTCGAAGCAATTGAAAACTATATCGGGTTTCAAATCCCTGAGGCCACATCGCCATCACGAGAACAAGTACGACGGGCTAAACCCAATTTCCTAAAGAAGGTCAACAGCCAACCGGTCCGAAAAAAAGCCAAAAATGAGCAGCTGAACGAAAACATCATGAAGCTATATTTCAATGGGGGAAAGCGAAAGAAATTGCGCGCGGTTGATTTCGTCGGAACGATCGCCAAAATTGATGGAGTGACCGCCGAAGACATTGGGATTATTACGATTGAAGAGACGCAAACGTATGTGGAAATCTTAAACGGCAAAGGGCAAGTGGTGCTTGATACGATGAGACATACGACAGTGAAAGGCAAACAGCTAAAAGTCCATATCGCAAGAAAACGTTAAGTGGAGAGCCCGGAGAGGTTCTTCACTTCTTTTATAAAAGTTACATAAAGGCGACGATCTTCAGCTATAATGGAGGTCAAATGGAGGTGGACCATCGATGCATGATTCCTATCCAGATTTACGGGTTAAGCGAACACGCCGCGCCATTAAACGCGCTTTTACAGAACTGCTTCACGAGATGCCATTAGAGAAAATCACTGTTCATACGTTGGCGAAGCGAGCGGAGATTAACCGGGTCACGTTTTATGATCATTATCACGATATATATGACCTAGCCGATCATTACATTTCCGATAAACTCTACGACATACGTACAGCTTTAACCCTTGAGAACACGGACATTGACGTAGACCAGCGTGCAGAACAAGCACTCTCTCGTTTGTTAGAACATATTGCTGTTAATGAACAAGTGTACCGAATGCTGCTCGTCGACCAGCAACTGCCTGCCTTTACAAAAAAGCTTACAAATTTGCTTCATTCGCTCATTTTAAAGCCTGATCCAGCAAATACATTTTACTCGATTCAGACGCCCGAAGAAGTTGCTCGCTGGTATGCTTCCTCGGCCTTTTAGGGACGATCTCGATGTGGTTGGAACATGGTATGCCACACACACCAAAGATGCTCGCCGAGCAACTAATCAAATTGAATCCATTCCGCAACGATAATTCATGAGAAACGTTCCTTTACACTTTTTGGACATCTGTCGTTTTTCTTACACACTTGAGGGAATTGTCAATTGTTCCCTGGATGGATTGGAGATAACATGGAAGGTGAGATGAACAACATTTGAAAAGGATGTGTAACGATGAAACTTGATCAAAAGGTAGCGGTGGTTACTGGAGCCGCCTCTGGTATGGGTGAAGCCATTGCAAAGCTTTACGCGCAGGAAGGCGCGAGTGTTGTTGTTGCAGACTTAAACGAGGAGGGTGCCAATGCTGTTACCGCATCGATTAAAGAGCAAGGTGGACAAGCCGTTGCCGTTAAAGTGAACGTCGCTGAACAAGACGATGTGAACACGATGATCGCAACCGCTGTAGATACATTCGGTTCCATCGATATTCTTGTGAATAATGCTGGGATTATGGACGGATTTGAACCTGCTGGAGAAATTACGGATGAGAAATGGGATTTACTATTTGAGGTGAATACGAAAAGCGTTATGCGCGCAACGCGAAAAGCCCTTCCTTACTTCCTTGAAAAAGAAGCAGGGGTGATTGTGAATATCGCTTCTTCAGGAGGCTTAAATGGTGCGCATGCGGGGGTTTCCTATACAGCCTCAAAACATGCAGTGGTTGGGATCACGAAGAATACCGGCTATATGTATGCGGATAAAGGGATTCGCTGTAACGCCATTGCGCCAGGCGGCGTGCAAACGAATATCGCTTCTTCCTTAAACAACGTAAGTGAGTTCGGCAGTGGTCGCTTGCAAGCGGCTCGTTCTGTAATGCCGCGCGTTGGACAAGCAGACGAAATTGCAAAAGTAGCTCTGTTCTTAGCTTCCGATGATGCTAGCTTTGTCAACGGTACGGTCGTCACCGCAGACGCTGGCTGGACGTCAGCGTTTTAAAGGTTGTCATTTTCTATCCCACTAAAAACAGTTCCTAAAGAGGTTTAGGAACTGTTTTTTTCGATTAATGGCTTACTAACGCTGCCTTTATAAGCAAACGTAGAAGTAATAGAATTGACCATAATGACATATCACTATAAACTACAACTATATCATTTTGGAGGTTTTTGTTTGTCAAATTTATGTTTAGAGCTGGTCGTGTAACCACTTTCTGAATGACTACGTTCATATGGAAAGTGCCATTTTTAGCACCACAACAGAAGATATAAAATGAATAGGAGACTATACATGGACATTAAAATTCGACCAGAATTGAATACAGAATATAGAGCAACAGAAGAAACGATTCAAACCGCTTTTTTGCATGAAGAATATAGCGACAAAAGTGAGCATCTATTAGTGAATAAGATTAGAAAATCAGATGCATTCATACCCGAACTCTCACTAGTTGCGTTGAATCAAAATGAAGATGTGATAGGCCATATTCTTCTATCAAAAATTAAAATTGTAGACGGTGCGAATGAAGTAGATTCTTTAGCCCTTGCTCCAGTATCTGTGATTCCTAAACACCAGAAAAAAGGGATTGGAAGCCAGTTGATTCGTGCTGCGATAAGCAAAGCAAATGATCTTGGTAATCGTTCGGTCATCGTGCTAGGTCATAAAGATTACTATCCGAAATTTGGTTTTAAACAAGCCCGCTTGTGGAACATAAAAGCTCCATTTGACGTGCCTGACGAACAATTTATGGCATTAGAGATTACAGATCATGCCCTTGACAATGTTTCGGGTGTTGTACAGTATTCAGAAGCCTTCTTAGATTAAGTGGCTTCATGAAAACAGGAGTCGTGAATAAGAGGCAGTCCGGGATGTATGAAATTCTGGACGCCTTTTTTAATTTCTGGCAAAAACTCCTCAGCATGATGGTAACTGCCATCATCTTGGCAATTAGGTCTTCGCATTGTAAGAACTGACAAAGAAATCACATAATGCCATTTATTTGCTCATTTTGTTAAACGTTTGAATCAGGCACTGTTCAGCATCAATGATAACTAGCTGTTCGTTATATTGAAATTGTAATTAACTTTACAGCGACTTCCAAAAAGAAACCACAGGTGCATTGTTCAAGAGTCTGATGACAAAATACGTTCCTTGCTAATCCTCAAATCGTTTGTCGACTCGTTTCCCTATGCGCGTGCCGATATATTTGCTTAGTATAAAAATGTCATTAATACCAAAGTCATTTTCCTCCGTTAAAGAAGGACGTTCAAGTAACAAGATAAAGTCGATAATATCTCCATCAAATTTTGTGAAATAAAGAGGGCATCCCTTTACTGACCAGAACTCATCTAAGCTCTCATATTCAAAAACTTCTTTTCCAATCGTTATTTTGGAAGTAAATGCCGAAAGATCACGTAAATACAAAGAATAAAGGTTTCTCAAAGTAACTTTTTTAGACGTTTGAACTTGTTTTATCGTGACAGACAATTACATTTCTCTTGTCGGAACTAGTTGTTATTTCGTCTTAGCAGGAAAGACCTGAGTAAGACTAGATGGCATATCGAAACATCCATAAACTGTAGGTTTTGCACTCCTAGTAGCCTGAAGGGGTTGTATCATACATGTAACGCTTGTCTATAGCCCTATTTGTTGTAAATCCGTTATCACTTCATTAATAGGTGTATTCATCCCATCATAAAAACGAATAATTTCTTGTTCGTCTGTGATCAAGAAGAAGTTCACCCCATGAATAATATCATTTCCTTCAGGATCGTCACGCAATTCTTGACGAAAACTACCTTCTGAAAGTTCTTGAATTGTTTCATCACTATAGCCCGTTAGAAATGTCCAATTGTCTATATCCACTCCGTAGTTCGTTGCATATTCAGTTAAAACTTCTGGACTGTCGTTGTCTGGATCAACAGTAAATGACACAAACTCCACATCCAATCCTTGTGATTGGACAGCTTCTTGTAAATCAACCATATTTGGCGTCATCGTATTACAAACGGTCGGGCATGATGTGAAGATAAAGTTTGCAATCCAATATTCGTCTTCAAGATCTGATAAACCGAAGTCTTCAGCATTCTGATCAATAAAGTCAAATGATTCAACTTCCCATCCAGCTTCACTAATGTCAGTGATTCCTTGTACATCGTCTATGGTTTGATTCTGACACCCAGCGAACAATAAGCTTGCAGCGATAACTCCTAAAAAGCGTTTCATCATCAAATCTCCTAATCTGTCTTAATTTCAAGTGCCTCACTAGGCTAGACATGCATTCTATACGCAGTTACGTAGGATTGGATTTCGTAAATACCTTCCTCAATAAACGTATGTTCTATAATATAGACACCGTCTTCCGTCGATGTTGCAAGGATTAATACCCCAACGCTTTGGCCCTCGACACGGATTTCAACCTTAAATTCATTGGCATCTTCCACAGGTTCGCTATCTTAAAATACGGTAGTGTTAACAACAACCTCTTCACCGATTTCTGCAACATTTGGCACGTCAATTACGATCTCGACAGGTTACATGGATAAAGTTAATGGATTTTCTTCCACGGATGATTGACACCCGACTAAGATGAATAAGAAAGTTACTCCAAAAATAGCTTTTCTCATTTTGTTTCATTTCCCTTCAAGCTCTTGCTTAATGATATTCGCCAAACTTGTTGCATCAAAGCTAACACCTTTTAACAGAGCCGAACCCCTATGTGTTTGCCAACTTAAACCAATAAAATAGATTCCCTTTTCTGGAGTTACCCCTTTTTCATGAATAGCATGGCCTTCTTGATCGAGTACTCCCTCTACGTTTAGCCATGAGTAATCATTTCGATAACCGGTTGCCCATATCACTACGTCCACCTCATCGACTTCACCTGATTGATAATAGGCTTTTCCATTTCTAAATTCGGTTAAGCGACCCTTTATGGTTACTGTCTCTTTTACAGTCTTGTAATCATCACCGATGAGAGGCTCATTTCTCATAAGTAATTTCCCAAGGCTGGATTTTGGAGATACGTTATTAATCTTCAAAACATCCATCCACCAAAACAAACTTTTCCCTGATATTCTTTGAGGTAGGCGTTTAATTGGTTTGCTGGCAGATAAAATAACTTGATGCGTTTTCGAAAGTTCTGAAGCAATTTGTACACCCGAATTACCTGCCCCCACAATGAGCACTTTATTTCCTTGAATTTGCTTAGGGTTCTTATAAGTTGAGGCATGTAACATCTGTTCTACTGAATGGTCATGGATCTCAGGTGTGAAGGGTCGTTGGAAAGCACCTGTTGCAACAACAAGGTGAGTAGCTTTATACGAACTAGTCAGCGTATGAACACTGTACAAGCCATCTTTTTCTTTATTTACGTGAATCACTTTTTGTTGGAGTAGAACAGGCAATTCGTAATTTCGTTGAAAATCGTTCAAATAGTCCACGATTTCATCTTTCGATGGATAGGCATTCGGATTTCCCTTTAGAGGGAAGTCAAACAACTGACTATACTTTTTAGGAGTAAATAACGTTAAGGATTCGTATCGCATTTTCCAAGCTGCTCCTATGGCATCGTTCTCGTCTATAATTAATATAGATACTCCCTGATCCTTAAGCGCATAACCCATGGCGAGGCCGGCTTGACCGCCTCCAATAATGATTGTCTGGAACGTGTCCATGCGTACTTCTCCTTCTGAAGCGCTCTTAATTACCGCTTTAACGATTTATTTTTTCGTAGTAAACGTAAACTATTAAGGGTGACTAACAGTGTAGCCCCCATATCAGAAAGGATTGCAATCCATAACGTTAGCCAACCTGGAATAACGAGTAAGAGTGCTATGGCTTTTAAACCTAATGATAAAGCAATATTTTGCTTTATAATCGTCAACGCTCGTCGACTTAGTGACACGGTATAAGGTAATTTCTCTAAATCATCACCCATAAGAGCGACATCTGAGGTCTCTAATGCTGTGTCAGTCCCAGCTCCACCCATCGCAATTCCCACACTTGATGCAGCTAAAGCAGGTGCATCATTAACTCCATCTCCAACCATCGCAACATTACCGTACGTTTCTCGGAGTTCTTTAATCGAAGTGAGTTTGTCATCTGGCATGAGCTCTGCGTGAACATTTGTAACACCGAGCTTCATAGCAATGGCTTGTGCAGTTTTTTTATCATCACCAGTGAGCATTACTGTATGTTTAATGCCTATGGAATGTAATGTATTTATAACCGATTTGCTTTGATCTCTCGCTTCATCTGACACACCGATAACAGCAAGAATCTTGTCGGTGTCACTCATTACCATGACGGTTTTACCGTTTGTTTGTAACTCGTTGACAATTGTATTGACCTCTTCTGATAGATTGATGTTTGCCTGATGATCAAACAATTGCCGGTTCCCGATCCAGATAGAACGACCGTTCACGTTTGCACGAACACCTTTACCCGTAACGGATGAGAAGTTATCGACAATTACGTTGTGGTAATCAATTTGTTCTTGTTGAGCATGTCTAATAATGGCACCAGCTAATGGATGTTGTGAATACGATTCGATAGCCGTTACCCATTGCAAGATTGTGTAATCCATCTCCGTAGATAAATTATAGTAATCTGTTAAACTAGGTTCGCCTTTCGTTAATGTCCCTGTCTTATCAAAGGCAATCGCTTTAATTTGTCCGAGTTCTTCTAAGTACGCTCCGCCTTTAATGAGCACACCTTGTTTCGCTGCATTACCAATTGCAGTCACAATCGCAACTGGCGTTGAAATGACTAAGGCGCATGGACAACCAACAACGAGCACGGCTAAACCTTGATACACCCATGCTTCCCAGCTGCCACCCATAACGAGTGGCGGGAATACTGCTACAAGACCAGCAACGACCATAATTGCAGGTGTATAATATTTGGCAAACCGGTCAATAAACGATTGAGTCGGCGCGCGTTCTGCTTGTGCTTCTTCAACGAGGTGAATAATCTTTGCAAGAGTTGTATCTTTCACGCGTTTGGTTACTTTGACTTCCAGATAGCCTTCTGTATTAAGTGTTCCGGCAAATACCGTGTCTCCTGTGGTTTTCTCTACAGGAATTGACTCTCCTGTAATCGCACTCTGGTTAATAGATGAATGGCCACGTAAAACCTCACCGTCCATCGCAAGCTTTTCTCCCGGTTTTACGACGAGGATATCTCCAATCTCAATATCTTTAACGGACAACATCATTTCTTTCCCTTGACACAAAATCGTTGCTTTCTTTGGAGCGATTGACATTAGCGAACGAATGCTTTGTCTCGCTTTATCCATAGAGAAGCGTTCTAGTTGCTCACTAATAGCAAAAAGTAGAACGACAATTGCTCCTTCTGTCCACTCTCCAATAATGATTGCTCCGATAACCGCTACAGTCATTAAAGTTTTCATATCAAACTGTAGGCGGGTCAGGTTTTGTAATCCTGTTTTGAACAATGAATATCCACCAACAGCCATCGATAACAGAAAGAATGAATATGATAAAGCATGTTCTTCACCGAAGGAGGTTTGATTAATCAGACCGATAAAAAACAGAACAGAGGCTAGTAGTACATTCCAATATTTCATTACGAATAATTTCTTCGGGCGTTCTACTGTTTCTTCGTCATCTTCTGAACGTACGTGTAAATTCTCAAATGCTCCAGCTTTTTCAAGTTGGTCAATAGATGCAGAGCCGTATACTGTTATTTTCGACGCTGCAAAGTTCACTTCAGCATCAGAGACCGTATCAATTCGTTTTACATTTTTTTCAAACGTACCCGCACACCCGGCACAAGAAAACCCATTCACACGGTACACCTGTTTGTTCGTTAAGTTAGCCATCTTACTCCTCCGCATGAGTCATGGCAAGTGTAATTAAAGCCGTCACATGAGGGTCATCAAGAGAATAAAACACAAGTTTTCCTTCTTTACGGCTCTTTGCTAACCTCATATTTCGTAAATGGCGCAAATGATGAGATGCGGTTGCATTCGTTGTTCCAATGATATTTGCTACATCACATACGCATAGCTCATTTTCTTGTGTCAACGTAAAAGCCACTTTTAACCGTGTCTGATCAGCCAAAGCTTTGAATAGATCTGCTGCATTACTAAAGCGATGTTTCCCGACACTCCTGAGATCCGGGTAACTTTTTCTTCGTCGTAACAAAAAACATCACACGTATCTTTTTTAGTTTCCTCCATCATCTCACCTCGATATTCAAATACTCATTTGATTATTAGTTTATTCATATGTCATACAACTGTCAACAAACACTTATCTAATTACAAAAATTAGATCAACTCGCTATGTATACAATCATGTGAGTATTAGTTTGTTTTAAGGAAGCAATTCATTGCAACGAACGGCATAGGTATGAACAGCGTGATGGTGAGGGACATGGGGATTTAATGAAGAAGTAAAAGGCTCATGTAGTCTTTTATAATAAGCATTTCACATTCTTATAATAGATTTGACCGTATTAGCCCATAGAGCGCTCTAGTTAAGGACAGGGGGTATGTACAAGGTTCAAAATAAGTTAATGAAGGAAAGGTGATTAGGCTGAATATAGGCAGGGGATAAAGTGGAACAGATGTGGAGGAGAAGTTTTACTAAAGACGGGTGAAGAAACTGTCATTTGAGGTAAAAATGAGTACATGAAATCTTTGAACACGGAGCTATATCTCATTTAACGTTAACCAAGTTGATGGAGTTTAAGGAAATAGAATTATTAACATCGATATAAAAATAAACGTTAAAAAGAATAAGGAATTATAAATGAATTTGAACGACAAGTACAAAAAAGCTCCCCTCCCTTAATGAAGGGAAGCTTCCATCGTTAATTTGCGAGCACTAGAAACGAAACAAAAAATAGAGCATAAGAGCCCATAAACGCCATTGAAAGTTTTCCTAACTTAGTATTTAACGACAGACCTTTTGTGATGCCAAGCTTGAAAACATTAACGAGTAATACACAAACCGCCAATAAGAATGACAACATTGCAATAATTAAAGCAATTTGTTCCAACAGAATAACCTCCCGTAATGATAGTAATTGTAATAGTACGAACACGTTGAACATGCTCATGAGTACGAATAGCCGATCCAGCCGTATGCCACAGATCGTTCTTTCACTTAGTTCTACATGCCAAGCATCAAAAATGCCTAGCAATAAATCAATAATGATCTTGCTGGAGAGTCCCGTGTGCTCTACAACTTGCTCTAACTCCTCACCGTACCTTTCTCTCCACGGTTTAGGATATAGATAAATGAGCCGTTTCATAGTAAGCCTAGCCTTTTCGAACCGAGCGTCGTTATTTTTTGGAGTTCCTCAATTTGTTGCGTCAAGTGCTCGCTACCTGCTTTTGTCAACGTGTAAGGCTTTTTACGCTCTTCCGATTCAATTACACGGATATATCCAGCTTTCTCTAAACGAGAAATCGCTCCATATAAAGTTCCTGGGCCTAATTGAATAGCATACGTCTGTTGAATGTCTTCCATAATTGCATAACCATGACGGTTTGTTTCTGCAAGGCTAATTAATATTAATAACGACGGTTCTGAGAACTTCCCTTTTTTGACCATCTGTTCACTCCTCACGCTATTACGTTTCGCGATATATCGTGTAACGTAATGATAAACGATGTGAAAACAAAAGTCAAAATGCTCTCAAGTTATTTTTAGAGAGGTCAATAATACATCAAAAAAAGTTGATTTATTAATCACTGCCTGTTATTCTTATATTAATCAAAAAATATTGATGAAAAGGTGAAATTCTCAAATGGAGGAAATGTATACAAAGTTAGCCAATGATCAATTGGCCACCTATGAAAAACAGTTTAAAGCATTAGCAGATACTAAAAGACTACAATTATTAAATTTATTAAGTGTACAAGGTGAAATGTGTGTTTGTGATTTACAAGAAGAATTAGAAATGCCACAATCGAAACTTTCCTATCACCTCAAAATTATGACGGATGCGAACTTTCTACATAAAGAAACGAGAGGAACGTGGAGCTATTACCGCATTAATAGCGACCATGTAGATTCGCTTCTTTCCGAACAGTTATGTTGTATTTTAAAGCCGTCTAAATAACGGTTTTAATTTATCTATAATTAATCAAAAAAAATTGATGAAGGAGCATGTGTAATGATGAATGTTCATATCGGTTTAAATGTACAAAACGTAGAGGAAAGTAAGGATTTTTACCAAAAGCTATTTAGTGTTCCTCCAGTAAAAGAAAAAGATGGCTATGTAAAGTTTTTGACGACAGAGCCAAATCTTAACTTAACGCTCACAAAAGCAGAAGAAGTGCAAGGAAATCAAATCAATCATTTGGGGGTTCAAGTGAACGCTAAAGAAGAAGTGTTGAAACATAAAGAACGGCTTGAAAAGGAAGGTTTCTTTGCAAGAGAAGAAATGGATACAACGTGTTGCTATGCTGTCCAAGATAAGTTTTGGGTAACCGACCCAGATGGTATTGAGTGGGAATATTTCTATACGAAGCAAGATGTTGAGACAAAAGATGATTCTTCGTGTTGTGAAAGCTAAGTTGTAAATTGAGATAATGAATTGTAATCGGAATATAAGTCAATCTTTATATAAAGATTGACTTTATATTGTTTTTTGATTATATAATGTTTCCAAGAGGTGAATTGTTTATGAGTCATAACAAATTAACCATGACTGAACTTACGTCTTGCTTAAAGATTATTGGTGATCCGACCCGCTTTTTAATTCTTAAACTCTTGGAAAAGAAAACGTATTGTGTATGTGAGTTTGTAGAGATGCTCAGGATTAGTCAACCTGCGGTAAGTCAGCATTTACGTAAATTAAAAGATTTAGACATAATAACAGAAGAACGACGAGAGCAGTGGCGATATTACTCACTAAATCCAACTTCTCCTTATTTCCCTGTAATAACTGATCTTCTTCAGTATAGTGACGATCAAGATGAACGCTATCTTAAAGTGATAGAAAGAGAAGGGCTTGCGCGTTGTTAAAGGAGATCGGGCAATGGTAGATGTAATAGTAGCTTCATTTATTTTTGTCGTAACGTTAGTGCTGGTTATATGGCAACCGAAAAACTTAAATATTGGATGGTCGGCGATTGGCGGAGCGGTGCTTGCCCTTTTGCTCGGCGTTGTTAGCTTTACGGATGTGATTGATGTTACAGGGATTGTGTGGAATGCAACGCTTACGTTTATTGCGGTCATTCTTATCTCACTCATATTAGATGAGATTGGTTTCTTCGAATGGTCCGCCCTACATATGGCGAGAGTTGCTAAAGGAAATGCCGTACTCATGTTCGTTTATGTCTGCTTACTGGGTTCGATTGTTGCCGCTTTTTTTGCCAACGATGGGGCTGCGTTAATTTTGACACCGATTGTTTTAGCGATGGTGCGCTCGTTAAATTTCAATGAAACAATGGTCTTCCCGTTTATTATTGCGAGTGGGTTTATTGCGGATACGACGTCTCTTCCCCTTGTTGTGAGTAACTTAGTGAATATTGTGTCGGCGGATTTCTTTGGCATTGGTTTTATAGAATATGCGACGCGAATGATTGTACCGAATTTCTTTGCTTTAATCGCAAGTATTGTCGTGTTGCTTTTATACTTTAGAAAGAGCATTCCTAAGCGTTACGACTACTCACAATTAAAAGAACCTGCCTTGGCAATAAAAGACCCGAAGATGTTTAAGTTATCTTGCGTTGTGTTAGGGTTACTACTCGTTGGCTATATCGTCAGTGAGTTCGTTCACGTCCCGGTATCGTTCGTTGCTGGAGGAATTGCACTTGTATTCTTGTTCATATCTAGAGCGAGCGCTGTCGTCAATACAACAACGGTTCTCAGAGGGGCGCCGTGGAACATTGTGTTTTTTTCCATTGGGATGTATGTCGTCGTATACGGTCTTCGAAATGTCGGGTTAACAGATGTATTAGCCGATGTGATCTTTATCGTAGCCGATCAAGGTCTGTTTGCTGCCACAATGGGAATGGGTTTTATCGCAGCGATCTTATCGTCAATAATGAATAACATGCCAACAGTGTTAATTAATGCGATTGCGATCTCAGAATCAGGAACGACAGGATTAACGAAAGAAGCATTAATCTATGCCAACGTGATTGGAGCGGACTTAGGTCCAAAAATCACCCCGATTGGGTCACTAGCAACATTGCTATGGTTACATGTGTTAACGAATAAAGGTGTAAAAATCTCTTGGGGAACGTATTTCAAAACAGGAATTGTCATTACACTTCCCGTCTTATTTATCACCTTATTTGGGTTATATCTATGGTTACTAGTCGTTTATTAATGGAGAGATTCTAATGAAAAAGACAATCTATTTTTTATGTACAGGAAACTCGTGCCGTTCACAAATGGCCGAAGGTTTTGCAAAACAGTACTTGCAAGAGGGCTGGAATGTGTATAGTGCGGGCATTGAAGCACATGGATTAAATCCGAATGCGGTGAAAGCGATGAAGGAAGTGGGCATTGATATTTCCGGTCAAACGTCGGATATCATTGATGCTAAATTACTCAATAAAGCCGATCTCGTCGTTACGCTATGTGGTGATGCGGCTGACCGATGTCCTGTAACTCCACCTCATGTGAAGCGTGAGCATTGGGGATTCGACGATCCTGCCAAAGCAGAAGGTACGAAAGAAGAACAATGGGCAGTTTTTAAGCGCGTCAGAGATGAGATTCGTGGGAGTATAGAGCATTTTTCGGAGACAGGGAAGTAAGGAGAAAGCACTTCATTTTGAATGCCTTTTAAATGAAGTGCTACTGAACAGCGACCGCATGCTTTTGTTTAGAATTCGTTTTGCTCGTTGTAAAGGTGAGTATAGAACTCAAGAGTAATAATAGAGCACAGAGAATGGCCCAAATGGGTAACATAATCCCATCAGAAGCAAAGAACATTGCAAGAATAACGAAAAGGAAGACGATGAAAGCGAATAATTGATAAATACATGATACAACGCGATATATGTGACCGCTGAGGGGCAAAAAATGCCCGGCTTGAGGGCTGAATTATCACATAAAAGAGTGAGAGATCGAAACATTCCTTGCGCCAAGTGATGGCCATCGGTCACGTTTTTACCCTTCGGCAAAAGCTTTTCGCTTTACCCGTACCCCTTACAGTGAAGAACAACGATTGGCAAAGAGCGCTGTCGATCATATCAGTGAAATTCTTTTAAAACGAATGATGAACTGACCGTTAAAGTCAACTGGTTAAAGCTAGCTACTCCCGCGTAGCCAGCTTCAGTAATTTGTTTACTGTATTCGCGGTTCGAATCGTAACATGAGGATTCACTGAGGAGCTTGCAATCTTTTACCAAGCTGTTTTTGAATAAGTAGAAAAGGGGCCTGACCAGAAAATGACGCCATCACGATGTGTCACCTTTTCATATTCAGGTTTTGCTTCACCGACAGCTTGAAATACCTCGTCTACACGAGTCGGAGGAAGTAAAAAAATGGCATGGTGAACCATACTTTTATCCTTATCTCCCCACCAATCTGGCGCATGCTCTAACGTTTCTATTAACTCTTTTACTAATACAACAGTAATGGGAACCTCTAGTTGAAACCTCTCTGTGATCATTTCTTCACTTCTAGTAATAAGTTGATCTTTGTCTAGACTATTGCTAGAAAAAATGACGTTCCCACTATTCATATAGGTCAACACATCGGTAAAACCAATCTCTTCAAAGGCACTTTTAAGAGAAGGCATGTCTATTTTATTTTTCCCACCAACGTTAATCCCACGTAGAAAAGCTATGTACGTTTCCATTCGTTATCCCTCACTTTTGTTTCATTCTACATGATACCTGTTCAGGATAAAAAATGATCGGTCAGTTACGAGAGCTTGTAAAAGGGTCATTTCCGACGTCTCCGATCTAAGAAGACCGGTGTGATATTTACTCCTATGGATACGAGGGTGACCGCCCATAAAACCGGTTCCATGCTAGGTACAACATCTAGTAAAGCCGCCCAATCTTCTGAGTGTACCCACTCGGATACGAGGCTGTATTCAGCACACAAGGTTAAAGCTGTAAATGATATTGCTAGCGCCATTGCAAGTGTGTAGTCCTTACCTGATTTGTACATAAACAGGTTGATTAAGGTTGCGATGATTGCAATGAAACCTAATAGTATCCACATAAATTTATCTCCATATCTAATTTTTGGACATTCGGCATTCTCACAAGACTTATCGATGTAATTTCAATGACTACTGTTTTCTGCGATGTTCTTCACCAGAAACTATGCCACGCTTGGCGTCACGTTCACTCTAAGTATTTCCAAAAACTGGATAGAGGAAGAAGATCATGAACATGAGCATCACAGCAATCAAAGATAAACAACCAAACCCGTGTATGGTGACGAGCGTATATTTTAAAGGTTGATAACCGTTAATTTGTAAACTGATGATCATGCCAGCACTTATAAATAGAACGGCGAAAAATAATGGAAGAGCGTGAAAGGCTTGGTTGTCCACAAACGTGTAAAAGATATACACCCATAAAGGAATGAGGATGATAGAAAGAAATGTCCACTTGAACATAATTGACCTCCTTACATTATCGCTTTGGCTTTATTCATTCTGCGGATACCGATAATGCCAGTAATGATAAACAGTGTGGCTTGTAAAATTGCTACACCGAGTGTTAGCACGATCATGGCTGCACCTAAGCGAATGAAGAGCACGCCAGCTTTATGTAAATCAACATCCAACTTTTGAATGAGCGCAAACGCCAACGTCGTGCTCACCACATGTACAAATAGGATCCCCCAGGCAATTGTAGGTGAAACACTTTGCAACACGCCCATTCCATCAAAAAATGTAAGATAGAATGTGGCCATTGTGACGCCGATCATGAGCAGTATGTGTATGATTAGCTTGATATCGCCAGCTTTCGTTCCATTTCTTTTTCGTTCATCGCTCCACATCTCCTTTGACTCTCCTTTAAGTGTACAGAATATTCCGGTGCATTCAAGAATAAGGCACACATCCGTATATAGGAAATGTGTGCCGTTCGCATTTATTTATAAATGTTAGTTTTGATAACGAACACTTTGCTCGTGCGGGACATGATAACTAATGGGCGCAGATCCATCCAGATTTTCACGGTAGAGGTTCACTGCATTAATTTGATTGTTCGTATATGAATGGTAATAGTAATTACCGGTTTGGCTGCACATCGCACTTGTGTATAAAGTGTATGAAGGTCTTCCATCTTCAATATCGGCACCTTTTGCGACGGAGCAATAGTCAAGAATGCGAATGGCATTTCTCAACCCATCCATTTCTGTCTCTGCTTGCTCAATATGATTTCTAAGAAAGGCGGCTCGGACATAGCGGGAAGGGGATGTATAGTCACCGGGGATACCGAAGTTGCCAGCAAGTAATTCAGGTGATTTTACAAGCTGATAATTTCCCCAAACGACATCTTCACTAGGCTGGATAGATGAAAGAGAGGCATTTTGACTTGTTATGCGGCGATTTTCTTGCATTTTTTCCACGAATAATTTCTAGGCAGAATGTACACTTGATAGTCAGTCGGAAGGTCATAAAAATCAAAGTTCCGCGCCAAAAAATGATTCCTATCTTTCATATTCACCGTCGCTGCTGTACACATTTTGCATATCACCGTCCTTTGTATGTGAGGCTAACTCACACATTTTATGATCGCCGTCGCCTTGTTATGATACTCGGTTCAATTTCTAGGACGCTTGCAATACACTGACCCCTACGGCAATCAATGCAAGTGCGGAAATTTTTTGTAGATCCTGTTTTTCTTGTAGAAAAAGAATTCCGATTACAGCAACAAGAAGGATCACACTGCCTGCCCATATGGCATAAGCAATGCCCACTTCCATATACTGAACCGCAAGGATTAGTTGGACAGGCACGATCGCATACAAGATGAGCGCAGCGATTGTTGCTGGGGTATTTCTGAACCCATTCGACAACTTCATGTAGACGTTTCCTGCGACGGATAAAAGGATAGCAAAACTTAAAAAAACATAACCAATCATTAGAACACCACCTGTTTTTCTCGACGGAAGTTCAGCATAAGAATACCCGCAATAATGAAGATCACGCCGACGAGCTTTAACGTGTTTATCGATTCCTCAAAGAATAGAATTCCTGACAAGACGACGAGTGTTGTTGATAGTCCTGACCAAACCGCATTATAAAATCCGACTTCCATCTCGGTGAGAACGACCATGCTAATGAGGACGGCGAGTACATAGCAAATGAACACGAGCATGGATGGTAGAATCCGGCTAAAGCCTTCAGACACGCCCATAAGCAAGGTGCCAATCACTTCAATAACGATGCCAACGAACAACAAAACAATCATTTTCTTCTGCACAGCGCATTCCTACTTTGGTTATAATAGAGTTACGTTCAATAGATTCTAGGAGGTTTCTTTTTGAATCTACAAAAATTAGAGTACTTTCGTATGGTTGCCCGGGAAAAGAGTATTACTGGGGCGGCAACTAAGTTGTTTATTTCACAACCAGCGTTGACGAAACAAATAAAAAGTTTAGAAGCTGAATTAGGGTTTCCGCTACTCATTCGCTTTTCTTATGGAATTGAGCTAACGGAAAAAGGGCAGCAGTTTTTAAAAGACATTGAGCCCGGGCTTAATGAACTGCGCTTTGTGATGAATAAATACCGATCAGATCGGATCATTAATATGGGAAGTGACCCGTTTTTGACGACGTATTATTTCCCTGACTATGTGGACCGGTTTGCCCGTCTGCATATTCACATGAAACACATCGAAGAAGATACGTTGGATTTATTGCCACTGATTAAGAAGGGTGAGATTGATGCAGCGATCGTTCAAGACCACGCCAATGAAGAAGGACTTTCATCGGCATGGTTGTTTGCTGAGGACTTTTATGTTGCATTCCCAACGAAGTACAAACCGGCCAAAGGTGCACCCATTAACATGAAAGATTGCTTCGCTCACACCCAGCTCTTATCTGCTGCGGTTAGCCCTCTGTATAAAAAGATTCGTCAACTGATGAATGTTTACGAACAGTCGCCTGAAATTATAGAAATGCCATACCACTCCTTAATGGGATTAGTCTCAAAAGGGTATGGTGTCTCGTATTTGCCAGCCATGGTTGTGAACAAAATTGAATACAAAGGCGTCACTTTTTTACCGATTAAAGATACGCCGATACGAAGAGACATGTACCTTTATGCAAACAATGTTGAGACCTTGCAATCCCTCAAAAAACTGTTTGTAGACTAGTTTAGAGCAGGTCAACGTCGGTGAGAAATACATATTTGACTTTAGGTCATAACGTAAAGTTATGGTAGTGATATATAATTTTGAAAATTTCATCTGCGGTGTTATAATAGGAATAAAGTCTTTTTAGTTAGCGGAGGGAATGAAAACGAATGGACCGAATAAAGCCGATCATTGGATCGCTTTTCTTCAAGATTCCTTTCTTGCTCATCACGTTCGTGTTTACCGTGCCCTTGTTTATGTTTGCAGGGTCGGGAATCATTGCTGAGGATTACGACAATACGTTTGAGTGGCGCGTGCGAGCGGAACTTGTTCCCTTTATCGTCATCTGGTTTGTCGGTGCGACGCTCATGCTATTTCGAGACGTGAAAGTGAGCGGAACAGGAACATTGTTTGTGTTATTTACACTTCTCTACAGTGTGTTCACGTTCGGTGGCATGTTGCTTGGATACTCGGAGTAGAAAAATGTGGGATTTGTTTCGGCTGAGGCATACTTGGGGGAACCCAGGATCTTGTTTCGGCAAGATAGTAGAGCGTAATCTCTTTGGTTCGTATACTGACATGGAGTGGTGCGTTGACCCAAAGGGAAGGGACGTATGTTGAAACACTCCCGGATGACGCTGGCAGTATAGAAGAAATTAACACAACCAATAACTGGGGAAATTCACTATATGAGTTGAACGAAAGAAATGCACTGAATCCGATGACCGAGATCAGTCTTTACGGGCAAACGCCTACCGATCGTCTGTTACAGTTCATCTCACGTCGACAACTTCGTTATGACCGTCGTTCGTCACTGCAAGGGTTGCGGGTAACACGGAAAACGTTTGCCGAAGGTAAAAAGACGTGATTGCAGGTCATCACCTGGCACCAGCATGTGATGACCTGTTACTTATGTGACAATTCAACCCTTTAACCGGGCACTTTCGGCCTCAACGGTCACATATATCGGGGTTTGTGACTGTTGACTCCGTTTATGTGCGCATTCACGTTTAAAATGATGATTTTTCTTTCTCAAGTGTCACATAAATGAATATATGGGGCATTTGGACTTCTTTCCACACACTGAAGCGGCGAGGGAATGTCGCCCTTCTTTTCTGGAGTGTCAAGAAAACACGGTGAACGATTTTTAGCCACCGATGTTGCCCTTGTAATTTGCATGCAACCATCCACCAGCAGTGGAAAGCAATAACTAATTGTGCTTATAAGGAAAAGGTTTAGTTCATTTCATCTAGCATTATTAGCCCATGTTCTACGGTAGCCTAGCTGTATTGCATATGATAGAGTGTATGTTATCACTGAAGTGAGGTGTATGCATGTTACTGGATGTTCAAAACTAATAAAGCGAATTGCATAGGGACAGATCGGAAATTGCTCCATAGACTTGGAGTTTAGTTTCGTATGCGCAATTATACGTCCCAACATTTATTAGTAGAGAACATCAGACCACATCGCCTTACTGTTCAAAAACGAACGTTAAGACCATGCTGAGTTCAGCGTGGTCTTTTTTTATGAAACGACTGAGATGTTGTACATGTTCTCTAAGTTACGTTCACTTAGAGGAGAATTGAAAATGGAAAACACAAACCCTTTATTACGCAACCGAACTTTTGTTTTGTTGTTATTTGCAGGATTTTTGACGATTGCTAGTTACAGCATGTTTATTACGACAACGACGTGGTATGTCGTGACCGATCTTGGGTCTGTTAGTCAGCTCGGGATCATCTTGATTGCGGCAACTGTTCCTCGATTGATCATGATGGTATTTGGCGGGGTGCTGGCCGATACGTTTAAGAAAACGACAATTATGTTTAGCGCCAACGTAGCCAAGTGATCATTCTAGCTGTGATCTCATATGTTGTGGCACTAGATGGTATGACCTTTCTGTTATTGCTCGTATTGACGCTATTTTTCGGTACGATTGACGCGTTTTTTGGACCTGTAAAAACGTCAATGATTCCAAAAATCGTGACGAAAGAACAGACGCAACGGGCAAACTCACTATTCCAAGGAACGGATCAAGTCGCTTTTATATTGGGTCCGCTCCTTGCCGGTGTTTCTATGGAGTTTGGAAATGTATCAACGAGCTACTCGGTTGCAACTGGATTGGTATTGCTGTCGACCGTGCTTGTTTTCCCACCGTTTATTAAAGAAGCTCCTGCTGAAAAACGAGTACAGCAGACGCCACTTCTTGATTTGAAAGAAGGGTTTCACTATGTGGTTCGATCGAACTTTTTATTAATCGGAATTGGCGTCTTAATTTCATACAATTTCTTTGTGATGGGCGCAATCATTGTAGCGATGCCTCTTGTCGTTGATTACTACGGTGGAACGCCGATAAACTTAAGCTATTTAGAAGTTAGTTTAGGCATTGGCATGGTGATCGCTCGGCCATCGCCGGGTTCGTCAAAATTAAAAACCGCGGAAAGCTCTCGATATATGGATTACTCGGAGCGGCTCTCGTCCTCCTCATTTTCAGCCAGTTTACCGACTTATTCTGGTTAACGATGATTGTCTTTTTCATTGGATTAGCGATGCCGATAGTGACCATTCCGTTTTTCACGAGTGTCCAAGAATCAACAGACCCAAAGTTAATCGGGCGTGTAATGAGCCTCGTCTATTTAGCGATGAATGGATTTGATCCGATTGCTTACGGTGTCATTCCATGGCTCATCGAAGGTGGATTATCGATTCAACATGTATTGCTCGCCTTTGCTGTTATTGCCATGCTCATGGGTGTAGTGGTCTTATTAAAAGGAAAGAGTTATCAGCGTGTATAAAAGCGAAGAGCTTCGCTTAGATGAGGGAAGCTCTTTTTATGGACAAGTGTTTAATGTAGGGTCATGCCCCCATCAACGATTAGCTCTGATCCTGTGCAATATGAACTCTCATCCGATGCTAAAAAGGCAACGGCTTTAGCAATTTCGGTAGGTGTCCCCATTCTCCCGAGGGGAACGTCTTCGTATGAATCAGATGTGGACGTCGTCACTTTTGCCATGTCCGTGTCAATCGCTCCTGGATGAATCATGTTGACACGTATTCCTAAAGGCCCTAGTTCAGTCGCAGCTGCTTTTGACATCGCAACAACCGCAGCTTTTGTTGAGGCATATGCAGAAGAGTGTGGAATTGGGGCAAAGGAAGAAACAGAAACATTGTTAATAATCGAGCCTTTTTGCTGCTGTTTCATATGTGGAATTACCGCTTGCATCCCATGAAACACACCCATGAAATTCACCTTCATCATTTCATTGACGTGAGCGGTTGTCGTATCCATAAATGTCTCTCTTTTAAGTAAACCAGCGTTGTTCACGAGTGCATCAATGCGTCCGTAAGCGGCGATGACCTTTTCAGTAGCCGCTAACCAACTTTCTTCACTTGTAACGTCCAACTGTACAGCGAAAGTATTTCTATTCCCTAATTCACTTGTTACCTTTTCTGCGTCATGTAAATTCCGAGCAGAGACGGCAACGATTGCCCCATTCTCATGAAGATATTGTACAATGGCTCGGCCTTGGCCACGGTTCGCGCCAGTAACAAAGATTACGTGATTGGTTAGGTTAGGCATCATCTATTCCTCCGAAGTTTGTATGTCATTGCTATAATGGGTATAACAATGATCGCTTATACGTTAATCGATCCGAGTGTATTCATCCAGACCTCGTCATACTTTAGCATGAATGACAGTGAATATTAAGGAGGATATGATAATGGTAGATGGGAACGGAGAAAAACGAATCGATACAGCATCGAAGATCATCATGGCAGATGCAGAAACGATTTATCGAGCATTTTTAGATCCAGCATTATTCGCTTCATGGCTTCCACCTGAAGGGATGTCTGGTCAGGTCGACACCTTTGACGCTCAAGTAGGTGGGACGTACCGAATGATCCTCACCTACGATCAAGCATCGTTCACTGGGAAGACGTCTGAAAATACAGATGTCTATCAAGGGAAATTTGTAGAATTGGTCCCGAATGAGCGTATCGTACAAATCGTCATGTTTGAATCAACTGACCCAGCGTACAGTGGGGAGATGACACAGAAATGGCTCATTCAATCTCTCTCAGAAGGCACAAAGGTCACCGTCGTGTGCGAAGATGTTCCAAATGGAATCCGTAAAGAAGATCATCAAGTCGGGTTAACCTCAACATTAGAAAATTTAGCGAAGTTTGTTACGTGACCTTCTTGTAGCGAGTTAAAGAAAAAAAAGACGACAGGTCACATACACCTGTCGTCTTTTTGAAATTAGTATTCTGACGTGTAATTTCTGAATGTCTTGCCGCGCCAGAAGGTGATGATGGCAATGAACAAACCAATGAGTGAAAACGTTAAGATGACGAGTTGAATATCAATGCCTCGAGCGACGAGAAGTGTCACACCGGCATAAGCAAGCGGGTCAAATCCATTCATCGCTAAGAAGACAATGCTCATCACCCGTCCCATGATGCGAGGATCGGTGTCTTCTTGTGCGGATGTAAAGAACGGAATGGCGACAAACGTCATTGAAAACCCTAACATAAACGCCAATCCTGTTAAGATGAATAAACTTGGAATCTGACTAAAGGCAAAGGCCACGAGTAACGTCGCAATTAATCCGAGCATCGATGTCAACCCCCGCCTGCGGATCTTCACTGTCCCGATAATAGCGGTACTCACGAGCATACCGATGGCGAGCGCGGATTCGATGTAACTCAAGTTGATCGGAGAACCGCCGTACGTTTCAACTAAAATAGGAATAGCGATCGAGATTGAACCGAAAGCAAAGAAATTCAGTGTGATTAGAATAAGAATTCCGGTGACGAGAAACCGGCTGGCTCGCACGTAGTTGAACCCTTCAATTAAATCTTTGAGTGGGGTTTGTTTTACTGTATTTTCGACTGGGCCTTCTTTTAAAGAACGGTGGGAACATGAAAAAGGCAGAACCTAACACGATGAGTGCTGTGACGGAATACCCTGTCGTAACGCCGCCAAACTCCATGACGCTTCCAGCGATAATCGGGCCGATGACGAAGCCGATTTGTCCTAACCCTTGGATGATCGCATTCGCTTGTTTGATCTGACTTTTGTCCACCAATTTAGGGATTAATGACGATCCTGCCGGTCCAGAAAATGCATCTAACGTTCCGAAAATAAACCCAATAATGAGAAGATACGTGAACGTGAGTTGATCGGCGTTGCTGAGAAGAAAGACGGCAACGATCAGAACGCCTTGAATGGAGCTCGTGCTAAACATAATCGTCGTTTTTTTGAATTTGTCAGCAATCACACCACCAAAAGCCATCATGAGAATGCGGGGGACAGTAATGGCAATTAAGATGATGCCTAATGAGCCTGCCGAACCTAAATCGGATATAACAAACCACGTGGTCGTCATAAAGAACATACTAAAACCAACGATGGCTAAAAGACTAGCGAAGAATAAGAAAACAAAAGCGCGATTTTTAAACAAAGTAGGTTTGGATTGATCCATGAGTTTTCTTCCTTTCCTGTGGGAATACATTTATCGTATTCTGTGACGTAACGTCGTACGCAAGTATGAAATTTTTTATTGATTGTGACGTTACGTAACAGGATACAATAAGAGGAAAGGAGTTGTGCAGATGGAAGTGACAATCGGTCAGTTTGCGAAGTTAATGGATACAACGGTTCGAACGTTACGTTACTACGATAAAATGGAACTGCTAAGTCCGAAGAAGGTTAATGATTATGGACAGAAAGTATATACACGAGTCGAGTGGGAGCGTTATCAACAAATTACGATCTATAAACACCTCGGATTATCATTAAAAGAAATGAAGGAACAAATGACAAACGGGGATGTCACGAATCGAGAATTGTTGCTCGTACAAAAAGCGTTCATGGAAAAGAAACAAGAAGAAATTAGCGAAACGCTAGATGTGATTGCTCGTATGGAACGGCTTTACAAAATCGAAGGGCAATCTGAAGAAGTATTGGATGAGTTTGCGTTCATTATGATGGATTTATTTAGACGAGAAAAACGGCAAGTGAAAGTTTTGGAAGAACACTTCCAATCTGAGCAGCTGTTAACAGAACAACTTAGAATCATGAAAGATCCAGAGCTTCAAGCCAAGATGGACCGTGAAGTGTGGCGTTTACTACAAGCCATTCGTAAAGCTGTACGTCACCCGGACGATGTGCATCAAGAGAACGTCCAAGATATTTTAACAGATATGCACCGTCTGTTTCCGAGCAACAAACAGTTTTTTTCGATTGTAGAAAACGAAGATTTCCTTGCCAATTATAATCGTGACTTTAATAGTTATTTTCCCGAGGATCTTGCTGACTATATGTATAAAGAAATGAAGGCGTATTATGAGGCAGTGAATAATTCATGCCCTCATAAATAGATCATTGAGCCCCGAGCCTCCATCGACGACAAATTCGGAACCTGTGGAGTAGAAGAGTCGTCACTCGCTAAGAAAACGACAAGGCCGCTCACTTCTTCTAATTTGCCTGCGCGTTTTAATGGGAAGCTACTTTCTAAATCGTCATTAATTAAATGTTCGGTCATGTCGGTGGCGATAAAGCTGGGTGTACGGAATTTACGCGAATATTAAACGCACCTAGCTCGAGTGCTGCGGCTTTTGTCATTCCTCGACTAGCAAACTTCGATGCAGTGTACGCAAGTTTTTTGTTGGCACCGATGATTCCCGCTAGAGAAGAGATATTAATAATAGATCCACCAGTCTGTTTCATGCTTTCGGTGACTGCTTGCATACCATAAAACACCGAATGTTGGTTCACGCTAATCACTTTCAAGTATTGCTCTTCAGAAACGTCTAAAAGGTCCTGTTCAGGTACATCGATACCGGCATTGTTCACGAGAATGTCTACGTTTCCGAACGTTGCCACCGTCTCCTTCACAACTTCTTTCCAATCACTCGTGCTCGTCACATCATGCTTCATAAAGAGACTCTTTTCGCCTAGTTCTTGTTGTAGCTGTTTCCCCTCATCAACCAAAATATCTGTAAAGACGACCGACGCTCCTTCACTAATAAAGCGCTTCGTGTGAGCTGCACCCATGCCGCGTGCAGCACCCGTAATAATCGCTACTTTACCTTCTAACCTTCCCATCATGATCTTTCCTCCTTCTGTTTCTATGATTTCACTTCTTTATATACCATAGATTTGAAAATTCTAAACAATTAAAAGGTCGAGGGGGAGAGACAATCACTCCTTCAACGTATAAAACGAGTGAATGGCGACGAGCGATGCAAACGCGAGCAATCGGCGATTGGAGTCTAGCCCTTCAGTAATGTCAATGATGTGTCCCCCGTTAGGGAATAAGGCCAATGATTCTTGGGGTACCCCGCCGACTCTAATTCTCATCCATTCCTCTCCTTCAACGCTCTGCAAACTAATCACATCCCCGTAAAATCCTCCGTTCAACAGCGCAACGTATGTACCGTCTGGACTTTTTAGATGAATCTTCAAAAAGAGAAGTTCGTACCACCGGTATGTAAACTTCGCTAACACATTTCCGCGGTCATCTTTTAAATAGAAAGGAGCGAGTCCGAACTTCTTTTCAATTGTGTACTGTTCGGTTTCAGATAGATGAAAGGAAAAGGTCATCCGCATCCAAATTCGTAAATTGACGATGCGTAATAAAGCAATGAAAATCATATTCTTTGGATTCACTTCTTCGGCATAAGCCATCCGTTTGCCTTTAACGGTAAAGAAATGGATGCCGTATCGCCAATGGGTTTCGCGCATCGCCATCACCCTCGAGCTCTCGAGTAACGGCTTTGACGAACGTTCCAAATCCTCTTCGGAAATGGAAGCCATCCCTTGTTTCGTTAAGTGCTTTAGCCAAAGTGCCCTGCATAAGACGCAATTACTCCCGAAATTGCAGAAGTAAATCCAGTCATCATCATGGTTTCAAGAAAGGGTGAACCAGAAAACAAATAGAGGAGCCACCCAGTCAAAAGGGACAATGCCACCATCACATGACCGATAATCAATGCACGACGAACCCGCCTTTTTTGTAAATCTTCGAAATTCATATCGAGCCTCCTGCAGCCATTCTATATAAGTTGAACGAAAGAAATGCACTGAACCCTATGACTGAGAACGGTCTTTACGGGCAAACGTCTACCTATTGTTTGTTGAAGTGCATCTCGTTCCACTTAGAAAACTTCGTTGCCGGTCGTTGTTCGTCACTGCAAGGGTTGCGGTCAACACAGGAAACGTTTGCCGAAGGGTAAAAAGACGTGACCATTGGTCACCACCTGGCACCAGCATGTGATGACCTCTTACTTATGTGACAATCCAGCCCTCAAAATAGGCACTTTCGGTTCTCAACGGTCACAAATATCGCGATTTGTGACCGTTGACTGCGTTTATGTGCGAATCCACGTTTAAAA
>NZ_BAXB01000007.1 GCF_000698145.1 Geomicrobium sp. JCM 19039
TCGTGCATTCTCTGTAAAACGCTCGATCTGGTTCCATAAACGCCTGTTTGGAAGCAGACGTCCATGGATTGGAAGCAGAATGAAGGAAAAAGGGCATCGAAGGGGGATTCTGGTTCCAATCCAAGCGCTTTGGAAGCAAAACACGCGATCACAGGAAAATTGAAGTTCATCCCATATGCGAATCCCCTCGTAAAAACGTCTATGTGGGAATAGTGAGGTGCGCTCGGGCCGTTCTCTGTCCAAATCCCCACATAAGAACGCGAAATCCCCCCATGACTACGCTTACGATGGATTTGGCATTGAATCGCGGGGGAAGATCGTCCAAATCCCTCCATAGCCCACGCACCGAGGCCGGGCGCGGTGCGAAACTTGCCCATAGCTCTCCTATGGGAAGGTTTGTCTTCTGTGCCGCGTTTCGTTGGTGCAAATCAACCCATAGAAACCGGAAATCGCCTCATTAATGGATTTATGGGGCGATTTTAGCCACATCAGCTCCCGGATGGGAGAAAATTATCCCAATGCGTTAGGGATTACGACGATCACATGGTCCCGTCTGTGCCGGAGTCCCCCCATAGACCACCTAACATCGACCCCAAAGCTGTTCATTAGTCGGACAATGGGTAACGTACCGATAAGCATAAAGTATCGTTGGAGATAGGTTCGATTGGCAAGTGAGCCGACCTATCATAAAGATGTACTTGAATAAGAACAGTGCAAGTCGGTGGTTTCTTGCTGTACAGAAAACCATTAGATGAAGCATGAGGGGTTCTTCCCAAGATAAGACGAACTAATGGTCAAACGACTAAATGAAATTTATTGCCGGTTATATCTATGGCTTCAGGTGGTCTGCAATGGGATTGGGTAGTGATTAATAAGGGTAGGAGTGTGTGATATGCAAAAAAATTTAGCCCTAGGCCGTAATTAACGGCCTAGGGCTAAATGATGTAAGTAAAGGGGAGTTATGCCCCTTTAAAGGAAAGGTACTACTCTACGCGATCAGTATTTGGTGATTGTGAAGTTCCACGGCTTTCTTTCTCTTCATATTCTTTTCGTGTTAAAACGTCTTCTACGTGCATGTTGAACTCAACTACTTCAAGACCTGTCATTTCATGGATGGCGTCACTTACGTTTGTCTTGACGGTATCGTAGATGTTCGGAATGCTTTTACCGTACTCGATGATGACTTCAATATCAAGTGCGACTTGCTTTTCTCCAACTTCTGCTGAGATGCCTTTAGAGATATTTTCAGTGCCGCCAAAGCGTTCTGTTAAACCTTGGAAAATACTCCCACTCATACCGAGGATACCTTCTGTTTGTCTCGTTGCGATGGCCGTCACTTTTTTTACGACTTCGTCGTCAAACGTAAGTTTGAAGCGATCTACTTGCTCCAATTCCTCTTGACGTTCTTCTTCTGCTTTTACGCTTTCTTTCTTTGGTTCAGTTCTTTCTGCTTTAGCTGCTTGTGATTGTGCCATGTTTAACCTCTCCTTTATATAGAATCAAAATGTATTAACGCCTTCTTTGGAAAAGTGCATTAATATACCCGGCAACATTAAGGTCACCATCGACCCACTTTCCGAGTATGTAGCCGACAAATAGAAAGATGAATACTGTAATTGCGACAGATACGCTAGCATAGAAAAAGAGGACACTGAACAATATCGCCGCTAGAATACCAATAATTCTTCCACGATAACGAGCAAATACTTCTGTATTCTCCATATTCCCTCCCTCCTTATACTACGCGTTCACGCTGTGTTTGGTCAGAATCGGGCTCTTTAACATTTACTTTAATATTGTCGACAGCAACTTCAAGAAATTGCTCTACGTCTTCTTTTACGGTTCTTTGAATGCGGTCCGCCATCTGCTGAACCGGTTCTTTACCGAAAACGGCATAGCTAATTTCTATATCAATCTTTTCTTCTTCACTATCGATGAACGACTTCACTTGCACGGTTCGAATCCCTTCAAAACTCTTGACGATTCGATAAATCGTCGAATCAATTGTTTGTTTTGAGATCGATAAAGTACCCGTCGGTGTTCGTACATCAAGATTGCCTCGAGATCGAGGAGAAGAAGACTCACCGGTTCGAAAGCTTGCTACAAACAGGATGAAGCTCACTAGAGCCATAAACGCCAGGATTCCGATGAGAACCCAAAACCATTGCTCTGAGTTAGGCCACATTTCAATTTGTAAAAAGATATCGTACACATTAAAAGCGAGCAAGACAAATGCTGTAATCAATAACAGTGTAAGAAAGCTGTTTAGCCCAATAATGAATTGGGTGAAACGATTCATGGCCTCACCTCCGTTGCTTTTTATATACCCAGCTTTATTTTGATTGAAACATCAAAAGTGTGACTTTTGTTTCATGTCGAGTTGAGGAGATGGCGAATTAAATTTGTAGTTTGTAAGCGAAAAATGTTACTCTTTTACTTGTGAGAAGCGATATTTTAGGAGGGCATGTCAAATGTCAAAAATCATAGTGACCGGTCACCGTAATCCAGATACTGATTCGATTACTTCTGCCATTGTTTATTCCTACTTTAAAAAGCAGCGTGGCATAGATGTTCTTCCGATACGATTGGGAGAAATGAATAAAGAAACGGAACATGCACTTTCCTATTTTAATGTGGATGCACCGGTACTTGTTGATGACAATATTGTAGAACAAGCCGAAGAGCTGATTTTAGTTGACCATAACGAGCGTCAGCAAAGCATCGAACACATAGAGAAGTTTAAGATTACTGAAGTGATCGATCATCATCGAATTGCAAACTTCGAAACGATGGACCCGCTGTATTATCGAGCGGAGCCCGTCGGTTGTACAGCGACGATTCTTTTGAAACTTTTCAAAGAGTACAATGTAGAAGTGCCAAAACAAATGGCAGGGTTGATGCTAAGTGCGATCATATCCGACTCTTTATTGTTTAAATCGCCTACGTGCACTGATGAAGATTTTCAAGCTGCAAAAGCATTAAGTGAGATTGCTGGTGTTGACGCAAACGTTTATGGATTGGACATGCTTAAAGCAGGTGCAGACTTAACGGACAAGAGCATAAACGAACTTGTTACGATGGATGCAAAAGAGTTCGAGGTTGGCGAGCACAAGCTTGAAATTGCGCAAGTGAACACGGTTGATGTGAACGGATTGCTCGAGCAGAAACAAGCGATTGAAGATACGTTGGACGTGATCGTCAAGGATAAAGGACTTAAACTATTCTTGTTTGTGATTACTGACATCTTAAATAACGACTCGACCATTTTGGTTGCTGGTGGTGAGGACGAAAAGGTTGAACGTGCATTTGACGTTAAAATCGAGAACCATACCGCTCTGCTAAAAGGGGTTGTATCTCGTAAAAAACAAATTGCACCTGTACTCATGAGGCAATTCTCATAATGGCTCGTCAGTTCTGCAAATCTAAAGGATTTGCAGAACTTTTTTTGAAAACACCGGTAGAGCTCCTTACATGCATGGTCGATCGTCATCATGCTACACTAAGGAAAGAATAGGAGGTACGATTTTGAAACAACATGTAAAGCCACTGATGCTTGCGTCTGCTTTTTTTGGGTTGTTCGGTGTGTTTATGGGTGGTCATTTAGCAGGTGCTGGAAGTTATGCGCTAAGTGCCATTCATGCGCATATGCTCGTTGTTGGTTGGCTATCTCTGTTTAGTTGGGGTGTATACTATCAACTGTTCACCGTCAAAGGCTGGCTTGGAACGGCTCACACGTGGACAGCCATTATTGGTACGATCGGTCTTGTATTTGGGATGTGGTTGAATAATAGCATCGGTTCTGTGGTTACGCTCATCGTATTCATTGCAGGCGGTATGATCTTAATGGCAAGCTACGCTTTGTTCTTAATCATTGTGCTCAAACAAAAGTAGTTCGCGGTCAATCGTTGCTTTTTGAATGGTTGTACAAAGGGCTAACGCTTTATTATGAGCAGAAAAAAAGCAACAGGGTGTTGATCCTGATGCTTTTTTTAGCTTTTTAGTTCATTGTTTAGTACGGTTTCTAATAGTGCAATTTGTTTAGTTAAATAATGGCGATACGTACTATATTCTTTAGGGGCTCCATCGGCTTCTAGGCGTAGGCGCTCTAACTCACGGCTAAACAACAGCTTTTCGGTGGCATTTAGCATCGTCTGCTCCCCTTTGTATCATCTGAATCGTTCCTCTATAGTTTACCCTAGCTTCGCAATTTAAAAACATGGATTGTATGAAAGGAGCTTACTTTTATGAATGTTTACCTTTCTGGGTTTGGACGTATTGGGCGTCAGTGGATTGAATTGCTCGATCAAAAACGTGAATTACTAAACGTACATTACGGGTTACGAGTAAAGATCGTCGGTCTGATCGGGCGAAACGGTGCGCTAGTATGTGAAGAGGGTTTTGATGTGCGCACCCTATTGCGATATGAAAAACTTGAACAACTAGCGAAAGGTGAAAATCTTGAGTGGACGAAGGAGTGGCAAGTACATGCAGATGTTTTAGTGGACTGCACCCCAACGTATGAATCCCACGGAGAACCAGGATACACGTATATAAAGAAGGCTTTGCAGATGGGGATGCACGTTGTGAGCATTTCGAAAGGCGCCCTGCTTCATCATTACGATGAGTTGATGAATAGTGCAGCAGAAAAAGGACTGAAGATTAAATACAGCGGTGCAACAGCGGCCGCGTTGCCAGCGCTTGATATCGGCGAGCACAGCATGGCTGGGGCAGAATTGCTCGGATTTGAAGGGGTGTTGAATGGAACGAGCAATTATGTACTCACCGAGATGCAAGAGCGAGGCATTTCATATGAACAAGCAATTGCAACAGCAAAAGAGCAAGGGATTGCTGAACCAGATCCTACGCTTGACGTATCTGGTGCGGATAGTGCTGCAAAGATTGTCCTATTATCGAATGCACTTTTAGGGGCGAAGGCAAGGAAACAAGATGTAGACTTGGAAGGCATTGAACAACTCGCCGGCTCTACGGATAAAGATCGTGTCGTTCGTTTAGTGGCTTCTGCGTATAAACGTGAGGACAACACTGTGCAATTAACTGTGAAGCCAAAAGCACTTTCACCGGATCATCCGCTTGCAGCGATTCGAGGGACAAACAAAGCGATTACGTTGCACACAGTTGAAATGGGAGTGATTACAGTATCTGGCGGGGCGTCCAGTACGCTAGGCGCCGCGAGTGCAGCGTTAAAAGATTTGATTAACTTATATAGACGTTAAACAAACATTTGATTACATGAAACGCCCGCTCTGAGCGGCGTTTCAACTGGCGTCTGTCCCTTGTTGCAATTCATACATCCTTCGATACGTGCCGTTTCTTTTTAGAAGATCGTCGTGAGTGCCACGCTCCACGATCTGACCTCGGTCAAGAACGAGAATTTGGTCTGCATCAATGATCGTCGATAGACGATGGGCAATCACAAACGTCGTGCGTCCATTTTTTAAGGCGTTCATCCCTTGTTGAATATGAGCTTCTGTTTCTGTATCAACATTGGAAGTCGCTTCATCAAGAACGAGAATAGCAGGGTCAACGAGAAGCGCACGAGCAAAGCTGATGAGTTGCCGCTCGCCACTCGACAGCGTGGCTCCACGTTCGGTTACAGGTTCGTCGAGAATCGGTCCAATGATCGTTTCGCCACCGACCAAACGCACGACGCGTTTCACTTCATCTCTAGTAGCTTCCGGTCGACCATACGAGATATTTTCTGCAACCGTACCGGTAAACAAGTAAGGTTCTTGAAGGACAATTCCCATGTGCTCTCGCAACGCTCCTGCGCTCATATCCTTCGTATTCAAGCCGTCGATCGTGATCGTCCCTTCGTCTGGGTCATAGAAGCGGAACAATAGATTCATAATTGAACTTTTCCCAGAGCCGGTATGTCCGACAAGCGCAATCGTTTGGCCAGCATTCGCTTGAAAGGTGAGGTCTTTCAGTACTCGTTTTTCCTTCTCATAAGAAAAATGAACAGAATCAAACTGCACGTCGCCTTTAGGTCGGATGATCGTGTCATCGCTGGGCGCCTCTCCCTGTTCATCCATTAGCTCAAAGACTCGTTGCCCAGCGGCGCGTGCTTGTTCCAGTTTGGCAAGTTGACTCACCATTTGTGATAACGGTTCAAAGAGACGATTGACCAAATCGACAAATGCATACAAAACCCCAATTGAGAAAATCCCTCCACCTCCACCACTAATCGTCCAAATCAAGCCCGTAAATAAGATGTTTTTCAGAACGAATGTGAGATTATGAGACGTGAGTGAATTCAAATTTAATAATTTTGTTTGCGCTCGATAATGCTCATCATTGAACTGTTCAAACTGCTTTTGTGAGCTCGATTCTTGATTAAACGCTTGGATAATCGACATGCCATGAATATTTTCGTTCATGGCCGCATTAATATCCGCATTTTTATCACGAATTCTCCGATTTAATCCAGCCGCAAAGCGGTGGTATAACTGGATCCAAGCATAAAATAACGGAATAAGCACGAGCGTGAGCAGTGCGAGTCGCACATCAAGAATGAATAAAGCGATGTAAATTCCCGTTAGATAAACGATGCCAGAAAAGAATGTAGCCAGAACAGTCATGTACAACTCACGTACAGCTTCGGTGTCATTCGTCACCCGTGCGACAATTTTCCCAGCAGGATGATGATCAAAAAATCGGACCGGCAGCTTTGATAGATGTTGAAACACATCATTTCGCATTTGTCTCACGATGAGGTGCGCTGATTTCTTTAAGTAAAAGCTTTGCCCGTACTGAAAAAATGAGGCAAACACAATAAGCCCTAAATACAAAAGCAACCAGCGGACGATATGAGTAACTTCTGGGGAATAAAAGGCGAGTACATCAGCCGCCCCTAACTCGGTCGCTTCACTCGTATACGTCGTGTAATTATACTCAACTGACAGTGTACCATCATTGTAATTTCTTTCCCCTGTCGTTGGAAGCGGGTCTCAGTAAAGAAGAAGCGAGTACCGATTTGCAAAATTTGTACTTCTTCATCTCTAGGAGCCCCGTCAGGCAAATAAACATCTCTCGTATAATACGAATCGCCAAATGCTACAGAATGGCCGAATTCAACAGACTCGTACCACGGATCTTCAATGCCTGTCAGATGACGATCAATGACGTGTTTGGCAATGAATGGTCCTGCTAATTCCGCAGCGACGGCAATGGTCAACATGAGGAGCGCCCAAATAATCATTCGTTTTTGATTCAAAGCATATCGTATGAGCCGCTTGCCTGTTGTCATTTTCATCACCCCTGATTTCGCAATGATTGTTTTGTCGCTTGCGCTTTGTACCAGCCGTTTTGTTGGATCAATTGTTCGTGTGTGCCGTGTTCTGTAATCTTTCCTTCATCTAGCACGAGGATGAGGTCAGCCTGTTCTACAGCACTCAGGCGATGTGCCGTAATGAAAGTCGTTTTATGCTTTCTTTCTTGCGCGATGTTTTGGACGATCTGTGCTTCAGTTTTGGCATCTACAGCAGACAAGGAGTCATCAAGGATAAGAATTTCGGGATCGGTGAGCAGTGCTCGGGCGATTGAAATCCGTTGCTTTTGCCCTCCAGATAAGCTCACGCCATTTTCGCCGACACGAGTTTCCAGCCCATCTGGTAGGAAACGTACATCTTCCGTAAATGCTGCAGACTGGATGGCGTCGTTGATTTGGGCATCTGTTGCATTGGGAGTTGAAAAAAGCAGATTCTCTCGTACAGTGAGTGAGAATAGCAGATGGTCTTGTGGGACGTAGCCGATTAACGACCGCATGTCTTGTTGTGATAGTTCTCTTATCGGTACTCCACCGATGGTCATCTCACCACTCCCGCTCGGATAATACTTTAACAGTTGTTTAACAAGTGTCGATTTACCACTGCCTGTTCGACCAACGACTCCGATCGTTTCTCCGCGATTCACGGTAAAGGAAATTCGGTCAAGCTGGTTTTGTGAAGTAGACGGATAGGAGAAACAGACATCTTGAAATACGATCGGTGCATGGCTCTTCAAAGGTACAGGCGCATGAGGCTCAGGCACACTTTTTTTCGTACCCATCGTATCGTGTACCCGTTCATATGAAGCGCTGCCTTGTTGCATAATGTTTACGAGTTCACCAATTGCGAACATCGGCCAAATGAGCATGCCCAAATACAGATTAAATGTGATGAGTTGGCCGAGTGTGAGCTGTTGCTGGAACACAAGGTACGCACCATAACCAAGACCAATCACATAACTGAGCCCAACGACGATATTGACGATCGGATCAAAAAAAGACTCTACACGTGCGACGCGCACAAAGCGATCAAAGACGCCTTTACTTTGTGCTTCAAATTGTTGCTCGTCTGCTTTTTCTTTGCGAAAGGCCCGGATGACGCGCATACCTGCTACCGACTGCAAGACCCGGTCGTTCAGTTTTCCAAAAGCAGCTTGGGCACTTGAGAAGCGCGTATGAATCATTTTGCCGAGAATCGTTACGGTAATGGCAATGATCGGCAAAGGGAGTGCGGCTGCGAGCGTGAGTCGCCAATCAATGACGATCACCATGGCACCGAGAATTAACCCCATAAAAATAACAGCATCCACAAGTGTCAAAATGCCAATACCAGCAGTCATGGAGATGGCTTTCATGTCGTTTGTTCCTCGTGCGAGCAAATCCCCGGTCGATCTTTTCTCAAAAAATGGTGGGTCCATTAGATACAGGTGGCGCATAAATCGTGAGCGTAACGTGCGTTCTAACAAATACGCGCCTCCTAACAGACTGCGCATCCAGATGTAATTGAGTGCATATCCGAGAACGATAACGGTGATAAGTACAGTCGTGAGTTGAATTGCTTCATCAATCCCAAGTGAGCCCCGCTGAAACAAATCAATGGCTGAACCGATTAAAAAAGCAGGAACAAGTTCTAAGATGCTTGCAATAATGAGGATGAAAATCGCAAACAAATACCGCCACTTATGGACGTTGAAAAACCAAGCGAGTCGAACGAGAATTTTTAACATCACACATCACATCTTTCTGTCCAAATAAAAAACGCTGCAGCATAGCTGCAACGTTAAAGCTTTCACGTACGTATACAAGGCGCTGATTGTAAGCGCCGAAAATGAAAGGAGAAGAACAACAATCACTGTTAATTGGCGCAAATCGATGAAATTGTGTGCAAAAATCTATTTTAATGAATCGCATGATTGTGCGCCCCCTCGAGTATTCTGAATAAAGAAAAATTATGTAACTATTATACAGAATCTTTCCACGAAAATAAATAATTTTCTTTCATCAATTGTGCTAGAATCAAAGAGAACATTAAAAAAATCCCAACGAGGTGAATGGCGTGAAGCGTAGCGGGTTGCTGTCGATAGGTGTGATCTGTCTGATGGGTGTAGCCGGCTGTCAAGATTCAGGAGAAGCGAACGTCTCGATGAATTCCGAACCTTCTACACAAGAGAATGCGTCTCCGGTACAACAACCGACCGAGCAAGGTGAGGGTACAGCGTGGTATGACCAATTATCATTTCAAGATTTTGAGCTTGATGCGAGTGGAGCTTCTGGCAAGTATGAGGTCGATTTTGATTATGATGATGGTGTACCTGAAGCTGATATTGAAGATGAAAGGCAAACCCCGCAAATTGAGCTTGAAGGACAAGCTGCCCTTGATCAGCTAGCGTCCTTGCTTCCTGAACTGGCGATTGAACAAGGAAGCACACGAGAGGAAATTCAAGCCGAAGTTGAACGTGTATTTCAGTTGGATTCTAACGAGCAATATATTGAAATCGAAATTCTATTCCATGATGGAACAAAAATAAATATGTAAACATGAGAGCGCCATGATCGGGGGAACATATCCCTCGATCATGGTGTTTTTTCATAGGCAATGATTGATTCTTACAAAAAAGGGCAAAGAATTAGGTTGTACTACAATCAGAATATCATTCTTTGAATTAACTGTAAGAGAAGTTGATTAAAGGGGGTATTCAATTGATCCGCTGGTTATTGAAATGTTTTTGCTTTCGACCGCAAACACTTAAAGGGTTGCTGTATAAAAAAGTAGGGAAACAAGTTCAGGTATTTACACCGTTTGGCGTCGTGAGCGGCACGGTTGTGGCTGTTCGAGGGGATTATGTCGTTCAAATCGATGCTGATGACCGGGAAGTGCTCACGAATCTATGGAAGATCGAAATGATTAACGAAATCTAAAGGGGGTATGAGAATGTTCCGACTGTGGTTACGAAAAGAGTTGCGAGAGCGGGTGGGAAACCGCATCGAAGTGACGACTGATAACAATATGGTCGATGGGTTACTCGTTGAAGTTGCAAAGGAATATATCGTCATTGAAATCGATGATAGTTATAGCGATGGAAATCTACTATACATCGTAATACGTGAAATTAACAACGTATGGGATCCAGCTGTAAGTTAAGTCCAAGCGTCTCTCCATGTGAGGGGCGTTTTTTGTATTTTTTGACCATTCTGATCAGTTTTTTGTAAAATAAGATTAAAGGATAATGGGAGGGGCTACTCGGATGAGTCAAGCAAGTCGAAAAGTAACGATGATTGTTGGAAGTCTACGAAAAGATTCTCTCAATCGTAAGCTCATGAAGCTTTTACAAGAGGAAATACCAAGTCATTGGTCGGTTGAGGAGGTTGCTATTGGTGAGTTGCCTTTTTACAATCAAGACATTGAAATCGATGGAGATCCAGAGGTCGTAACCCACATGAAACAAGTCATTCAAGGTGCCGATGGTGTGATTCTCATTACCCCTGAATATAACAGCGGCACACCGGCCGTACTTAAGAATGCACTGGACTGGGCTTCACGCCCGACGAAAACGTCGGTACTTATTGATAAGCCATTTGCCGTCGCTGGCGCATCCCCTGGCGGTGGTGGGACGGCGCAATCTCAAGCGCAAGTTCGTCAAACTTTACTGACGATGAACGCCGTCGTCATGCCTGGTCCAAAAATGCTCGTCAGCCGTGCCCATGAAAAAGTGAACGAACAAACCGAGCAAATGGATGATGAGCGAACAAGAAAACATACAAAACGGTTTTTAGACTCGTTTGAAGCGTGGATGAGCAAATTCTAAAAGTGATAATCGTGGCAATATCAACCCCCTCATACATGTATGAGGGGGTGTCTCTTATCGTTAAAGTCCGTTAGTGGAAGGCAGCACTCGTCTATGTCCTATCCAGGTATTAAACAACTACCCTCCACTTAAGCTTTACCCTTTTTGACCGCTTTTAAATCCACAAAAAAAGAGCACACATTATGTATGCTCCATGACCCAGAACACAGGCAGGTATGTAGGGTGGAGCGCACATGAATGAACCACCCCACAACGCTAATCTTTTGGCGTTTGTTCCTTGAGTATCCATTCTAAATGTTCGATCTGATCATCGACAACGTCTCGGAATTGACACTCCGGTTGATAAATCTTCTTCTTCACATCTTTAAGGAAGTAGAGATCCCGTTGGAACATGGCCCGCTCTGAATCTGACATAGATACTCACCCCAAATGTAAAGGTTGACACCTATAATATCGTGTATATCCGTTATGCCGACTCGGCAAACGTAAAACTCATTGATGGAGGGGACGAAGCATATGAACTACTTGAAACAGTTGCGTGAAAAAGTAGGTCAGCAACCACTCATTGTGACTGGAGCAACGGTTATTGTGAAAAATCGTAGAGGAGAAATTCTCATGCAAAAAAGATCTGATTCGAATGATTGGGGTTTGCCTGGCGGTGCAATGGAAATGGGGGAGAGTCTAGAAGAAACGGCTAAAAGAGAATTGTATGAAGAAACAGGGTTGCGCGCAGAGACGTTGCAACTCGTCGCTGTAAAATCAGGAAGAGACTATTACTATAAGTATCCTAACGGTGATGAGGTGTATAACGTAATTGCATTGTACCTCACAGACAATACGTCAGGCACTTTGGCTATAAATGATGACGAAAGCCTAGAGCTTGGTTATTTCTCATACGACCAACTGCCTTCACCGTTAGAAGGGCGAGCAGCGAAAATTCTAAAAGATGTGCACACTTAAAAAACACAGCTCCTCGTCGTTGGGAGCTGTGTTCATTAACGATTGCAATACGGGCATAAAATGTATTTGACGTGGGCAAGCCCTGTAATGTGTGCCGGAGAGAGTGAATATTTATGGTTTTGTTCCAGCATCATTTTGTGTCTGCAAAGATCATTCATAGAGACAGACTTGTGTATTAACTTGTTATGATGATCAATCGTATATACACTCATAAAACACCTCAGTATAGACAATTTTACCTTAAACATGCCATTATTTTCAATTAATAAGCATTCAATAGTCCTTGTCCCTCCACTTTTTGTGTGCCAAAAGTTATTTCTAATATAAGTTATGGTGGTATGTAGTCAAGACGTAAGAAATACAGTGTAAAGGAGTCATATTTACAAAAGAGGTGATTGTGTGCTTGAACTACTTCAAGCGTCAATTTTAGATTGGGTATTAACCATTCTCGGGGTTCTCGTGGCAAGTGTATTGGCCTATTTCACTCCTCGGGTGAAACGAATGCTCAATATTATCGCGGATCGAGACAACCTCAGCATCATCTCTTCATTAAGCCATTGTGCGGTGGAATGGGTGGAAGAGGAATATTCAGGTGAGACGGGGGCGAGGAAGTTTGAAGAGGCAACGTCTTATGCTGCAAAGTTAATTGAACAATACAAAATCCCAGTTTCTGATGAAATCATTCGCGTGCAAATTCAACACGGCTGGCAACAAATGCAACAAAAACATCGCGTGCATGAAAAGGGAGACTTGGAAGGTGTGGAGGTGTAGTGGATGGTGACCATTAGAAGTGATTTAATTCCAAGGTCGGCTTCCAATCGCCCTGGCACTCGACAAAATCCAACCAAGATTGTCGTTCATGAAACAGCAAATACCGCAAACGGGGCAAATGCTGCGATGCATAGTCGTTACATTCGCGGGCAAGATGCTCGCACCAGGTCAGTGTCTTGGCACTTTACGGTAGACGATACTGAAATTCTGCAGCATTTACCGATTAACGAGCGGGGTTGGCATGCTGGCAGCGGCAACGTGAACAGTGTTGGCATTGAACTATGTGTAAACGCCGATGGGAACTGGCAAAGGACGAAAGCGAATGCCGGAGCGCTTATTGCCCACTTACGGACATTAGGCATCACAAACATTACGACACATCAACAAGAGACTGGGAAAAATTGTCCGGCTCGCTTACTGCGAGAAGGTTTTCAAACGTTTGTCCGCGGAATTGGCAGTAGTACATCTAATAGCGGAAATAGTTGGTATGGGAGGTCTGGTGGGGACGTTCGCGAGTTGCAAGAATTGTTGTTAAAAGCTGGAGAGTCACTCCCAGGCGGAGCAGATGGTCAGTTTGGAGATGAGACGTTACGGGCGGTTCAGTCATTTCAACGAAAACATGGAATTAGTAGCCCCGGCGGTTCCTTTTACGGTGTTCCCGGACCTGAAACGATGAATCGATTAAAAAGAATAGGAGGGAGATTCGTGGACTTGCAAAAAACATTGTTTGAAAGTAACAACCGCGCGATACGAGACCTTGTACGTCGTCACGGCGTGAGTGATATGGAGAAGCGGTTGGAAGAGGGCACGCTTCCGTATGAGGACTTAATCGGAACACTCTTCAAAGCGATGCAACAAGAGCCACCAACGACCGTCTCATCCGCACACCAAGCTGCGTGGAAAAAAGCAGAAAACAAACAAGTGTTAAACGGTGAACGACCGAAACACTTCGTCACACGCGAACAGCTGGCATCGGTATTAGATCGAACCGGCAACTTAGACTAGGTGGCAGTAAAGGATACCGCATTTTTATGATCAATATACGTTGGACTATAGATGTTCCTGATTGTCCTGTTGGCAAATGCTTTTCGTCCAAACTATAAGTGCCACATCGGTGGTCGCAGGGCGCCCACCGTGTTTTCTTAATGCTCCAGTGCTAAAGGGAAACATCGGTGGCCAAATGCCAGCCACGGTGCTATTACGCCGTTCGAAAGACAAGGGAGACAGCGGCTCAAACCGCTTCGAACGAAACAGATGAGGGTCAAATTGCCACATATATGAGTTTTTGAGGCATTTGATTAAGCGAAACCGTTCTTTCTTCGTATGGATTGTCACACAAACTTCGCCAACTGTCACAAATAAAAATAGTTGAGGCAGTTGGCCCTTTAGATGGTCCCTTTTGAGCGGCCGATTGCCACATATAGAGGAGGAATAAGGAGGACTACAGAGTATACAGTTCACATCTGTTTACCCACATAATCCTCAAGGGCGAGCGTCCATCGGCACCTTCGGTGCCGAAGAAATACCGAGGTGTCCCTCCGCGCTTCGTCTAACAACTGTCTCTTATAGTTGAATTCCACATACCATACATAGATAATCGGAAGCTGACGTAGTTTTCCCTTTAAAAGGAAGTTTATTTAGATGAACTTGGCGGGAATTTATTATAGGAAATGATTTATGGATACGTGTGAAGGAGGAACAGTTGTGGCAACCATCGCAGACGAAGTAATGACACACATTGAGAAAGAGATCGATGCGTCTTGGGAAGACGAAGTTGCATTTTTAAAGGATCTCGTCCGTTACCCATCGATCAGTGGTGAAGAGAAACCTGCTCAAAAAATGATCGCAAATTATCTCGAGAAAGAACTCGACATGAAGGTCGATCGTTTCCAACCAAACATTGACAAAATCAAAAACCATCCAGGGTTTTCTCCAGTTGAATGGGATTATGAAAATAGTGACATCGTTATCGGTCAACATTTTGGAGAGGAACAAGAGAAGAACAGTCTAATTTTACAAGGGCATACCGACGTTGTGAGTCCGGAGCCTGTCGGTTTATGGTCAAGCCCGCCGTACGAACCTGTAGTCACTGATGGGAAGCTGTATGGTCGAGGAGCGGCTGACATGAAGGGTGGACTGGCTGCCATGATCTTTGCGTACCGAGCGATCGTCCGTGCAGGATTTGAGCCGAAATCAAATGTGATGTTGCAGTTTGTACCGGATGAAGAACGGACAGGGAATGGGGCGTTGGCAGCGTTACATGAAGGTTATACTGCGAAAGGGGCACTCATTCCAGAACCGTTCGGAATGAAAGCGGCGGTTGCGCAAGTAGGTAGTCTGTGGTTTCGGGTGAAGTTTCGGACGGTGAAAAAGACGAAGCATGGCAACGTACAAGCCAACGCAATTGAGAAAAGCCAGCAGGTCATTGCTGCTTTAAAAAACTTTGAAAAACAATTAAGCGAATCTGTCACACACCCAGCGTTCGCTGACCAGGATAACCCTCTTGATATGAATCTCGGCGTACTGGAAGTTGGGGATTTTGAATCGAATGAACCGGTGACAGGTAAGATTGAAGGCCGAATAGCATTATTGCCTAATGAGACGGTAAATGAGCGAAAAGACCAGCTTCGTGAATATATCCAACAAACATTTGCCAAAGATGACTGGTTCAATGACCAACCTCCCGAAGTTGAGTTTTACGGGTTTCACGCTGAGGCTACGGTGAGTGATGATCAAACGCCGCTATTCAAAGTGCTAGACGCTTCTCATGAAGCCGTCACAGGTACGTATCCAGAGCGCCGGTCTCTACCTTCAACGACGGATGCCCGCTTTTTCCATCTGTATTATGATATGGATGCCATCTGCTACGGACCAGACGGCGGGAACTTTCACGAAATTGACGAGTGGGTTGATCTTGAGAGCGTGAAGAAAGTGACAAAAGTATATGCGCATATGCTCGCTTCTTGGAGTGGACTGAAGCGCATCAAATAATAAACGTTGGCATGTACTCGGAGAAGTGCATGCTTTTTGGTGTCTAGATAAGTTGAACGAAAGAATTTCACTGAATCCGATGACCGAGATCGGTCTTTACAGCCAAACGCCTACCGATCGTCTGTTGAAGTTCATCTCACTTCGAAGTCGATCGTTGTTCGTTACTGCAAGGGTTGTGGGCAACACGGAAGACGTTTGCTGAATGGTAAAAAGACGTGACCGCTGGTCACCACCTGGCGCAAGCGTGTGATCTCCTGTCACTTATGTGACAATCCAGCTTTCAAACCGTGCACTTTCAGCCCTCAACGGTCACATATATCGCGTTTTGTGACCGTTGACTCCGTTTATGTGAGCATCCACGTTTAAAATGGTGATTTTTCTTTCTCAATTGTCACTTAAATGAATATATAGGGCATTTAGCTTCTTTCCACACCGTGACCAGTAGACCAGAAACGTGAACCGTGTTGCTCTTATGCTCTGGAGTTCAAGTATCCGCCTGCAGTGGAAAACAACAACAAACTGCGCAATTAGGAAAATGTTAAGTTCATTCTATATAGATGCATTCGACGTAAGAAGTTTGTTGCGGTAAAATTATAATGATTCAGTTTTTGGGGGTTATTATGGAATTGGTCATCAACAACGTATAGCTAGCGTAGTCACATCGTACACAAAGAAACTGAGATTTAAGAAGACGGTGTACGTTCATGAAGACGAGATGTTCAGTGCAGGGGAGCTTGCTTTTTTCGTCGTTGTTTTGAATATGACTCTTTTTGAATCGTAGACATGAGGAGTGGGAATTATGAGGCTCGTCAGCGACGCATCTAAAATATTAAATTATTACGTTTATTTAAAAAACACGTATTTACATCATACATACGGAAATCGCGAGGGAAGATTTCCATACGTTGAACTTTCGAGAGCATATTTTCTAGAACCGTTTGAAGAAGGTTTTGCGGATCTTTGGAAATCTGCAGTTGTTCAGCTTGCAGAAGACTTGAACAGTGATTCATTGTTATATGAAACGATGAACGAACGAGTTCGGCACCACCTGTTCTGCCCTTCAGCAAAAGGAGGGGAGCATTACCGACTAACCGAACGAGGCTTTCAACATTGGTGGGAAAGTTTTGCAGGAGGCTTTGCGCTAGAAAGATCACTTTCAGATGCAATCCATACGTTATATGACGACGTGAATCAACAAGAGGTCGGAGATCGAGCAGTAAGCTTGGGAATCATTTATGATGATGTGGAGCTGTCTACTGTCGTTGGGCCCCTGGCTTTTGTGTCGTTTCTGTTAAGGAGATTCTTCTAAAGTACGATGAAGTGTTGGCACGAGTAATTGCTTCGGTTCGAGAGACGTCGTAGGGGGTGTATTCGCTCATTAGGGAGGTGATCGAATTCATGAAAACACGAACGAGTTATTCGATTGGGATGAATACCTTTATTATAATCGTGCTCATTCCTGCGATCATCCCGTTGTTCATCAGTCCTCACCCGGTGGGGTTTGCGATTATCGGGTTTACTATTCTTTTGATTGTGGGCTTTTTCATTATTCATTACAAATTGACAGATAACCAGCTACACATTTATTTTTGTTTTTTTATACGAGCAAAATCCATTCCCCTTCAAGAAATTCAAGCGATTCGACCGACGCGTAGCCTAATCAGTGCTCCGGCGGCGAGTATAAAAGATCGCCTGGAACTGGAACGGTCGGGATGGCAAATGCCGATCATCGTTTCACCGAAAGATCAGAGTGGGTTTATCGCGCATATCGAGCGCATCCATCCAAGTGTGGATGTTGACCCACAGTTATCTACTGACATTAAAGGAGATGAAGCAGGTGAAGATGACACCAATACATAACGAAGAAGATGAAAACGAGGTGATCACATTTCTTTTAGCGAGCACCTGGCCGTTTCATAGTTCGGTATCTTCCTCAGACGAGGAGTATCGAAAAGTGTTTCAATCGTTTTATATGAACAGAAACAATCAGGCGTTTTGGATAGAGAATGATACCGAAAAGGTTGGGCTCTTAGTTATTGAAGACATTAACGATGACATTCCATTTATCGATATGAGGTTAGCTGAACGTTTTCGGGGTCAAGGGCTTGGTAAACAGTGTCTTCATTGGGCAACCGATTACATTTTCCAGTTGCCACAAAAAAAGTACCGCATCGAAGGGCACACGAAAGTGGCGAACATTGCCATAAGAAAAACGTTTCATGCGTGTGGCTATGTGAAGGAAGGGTACTTTCGAGATGCGTGGGAAAATAGTGATGGCTCCCTGGAGGATTGCCTTTGCTACGCCTTTATACGAAGAGATTGGGGAAAGGATACGCCTACGCCGCTACCGGTTGATGAGTTGCCATTCTAATCATTCAGGAAGGGGATTGATATGAACTTACTTTTAATTCTCAGTGGAGTTTTAGTGTTGCTATTCATCTTTAATCTAATTATGCGTAAGGTGCTGAATGTGGAAAAAAGAAGCCATTTTCTCATGAAGTCTGTCAATCGGACACACAGTATCATTGATTGGGGAATACGGATTACGTTCATCGTCTTAATAGTTATCGGGCTCGCGTATGCTTATGAAAACCCTGAACCCCTTCCTTGGTTCGTCCATAACTGGATGTATATTTTTATTATATCGTTTCTCTTACTTGATGTTGTTCGTGCCTATTTTGAATGGAAACATGATCCGGAGAAAAACCGTTATTTGCATACGCTCTCGCAAGTCGCTTTTCTGCTCGTGGTTGTGATTGTGCTGTATACGACAGGTATGTTTGGTGTTTTAGGGTAAAACAAGTTTTTTGCTCACCTTCGTAAAACAGCCAGTTTATATGGGGAAGGAACACGGGCACTCTCTGTGCCCGTGTTCCTTTTCTATTATTGATTAATAAACAAGCGTCCTTCTGCAATGTCTCTTTCTACGTTTCCGAATTCATCGGCAATGATGACTTCAATTTCTGCTCCTGCAACAGATAAGTTGTTGGTTGCTGTCCAATACCCGACGTAATGGCCGTTTTCAACCTCAGTCATCGGCATTTCTGTAGGTGCACTGAGTGGGTTAAAGAGCGGTGCACGTAACGCGAAAGACGCATCCATTCCAGGTTCACTATCAAAAGAAATCTTCACTGACTCACCTGCTTGAAGGCTGAGGTCTTCTGCTGGTTGTAAGTTTTCGATGGCTCCAGAATCATCGGATTCATAACTTAAGCCGTGACCGAATTCATAGTCATCGCCAATCGTTACTGGCAACTTCCCGCCAGGTTCAGCACCGAACATCACATGAACGCAGCTTCCCAAGAAACCGGGACAGGGGACCCCCAGCGCTCAATGGCGTAAGAGGACAAATGGGCATCCACATCTGGGTAGTTCCCGATGTCATAGGGCAGCCCTAATGAAACTGTTGCGACGGGAACATCTGTGGAGGAAAGGGCGAGTACTAAATCTTGCTGTCCTTCAGGCAATACATCGGCAGAGAACGTCGGTACGATTACACGATCGGCTTCGGACGTAGAAGTGACTGCTTCTTCAATTTCATCAGCATTTGGATCATTTGATGTAACGATATATTCTACGTTACCGCTGCTTTTTGCATCTACAGCTGCGGCGATGTCTTCAATGTAGTACGATTGATTGTAAATTTCCGGTCCGACGACGAGGGTGCTCGCTTCTTCATCGGCATCAAACGGCAGCACGTCTTCGTTTTTCACAAGCGTAATGGAGTCTTGAGCCATACGGTTGGCTAGCTGTTGATGTGCTTCATCGTTAACGACATCCGTTGCGGTTTCTGGGTCAACGAAGCGGCGCTCATCTAAGTTGTAGTTTTCTTTCGTTTGTAGAATGCGCTCTAGAGATTCATCGACGCGTTCTTCTGTTAAATCTCCAGATTCTAAAGCTTCAACCATCGTTTCGAATGTCTCGATTTGCTGGTCGAGCGAACCTGTTGCCATGACGATGTCGGCACCGGCATTAATGGTCATGACTCCGGCCTCTCCTGCGCCCCAACGATCATCAATAGCATCCATCGACATGGCATCGGTCACTATCAGTCCGTCAAATCCCATCTCTTCACGAAGCAGTCCGGTTAAGACGTCTTCCGACAAGGTTGCGGGCAGATCCGGATCGATCGCTTCAATGATGACATGTGAGGTCATAATGGAGTCTGCACCGGCATCGATGGCAGCAACAAATGGTGTAGATGAACGTTATCTAACGTCTCTCTATCATATGTGACAACGGGCAGGTCATAGTGAGAGTCTTCGCTCGTATCTCCGTGACCGGGAAAGTGTTTCGGTGTTGAGAGTACACCGTTGTCTTGGTAGCCCATCACTTGGGCAACAGTCATATCTGAAACGAGTTCGGTATCTTCTCCAAAGGCGCGTACACCGATAACTGGATTATTCGGATTTGTATTTACGTCTGCCAAAGGGGAATAGTTCCAGTTGAAACCGGTGGCAATCATTTCATCGGCGGTAACTCTTGCCATGTCTTCAGTTGCCTGAAGGTCTCTCGTCGCCCCGATCCCCATTTGCCTAGGGAAAGCTGTTCCGTCCGTCACATGCTGGTTTGTGCCGTATTCCAAATCGGCCGTGGAGAACAAAGGAATTTGCTGCTCGGTCTCTAATGCCCATTCTTGCAGTTGGTTATTGTATGCTGCTGTTGTTTCTGCGTCCCGGTCTCCATAAATAATGACAGACCCAGCTTTATACTCTCGAATCAACATTTCTGTGTCTTCATTTGGCATCTGTGCATCGTTGTCATGTGTAGAAGGCATAACAAGTTGTCCGATTTTTTCTTCTGGAGACATCTGATCGATGAGCTGTTGGACATCCGGTGTACCGTGTTCTCCGCCAAGAGCGGATGCAGGCATTGATATTGCGGCAATTCCGATAACGCCGTACGTGAACAAAGATCGTCCTTTTTTCATGATACTCGCTCCTTATTTCTTGAATTTCACCAATGTGAGATTGGTGCTTGTATAAAACCATTCTGCAAAGATCTGCCTAATCCCTTAAATCTGTAAATTTCAGGAAGATGGTCTCGTTCTTCTCGCATAAGAATAAGGCCATCATTCCTTATTACATAGAGTAAGAGCCTATATCAGCTTTAAAATATAGAATAATCAGTCTATTAGTGCTACGATGGTGAAAATTTGAAGGGGGAATGTGTATGGCAAACGCGAGTCAAACGTTCAAATGGTCCCTTGTCGGCGTCATGATTGTCGGTACGGTAGCGGCAGGTTCCGGTACGGATTTACACGGCCAGGATGAGGTGAGCCCAGAAATTGAACTCAGAAAAGACCTCTTGAGCATTCTTGACGAAGAACAGTTACATAGTGCGTTAGCAGGGGTTCATGTTCAATATGCTGAAACAGGAGAGGAGTTGTTTTCCCATCAAAGCCATACGAGCTTGGCACCAGCGTCAGGACAAAAGCTACTTGTAGGGGCAACGGCGCTAGACGTTCTCGGTCCGGACTTCACATTCGAGACAGGTGTATACACCGACGGTGATTTACAAGGAAATGAATTGCACGGCAATGTGTACATAAAAGGGGGTGGTGATCCGACGATGCTTCCTGATGATTATGAACAATTTGCCCAAGCGTTACGTGAAGCTGGAATTGAACAGATTCACGGCGATATTATCGCTGATGACTCTTACTTTGATGATCGGCGATTATCTTTGGATTTATCGTGGGCAAATCAACGTGGTCATGTCGGTGCACAAGTATCAGCGCTTAGCGTTGCTCCCGATGCTACCCTCATCTCAGATCTCGCTCTTGATCGCTACAACACCGGTTCCATTTATGTTGAAGTTCATCCAGGAGAGGAAGTGGGTGATGCGGCAGATATTCGTGTCACGCCTGAGTCCGATTATTTTACGATCGATAATCAGATGACAACGGTTGAAGAAGGTGGAGAACGAGCGTTAACGAGCTGGGACCGAGCGCACGGAACGAATGACATTCATTTTGACGGGACAATTCCTGTTGGAGCCAATCCATTTACACAATACGTCTCAATTTGGGAACCGACGGAGCTTGTGCTCAATCTATTCCACGACGGTTTAGGCGATGAAAACATTGAAGTGCACGGAGAACTCGTACTTGGAGAAACCCCTGAAGATGCCGAACAACTGGCGCATAAACAGTCAATGACGTTGGAACAATTAATGATTCCTTTTATGAAGTTCAGTCAAAATAATCATTCAGAACACTTGACGAAAACGTTAGGAAAAGTCGTTGAAGACGAAGGTAGCTGGGATGCTGGATTAGCTGTTGTTGAAGAATATCTTGATTCAGCGGGCGTGGACATGGACGTTGTCCAGCTAAGAGACGGCTCTGGAATGTCTCATCTGAATGCCATTCCGGCAGAACAGATGACACAGCTGCTCAGTCATGTGCAGACAGAAGATTGGTACGAGGTTTTCTATGACTCTTTGCCTGTCGCAGGTGAACCAGACCACTATGTTGGTGGGACGCTACGCACAAGAATGGTAGATACAGCGGCGGAGGGCAACGTTACTGCGAAGACGGGAAGCCTCACATCTAAGTCCTCTCTATCTGGTTATGTGACAGATGCAGATGGCCATGAGCTGATCTTTGCCATGCTGTTCAACAACTATAAGGGCAGTTCCCCAACGAGCGTTGAGAACGAAATCGCGGTAAGGCTGGCAGAATATAGTGCGGAAGGTGACGGTGGTGACGACGATTCCTCTCCGATACGCAATGTGAAACCGGCTGAAGATGTTACACTTCGAGCGGGTGAATCCGTGAAAGTGTCCTTTGAAGGGGAGCCTGGACTAGAGGCAGCATTTTCAATTCGAGTTCCGTTATTTACAAGAAGTGCACCGCCAACAGAAGTGATGATGAGAGAAGCTGAAGAAGGCGTGTATGAGGGATATTGGACAGCGACAAATAACTTAAGCGTTGACGGCGCGCAGATTGAAATTCGCGCAGTGAATGATAAAGGAGAAGAGTATCGGGACGTTGCAGAAGGAAGAATAACTATCGAGCGTTAAATGGAGCCATGGCCCTTCCCTGAAGGGTCGCGGCTTTTTTATTGCCATGAGTTGATGTGGCGTAGTAGCATAATGTAAAAAGTGAAGGATGTGCATGTTGAACCTTAGGCGGTATGGAAAACAGGACGAAAATGACTTATTCCAATTGATTGAATCAGAAGGTGAGGAGTGGAACGACTATCTTACTGAAGAAGGGCGCGAGAACTATAAAAAGACGTTAGCAGGCTCATTAACGCTTCTCGCTTATGAGGGCGAAGAGCTTTGTGGATACTCTAGGTCAATTGTTGACGGTGAGTTTGATGTATACGTATGCGACTTGCTTGTACATCAAGAAAAGCGTGGGAACGGGTATGGCGAAAAACTTATGGCCGCCATTTATGAAAAGTATCCAAATCATACCGTGTTTGTCATGTCAGACGTGGATGAGTATTATGAGAAGCTAGGGTATCGAAAAGAAGGAACGGTTTTTGAAGTGAACCCACCCTCATCATCATAAGCAGGAGTGATTAGCATTGGAGAGCTATTTCTATGAAGCATTTGAAGACTTAAGCCGTCTGGCACCAGGAAGTGATGCATCAACGAGAAAGGCAGCATCGCTCGTTAAGAAATCAACAAACAACATGAAAATCTTAGACATCGGTTGCGGAAATGGAGTGCACACATTTCTTCTTGCAGACCTCTTTCCGAACGCCCAAATCATTGCAGTAGATACACATCAGCCGTATTTGGATGAGTTACTTTGCCGTGTTGAAAGACTCGGACTGGAAGAAAGAATTCAAGTACACAATCAATCGATGTTGGCGTTGGATTTTCCACATGAATATTTTGATCTCATCTGGGCGGAAGGGTCGATTTACATTATCGGCTTTCAACAAGGATTGAGCGCGTGGAAAGCATTGTTAAAACCAGGCGGACAGCTTGTTTGCAGTGAAATTTCTTGGCTTCATTCATTTCCATCTTCAGCGAGCCGATCCTTTTGGGAAGAAGGGTATCCAGAGATTGATACTGTAGCGAATAAGGTGAGTCAAATTACAGAAAAAGGTTACGAGTTCTCATTCTCGTACGTATTGCCCTATGAAGACTGGACCGAGAACTATTACGGACCGCTTGCACGTAAGCTCGACGAAATGACCGAGTTGTACATCGACGTCCCTGAAGCATTAGAAGTGATTGAAATGATACAGATGGAGATCGAATTGTTTCATGATCATCCAAACGATTACAGCTACGTGTTCTATGGTATGCAAAAAACGAAGAAGAAAGCGGTAAATTAAACGGTTTTCTTTTTATTCGTCGTGATGGACGCATCTACAAGATCATTGTAACGAACAACGTAAAAGTGCCCCTCTTCCTGAACGATGACCTCTTCGTCCCCGTCGCTAAGCTTATATAACCTACCGGTTACTTGTGTCGTATTGCGCCCATTTCGATACGTGAGTGTGACGATATTGGGCCCTTGTGCAATCGACTTCACTAACACTCGTTTCATCTGTTCAAGATCTTCCACATCGCACCTCCAGTGAGTTCTTAATTTCATTATACACGAACAACAGTTCGAATCAACCGTTGAAAAGAAACATATGTTCGTATATGATGTATAAAAATGCGAACGAGGTGAGTTCATGCTGTATGCATTGAGGCAATCTCTAGAGAAAAGAAGACGAGTTCAAATCATCTATCAAGCGAAGAGCGGAAAGCTAACACAACGGGACGTTACTGTCTATCGTTTGAACGACGTAGATGTGATTGTGTGGTGCCACATGAAAGGTGCGGTTCGGACATTGAAGCAGACGAACATCCTTGCTGTGGAGGACACAAGGTCTTCAACATCGTAAATGAACAAGTATAAGCACTTTTTCTACGGTAACTATGTTGATACTATGCCACGGACGGCCAGCAGAGGCACTTCCGTCTTATAGTGAAATCACTAATTTTCAAAAATACACTTCATAAAAATAACGAGAATCTCACCATAGATCGTTCTATGATAAGGTTTTCGCCCCCACACACCCCGCCGATGCTAAGTCCGCTCAGACTTAACATTGTATAGTGCGGCAACTAGGAAGAATACCGACCAGAAATTTGAGGGAGTATCTTTGCTGCTTTATAGTGAGATCTACAAATATACCGAGGACACCTGTACTAGAAACCGAGTTAGAGAAAAGAGAAAAAACGAACATTCATGCCGCGACTGCGGTTTTTTTTGTATGTTCAAATGTACACGTTATAGTTTTTTAATTCTGAACAATTCATCTAATGCGCTTGTATGCATGACTAATGTTCTATTGACGTTATTGTAAATCGTGATTATGCTATTTGTACGAAAATTAAAAATAGAAACACTGGTTCATATATAGAACCAATCTATGAACGTATTTACTAAGGGGGATGCTGTTGACTTCCAAAACAGTGCATAAATCGTTAACCGTTTTAGAGAAATTCACGGTCGAACAACCAGCTTGGGGTTTGCGTGAATTGGCTAGAGAACTTGATATGAACCATACAGTCGTTCATCGTTTTTTATCGACTTTTGAAGACCGAGGGTATTTAACGAAAAATGAAGACTCTGGAAAATATGAAGTCGGTTTTAAATTGTTGGAGCTAAGTCATGTAGCGCAGGAAAAGTTTAAGCTATCGGAACAAATACAATCTACAATGCAGAAACTAGCCATGGAGACAGGTGAGAGTAGTGTTTTTACGTTAAGGGATCATGACTACGGTGTGTTTATAAACATTGCAGAAGGTAGTAATATTGTCCGGTTTGCTGATTCTATCGGCAGACGTTCACCGTTGTATTTAGGAGCTACACACAAGTCCATATTGTCGTACCTACCAGAGGACGCCATTGCTCGGGTAGGTGAACGAGCTGTTGAAGAGAAGTTTATACAGTCTCCAAATCAACTCCATGAGGCGTTGAAGGTTATCCGTGAACAAGGCTATGCGTATAGCGCGAGTGAAACGTTTGAAGATGTCGCAGCAATGGCTGTCCCAATATTTGATCGAGACGCAAGAGTGATTGGTTCATTGGGAATTGCCGGGCCGCCGTATCGAATCTCAGAAGAATATGCGATGAAAAATGCGCACATCTTGTTCCGATACCAAAAGGAAATTCAACCAATCATTAAAATGAGCCCCAGTGAATTATCGGAACTTTATGTCAATTGAAGGTGAGGAGGGGGAACGATTACAAGGATATTGGAAGTTGAAAACCTGAGAACATCGTATAAAAGCAAAGACCGGGTGACAAAAGTTGTGGATGGCGTTTCATTTCATGTTGATGAGGGAGAATCGATTTGCATCGTTGGTGAGTCCGGTAGCGGAAAGAGTGTCACTTCTTTAAGCGTGATGCGACTTGTTGAATTTGAGAATGGCCGAATTGAAGGTGATGTTCAATTCTTAGGTGAAGATTTGGCTAAGAAAAAAGGAAGTGAAATGAGGAAAATTCGGGGCAAGGAAATGTCGATGATCTTCCAAGAACCATTGACTGCATTGAATCCCGTATTTACGATAGGCAAACAAATTACAGAGGCTATTCACTTTCATGAAAAAGTAACAAAAGCAGAGGCAATGACGAGAGCGGAAAAGCTGCTCGCTCAAGTCGGTTTGTCTGATGCTAAGACAAGACTCAAGCAGTATCCGCATGAGCTATCTGGAGGGATGAGGCAGAGGGTGATGATTGCAATCGCACTCGCCTGTGAGCCGAAATTGCTCATCGCCGATGAGCCAACAACGGCGTTGGATGTAACGATTGAAGCGCAAATTCTGGAGCTTCTACGTAGCCTTAGAGAAGAGCGAAAGATGTCTCTTATGCTCATTACCCATGATATTGGTGTCGCTTATGAAATGTCGGACAGGCTGATCATTATGTACGCTGGGAAAATTGTAGAAGAGGGGAAGACATCAGACATTTTTGACACCCCTCATCACCCGTACACGAAAGCATTACTTCGATCGGTACCTTCAATGGACGGGGAGCGAGGCGTACCTCTTTATTCAATCCCTGGTAGTATCCCAAGTTTACATGATATGCCTGTCGGTTGTCGCTTTGCCTCTCGCTGTGATTTCGTCACGGATAAATGTATCCAGACTGAGCATCGATGGAAGAGACAGCAGTTGGCAGTGTAGCATGTTGGCACTCAGAAAAAGTGGCAAAGAGTGAGGTGACGGTATGAGTGCAGCAGACGCAAAACCCCTTGTGAAAGTTTCCCATCTAAAAAGCACTTTCGCATTAAAGAGGGGTTTGCAAAACCAAAAATACTACGTGCGGTTGATGGTGTTAGCTTTGATATTTATGAAGGCGAAACACTAGGGCTTGTTGGCGAATCAGGTTGTGGAAAGTCGACGCTTGGAAGGAACATTTTGCGATTGCAAGAGCCGACGGAAGGAACCGTAACTTTTGATAACCAAGATGTCGTGTCGTTATCCAATCGAGATCTACGAAACCTAAGAAAAGATATGCAGATGATCTATCAAGATCCATTTGGCTCACTTAATCCAAGATTTAGCATTGGTCAATCCATCGGTGAAATGTATGATATTCATCAATTGTATAAAGGGAAAGAAAAGGAACAAAAAATTCAAGAGTTGCTTGAGTATGTCGGGTTAGACCCTACTAGAATGAATCATTACCCACATGAGTTTTCTGGGGGGCAAAGACAAAGGGTAGGTATTGCAAGGGCGTTAGCATTGAATCCTAAATTTATTGTTGCTGACGAACCCGTATCAGCATTAGATGTTTCTGTGCAATCACAAATTATTAATCTACTCATGCGATTAAAAAAAGAGCTAGGGTTAACGTTGCTGTTTATTGCACACGGATTAAACGTAGTCCGGCATATCTCTGATCGTGTCGGTGTTATGTATCTTGGAAAACTCGTGGAGTTGGCACATACGGATCAAGTGTTTGATTCACCCGCGCACCCGTACACAGCGGCATTACTCTCCACTGTCCCAGAAGCGAACCACGTAAAAAAAGAAAGAATTATCTTAAGAGGAGAGGTTCCTTCACCTGCCAACCCTCCTAGAGGCTGTCGTTTCCAAACTCGTTGTCCTTTAGCAACAAACCTATGCAAACAGGAGATACCAGATCTAACAGAAATGACACCAGGTCATTTTGTTGCCTGTCATTATCCACTACAACCATATGAAACACTGCAAGACGCCATAAAAAAACAAAATCAAGAAGGAGCATGATGTATGCAAACAAAAAAAGAAATTGCAAATCCTAAAAACTATGACGGGTACAAATCATTTCAGTATCTTGACGCAGGGGAAGATTATAAGGTATATGAGCTTTCTGAGGAAGATACTCGCGTAGAGAAGTACGAATACCCAGTAAGTAGTGAGGAAGAAGAGCTAGCGACACAAATTTTAAACGAAGACCATATTGTCTCCATGCATGAGCATACGTTTGTCGCCCCTAAAGACTTGTCGCAATTTTATGAGTTTCGTCATCAGGGCCGAGATTGGACAGGCTTTGAAGCGTTAAGCCGTTCTGGTCTTGATGTAATTTTTGAGAATTTTATGGACGGCACAGCGATGATCACATCCCAAGCTGGTTGGAAGTGGTCAGATGTCATTCACGATATCGGAATTCGGTACAGCGACATTGCTCATCAAGATATGGTCATCAAGGCAGAGCGAACAGAAGATTTATACCGTGCAAAAAAGGAAGGAAAAATTGCATTTGTAGGTGCTTTAGAGTCTTGCTCAATGATTGAGAACGAGCTAGATCGCCTAGACGTATTGCACGGGCTCGGAATTCGAACGATGGGTGTCGTATATTCTGAAGCAAATGCTTTAGGATCAGGACTTCGTGAGCCGAACGATAGCGGGCTTAGTGTTTTTGGAAAGCAAGCTGTACGTAGAATGAACAAATTAGGGATTACCGTAGACATCTCTCATGCAGGTGACAAAACATCACTGGATACGATTGAAACGAGTGAGAAGCCGGTCACGATAAACCATGCAGGTGCAAGATCGTTATGGGATTCAAAGCGTATGAAACCAGATGAAGTGATTAAAGCTTGTGCGGCGCGTGGAGGCGTTATCGCAATTGAGGCAGCACCGCACTCTACGATTACGAGCAACCATCCAGAACATAACATTGAATCATTTATGGAGCACTTTGAGTACACAGCAAACCTAGTCGGAATTGACCACGTTGCTTTTGGACCAGATACACTGTTTGGCGATCATGTGAAGTTACATGAATTGTTAGCTTCAAGATTATCGATTAAATCCGCGCAAAAATCTGACATGGTAAAGGTTGACTATGTAAAAGGGTTGGAGAACCCAGCAGAATGCTTCCCGAACATCGTGCGCTGGCTCGTGAAACGTGGGTATTCACGTGAAGATATTCGCAAAGTCATTGGAAAGAACATATTCAGAGTGCTTGAAGAAACGTGGGCAAAATAATAAGCAGGAGGGGGTAGGGGCATGAAGAAGTTAGCGAGATCAGGCTTACTTATCGTAGCTAGTCTTGGTATTTTATCAGCGTGTGCGTATGGTTCAGAAGATTCGTCCGGTGATGATGGTCATTCAAGTGGGGAGACAGTTGAAGAATCCGGAGAAGAAGCTGAAGAAGGAAGTGGTGGGCAATCAGGAGGGAAAGTTTCCATTCCTATCGTTGCTGACCCGACATTTAACCCGTGGCACCCGAACGCGTATGCTGAATCGAATGTCGTGAACCGTGTCCTATTTTCAGGGTTAACAAAACCAGGTGAAGACTTAGTTCCTGCACCAAGCTTGGCGGAGTCGTGGGAGACTTCGGAAGATGAACTGGAGTGGACATTCCAACTTCGCGAAGATGTACTTTGGCACGATGGAGAAACTTTTGATTCTGAGGATGTCTCGTATACATTTAACGAAATTGTACTCAATGAGGAATTAGGGGCAAACGGGGCGTCATTCTTCGGTGATGTAGACGAAGTGGTCGCAGATGATGAGTATACAGTCACGTTCAAGCTGTCCAATCCTGTAGCAGCACTACCCGCTTACCTTGGGTTTAACTCAGAGATTCTCCCAGAGCATATTTTTAACGGGGAAGACCCGTGGGACTTGAGTTCCTTTAATAAGGATAATGCCGTAGGAACCGGGCCGTTCAAAATGTCGACATACACTTCCGGTCAATCCGTAGTTCTTGAAAGAAATGAAGATTACTTTGGAGATACCGCTCTATTAGATGAAGTGGAATATAAAGTGTTGGCAGACAGCAATACACACGTTGCGCAAATTTTAAGTGGCGAGTTATCAATCTTTTCATTAGAGGATACTGCATCCATTGAGCGGATTGAGCAGCAAGATGGGTTGATGTGTACCCTCGGGAAACGACACAGTTTTATTGGTTATCCCTCAATCAAGAACATGAAAAGTACCAAGACCCGATCGTTCGCCAAGCCATTACACACGCGATTAACCGCGAAAACATCATTGATACGGTCTTACAAGGATATGGAACCATTGCAGATCACGGGATATCACCGGCACTTGAGGAGTATTACCGTGATGATGTAGAAACATTGGCGTATGATCCAGACGAAGCCGTCTCTCTTATGAGCGAAGCAGGCTGGGAACAAAATGACAATGGCATATTCGAAAAAGATGGAGAAACGTTCGACATCAATTTTGAAATCGGAATTCAAGGTGATTTGGAGCAGATTGCTCAATTAATTCAACAATATTTAATTGAGGTCGGCTTTAATGTTGAACTTCAGACGATGGAATGGAACACGATGATTGATCAAGTTGTTATTAACCGTGATTATGATGTAACGCTAAACTGGTGGCGTTATGCAAGCGACCCTGATTTACAGCCATATATTCATTCTGAAAATGCTGGAAGTGGCAATAACATTCCTGGCTACCAAAACGAGGAAATGGACCAACTGCTTGAAGCAGGCGCGCAAACAAGTGATATGTCTGAAAGGCAAGAAATCTACAATGAAGCACAACAATTAATGGCAACAGAACAGCCTTATAACTTTTTATGGTATCCACAGGAAGCGCAAGTGAAGGTAGACGCTTTGCAAGGTGTGCCAGATCTCGCATTCGGAGATTCATTGCATTACATTAATGAATGGTATTTAGAACAGTGATACATCCCGCCCGTAAAGGGCGGGCTTAAAATAAACTAACCCTGATTAGAGGGGGGGCTATTCCGATGTTACGTTTCTTACTTAACCGAGCTGGTCAAAGTGTTATTTTGTTATTCATTGTTACCGTCATCACGTTCTTTCTTATCAACCTTGCACCTGGTGGACCTTCAGGTGTAATGAGAATGGATGCCTCTGAATCAGAGAGGCAAGCGATGATTGAGCGTTACGGTCTTGACGATCCTGTGGTTGTTCGTTATGGAGAGTGGATCTTCAATGCTGTTCAAGGAGATTTTGGGACGTCTTTCTCGAGTAACCAGCCCGTAGTTGAACGTGTATTAGAAAGAATTCCTTATACAATTGAGCTAAGTTTATTCACGCTCGCACTCGCGATATCCATTGGAATCGTCCTTGGTGTTATTTCAGCAATCAAGCGTGGAACTATTGCAGATTATTCGATTAACTTTATTAGTGTTATCGGGTTATCTGTACCTGCATTTTGGTTGGCATTGATGCTTATTCAATGGTTTTCTATTCAGCTTGGTTGGCTCCCATCCTCAGGTGTTGGTGCACGAGGAGAAAACTTTGATCTATTAAACTGGCTTTCACATTTGTTGTTGCCTGTATTGATTTTGTCGACAACGATCTTACCGAACATTGTAAGATTCACACGCTCTTCAATGCTAGAAGTGATCTCTCAGCAATATATTCGCACTGTACGTGCAAAAGGGGCAGGAGAGCGTACTGTCATTTATGTTCATGCGCTAAGAAATGCGTTGATCCCGGTGATTACGATGATCGGAGTGCTCATCCCTCGACTGTTGAGTGGGGCCGTAATCACCGAGGCAATTTTCGGCTGGCCGGGAATTGGCACCTTGATTTTGGAAGCGGCTCAAAGCCGTGATTATCCTTTGGTCATGGGTGTCACAGTTATTATTACTTCTGTCGTCATTCTATCCAATTTAATCGTTGATCTTGTTTACTCAAAAATAGACCCACGCGTTAAGAATATTTCATAGATTTAGGAGATGAATAACGATGGAGAACGTAACTGGGCTGAACGGCCGGCCGATTGCTGTTAGCGCTCCAGCCAAATTGAGTTTGATGCAGCGCCTATATCAAAATAAACTAGCTTTCCTTTCCCTTTGTTTTATCGTATTGCTTCATCTTGTTGTATTTTTGGTTCCTCTAGTGTGGCCACATCACCCAGATCGGATTGCAGAGATCGGTATTCATGCAAGTTGGTCACTCACACATCCATTTGGAACAGATGAACTGGGTCGCGATGTATTTGCCCGCCTCCTTCACGGGGGGCAGGTGACATTGCTCGTCGGGCTAGCCGCGATGATTTGTTCCATTATTATCGGCGTACTTGTCGGGGCAGTGGCTGGCTTTTTCGGTAAGAGTATAGAAGCTGTGCTTATGCGCTTTACAGAGGCGATGATGGCAATACCGAACTACTTTTTCGTCCTTGTTGCTCTAACCGTTCTCGGAACATCGCCAACAATGGTCATTCTCGTTATTGCGTTCACGACGTGGATGGAGATTGCTAGAGTGGTGTACGGTGAAACCCTTAAATGGAAAGAGTATGAGTTTGTCGAGGCTGCGATTGCGTCTGGGGCAACAAAAATGAGGGTGCTCCTAAGGTACGTACTGCCACAAGTCACACCGTCGATAATTGTTGCGGCAACGCTCTGTATAGCGGGAGCCATTCTCACCGAAAGTGCCATTAGTTATCTTGGTCTTGGGATTCAACCACCAACACCAACATGGGGGAACATGTTGCAAAATGCCCAGCAGTACATTTGGACAGCCCCAATGCTCGGTTTTTTACCGGGAATCGCAATTACGCTTATTGTTCTTGCCTACAATTTTCTTGGTGATGGCTTACGAGACGCACTAGACCCAAAAAACACAAAGTAGGAAGGAGTTTAGCATGAAACGATTGATTAATGGAAATGAACTATACATTGAAGAACATGGAAATCCAAATGGAAAAGCCATCTTTTTCATTCACGGGGCGCCTGGTCTTGGAGACTGTCGGAATGACATTAAAGCATTTTCAGATCTGGGTGTCGATTATCGGTTAATCTTCATGGATATGAGGGGGTCGGGTCGTTCTGAAGGTAAGCCGCCTTTCACACATGAACAATGGACTGAAGATATTGAGTCGGTGAGAAAAGAACTCGTCGATGAACCGATTATTATATTAGGTGGATCGTACGGCGGGTTTCTTGCACTAGAATATGTACTACGCTATCCAGAATCTGTCCGAGCAGTACTACTCCGTGATACTGCGGCGAGTAAACGCTTCGATCAAGATTCTGTTCAAGCGGCAAAAGATGCGAATCTTACCGATGTGAGCGAAGACGAACTCATCCGTCTCTTCGCAGGGGAGGTCGCATCAAACGAGGAATTTAAACGCGTGTTTTCCGCTATTCAGCCATTATACACCGTTGAATACGATGAAATCGCCGTTAAAAAGAAGATGGACAGTATCTATTACCGATATGAAACACATAACGCGGCGTTCAAATACAATAAACCTAATTATAATATTGTTGATCAGTTGCCAAGCATCAAAGTCCCTGTATTTATTACTGTTGGCAGACACGATTGGATTACACCAGTGGAAAGCTCGGATGAGATAGCGAGTCATATTCCAAACCATGAATATCACATTTTTGAACAGAGTGGACATTCTCCTCATCATGAAGAGAACGAATTATACCTCGCTCGACTTCGCGCTTTCTTACAGAAAAACAAGCTGTAATTGTGCTTTACGTTACTTGGTTTTACCTCCATATAATTGATAAAGAAAGTAAGAAAGCAGCTCCTACTATTATGTGGTGCGGGTTGCTTTTTTGGACATATTTTAATCTCTTAATAGTTTTACAGTGTTATTTTATACAATTTGTATAGAAATGAATCATTTTTATTTAGTTCATATAGTACACTCACCCTTTAAACCATTTGCATGTTAAAGAGCAGTGGTCGTATGTAGCAAGGCGTACGATCGTCCAATTTCGGCAAGTGAGGATGTGGTAGAACGAAAGCAACTGCGCGCTGAAAGCAAGGGACCGAAACAGCATCGTAAGCAATGGCTCAATTTTATCGCTCCCAAGAGGAAATACGAAAAAGATATGGAAATCTTCGGAAACAGGAACAGCTATTCTAAGACGGATCCGGACGTTACCTTTATGTGCATGAAAGACGATTATATGAAAAGCGGCCAGCTCAAGCCTGGCCACAATGTGCAGCTTGCGACCGATGGTCAGTATGCCCGAGCTTCTGAGGTGTTTCCAAACCTTACCGATACAAGAACATTTATTGCTTTCCTGGATATGATTAAACAGGACTTCTTTGAGCTGCCTGCCTGTATTGTTGGAAATGCCGGGTATGGCAGTGAACAAATTACGACGATGTGATCGGGAACGGAAACGTATCTCTCTGATTCCCTATACTCAATACCGAAAAGAGAAACAAAAGAAATATAAACAAGATCCTTTTTAAGTTGTCTATCAGGACGTACGATGCCGAATGTGATTTTTTCACGTGCCTAAATGATCAAAAACTACCGTTTCACTATCTTTCCGAACGCCGCGACAAAGCCGGGTTTCTTCGCAATTACCGAGTGTACGAATGTGACGATTGTTCGTCATGTCCCTTCCGTGCTCAATGTACAAAAGCAAAAGATGGGAATCATCGAAAGATCTATGACAACGAGCGTTGGGAACAACAAAAAGCGTATACGAAACAGTTCCTTGCCGAAAAAGAAACCGGCGAACTCTAAGGCAAACGTAAAATCGATGTGAAACCCGTCTTATGATTTTGAAGGCGAATTTGCGTTTCACTCGTGTCTCGGTAAGAGGTCAAGAGAACGTGAGAAATGAATTAGGCTTCGCGTTCATGGCGGTGAACATAAGGAAGTTCACCGCCAGAATAAGGCAAACTCCAACAACTTTCAATCCCAAAGGAGCAAAAAAGATCTTCGTCACCGATAAATTAGTGACGAGGATCTTTTTGTATCAGAGACTAGTTATGTCCCAGCTTCGTTCAGATTGTCGAGAAATTATCAATTTCACGAAGTGACTAAGCCACTTAAAATCTCTTCAAAAACATCTACATCGAGCATAGCAAGCTAAGCAGATAATACAAGGATAAAAAATTGGCTAGTGTGGCTGAGTCGCCTGCTGTATGATCATTTGCGGAAGGTCCTTGATTGCCAGCGCGAAAGCTGAGATGACGCCCGCGGTAATCTAATCATTGGCTACTATATAGACCTAGTTTCTGAAAAGCAAGAACAGACTGAACCGATGCGGTTCAGTCTGTTCGCGTCTTACAGTACCGAGTAACCGAGTGCCTGAATGTCTTTATTAAAAGCTTTCACGGTGTCAAGTGAGAATTGTTCGAGATCTTTGCCAACATTCCCGAGCTTGTTAATGATGTCAGGTGAGCACGTAATGATATGCGCGCCGCATTCTTCGGCCTGGAAGATGTTGAGCAGCTCTCGGGAGCTCGCCCAAAGCAGCTCAGTACCTGGCTTCTCGGCACAAATCTTCGCTGATTCCTTCATTACCGGCATTGGATCAACACCCGTGTCAGCGATACGACCTGCGAAGACCGAAACAATATTTTCTGTACCTGGTGCCAATGCGTCAACCGTCGCTCTGACTTGATCAAGCGTCAAGATCGCAGTAATGTTGAGCTTCATGCCTGCTTTAGATAGTTTTTTAATGAGAGGAATCGAAGATTCGCCTAGAGAATTTGTAATCGGTATTTTTATATAGACGTTATCCCCCCAGCTGTTAATGCGATCCGCTTCTTTTTCCATAATATCAAAATCATCGGAGAACACTTCAAAGGAGATGGAGTAGTCCGTAATTTTCGCAAGAACTTCCTTCGCGAATTGCTCATAGTTCTTAATGCCAGCTTTCTTCATCAATGATGGATTCGTTGTAAAGCCTTTGATCTGTCCTGATTCGTATGCTGACAGCATGTCGCTGAGTACAGCGCCGTCTGCATAAATCTTTACGTTTAAATTCTCCATTAATCCTTACCTCCGAAACTTTTATTCCTCATCGTCTACGATGTGGTTAAGTGTCACTGATTTTGTCTTTACAAAGTTAGGAATGAACAACACAAGGACGAGTAAAGCTACAATTGCATAAATTCCAGCAACATTTAAGGCTTCGCCTGCCTGACCGATGAGAATCCCGAGCACAGCAAAGTCTGTATCACCGAACGTCGTGTTGGAAAATCCGAGATTGCCAAGTACCGGTAGTAATAGCGCTGGAAGGAAGGCAAGAGCAAGACCGTTCACAAACGAGCCGACAATTGCACCGCGGCGTCCACCGGTGGCGTTACCGTAAATCCCAGCCGTCGCTCCTGTGAAGAAGTGCGGCACGAGACCCGGTATAATTAGGACAGCACCTGCTGCACCAAGAATGAACATCCCGACGATGCCTCCTGCGAAACTACAAACGAAACCGATGATTACCGCGGTTTGTGCGTACGGAAAGAAGACCGCACAGTCAACCGCTGGCACTGAGTTTGGAATAATTTTCGTCGCAATTCCTTGGAATGCAGGAATTAAGTCAGCGAGAATCATACGCACACCGTTATAAACGATGGCTACTCCAATGGCGAACTGTAGGCACTCATAATCGCAAACAAATATGGAGATTGCCCGTCTGAAAGTGTACCGACGAATTCTGAGCCCGCAGCAATTGCTGCGATAAGATAAATGATCATCATCGTTAAAGCGGTAGAGATCGTCGTATTACGTAAAAATGACCAACGTTCTGGAATAACGATTTTTTCTGTGCTGTCCTCCGGCTTACCGACGAACTTACCGACCCATGCAGAGAGGTAGTAACCGACACTTCCGAAGTGACCCATAGCAATGCCGTCTTCGTCGGTCACTTTGTTCGTGTAGCGCTGCCCGATTGCGGGAGAGATTGCGCTCCACGCACCGAGAATAAAACCACCAATTAGGATTAGCTGAATGCCTGACATACCGGTTGCACCGAGTACAGCGGATAGTAAACAAGCCATGAAAAAGCTGTGGTGACCCGTTAAGAATACATATTTATATTTAGTGATGCGTGCAATGACGATATTTAATATAAGACCTAAAACGAGAATGGACATTGTTTCGACGCCTAGTACGGCCTGGGCCGTTGCAACGATGGCCTCGTTGTTAGGGACGACCCCTTGTATATTGAAGCCTTCTTCAATCATTTCCCCAAGTGGCTCAAGGTTTGCGACAATAAAGGCTGCGCCGGCGCTCAGCATGATATACCCAAGAATTGGACCGAGCGTCCCGGTAAATATTTTGTGCAGCGGTCGTTTCAAGCGACGAGTCCAACGAACGCCATTAAACCAATGAGTAACGCAGGCTCAGAAAAGACGTCTCTGAGAAATTCCAATAAGCCCACTAAAAAATTCATAGTGTTTCCCCCTGTTTACACATGCCTTATTTTTTGCTAGCGACTTCCTGAAGCAAGTGACCAACGTCAGCTTTGATTTTCTTCTTGTTAATGTAGCTTCGCACAACGCCGATGGCTTGCGTTGATTGATCAAACTGACTAGCTAGCTCATCGACGGTGACGATTAAATCGCAAATTTTCCCTTTTGCACCGTTGAAGTCAGAGGATTCGACACTGGCATCAATGCCTAGTTCCTCACAGATTTCTTCGATTTTCATTTTTAGCATTAGCTACTGCCAATGCCGTTCCCGCATACGGTCACAATTGAAATCATTATGCCTCATCCCTTCTTAATCCTGGCTAAATGTTTGAATCATCGGCAGAAATGATTCGGCTGTTTGAAATTCGAGCATTTTATCGATGCGTGATTCTTCTTCTAATAGCTCTGTCAATTGACTGAGCGCTTTTAAATGCGATTCATTGTCCACGGCTGCGAGCACGAATACAAGCTGGGCATCCTTGTTCGCATCTCCTGGTGAGAATGAAACGGGTTCATTGAGCTTTAACAGGCTCATGCTTAGCTTTTTCACGCCGTCCTCTGGCCTGGCATGAGGAATCGCCACGTTTGGTGCCATCACGATGTAAGGCCCCAGTTCCTGAACATTGTTAATCATCGCGTCAATATAGTGAGGCTCAATTGCTTGAATTGTAAGCAGTGGCTCAGCCGCCTTCGTAATGGCCGCTTGCCAGTCGCTTATGCCGTCTTGTACTTGTATCATCTCTATCTTTAATAAATCTGAAAGCACTGGTGAATACCTCCTGTTTTGTACGACGGCGGATTCCGCCAGCAACGCCGACAGTGCCTGTTGGAGTTTCAACTCGTCGTGTATACTCGCGTGAGCCTGTACAATCTCCATAATTTTTCGTGTTCCAGGCAAGTTTGCGCCTCTTTTACCTATAAATAAATCATCAACTTCTTGTATAATGCGTGCTTTATCTAGGGCAGACAGAATGGGATTAACGATAATGAGCGGAAGCTCTGTCTGAATGGCTACCGTCGAAAACAGTACATCAATGTCGGTTTCTTTTTTAAAATCATAGTCATTTAGAGATTGTACAGCGACGATATTAATTTCTGGTATGAGTTTTTCAATTTGGTATCTCAGCATATTTGAGGCGCCGACACCATTCGGGCAAATGATTAGGGCACGCTTTTTGGTAATGTGCAGGTTCTCTTCTTCCATAAGAGAGCCGAAGTGTAGCGTAATATAGCCTGTCTCCTCATCCGGGATCGAATGCTTTACATACTCAGATAATAGCTTGAGCGACCGTTTTACGAGCTTAAAAAGCTCAGGATATTCTTTCTTGATCCTCGGTAAAAGCGGATTGACAATTGGTATTTGAAAAAGCATCCGGTAGTAGGCTGGCCTAATGTGTGCATACAAGGAGTGAATAACAGCAGTTTTGTCAGGCAATGACACACACGCCTGTAGTTCAAATTCCTGTACAATCGCTTTCGTCAATTCGTACAAATCCTTGTGCGTATTCGGCTCATTTAGTTCAGTGTCTCCCTGAATTTGCAGCCCGAGCAGCGCAACTGCTGCATAATAGTGCTCATCGGTTTTTTCAACATTAAAGCCAAGTTCGTTTATATACGGTGCAATCGCCTGATATTCTGTCCAGCCCCGAATGATTACTTTCGTATCTTCGTCATACGTAATCGTCGTTTTCGTAGCTGTACGTTGTCTAAGAATGAGAAGAAAGGCGGCCATATCCCGGGCTTTTTCTTCTACAAATGCAACGTGAAGTTGACGCTCAACAGCTGACAACACTTGCCGATAGCTGGCAAGCGTCGCATCAAACGATTGCTGACTCTGTGTCTCGTAGAGCTCCGCGAGCATCTCTTTTCCTTCTCGATAGTGCATGAAATGAGAGATACCGGTCATAATGAGCTGACGAACATCACGCGTTTCTCCCGTCAATTGATAACCGTCCGCACGGGAGTAACTTAAGGCAACGCGTGCTTCATTCGCTTTAATGCGCGCCTGAGTGACGGTCGTTAATGCCGTATTTCGACTGACCTGTAGTAACGACGTGTAATGGTTCACAGATAAATCTTTCGGTGACATAAATGTCTGGATCAGCAGCAGGTCGACGCGTTCTTCTGGTGACGCAATATACGCCCGCTTGTTGAATGCGTGTAACTGTGCAATCATTGCTTCTTTGACCGCTTCATCTACAATAATCCCGCGATTTCGATCAACGAAAATTTCAGGTAGATTCTCATCTTTCAACCACGCATTAATTTTCTGGATATCGTATTGGATTTGCCTTCTCGAGAATTTTAAAGCCGTCTCCAATTGTTTCATCGTCATCGCTCGATGCGTCGTGAGAAAATGCAACAGAGAAGCCGCCCGCTGATCTTGCATGTCTATGCCTCCTTTCTATTTTAGTATAGTCTTTTTCAAAACCTGAAAGCGCATTCATTGGGTGTGAATGTTGCACTGATGATCAGCACAAAATTGGACCGACAAAAAATACTGGCATTCATGTTGAATTTTATAGACAAACCACTCTTTAAGGGATAGACACGAAAAAAGAGGTGATTTTATGACAAATGCATATGAAGTGAGTAAACGAGTATTTGAGGAGTATTTCTTAAAGCGTAATCATGTTGGAACAGCGGTTACACCAGGAGTTAAGGAATACAACCGGGGATCAGTGTCAAACCCAGAATATGCGCCAATTTATATGGGAGGACGGTATTACCGCATGGCTTCGTTTATGATTTTTCTCTCGCAACTCGAATATGAGGCTAGAGAAGTTCATAAAGAAGACAGTTTGGCTGTTGAAGTAGGCGGCGAGTTATCGAAAGCCATCGATGCGATCTTCGATGAAACAAGTGAAGGTGGCGAGATGGAAGGGTATTTAAGAGACGGTCCAATGGATGGTGGTACACCTGGCATTAGTGCACTAACGGCGAGCCTCGTCTTTATTAAAGGACTGAATGGGAATCTTTGCGATAACGTTAAAGAGCGGGTGGAGGATATGCTTGACCAGTGTTGGGATTGGAGTGATCGCCATTACCGTGAACATACGTGGTCGTTTATGGATGATCATACCATTGAGTATATGGTCGATAATTTGATTGTTGATGATGAGCAATCCTTTCCAAATGCGCGCTATCCGATGAATGGCGTAATGTGGTATGCCTATGCAATGGCGATGGACAGCTACCTTAATCACAACGGTCAAGTGTATGACCAACCTTATGGAAGAACAGCCCGAAGATTCAAGAATATGGGCACATACATTCAGGAAATCAATTATGATGTGAGTCAATTTTCGAAGAATCTCACTGCAGGGAAACAGCATCTTACAGGAGCAGGGCGGCCAGTGCTTATCGCAGGGTATACGTCTTGGACGGGCATGCATTTAGGGATGCTGGAATATGGCTTAAAAGCAACCATGAAAGAAAATTTTATGAGGCAGTTGAAGGTGGATTTCAAGCGGGTGCGCATGAGCTTGCTGAAGGGTTCCGTGTTCTTGTTGACGTTCATGGGGTGGTTCCAAATCAGCTGAGTCCAGACACGACGGTGAGAAGAGAGGAAGACTTTTCTTCTCTGCCGACGCACATCGCTGATGACGGGGGACAAATCATCGACTACAGTCGTCAAATTCCTGTGATGAATACGGGAGATGTGAAAGGTGACCAGCCATTTCAAGATTGGTGGGATGGGTTTATTAAAGATTATTATCCAGATGTGGACGGCTTCAATACATCTATTGAACACGCGATCGACTCTGATTGGAGAGCTGAAGTGCAAGGTGATGATCGCGACAAACGAACACATGACATTACCGAGCCGAATTTCCTGCGTGCGTGTTTGGCGCTTGCTCACGGAATGATGAGAAGATTGACATTTCGTTAACGCATAAAAATTGTAATTAAACCGCCCAGTTCGTTGATGGATTGGGCGGTGCTACATGTGTAATGTCCTAAACCCGATAACATCGACCTGCATCAATTGTGTAGAGGAGATAAGTATAAATGTTTATTTTTAGTTTATTCGAATTAGTTAATTAAATTTAGTGAATTTTTGTGCTAGTATTCAAATTACTTAGGGTGACTAAATAAATGGAGGAGGGCTTTTATTTGAAAACATCAGCTTGGAAATATTCACTGTCATTCGTACTGCTTCTTTCACTGTGGCAACCAACGGAATCTTTTGCTCTACTTGAAGAGGAAGAGTATGAAGAACCGAGTGCCCAATCAATTGAAGCGTTAGATGAACGTTGGACGAATTACGAAGAAATGGTTGAAGAGCTTTTCCGTATCGAAGAGATGAGTGAAGGTCTTTTGGAATTAGATGTGATAGGCGAATCCCATCACGGTCGTGACATTTATGCGACGAGAATGGGCGATGGCGATCAAGTGTTACTCATTGATAGTGAGATTCATGGCAACGAAAAATCAGGCACAGAAGCCATTATCGATATGTTGGACGAACTTGCAGCGGGTGAAAGAGATCATATACTAGAGGAAGTAACGATTGTCACCGTTCCTAAGCTCAACCCTGATGGCTCTGAACTCGTAAAACGTCAAAATGACATCTCTTGGGAAGAAGTCCTTGAATATCATCCCCACTTAGAGGGCGCTGAACCTGCTTGGTATCATAATGAAAGCCGTAACGGTTTTGATATTAACCGTGATTTCCATCCGGACTTGGACTTTGAAGCAGAGGCAGATGATTTGCCTGGAACGAGTGCTCATTACGGATTCTACTTAACGAATGAAGCTCGCGCTCTTGCTGATTTATATCAAGAACTACAAGAAGAGTTTGGCATTGTTGAATCGTATGTGAATTTGCACCATATGGGCACGCCGCAACTTGAAGGCACGGATCAGGATGTGTCGATTGCGCTTAGCCACCCGCCGCTAGGACCAGACAACAACCCTAAATACGCGGAGGATTACCCAGAATGGATCAAGACAAGTCGCGCCGCTATAATTTAGCAGCGGCAGAAGGCATTCATGCTCATGCAGACGATGGCCATGAAGCGGGACTGGCTCGGTACACGTACCCGTCAACCTTTGACCTTTCTGGCATTGCGTTAGGTGCATTCGGTTTGAACGGAAGCGGAGCGGTATTATTTGAAATGGCAGGACAACAACCTCAAGTTCCTTATGATCAAGAACTCATTGATAAGGTTACAGCAGGTCTTTGGGGAATTGCGGAGTCGATGACGGATGGCTCAGTGCACGAGCTTGATGGCGATGCATTTTATGATATTCCGAAGTACTGGCCGGATACGCCTCCAGTGAGCGATCCTGAGCAACATGTGTTTGATTTCACCGATGAAGTCGTTGGTGAACAGCCTGACGAGTGGTCACCGATTTGGCAAGGTGAAGACGAGCAGCTTACCATTGCTGATGAACCACTGCGCTTGGAGCATACCGCTCGTTCAGGTGTGAGAGGCTTTACAGCGGATGCGGTAGGAGAACTTTATGGAAGTACAGAAATCTTCGCACTCGTTCAAGGCTCGAACATTCAAAACCACGTATTTGAACTTGGATTCCATATGTCTGGGTCGCCAGGAAGTGAGAATGGCATTTATGCAGATGCACGGCTCCCAGACGATGAGTACGAGAACGGAACCGTCCGAATTATGCAACGAAGCGGGGGCTCAAGTACAACCCTTGGCATCGCGAGCCAGGTTTTGAAGTATCTGAAGATGAATGGTACCGTGTATTACTTCAAAGAGATGCAGCGGCCTTGCAACTCAAAGTTTGGCCAGATGGTGAAGACGAGCCAGACAGTTGGCAAATCGTCACAACCGAAGACAACATGTACGGAGGCCACGTAGGATTTTCACACAGCACGCCAGGTGCAGTAAATGACTTTGCTTATATCGGTGTAGGCGTTGGAGGAGAACGTGCCCCTCATGCTGACGACGACCACCTAGGAGAACCTGTTGATCCACCAGAAGAAGGGCTCATCCGCAACTTGCAACCAGCTGAAAATATGACGCTTGCAGCAGGTGAATCCGTAAGAATTGCGTTTGATAGTGACCCCGGCTTGAATGCGGTGTTCTCTATCCGCCTGCCGCTCACAAGTCAGTCACAACCGCCTACTGAATTGCCGATGTGGGAGAGCTCGCCTGGACAATATGTCGGCTATTGGACCGCCATAAGAAACCTTTCCGTTCAAGGCGCTGAAATCGAAGTGAAAGTAACAGATGCTGACGGAAATGAAACGAGAGAGACTGCAGAAGGACGTCTAAATATTAACTAACGTGTGAGGATTGCCCAATTTTTGGGCAATCCTTTTTTATTTGCTGGGGATGGGGGACAAGTTGGTGAGTGCTATCCCTACATATCATACTTAGAAGCAGCATGTGATAGAAAACAAACCTCTGTACGAAAAGGAGTGTAATTAGTAGTACACTTGAAATGCTCACGCGCTTTTAACGATCATACCGTGCCTCTATTCTATATGAGAGGGTTGAGCGTCTAATTGTAGATTGGACAGTTTATCTAGAAACGCTCTTAGTGCAGTATTTCACTCGAGGCAAAAGAGTTAGCCACACCATCTTCATACACTATACCTTAAACTTTAACAAATCGATGATGTCCATGGTATTGGTCAATAAACTCAAAGTCAGTAGCTGCTCTCTTTTTCATAATGGTGTCTCGTAACAAAATGCTTTCTGGTTGTGTGCTGTGAATAATTTCTCCCCAAGTTCTTGCGGATTGTTGCACATAAGTGGTACGAGGGATGCGTTCTTTCTCGTATTCAATAAAAGCTATATTTACGTCATCATGTTCTTCAAACATATCCTTTAAGCAATCTGCGTCTTCTAAAGCCTGACAAGCACCTTGGGCTAAGTACTGTAGCATTGCGTGAGCAGAATCTCCTAAGAGCGTAACATTCCCTTTTGTCCAATTTGTTATCGGCTCTCGATCGTACATGGGCCACCGTCGCTGACGAGAAATAAAGGAAATCGCTTTTTTGACTTTTTCGCAGGCCCCATCAAAAACCTTGTCCATCTCTTCGGGGGTGCCCCAGTTATACGTGTGTTCAATTTCAGGTCGATAACTCTCACTTTTAAATACAACAACTTGGTTATAAAGCTCCCCTTTTCTTACAGGGTATTGTACTAAGTGAAGATTTGGACCAATCCACATGAATACATCATCCATGTTCGCGACCGATTGTTTGACCTCATTAATAGGAATAGCTCCGCGATATGCTACATAGGCAGAGCAGATCGGCTGATCATCGCTAAACAAACGACGAACTTCGGACCAGATACCATCAGCACCTACTAACGCTTCTCCGTGATGTTTGCTGCCACTTGCAGTTGTAACCGTTACTCCATCATTGTAATCTTCCACATTTGTTACTTTCTGATTGGTTTCTAACGCTACATTTGGGTGTTCGATACAGGCGTCTAAAAGTACACGGTGTAAGTCTGAGCGATGCAAGACGATATAAGGAGCCCCGTAACGCTCTTCATAGGTTTTACCAAGGTTTAGTGCAGAAAGCTCTTCACCACTAAAGGCATCCATCATTACGAGTCTCTTAGGGAATACAGAGACTTTCTTGATTTCCTCCATGACACCTAACCGCTGAAGTACGTTTGTTGCATTTGCTGCTAGCTGTATGCCTGCTCCAACCTCCCCAAATTCGGGTGCTTGTTCCAATACTTTTAGCTTTCGTCCAGACTGAGCGATACCAAGTGCCGTCGCTAACCCACCAATTCCTCCACCAATAACTAGCAATGGAGTCTCTGTTGTTTGAGCCATAGTAGCCCCTCCTCGTATAGATAAACGCTTTCATAAAATGGTAATCAATTTGTTAGCCCCCTTACGATTAAGGGGGCACGAGTCCTTAACGATATGCTATAAACTCATTAATTACTTTCTGGTGTCCGTTATTTACGTCAAGAGCCTGGGATTGTTCTAAATCGAAGCGATCCATGATAGGGATGTCGTTCACTGTGAACAAGTAAGATTCTTCACTTGCGACATGTTCGTGCCAAGCCCAGTTTGGGATGGCGAAGTAATCGCCTTTTTTCCAATCAAAACGAACGCCATCAATGACTGTATACCCTGAGCCTTTATGAACTTGATAGATGACTGAGTGCGTGTGGCGATGTGCTTTAGTATGAAATCCTTTTGGCAGTAGTTGCATCCAAGATCCCATCGTTGGGTTTGCAGTCTTGCCATTTGAAGGATTAATGTATTCCACGGCATATCCTTCAAACGGGTCCGGTTCAAATCGCTGCAAACCTTTAATGCTTGTTCAGTGCCACCCCATTTATAATTTGCGAGTGGTGCTACTGTTGAATGCCGATCGTGAATTGGGCGGACCATGCCGCCGCTGTACCGTTGCTCAGAGAAGTTATCTGGTTTCGTTGGTGTTTCAATTTGGTCCGGGTAAGGTTCGAAGAACGTCCCTCCCATTGAGTAGATCGTTGGTATGTCGAGTGCATCCATCCAGATCATCGGCTCATCACCAACATGCCCGTGACCGTGCCAAAGGTTCTTTGGCGTAATGAGGAAATCTCCTTCTTGCATGAAAATTCGCTCACCTTCAACAATTGTATACGCGCCTTCGCCGTCTGTGATGAACCGCAATGCACTTTGTGAATGCCGATGTGACGGTGCAACTTCCCCTGGCAAAAGCAGTTGAACTGCGGCATACAACGTTTGCGTTGTCGATGCCCAACCCCACGGCTTACGGTAGGTTAAGCCAGGGTTTTGGAAGTAAATGGCCCGTCGTTCACCACCGCGATCAGGGGTGAATATTTGCGATGCTTCATGCAGCTTTTGTTTCATGAGCTCATCCGACCAAAGGTAAGGAACTGCATGTGGTTTCGGTGTTTTGTTCATTAAAGCGGGAATCGCTTCCCAAAGGGGTCCCAGGCTGTGCTCTTGAATTTCTTTCGTGAAGTCTTTCACATCTTGGTCTTCTAAATATGCTGCCTTTTCTGCCATTTCAACATCCGCCTCTCATTATAAAAGTATAATTAGTCTAATTTACTGAGGTTGCGCTTGATCTGACTAAGGTGCTTTTCAACATGTTCTTCAATGAAGTGACCGATGATAAAAGATACAGGTTTGTTGCCGAACTTCTGAAAGTTTCGGTGTGGATTTTCTGCGTGAAGCTGTTTTTCACTTATGGTGGATAGCTTTTCTACCATTGTCTTCAAGGCTTCGACTTCACCAAGCGTCTTTTGTACAGATAATTGACCGGTATTTTCGACAGCTTTTAAGCGCGCGGGGTCTTGTAAACCTCGGCCCCATTCGCTGCCTGGTTTCTCGACGACACGATCAACTTCATTGACCCAATAGGGGATTGCCTCGGCTAAATGTGACAAGACTTGCATAATGGACCATTCTTCTTCGCTTGGGTTCCAGCGGATCGTCTTTTCATCAAGTTCGCCAGAAATATTGACGATTTGATTAATCACATCTTGGATGTTCATCACTTGATTATGAATGGACTTTATTGTCATGGTTTGCCAACTCCGTTTTTGCGACTTTATTCTCGAGAACCCCGACTTTATCAATTTCAATTCGAACGACGTCTCCGTCAGTCAAGAAGGTTTGTGGATCGCGTGCAACGCCTACACCTCCAGGAGTTCCGGTTAGCACGACATCGCCTGGTTCTAGCGTCATTAAGTTAGAAAGGAACTCAATGAGTTCTTGAACATCAAACACGAAGTTCGACGTATTTGTTTTTTGTCGTTCTTCTCCGTTTACGGTTAGACGAACGTCCAATCCTGATGGGTTATCCAATTCGTCTGAAGTGACGAGCCAAGGACCAAGTGGTAGGCTTCCTTCAACCGTTTTACCTTGAAGCCACTCAAGGGTGCGACGTTGAATGTCACGATACGTCACATCATTGGCAATGGTGTATCCAGCTACGTGTTCGAGTGCATCTTCCCTCGATACATTTCTAGCTTTCTTGCCGACAACGAACGCGAATTCTGCTTCGTAATCGAGTTGATCTGAAATCGGGTAGTGAGGAATGTCGTCTTGAGGTCCTGTAATTGTGTTTGCGAACTTTGCAAACACGACGGGGTTTTCTGGAAGTTCACGACCCATTTCTTTAATATGTTCGCGATAGTTGTGCCCAACACAGATGATTTTTCCGGGCTTTCGTACCGGTGCGTCAATCTTTACACTGTCGAACGCATGGATAAGAGGATGTTTATACGCCGCATCTTTAGACAATGCATACGTGATAGATTCTTGAGCTTTCGAGAGGCTGTCATCAGAACCTTCAATAAATCCTTCCATATCGGCTGGAATGTAGGCTTCAGCTATTAATTCTGAACGCACTTTGCCTTCGCTTTCCAACAGCGCTTTGTAGGCATAATTCAGATCGACGACTCTTTTGTCTTCTGTAAGTGCTCCGATTCTTGATTCATTGTTATAAATAAATGTAACGAGTTTCATGGTTTATGATACCCCTTTCAAAATTAAGTTCATGATGAGTAGTTCCACTCTTTGACTTCATAAATGCAATCCTCATTGTTCATCGGATCATTTCCGATTAGCGATTTCACGGACTCAAGAGACGCTGCTTTAATCACATAAGCGCCGCCAGTTTGATCAGAAAAAGGTCCCGCAAAAACTAATAAGCCGTTTTCTTTGAGCTGTGATATGAAATCACGGTGTCCGGCAATGGTATCACCGGAGAAGGAGGGTTTTCTTTCAATCCATACAATAAACGTAGACAGATCCATCACTCCTTAGTTATAATTCATATATAGATAACTTTGTTCACTATTTACAAACAATATATAGGTTAATGGAGAATTCGTCAAATCATTTTTATTAGTGAGCATTGCAAGTAGGGTGGAGAGCAAAGAAGGTGTAGGCTGAAGATGCGGTTGGGAACAGACGTGAATTAGCAGGCGTGAAATTTGGATACGATGGGAGTGACACTAGTTAGGTTCCTCGAGCGTCAGAACACGAATGAAATAAAGGAAAGGGGTTTGTAAGAAATGGATCATACAACGTTTAAGAACATACTCAGTGAATCTGTGAAACGAAATCAGCATGAAGAATACCTTCACTTTATTGACGAATTAAATATAGCAGCGGCACAATGTAAAACAACCGAGGAGCTTAACCGGGCTGCGGATGACTTTCAAAAATACATGCCGCCGCTCAATAAAAAGCTGGCCGTTACTAATGATTATGAAGACTATATGAATATGAAAGCGACCTTGTTGGATGTTTTCGTCAATGATCTTAATTATCAATCGGTGTATCTTCTCGTCGAAACGTTGAAAAAAGCAGAGTGTTATGAGCACGTGCAAACGTTTATACAGCCGATTGAATATTGGGTCACGGTGATCAAATCAAAAGAAAAGTGTGCCATGGCGTAAATGAATGGCGTGGGAGGATGAGTCCCATGCTTTTTTCATGCAAAAAAGAACGGACGTAATCGTTACGTCCATTCTTAGGAAATGCAACACTAGAGCCAAATACTCGGCAGCCACAGCGTGATTGTAGGTATATACGCGACAATGATTAACACAATTAAGGCGACCGCGATAAACGGAAGAACATACCTCGTGAGCACTTCAAAGCGAACCCCTGTGATGGACGATGTGATAAATAAGGCAGTACCAACAGGAGGTGTAATTAAGCCAACCGCCATCGTAAGACAGATGATAATACCAAACTGAATCGGATCCACACCGTAGCTTGTTGCAACGGGTAGAAGGATTGGAACGAGAATAATGATCGCAGCGATTCCTTCAATAACCATACCAATGACTAATAACAAAACGATACAGAGGAATAAGAATACGTATACGTTATCTGTCAATGAAACCATCATCGATGACAGTTGCTGAGGGACTTGCTCGAACGAGAGAACCCAACCGAAGATCGTAGCCATTGCGATAATGAACGTAACGATTGATGTAAACTTTGCAGTGTTGAGTAGAATACCTGGAAAGTCAGATAGCTTAATCTCTTTGTACAGAAACATTCCAACGATCAAAGCTAGAAAGCTTGCTGCAGCAGCAGACTCCGTTGGTGTAACTAGACCTGCGAGAATACCAACGATGATTAGAATTGGAATGAAAAGTGAAGGCAATGCAATAAAAAAAGCTTTCATGACTTTCTTCGCTTTGACTCGGTCATGTTTTGGGAAGTTCTCTTTTATTGAAATAAACGAAATTAAAATGACAAAACCAATCGCTAGCAAAATTCCTGGTATAACACCGCTGATAAACATGTTTCCTATGGATACTTCTGCCGTGACCCCGTAAATGATAAACAGTAAACTTGGAGGAACAATGGGACTGAGAAGTGACGAAGCGGACGTTAATGCGGCACTAAACTCTTTTTTATAGCCTTCCTTTTCCATTTCTGGAACCATAATTCGGCTCATCATCGCTGTCTGGGCATTGGCGGAGCGATAATTGATGCAAGAAACATATTGGTCATAACATTGACGTAAGCCAAACCCCCTCTGAAGTGTCCGACTAAATCTCGAGCAAATTGCAAGAGTCTCGTCGTAATTCCACCTTTGTTCATAAGCTCGCCGGCTAAGACGAAAAGAGGGATGGCGAGTAAACCATAATTCTGAATACCTCCCGTCATTCGTTGCGGGATGGATTCGAGCAGTAGGAGATTATCAGTCGCAACGATGTAAGAGACGGTCGATACCCCCAAAACGTATGCGATAGGAAGCCCAATGATTAACAAAATGGCAAAAACAACCACAAAAATGATCATTATAAATCCCCCGCTTCCTCTGGTCGATTCAGTTTTTTGACGGTGTATACGATACTTTCGATGCTAAATAGCGTCATAATCAACATCGTCACCGGGAAGATCATCATGGGCATCCATAAAGGCATCTCCAAAGAGACGGAAGTTGCTTCCCAAATGCTTGATGACACGAGCCATTTCCAACCAAACCAGAACCCCATTAAGGAGAAACTAAGAATAATAGCTTGCGTACAAATCTGAACGATGTAATAACTTTTTCTGCTTAACCGTTCAATGACGAATGTTAAGGAGATCATGTCTCGATTCCGAATGCTAAGCGTTGCACCGAGGAACGTGACCCATACGAGCAGAAACAATGCCAACTCGTCCGTCCCAACAAGGGGCTGCTGAATCACATAACGGGAAAAGAAAGCTGAGATTGTAATCATGGCGATGGCAATGACACTCAACATGCATACTATTTCAACAACTTTTGTGATGCCGTGATTGAATTTAGAAAGTACGCTCACATCGTGCCCCCCTAGTTGTCATATTCGGAAATTTCCTTAGCTTTCTCAATGAAATCAGCAATGTATTCATGATCTTCACTGTATTGTTCATGGATGTTTTCAGCGACGTTATGAAACTCGTCAAGGTCTTCAATTTCAACGATCGTTCCGCCTTGCTCTTCGAAATCAATCATCTGCTGCACTTCTCTTTCCATTGCTAGCTGTTTGTTATGTTCAATGGCCTCTTCCAGTGATTCTGAGAAGATTTCTTTTTCTTTATTAGTGAAGCTTTCATACACTTGTTCATTTAATAAAACTGGCGCTGCCCAGCTCATGTGATTTAATGGTGTAAAATAGTCGCCGATATCGTAGTAGCCATTGTTCATCATTAAATCAAGGTCGATGTCAATTGCGTCGACAACACCGGTTTGAAAGGAACTATACAAATCAGCTGCTGGAACAGGCGTTGGGCCAGCCCCCGCTTGTTGCCAAAAGTCAGTGATTGCAGGGCTTGGACTGATGCGTAATGACAGGCCGTTAAATTCTTCAATCGAAGAAAGGGATGTTTCGCTTGAAAGCACGTGACGCATCCCTGCAAAGAAGTAGCCTTGTCCTGCTACGCCGTCCAACGTATCAAAAAGCTGGTGTGCTTCTTCGGTTGCGCCCATCTTGAAAGCGTCTTCATGATCTCTTAAAATAAAAGGCATTGCCCAGGATGCAAATGCTTCCGAGTGACTGTTCAATTCGGGTCCGACGAGAACGGCAAGGTCAATGGAACCGACTTGCAGTTGTTGGTACATGTCATTTTGCGGCCCTAAAGATCCTTGCGGATAGAAATCAAATGTCCATTTTCCATCAGTGCGCTCATCCGCTCCTTCTTCCAGCTTTAAGAGAGCTTGGTGCCAGACGTGACCTTCTGGAACGACGTGAGCGCTTACAAAGTTTCGTTCTTGAATTTCATTATTGTTATTGAGGTCAGTCTCAACTTCAACAGCGCCAGATTGGCAGCTTGCTAATAATATCAATAGAGGCATGAAAACAAGCGCTACTTTTTTCATAGGTACGACCTCTTTCTTATTAATAGTGTAATTAGTTCACTATAAAATATTATCTGTGATTTAATTTTTTGTCAATAATCAATTATCGTTTAAGCCGTGTCATGCTCAGGCTGCTGATATGTGTTAAATTTAAAAGAGAGAACATTAGGTTAGGGGGATTTGTTCAAAGATGGAGCGTAAGAAAAAAGAATTGAGCAAAGCGGAGACAATTCAGTCATTAAAAGTAGGTCTTTCTATTGTGGAAGTAATATCAAAGAAAAACCGCCCGCTAAAATATAATGAGATTCTAAGTGAAACATCGCTATCCAAAAACAATTTATATAAGTATTTAAACACATTAACGATGCTCGGAATTCTGTATCGGGACGAGTATTCACTAAAGTATTTTTTAGGTCCTAAGCTAGCTGAATATGGCTACCAAACGATCAATCAGGAGAATATTTTAGAACACATAACTCCGCATCTTAGGGAAATTAACGACTACTCTAATGAAACACTGTTATATGCGGTTCCTGCCGAGCGCGGTCCTATTGTTGTTAAGCTCTTAAGTGGTTCTCATACGCTAAATATTGGGGCACAAATCGGTACGTTATTGCCACTCAAGTCAGCATGTGGAAAGTTATATTATGCCTATGAAAATGAACAAGCGGATGATTGGGTCGAATACGAGTTTAAACAACTCTCAAAAGAAGATCAAAGTATGCTTAAGAAACAAAAACCTCAGATCATCCAACAAAGAATAACGTTTGCAAATGAACCGATTGCTCCCGGCGTTTCATCACTTGCTGTACCGATTTTAGACTTTCGATCACAGCTTCTCGGTACAGTAATCATGGTTGGGTTTAAGGATCGAATTCCATCGTCGCTAGATGATCATTTAGCAGAGTATTTGCAAAGAAAAGGACGGGAAATGTCAGAAATATTAGGTGGGGACGGAGAATAAAAAGAGAAGCCGAGGTAAGACGGCTTCTCTTTTTATGGAAATAGATGTCTTGAAATGGGAGGTTGATGTATGACGTGTTGTATATTTGTATGGAAATCGCTAGTAAGACATTACCCATTCCGGTATCCACAAAATAGCCTGAGGGAAAAAGGTAATGAACAAAGCTACGATGAAAGCTACAAGCAGGAGTGGCATAATTGTAACAATGAGTCGTTCAAGCTTAACCTCACCTACGGATGAGGCGATGAAAAGTCCTGTGCCGATAGGTGGCGTCAAACTTCCAATTACAACAACAAGACACATAATTACCCCGAAGTGTACGAGATCGATTCCGAATGTAGAGTCAAAGGGGGCAAGGATTTGTGTCAGAATGATTAGTACTGCTATCCTATCTATGACCATACCGATTAGGAGCAAAAATGCAATTGCCAATAGAAGAAATACGATTGGATTTTCAGTTACGGTGACCATCTAGTCCGTAATCATTTGTGGAATTTGTCCAAACGTTATGGCAACTCCTAATACGTCTGCAGTTGCGATTAGTGATGGAATAATCGCAGTAGCAATCCCTGACTTTACGAGTATAATAGGGAAGTCCCAGAATTTAAGGGGGTCTTTTTCTGTTTTAAGAGAATAGGTTACTTGATCAATGCCACATTTCATTTAAGGCAATAGATAAAGATAAACGGATGCTGACTGTATGTGTTAGAGTGAATCCCTTCGTTTCATGGTAAATTATTCAAAATGCACCATGTAGTATGAAAAGAAAAAGTTGCTTGATCGCATAATTTTGTATACCCTAGAAATAATGAAAACATCGCCAAAAGGGGTATTATGAAAGAGCTAAATGTAAAAGCCAATCGTAGCATCGAAAGGGCATTTCAAGTGCTCAACTGTTTCTCGTTAGAAGAAAGTGAGCTTTCTATAGGAGATTTTGTAGCGAAAACGGATCTTTCCAGAGCAACACTGTACCGTATTATAAAGACCATGCAAGACGTGAATTACATTCAATATGATCCGGCGAGTGATAAGTATCGATTATCGATTAAGTTTTATCAATTGGGAATTATCGCCTCTTCGGATATTGCTATTCAAAAGCAAGTAGCGCCATATATGGATGAGCTTTTTAAAGAAACAAAGAATACAATTCTTTTAGCGGCACTACGAGACAAGCAGCTCATCTATTTGGATAAAAGAGAGAGTGAAGAAGGACTTAAAATCAGCTCAAAAGTCGGTAAGATTCGAGAGCCGGATTATGGATTATTAGGGAAGACAATTATTGGAGCGCTGCCGGACGATGAACAGCAGACGTTGATTGACCACTTGAGCCTCGTACGAAATAAAGAGGAAATAGATCATTTAAATGTAAAGATTCAGCAAGTGAAAAATCAAGATTATTTATATATGATCAACGAAACCACTCAAGGTGTTTCTGGCATTGCAGTTCCTATTAGAGCGCAATTTACGATGAGTATCGGTGTTCTATTTCCATCGTTCCAAATTGATGAGAAGAGAAAAAAGGAAATCATCAATAGAATGTTGGAATTTGCTAAAGAGATTACTAAAATCTTAAATAACTAATTCAAAAACCGCCAAACGAGCGGTTTTTTAATTTTTTGGAAGCGATAACATTTTTATTGACTTCTATTCTTTTATTTACTATTATGGAAGCAATAGTTCATAGAGTAATCTTTAAGTTCACCTAGTGAATAACTGGAGGGGTTTTGTGCATACGGATGTTTTAGTTGTTGGCGGCGGGGTTAGTGGTTTACGTGCTGCTATACAAGCAAGTGTAGAAGGAGCAAAAGTAACGTTAATAAATAAAGGCTCAATAGGAATTGGGAGTGAAACCGCGTATCTTGATCATTTAATTGAACTGACAGTCGTCGGTGTTAGTGAAACGAAGAACGATGAGAAGCTATACGCGAAGGATTTAATTGACTTTGGGAGGAATGTTAATGACGAAAATCTCGTAAATACGTTTGTTTCAAATTCAAATGTAGAGTATCAATATATCGAGGCTTTAGGCGTTCCGATGGAAAAGATTGACCAGACATACCCTAGTCACCGAGCACCGAGGTTAATTAAGGGCATTGGACATTTTGGTCAAAATCTCTTAAGTCGATTAAAAAATGAAGCGATTACAAAGGGTGTTAACATCATAGAAAACGCAACCTTATATGATGTAAAGGATGAAGAGGACTGTCGAATCGCATACATAGGGTTAAAGGCAAAAGGAATTGTTACTGACCTGCGCATGCAATTCTCTAGCCTAGTTCTTGCGACAGGTGGTGGCGGAAGGCTTTTCTCAATTAGTACCAATCCTGGAGGATCGACAGGGGATGGGGTTGCGTTGGCGCTGAAATTAGGGGCGAAGGTTACAAACTTGGAATTCTTGCATTTTCTCCCTCTCATCGTGAATCCAATTAAAGGTTACTATCTTACAAGTGCAGTGTTTACAAAAGGTTATTTGAAAAATTCTTTAGGTGAAGAGTACATTCCGAGTTATCCTTCTGGTCATCAGAGTATGGAGCCTGCGGAACTACAAGGGTATCTATTATTGGATGCATGCATGTGGATTCAAAAACAAATTCATATGAATAATGTAACTGAAAATAATGGAGTTTATTGGGATGGAAGGCACTTAGAGGCGGAAATTGTCAATAGAATTCCAAATAGTTATAAAAAACTAAAGGAACGTGGCTTAGATCTCCTAAAGGAAGCCGTTGAAGTGAGTACAGGTTGCCATCAATTGTTGGGAGGAGTACAAATTGATAGTTCAGGCTCTACAAGTGTTCCGTGGCTGTTTGCAGCAGGAGAAGTAGCAGGAGGGTTTCACGGAGCTGAAAGGCTTATGGGAACGGGTGTTATGGATGGTCTTGTTTTTGGAGCGAGATCAGGTTCCTCTGCAGCAACATTTGCAAAGGAAGTACAAAAGATCCCTGGAAATGAAAATGAACAAATGAAGGTAGAACAACTTAAGCTAGATTTGGACGTACCCGATATTAAAAAAAGGGTTCAAAAAAAGATGGATCACATCTTAATTACGAAAAATAAAGAAAGACTAATGGATACACGCAAAGAGATAAGCGAGATATATGAACAGTTATTGAACATCCAAATATTGGATCTTCCTATCGATCAGCGTTTAGCGTTGGGTGAGTGTAAGAATCTGGTGTTGTTATCACTCGCCTATATTGAAGTATCCATACAGAGAAAAGAGACAAGAGGAAGCTTTATTCGAAGTGATTATCAATTAAAAGATGAAGAAAGTAAACCGTCATTTGTTCAATTGATCAGCAACAATGAATTTCAAGTAAATATTTGAAAATCTGAAAGGGGTTAAGAGAATGAAAAAGACATTAATGGGTATAGGGCTAAGTTTATCTCTCGTCGTTGCAGGCTGTGGCAATGATGAGGGGTCTTCGGACAGTTCAGAAGAAACATCAGGAGCAACGGAACAAGCATCAGGATCAGGGGAATTTGATATCGGGACAGCAGGTTCAGGAGGGGCGCTGTTTCCAATGGGTACAAAAATGGCCCAAACAATCACGAACAATTCGGATTCACTTTCATCGTCTGCGATCACATCGGGTGGGTCAATCGAGAACATCCGCCAAATGATTAGTGGAGAACAAGGAATGGCGATTGCTAGTTCTGAAATCGCTTACTTCGCTTATGAGGGGATCGATCAATACGAAGGGAATCAAGTTGAAGACCTGCGGTCATTATTTGGTAGTATAAATCAATGGGCGCTTGCCATAACGAAAGAAGATAGCGAAATAAATTCGATTGAAGATATGGCAGGGGGTAGGATTGGAGTCGGCGCTCCGGGCAGTGGTGGAGAAAATACGGCAAGGAAGATCTTGAATTCTTACGGGATCACGTACGATGACATTTCTGAAGAGTATCTGTCCGATAGTGAAATGGCAGAGGGATTAAGTGATGGGATGATCGATGCTTTTTTATTAACGAATCCACTCAACTCCGCGACATTAATGGATTTAAGTAATACTCAGGATATTCAAGTACTGCCTGTCGATGAACCTTCATTTTATGAAGAGTATTCGTACTTTGACGTAATGGATGTCCCAGCAGGCACGTATCCTGGACAAGATGAGCCGGTTCCGACACCTACGAATCGTATTATATTAGTGACGATGAATGATGGCACGTTAAGCCATGATCAAGTCTATGAGATTATGGAAATTCTTTGGGAGAATGAAAGCTCATGGGTTGATGCTCATGCAGCTGTTCAAGCAGATACTAGTTTTGATAACGCATTAGAAGGATTGACGATCCCGTTGCATAGTGGAGCAGTTGAGTACTATGAGTCTAAAGGGGTAGACGTTCCAGAGGAATTAATTCCACCAGAATATAATTAATAAGTGTACATCTAACTGAATGAACAGTGTAAGTACGGGAGGGATTCTTTTGGTAAGAATCGTAGGTTGGATAGGCGTCATCGCTGCAATTAGTTTATCATTGTTCCATATTTATACAGGGGTAATGGGCAACTTCACACCGATGTTGCAGCGAGGGATTCACATTTTTCTTATACTATTTCTAGCATTCTCGATTTATTCTTACAAAGGTAAACAGATACGATGGTACAATATGATATTACTTGTAGTTACCTTGGTCCTTGCAATGCTTACACTGCCGCAGTTTTCACCAACTGCCCAATTTGATCGAGGCGTCATCGGACCCTCTCAAATGGAAATTATTCAGGGATGGGCCTTAATTGTTTTGATTCTCATTGCGACTAAATTCGTTCTAGGTTGGGCGATGACGATCATCGCAACCGTATTTCTGAGCTATGCATTTATTGGTCCCTATTTACCCGGTATTTTATATCATACGGGCGTATCAGCGACGTCGCTATCAGACAATTTGATTTGGACGACTGAAGGTGTTTTTGGGACGCCACTCGGCGTAGCTGCAACATTTGTAGCCTTGTTCATATTGTTTGGTGTATTACTTGAGGAGACTGGAGCAGGCGAGTTTTTTATTGATTTGTCGTATGCTGTAGCTGGGCGTTTTCGTGGTGGCCCAGCTCAGACGGCAGTCGTATCCAGTGCATTAATGGGATCAATTCAAGGAAGCTCAGTGAGCAATGTCGTTTCAACGGGAAACTTTACGATCCCTTTAATGAAAAAAACAGGCTATTCAAAGGAAGTTGCAGGTGGGATTGAAGCAGTAGCATCTACTGGAGGTCAAATTGTCCCGCCTGTAATGGGTGCGGTAGCTTTCGTCATGGCTGATTTAACAGGTCTTGGATATGCTACAATCGTACTTGCTGCAGTAATTCCAGCGTTTCTATTCTATGTAGCATTATCATCAGCGGTGTATTTTGAAGCAAGAAAGGCTGGGTTAGAAAAGAAGCATAAGTCAGAGCTGCCTAGCATTCCTGCGACGCTGAAAAATGGTTTTTATCTTTTTGCACCTTTAGTCGTTTTAATATATTGTCTCGTCGTTTTAGAATTAAGTCCATCACTTTCAGCACTCATAACAATTGTCGCAACGTTTATGATATTAGTTGTTCAAAGTGCAATTAAAGAGCGAACAATACCCATTAAATCTACGTACAATGTGCTAAAAAGAGGGGCTGAAATATTAGTACCTGTAAGTGTTGCATGTGCCACTGCCGGCGTGCTCATTGGAATTTTTGGTGCAACTGGCTTGGGAATTCGATTTTCACAAGGGCTCATTGATCTATCTGGTGGGATGCTAATCCCTGCATTATTACTAATGATGCTAGCCTGTATTATACTAGGGATGGGCCTGCCGACAACCGCAGCGTATATTATCACAGCCGTTCTTGGTGCACAAGCATTAGTATCTTTGGGAGTTCCGTTAATTGCTGCACACATGTTTATCCTTTATTTTGCAATCATGTCATTTATTACGCCACCAGTGGCACTCTCCGCATTTGCAGCAGCAGGTATTGCGAATGGGGATGCATTAAAAACGAGTGTAAGTGCCTGGCGCTTAGGGTTATCGGGATATATTATTCCCTTTATGTTTGTATACAATCCAAGCTTATTAGGGGAAGGCAGTGCGATAGAGGTCGCTGCAGCGTTAGTGCCTGCGATCATCGGCGTTATCAGTTTGTCAATCTCGACGTCAGGCTGGTTTTTAGAGCGAATGAATATTGTGGAGAGAGTGGTCATGTTTGGGGCAGCGGTCCTATTCCTAATTCCGAACCTGACTACAACAGCATTTGCAATCGCCCTACTCCTTGCAGTGTTTTGGTATCAATTAAGAAAGTCAAAACGAGGAGATATCGTACTGAACGGTGAGGCTAGCTCTAAAATATGAAATAGTAAATATCATAATCCCTAAACTGCCTGTTGCCCAATTCCAAGGGCAACGGGTAGTCGAGTTTTAGTCCAGGAGCAGGAAAACCATCAATCAATTAATGAGGACGAGTACTTCTATTCGCTAACATATACTGAATAAAAGAATGAATAATGATCAGCAGCCAAATTAATAAGAAGAAAACAGTTAATAATGGAAACACACTGATTTCAAAAACCGTCTTACCTATACTTGTCTGGTGAGCAACTATGAATATAGCAATCGTCCATGCTGTGCACCCTGTATGTGTGATCATACGCTGTTTCTGATCGTGTAGCTTAGATTTTTCTAATAACCATCCAATGAGGAGGAGTGCTTGCAGCGCATGAAAACCTAAACCGTGAAGCACAATAAAGTTTCCAGTTTCTCCGATGTATCGACCTTGAAACGCGTCCATGACAAGCCAACCTAGATTCGCTAGGAATACTGAAAACAGTGCATAACGAATACTTAAATGGAAAATTCCCCGTTCCGGTGTTTTTATTCTCATAAAATGAACGAGTAGAAAAACAAGAATAGCAACAAGGAATAATGAACCAACCCCAAATATTGCTCCTGCCATGATGTCAATTACCGTTCCTTCTCGAGTAAAACGAGGATTAAACCCCCTATAATTTTGCACAAATTCAATCGCATAAAAGTAGAGAATAGTTATAATTATAGACCATCAAATACGCTTTCTTAATTGTAAATTCAGACGTGTTTCAGGAAAAATAATTGCTAGCGAAATGATAAAGATTCCTGTAGCTGCTGAAAAAGAAAATACATTTTCCATGTTTCCCTCTGGAGGAACTTCCGTGCCATTGAAGAAAATAATAATGACTGCGATAACAGCAAAGATAAGGCTAATTACTCCAGTCATAACAAGTGCAAATTCTCGCTGCAAAACTCCTTTAATAGAAGCAAGCGCATCAGTGACCATGGGCTGAAACATGGTTCACTCTCCTTTGTTTGAAGTCGTTATCATTATTTATTTATCAATTAATAATAAACAGACGAAAAGAAACGATTGCTAACATTCTTCGTTTCTTCCCGGGCTTAATTGAGGTAGGCTGAGCACTTCAGAAAGCGTAATCAACAATCCAGTCCCAAGGATAAGACCTGAAGCAGAGGGGCCCTGTCCATTTGGTAATAGTATACAATTTCTTGTCAGGAGGGGCGGTCAAGTTGCCATTATGGATCGTCTCGATTGGCGAATTTGCCCGTCCAGGTATGTGAAGGCTTTCAAGGAGCGGACTTCAGCCAGCGTGTGATGCGAAGAAGTGATTTTTCGCTTTTCATTTTAGTTAAATCAACACATTGAAGCAATACGTAATGAGCGCAAAGTAGATTTGATTCTGAACGGCCGTCTCACTCATCCCGTAAAAGTGATTAATTGGAACATGTTGCTTTACCCATTTGAAGAAAAGTTCAATCTCCCATCGAGATCAATACAGTTCATTCACCCGCCTTTAGGTCAAAAAGATTGGTGATCAGCCGTAAGCGATTGCCCTTTGAATCGTTCACTTCGAGCAAGCGAAAGACGTTTACCATTCGTTTTTGGGCTGAGCCAAAACGACCATATTTTTCTTTACCCTTGACACGAAGAAGCAGTCGTCATCCGCAAAGTGATCAAACTGTTTAACATCAATGTAACCAAAGTCAAACACATCCATCGCCACACGGTCATCCACAAGAACCTCAAGTTGGTTACGATCATGTTCGGCCGCTGGGGTGATGTTGGCTTTTTCTGGATACACCGTGTCGGGATCCAGAAAGACCAGACGTAAATGCAGCTTCACTCCGGCTTTGATTTTCGAAACGTCAACCAAGGAGCGTGGGTAAGAGGTAACGGCAATGTACTGGATTCAATCACCTCTATGGGCATTGGCGCTGGTTTTGCAAGATGAAACGTCCAAATTTGCCTGACAAGGCCTGCGAATGAAGCTTGTTATTTTGCCGAGATAACTGCGAAATACTGATGGTATTCAAGCCCAGGCTCATCCAGCATTCCGCCACTTAAGGCATGGGGGCCCCCGCAAAGCGGTGCATAGAGAAATAGCTTTATGTAGGATTCTGTCGTCAGCTTCTTACTATAGGCGTCTTGGGATCAATGTTCTACTTGTGATGAAAGTCGTGTATTCTTATCCATAGTGATGATCCTTTATATTGGATTTGGACAGAAACCACTTGTCTTTCCAGTAAAAAGGATTTTTTGTATAACAATCCATCAATTTTTGAACAGTGGGTGATTTTCCACTATTTAGAATTAATTAGTGCAATGCTAGTGGGTAACAGTTAAGAAAAAGAAACGTCGTGTTGGATAGCTCATCTCAAGTTAGTTCATAGATTGGATATCGAGATATTTAATTATTAGCATAGCTCATATGGGTTGTGATTTTTTATGAAAGAACAAACTGATGAAAAGAGACGTGCTTATACGGCTCTTTTCATCAGTTTTAGTCCATAAGACCTTGCTCAATTAAAAAGTCTAAGGCAACATCATACGGATCTTCATCCTCGATATCAACGCGGTAGTTAAGTTCAGATATTTCTTCTACTGTTCCGTAACCTTCAAGTTGATTTAAGATCGGTTCAATATCTGGGTGTTGTTCCAGCAAGAAGTTTGTGACGAGCGGTGCGGCTTGATAAGGAGGAAATAAATCCATATCATCCTCTAGTGCAACCATGTCGAACTCTACGAGTTGTGGGTCGGTAGAGAACACATCACTCACTTGGATGCTGCCGTTACTAATCGCTTGGTAACGGGTGGACACGTCGATGGACGTTACATCTGTGAATTCAAACCCATACACGTCTTCAAATCCTGCGTACCCGTCTTCACGGTCCATAAATTCAAATGTAAAACCAACACTTAAATCACTAGAGTGAGGCACTAAATCGGAGATTGCCTCGACGTCTAGTTCTTCAGCGAGATCTCTTGGCATCGCGAGGGCATACGTATTCTGAAAGCCCATTGGAGCTAGGAAATGGAAACCGAATTCTTCATATATTCCTTCTCTTGCTTGTTCGTATGATTCTTCTTCATCATAGCTGAAATCTTCTTCGTTTAATAAATCTGCTAATACTGTACCGCTAAACTCAGGATAAATATCAACATCCCCAGAGATTAACGCGTTGAAGTTCACGTTCGTTGCCCCGAGTGGTGCCACAACATCAACGGTTAAATCGGTTTCTTCTTCAATGAGTATCTTATACATGTTCGCTAAGATTGGAGGTTCTGGCCCTAATTTCCCGCCTATAACGACATCAGGTTCATCTTGGAATAGCGAGATAACCGGTTGAATGAGTACGATGAAAAGGGCGATCGTAACAATACTTATGATTGGCTTTAAAGATCCGCCTCGACGTTTCTTTGCATTTCGCTCGGTTAGACGTAAAACGAGGTCTAGCAAAATGGCAAGTAAGGCTGCAGGCAGTGCGCCGAATAAAATGTATTCATTATTCGTTCGCTGAATACCGGTCATAATGATCTGACCGAGCCCGCCGCCGCCAACGAGTGCCGCAAGCGTTGCTGTACCGACAATTAACACCATTGACGTCCGAATTCCTGCCATAATGGTTGGCATCGCTAACGGTAATTCAATCTTTCTTAAGCTTCGAAAGGAGTTCATTCCCATCCCTCTGGCTGCTTCAACGATGGCCGGATTCACTTCTTGAATGCCGGTGTACGTATTTCTTAAGATTGGCAGCAACGCATAGGCTGTCAAAGCAATAATTGCAGGTGTTGGACCGATTCCTACGAATAGAACGAGAAAACCGAGCAAAGCGAGTGACGGGATGGTTTGTAAAACAGCGGCTACGCCGATGACCCATTCTGAGTAGCGTGTGTAACGCGTGAGCAAAATGCCAAGAGGCAATGCAATGGCGACAGCAATAAGTAACGATACGAGTGAAAGTTGGACGTGCTCCCAAAAAGAATTTAGGAGGAGATCAGACCGTTCTTGAAACAGTGAAACGTAAGACTCCATAAAATTTTCCATATCGTTTTGCGACATTCAATGTTGTTTCCATTCCTAATTGAATGCGCATTCCTCTATTCTTGCACTAGGAGGGTGCATAATCATTCATTATCTATTGAGACTCTCGCTAAATCTTTGTAGGAAACAGTTCCGATAATTTTCCCGTTTTCTTGAATGGGTACCGCTGCGAGTTCGTTCGACTCTAGAAAACGAAAGGCTACTTTTATTGAGCTGGAATGATCAATCGCGTCAACGGTTTGTTGTTTTGCCCCATCGTTAATCGTTGTAAACGACTCGCCGTGCTCATCAACGATAAATTGTACATGTTGTAAGTGTGTATCGAATTTCGGTTGAATGTATTCACTCTTTTCAGTAGGAGTGAACACCTCTTTTAATGTGAGATTTCTTTGACTGGAAAAACGCCCCATGAAGCTGACACAGCTGGTGTTGCCGGGTTTTGTTGCAACTCTTCTGCTGTACCGACTTGTTGAAGTTCGCCCTCTTCCATCATCGCAATCCGATCACCGAGTATTATCGCCTCGCGCATGTCATGCGTTACGAACACGATCGTTTTCTTAATTTGTTGTTGCAATGCTTTAATGTCGGTTTGCAACTGCTCACGAACGAGAGGATCGAGTGCGCTGAACGGTTCATCCATCAGAATGATGTCGGGATCTCCAGCAAGAGCCCGTGCGACACCGATGCGTTGCTGTTGCCCGCCGGATAAATCCTCAGGCAGACGATCGCGGTACGTAGCCGGGTCCAACCCAACAAGATCGAGTAATTCATCAACGCGACGTTCAATGTCTTTTTGCTTCCATTTCTTCATCTCTGGCACAACGGAAATGTTTTCAGCAACAGTCAAGTGCGGAAATAGTGCAATTTGCTGTAACACGTACCCAATGTTCCAACGTAGCTCATGGATATCAACGTCTGTATGTGGTGAACCATTTATCGTGATGGTGCCACTCGACGCATCAATGAGCCGATTAATCATCTTGAGGGTCGTCGTTTTCCCGCACCCACTCGGACCAATGAGTACAAAAAACTCGCCGCGTTCAATCGTAAAAGATAATCCCTTTACTGCTTTTCTATTCTCTGTAAACGACTTGTCTACTCCATTAAATGTGATCAACGAGATCATACACCTCAATATTTATATTTTTCAGTAGTAGCAATGCTCTTCTCTTATACCCGATTAGTCAGCGGAATATTACTATATCAGACCACATTCGTCAATAAAAGATTGTAGGAGAAAGAAAGTTGCTGTCGTTTTTGATATGATACGGTAGGTAGAGACCATTTGTTGAGGAGTTCGTTTATATGAGAGTATGGATGATATTCGTAAGTATCGCCTTGTTAATGGGGTGCGGGGCAGTTCAAGGAAATGAAGGTTTCTTCGAAAACCATCGTGATGAAATGATTGAGCTAGACGTTGTTGATGAAGAGATTGGCTCGGATTTTAGTGAGGTAACTGTAGAAAACAATCAAGGCGGCAGTCGAGTTATTTTATATAAAAATGACGGTGTCCCACAATACAAATCGGTGTTCATCAAAAACGATCAACGACTGAAAATCATTGCCACAACGGACGATGGTGAAGACCGGGGACTCCTCTTCGAGGACGTGTTGGAACGCTAGTCGACAAAAAAAGCAACCTCTCCTAATTGATAGAGAGGTTGCTTTTTGTTGCGCCCGGCATGTGCATGGGCTCTAGGGTTGAAGTCTCGAACGGCGAAGGTCGCTGTAGTCGTTAGCGAAAGGCAAGGGTGTCTTGGGTGACCGAGAATCTGAAGGAATCCGGGGGTAATCATCGATGCCTATACGGAGAAAAACGTTGTAACAGCCTTCGCAACTCATATGAGAAAAGACTTTCGATCGAAGCTCTTCAGCTAGCGATTGACGCGGAGCAGTCCCCGCCAGATTATTCATCATTAGGATCGAGAGGCGCAGTACTGTTCAAATAATCATCGGAAGCTGTTAAAATCCAATAAGATCTTGAGAAGCATGAGCGGAAAAGGCAACACTTACGACAACATCACGATAGAATCGTTTTTCGCAACGCTGAAGAAAGATTGGATCTAAGTGATGGTATTAGCGATTATGTATTTCTTCGTCGATTGGTATAATCCGGTCATGATTGATTAAATTAATATCTCTATCTTTGCCGGTACACTGATCATATAGTTTTTGCACCTTATTAAAGTCATTTAGATGGGGCGTTGAAATGCAATACAACTTTGAAACCACAGACAAATTTGTCGAATACCCTAAAGGCAATGTACTCTCGACCAACGAAGCGGCAGAGCTATTAAATGTTACAAAAGCACGAATAGGTGCAATGTTAAACTAAGGGATATTAAAGCCGATATAATAAAAACCAAGACTCTTCTTAAATAACGAAGTTTTAGAGCGAGCGAAAGAGCAGGAAGCGCTGAGAGAGAAGTACAGACCGTACGATCAATAAGCCTCATAGCTTGCGGGCTACATAAGGGAGTGGATCAGATGAACAAGTTTCGAAGCAACCTGTACAAGCTAGCCCGTATCTTGGGAGACATTAATGCCATTAAAAGAGGAACAGTAGGCAAGCGCATAGCGAGAAGGGCAGCAGGTAAGGTCACGGGTCGAGGCTTGAGACGGATCTTTAAATGAGCGGATTGGAATATATTACTAGTAAAAAAGAATCAAAATGTCTGTCAATTTGTGTTATAATTGAAATCCATCTTTTGCTCGTTTATCGGGCTTTTATCCCTGTAGCCCATGCAGGGATTTTTTATGCACAAAAAGACGCACTCTCCAACTCATTGCTACATATAATTATTTATTGCTTATGTAAAGGAGAGACTGATTTTGGATAACCATCATTTAGGAAACAACAGACGGTGTGTAAACTATTATGATATTAACAACAATCTAATTAATGGTCCTGGTGAGGCGGGTACGGAACCGCCAATTGGTCCAACAGGTATTGGTATTACAGGTCCAACAGGTCCAACAGGTCCTACGGGTGGTGTAGCACCTACATCTCTAGCTTTTGGGTCATTGAGAGGAGATTCAATTCAAAATCCTATTATAATTGGTGATTCAGTGCCATTCGATGTAGTGGGGAGTTTATCTGGTATTGGAGTTAGTCCATCAGGAAACGAATTGGTGATTGAGAACGATGGTCTATATCAGATAACTATTTCTGTATCCGCCGAAGTATCAGCAGAGCCAGATTTGAGCCTACCTTTTTTATCTGGTTTAATTACAGTTAATGGATCACCTATATTTGGTGATGTTACTTCTCTGTTTCAAGTCCCTACTCGATCAAGTACAAGTTTTGTTGTTCAGGCTGATCTTTCTGCTGGGGATATCATTGGAGTTAGTATATCTTCAGAAACGATATTAGGTTATATTGGTAGGTCTTTGACCGTTGTACAAATTGCATAAAAAAGGCACGTCTTTCAAGACGTGTCAACAGCAGAAATTGGAGCGGACGGTACTAGGTTGATCTATGTGTTTGTCTTTTATTCATTTTGATAAATATTTATCGACAATAAAGACATAAAAATAGCCACCCAATATCACCTACTAAGTAGCTCACATATAAACGCAAGCCTTCGGTTCAATCGGGTGGTTTTTCTGTATTATAAACTAATATTAGAAAGTTTGCAAATGTTTTTGGGGGCAGGTTTGAAGTTCCAGTGTCGATAGGGATGGTTCCATTTTGTTTTCTAATGCATTTCCATTTCCGGTGCTCATTCCTACGTTAAAGTTAGGCTTCCATTCTCTAATATAACTGGAGATATGTTTGTAAAGTTTCTCTTTAGCTATTGTACGCTTTCCGCGCCGAGACTTACCAGGTGGGATTTTCAAGAAGTCCCCATTTAATTTACCATTCATTGCTCCTGTGACAATGTCAGCGCATTGCAAAATAGTATGATCCTTTGAATCTGCCTCGACAATTTGATCATATCTGATTCTTAAACAAGCGTCTTGAAACTCAGAAGAGAATTGGAGATTATAGATAAATTCTCTAAATTCATCAACTTTTTCTTTTTTATCAGGGAATTGATCAAAGAAAAACCTTGCGTTAATCGGCTCATCAATAGAAGAATACTTTAGACCAAAAGCATGCTTTATGAACTGATAATATAGCTTAAAATATGAGTCTTCGAGTTGTTCTTTTGCATATTTCGTAACCAAATGATCACTAAATTCATTTTGTAAAAACATTACTCTCATTTTTACTTTGTCCTCAATAACAAAATTCATGAAAATGTCCATTAAGCCCTTATATTTTTCCAGGTATGAAGCAGAAACCTTTGACCATTTCATTTCAGAATTCAAGTTATTCTGATACCTATATAAATCTAAAGCATTGCGTACCTCATCTATGTGGGTAGAGCGCACAAGGCTCCTCCATAAAAATGACTAAATTTAGCACCTCTACTACTTGATTCATCGCAATATATTATATATTCCATTTACTCCGACCCCCTTCCTAGGTAAATATTATACATTATACAATATTTACCTACAATATAGCTGAGGTAAGAGTTCCGTTTATCTTGTGGATAAGTTTTAATTTTAAGTATTGGCTTTCATCACCTAGCCCATATATTGCTAACCACATCAAACTTTAAGTAGTGAACATCCTCGCCAGCCAACACATGAAACTGCCGTTGATCGTGATTAACATAATGGCAGTGACCGAGCACCTCAAAAAACAACCCATCCTGCCAGTAAGTAAACTTAATCAACTGGTTATGCTCCATGCAGTCATTAAGGACGAGAGCAAACTCATCCCACTGCTGCTCATCCAGAACGGGCTTGGCGACCTTTTTATGGTCCTTCTGATGATCCAGCCACGCCTCGCGCCACTCGGGCAAAATCATTCGACTTGATTCCCAGCGCATGTTACTCCCTGGCGTTAATTTATTTCCTCTCATCATGCACCCCCTCGATCGGGAATTTATTTTCATTATATGCGAACAAACGTTCTTTATCAAATGTTAAAAAATAGCAGTGTTTTACTACTGCACTTCACGAAAGGTTACCAATTTGTGACCAAACGACCTCATATCAAAACAAAAGCGGTTCCAGCAAATGCTGAAACCCGCGTCGTTATTAGTGTTTAGATGGAGCTTCCTACCGGGCTTGAACCGGTGACCTCATCCTTACCATCTCCGTGCAAGGATAAAAAACCTTTTTTTGTCGTAACATCTCATTTTCCAGTCACCACCCCTGAAATACTATTAAATCAATGATTTGTAATGTAATCTCAGTCTATATTCTTTTATCAAGTCACCAAACCAGTCACCCTCTTAGTGTAATCTTCGCCGAATAACTCTGTACCGATTTCCTTAGCTGCAGCTTCTTGTAAGCCGGGTAAAAGGTGAGAGTATGTGTCGATGGTTACTTGGACAGATGAATGACCGAGTCGTTCTTGCACCACTTTCGGGTGGAAGTTGAGGCGTAGTAATTGAGTAGCATGAGTATGGCGTAAATCATGAAAACGTATTTTCTTATTTTTGGATTCGTCGAGTAAGCGGAACCATGTCCTTACAAGGTTTCGCGAGGACACGTAAGTACCTAGAGATGTTGCAACCACGATGTTTTGATCATCATATGCTGATCCTATCCTCATTTTCTCCTCTTTTTGCATTTTATCGTGCTTCTTTAAAGCATCAATTGTTTCTTGTGGAATCGATACAAGTCGCTTACCTGTCGCTGTTTTCGTAGCACCTACAGTACCGTCACGTTTAAGTGACCCCTCAATAGATAGCGTTTTCCTCGTAACATCAACCTTATCCCAAGTCAGAGCGAGGATTTCCCCCTGCCTCATCCCTGTGGCTAAAGCTAGATGAAAAGCAATATAATATTGTGTACCCTCGGCCACTTTCAAAAAGTGCTTCACCTCATCACGATCCCATACCTTAATTGCAGGCGTTTTGCTTGCGGGTAGATCAGCCAACGCAGCAGGGTTCATTTTCAACTTCCCTTTTTTAACGGCTGAGTTTAATGATGCTTTACATATGCTGTGGTGCATCTTTCGGATCGTGGCGGCGGATAGTTTTTTCTCATTATAGAGATGGTCATAAAAGGTATCAAACATATCGACACGTAAATCAGCAAGCGTGACATGCCCTAAATATTCATTAATGTGTAGGTCAATGCTATGTTGATAACTTTTAATTGTGCCAGTTTCTAGCGTGTTTCGCTTTGTGTATAACCACGCTTTCAGATAATCCTCAAAAGAAGTTTGGTCAGGCTCTTGATATTCTCCTGCCTCGATCTCAGCAATGAGTTTGTTCATTGCTTTTTCTGCATCTTCTTTTCTAAAAAAACCCGATACACGCTTTCTGATTCGTTTACCTGTACGTTTGTCGTAACCTACGGTTACTTGAAAAGAGTATTTACTGCCGCGTTTTTGTATGTATCCTCTCATTTATCTCATCCCCCACATATACTGCTTGTCCCTGCGTATTTGTTGCACGCGTTTTTCAGCATCTCCATAAGGCACAATAAACTTATTGGTGACCATTGACACAGCATTCCTTCCGGAAGATTTTTTAATGACTTTTTCCACCAAATGGCGGGGCATAGAAGCGTTATAGGCAAATCGTTCAGCTGTATTCTCTAAATAGTCAGCTTGGATTGGAAGAGATTTATCCTGTCTGCCATCTTGTGTTTTAATATGGCCGAGCTCGTGAAAGTACTCTTTGCGTTGGATAATTTTGCTTTGGTAGAATCAATGATAATGATCGATAAGCCGTTAGTACGTTTGATGCTACCAGAAGTCCAGTCAGAATAACGTAGCTTAATGTTAAATATTTCAGATAGGTTATCCAAAGTTAAACATGAAACAGAATGAATATGGTTCTCTTTAAAAAGAGCATCAACATATTCTTCCATATTAGCATGCAACATGATAATCACCTCTTTTTGGGAATGTATGTTCGTATTTAAGGTGAAGTAATTGCCTGATTGAACAGGGCAATTTGTTTATAGATCGATTTCTATTTTTATGTCTTCACCAAGATCATCCCATGAATCCGTATCAAAAGGTGCGCTATATCGAAGTTCAACACTAGTCACATCTTCTGCCATTGAATTCTCTAAAATATAAATTGATGATCCAGATTTTGTCACATTACCGAAATAATCTCCATCTAAATGGTCGCTAAACCACATATCTGGATCTAATTGTTCGCCTGTATCAGTAATTAGTTTAGCTTGAGATGCGTAGAATGTAACATCATCATCACTAGTATTTTCCACAACCATATCAACTTGGATATATTCTACTTCAGGATCATCTAACATGTCTGCTGCCATGCCCTCAAAAACTGCTGAAACTCCGTTTACCTTTTCAATTTCCAAAACAATAGGGCCGGACTCGATGGTATCAATATCTTCATTTAAGCTCACTAAAGTTTGCTCTCCGTTTTCATCGGAAACAGTCTCTCCTACAACATGACCGCCCTCAGTCGCAGGGGCATCATCAGATTCTTCATTATTAACTTGCTCATCGTCCTCAAGATCATCTTCGTCATCATCAACTTCATCGTCGTCTACTGTATCGTCATCTTCTTCAGATGCATCCGCCTCATCAATTAAGTCAGTGTCAGACGGTTCACTTGAGTCATCTCCACAAGCTGCTAAAACTAACATTGATCCTAATCCAATAGATAATAAGTACTTCTTCAAAAAAAAGCCCCCCATAGTACATTTTATTTATATTAATGATTTCATTAATAACTTCAATGGTAGAAGTTGCCTTTAAAACAACCAAAAGTCACGTTACAAAAGATGTTCCTATGATTTAAAATATAAGAATATTGATTACAGGAAGAGTCAAATCACTTCTTCTTTTTCTCTTCCTTTTCTTCCTCTTCTTCAAGAATCCTTAGAAAAGCCTCTACTTTACGCTTTTTTTCCTCTGATCCCACATCCATAAATCCACCGGAAGCAAATATGCTCACATCTGTTTCATCGAAGTTTTTGACGTCAGAACGACCTAGTAAGTAATCAGATGTTACTTCATAAAAGTCAGCAAGCTTATTAAGAGTGGTAGAATCCGGCTCTCTGCGTCCTGATTCGTATCCTGATAACGTATTGTTTTTAACGCCGATCTTTTCAGCAACGAAAGTTTGCGATAAACCTCGCGTTTCGCGTAAATGCCGTAGACGTTTTGCTGTGATTTCTATCACTACGACCACTCCGTTCATTGTTCTCACCCCTTATTTTAATATAAATTCACGTAAAGAGAAATTAAATTCGCAAATTGAGCAATTGAATGTTGACATTCGCGTAACGAGCATTTATTATAAGTATTAAGAAGTTCGCGATACGCGATGAAGGAGGTGCTCATGAATGGTTGGAAAAAAGGCTAGAGAGATAAGAATTAGCAAAGGTATCCAACAATCTTTTGTCTCTAGGAAACTAGGATACAAGTCACCGTCTAGTCTCAATGATATTGAAATGGGCAGAAGGCAATTAAAAGCAGATCAAATACCTTTGTTAGCTGAAATACTTGGTGTTTCCGAATACGAGCTTTTTTTTAATGAAAATGTTCGCGATTCGCGCAATAAAACCACAGCTTAGGAGGAATTCAAATGAACGAACTCATCAAAACCCAAACAAACGATAACGGCGAGATTCTCGTTTCGGGCAGAGATCTACATGATTACTTCGAAAGCAACGAGCGGTATTCAAAATGGTTTAGCAGGATGCTTGGATACGGCTTTACCGAAGATGTAGATTTCACAAGTGTACAAAAAAGTACGGTTGTAAATAACGGAGCGTCAAGGAATTTAATGGACCACCACATCAAGCTAGACGCGGCCAAAGAGATTGCAATGCTGCAACGTAGCGACCGGGGCAAGGAAGCTAGGCAGTATTTCATCAATCTCGAAAAGCTCTGGAATAGTCCAGATATGGTGATCAAACGGGCGATGGACTTTCAGCAACAAAAAATTGAGACATTGGAACATCGGATTCAATTGGATCAACCGTATACGCAATACGGTAGGGCAGTCTCCAGTAGTGATGGGGCAATCAACATTGGAGAATTTGCAAAAATCATCTATGAAAAACACGGGATTAAGATGGGCCGAAACAAGATGTTCTATTGGTTGAGAGAGAAAGGCTATCTCATTGCACAAGGTCGTGAGCGCAACAACCCCAAGCAAAAGTACATCGAGCAAGGTCTCTTTGAGTCAGTCCCAAAGGTCATCAGCCGGGTTGAAAAAGATATTCACACAAGCACGACATTAATCACAGGCAAAGGGCAATTGAAGATTATCGAGCTACTACTGCAAGAAAAACAAGTCAGTTAGGAGCGTGATCCCCGTGAGCTATGAAGTTGTCAAAGATCGATTTGAAGAGCTGATGCTTGATAGTGAAAGGCGAGTACTCAGTGATATGGAACTTACTGAATTACACGAAAGTGCAACGTACCTCGAAAACTACGCTTGGGAGTATAGCAAGTTAAACGCAATGTCGTTTGTTGCCTACGCCACAGGAGATGACGACTGGCAACATGAGATATGCGCAAGTCTTGACCAACTTAAAGGAGGAGAAAAGGATGAGCATTGAGGATACGATCCGACAAGCCGTGAAGGAAGCAATCGAGCCACTTGAAAGGCGGTTTGATGAGTTACAAGTGCATAACGATCCCTACCCTCGACGGCTGACGGTCAAAGAGGCGGCGGAGATACTGAGGGTGTCAGAGACACGAGTGAGAGAGATGGCGAATCACGCTGAGGGGTTTCCGCATACGAGAGAGGAAGGCAGGAAGACGAGGATTTTCATATCAAGAGATAAGTTATATCAATGGATGGAGAACAACGCTGACCTCATCTCATAATTCAGCATACCGTGAGCAACAGCCTGCAATCTATGACAAACAGTCATTTATGACAATCCATCATATTTGGGAGGTGAGAAGATGTGGACGGCACGCAAGCACTAGGCAAAATATTTAGAAAGGCTCGCAAAAAACAAGGCTTAACACAACTAGCACTAGCGGCAATGCTCAACATAGACCAGGCTATAGTATCTCGTGTCGAGAGCAGTAAGATGATCCCGGATTTTTACACTACACGTGAGTGGGCGAGGCAACTCAATTGCCAAGATGCAGTGATGATCAACTTTTTAGGCACTGATGCCCCGGTGGTCATCCAACAGATGGTGGAGACGCTGTCAGGCGTAGCGGGATTTATCACGATGTTAGGAGTGATCATATGAGCGAAAAAGTACAAGGCCGTTTGGTCGTCGGGCTGTTTACCGCAGCATTAATAACCGCAGTTGTTGTAGCTGATTACGTATTTTAGGAGGGATGACATGTATGTAAATCAATTGGTTAACTCTTTAGGGAATTTGCAAGAAGCATCAAAGGAAATGTCGCCAGATGCGATGGTGTCAGTGAAAAACAGGGATCTTATCGCGGCGCTATGGTACATCGACAAATTACTAAAGGAGCGAGACTGATGATCGAAAACACAATGCTACTCCCGCACAAGTACTTGGACCCGGTCGAGCCAATAGTAGTCGGCAAATGCGAAGGCTGTAGCGACAATGTACATGAAAACGATGAACATTTGGAAATCGACGACGTGCTCCTTCACGATGACACAACTTGCATCGCAAATCATATTAGAGAGGTGGCAGTGCGCAGATGATAACGGATAGGGACGTTAGATACTACATCGTCAATCACATTAAGGTGCTCGGCTTAAAACGAGGCATTAGGCAGGTGGCAATGAGGTTAGGCTTTGACGAGCAAGTGATCGTGGACATTTATTTGGACAAAAAAAGAGCCGTTTGAGCGGGCACTCAAAACGACTCGGGGGTTAAACACAATAAATTATATCCCCAGTATACCGTATGACCCCGCGGTTATCAACTGGGCACAGGAGGCGGCAGAATGACCAAATATAACGTTACCGTAGTAATTGATGTTAGAAAAGATATCGAAGTGGAAGCAAAAAGCGCAGATGCTGCAATTAACAGAGCGAAGCATAAAAACGCACAAGGTGATGCCGTTACGAAGCGCTTTTCAGAAGAGACTCATTATACCGCAAGGGTGGTAGGTGATTCAGAATGACAGTAAGAGAGTTAATAGAAGAGCTTATCAAACATGATATGGATGCGGAAGTGCGTGTTTGCGTTAATAAAGAACAGGTTTATGAAATTACGAGCGAAATTGCTTTTTATAAAAAGTATTGGTATGGCAATGAATTAAGTTTAGAGGTCAACCTCGAAGACCATTTGCTTATTAAAAAAGACGATTACGAAGAACTACTGCAAATAAAGGAGGACCCGACGGCATGACACAAGCCATTTTAAACACAGCGGAATTAAGTCAATCAGAATGGCTCGAACAACGTAAGCGTGGTATAGGTGGATCGGACGCATCTGCCGTTGCTGGACTTAACCGTTGGAAATCGCCAATCGTCGTGTATATGGAAAAGACCGGAGAAATCAAATCTGAGTCATCAAACAGTGAAGCGGCCTATTGGGGCAATGTGATGGAGGACACCGTTGCTAAAGAGTTTACTCGTCGCACAGGACTAAAAGTCCGTAGGCGCAATGCTCTACTGCAACACAAGGACCATGATTGGATGCTTGCTAACGTTGACCGTATGGTAGTCGGTCGCAATGAGGGTCTTGAGTGCAAAACTGCATCCGAGTACCTCAAAGGCGACTGGGAAGCCGAGGAGATTCCAGCCTCGTATTTACTCCAATGTCAGCACTACATGGCAGTGACAGATGCAGATGCTTGGTGGATCGCTGTTCTCGTCGGTGGAAATAAGTTTATCTATAAGAAAATCGAGCGCGATGAGGAACTAATTGACCATCTTATCGCCATTGAAAAAGACTTTTGGGAAAATCATGTGCTTGCTAACAATCCCCCATTACCGGACGGATCACAAGCATCAACGGAATTTATGGATGCGTTGTATAAGGACTCAGAGCCCGATTCTGAGACAGAGTTGCCAGTGGACGCAGAAACACTCGTTAACGATTGGAAACAGGCTGAGGAAGACGAGAAGGACGCAAAGAAGCGCAAGGATGAAGCGAAGAACAGGTTAAAAACGCATCTTGGCGAGCATGAACGTGGCTATGTCAAAGATCACATTGTCAATTGGAAACCAGTGACTTCAGAGCGTATCGATAGCAAGCGTTTGAAGCTTGAAAAACCGGATTTGTATCAAGAGTATAGCAAAGCATCATCTTATCGACGCATGACCATTAAGGAGGCTAAATAATGGCTACGAACAACTCAGTAAAAGGTGAATTGGCAAACAAAAAAAATAATGATGCAGCTAAACAAGATAACACCCCAGCAAACACGATAGCGGCGTATCTCAAAAAGATGGGACCGGAGTTTGAGCGTGCGATGCCGAAGCACATGGACGCAGATCGGCTTAGCAGAATCGCATTGACTACCATACGGCAAAATCCGGCATTACTTGATGCGACGATACCATCTTTAATGGGTGCCGTTATGCAAGCGGCGCAACTTGGACTGGAACCCGGATTAATTGGTCATTGCTATCTTGTTCCGTTCAACAACAAGAAGAAAGGCGCAGATGGCAAAGATTATTGGGAAAAAGATGTGCAATTCATCATGGGCTACAAAGGCATGATTGACCTCGCTCGCCGGTCCGGTCATATCAAGAGCATATACGCTCACACTGTGCACGAGAATGATGAGTTTGAATATGAGCTAGGGCTAGAGCCTAAACTCGTTCACAAGCCCGCCACAGGTGATAGAGGAGCCATGGAATACGCCTATGCAGTCGCTCACTTTACGGATGGCGGATACCAGTTTGAGGTGTTTAGCAAGCATGATATTGACCAAGTGAAAAAGCGTAGCAAGGCAGGGAACTTCGGTCCGTGGAAAACAGACTACGAGGAAATGGCAAAAAAGACGGTTGTCCGTCGGATGTTTAAATACTTGCCGATCAGTATCGAGATCCAACAACATGCTGCACAAGATGAAACAGTTCGCCGAGACATTACAGAAGAAGCTGAAAAGGTAGACAACATCATCGATCTCCCGAACTATGAAACACCGAACACCATTGATGTACCGGACGACGAGCCTGAAGAAGAGAAACCAAAAGATAAAAAGAAACCAACAAAAGAAGAGAGCGCAGAAGACATCGCGCTGGAATTTGAGTAATGAATGACGAATACCGGGTCCTCCTCCCTCCTTGGCTAGTAGCTATTAGGCGGGAGGAAGAATCCCAGTTTAAGCAGTCGGTCATTAGTTATGTCGCCAAAGGGCGACCGGAGTACAAGGTGACGAGTGTTAAAGGCAGTTATGCGATATGTAGGCGTAATCGATAGGGAGGAGGGGGATCGTGCAGGGATACATCAAAGACCACCGCAAAGAGCTCGATAGCGATATATGGATGATGCCCCCTCACTACCATCGTATATGGCAGTACCTAAAGTATATGGTCAATCATCAAGATAAGCGGATACCGATGGATGAGAGCTTCATGACCATTAAAGCCGGACAACATCTCACATCGATAAGAAAGATTGCAAGAGGGGTCGGATGGTACGAGCGCGGTCAGTTTAAAGAGCTCAATCCCAAGACAGTTTCAAAGGTTTTGGAGTGGTTAGTGGATCAGGGCATGATCAAAGTGAGTAACGGTCAAGGTAACACCAAGTATACACTTGTAACCCTTATAAACTGGGAATCTTATCAAACAAAAGACAACGAAAGTAACAGCGAGGGAACAGCAAGGGAACAGTCCGTGGATACAAACAAGAATGTAAAGAATGACAAGAATGATTATGTTGTTGTTGATGATACGCGTGAACAAAAATCAAATCATGCTGTGGATGCCATAGCAGAACGATATGCAGATTTGAGAACGATGCAGGAAGGCAAAGAGATTTATCCGAGCATTAGCGATTATTATGCCATCGCCCAGGTTGTCGCCCGTGGTATACCGTTGCCACAAACAATCAAATGGCTGGACCAATGCTTTGAAGAGTATCAAGAGCGTGATCCTAATGGAGCGATTAAGAGTTTTAAATACTGCATGAAGTATATCGAGAGCAGGCATGAACAGCATTTAGCTAAAGATCAAGCGAAAGAGGTGAAACCAAATGCGAGACATGGGAACAATCCTCAGCGAGATATGGGCAAAGGCAGAACAGGCCAAGAGCAATTCGTCCCGGAGTTCGTCGGACGATACAAGCGTGCATAAATGCCCCCGTTGCCGTGATATTGGCGGGTGGTCGAGTCTACGGACGATAAGCGCGAGTTTTATGTTAAATGCCCGTGCCTTAAACAGCGCAAAGCCGAGGAGTTACTCGCAGGCAGTCAGATGACTGAGGAGTTCAAAAAGCTAGGATTCTCACAATTTGAGATTGAGGGCAAGCCACAAGCCATCAAGGACGCCTACCAAACGGCGCACGATTACTACACGGCATTTGATGAGGTGCGCGAGGATCGACAAAACAGCATTGCCTTGCTCGGTCAACCGGGTAGCGGCAAAACGCATCTATTATCAGCTCTAGCAAATAACCTCATACGCAAAAAAGGCGTGGCGGTGCAGTACTTCCCGTTTGTCGAAGGGTTTAATAACTTGAGAGATGATCTGAGTGCATTGGACGGAAAGATTGACCGGATGCAACGTGTAGATGTGTTGTTAATTGATGACTTATTCAAACCTGCAAAAGGAGATCCTCGGGCAACGCCTTGGCAAGTAGACCAAATGTACGCAGTAATCAATCACCGGTATCTCAATCACAAGCCGGTCATGGTATCGTCTGAGCTTGATATAAACGCCCTGTGTAACGTCGATGAGGCACTAGGTACTCGGATTTTTGAGATGTGCAAGGACTATATCGTGACGATACAAGGTGATCGATTTGAGCTTAATCACAGATTGGCAGGTGCTATGTAATGTGCAAAACATGCGACGACACCGGGGCAACATGGACAGACCTCAGCTACGGTAGCACGGTCAGCCAATGCCCGGATTGCACGGACGATGAACGGCGGCGCAGACAAGAAGAGCGGGCGCGGTTGCTCGCAAAGTGGGAATCGGATATGAGGAGGTGGGCGGTGTGAAAGATGTACACGTTTTATCGCTAGGTGCAGGAGTACAGTCAACAGCGATGCTCTACATGAGTTTGAGAGGCGACCTACCTAAACCAGACTACATCGTCTTTGCGGATACAGGTTGGGAGCCGCAAGACGTTTATGACCACGTGGAGTTTTTAAAGCGAGAGTGTGAGCGATACGGACAAGAGTTAGTCATCGTTAATAACGGCAATATCAAAGACGACATGCTTGAGAGCGCACGCACAGGCAAACGCATGGCGTCACTCCCGTACTTTACCTACAACCCAGACAAACATGAGGGGGATGGTTATGCGGCAGTGCACACACGAGTACAAAATTAAGCCGATTAAGGACTTTGTACGCCGAGAGCTAGGGTATGAGACTAGACAAAAGATTAAAGAGACAGTGCATATGTGGCGGGGGATTAGCACAGATGAGATCCAGCGTGTGAAGGGCAGTGAGGACAAGTGGATCGCTTACGAGCATCCGTTGATTGATAAAAACATGAATCGACTCGACTGTATGAATTACATCGAGCGCGCGGGTTACAGCGTACCTCCAAAATCCAGCTGCATCGGATGCCCCTTTCACAATAATTACACTTGGCGGGAGATTAAGCTAAACGATCCTAAATCATGGGAGACGCGGTTGCTGTTGATAAGGCGATCCGCAACCATGCCAATTTTAAGGATCAAATCTATCTCCACCGATCGGCGTTGCCGTTGGATGAAATCTACTTTCAAGAGGATCAGATGGACCTCATCGACTACTTTAACAACGAGTGTGAAGGATTCTGCGGAGTATAAAAAGGAGGCTATCTCATGACCAAATACGTAACCCCAGAACAATACGACCAAGCCAGTCAAATCGGTATCAGCCCCGACCACGTACACACACGTCTGGCGCTTGGATGGTCAGTTGAGCGAGCGACCACAGAGCCGCCTAAGCGGTATAAAAATTACAAGTATGAGGTGCGGGAAGAGGATTTACCGGATGGCGTCACCTTAGAGGCATATTGTCAAAGACGCGCTAAAGGCATGAGCCAGCAGGATGCGGCAACACGGCCATGGCAGATGAGCAAGTTTAGAGCTAGGAGCTTTAAAGACGCAGTAAGAGAGGGAGAAGGGCATGACACTAACTGAGTACGCAGATGCAGTAATCAACGACATGAGCGACGCCCAGATCACTGAGCGCTATCAGATAACGCCAGGCGAGCTACGGTCGATGCGGCGGAAATGGGGCGTGGCAGAGTCAGGCACTATGCAAGGTGACCGTCATGGGCACTATGTTCCGCCTGCGTTTACAGCAGAGCAATATCGAGAGTGGTCGGAGCAAGGCTCAAACGTGAGGAGATCGGCAAGATGTTTGGGAGGTCGGCGACGTGGGTTACAGCGCAAAAGAGGAAATTACGGAGAGAGGGTGTGGAGTGAGTGGATATACACATTACTGATTACTACAAGATCACAACCGTGCCGTTGAATTATGTAGTTTATGAGCGCCGCGAAAAGCGAAAGGATGGTAAACCTACAGGTGATTTTGCGTGGACGAATATATCCTATTGCGGTTCGTTCGAAAAAGCCGTTAAGAAAATTATCGAGAAGGAACAGCACCGTATGGATGTGAGTAACCTTGAAGAACTTTTACAGGCATTTGATACCAAGAAAAACGAGGTTATAGATGCTGTCAGATCTTTACCGAGTACACCAGAGTTACCAGAGAAGCGAGCAAAGGAGGCGGAGTGAGTGGAAGATATGGAGGTCAATCTATGCGATGAGTTATGGATGTCAATGGACATTGACAGTGACGGTAAAGATTATTCTTTATCAGTTTACACCAGAGAAGGCGTAATTCATTTTCCTATAAGTAAGCAACTATACGCATTATTGCGAAAAGAGTTGAGCGAGGAGGCGGCGGGCGATGAGTGGAGAGATTAAGTTTCGCGGAAAATCAACTTTGAGCAATGATGAAATGGATGAGCGTGGTGTTGAGCATCAAAATGGATGGGTATACGGCAATCTTATTGAAAATGGAGATCATCCTTTTATCGTTGGCGATATTGTTGACGTTGATTCAGAGTATATCGCTCATGCCTGGTGGATGGGTATTGATCCTGAGACGGTCGGGCAATACACCGGAATCAAGGATAAGCATGGCGTTGAGGTCTATGAGGGGGATGTATTATTTCATGAAACGATAGGTAAAAAAGCTGTGGTTGAGTATGATTTCAAATTTCTGAGCGAGTTAGAAAAGTTGAGTTGGAGTTACGTCCAAGTAATCGGCAACATCCACACTCACCCGCACTTATTGGAGGATAATCATGGCACAGCTTAGGATGGCAGCTGAGGAGTATAACAAGCGTCAGCGTAAGAGGCGTAGTAAATACCACAACAAACGCGTTGAGGTGGACGGCATTACGTTTGACAGCAAGCGAGAGGCAAGATACTACCAAGATCTGATGTTACGGAAGCGAGCCGGTGATATACAAGATTTTGTTTTACAGCCGGAGTACCTGCTTCAAGATGGATTTAGCAAAAACGGAGTGACGCACCGGGCGATTAAGTATAAAGCGGATTTTAAGGTGTATCACATCGACGGTCGGTAGAAATTGTTGATGTGAAGGGCATGGAAACCGAGGTGTTTAAGCTGAAACGAAAAATGTTTGAGAAGCAGTATCCGGATCTAACGCTAAAAATCGTGAGGTGATCACATGATTGAAAAATTGGCAATTTGGTACCTGAGAAAAAGAAAATGCTCAGTTCTTATAAATTTCAACATTGATAGCGGATACTTCCAGTCTTTAATGTACAAGACCTATCTATTTGATAACGCATTAAGCAATGTCCATCATTTAACAGCTGATGGTAAACCATTAACTATCCCAGAAGGTAAGTTTACGGTGATAAGGAAATCTGATGAGGAGGGAGCGGAATGAGTGATCGGTTGGAAGATATCAAAAAAGAATTTGAAGTTATGAAGTGCAGATCAACCACTCTCTTAACGTATACAGACAAGTTTGAAAGAGATTTGGAATTCCTTATTGAACAAGCGGAGAAAGTCGAACGATATGAGGAATCTCTGCGCTATATATCCGGCGAATGGGAAAGGTTTTTAAAAGCAGACACGCTCGAAGATGCAGAGGATTCAGCGCGTGGCGCATTGGAGGGGTTGGAGTGAGAATTGACCAAAACAACAAAAACGTGCAGTTGATTATAGCGGCATTGGCGAGCATGGTCCAGGACGAAGGAAAGACACCGAGGGAAGCGTTTAAGGTGCTGGAGGATATAAAGCAAGATACGTATTTTGCGCTTGCTGAGATGGGAGATGAGAGCGGTGAGTGATTCCTGCTATGTGCGAATTAAAAAGGAATGGGTCAAAGCCGAATATATAGGAATCTATCAGTATTCTAAGCCGGTGGATAGATCACCGATGGTTGGAGGCTACCCTGGAGGGGTTCTTGTATACCCCATTGTAGTCGCAAAATTGGATGGAGAGTTTCGGGAATTTTTGATAGGGGATGTCAAATTCGAGGAGGAATCGCAATGAGTGAAGAAACAGCAATCAATATCGCAGTGACTTGTGTGATGTCGAGCTTCTTAGATGACCAGACAAAACAACAAGTCATCGAAATTTTACGGACATTTAAGGAGGAAACGACATGAAACAGAAAAACAGTGAGCAGATCAAGTGGCAACGTGAAGTGATAAAAGCTGAAATCGAGGCGGACAAGGCGGAACAGCGTGCCAAAGAGATTGCGCGGAGGGTTTTAGGGTAAAGGTTATCATAGGAGGTGACCAAAATGGATATTATATGGCTACCTATACTGATAGCAATCCTGCTACCATTTATTGTTGCATTCATAATATATGCAGAGAAGAAAAAGAAATAAACAAAGGCCCCTCTCGGAGCCTGTCGCTAGGTAAAGTATATCACATCGGGAGGGGTCGCATTGTTTAAGACGGCGGAGATTGATTTGAGCAGAGATGCGGTGTTGATTATAAAGGATGGGCAGATGACGACAGTAACGCCCAAGCCATTTGGGGTGGACGAGGTTATTTGGAGAGACGGAGCAGTGTTTGATGTAAATCGGCAGGAGCGAGTAAGGATCAACGGGCAGAGTGAGATATAAGGCTTAATACTTTTGTAACAAGGTGTTAGTTTTTTAATACAGAATATCCCCAGTCAAATATACCTATGTAATTAGGTATTAACTGGAGGTGATAGTCTTAGCTGCCACATATCAGTTTTGGGTAGTTTTATGGGTGGGCAGGGACCAAGTATTCAGGCAGATACACATCGTGACGACGGCAACAGACGTGAGGGATGTAGAGCACTTATTTTATCAAAAGCTAAACAAAGAGAGATACAGGGACATTCTTGAGATTGTTGAGGTGTCCCGGCGCAGAGAGATTGATTTTTAAATATAGCCTTACGGAAAAACCGCGGGCACTGATTGATGCAGCAATAGCTGTGTTGGTTGGTGCTCTTTTTTATTGGAGGGATTGGATGGCGGAGAAGAAAAGCGAGAAGGCGAAAGAGAAGCTCACTGACAAGGATTTACGGTGGCTCATGAACTCAGATATGCAGACATTGAAAAGAGGCAAGGGCGGGGCATTACGGAGCAAATAGAGCAAAGGGCGGGTTGGATGTTGGACTTATTGATCGAGTACAAGCAAAAGCGTAAAGAGTTGGTCAAGTATCGGGAGACATTGCAACGCAAACCTATGGAGACCGTGGCGGAGTGGACAGAGCTTAAAGCCGAGAAGAATGAGCATGAGATCGTGGGTGCGATGATCCGAGACTTGGAGTACGCAATTGAATGGATGGAGACGAGCAGGCGGCCGGGGGCGAAGCGGGATATTGATCGGCGGTCTGTTCACCAGCGCACAATTTATATGGACCTAGCGCATTAGAGCGATTACAGCATAATATGTCAGAGGACAAACAAATTAGCCAGGCTGACCATTTTCGCATCGACGACGCTTTATCTATGCTTACGGCTAGAGAGCGTGAGGTTTATATAATGGTCAAGGCAGAGTTGCTCTCAATGGAAAAAGCGGCAAGTTATCTAGGGGTTAAGAAAGGCACCGTTCAAAGGCAGTTAGAACGGGCGGAGTTGAAAGTGAATAGTCAAATCGCTACAAGCCTCTTCTCCTTTGTGGGATGAGGTTTTTTATGTAAAGCGCCAAAAAGGCGCTAAAATAAGGTGAAAGAAATGGGGTTGTAAAAAGGTGAACAATACATTGTATGTAATAAATAAAATAGTGTGTAGTGAATAGGTAAACACAAAGTCAAAACATCCACCTCTTTAATAAGCTAAATACATAACTGACTATTTTGGAGGTTTTAGAATGGACTGCAATAGACACTTGTATAACCCGAATCGTAAAGGGTGCTCGTGTAATATCCATATCAACAACAATTTAATTAATGGGCCAGGGATACCGACTTCACCTACCTCCCGACTCTGCCCACTTTTCCTACAGTTCCGACACAGCCGACGTTACCTACGGGTATAACGGCAATCACAGGACCAACTGGGACAACGGGCATTACAGGACCTACGGGTGATACTGGACCAACAGGAGCCACTGGGGCTACAGGAGGAGGGTCAACCCCTGCATATGGATTTGTATGTAATTACGGCACACAGGTAGTTCCTGTTGGCGCTAATGTCATTTTCAGTGATAGCGGAGTTCTAAATAACATCACACATGCGCCAGGCACAGCGAGATCGTTATTAATGATGCTGGGGATTACACAATACAGTTTATTTTATTAACGACTACAGAGTCCGAATCATTGGCTTCTGCGTACACGATCCAGGTCAATGGAGTTAGTCAGCCGACGGTGATCTATGGGGACTCTATAGCTGCAGGTGCTCAAAACTTGGATCAACAATTGGTCGGTTCAGGATTGTTGTCTTTGCCAGCAGGGGCAATCGTTACGCTAAACAATGCCGGCACCACTCCAGACACGCTGCCGGACGAGGAAGACGGGGTGGATGTACTCAACGCCAGCATTACAATTAACAAGCTGTCACTATAATTCGCTTATTTTGTCTTACGCCCGCCACCTATATATGAGAGCCATTCTATTGAGCCACAGCGAGGTTGGTCGTTGTGGCTTTTTGGAATTTTTTAGAGAATTTTGCAGGACTATATACCCTTCTTGTCGAAGTGTGGCGAGTAGACATAGAAGGAGGGTTTTTATGGATATAAATAATTTAATTCAGAGGTTGGAACAACAAAAAGGAAATGTAGATCTTACTTTCTACCTTTCACGAAAAAGGACGAATAACAAATACTACTCTTTTTCCCCTGATGTAGATCCTGGCTTAAAAGAGGAATTGCTTGATTTGGTAATTAGTTCTTTAGATCATGTTAAAGAATACCCTCAGGAGGAATATAATCCAGTTGGTGTTGCTGATCAAACATTAGAGAAAATTGATTCTAACAACATTAATAATTACACAGAAATTGTTAATAGTATTAATCAAGAAATTCGAGATAGCTCTAAAATTAGCACTGATGAAATAGCAAGATTAGATTTTTATTTACTGAGAATAAGAATAGCAAAACAAGACGGATATGAAGAAATTCACATTCTAAGAAGAATTAACAAAATGAGTAATTTAAGAAAAGGGTTATTAGGTGAGTTTAGAGGTCAAGATTTCATTAAGTTAGAACCGCACCATCTTATTGGTATTGATAGCAATGTGGACGTAGTAATATATAACGGAGAGGCTTTGGTTCTTAGTCACATCTCTTTAGAACGAATTTTTGATTTAAAAGATCATTTCAAAGATACCGCAAAAAAAGCATTGAATATTGTTAAAGAAACCAAAGGTATTGAAAACTTTGACCAGTTCTATGAAGATTGTTTGTCTGACGGTCGAGTTATTAGGGCATTTACAAAACTAATGAATGAAGAAGAAAAAGTTGAAAGGTGCTTTCAGAACTTCGATAATGTAAGAAAAGTAATCAAGATTTTTGAACTGCCAATTAATTTAAACGGTGATAAGATTGTCTATGAAAATAAAGATCAATTGATGGAAATAGCCAGGCTGATAAGAGACTCATATTACCAAAGCTATATAGGCGAGGAAGACAGAGTAGACGCAACCCACTAGGAAGAGGTGGTAAAAATAGGTGTTTTATATAGAATTGGAATGTTTATATCATCTTTTTTACCACTGTATATAATACTGTTCATTATTAATTACGAAGATTTTTTAGAGCTAGGGCAAACACTAACAGCTGATATCACATTTTACACTCTTTTGTTTTTGTTAGTTTTATCTCCTTTATTCCTCATATATATTGTTACAAGAAAACACAACAGACATCGCAAGTTTGGTATAGTGAAAGAAAGAAATGAGGAAATTCTAAGTTATATTGTAACTTATATAATTCCTTTGTTATCAATGGATGTAACAGTATTATCAAGTATTTTAGCTAACGGATTTTTATTTTTGTTAATGGGTTTCATATATGTTAAGAATAATTTGACGTATTTAAACCCGCTTTTTCTCTTATTTAACTATAAACTTTACAATAACTCTGAGGGAATTTTAATTATATCAAATCACACATACAATTGGCTAAATGAACATTCGGATACAGTTCTAAGTTGTAAAGCATTAGGAGATCGAATATTTTTCATTAGAAAACGAAGATAAAATGCGCCAACTTGGTTGCAATTGGGTTCATGATGCAGGAATATAGGCCCCTTTGTCGAAAATGTAGATAAACCAAATTATAGGGGGTATTATATTGTACGGAGTGGATGAATTAACTTATGAAGATTTGATAATAAAAGATAAAGCTTCTGACTTTCTTACAGGAGGAAGAAATCGCATTGTCGATGCTATGCATCTATTAAATTTTAAGGCAGAAGACGTTAATTACATTTATCCCAAAGACATGTTTGATCAGAATAAAAATAGTTTCACAATTTTCTTATTTACGGATGAACAGATTATAGAACTACAACTTCCGCGAAATGAGTACGATTATAAAATTATTAAGCGGAAAGTGGACAAGATTATAAACACAGAGTTCGCGAGCGAAAACGGTGAATATAGTTTGATAATTAACTTTGTAGATGACCAATTCATTAGATTAGATTCGCTCGCCGATACAATACAGAATGGGTTCAAGGAAGAATATAAATCAGTAATTACAGGAGTTTTAAGCAAATATTAGTTTGGAGCGCCCCATTCGGGTGCTTTTTTAATGCATGCATAACGTCAAATGACTAGGAGGGAGTTGATATGTAATGGCAGGAAGAAAAAACAAATACTATACACACGTCGCTCCCCATTTGAAGAGTATAGAGCACTGGTGTAGGGATGGGCTTACTGAGGACGAAATAAGAAAGCGTCTAGGCGTTGCGATGTCCTCTTTCGCAAAGTATAAAAACGAATATGTGGAATTATCGGATGCCTTAAAAAGAGGGAAGCAAGAAGCTGATTATGCAGTCGAAGATGCTTTGTTCAAGCGCGCGCTCGGCTATGAATACAGTGAGGAAACCTATGTATCTATTGAAGCCAATCAAGAGGAACATGATCTTAGGGTAGAAATTGAATTAGATATATGGAAAAAGAACAATCCGAACTCCACACAGGGTGAGCGTGATCGGTTCATTATGTCCATTCCTAAGACGAAAGAAATTCTAGAAAAGCGAGTAGTCAAACAGGTTAGTCCAGATACAACCGCACAGATATTCTGGCTAAAAAATCGACAGCCTGAGAAGTGGCGAGACAAGCAGGACATTCAGCATAGTGGCGGTATGACAAACGCAACATAGACATGTCTGGCCTAAGTACAGAGGAGTTGAAGCGCCTTGCTAACTATGACGGAGGAAAAGAGGAGGATGATCGCTAGAGAGGCAAGCAAAGAGCTCTCACGCCGTAACCTCATGCCGTTTACGCAACATACCTTTCCCGGCTATCAAGCGAGTTGGCATCATAACCTCCTAGCCTCATATTTGGATGATTTTGTATTCGGCGACCTCAATCGCCTTATGGTGTTTATGCCGCCACGTTATGGGAAGTCGGAGCTTGTGTCACGCAGGCTACCGGCTTTTATTTATGGCAACGATCCTCACGCTCAAATCATATCGGCATCGTATGGCTCGGATTTAGCGAGCCGAATGAACCGTGACGTGCAACGCATTATCGACTCTGAGACGTATCATGAGCTATTTCCGAGTGTAGGGCTTAATAACTCCAACGTCCGCACAATCGCTACAGGGAGCTATCTACGGAACTCAGACATTTTTGAGATTGTCGGGTATGGCGGTGTGTATAAGAGCTCGGGTGTCGGCGGTGCAATCACGGGTATGGGGATGACCTACGGGATTATTGATGATCCGATCAAAAACCGTAAGGATGCGGAGTCGCCAACCATCCGTGAGGCTATCTGGGATTGGTATGTATCGACGTTTTATACAAGGCTCGAAAAAGGCGGTAAGATACTCATTACGCTAACGAGGTGGCATGAGGATGACCTAGCAGGGCGACTCCTAGACAAGCAAAAGAAGGACTCGAAAGCCGATCGGTGGACGGTGCTTAACCTACCCGCAATGGCAGAGGAGCCGATGCATCCACAAGACCCACGCAGTGATGGCGAGGCGCTATGGCCGGATAAGTACCCACTCAAAGAGCTCATTAAAATCAAGGCTACAGTGGGATCGTATGAGTGGAACGCCATGCATCAGCAACGCCCATCCGCCGCAGACGGAAACTTGTTTAAAAGGCATAATTTTAGGTATTTCACTAAAGAAAATGGCATTTACACGCTAGAACAAAAGGACGGGAAAAAGAAAAGATTCAACAGCCATGAGTGTTATGTGTTTCAAACGTGCGACCCTGCCGGCAGCACCAAGAGCACAGCAGACTACTTTGTGATGGGCACATGGGCGCTCACGCCTCATCACGAGTTGTTGTTGCTTAATATATACCGTGATCGACTAGAGGGTCCAGATCAGCCGCAACTCTTCAGAGACGCCTACTACCGATGGCAGCCAATCCTGCAAGGTGTCGAGCCTGCCAACATGGGGCTTACCTTATTTCAAACGCTACAGCGTACAGGATTGCCCGTGGTGGAGCTTAAGCCAGACAAAGACAAGGTAACGCGGTCATTGCCTATTGCCGCCATGTACGAGGCGGGCAGCGTGTATCATCCATACTCAGCTGAGTTTGTGGAGTTGTTTGAGAAAGAGTTGCTAGGCTTTCCTAATGCTAAGAACGATGACCAAGTGGATGTGGCGAGTTATGCAGCAGTGGTACAAGCTCGCATTGAGGAGATGGTGATGCAAGGGCAGGGGAGGCAGGAGCATGATGATTATGAAGACGCAGAAGCTATTTCTCCATACTAATCAGGAGGTGTATCATGGCAAAGGGATTTAATCAGATGAACCACAAGGAGCTTAAAGAATACGCTCGGGGGATGGACAATCAGTTTCAGTATTTGACCGAAAAAATCGGTACTCTCGAACTGGCACTTGAAGATCAAGGTTGGCAGAAGCTAACGATGGAGAGTTCACAAGAGTTTAGTCAGCAGGGATTAATGACAATCCGCAACCTGTCTAGGGTGATGTTCCTCAAAAACCCTCTTATCCGACGTGCGGTGCTCACTCAAAGCAATTACGTGTTTGGTAAAGGTGTTGATTTCTCTGTCGTTGACGAGGAAAAACACGCGAATGAGAAGCAGACAATGGATGACTTTAAAGACAATGTAGAAAACAAGCGTGAACTTACATCCCATCAATCTATGACTCAAAAAGAGAACGAGCTCCAGCTATTCGGGGAGCTCTTTTTTGTGCTTGTTACCTTGCCGACGACTAAGCAAGTGATTGTACGCTCTATCCCTGCTGACGAGATTACCGACATCATCATGGACCCCGAGGACAGTAAGCGACCTTTGTTTTATAAGCGAGAGCGTGACGTTCAGCGAATGAACTTTACGACTGGCCAGTATGAGACAAAACATGAGGTCACTTATTTTAGGGATTGGGTTGTCGAAGGTGATCGAGCAGCTAATCATAAGCGGATAGGCGAGCACGATGTAAGGCAGGACGCAGTTATCTATCATGTGTCGGTCAATCACCTATCTGACATGAAGCGTGGCGTGTCGGAGGTGTACAGCGCCTTGGATTGGGCGCGAGCATATAAGGAATTTCTTGAAAATTGGGCGACTATTGTAAAGGCTCACAGTCGTTACGCTTGGAAGGTTGCCACTAAAGGCGGTAAAAAGGGCGTTGCCAATGCTCAGCAAGCAATGAAACAAGGACCACAAGGCAATGGAGCACCGCCACTCACAGCAAGCTCATTCATCGGTAGCGAGGGAACAGACATTGAGCCTATGCGGACAGCAGGGGCAACGACAAGCGCCTCAGACGGTCAGCACATGGTACACATGGTCAGTGCGGCAACGGGTATCTTTTATCATTACTTGGTTGGCGATCCGAGTACGGGAAACCTTGCCACAGCCAAGGCGATGGAACGACCGATGGAGTTGCAGTTTCTCAATCGCCAAGAACTATGGAAGAACGTGTTTCAAGACATTTATCGTTACGTCATTTGGAAACGATACGGAAACACAGAAGCGAAGATAACGGTCAGTTCCCGAACCTACTCGAGCACGATACACGCGAAATGATCAGTGGAATTGTGGCGGCGACTACCCTCAATGGCTTTACGGGAGGTAATACCATACCGATGCGTAAGGTGAGCGAAATGCTACTAAGAGAGCTCGGCGAAGAGAACATTGATCAAATGCTCGATGAGTGGTTCCCAGATGGGGAGACATGGGAGTTCCCTAAACGCGAAGGGGGTGAGGAGGATGGAGATGACCCACTAGCTGTAAGTAACAATATGGTTGCGGAATCAATATCTCAGTTAAAGGAGGCAGCGCGCTATGTCGATCAGCAAGGCAATCATAAAACTGGCTGAGTCGGTTGATGTTAATCAGAAATGGCGTATCTTGCACACCACTGAGAAAGAGCTACAGCGTGATATGTCCAAAGTGTTCATGCATCAGAGGGATGTTTATCTCGATGTGTTACATGAGCACCGTCACCGCATCGACGTTCTCGCCGAGAGCGTTTTTCGTCGTTTTAAGGAGTCTGATTCGGACGACATTAATCGATTGGCTATGAATGCCGCAGAAATGGCAACGGACGAGGCAATGCAAGAAGCTGTGAAACGAGGTATTCGCATTGCACTTGATGAGGCGGCAAACGTATCATTGCTGAGTTTGCGCCGCAGAGATCATTCTTTGTGGACTCTGAGCGACCGATTAACTATATCACCGAGCGCGGGGCGCAGTTGGTCAGGAGAGTGGATGACACGACTAGAAATACCATCCGACGCACCTTGCAGCAGGGTATGGAGGAACGTAAGAGCTACCAGGCGATAGCGAGGGATATACGCAATCGGTTCTATGACTTTGCGATGCCAAGAGGACAAGCACGTGCGTGACCGTGCTGAGCTTGTGGCAATTACGGAGTTAGGGCAGGCGTTTGAGCACGGCGCAGATATAGCGAGCGACAATATCCAGTCGTGGGGGATACAACTCGAAAAAGCATGGCTTACATCTGAGGATGATCGTGTATCTGAGGAGTGTTGGGAAAATCAAGATGATGGATGGATACCGTATGACAATCCATTTACAAGTGGCGATTATGGACCTTTGAGGTTCCCAGGTTGCAGATGCACGAAGTTAAGGAGGAGGGCGAGGTGAAACGATGAAGAACTATTTTAAAAAGCTATTCAGCGAGTCGGCAACATCGACTGATGACAAACCGAAAAAGACGGAGGTTGTCGAGCAAGTCAATCTCAATGAGGCTAGCGTTCGATCAGACGGCGTAGCTACGATCAAGGTGATTAGCCCCGGTTGGGGTTCGTCCGGTTATTACAGTGAGGATGTGCTACGCAACTACGCAGGCATGTACCGAGAGGGTACTCAGATGTATTGGGATCATCCTACGGATTCTGAGGAGTGGGAGCGACCGGAGCGATCATTACGAGACTTTGCAGGTGTTCTCGCATCAGATGGTCGATACGAGGAAAACGGGCGGTCTGGACCCGGAATCTACGCTGAGGCTAAGTTATTTGGCGATTATAAGGAGCTTGTGCAGGAGATTGGACAGCACATCGGCGTATCACACCGCGCTACTGGCACGGCTAGTCATGATGTGGCTGATGGTCGAGAGGGTACGGTGATTGAGTCCATTGATAAGGTGATCAGCGTGGACTTTGTAACGTTGCCCGGTCGTGGCGGTGAGGTCGTGCAAATGATGGAGTCGTTGCGAGAGAGCAAAAAACAAAAGGAGGACGATGATTTGAAATGGAATGAAATTACGCTCAATGGATTGAAAGAGAACCGAAAAGAGCTAGTGGACGAGGCGCAGAAGGAACTCAAAGAGAGTGTCAGCAAAAAGGATACACTCATTGACGATCTCACGAAGAAAAACAAGGAATTGTTGGAGGCGCAAGGTCTAGTAGACATTGAAAAGCTCGTTGATAAGCACGCAGTTGAGAAATCTCTGCCGGATGTGGCGGTTACGCGCATCAAAGAATCTTTTAAGAATAGCGTGCCACTCAAAGAAGGTGCAGTAGACTTTGAAAAGGCTGAGCAGGACATTAAAGCTCGTGTTGAAGCTGAGCATAAATACATTGAGTCTCTTGGCACAACTCACAGCATTAATATGGGTGAGTCTGCTACTCAACAAGAAGAAGTATCACAAGATGATCTTGTAGAGAGTTTTAGGCAGATGGGTTTAAACGAATATGACGCAAAAATTGCCGCACAAGGGAGAGTTTAATCATGGCTAAAAACAAGGTATTTATTGACGGATATCAACTCACCGTACCCGTACCGTCCGGCACAGCATCCGGTGACGCAGTGGTGATCGGTCAGCTACCGGGCGTAGCATTAACAGATGAACAAAATGGAGAAGCGACAGTAGATTTTAAAGGTGTATATGACTTGGAAGTGTCGTCATCCACAGAGGTTGGCGACATTTTATATTTAGCTGATGGTGATTTAACCACGGACGCAGAAACAAGCGGCGATAATTCGAGCGCAAACGTCCGATTTGGCTACGCTCTCCAATCAGCAAATGAAGGCGATACTATCAATGTGAAGGTGGGTTACTAATATGAGCAAAACAGCACTTATCAACGCAGTAAAAGACGTAAGCGCAGAGGTAGACGCAACACAAGCGGATAAGCAATTTACAGAGACAAGTCAGCAATCTATTAAAAAGGTTGCAGATCACGCCAAGCAAAGCCCAGAGCGTCAAAAGAAATTTGCAGAGGCAGCGGGTGTGCTTGGCGGTGTGCTGTCTGGAAAGCTACCATCCTACAAACTACAGGAGGCGATGACGACTAGTGATTTCCCGATCCTGTTTGGTGATGTTATGGACCGTCTGTTATTGGCAGGGTATCGTTCAGCACCGTCAACGTTTCAGATGTATACGCGCACAACCACCGTGAGGGATTTCCGCCCCGTGCAGCGTAAATATGTCGATGGTGCGGATGGATTGCTAGATCAAGTTGAGGAGCAAGCCGAGTATCCTGCTGATAGCGTGGATGAGGGAGCATACAGCTACCGTGTTCACAAGTACGGTAAGGTATTGCCGTTCTCGTGGGAGACATTTATCAATGACGACTTGGACGCTTTTGCAGATATGCCACAACGTCTCGGACGTGGTGCATCTCGATCTGAGGAGAACTTTGTCACTCGCTTGTATGTAGGTGCAAATGGCTTAAATACCAATTTCTTTAATTCGTCAAACGGGAATATTGTAGAGGGTAATCCAGTCCTCAATATGGACGGTTTGCTTAAAGCGTACTTGCAGATGAGTAATCAACGCGATCCACATAGCGATATGCCGATCCTTAACAGCCCGACGTATCTTGTCGTGCCGCCAGAATTGGAGATTATCGCTCGTCAGCTCGTTAACGCTACTGAAATCCGTATGCAACAAGGCGATAGCACCATTATTTCAAGTAACTACATGAATCAACTGCAAATTGTGGTCAATCGCTTTATTCCGATTGTCACAGGCGGTTCAGCGTCACCGTGGTTCTTATTCGCTGATCCCAATGAAGGACGTGGAGCGCTTGAATTTGGTCGTCTAAGAGGGCATGAGGAGCCGGAAATCTTTGTTAAAACACCAAACGCTCAGCGTGCCGGTGGTGGTGACGTCGGTTATATGCAAGGTGACTTTGCCACGGACAGCATCACGTACAAAATCCGTCATGTATTCGGTGGGACTCAGCTTGACCGCCTATTTGTTGTCGGGTCTGATAGCTCTGGCGGCACTGCGGGAACGTCAGGTGTTGCTACAACCGGGAAAGCTAAAAAGTAAGAGGGGTCAGATGACCTCTCTTTTTTATTTGGAGGTGTAAAGGAATGTCGAAAGATCCGCATTTAAAAGTGTTGCAAAGTATCGATAATCAGCTAAAAGGCATGAACAAGGAATTGCAAACCATCAGAAAGCAAGGCGAGAAACGAGGGGGCAATACAAGCATTAATCAAACCTTTCATAGAAGCCTAAAAGAGCCACAAACAGAAGTGCCTAAAGATGCAACGAAATCCCTTGTTAATGAGCATGGAGGGATGTAATGCCAACTAAAGGAGTATACCAAGTTGAAGTAGTCGGAGGGTCAACCGGAGGAGGTGGTGGCGGTATGCGATGGCATGATGGAGTAGGTGAACCTGATGGAAGTCTAGGCCAACCCGGAGATATGTATTTAAACACCTCTAACGGCGACGTATACGCCAATGAAAACGGAACATGGAATCAGGTTGCGAATATTCAAGGTCCTGCGGGTTCTGACGGTGCTAATGGGTCAGACGGCGAACAAGGACCACCGGGTCAAGATGGCGCAGATGGCCAAGACGCAGAAAATCAGTTTACCTTAGAGCAACGAGACGCATTACTCGAACTCATTGACGATGGCGGTGATGACTAATGTCGTTTACCTACAATCCTAAGGACGATCTAGGCATGGTGCGCCTACTCTGCGCCGACACAAACGAGGAGCACGCAATGTTTGATGACACAGACATTCGTGCTTTTTTAGATCTCGAAGGTGATGTAAAACTAGCCGCCGCCCGAGCGCTTGAAACCATCGCTAACAGCCAAACGCTCATACTCAAAGTCATTCGCACACTGGACACGAGCACCAACGGTCCACAAGTAGCGGCAGACCTACGTAACGCCGCACGACAGTTACGGCAGGAGTCAGACGATGAAGCGGGCTTTGCGGTTGCTGAGATGGTTCATGACGTTTTTGGAGCGCGTGAGAAGCGTATGAGGGATGCGAGACACCATGCGTAGACCACCAATCATTGATCCGAGGATGTATGCAATGTTGCCGGATCTTTACCCTCAGATTGTGACGATCATTAATCCGGATGGCGACAGCGTGGATGAGTGGGGGCAACCGATAAAAGGAGAAGAAGTGATCTTCGAGGGTCTTGAATGCAATGTCGCTCCTGCGGGTGGTGATGAGGTGCGGAACGGCAGTACCTCATACGGATTGCACACGCACATGATCACCATACCCGGTCTATATGACATACAGGCGGGATGGTTTGCTGACGTAGAGGACGATGGTAAATACGCCATCCTATTGAGCGAACAAGACTCACAGCGCTCTCAGACACGCATACGAGCAGAGGGGAGGGAGATCTGATGGCGAAGGATATGTTTAGCATGGAGATCAAGGGGCTCGATGAAGCGATACGCAAACTAGATCGTTTAGAACAAAGCGTTGACGGTGCAATGGATGCCGCACTATCTGCCGCCGCGTTAGAAGTTGAAAACGAAGCTAAAAACCGCGTACCGGTAAAGAGCCATACCCTTCAAAGATCGATCACGCACAAGGTGCAGAACGGAGATGCGCTTGTGGGTCCGTTCAGCGAGGTCCCATATGCCGCACGTATTGAGTTTGGTTTTATCGGCACGGATAGCCTAGGAAGACAGTACAATCAGTCAGCACAGCCGTATCTACGCCCTGCGCTTGAATCATCACGGTCACGAGTGCTTGCAGTTTTTAACTCATCCATTAACGACATCATCAGATCATCCTCATGATTCGCAAGTTACAGCAGATATTACAAGAGGTGACAGGACAGCCAGCGTATGCGTTGGTATTTCCATCGGGCGACCTATCGCCTACGGACTTTAGAGTTACGTACCAAGTAATCACAGGGAGCAAGCGTTACTCTCATCAAGGCAGTGTCCGACTCGCTAATCAAACTGTACAAGTGACGGTGTTTAGTAAAGGATACGGAGTCGCAACAGAGCAACTGAATAAGATCAATGAAGCCTTAAACGGATACCGCGAACCAAACGGTCAAATTAAGGCTGTTTTTGTGTCCGGAATCGCCCCAGATATGCATGATCAAGACACTGGAATTTACCAAAAATCAATTGATTTAACTTTTTATACGAGGAGTGAATGAAATGCCAGATAGCAATGGAGCACTAGAAGAAGTAAGAGCGCAAGCCGCCTACGGCACGAAATTGAAGCGTCGTGATCTAGGTGGAAGTGAGAGTGATTTTGAAGATATTGCACGCCTTGATGATATCGGAGGTCCGTCTCTTGAAAAGGATGAAATCGAAGTGACCGGACACGACAGCCAGATGGATACAAGGAGTATATCGGAGGGTTAAAAGACGGCGGGAGTGTGGATGCAGAAGCGTTTTTCCTACGCCAACAACCAAGCCATATGCAAGCACTAGAGGACTTCGACAGCCGAGGAAACCAAATCTATCGGTTGGAGTGGCCGGACGGTGCTTATTTTGAGTTTGAGGCGTTTGTACAAGGCATGGAGTTTACCAACGAACTTGAAGATGCTGTGAAGGTTGCGTTTACTTGGAAGGTATCAGGCAAGCCACGCTTTAACGGAACTGGCGGCAACGGAGATAACGATACACCCTAATGATCCTGAACTCGTAGGTGTTGAGGTATCTCCATCCTCAGCATCTATGACAGTAGGGGATACACAATCATTAGAAGTGACAGCAGTATATGAGGAGGATTAAAAATGGCAGATATAACTGAGCAAGCCAGTTATACCAGTGGCGACACAGACATAGCCACAGTGAGCGACAGTGGCGTAATTACGGCTGTGAGTGCCGGAGAAACGGAGATTACAGTTTCTTACGAGGATGAAACCGCAACGGTATCTGTAACGGTTGGAGAACCCGAACCCGAGTTACAAGGAATTAGCACTGATCCATCGGAAGTGAATTTAACTGAGGGAGAAACCGAAAACGTAACTGTAACCGCAGATTATGAAGGAGATGAAGACTAATGGCAAAGATGCCTACACCAATTAAAGTGGACTTAGACAAAAAACGCACAATGTACATCACACTCGGCGCGATGCACGAATTTGAAGAAGCGACTGGCAAGAGCATGGATGAAATGGACGAAAACAAAATCGGGGATATCCTGCATTTTGTAACGGCTGCACTTAAGCACGAAGATCCGGATCTCACGATCAAAGAAGTGGGGCACTTTATCCACCCCGGGAATATGGAAGAAGTGTTTAAAGCAATTGAAAAAGCCATGCGTGAGATTGCTCCCGAGAAAGAGGATAACGGATTGAAAGCCGTTGCCAACGGTGAAAAACAGACAAAAAACAAAAAAGCGCTCGGTTGGCTAGATATCTGGTCAATCGGGCGCTTTGATTTGGGTTTAAGCGAAGATGAGTTATGGGGATTAACCATTGTCCACTTTAAGGCTCTAATGAATCGCCACAACCTAAAATTCGAATATGAGCGAGCGATTCAAAAGCGTGAAGACTACCGCACTGGATTGCTCGCTTCTTTGTATCACAATAGCAAGTTGAAAAAGAGCGAAAAAAGCAAAATGAAAGATCCCTTTGATTGGTTCGAGGGCAAACAAAAGAACCTCGGAAACAAGTCAGCAGATAAGCAGAAGTTAGCTGCAATGAACATAGCCAAAGCAATGGGCGGGGAGGTGAAGCTATGAGCGCCATAAGTGAAGTGGTTGTTGCGATAAGGTCACAGGTGGATGGGTTGAAATCGGGACTGTCAGAAGCGAGATCGGGTATTGAAGGTATGGGTCAAAGCATGCAAAATGTCGGCAAGCAAGTCAGCGACGTCGGCATGGGCATGACCAAGATGGTAACAGGTCCTATCGTCGGATTGGCTGCGGGTCTTACTGGACTCGCTAAAGGGTTTTCTAACACCGGAGTGCAAGTGTCTAAATACGCAGCGCAAGCAGGGTTAGGCGTAGAGGCATACCAGCATATGACGTACTGGGGCGAACAAAACAACGTCGCCACCCAGGATATGAACCGTGCGCTAGGTCGTCTCAATCAGCGTATGGGTCGTGCGGCGGATGGTAACGAGAAGTACACCAAGGCGCTAGAAGGTGTCGGCGTTAACATGGACGATGTACGCAATGGCACGCTGTCCACTGAGGACGCAATGATGACAGCAATGTCTACATTGGCCGGAATGACGAACGAGCAGGAACGCTCTGCTGTAGCGTCTGAACTCTTTGGTACACAGCTTGCTCGTAGACTCCTGCCCGCCTTGCAAGACGGATCAATGACGATGGAGGAAGCCCGTAAGGAAGCTGAGGAACTGGGGCTTATCATGTCCGAGGATGCTGTACAAGCCGCGATGGACTTTGATACATCATGGACGCGGATGACCAATGTCATGAAAGGAATGTTCCTACCCATTGCCGTACAGGTGATGGAGTTTTTTAATAATCAGCTATTCCCAGCGATCCAAGAGCGTATGTTGCCTGCCATCGTGCAGTTTGGTGAGTTTTTAGGCAAGTTAGGGGAACGCTTTAACTCACTTAACTCATCTGTGCAAAACTCCATACTCATCATCAGTGGCATTGCCGCCGCAATAGGTCCTACGCTTGTTGTGGCAGGAAAATTCATAACTTCGATTGGAAAGCTAGCGCCGTTATTTAGTGCATTGCTCGGTCCAGTCGGTATTGCAATTGGCGTACTAACAGGATTGTCTCTGTTGTTTGTCGCACTATGGAACAACAGCGAAGCGTTTAGAGACGGAGTTATCGGGGCATTCGAGCGCATCAAGAGCGCTGTAATGGGATTTATCACGCCGTGGGTTGAAGCTTTTAGTTACATCACTGGCGGATACGACGATATGCGGGAGCAAATTGAACAGTACGGAGGATCAGTTGAGGAGCATCTAGGACAGAGAACAATGTCTGCTGTCTCAACGATTAGAAACGCAATCGGCGGAGTAAGAGATTTCATTTCGGGTGTTGTTGATCGGATCACTGATCTTTGGAATAGGCATGGAGATACGCTTTTATCAACAGTTATAGCAGGATACGAATTAATTCGTAGCGGAGTATCTGAGGTACTCTCATACATTGGCGGACTCATAGGAACAGCCTTAGAGAACATTACGAGTTTTTGGGATCAACACGGGGCGACCGTGACCGAAACCGTCATGAATATGGTTGATCGGGTACGTGATGCTCTTACTAATTTAGTTGAGTCTGTGGGTCCAATATGGGAGTCATTAAAGAATCTATTTTCCAGTTTGAAACCGATATTGACATTAATCGCATCCGTTGTAGGAGGGGTGTTAGTCACTGCTTGGGGATTGGCGATCTCCATCTTCAATGCGGCAGTATCGGCTATCGGACCATTAATAAACGCCGTAGTCAACCTTGTTGATATGGTCGTTAACACTGTGTTGGCAATCGCTAGCTTTATCTATGGTGACTGGTCGGCGGCTTGGGATTATCTCGGAAAAGCCGGAGAACAAGCGATTAATTTCCTTAAAAATATATGGACGGGCATTGCTAATTTCTTCAAAAACTTGGTCACGTCAATTTATGACTACTTCCACGGTCTTTACATGACGCTTGTGGGCAATTCAATTATTCCAGATATGGTAAACGCAATTGTTAAGTGGTTTGGAAACTTAGTCAAATGGGTTATTGATTTTGTGCGCGGGCTTGTTGACGGTGTGATTGACTGGTTTCGGAATCTGAGTTCTGAAATGAACACAGTTTTTGACACCATCGCAGACATCATACAATCGGTCTGGTCGTACATCCAAGATACATTCTCAAACGCTTTGAGCTTTTTGTCTGCGCTTGTAAGTGGCGATTTTCAAGGTATGAGAGATGCAATCAACAATCAAATGCAAAATGTTCGTGAATTAATATCCAATATATGGAATTCTATACGTTCATTCTTTGCGGAAATTCTTACTAGCATTCTCTCAAACATCCGTGAGCGTTTCCTTAACATGCTTCAAACCATCACTGATCGGATCAATAACACCAGAGAGAGAATCAACAGCGTATGGACGGCAATACAGGCGTTTTTCGCTACGGTCCTTACGACAATCATCACCAATGTTCGTGAGAGATTTCAGGAAATGGTGTCTAACATTACCGACAGAATCAATCAAGCGAGAGAGACTGTCAATTCTGTTCTAAATGCCATTTCGACGATCTTCTCAACCATACTGTCTACCGTGCTATCGACGGTTACGGATCGCTTTAACAGCGTGAGAAGCACGATAGATTCTGTACTAACCGCCGCAAGAAATATCGTCTCAAACATGCTAAACAACATCCGTGATACCTTCCAAAATATCTTTAGCAGTTTGAGAGATACAGTTACTAGTTCCTTTGAAAATGTACGAGATGCCGTTCAAAAAGGGATGGATGCAGCACTCAATGTCATTACAAGCATGTTCGATAGTTTCAGGGAAGCCGGTCGTGGCTTAATTGACATGGTTGTTCAAGGGATCGGCAATGCCGCAAGTAGCGTAACGGAAGCCGTAACGGGTGTCATGCAATCAGCTCGTGACTTGCTCCCGTTTTCGCCTGCAAAAGAGGGTCCGATGAGTGACTTGGACAAACTCGACTTCGGCGGACCAATGGCAAAATCCATCGAAAAAGGCGAAAAGCCTATCGCTCATGCTATGCGCGAACTCATGCAATCAGTAAAAGATGAGATTGACAAAGCGCTCAAAGACTCGGTGCAGATAATGCTCGGCTTTATGCCGGAGTTTAAGGACGTTGGGAAAACGCTCGGTGAGGAAATCGCAGAGGGAATCAGAGAGTCAATGGAGTCTGTGAAGTCAGCATCTAGGGATATAGCAGAGGAAGCGAGAAAGGCGGGGAGTTCCGTGTCAAATGCTCATGAGCAAACGTTTAACGATACAGGGCGTAGCATCCGGTCAGCTCTGCAAGATCTTGGAGTAGAGTTTGAACATGGCACGACAGGCTTTGCCATTAGCGATAACTTGGATGGCAAACAAGGAACGACTGCAACTGGCGGAATGGCAGTCTCCCGCGACGTTTACGAGGAAGCGCTCAAGGCAGTGCGAAGCACTGGACTCGGCGAGGGTGGCGGTATCCCTATGCGTCAAGATCGCCAACCGCAAAACATCGAAATCCATCAGACATTTAATCGCTCATCGAACCCATCTGATGAGAAGCGCCAACAGTCGAAAGCCATGAAAAACGCTACAAGGGATTGGGGGTTTGCGTAATGCGGATTAGCTTTACAAATGCAGCAGGAAATAGCGTGGTCTTTAGTGAGGGCACACGCCACATGTACCGCATACGTAGCCGCGAGGGATTGAGCCATATCCCGACAGACCTCCAATCTCAACGAGCACCTAATCAAAATGGTGCAACGCTTATCAACCAGTTGTTTGAGCCTCGGGATATGACATTTGATCTCATGATCTTAGGATCGAAGCAAGAGCAGATTGAGCGCCGGAGGTTGATGAATCGGATATTTAATCCTTTGCTAGGAGAGGGCATATTGCATGTCGTTTTAGACACAGGTGACGAGTACATCATGTCTTGTGTAGCTGATGGTACACCGAATTTTATACAGGATGAGGTTCAAGGGGTGTTTATACAGGAAGCGCCCCTTGATCTATTCGCCCCCGACCCGTTTTGGCGGAGTGTGAGGGTGTCTCAAACACCGATGACCGCCTACCTCGGGCTGTGGACGTTTCCGTTTTCATTTCCTATCGAATTTGGGCAAACGGGTGATTTTGCCTACATCGACAACGACGGTGACGTGCCTTGCCCAATTACAATCGAGTTTAGAGGTCCGGCGCTTAATCCACGGATTGATAACGTTACTACGGGCGAATTTATACAGATTAATCGAGAGATAAGCGCCACACAGCGCCTTGAGATCAACACGGCAAGAGGTCGGGATAAAAAGATCGAGATCGTGGACGAGGACGGCACAAGACAAAGCGCTTGGGGTTGGATCAATCCTGAGTCCTCGCTCTTTAATTTAGTGCCAGGCACAAACGAGATCAATTACAGCGCGGATGAGGGGGCAGATGAGGCAACGGTGATCATCACCTATCAAAAGCGATATGTCGGGATATAGGAGGTCATTATGACAGAGAGATACAGCTTTTTTAATAGTGCACAAAACGACCCTCGGATCTATGATTCGGAGAGGTTTGCAGGGTACTTTTCCAAGTTTTTAACCACAGGCTTATACCACAAAAATGCCGAGGCAGGGCTTTCCGTCACGTCCGACGCCCAGATGAGAGTACAGGTGGATGCGGGCGCGGCGTTTTTTAGTGGATATATGTATGAAAACACCGCCCCGTTGCCATTAACCGTGCCACTAGCAGATAACAACCGCATTGATCGTGTGGTCGTGCGTCTCAATCTTAACGAGGATCAGCGCAATATCCGTGCTCATATTAAGCAGGGCACAGAGGACGAGCCGCCGGAGCTACAACGCGACGAGTGGATCTACGAGCTCTCCATTGCTCGCATCAACGTAATCGGCGGGCAGTCGTTTATAGAGGACTCGCAGATTGCGGATGAGCGGTATGATGAGGATGTATGCGGGTTGGTGCGGTCGTTGCTTGACTTGAACGTCGATGAGGCGATGGAGCATATTGATGCGGAGATTCAGCGGTTTAGGGATGATTTTTCTAATGTTCGAAACTTCCCTATTGCAACCAACGAACAGGCAATAGCCGGGGATGATAACGCTTCTTATATGACACCAATGTTGTCAAGGGTACAAATAAGAGCAAACACACCAATTGAGTTGTATCACAATCAAGCAATACCAAACGGGACAAAAGAGTTAGAAGTTCCAATTCCTCAGAATGCAAAAGGTGTACGTTTTGAATTAACTTCCCGATTAAATTTTAATATTATAACTAGACACGGTTCGAATAATATGGGAATTAGACCATATTTAAGAATCGGTAATAACACAGAAGTATTTCTATTCTCCACTAATATGACGGCTAGAAATATTTTGGGAGGTTGGGATACAGGTAGTAGTGCTAACTCAAACGGTTGGGTTATTGAAAAAATAGGCTTTTTAGAATTTTATTGGAGTCAAAATAACCATTTTGGCAATGACCCTAATGTTGGAAGCCCTCCAAGCCAAGGACCGGAAAAAATTAAGACGGTCAGTCTTGAGTTTAATAACAGTAATGTTTCGCTCTTTAGAACAACAGCTAATGTAAATTTAACTAAAATGTTGAAGATTGTAGTTCCGCAGGAAACGGTGGCTTCTGCAAATAATACGGAAGTCGATTGTTCTTTTAGAACGGGTTCTCGTTTGAAAGTTTGGGCGATATATGATGATTGGAGGTTCTAAATTGGAAAATAATTTCTTTGAACACACAGATGAAGACGGGAAATGGCTTGTTTGTGAAAGAACAGGGGCGCGCTATTTGGTTGACGGTTTTAGGGCTTGGTATAGAAAGATGAAAGAAAAAGGGTTGATTGAAGACGAACTCGAAGAACCTCCAACTCCTCCTAATGTCGAAGATGAACTAGCCCATATAACGTATATGCTCATGCATGAGTCAGCCCGCAACGACTCACATGACAAAGACATTGGCAACCTATACTACGAGCTAATGAGAGGTGGTGTGCTCCGTGCTGAATTGGTTTGATATGATTAAACGTTTTTATGCTAATGGCTCGTGGACAGTGGAGATGGTCGTGGAAGCGGTAGAGTTTAGAAAGCTTAACGAGGATGAGTTTGAGCAGATCACAGGTCAAAAATATGATGAGGATAACGCCGAGTAGGGCGTATTTTTTATGTTCAAATTCCTAAGATGTATAGTAGTATTTCCATTAAATACATTAAGGGGATGATTATTATTGAATTACAGATTGCAATTATAGCTGCTGCTTCAGCAATTTTAGGTTCCATCGTTCCACAAGCGTTCGCTCATTTCTCAAAGAAGTCTTTGTATAAAGATGAGATAAGGAGAGAATATAAAAACAATAAAGTAAAAGCCTACGATAAAATGTCAAGAATTATTATTGAGATGTGGAAAAGTGATGGCGACAATGATAAATTCATCTGGGCTTCAGTTTATGAGAAGCGTATGAATGAATTTGAGATAACATATGGTATATGGCTTGACGATGACGAAGTAATACTGTTGAGAGAGGTTCAGAACAATCTTGGGATCTTAAGACAAACTAAAACTATTTCAAGCAAGGCTGCTATTCACTATGATGATTTAGTGGAATCTGTGAATAAATTACAGGACTTGTATCGCGAGAGATTAAAAAAAGAGTTCTATGTATAAGTAAAAGAATACGAGGTGAGATATGTACCCTCTACGCATATTTACGAAGAACGTGGAGTTGTTGACCGAGATTGACCAGTACGAGTCCATGATCCACACCCGGCGGTGGTCCGGCGTCGGGGATTTTCAGCTCGTCATCAACCAAAACTCGGTGGATATATCACAGTTGGAAATAAACAATCTGATTATGATTGGCAACGATGTAAACCGTGTAGGGCGTATCTTGCACCGAGAGGCGGCGGTGGATCAAGCGGGCGCAGAGTCAGAGCTATGGACCATACAAGGTGTGACGTTAGAGGGCATTGCAAAAGACTCGCTTACTCTCGCCCCTTCCGGTAGAGATTATGATCGGATAACCGCAGCAGCAGAAACGGTCATGAAACACTATTTTAACAACAACGTGGTCGCACCGGAAGAAGCTGATCGACACAAAGGCATCCGTCGCAAAGATCAAGTGGTCATCGCACCGGATCAACAGCGAGGGCGGCGCATCCAGTGGCAAGCCTCATATAAAGAGCTGGACGCTGAGCTCGAGCGCATGTCGACGCTCACAGGCTTAGGGTGGTACTGCTATCTCGATTATGAGCAACGCAAGTGGGTTATGGACGTGTCCGAGGGTCGAGACCTGACGCAGGGACAAAGCGATAACCCGCCCGTTATATTTAGCCCCGAGTTTGACAGCGTCGCCGAGCAACAGTTTTTAGATAGCATTGTTGACTACGCTTCAGTAGTTTATGTAGCTGGACAGGGCGAGGGCGCAGAGCGTCGTATAGTGGTTGTCGGCGATGGGGACGGACTTGATCGGCGAGAATCGTTTGTTGATGCTCGAGATGTCGAAGAGGAAATTGAGGACGAGGATACGGGCGAGATGGTCCCGCGTCCGGTTGAAGATATTGACGAAGAGCTTAGGCAACGCGGCGAGGAATCACTGGCAGAAAAGGCACGCAAGCAGTCGTTCACCTGCCAAATTATTGACGGCTCTCCGTTTAAATATGAGGTTGACTATGATTTAGGCGACATTGTGACCGTACAAAACCGCAAATGGGGCGTAACCTTGATGCAAGGATTGAGGATATCGAGGAGGTGATCGAGCGTGATAAGGGTCGCTCGCTATCTGTAACGTTTGGACACGATTTGCCTAGCTTTATCAAGGTTATCAAGAGAGAGATGCGACAGAGCGCCCGGTGAGGTGCTATTTTTTTATGGATAGGGGTGGGAACTTGGATGCGACAGTGCAAAGAGACTTAGAAATAGAATCACTTACAAAAAGATTAGATACACTCGAGGAAGAACTCGGGAGAGCACGAAGTGAAGCAAAAGCTGACACGAAAGTAACGAATAAGCGTATCGACAAGATTGAAGACGAGATGATCGAAGTACGCCGGGCGGTTAATGGATTGAAAGAGAAAATGAGTGAAGCATCCGTGCAAATGGCAGAGGTTAGCACAAAGCAAGATCAAGTTTTGGACAGCACGAAGAATGTCGTTAAATTACAGGACCAAACACTGACGAGATTGTGGTGGTTTTTAACCGTCGCATTTATCATCTTTGCAGCGGCGTTTGGCGTAGAGAGGTTAGCATTTTAAATAATGAGGGAGATGATCACATGTTAGAAGCACTACAAACATCATTAATAGAGGTAGTCTTATCAGCTGTCGGCATCTTAATTGCGGCGGCTGTTTCTTATTTTACACCAAAAATCAAACGGTACTTGGAAATCGCTGCAGACCGTGACAACCTCGGCATCATCGCTGAGATCACAAACGTGGCGGTTGAGCGCATCGAGGAGCAATTCAGCGGCGAGTCCGGCGCGCTAAAGTTTGAAGAGGCAACACAGTACGCCTCCAAAATACTTGAGCGCTACGGAATCGAGGTGTCTGATGACCTCATCCGCGCTCAAATACAGGACGGATGGCACCGTATGCAGACGGCAGATAAACAAGAGGTGTAGGCATGGTCAACATTATATCTGATATGATCCCTCGGTCTGCCAGCAACCGGCCGGGGCACTGGCAAACGCCAAATAAGATCGTTGTACACGAGACAGCCAACGCATCAAGAGGTGCCAACGCGGCTATGCACGGTCGATACGTCAAAGGAGCAGACGCACGCAGACGATCGGTGTCTTGGCATTTTACAGTTGACGATAAGGAGATCCGCCAGCATTTGCCGATTAACGAGCGTGGCTGGCACTCGGGCGCGGGCAATATTAATAGCGTCGGTATAGAGATATGTGTTAACTCAGACGGCAACTGGCAAAAGACGAAAGCTAACGCTCAAGCGCTGATTGCTCATTTGCAAGCGTTGGGCATTAGTGTCATCACTACACACCGTCAGGAGACAGGTAAAAACTGCCCGGCTAGGCTATTGCGTGAGGGGTTTGCGTCGTTTTTGGCTGGTGTTGGGGCAGTGGAGCAGGTTAAGTCAGAGACTACAGAGGATGAGGAGGAGTATGTAGTGTTAGATGCGGACTTTTTAAGCAATAATAAAGCGATTGAGGACGTTGTGCGGCGCTTTGGCGTTAGTGATATGGAGGATAAGCTAAAAGCAGGTACACTCAAGCAGAGCGATCTATTTGGTACTTTAGCAAAAGCGGCTATGGCTAATGGATCGAGCAGGAGCAACCCTTCAGACGCTCATATCGGCGCATGGACAAAAGCTGAAAATAACGGTGTGCTTAATGGCGAACGACCAGGTGAGTATGTAACCAGAGAGCAACTTGCGTCTGCGCTTGACCGCACGGGTAACTTGGATTAAAAAAAGCCCGCATAGTGCGTGCTCTTAATATGATTCAGTCACATTCACTGTTACTTCCGCATCTTCATAACCATGAGACTAAAAGTGAAAATCATAACCATTGGCTCAGAAGCCGTCATACGAGAATTAATAATATCATCTGTAACATCTCTTCGAATGTTTGTATGAGTTATACCTGAGGGTAACCTAACTGATAAACTGTGATAACTTTCTAACCAATCATTATCTTGAGATGTAAAAGTAACGAAGCTGCCGACGACTGAATCTACTGGAGTAATTTCCGGTGGTGCCAATAAGCTATTCTCATCATCTTCGCTATTCTCGTCTTATGCCTTCTCTCTATCTCAACTTTATAACGAGCCTTCACCGCACGTGCCACTTTCATGGCATACGGCGATCCGTCAAAGAACATTGCCAATGCGCCCCCACGCACTATGAGTATAATGTACATTGATGGAGTGGGAATGTCTAGTTATATTTATAATTTTCTAATTTTTTATTGAAACTGAGTGTAAAACGATGTAGATTTAAATGGAGAGAGTCGGAACTAGTCAAGCAGGTTCCGATAAATTCCCCGTTCTTTGTGAGCGGGGCTTGTTTGTTTAAATAGTTTACGCATCGCTAGAAGGGCAGCAGGTAAGGTCACGGTCGAGGGTTACGGCGGATCTTTAAATGAGCGGATTGACAAGAGGTGAAATAATCAGTAAATTTAAGGTGAGAGAGTCGGGAACGGTCGTTTCCGATAAATGCCCTCGCTGTCATGGCGGGGGTTTTGTATTTGCGGTAAACGATATTGTTGAAATAAAAACATACTAAATGCTGTACATTTATGAGGAAGGTGTACTTTTGAAGTTTTTAGGCTACATTTCATTTATACATATTATAATTATAGTTGGTTGGATGGTATATAACATAATTTTTTCTATCCAAAACCCTTTTTTGATCCACGATAGCGGAATGTCAATAAGTCAAAAAGGGCTAGAGTATCACTCTTCCCATGTTGGCTACTTGGCTTTAGACCATGGGAGTAAGTCGATTATTATGCTCGTTACTGTAGCTATTCCTATTGGTTTATTTTGTTTTTTAAAATCAATTCCAGGTAAGAAGTTAACTAACATTATTGGATTAATCTTTGGTGTAATAGGTTTTATGTTCTATTCTTTGTCGCTCATGCTTCAAGCTGCAAGTGTAGCCTATTCAATAAACCTGTATAGCGAAGCAACAAATGAATTCTCTCAACAATTTGCAGTACATTTATTTGAATGGACTATGATTGAGGGTGGCTTTTCTACAAGCGTTTATATTTTGTCCAATCTTGCAATTGGAGTATGGATTCTGTCACATTCTAAGATGCTCAAAAATTTACATCCTAGGATAGCTATATCGGGACTATTTATTGGTAGTTTACATATCTTTTCATACTTGAGTTCTTGGTTCTTTTTAATGTTTGGTCGTCAAAGCATCCACGAATTTACTGAGGCTGTAGGGTTGTTATTGCTTGTTTGGTTGTTCCTTATAGGTATTTTATTCTTAAAAAAAGACACGCCCTAAAAGGACGTGTCAACAGCAGGAATTGGAGCGGACGTTACTAGGTTAATCTATGTGTTTGTCTTTTATTCATTTTGATAAATATTTATCGACAATAAAGACATAAAAATAGCCACCCAATATCACCTACTAAGTAGCTCACATATAAACGCAAGCCTTCGGTTCAATCGGGTGATTTTTCTGTATTATAAACTAATATTAGAAAGTTTGCAAATGTTTTTTGGGGGCAGGTTTGAAGTTCCAGTGTCGATAGGGATGGTTCCATTTGTTTTCTAATGCATTTCCATTTCCGGTGCTCCGGCAAGATCATTCGCATTGATTCCCAGCGCATGTTGCTTCCCGGCGTTAATTTATTTCTTCTCATCATGCACCCCCTCGATCGGGAATTTATTTTCATTATATGCGAACAAACGTTCTTTATCAAATGTTAAAAAATAGCAGTGTTTTACTACTGCACTTCACGAAAGGTCACCACTTTGGCACCAAATGACCTCATATCAAAACAAAAGCGAGTTCCAGCAAATGCTGAAACCCGCGTCGTTATTAGTGTTTAGATGGAGCTTCCTACCGGGCTTGAACCGGTGACCTCATCCTTACCATGGATGCGCTCTACCAGCTGAGCTAAGGAAGCGATAAAATGGCTCCGCAGGCAGGATTCGAACCAGCGACCTACCGGTTAACAGCCGGTTGCTCTACCACTGAGCTACTGCGGAATATGTATGCTTGACGTCACGTTCATATCTTAGCACAGTCGGAAGAGTTTGGCAATGCTGGGCATCGGTTTTTGTTTGGATTGAAAATTTATTTCAAAGATGACTTGTATGTGTGATTTTCGGGTATAGAGTGTAGTAAAATTGGCTTTTATCTATTAAAATCATCCTATAATCTAGAAAATATAACCAAAGGACGCTAGACTTATGTATCAATGGAAAGTATGATTGAGATGCATTGTAAAGTATCGGCTCAAAAGAAATTCGTATATTATGAAAAGAACATAAAAAGATTAGGAATAGAAAGAAATATTGATCTTTTTCGACAAAACATCATCTTTACGTGTAGAATTTTGTTATAATGATAGGGTATTCTTTCACGTTGTTGCCATGGGTTTGTAAGGTAGAAAGCGAACACCTCAGCCGAGCAATACTATTATGATTACGGGGTGAAACTATGGAAATCCGCTTTGCCACGCTCGATGATGTTGAGCAATTAATCGTAATGCGTTGGACGGATGCAAAAGAACAAGACAGTAGTTTGGATGCGAGTAGTTATACTGTTTTCCATGAGGAGTATAATAATTACTTGTTTGAAATTATTTTGAGTGATGAGCATTATGTTTGGGTAGCAGAAGATGATGGAAGTTTGACTGGACAGATGTCATTGAAAGTTTCTCGAGGGTTTCCTTACCCAGATCAAGAACAAAATGTTTATGCGGTCATAACGAGTGCTTATACGACACCGCAATATCGAGATCGTAAGATTCTTGAAAGTATAATGGATGCGGTGAAGCAATTTAAGGTGGAAGAAGCCATCACGCTCTTGTATGTTTCTTCTGAGATTTGTTGTGAGTCTGCGTTTTTTGAGAAAGCTGGATTTACTTACAGTAGCGCGTTTTTAACGCATATAGACGACCATTCGAATGAGGCTGATCCATATGAACATCACACCAATCGGTGTTTGGGGTGCGTACCCGAAGCGAGGGGAGGCCACCTCTGCTTTTTTATTGGAAGAAAAAGGGTTTCGATGTTTGTTTGATTGTGGGAGTGGTGTTTTGTCAGCGCTCCAACAAATAATACCACTTCATGAGCTTGATGCGGTTGTGGTCAGTCATTACCATCCGGATCATGTAGCGGATATTGGATGCTTACAGCATGCGTTACTCATTGATTCTCACCTAGGGAAGCGAACGGCTACACTGCCGATTTATGCGCACCCGTATGACAAGGAGCAGTTTTCAAGGCTGAATTATCATGAGGTGTCAATGGGGATTTCATTAGAGGCAGAGCAGTTATTAACGATAGGACCGTGGGTAGTGAAGACAACGAAGACTGTTCATCCTGTCGATTGCCTTGCAATTCGCTTCGACTCGGAGAATTATTCGATCACGTTTACTGCGGATACGGCGTGGAGTGAGAATGTCGTACGTCTTGCCCAAGGTTCTGATACGCTCGTGAGTGAAGCTTCCACTTACGATCATATGATCGAGAAAATTCCAGGTCATTTAAGCGGTAAGCAAGCAGGTGAACTTGCTGAAGCGGCAGGTGTGAAACAATTGGTACTTACTCACCTTCCTCAATATGGCGATGTTTCAGATCTAGAGAAAGAGGCGGCGCTCGCCTTTCGAGGCCAAGTGAGGCTAGCAAGGGCGTTTTCCGAGATATTGATAGAAGGGTAGAAAAAACGACAATGAACCACAGTATAAGACAGCTAAGAGGCGATGAGCCGCTACCCGTGGTGCTGCTCTCCCTCGCCGACCCTGATCAAGGGAAGATACAAACGTACGGAGCGTTAGGGTGTGTATATGTATTGGAACGTGGCGGTGCCATTGTCGGTGTTTATGTGCTAATGGCGCAGGCTGACAATCAGGTGGAGGTCATGAATGTCGCCGTCGATGAGCGGTTCCAAGGTCAAGGACTTGGAACCCAGCTTGTTAAACACGCAATTGCAGAAGCGAGGCGCATGAAATTTGCTCAGATTATGATAAAAACGGGTAGTACCGGAGTAGCGCAACTGTACGTATATCAAAAATGCGGATTTCGGATGGCTCACATCGTACATGATCACTTTATAAACGAATATGAACAACCGATCTTTGAAAACGGCATCCAGCTCCGTGATCAAGTCGTGCTCGTTCAATCATTGCAAGAAAGCGGATAGCAGTCCGCTTTCTTTTTTTACGTGAGGGCTAAAAAGATAAGGTAGAGTAAGGGGAGTGTGAAGGCGGCGAGTAGTGTGGTGAGCACAACAGCGACCGAGGCGAAAGGTGTGTCACCGCCGTACAGCTCGCTATACAAACTAATGGTGGGTGCACAAGGTGTTGCTGATAAGAGTACGCCGACGGCAAGCCATTGAAACGGGATGTCGAGCAAGACGAGAGGTAAGAAGATGAGTAGTGGCAGGATGAGAAGTCGGTGGGAAACGGCGAACCATAATAAGCGATCTTTCAAGAGGCTCGCAAGTGAGCGCCAATGTTGTTCTGAGAGGATGACACCGATGACAATCATGGACAGAGGGATGGTCATCTGTCCGACCGCATCAATAGATGCGAGCAGTGCAACGGGTAAAGAGATCGGAAGAAAGAAAAAGACTAATCCGATGACTGTCGCAATAAGTCCTGGATTCTTCCATACTGGTGGGTAGGTGCGTTCATAACAGCAATGCCGTACGTCCAGATGAGGATGAAATAAATAAGGTTAAAGACTGCAGCTAGAAACATCCCTTCGTGACCAAACAGTTGAAAAACGACGGCAACGCCGATGAAGCCTTGGTTGCCAAAAAGCAATAAGTTTTTGAAAACACCGGATCGGTAGTCAGGGAGTTGCATGGCTTTAGAGAGCCACCGTCCATACAAAAGGGTAATGCTGAGAAACAGGAATGACATTACGATTAACGTAATAACGGCATACACACGTTCATATTCAAAAGATAAGTGCATGGAGGAAACGATAAGACATGGAAGGGTGACATAGAGGAGCAGTCTCGTAAATACGAGCTTGCTCATGGGTGGCAACAGCTTAAACCGCTGAGCAAGCCATCCAAAGATGAGAATGCAGTAAAGCACCAACATCTCTTCAAGCAACACAATAAATGCATTCATAAACCCCACCGCCTTCTTATTACTATTCGGCTTAGGTGGGGAATATGTGTCAAAAAAGGACAAGGTTTGACAAGTGTTACGCTTTTCTCAGCAGTTGGCGAAACCCAAATTGCAGTCGACCGTCGTTGAATTGCAGCAGGTGTTCATCCCCTTGAAGTTGGATCGTTAATGCGCGTGGGCTAACGGAACGAGTTTCAAATTCATTGTCTTGAATCTCAATGTATATGTTATCGTCTTTCTCGTAGGCGTGGACGACTTGACCTTCGTTCGACTCGTACGTACCGACGATCGCTTGCCGGTCCGCGTGTGTAAGCGAATATCGGGATATTGAATGGCCTGGGCTTCTGGTTCGATGCCGAGCTCACTTTGTACGGCGCCGTTTAACAGAACTTCTGCAGGGGCACCGGCGATGTTCGTTAAACAGACAGCACTCATGGCTTTATCTGGAAGGACAGCGAAATGAGCGGAAACGCCTTTGATTCCACCGCCGTGATCAATGCGAGTCGTCCCGAAAAAGTCAGGAGTGATCACCACACCGTATCCGTAGTAGATGCCAGGTTCGATTTGAATATGAGGGGTGCACATCGCCTGGATTCGTTCAGGGGAAAGTAGTCCTTGATATGGCTCTAAGAAGAACTCACCGTAGCGAATCATATCTCGAGCAGTGGACTTTACATACCCAGCTGACCACATTGAATAGGCGTCCCACCAGCCTGGAGACGCTTCAATTTCAGGATTGTCAGCAGTAGGATCTGCAGAGTACAGGAGCGTCGCTGTGTGCTCATTCAGGTATTTCGGGTTAAAGAATGTAGTGTTCATTTCTAGTGGAGAGAAAAGGTACTCCTCCATATAATCGGCATAAACTTGACCTGACACCCGCTCAATGATGATGCCTAACAGTGCGTAACCATCGTTTGAATAACTGAATACCGTTCCAGGTGTCTCAAGCATCGTGAATGATGTCGTGTTCAAGTAGTCAATGAGGTCATCATACGTCTCGATGCTTTTTTGGTTGGCATCAAGTGGAACGCCCATTTTCATTTGCAAATCAAAACTTCCGTCGGCTTCCATCGACTTCTTGTTCGCATAAAAAAGTGTGTTCAGTGGGGGGATGCCTGATGTGTGCGTCATTAAGTGATGAATGGTGATCTGTTCTGACCCGGGAAAAGAGAGCTCTGGAATGTGGGTTGTCACTTTGTCTTGGACGTCGAGTTCTCCTCGTTCTTCAAGCTGTAAAATAGCGATACACGTCATGGACTTTGTAATGCTGCCGATGCCAAAGACGGTCTCTTCGGTCACGGGTAATTTGTTGGCTGCATCTCGGTAGCCAAACCCTTTCTCATAGCGGTCTTTTATTGCAACTATTACACCCGGAGTTTTGTGTGTATCAATGATTGTGTTTGCAAATGATTCGTATGCAGATGCATCCATAGGTTGTCGCCTCCTTTGTTGTTATACGATTGTATGAGATGATTGGTTCAGAATAATTTGCACCGCGCGGTTGGCGATGTGTGCGATGTCGTCTTCTCCGGCTTCTGTTGAGGCGTGGCCTCTGGAAAATATGGAAACGATGAGCGTGTTATGGTCATCTATTCGAATAATGCCTGCATCGTTAAGATGATCGGCTAATGAGCCGGTTTTATGAAGCACTTGAACGCTTTTAGGTAAGTATCTAGGGATTCGTCGATTCAAATGTTGCCGACTTAAAATGTCCAGTGCGATTGATGTAGATGACGGACTAAGCAACTCCCCAGCGAGAAGACGTTCATAGATTTGGTTCATTTCATTTGGTGTCGTCGTGTTCGTTTCTGTATGTGTTTGAAACACGCGATTATTCGGATCAAATTGTTCCGAGGAAAGGCGTTTGTGAAGCTCGGTTGCGTATGACTGAGAATAAGGCTCTGGTGTAAGGCCGACAGAATGGGCGAGCAGGTCAGAGGTTGTCACGTCCATCGTCGTGCGCGTAAACCCCAATCTTTTAAGTCTTTTTGCACAGTTTCAAGACCGATGATTTTCAGGATCTTATCGGTGGCAAGATTGTCACTAACAATAATCATGAGCACAGCAAGGTCTTTGAACGTCGGGGCTAGTCCAGGTGAGAGTTCTTTAAGGATCCCTGAACCATACACTTCGTCTTCTTGTGTGAGTGTGACACGTGCCAAGAGGTCAATCTCTCCCCGATCGACTTTCTTTAATAACGAAAGTAAAATTGGGACTTTAAACACGCTCGCTTGTTGGAAAGGGTCGTCACCGCGCGCAGAGAAGTGTTCCCCGCTTTCCACGTGTGTAACGCTCACCCCGAACACAGCATTCTTTTCTTCAATAAAGGATTGCATCGTTTGCCACATATACTTCACTCCCGAAGCTTGGTACACTCATTATATATTCAAAATTTTCTACAATCAATAAAGTGAGGGGATTGTGTGTACGCAGAATTGAATGGCACGCGCTTATTTTTTGATGTGGATGGGGCGCAGTTTGATGTGGTTGATGGGGAGTTAGTAGAGAAGCCGGTTTGTTTTGTTGTGCATGGCGGTCCTGGTGGGAATCATGTGGCATTTAAACCGTACTTGGATTCGTTGAAGCCTTACATGCAACTGATTTATATTGATCAGCGAGGATCGGGATTTTCAGATTCGAGTGATCCTGCTACGTATACGATGGAGCAAAATGTGGAGGACCTTGAATCGTTACGCCAGTATCTAGGGCTTGGGAAAGTGTGGATTTTTGGGCATTCGTATGGTGGGATGGTTGCGCAAGGATATGCTACGCAATATGAACAGCATTTGGACGGATTATTCCTTATTACGACTGCGGGTCACGGTAATTTTATGCAAATGGCGAAGGAAATTGTTGACGAGCGTGGAAGTGAAGAGCACACCGCGTATTGCAACAAGTTGTGGGCAGGGGAGCTGAATACCGATGAGGACTTGCAACGTTTTTATGAACTGATGGGGCCTTGGTATTCAATGAAACCTGCTGAAAAAAGGCCCGTAACGTATCGTTCTAAAGAAGCGTTGAACCGCGGATTTGGTGGTTTTTTGCGGGATATGGACTATATCGAGGCGTTAAAGCACATTCGGGTGCCAGCGCTCATCATTGCGGGTCAGCATGACTGGATTACACCTCCGGCAGCCAACGAAGAAATTGCGAAGGCCATGCCAAATGGTGAGTACCGGTTGTTTGAAAACAGCAGTCATAAAGTGATGGCTGATGAGCCAGAGCGCTTTCATCATGAAATGGTTAGCTTTTTGGAGCGGCATGGGCGAGTGAGAGCCACTCAGTCGTCGGTCGCTGACGAACGGTGACGGTGGGCATTTTCACCAACATTTAGTACTCTAATAAGCTACGTTCTTTGAGGAGCTTGTCGCCTCCTTCTTTTATTTATCCAATAGATATGCTGTTCAGAAGTGAGTGAATCCGCCCTTTCATCTGCGTAAAAGACGAGCTGAAAACTTTCAGCTTCTCGCTGCATAAGCGTGACACTGAGCGCGCCTTCAATGCTGGTTAGGAAATATGAATCACCCGTCAATATTTTTATAATAGTTTGCATTTATGGTATAGTGATCGCTTGTAAAGTGAGCATCCGCATGCAATGGGACAAGCTGTTGATCACCAGAAGAAGTAGTATATGTTCCATAAACAAGTCCATCTTCATATTCCCAGAAATTTTGGCTATAAACCTTCAGGGTTGCTCGTCTGTTCGTTAGTGGGGTGTTTTCATGATCATGAAAGTGTAATTGAAATTGCAACTGATATAAAGATTCCGTCCCGTCGTTAGATTCATAAGCTTCTGCAATCGTGAAGAGAGGTGTGGCTCCCCCGTCTTGTTCATACCGAACTTCATAATCAGTGGAAATCGGTGTGTAGCCATTCGTGTCTAACGGTTGTGCAGGTATTTGTGACGGCGTCGTGCTGTGTTGATAAAGCACGTCGGCGTATTGATTTGATCGGTCCCATAATCCATATAAAGAGATGGAGACGATCGCAAGCAGTACAATAAAGATGATGATGACGAGCCGTTTAACCATCGTTTTTCATCCTCTCCGTAGGGGGTAAATCATGATCGAACAAAATCAAAAAGCGTGGGATCAAAAAGTTAAAACGGGTGCCGCGTATACACATCCAGTTTCAAGTGAAGCGATTCAGAAAGCGAAAGAGGGAGATTGGAGCATTCACATTACCGTTGACCGACCGGTTCCAAAGCATTGGTTCCCTTCCTCACTGCACAACGTCAAAATCCTCTGTCTCGCCTCAGGTGGTGGGCAACAAGGACCGATCCTCGCAGCAGCAGGTGCAGACGTCACTGTTTTTGATCTTTCCGACAATCAGTTAGCACAAGACCGCTACGTCGCGGAGCGCGATGGTCTAGTGCTCAAAACGATTCAAGGTGAGATGAGCAATCTGTCTTCTTTTATGAATGAGAGTTTTGACCTTATCGTTCATCCAGTATCGAACGTATTTGTCGAAGACATACAACCTGTTTGGCAGGAGTGTGCCCGTGTGCTGAAAAAAGGAGGGAGCTTATCGCGGGATTCACACATCCGTTTTTATATGTGTTTGATGATGAGGAAGAAGAGCGGGGAAGGCTCAAGGTACGGCATTCGGTCCCGACAAATTCCATTGCGCACCTTTCAGAAGTCGAGAAGAACCGCTGGTTAGAACAAAATAACACGGTTGAATACGCACATACACTTGAAGATCAACTGCAAGGGCAGATTGATGCCGGCTTCTCAATTATTGGTTTCTATGAGGATGATTTTGGTGGCACTCGGCTCATTGATCAACATATTAAGAGCTTCGCAGCGACCCGGGCGGTAAAAAACGGTATATAAGAGGGATTATACACGGGGGAGTGGGTAGGGTATGGAAAAAAGCAGATTGTATTACGTGTGATTATGTCCGTTTCCTAAGCACTCATGTATTTGGAATTTAATGGAGAATGGTGATCTATATCAGTTGAACTAAATAATCTCTTCAGGAACCAGTGGTAAGCTTGGAAAAGTGGAAACTGTGCTCGAATTGGGACCGAACGGTTCTCAAGTTGGGGAAAATCGCAGGAAAAGTGGTATATTCTCATAAACTAGGTAACAGATTATAAGGTCACGTGCACATCCCCGCCCCGAAGTACCAACATGTTGTCGGCGCGAGCCGCGCCGAACCGAGTGCGACTTTGCTTCCGCCTGCTGGAGCCGACAGATTGCTCGATTATGGGCATTGAATCTGCGCTCCAGTTGGAACAAACTGCGCGCAAGTTTAGCGGAATGAGCAGCGAAAACGTTAAACTAGGCAAACTAGCGCGCAAAATGGCACCCAGTACCGCGTTACCCTCCAACTCAACAGCATAAAATAGGAAGATCTTATGTTCATTCTATATAGATTGCGTCCGAAACGCTCTAGAATGCCGCAGTTCACCTGATACTGGGTGATCTATGAGCGTTCGTTTCTATACCTAACGTCAACCTGTTTATTCATATACCTCAAGAGCCTGTAACCATCGGCTCCCGAGGTGCCGATAATCGTTAGCTTTTATGACCGAAAGGGTGGAATTTCTTGCGTCGAGCGTATGGAACGGAGGTTGATGTAGTTACAACATCAAGAACTATTGAATTTCTTTCGTGCAACGTGTATAGATCATTCCTTAGAAATGAGACGATAGGAAGCAGGTTTGGGTATGCTTCCGTTTGTTTTCTGCGCATGAACCTCATTCGGATAAGACGCGCCATAAAAACCCTCCTTCACATAAACTCATTGCGCGATAGGGGGATTTATGTGGACAGAAACTTCTTTTAAACAAAGCAAAACTTCCATTCTGTCCACAAAAGTAGTGATAAAGTGGATAAACATGTGGAAAAGCATACGTATGTATACAGTTACCCACATACCAAAACGTATGTGGGCAATCTCGATCAAGTTGAAAGTGTAGTTATACACAAGAGCCTAAGGGCAGCACGTGGCAATCTCACCATGCTAGTAAATATGAAATGCCCGTGTTCGGGTAAACATCTTTATGCTGTAGTGAGCGGCAACGATTCATCTTTCACCCATTCGGTCATGGAACCGTCATAAACAGCAACGTCTTCTCTGCCGAGCATATACATAATGAAGGCATTCCACGTAGCGGCAATGCCACCGCCGCAGTAGGTAATTACCTTTTTATTCGTATCAAATACACCCATCGGCTCAAAAATTTCGTGTAATTCTTCTTCTTTTTTAACAAGTAATGACTCTTCGTCAGACAAGCTGCGGAAGTATACGTTCACGCTGCTTGGAATGTGTCCGGGCCTGCCGTACGTGTTCACTGTGCCGGAAAATGTATCCGGAGACAGGCAATTCATTAACACCGTTGATGAATCGGTCATTGCGTTCTTAACGTCTTCTTTCGTTGCGAGAAGTTCTGGCCTGCGTTCGAAAGTAAAGTTCGCGTGTGGATTCGTTTCTACCCCGGAGCGCATCTCGCGGTTTTCACGTTCCCATTTGCGGATTCCGCCTTCGAGTATGGAAATGTCGTCGAATCCTTCAAAACGCAGCATCCACCACACTCGAGTAGCCCAGTCTGAAGCCGCATTGCTTGATCCCACTTCCGCGACACGGTCATAAATGACAACATGCTTGCCTTCACCAACACCTAGCGCTTCAATCTTATTAACAAATCGTTCTCTTGAAGGGAGCGTGAATGCGTTCTCATCGTCAGGATCAGCGAGTTCGTGCAATACATCTGCGTGCACAGCGCCAGGGATATGAGCTTCTTTATAGGCATCGATCCCGCTATTAATCGAGTACAAACCGTCTCCTTCTGGTAACTTAAGAAATGTTGTTGCATCTAGGATAACAAGGTTGTCGTCGTGTAAATGTTCTGCTAGCCAATCAGTTGAAACGAGTGGTCCGATGGTTGTCATCGTAAATCCTCCTTTTTTTAAAAAATAACACTATTCCTAGCGACTTACAAGGAAATTTGACTTTTCAATGGATTGGAGAAGTGAGTATGAAAAAAGTATTCCCATGTCCCTAAAAACTATGAATGTCCATTTTACCGAGTCGTCAAAGGAATAGCACGACCAAATAACGGGACGAAGCAAAAGTACATTGTTTACCAAGATTCGAATGTGACGGTCTTCGTTGCAAGTAAATGGTGGCCGAACAATCACGGGCACGTGCTCGTTGTTCCTAACGAACATTATGAAAACCTGTATGAGCTCCCCGTTCACCTTGCGGGACCGATTCATTACGTTACCCAGCTCGTCGCCCATGCCATGAAAGAAGCATATGGATGCGATGGCATCTCTACTCGTCTTCACAACGAAAGGCAGTCAGACACTTCCGGGGTGGGGGAGTCTGTTGGGAAGTCGTTGCGAGAAACGATCGAGAGATTAAGTCGTTGAAGGAAAGGAAAGCGATGCGTCGAAACGTTTAAAGGAAAGTGAGGTGGGACCGAATGTCTTCTATACTGCATAATGATAAGGTGCGTATTTTTGAAAGCAAACACAAAAACTTTCAAGAAGTACACAAGCATTTTCATGAGACATTTCAGATTTTATATGCACTTGAAGGGCACGGAAACTGTCAGCTCGGCAATGATGACTATATCATCACCAAAGATGATGTACTCATCATTCCTCCGTTCACTTCCCATTCCATAAGTGCAAATACAAAACTTACCATATTGGTGCTAGAATTTGACCAAAAATATTTAAATACCCATATCGAAGATGACCTGCTGGAGCGGGCATTTATACAACCTGAGCGAAGGACATTGTATCCATTCGAAAGCAGTGAGTTTAGGCAACTACTGCGTAAAATGCTGTACGAAAAATCACTGCAGGATGATTTGCAGGACCATATCCTTAAATCTCACTTAATTGAGATATTGTGCATCCTTATCCGCTCTAAACGATCAGAATCCACGAATCAATATCAAAGTGTGGTTCGGCTAGAGAGCATTAAAGAAACCATTGACCGCCGTTATTATGAACTGCAAAGCCTCGAAGATTTATCAAAAAAAAGTCAACGTGAGTAAGAGTTATATACAAAGAATTTTTAAAGATCAGTATTCCCGGACCCCTATGCATTATCTGTCTGAAGTAAGGATTGGCCGTGCAAAGCAGTTACTTACTGAATCGGATCAAGAAATTTCATCCATATGTTTTGAAGTTGGCTTCTCATCATTGGCGACGTTTTATCGTATTTTTAAAAAGCATGTGGGAATCCCGCCAAACACATATCGTTCGACATACAATAAAACATAAGTCAACGCCTTTGCGCAGGCTTATGTTTTTTATTTGAAAAATCAGTTCTTTTTTTGAGAAATTCAGAATGAATGGGTGCGATTTAATAAGAAAGCTTCTCCAATCTGTATTACGTTATATGCATAGGCGAAAAGGAGGGCTTCATATGACGAACGTGTATAAATATGGAATCATTATGAACGGGGTTACTGGGAGAATGGGGACAAGGCAACATCTTATTCGTTCCATTAAAGCGATAAGGGAACAAGGAGGAGTTACATTAGAGAATGGAGATATTGTCTATCCAGAACCGATTTTGGTCGGAAGAAACGAACATAAATTACAAGCATTATGCGAAGCGCATGGCATTGAGAAGTGGACCACAAATCTTGATGAAGTGCTTTACGACGGCAACTATCCAATCTATTTCGACTCTCAAACAACGACGAGACGCAAAGAGAGCATTGAAAAAGCAATCGCTGCGGGCAAACATATTTATTGTGAAAAGCCGACCGCAACATCGTTACAAGACTCTTTGAAGCTTGCTCGGCTTGCGAAAGATTCGGGTGTTAAAAATGGTGTAGTTCAAGATAAATTATTCCTTCCAGGAATTATCAAATTAAAGAAACTCATTGATTCAAAATTTTTCGGTAGAATTTTATCGGTCCGGATGGAATTTGGGTACTGGGTGTTTGAAGGAGACTGGCAAGAGTGTCAGCGTCCTTCATGGAATTATAAAAAAGAAGAAGGTGGAGGAATCATTAGCGACATGTTCCCACATTGGCGGTATGTCCTCGATCATCTGTTTGGATCTGTGGAGGAAGTTAGCTGTACGTATACAACGCACATCGAAAAACGGGTGGATGAACATGGCAATGCATATGAGGCAACCGCGGATGATGCAGCTTATGCAACGATCAAACTGAAAGATGATGTAATCGCTCAAATTAATTCCTCTTGGGCAGTACGGGTCAATCGTGATGACCTGCTTACAATTCAAGTTGACGGGGAGTTTGGAAGTGCAGTGGCAGGACTTAGGGAATGCAAGACACAACATCGTGTTAACACACCGAAACCAGTTTGGAACCCTGATCTTGAGAATACGATAGCGTTTACAAACCAGTGGGAGGATGTTCCGAGTAATGAAATCTATGAGAACGCATTTAAGCTTCAGTGGGAGATGTTCTTAGAACATGTGCATAGCGATACGCCATTTCCTTGGGACTTCTTAGAAGGTGCAAGGGGAACACAATTGGCAGACCTCGCGGTGCAATCTTCAGATGAAAAGCGATGGATGAAAGTTCCCTCACTTGAAAATCAAGAGGTCACTTCATGACACGAACATCAATTTTTTTACCAACAAGTGATCGACAAGTGGTCGAATACGTGTTGCAAACTAAAGAGATAAAGCAAGCGGAAAAAGTGACGTTTCATAAGCGAATTGCGTTTTCTGCGGCTCACGTCGTGGCAGATCCATTCTCGACTGGTGACCCATTGAAAGATACAGGTATTGATTGGGAAGCAACGCTTAACTATCGACATTTTTTATGGAATCTAGGGTTTGCTGTGGCAGAGGCGATGGATACTGCACAACGTGGGATGGGCCTAGAATGGAGTCAAGCGAAAACACTGATTACTCGTTCAGTAAAAGAAGCTCAAGCAGTGAATGGGAAAATAGCTTGCGGTGCAGGCACCGACCAGCTTGATCCGAATAAGCCTGCCACACTCGATGAAATCGCAATTGCTTACGAAGAACAGTGCGAACATATTGAGCAAGCTGGAGGTCAAGTTATACTAATGGCCAGTCGTGCATTGGCGCGCACAGCCAGATCTCCGGAAGATTACGCGTATGTATACGGGCGTGTACTAAGTCAAGTATCGAGTCCTGTCATCCTTCATTGGTTGGGAGAAATGTTTGATCCTTCTCTTTCCGGTTATTGGGGCAGCGCGAACCTCAATGAAGCGATGAGTCATTGTTTGGATGTGATTAGGGAGCATCAACAACGAGTAGATGGAATTAAAATCTCTTTGCTAGACAAACAGAAAGAAATCGTCATGCGTCGCCAATTACCGGAAAGTGTAAAGATGTATACGGGCGATGACTTTAATTATCCGGAGTTAATCGAAGGGGATGAAGTTGGCTATAGCCATGCACTGCTCGGAATCTTTGACGCCATTGCCCCAACAGCGGCAGATGCATTGAATGATTTGGATGCAGGAGATGTGGCGGGATATCGCAGAAAAATGGAAAAGACATTGCCATTGGCACGACATATTTTCCAAAAGCCAACGTTCTCTTATAAAACGGGCATTGTATTTTTAGCCTACTTGAATGGGCATCAATCCCATTTTCGCATGGTCGGTGGTGCAGAGAGTGCACGTTCTCTTTTACACCTTTCTCAATTGTTTACGTTGGCAGACCAAGCAGGAGTCCTGACAGCACCTCAATTGGCTACCGAGCGAATGCAGCAGTGGTTAAAGTTGTCTGGTATTCAACAAGGAGGCGAAACATGCAGCAAGTACAAGTTGAACGTGTAAGTTTAAATCAAATTACAACTGAACAGTGGGATGTACGACAGGCCATTGAAGGTTGTGATCGGCATGGCGTGTCATGGATTTCATTATGGCGCCACAAAATCCAAGAAGTAGGAATTCAAGAAACGAAGCGAATGCTTCAGGCTCATGGGTTGCAAGTCTCTAGTTTGTGCCGCGGCGGAATGTTCCCTGCACGTACCAAAAACGAGAGAATAAAACGAATTGAAGACAATAAACGAGCCATTGACGAAGCAGCAGAATTGGGTGCAAAAGTCTTAGTGCTTGTGTGTGGTGCTTCTGGTGACGATGATCTTGAAGTGAGTCGACAGTGGGTGCTTGAAGGTATCGAAGCAATCTTGCCATATGCAGCTTCACGAGGGGTTCAATTAGGTATTGAACCGTTACATCCAATGTATGCAGCAGATCGTTCTGTGATCGTTACTGCTGGTGAAGCGAATACGTTAATAGAACATTTCAATTCAGCCCACCTCGGTATTGTTCTTGATGTGTTTCATATTTGGTGGGACCCAAACATTATGAAGGAAATTGATCGTGCACATGGAAAAATCCTTGGTTTTCATGTGTCGGATTGGAAAGTACCGATGAAAGACATGTTTAAAGGCAGAGCCATGATGGGTGATGGGGTGATTAACATTAAAAAATTAAGAGAATCAGTAGAAAAGAATGGATATTGCGGACCGGTTGAAGTAGAGATTATTAATCAAGATCTTTGGAATCAACCAGGAGATGATGTTCTCGTTCAGATGAAAGAACGATTCATTGAGCATGTATAAGAAATGAGGTGAGCACATGAAGACATACACCCCGAACCTTAAACTTGGCAGAGCGGTGCAACAGGGAGAGTTCAACATTGCAGCAATCGGTTTGGATCACAATCATATTTATGGAATGTGCAAAAGACTTGCAGATGCTGGAGCATCTGTGAAGTGGGTGTATGACCCAGATCCTCATAAAACGCAATGGTTTAAAGAGAAGTTTCCTGAAGTGGAGGTGGCTCCTTCAGCGCAAACAATTTTAGAAGATCAAGAAGTTCACATGGTTGCGGCTGCGCCGATTCCTTCTGAAAGAGGAGAGTTAGGTCTAAAAGTCCATCGGCACGGCAAGCATTATTTCACCGCAAAAACACCGTTCACGAGCATCCAACAGTTAGAGAAGGCAAAAGAGATGGTTAGGCAAACAGGCAAGGTTTGGGCGGTGAATTACAGTGAACGCATTGCCGTTGAAAGTGCCGTTTTTGCCGGACAGCTTATTGAAGAAGGGGCCATTGGCAGAGTGGTACAAGTCATTGGCACAGGCCCTCACAAGCTGAAAGAGGGAGAGCGTTCTTCTTGGTTTTTTGAAAAGGAGAAATACGGCGGAATCCTTTGTGATATTGGCAGTCATCAAGTAGAACAATTTCTAACCTTCTCAGGAGCTAAACGTGCTGAAGTGGTGTTTAGTCGTACGGAGAATTATGCACATCCAGATTATCCGGAACTTGAAGATTTTGGGGAAGTGTCCCTAAAGGCAGATAACGGAGCATCGAATTATTTCCGTGTCGATTGGCTGACACCAGATGGGCTTCATTCTTGGGGCGATGGCCGGACATTTATTTTAGGAACAGACGGGTATATTGAATTGCGCAAGAATCTTGACCTCATGCGTAGTCGAGAAAGTGATCACCTATTTCTTGTTAATCATGAAGGAGAACAATACTTTTCATTAAAAGGTAAAGTAGGACTCCCGTTTTATCACCATCTTATTGGAGACTGTTTGCATGGAACTGAGAAGGCAATGACTCAGGAACATGCTTTTCTAGCATCTGAGTTAAGTCTGAAAGCACAGAATATGGCTGAGCGAGAGAGGGGTGGTTGAGATAAAAGAAGTATCTATATTGCTCGTCGGTATCGGCGGTTACGGAAGCACGTATGTGCGTGAACTTCTTTCAATGGATCAATTCTCATTGGTGAAAGGCGTTGTAGATCCTAACCCAGAGAGGAGTCCATTCTACGCCGAAGTAAAAAAGGGGTCCATTCCAGTCTTTGAAACGGTTGATGAATTCTTTGCAAATCACTCGGCTGATTTAACAATTATTTCGAGTCCTATACCTTACCATAATGAACAAACTCTTGCCGCTCTAAAACACGACAGCCATGTTTTATGTGAGAAACCATTGACAACGGACATTGAACAGATTTATGACATCATTGCGCTTAAGAATGAGAAAAAACGATTTGTTGCTGTTGGCTTCGATTGGTCTTACTCGCGTTCGATACAAAAATTAAAGGCCGAGGTCATAAGCGGAACCTTTGGTCGGCCCATTCAGTTTAAAACGTTAGTGCTATGGCCAAGGGATGACAATTATTTTCAGCGAGCCGTATGGGCGGGGAAATGCAAAACTGATGACGGCATACCGATTTATGACAGCGTAGCCAATAATGCAGCGGCTCATTTTCTTCATAACATGTTCTACTTGCTGGGCAGCACCCCTTTTGAAAGTGCACATCCGTTAAAGCTAGAGTCGGAATTATACCGAGTTAACCCAATTGAAACGTTTGATACATGTGCATTGAGAGTCAAAGTAGAAGGAGGAACTGAGCTTCTTTATTTAGCGACGCACGCGGGAGCCGAACAAAAAGGCCCGATCTATGAGTATGTTTTTGAAGACGCTGTGATTCAGTATGAGCGGTATGGTTCAATCATCGTTACGATGCGGGACGGGACGATACGAAGGTACTCGGATCCTGAAGAGGAAAGAAGTCAAAAGCTATTTTCATGCATTGAAGCGGTGAAAACTAAAGACTATACACATGTTTTATGCGGTCCCGAATCGGTAATCCCTCACGTAATGTGCATTGATGCCTTGCATACAGCGATGAATGACACCATTGTGTTTCCAGATCAATCCGTAATTCGTGAAGACAAACGGAGGTCAGTCAAAGGTTTAGACGAGATCATGAAAAAATCATTTGAATTGTGGAAGCTTCCAAGCGAGTTAGAAGAAGCTGATTGGGCAGTGCGAGGTTATACATCAATATTCTCACACTAAAGGAGGACGCAATGAGCGTTCAAAATATCAAAATACACGATAAAGACAATGTCGCGGTCATGCTCGGCGATGGAAAATCTGGGCAATGGCTAAAAGTCGGAAACGAAACGATTGTATTGAAGGAAGATATTGCAGCAGGTCATAAAGTAGCTCTCCAAGAAATGGCGACAGGTACGGAAATTATAAAGTACGGCAATGCGATCGGGTCAATTACAGAGAATATTATGGCAGGCAGCTGGGTGCACTCACACAACTTAAAAACAAATTTAGATGGAAAATTAACGTATTCATACAATCCTCTGCAAACAGATCGTGAGAATAAAAAAAGAGCTCTGTAACGTTCAAAGGGTATCGACGAGGCAATCAAGATGTGGCCATTCGAAATGAGATATGGATTATTAACACGGTAGGCTGCATAAACAAATCTGCAGAGCTCTTAGCCAAACTGGCAACGAAAGAACTAACTACTGCTGATGAAGTAGATGAGATTCGTAGCTTCCCTCACCCGTTTGGATGTTCACAGCTTGGTGACGACTTGAAGTATACGCAGCAATTTTTAAGCAGTCTCGTACAACATCCAAATGCAGCTGGTGTACTTGTTATGGGGCTAGGGTGTGAAAATAATACAATCCAATCATTTCAATCTATGGTAGGAGAAGTAAAAGATAAGAAAGTCATGTTTTTTAGTGCGCAGGAAGTGGATGACGAGCTTGAAGAAGGACTTCAGTGCATCTCTGAATTGGTGGAATATGCGAATACTTTTCAGAAAGAAGACATCCCTATTTCTGAATTGAAAATTGGTTTAAAGTGCGGTGGGTCCGATGGGTTCTCAGGAATTACGGGCAATCCACTGGTTGGGCGGTTTTCTGATCGATTAATTGAAATGGGCGGGACTGCAATTATGACTGAAGTTCCAGAGATGTTTGGCGCGGAGACGCTGCTCATGAATCGTGCAGAAAGTGAAGACGTATTTCATAAAACCGTTCATCTCGTTAATGATTTTAAGGATTATTTTATCCGGCACAATCAAGTCGTCTATGAAAACCCTTCCCCAGGTAATAAAGAGGGTGGTATTACAACGCTGGAAGAGAAATCTTTAGGGTGTGTGCAAAAGGGTGGATCTGCTCCGATTGTGGATGTATTAAGTTATGCGAGCCGAGCGGAAAGAAATGGTCTAAACCTTCTTCAAGGCCCAGGGAACGACCTTGTGTCTGTATCCAATCTTGCAGCGTCTGGTGCACATATTGTCTTGTTTACGACAGGTAGAGGAACGCCGTATGGCGGTCCCGTGCCAACCGTGAAAATCTCGACAAATACAACGCTTGCCCGTAAGAAAAAACGGTGGATTGATTTTAATGCCGGTCAAATTGTTGAAGGAGCGAATATCGAAGGCGTTGCAGAAGAGCTGCTTGAATACATTATTAAACTTGCCTCCGGCGAAGTTCAAACGCAAAACGAGAAGTATGAATTTAAAGAGATAGCCATTTTCAAAGATGGCGTGATTTTGTAAGTGAAAGGGTGCAATGTTTATGGCTATATTAGATCATTCGCTTATCCGCGCAAAAGAACTAGCACCAAAAGAAGCGTACGAACCTCATCCGTTTCGAATTATGCAGTTTGGAGAAGGCAATTTTATACGTGCATACTTTAATTGGATGATTCATCAGCTCAATACAACCGGAGAGTATCGAGGACGTGCGGTTGCTGTTCAGCCGACTCCTCACGGAAAGAAGATGTCAATATTTGATAGGCAAGACGGATCATTTACTGTCATGTTAAAAGGATATATGAAGGAAAAGGTCATCGATGAATCGGAGGTAATTACATCCATTGGCGAAGGGATCAATCCGTATGAAGATTGGGAGCGATTTTTGACGTTTGCCGCATCTGAAGAGTTGCAAGTCATTACGTCAAACACGACAGAAGCAGGGCTCTCATACACTTACGAACGTTTGGAAAAGGATCGTGCCTGTTTATCTTTCCCGGGCAAAGTAACACAACTATTGTATGCAAGGTATCAAGCTTTTAAAGGATCAAAGGAGGGTGGATTACATATTCTTCCCTTAGAGTTAATCGACAATAATGGGAGTCTGCTAAAAGAGATTATTTTACGGAAAATCCATGACTGGGAATTAGGTGGAAATTTCAAAAATTGGGTGTTGAACCATCAATTTTTTATAACACACTCGTTGATCGAATTGTGACCGGCTATCCAAAAGAGAACGACGAACACTATTTTCATCGGTTAGGGTATGAGGATTATCTTCTCACAGTTGCTGAACCGTATCATCTGCTTGTCATTGAAGGGAACGATACCATTAAGGATATTCTTCCTTTGCACAAGGTTAGTGGATTGAATGTGCAGTACGGGGAAGTGAAAGCGTATTCAGAACTCAAAGTGAGACTTCTTAATGCGCCGCATACGATGATGTTTGCATTGGCACAGTTTGTCGGTACAACGACTGTCAAACAAGCGATGAGTAATGACCAACTCAGGCAATTTATCAAGGAAGTCATGCACTCGGTTATTCGCCCGGTACTTCCTCAAACTGACGAAGAGAAAGAGGCGTATATTGAGGGGGTCATTGAACGCTTTGACAACCCTTATCAGCATCATCAACTTTCGGATTTAGGCCTGAATGGAATGCAGAAATTCCGCTCTCGGGTAGTGCCCATTTGGCGCAAGTGGAAAGGTGAGGAAACTGCAGCTGAACATTATCTTAGCTTGTCACTTGCGGCGTTAATTTATTATTTCCGACCGACAGAGCCCGATCAAGAGAGTGGGACAACGGTCATTAACGGTATCGCGGTGCCTTTGCGAGAGGAACTTTCCACCATGAATTTTATGTACGCCGAATGGAACAACGTTTCACAGCGAAAACAAACCATGCAAGAGCTCGTACTGAATGTGATGAACAATGAACAGATTTGGAAAGAGAGTATGGAATGTGTGAGTCCTGCAGTTGTTGCTTCGTATTTAACGATTCTATGTAAAGAAGGCGGTAGTGCAGCCATTGAAACGCTAATGAAGCATACAAACAAGTAAAAGGAGAGGTTGAATGCTAATTTCTAAAGACACGTTTATAGATGATCATTTCTTATTAAACTCAGACGCCGCAAAACAACTTTACCATGATTATGCGAAAGAGATGCCGATTATTGATTATCATTGTCACGTTCCTCCCAATGAGATTGAACAGAATCGTAAATATGAAAACATCTCGGAAATATGGCTACATGGAGATCACTACAAATGGCGAGCGATGCGAATGCTCGGGGTAGATGAATCCTACATTACCGGAGATAAAAGTGATAAAGAGAAATTCATGAAGTGGGCAGCGTGTGTTCCGAAAACAATTGGAAACCCATTGTTTCACTGGACTCACTTAGAATTAAAGAGATACTTTGATGTGAATGACATGTTGTCAGAAACGAATGCTGAGAAGATTTGGGACAAGGTGAATGCTGACTTGCAAGGAGCCGACCTAACCACGAGAAGAATCATTGAAAAATCGAATGTCGAGCTTATTTGTACGACAGATGATCCTATCGACAGCTTAGCAAGTCACAAGCGCTTATCTCATGATAAAGAGTTCGAAGTCGCAGTGCTGCCAGCGTTCAGACCTGACAAAGTTCTGCAGATTTCTTCACCTGCATTTCAAGAATATGTTCAATTATTAAGCGAAGCATCAAACGCAAGGATTGAACATTTGGACGATCTTATAATGAGCTTAGAAAAACGAATGACGTATTTCCACGAACATGGATGTCGTTTATCTGACCATGGAATATATGGGATTCCGTTTTCACCGTGTTCAAAAGAAGAAGCAACCCGCATTTTTCTGAAAGCTTTGAATGGTGAACAAGTGTCAATGATTGATGAGGAAAAATACCAAACGTTCGTATTGCGAGTGCTCGGTCAAATGTATCACGATCATAACTGGACGATGCAACTGCATATAAGTGCGATGCGCAACAACAACTCCAAGTGGTTTGAAGTGCTGGGGCTGATACAGGCTTTGACACAATTGGTGACCAGCCGATTGCTGCCAAGCTCAATGGTTTCTTAAATGAGTTGGAAAAAGATAATGCGCTCCCAAAAACAATTTTATACAGTGTGAACCCTCAGTTTAATGAGGTGATTGCTTCCGCGTTAGGTGCCTTTTCTGCGAATGGGCAAGTAGGTAAGATTCAATTCGGTTCAGCCTGGTGGTTTAATGATCACAAGGAAGGTATGACAAAGCACATGAGTGACCTTGCAAATATTGGCCTATTAAGTACTTTTGTTGGTATGCTGACGGACTCAAGGAGCTTCTTGTCATACACAAGACACGAATACTTTAGGCGCGTTCTCTGCAGACTGATTGGTGAGTGGGTGGAGAATGGGGAAGCACCAAAGGATTACAAATATTTAGGTGATCTTGTCCAAAACATATCGTATTGGAATGCAAAACATTATTTCAAATTCCCTATGTGAAAGGGGTATTAAATGAAAGGAGGGAACGAAATGATCATGTTCAAGAGGTGGCTTCCAGCCGCCTTAGCTTTTTTACTTGTCGCATCACCTTATGGTTCTGTTGCAAAGGCGGTTCAAGATCAAGGGTTTATTAATCCCCCTGATCATTATAAAGCGAGTGTTTTTGGTGATCTTGGAGGACAGAACAGTATAACCGCTGAGAATTTTGAGATTGATACGAACGATGATGGCACGCTATACATGAGGAGCTCCAATAACCAAGGGAAAATCGCGAGCAACAGTGAGGGCATCGCTTACACATACAAACAAATATCAGAAAGTTCAAATTTTAATTTAAGCACGACTGTGACGGTAGAGGATTGGACACCGAACAATCAAGTGAGCTTTGGAATCATGGTAAGAGATGAGATTCTAAAAAATGAGAATGATGAACACTTTACGGGTGATTACTTGGCTGTTGGCGCACTTGATCAAGAGATGAAAGGGTTTTACAACAAGAACGACAGGAGCAGTATCGAAAAGGATCATTGGTCTTTTGATGATTCTGATCCCCCACATGGGAATAAAGAATACTCACTCGCTCTCATCAAAAGCGGAGATGTGTATCAACTTTCTGTGAATGGTGAGCATCAAATAGTAGAAGATTTTGATGCAGCACTTTCCTATGGAGGTTTTTTTACGGCACGTAATACAGCGGTGACTTTTAGTGAGTATAAGGTGGATGTATTATCTGATGAAGCAGATGGTGCTTCCCTTGTTGTTGATGATCAACGGGTGAAAAAAGAATATTTGAAAGGGGAAGATTTAAATTTAGAAGGGCTTCGTGTGCATGTTGAAAGCGCCAATGGAAGTGAGCGAAGGGTCAACGAAGACGAGTGGATCGTTACGGGTTATGACCCACAAGAGACCGGCGATCAGCAAATTAATATACATTATAATGGATTGACAGAAGAGATAGAAGTGACTGTTCATCCTTTATCTGTAACCGATTTGACCGTGGAATATGCACCCGCAAAGTCAACGTATTATGTCGGCGATATATTGAACACGGACGGGTTGGAGATCGAGGCAGAATACAATGACGGTTACAAACATGGACCGCTCGAGCATACCGAGGTATCCTTTCAAATTCAAGGTAAAACGGTTCATCCGGGTGAAATACTGGAAAGTCCAGGAGAAAAAACGGTCTGGGTAGTTTCAGATGATTATTTCAGAGCTTTAGATTCTTTCACGATCGACATTCGTGACGAGGCGATCACTGAACTGGAGATTAGACAAGCTCCTGTTAAGACGTCGTATTTTATTGGAGAAGAATTTGAGCCCGCAGGAACGATGGTTTATGCCCATTATGAGGACGGAGAAGAAGTTCGAATAGGTCTTCAAGAGGTAGAGATTGATGATGTGAACACCGATCACATCGGGAGAAAAACCGTTGAAATTAGCTACAAAGGTGAAGTAGCAAGTTTCGATATCGAAGTCAAAGAACCTGAAGTCACACATATAGAAATTGTGGAATATCCAAAAACGACGTATGAAATTGGCCAACCATTTGATCCTAACGGTCTGGAAGTTGTATACGCATATGATAATGGAGATCAAACTACGGTGGAAGAAGAAACATTGTCGTTGGACATATCGGAATATGATGAATTGGAACCGGGGAGGTACGAGATTGTTATTGAGGCAAACGGGAAGGCGTTTAAAGCGATAAAACTTCCTGTTATCGTCCAAAATCCGCGAGAACATCAATGGGAATCGATTGTATTTGGCCAATCAATTGGTGAAGACACCAACAGCATTAAAGAACATGAGGGTGGCAACATCGAGTTGTATGCCCATGGAAATGCCGGGAAGGTGACGCAAGACCATGATGGCATTTCCTATTACTATACTGAATTAAATGCAGAAGGCGACAATTTTGACCTATCTGCAGATATTGAAGTTATTGAGTATGCGAAGGCACCTCACGATGGTCAGGAGTCATTTGGGATTATGGCACGCGATGCGATCGGTCCAGCGTGGGATTCAGGCGTATTTTCATCCAATGTTGCTACAGTCGGAGGCTTTAGCGGTGGAACTAGCGAAGCCAATGGAACGCAATTGTATGTAAGAAGCGGGGTGATATCTCCTGATGGAGAAGGCAGTGAAGGTATTCAGAAAAACATGATACGGGAAGAGCGCCCCGGTTCGTCAAACACTTTTCCTGCAACGGAGTACAGATTACAATTAACAAAAACCAACAGTGGGTTTAAAGGTTCACTAAATGGCGAGAATCAGACCATAATCTTTGAACCAGATATTCTTAGCGTACAAGATGATAAAATGTATGTAGGTTTCTTTGTCGCAAGAGAAGCTACAATAAATGTTCATAATATTGATTTGTCGGTAACCGATGCAAATGTAGACCCACCAAAAGTTGCCCCCCCATCTGAGCCAGTTGAGCCGACGTTGAACATCGTATCCTTAGAACGGACATCAGACACAGAGACGTATCATGTAAAAGCTGAATCCAATACTGAGGGGACTCTCCGGCTCATTCAAGAAGGACAAGTGATTAAAGAGGAAGGAAAAATGTCCTCTGGTGTGGTCCTGCCCATTCATGCACCTCTTAATGATAATGAACAAACACGATTTACGGCTGTGTTTATACCCGATGACTCGAAAAACTTATCAAACGATCAGCCGATCATCAAAAATTTCACGGTTATAAACCGAACATTCCAAGACGAAATTCATGTGACACCTGAAGGCCATCATACAGGAGAGGGTACAAGGAATGATCCAGTTGATGTTGATACTGCCATAGATTTTGTCAGCCGAGGACAAACAATCCTTCTCCATGATGGGCACTACATTCGGGATGAAAAGCTGAACATTCGTAAGTATAATGATGGAGCAGAAGGTGAAATGAAAACGTTGAAAGCAAAGAAAGGCAGTCACCCGGTCATTGATTTTAACTCTGTATCAGAGGGTGCGGTGCTGAGTGGAGATTATTGGCATATCGAGGGCATTGATTTTGCCCGTTCCGCAGGTAATACGAAAGGTTTCGTCATCGGCGGCAGTCATAATATTGTAGAGAATAGCAGATTCTATGAAAACGGCGATACGGGACTACAGATCAGTCGTACGGACCCTTCTGAAGACGATATATCTATGTGGCCGTCACACAACCTTGTCTTAAACTCGACATCTTTTGATAATCGAGACCCTGCAGAGAACAACGCGGATGGATTTGCAGCAAAGCTAACGTCAGGGGAAGGCAATGTGTTTCGAGGAGCAATTGCTCATAACAATATTGATGATGGTTTTGATTTATATGCAAAGGTAGGAACCGGTGCAATTGGTGCTGTTGTCATTGAAGACAGTATTGCATATAGAAACGGCACACTTACTAATGGTAGTGCAGGTGGTGGGGATAAAAATGGCTTTAAACTGGGGGGTGAAGGAATCTACGTTCCTCACATCATTCGCAATAGCATAGCTTTTGAAAACGGATCGACAGGTTTTACGAGCAATAGCAACCCGGGTCTGATCGCTGAAAACAACATCGCATTCAATAATGAAGGCGGGAATTTGGATATGTCCACATATACCAACATACAGGAGGATTTTGAATTAGACCGTTTTATTTCCTATCACACCCGTCCTGCACTAAGAGATCGTTATCCTTACAGGTTGGAATCAAACAGCAACTATTTGTTTGATGGTGACGTATCAGAGAATAAAAAAGGTATCCAAATTAATGAACAGCATTTCAGGAGTTTACATCCTCAACTTCCATATAAACGAGATGAGAATGGAGATATTATTTGGGGAGATTTCCTCTATTGGATTCCGCCGGCAATATAAACTCACCTAGTAAAAAAAGCGGCTATCGCGTCTTGTTATGCTGTGCGTGCCGGTATTCCTCTCTTTTGGAGGCGTAATCGACTCCTCATGCAGCACAGCTTGATCGCTGTCGCTTTTTTGTTTTGTTTCAAACATGTCTGTTTTTTGAATGAAAAGATCGGGTTTTTAAATTTAAAATTTTCAGAATAAAAATTAGAATGAAGATATAAAGGAAAGCGCTTTCAAAACTGCATTTAAGGGAGTGTGAAGGGTGTGAAAAGGAACTATCAAGTGCCATTATATTCGGTTATGGCAGCTGCACTGCTTGCCGCGTGCGGAGGGGACACTGATAACGGAAGCGAGACGGAAGCAACTGCAGGTGAAGAGGAAATAGTGCTACGCATGTCGTGGTGGGGGTCACAAGAAAGGCATAATATGACAAATGAAATCATTGAAATGTATGAAAGTGAGAACCCTCACGTGTCAATTCAGCCAGATTTTGCAGGGTTTGATGGGTACTTTGAGAAGATGGCAACGCAAGCAGCTGGTGGGAATCTCCCGGATATTATGCAGCAAAATCATGGGGAATTCGTAAATCAATATGCTTCTCAAGGGCAGTTAGCGGATTTGCAGCCTTTCATTGATGACGGAACGATTAATGTCAGTGCAGTCAGTGAAACGGTGTTAGAATCTGGTGAATTTGATGGGGAATTGGTCGGGCTTCCGACAGGTATGAACGCATTGGCGGGGCTATATGATCCGGACATGATTGAATCTGCAGGTGCAGAGCTTCCGAATGAGGACTGGACGTGGGAAGACATGATTGACATGGCTACGACGGTCCATGAGTATACAGGGAATTACGGGATGCGGTTAATGGAGCCGGGAAATATGTTTGAATACTATCTTCGAGATAACGGTAAGCGTCTGTTCAATGAAGATGGGACAGACCTGGGGTATGAAGATGACCAACTTTTTGTGGAGTATTTGACGATGAATAAGCGAATGGTGGATGACGGAGTGGCTCCCGGCTATGATGTTATTGGAGAAATTCAAGGGCTGGAAGACGAACTACTTGTACACGGCACGGCAGCCATTAACTTTCGGTGGACAAACCAATTAAATACCATTGCGTCTGCTGCAGGGGATGATCGAAATATTGAACTTGCGATTTTACCCGGTGATAACAATGATGAGGCAATGTATTTGAGGCCTTCCATGCTCTGGTCAATCGCTGAGAATTCTCAGCATAAAGAGGAAGCGGCAAAATTTATTGATTTTTACACGAACCAAACTGAAGTTTTCGATGTGGTAGGATCTGATCGCGGTGTGCCTATTAATGAAGACATTCAAGAGGAGATGAGAAGCGATCTTAATGAGACAGACCAAAAAGTATTTGACTTTATTTCCTACGTGACGGACCACAGTACACCCGTCGATTCAAATTATCCACCACAAGCCGCGCAAGTCTTAAATGCTCTTGAGGATGTTGATGAGCTAGTAATTTATGGGCAAATGACGCCGGAAGAAGGCGCTGCCCAATTTAGGCAAGAGGCGAACGCAATTCTTGGGAACTAATATAAAAAGGTGCGGTTCTGCTCTTTATAGCAGGATCGCATTCAATCAATCTCGTGAGCTTGGTAGTTAGACAATGAATTTAATAGGCTAAGAGGTGAACAACGTGTCACAATCTCACATGGACGACCAAGCTAGATTACAAGAGAATACCGGCCTTCCTCCAAATCGGAATTTAAAAGGGCGGTTCGGTTTTGGGAAAAATAAGAGACCTAGAAAAGACTTGCAAAATGGTGTAGGATACATATTCTTATCACCGTTTGTCATTGGAACCATCTTACTTACGATGTTCCCAATATTGTATTCACTGTATCTCTCCTTTACAAATTATTCGATGGGCGGAACTCCGGAATGGATCGGTTTTGGTAATTACGTCCATATGTTCAACAACGACGCGATGTTTTGGCAGTCAATGGAAGTTACGTTTTTCTATGCAGGCACTGCAGTTCCACTTCGTCTTATATTCGCTTTGTTTGTGGCCATAATTCTTAATAAAGTCATTGAAATGGTAGGAGTTTATCGGACTTTATTGTATCTTCCGTCCGTTGTAGGCGGAAGTGTTGGTGTTGCCATTATGTGGCGTCAGCTGTTTGGAAATGAAGGGGCAGTTAACGGAGTTTTGTCTATGCTCGGCTTGCCGACACATTCATGGCTAGGTGATCCCAATACAGCGATTTGGACACTCGTGATTTTATATGGCTGGCAGTTCGGGTCTTCAATGTTGATCTTTCTTGCAGGTTTACGCAATATTCCGACGAGTTTCTATGAAGCCTCTGCTGTCGATGGTGCAAGGCCTATTCAGCAGTTCTTTAAAATTACTTTACCAATGTTGACACCCGTTATCCTCTTCAATGTAATTATGCAGACCATTCAAGGGTTTATGGCATTTACACCGGCTTACGTAGTAACTGCAGGGGACCCTATAAACAGCACACTCTTATACATCTTGTATATGTATCGCCAAGCGTTCGAATATTTCAACATGGGTTATGCTGCAGCACTTGCATGGGTAATGCTTGTCATTATTGCAATATTAACAGCGATTATATTTAAAAGTTCTCAATACTGGGTTCATTATGAAGATAAGTAAAGGAGTGGAGCTTAGGAATGGAGCATAAAAAAAAGGTTCGTTTAAAAAAGATCATTCAGCACACTCTGTTAATTGCCTTTACAGCGGTTATGCTCTATCCAATTGTCTGGATGGCCGGCAGTTCATTTAAAGAGAGTTCGCAAGTGTTTATCAATCCACATCACATCATTCCATCGGAGTGGAACTTTGAAAACTATATCGTTGGTTGGGAAGGGTTTGGCGGCATAACGTTTTCAACCTTCTTTATGAACTCGATTTTCATTGCAACTGTAGCAACTGTTGGAAGTGTGTTATTCTCCGCAGTTGTCGCTTACGGGTTTACACGGATTAATTTCAAAGGCAAGAGGTTTTGGTTCGTTGTAATGATGCTCACGATGATGCTGCCTTTCGAAATGGTCATGATTCCGCAATACATTATGTTCAATTGGTTTGGGTGGATAGACACTTATTTACCACTCATTCTACCCTCGTTCTTCGGCGTTCCGTTTTTCATCTTTTTAATCATGCAATTTATTCGTACCATTCCGAAAGAATTGGATCAGGCTGCAATGATCGATGGGTGTAACAGTATTTCAATATTTTTTAGGATCATCTTGCCACTGGTTGTGCCGGCAATGATGACAGCGGCGATTTTCTCGTTCTACTGGCGTTGGGATGACTTTATGTCTCCGTTAATTTATTTGCAAACACCGCAAAAGTATCCAGTATCACTTGCGTTGAATTTGTTTGCCGATCCTGACTCCGTGACGAACTGGGGAGCGTTGTTTGCCATGACAACACTCAGTTTATTACCTATCATTGTCGTTTTCTTCATATTCCAACGTTACATTGTGGAAGGAATTAGTACGAGCGGTCTAAAAAGTTAAACGATGCGAAATAGGAGTGTCTAATAATGAAGAGATATGTAGTGTGCGGTGTTAGCAATCGAGCAATTTCCATGTTTATAGCTCCGATGATTTATCGGTTTGCTGGTCACTGCCAGTTGGTGGGTTTATTAGATATTGATGCAAAAAGGTTTGACGTGTGTGCAGAGAGGATACCTGAAACGAAAGCGATACCAACCTATGAAAATCATCAGTTTGAGTTCATGGTACAGGAGGAAAAACCTGATGTCGTTATCGTTGCCGGCAGGGATGATACACATGTGGAGTACATTTTAGAAGCTCTATCGCTAAATTTGGATGTTATTGTTGAAAAGCCGCTTGCCACATCGGCGGAAGATAGTGAGCGAATTGTCAAAGCAGAGCAACAAAGTAAGGGTAAGGTAATCGTGACGTTTAATTATCGATACAGTCCTTATCATTTAAAGATTAAGGAATTGTTGCTTGAAGGAAAAATTGGAAAGATTACTTCAGTAGACTTGAACTGGTACATTGATACGTTTCATGGATCAAGTTACTTTCAAAGATGGAATCGCTTACGTGAACGCTCAGGAGGTTTATCGATTCACAAAAGCTCTCATCACTTTGATCTCGTCAGCTGGTGGTTGGACCAGCGCCCGTTGCAAGTGTTTGCTTATGGAGATCGCTTCTATTATGGCGACAATAGCGAACACAATCCAGAGAAAGAAGATGGCAGGTTTTGTGGAACGTGTCAGGTAAGGCAACGATGCACGTACTATACACGCTGGAATTCAAGAAGTAATTCTCAAGAAGTTCAAGATGACCACATATCAATGAATAAACGATCACGTGATGGCTATTCGAATTATCGACCTGACCAGTGCATCTATGATTCTGAGATTAACATTGAAGATGCATATACAGCTACAGTGAAATATGATCGTGGGGCAATACTAAGCTACTCCATTAATTTCTCGCTGCCATATGAAGGCTATCGACTGGCAATTAATGGGACAAAGGGCAGAATTGAAACGATGGAGTATCACGCTCCGTCCCGTGTCCCTTTTCCAACGCCAAGGCAGACGATCGACTATTTCCCGCTATTTGGAGCAAAAGAGACGATTCATGTAGTCGAACGAGAAGGTGGGCATGGAGGTGGTGATCCTGTCATTCAAGAGGACTTATTCTTAGGGGAAGATCCACACAGACCGTATGATGTCTTGTCGGGCAGTGAAGATGGTGCTTATGCTGTTGCGACAGGAGAGGCGGTCTGGAAATCAGCCACAATGAACCAACCGATCAACGTCGATGACATTCTGACAATCAATTTGCGAGACGTGCATCAAAAATAGGAGGTGGTCCCATGACGGGGGGCAGGTTGTTTGTATTTATCTATACACTTTGTCAATGGATTTGTTATTTCTTCTATTTAAACGTCATGTGGTTGTTTTGTTCGCTACTCGGAGGTATAATTTTTGGTATCGGTCCAAGTACGGTTGCGGTGTATGCCATTGCAAGGAAAACAAAGCTTGGTGAAGAGGATTTTCCGTTATTTCGAACCTTTTGGAACGTGTATAAAGCAGAGTTTATTAAGGCTAATGCTCTGTTTCTAATGCTTCTTGCGATTGGTTTTGTCGTCTACTTTAATATAAACTATTTTAGGTTATTTGATGATATGTTCCATATGGGAATGCAAGTTTTCAGTACGATCATTGCATTGATGTTTATTTTTATTGCTTTATACATCTTTCCGGTTTACGTACACTACGATTTAGAGTTTAAGAAGTATATACAATATGCTTCGGCACTGAGTATCTTGCATCTCGGTCAAACGGCACTCATGATTTTGTCGGCTGTGTCTGTATACTACTTTTTTTATAAGCTTTCCGGGTTTTATTCCTTTATTTGCGGTCAGTTTCATCATTCACCTTAATGTATGGTTGGCATTCAGAACGATAGAGAAAGTTGAAAGCAAAGGTGAGCAACTAAAGGAAGTGGATTACGTAAAAATCGGCCAGCAAATCTAACAACAAGGAAGAGCGATACACCATGGTTTTTGCATTTGATCGTTGGCTAATGAAATTTATGCCTTATATGATTCCGGTGATTGTCATTCTAGGCGTGACAGGATTGCAAGGAGCCGCTTCGTTATCGGCGGCAATTATGTTTATTTTTGCATTTATTTGTTTTTCGGGTTGCTTAGGAATTCAATATCAAGACATTAAATCATCTGTATTAAATCCTTTACCTATTATTATATCTCTTGTCATTATTCAAGTGATTATGCCGCTTATTGCCTTTTCAGTAGGAACGCTTTATTACAGTCACTCTGTTGATCTGCTTGCGGGTATTGTGATTGCCTTTACGATTCCTACGGGCGTTGCGACCATCATGTGGGTTCGAATGAGCGGAGGTAATATCGGAACAGCTCTTTCTATCGTACTCATTAATACGCTTCTTTCTCCAATATTACTGCCTGTGACTATACTTTTATTGTTAGGGGCTCGCGTATCAATTGATGTTGTCGGCATGGTCGCAGTCTCTTCTTAATGATTGTCTTCCCGTCCATTTTAGGTTTGTGGGTAACGAGAAGGTTGCCTGCAGCTACAAAGCAACTTTCAGTCTACACTTCACCTCTATCCAAGCTGGCAATGCTATTGTTAATTCTAATTAACAGTGCAGTCGTATCTCCCTATTTATCAACGATTGATCTAAATACCATTCAGTTGTTCCTTTCGGTGCTCGGCATTGCCTGCCTTGGGTATACAATTGGATTCTTAGCATCCATCCTTTTTAAGTGGCATTCATCCGTGCTCGCTGCGGTAACGTTCTCTTGTGGGATAAGAAACACAGGTTGGTGCAGCATTAGCTGTCGTTTATTTTCCGCCGGCTACTGCCCTCCCTATCGTTTTAGCTATCGTGTTTCAGCAATTCTTGGCATCCATCATCCAACAAGTGATTCGAAGATATATAAATGATCAAGAGGGGAAGCTGAGAGCAAAGGTTGGTTTGTACGTTCGTGAGGTTACTAAATTATACAGGATGATCTTTATGGGAATGAAAACGTGGCGATGGTTAAAAAAATTGCTTAAAAAGCTCCATCCAACAAGCTTATTTAATCAGTTTACGCAAATAAGATATAAGCTCTTTTCCATTAGTGTTGTTTTTATGATTATTTTTGGTGTGTGTGGACTTGTTATTTTTCATCTTTTATCAAGTTTATATAATGATAAAGTGTATGAGGAAGCCGAAAATAATCTTAGAGTCTCTGCGAATGTTTTGGATAGAGAATTGAATTATATTGAAGATTTTACATTTCAAGTTGCTACCGATCCGACGATGCAAGTCATCATGGATCGAATTGATATGCCTATCCGTAACTATAATTATTTCCGCACCCGGGAGAACCTCATTGAAAGGCTTACCTTCTTTATTAATCAAGAACATTATTTTAATTCTGCTCAGATTATGGACTCAAACGGCCGTCTAATTTCAGCTGGGATGTGGACGAATCTGAATATTGATTACCAATGGGTAAATCACGAAATCCGCAATGTCGGTGGTAGAAATGTTTGGCAAGGTGTAGATGATCAAGGTTTTTAATTTCCGCTAGGGAAATTAAAAAACGTGAGAATCTATCATTAAACCATCTAGGGTTTTTATATGTATATATTGATGTGGATGACCTCATCTCAGCAGCGCTGAACTTTGCGCCGGAGCAAAACTTTGTTATTGCAGATGATAAAGATCTTATCTATTCCAGCACGATGGAATCAGGAGAAATAAAAGAGCTGTTAGCAATGCCTCCAATTGAAAGTTACGAGATTGCGACGATTAATAATGAGGAATTTTTTATTATTGAACTCTCTTCAAAGCATTCTAACTTGAGTTATTTTAATATTGTGGAATTGGATAACATCAATGATCAAAAAGCGTACATATCATTGATGATTTTTCTATACATCTTTTTTATGGTAATTGTCACGATCTTTATTAGCCGGCAATCAGCGAAAGCCATTTCGAAACCTATTGAACGATTAACAAAAAATGTAAAAAAAGTACAAGAAGGTAATTTCGAGGTGGTTCCTGACCATAACCAAGAATTTTTAAAAGATGAGATTGGTGATCTTCAAGAGAATTTCTATGTGATGGTTGATAAAATTAACTCATTAATTAAAGAAAATTATGAAAAGCAGCTAATTATTAAAGAGACCGAATATCGTGCTTTACAGGCGCAAATTAATCCGCATTTCTTCTATAATACGTTAGACTCCATTCATTGGATGGCGAAAGTGAGTGACCAGAAGAAGATAGCTGAGATGGCAGAAGCGCTTGGCAGCATGATGAGAGGAATGGTTAGCAAAAAGGGGCCTCTAATTACAGTTGGTGAAGAGCTTGCCATTGTCGAAAGCTATATTACAATTCAGCAATCAAGATACAATGAGCGCTTGGTTTTTCGGCTTTACTGTGAAGAGCAGTTGAAGAAAGCTTCCATTCCAAAACTGACCATTCAGCCAATCATTGAGAATGCCATTAAGCATGGGTTGGAAGAGATGATTGAACCTTGTAAAATTGAGGTTTACATTGAGAGGTATGGAAACGACTTAATGATTTATGTGAGGGACGACGGAGTGGGAATATCTGCTAAGAAAATCGAACAAATCCTGAATGGGACGGTAGTATCAAAAGGGACAGGCATTGGCCTAAACAATATTCATGAAAGGATTCGACTCTTGTATGGTGATGATTACGGCATTACTATCACAAGTAAAGAAAGCAAAGGGACTACCTTGTTCGTAACTATTCCATTCATTGAGGAGTGAATTGTACATGTATGATGTGCTTGTCGTTGACGATGAGGTTCATATTGTAGAAGGAATTACGAAGATGGTGGACTGGGAACGCTGCGGAACAAAGTGCAAAGATCAAGCGTATCACGGGCAAATGGCTTTAGAGATGATTGAGTCTGAGCGTCCGCGCATCGTAATTACTGATATTAAGATGCCTGGGTTGAATGGTCTGGAATTGATAGAGAAAACATATTATTTTTTTCCCGAGGTTCAATTTATTGTTCTTTCCGGCCACGATGATTTTGCCTATGCCAAACAAGCGATGAAGTATGGTGTAAAACACTATCTATTAAAACCTTGCAATGAACAGAAGATTGAGGAGGCGCTTCGACAAGTCGTCACGGACCTTCAAGAGAAGGAAAAAGTACAAGAATACATTGATCAAATCACACCGAAGGCAAAAGAGCAGCAAGTGCGCGAACTCTTACTAAATTCCGCCTCTTTTGATCATGGTTTATTAAAAACTGCTTCCCGAAATGAGAAGTTTAGAATCATATGCAGTGAGATTCCTTCAAAAGATGCTCATACTGAACGCCGAAAATTAAAACAACTAATGGATAAGCAATTCGCAGACAGCACATCTTTTTATGCATCAGCAATTGTTTCGGGTAAAGTAATTGTTGTGATTAGCGATTGTCCTGAACAGCATTTACAGGGGGTCATTCGAACTTCTCATAAAGAGTGGGAAGTGCAGGTTGAAAGTGCTGTAATTTCTGTAATTAGTCAAGTGAGTCGTATAGAAAGGCTAGCAATCGAATATAACAAGGTTTTGGAAGCGTTTTCTTACCGGTTTTACATGAACAGCAAAAGCAGAGTGATTCTTTACCATGAGTTAACAAGTGCAGCAGTAACGAAGTTTGATCAGCAGCAAGTCATTTGGGAGTATGAAAATATGATAGAAGTGGTACGGGCGATGGATATAAATAATGTCAAACGCGCGATGCACAAATTTTTCCATGTGCTTAGCACGTCTAAGTTTTCGGACCGGTTCATTCTCATGAAATGCAAAAGCCTGCTATGGTCAGTATCATTTCGTTCCAACCATGATGAAAAAGAAGAATTGTTGACGACGATTAATGGCATTGATGCAATTGAGCGTGATGTTATGAAAGTAGAAGAGTACATGATGGAACATGTCATGAAGGTTGTTCGTGAGAACAGCTTGACGAAAAACCATCTAGTGAGGGAAATCATTGCATATACAGAGCAGCACCTTCAGGATCAATCATTATCGTTGCTTAGAGTCGCTAAAGAAGTGTTCTTCATGAATCCAGATTATTTAGGGAAAGTGTTCAAAAGAGAAATGGGGATGAACTATACGAATTATCTCATGGAACGGCGGATGGAGATGGCAATGGAATATATGAATACAGATCGGAAAGTGTTTGAGGTGGCAGAGGAAGTTGGATTTGGAAATAATCCGAGATATTTTAGTCAGATTTTTAAAAGGTATACAGGGAGCACTCCTACGGAATATAAAAAGGAAGAGCGGGTGTAATGCGAACGGTTTAGTACTGAAATGAAAGTACAAATTCATACATTCTAAATGAAGAAACCGAAAAGGGGCATACCATTTTCGGTTTCTTTGCACTATACCCAAAGTAAAATAGCGAGGTAACATGCTGTCCCGGCGGCAATAAACGGTGCAAGAGGAATCATAGTTACTTCTTTGTTTTTAAGGATAAACGACTGATAAATTAAGTATGGAATCGCCCATAAACCAGCGATCAGGTACGTGGCAAACACGACGCCCATTCCCGCCTTTAATCCTAAAGCTAACCCGATGACAGTAAATAATTTAATATCTCCACCGCCAACTTGACCTCTGCTCACAATGGCTAGCAGGAGGTGAATGCCTCCGAGAAGGATCCCTCCTAGCACATACATATGGACGTTTGAAAAATCAAGAATAGCATTCGCCACTAGAAAATACACCATGCTTGGCAACGTCCATTTGTCGTAGATGAGGCGGTACTTCAGGTCAGTGTAAACAGATACGATAAGTACGATGAATAATGGTAGATAGATGAATGCGATGTCCAAACCTAGTACCTCCTCTTATAGGGTTTACGAAAAGAGTAAAGTAGCGACCCAAGTGATGAGTGGGATCGTAAAGAGCGACAAGAGTGTTGAAACGACGGTTGTCATTGCGGCTGTGTCCTCTTCATTCGTATAGCGACTATAAATGACAGGTGCAAGCATAAATGTCGGCATTGCAGAGAGAATCACAAACAGTTGCCGCAAGAACGGATCCATGTCTAAAAAGGATAAGAGTAAAATCATGACGCTCGGAATGAACAGCAACCGGATAAAGAGTGGATATTGAATGTCGCGGTAAAGAATGCGCTGATTTTGGCGAAAAAATGGCGGTAATAAAAACCCGATATAAAGCATAGCCAGGGGTGCAGCCAAACCAGATAACATTCCGGCTAGATCTTGAAAAAGCCGAGGCGCCTCTAACCCAGAAACGGCGAAAGTGAGTCCAATGGCAATCGCAATGACTGGCATATTAATCAGCTCTTTGAGCTGCCGAAGTGAGAACTTTTGGTTATCGCTTTGGAGAATGAATACACCTAAAGTGAATAAAATTACATCTAAACCGGCATCGAATACAGCAGCAAGTAGCCCGCCAATCGGTCCGAATATGGCAGCGCACAACGGGATGGCAATGAATCCGGTGTTGCCAATAGCGGCAAGGAGCGACAGCTTTTTTGCCTTCGACCATTGGAACCTAAACATTCTCAAAACGATGATACTAAAGATAATGGCGGAACTATTAAAAATTATTGAAACGATAAAGACGATGAATACTTGTTGCAAAACTTCGTCAGTAATTTCAGTGTTGAATACACCATTCAAAATGATAAACGGAACGGCGATGTTGATAATGACAGCCATCAGTAATTTTTTGGTGTCTTCTGTCACGGTCATACGAATGGCGACGAGCGTACCAAAAAGAATAATCAGGCCCATCATCGCAATTGTAAGTGTAATGGTAGCGACGTCCATTGCGATCAGGTTCCTTTCAAGTGGGCATTATCGCAATCATACCATGTTTTGTAACCGTCGGGTCCAAGCTCGTGACGGTTTTTTATTACAGAAATAAAGGATATGGATTGGATAGCTAGAATAAATAAGGTATAGGAATTTGAAAGCGATTACAATTTAGGGGGTTATCATAATGAAATACGCTCAACCAGGTACTCAAGGCGCAGTTGTCCAGTTTAAGTCGCGATATGAGAATTTTATTGGCGGGGAATGGACAGCGCCTGCCGACGGTGAATACTTTGAGAATATTAGTCCTGTCACAGGTGAAGTTTTCACGGAGATTGCCAGATCTAAGGAAGTGGATGTGGAGCGAGCCATTGAAGCTGCCCATGAGGCGAAAGCGGATTGGAGCGCTACGTCAGTCACAGAGCGAGCATTACTCTTAAATCGTATTGCTGATCGGATGGAAGAAAATAAAGAGAAGTTGGCGGTTGCTGAGACGTGGGATAACGGGAAACCAGTACGAGAGACGCTCGCAGCAGATATCCCGCTCGCGGTTGATCATTTTCGGTATTTTGCAAGTGCGATTCGCGCTCAGGAAGGCGGCATTTCACAAATTGATGAAGATACCGTTGCGTACCATTTCCATGAGCCGTTAGGTGTTGTCGGGCAAATCATCCCTTGGAACTTCCCGCTTCTTATGATGACTTGGAAGGTCGCTCCTGCACTAGCTGCTGGAAACTGTGTCGTCTTGAAGCCAGCAGAACAGACCCCTGCGTCTATTGGTGTCTGGCTGGAAATCATGGAAGATCTGTTGCCTAAAGGTGTGTTCAATGTCGTACAAGGCTTTGGTTTGGAAGCAGGTAAACCGTTAGCGCAAAGTGATCGGATTGATAAGGTCGCGTTTACTGGGGAGACGACGACCGGCCGGATGATCATGCAATACGCATCAGAAAACATTATTCCTGTTACGTTGGAATTAGGAGGGAAGTCGCCGAATATCTTCTTTGAAGACGTAATGGATAAAGACGATGGGTTTTTAGATAAAGCGGTTGAAGGTTTTGTCATGTTTGCTTTGAACCAAGGGGAAGTGTGTACGTGCCCATCTCGTGCGCTCATCCAAGAGTCCATTTATGATGAGTTTATGGACCGAGCGCTCAAGCGTGTGAAAGAGATTATTGCCGGCGACCCGTTGGATACGTCAACAATGATCGGTGCACAGGCGTCAGAAGAACAGCTTGAGAAGATTCTGTCATATTTTGATATTGCGAAGCAAGAAGGGGCCGAGCTCATTACCGGCGGCAACCGCATCGAAGTACAAGGAGAGCGGAGCACCGGTTATTATATTGAGCCGACGATCTATAAAGGTCATAACAAAATGCGGATCTTCCAAGAAGAAATCTTTGGTCCGGTTGTGTCCGTCACTACATTCAAAACAAAAGAGGAAGCGTTGGAAATTGCCAATGATACGCTTTACGGACTTGGAGCAGGCGTATGGTCAAGAGATATGAATACGGCGTATCGCTTTGGTCGTGCAATTCAAGCGGGACGGGTGTGGACGAATTGTTACCACGTCTATCCTGCCCATGCCGCGTTTGGTGGTTATAAGAAATCGGGAATTGGTCGAGAGAATCACCAAATGATGTTAGAGCATTATCAACAAACGAAAAACCTGCTCGTAAGCTACAGTGAACAACCTGCAGGCCTATTCTAAAAGGAGGGGTTCTTCGTGCACGTTGAGAAGGTGAAAGCGACAGAAGTGACGCTAGACCTCATCAACCACCTGAAAAGCAAGCACGGACCTGTCATTTTTCATCAATCGGGAGGTTGTTGTGATGGCAGCTCTCCAATGTGCTTCTCACAAAAGGAATTTAATCCGGGTAGACATGATATTTACCTTGGGGATTTAGGAGATGCCCCGTTTTATATTTCTAAAGACCAATATGAGTACTGGAAACATACGCAACTCATCATTGACGTGGTGAAAGGGAGAGGTGGCATGTTCTCTCTGGAAAACCCTGAAGGAAAGCGCTTTCTCGTCCGTTCACGGGTGTTTTCTGATGAAGAACGAGCCCATTTAACTGACAATTAGTTAAGCTGAGGTGCTCTCAGAAGAGAGTGCCTCGCATCATGAATCTATAGTGAGCGAGCGCTCGCTTGCCAAAGCCGAGAGGAGAGAGAACCGATGTTGGAGGAGTTAGGAATCCAATCGCTACGATTGAATTTGCCGCTGCGACTAAACCATGTGAATGTATTTCTTGCAGAAGGGGTAGAGGGGTGGACAATTATTGATGCTGGTCTTCATAACGATGAAACCGTTGCCGCTTGGGCACCTTTACTGAAAGGAAAAGATATTACCAATATCATTGTTACGCACTATCACCCCGACCATTTCGGATACGCAGGTGCGCTTCAACAAAAAACAGGGCGCAAGTGTGGATGACAGAGACCGACGCTAAGGCTGGATTGAATGCATGGACGCCGGAATTTCTTGATGAAATGTATGCGTACTATTTGCTTGCAGGAATTCCAGAGCACGATGCACAAGAGATGAAAGAAAATACCGCTTCTTTTATACCGAGAATTAACCCTTTGCCAACGATCAATCATCACATTGTAGAAGGACAGCGGTTCGTGCTCGGCGGATTTGAGTATGAGGCGATCTTTACGCCGGGTCATTCAGATGGCCTAATCGTTTTGTACAATCGTGAACGAAATATGCTGTTATCCACTGATCATCTGCTACCAAAAATTACGCCGAATATTTCGTATTGGTTTCATGGTCGAGATAACCCGCTGAAAGACTATCTCACATCATTAGAAAAAATAAAGAAACTTGACGCAGATTTGGTTGTTCCATCACACGGGAAGCCGTTTCACGGTGCCAACGAGCGAATCGATGAAATTGCTGCTCATCATGATGAGCGACTAGAACGAGTGTATGAGTATGTGAAAGAGCCTGTCGTTGTACATGATGTTTGTGCGAAGTTATTCCCTAAAGTACTCACCGTTCACGAAACAAGGTTCGCTATCGGTGAGACACTTGCCCACCTCGAGTATTTGCGGGATAAACAGCAAATCGCTCGTCACGAAGAGAATGGCAGCTGGAAGTATTACCGAGTGTAAACCGATGTCGCCCTGATCTTTAGATTGAAGTTCTTTTGTACGGGGTACAGGAGAATAGATTTCTAGAAAAAGGGGCGTCATAGCTTGAAAAAATATACAATGATCTTCGGTGCAAGTGTGCTGATGTTAGGTGCATGTTCACCAGAAGAACCGCAAGAGGAAGAAAGCGAAGAGATGACAGACAGTGGTTCCGATGAATTGGGTGAAGATGATCCGACTGAAGGTGACCCTGAACCTGCAGATGATGAAGACATTGACGAAGATGAAATGGCTGGAGACTATGAAACACTGGCAGAGAACTTAGCTGCCCCGTGGGATCTTACACTCGTTGATGACGGCACAGTATATGTTACTGAGCGAGAAGGACAAATTATTGAAATTACCGACGGAGAAACGACGCCAATGAGTCTCGCGCTAGACGAGGAAGTTCACCAAGAAGGTGAAGGCGGTCTTCACGGCATGGTGTTGCACCCAGAAGATGAGAATACAGCGATCATCTACCATACGTATGCAGCGACCGATGGCATTAATAATCGGATTGTTGAGATTGAACGCGACGGTGATGAATGGCAAGAGATCGATATCCTGCTAGAAGACATTCCAGGAGCACAACGCACAACGGGGGTAGACTTGCGATCGGTCCAGACGGGTATTTGTACGCGACGACAGGTGATGCAAAAGATCCAGAGCTTTCCCAGGACACGGACAGCTTAGCGGGTAAAATTTTGCGTATGGACCTCGATGGTACGGTAGCCGAAGGTAATCCATTTGATGATTCTTACTTGTATTCTTACGGTCATCGAAACCCACAAGGGTTGGATTGGACAGATGATGACCGACTGTTCAGCACAGAACATGGTCCTACGGCGAATGACGAAATTAATCACATTGAACCTGGAAACAACTATGGGTGGCCAGAAATTGTTGGTGATGAAACCGAAGAAGGCATGGAAACGGCAGTCATGAACTCTGGTGAAGAGACGTGGGCTCCGTCAGGAGCTGCGATGGTTGGTGAGCAATCATTTTATGTAGCTGCGCTTGCGGGTGAACAGTTGATTCGCTTTGATGTGGACGACGACACAACAGATACAATCCTTGAAGGAGAAGGACGCTGGCGCGATGTCGTATATGACGAAAACGAGAACATGTTTTATGTGATTACGAACAATACGGATGGACGAGGCGATCCGATCGATGAAGATGACCGATTGCTTCGTTTTGAAGGACCTGAACCTTAAACGTGAAGACCTGATAGGGGAGTTCTCCCCTATCAGGTTTTTTTACATATTTTCAAATAATTGAAACAAATAATGGCGGGCAACGACAAAGAAGGAAAGAGAAGGGGGTCAAAAGATGAAAGATAAAATGATGCTCGTTTTTCTATTTTTCGCCTTTGTTGTTGCGTGTAGTGATAACCAAAATGAGGAATCGGCAGATCTAATTCAAACAGGAGATGATAGTGGGGCGGATGTTGCTCAAGATCATGCAGAGTCGGAGGTGGAGTTGGACGATGGTGAAGCCATGGAAGACTCGGCTGCAAATGAAGCGGAAGTGGAAGCGATTGATACGGCAGAGCGAATGATCGTATATAACGGTCACCTCATTATTGACGTTGAAAGGTTCCAAGAAGCTCAAGACCAGATTCAGCAATCCATTGACGAATTGAATGGCTTTGTTGTGGAGTCGTCTGTCCAAGATGAAGGAGACGGTGAAGTGAGCGGAACATTTGCTGTGCGAGTGCCTGAAGAGAACTTTACACCATTCTTGGATCAGGTAGAGTCCCTCAGTTTACAAGTCGTCGAGCGAATGACAACAGGGGAAGATGTGACAGAAGAGTACGTCGATCTAGAGTCAAGACTTCGGTCCCATGAAGCTGTTGAAGAACGGCAGCTCGTGTTTATGGAAGATGCAGATACGACAGAAGACTTGCTTTCCATCTCGAATGATCTGGCGAACACGCAAGAGCAAATTGAAACGATTCAAGGTCGCATCAATTACTTGGACCATCAAGTCACGTACGCATTGGTGAACATTAACGTGCGCGAGACCGCAGGTTCAACGTTGACCGATCAAACCTCTTTAAACACGTGGGGACAAGCGTCGAATATGTTTACCGACACGATTAACGTGCTCATGTCAATCGTCTCAGGCGTAGTGGTATTCGTCATTGGTCTGTCTCCAGTGCTCGTCCCCTTACTTCTAATAGGGCTTGCTATTTTTATTTACTGGAGAAAAAATAAGAAGACTGGCGGGGCAAAGTAGAGGGCGGTTCATTTGCGGCGGGGCGCATTGCCGGAAGTGTGCACATCACCGAAACGGCTGCAAAAACGCAAAAATCCCGTGTAGAAGCGTCCCTTCACCCTAGCATAATCGGAGTAGAACGAGTCGGTCGGATTTGAATGCTCGCAAAAAGCCAGAATGGGTAATGTACCCATTCTGGCTTTCCTAAATTATATTTGTACGGGCCACTTTTCTTCAGTAAACGCCATTTGCCAGAACTGCCACTCTAATTGACAGCTTTTTAAAAAGGCATCGCGCATCCGTGTCTTTTCTTCATCGGTAGCGGTCTTGGCGTATTCATCTAGACGATCGCGAAAGGCCATCGTAACGCCGTCACCCATTTCTTTATAAAAAGAAATCCAATCATAAAACGGGTGGTTTTTATCCGGCTTTTTCGTCTCGTCCAAGTGAACCGCAATTTCGTAGTACGTCCAAGGACAAGGAAGGAGGACGGCAATTATTTCGCCAAACGACCCACGGTGAGCCACATCCAACATGTGCCGAGTATAGTGATGAGCGGTTGGTGCGAGAGGCTCATACTGCAAGTCTTCGTAGTTTACACCAGCGACTTGGCAGAAATTGTTGTGCGGATGGACTTCATCATTTAGTACGAAAGAAATTTGTTCATTTAACAATTGCATATCTTCTCTTCGTTCTGAGCGGCTAATCGCCAGTCCGTAAATTTGCATAAACGTATTCAAATATTCAAAGTCTTGTTTTACATAATGGGTCAGTTGACCGGGTTGAAGGTCGCCGTTTCCGATTCCTTGCACGAACGGATGCTCAAAGATTGCTTCAAAAACAGGGGCACATTCTTTACGTAATTCTTCAGTAAATGACATTACAGAATCCCTCCATAAGTGTTTTGATTCACAGTGAGGCACCGGCGTTCAATTCTCTATGAGAGCAATAAAAAAAGCTCTGCATAGAAAACAGAGCATGGTTAAAACAAGCTCCACTTCCCTACGCTGGTATAATCCAGATCAGGTTCAAAGGGTCGAAACATTGCTTCTCTCAGCCGGTGCCGGCTCCCCTAGTGAATAAAAATATATTCAAGAATGGCTTACTCACTTTCTATTAAACCATACAATAGTCTGAAAATCAAAACGAATTGAGGAGGGATTATTTACCATAAAATACCAACAGAACCGGTCTTTGATATAGTTCTTATTACCTATTTTTATTTATGATAAGAAAATCGCACCATACAGAAGTGAGCTAACGATGACGATTGCAGGGTGAACCTTGAATTTCTCTAAGAGTAATAGCGCAGTGCCAACCAAAAGTACCGTTTGCCACATTCCATTCCCTTCCCAAGACATGAAGAAAAACTGATACGTAAGTACGCCGAGAAGAACCGCAATTGGGGCACGGATATAGTTCGTCATGTTTTTCACTCGGGGGTGGTCTTTAAATTTCAATAGGATACTCATCAAAAGCATCATGAGCGCAAGCGACGGACCAACTGTTGCGAGCAGGGTGACAAGAACGCCGGGAATACCAGCGACTTCCCAACCGACAAAAGCAGCCATTTTTGTGGCAATTGGCCCTGGAATGGCGTTTCCGAGCGCGAGAACTTCGCCAAACTCTTGAGTGCTCATCCAACCGTAACGATGTACAACTTCATGCTCAATGAGTGGGATGGATGCTGGACCGCCACCATAACCAACGATACCCGGAATGAAAAAGGCAAGAAATAAGTTCCATAAGTCCGTTAGCATTGATTACGCCTCCTCTTTTCTAGCAGGTTGTGGTTTCGGTTTCTGTGCGAAGGCAATCGCAATCAATGAAACGATAAGAATTGCGGGATGCAAATTTAGCCATTCAAATAATAATAGACTGATGACCGTCAAAACAATGGTCAGGAAGAATCCGGCTTTCTGTGTGGATTGTTTTAAAAAGTTGTACGTTAAGGATAACAAGAGCACACCTACAATTGGCATAATTGCATTCGTCATGCCTTGAACGATCGGCGTTTCCCTGAATGTTGTCAGTGTACCTACAAGGATGAGCATAAGGATGGCGGTCGGCAAGACGGTGGCTAACACGGCGTTTATCATGCCGACAATCCCACCTACTTTATAGCCAATGTACCCACAGAGTTTCGTAATGATTGGGCCTGGTAATGTGTTTCCGAGCGCGACCACCTCTGTAAATTCTTCATCGTCCATCCAGCGATATTTTTCGACGATTTCTTTATGTACGAGTGGGATCGTCGCGGGTCCCCCGCCATATCCGAGGGCATTTGCCCGTGCCATTGCAATGAAGATCTTCCATTGGATTTGTAAATTCATGAGGATTGCATCCTTTCTAACGATGAACAGCAAGGGGATGCCCCCTTGCCTTCGTTGTTGAGTATGGCTAGCAGAAGCTCATCTTACCATATGGCAATATGGCTATCTGCACGGGGTTCTGTACCACCTACGAGCACGCCGGTATCCGGGTCGCGCCAAATGATCTGACCACGTCCGAAACTGCCCCCTTCAAGTGTCGGTTTAATGATATGTCCTTTTCTTTCTAGCTGTCTTGCAATCTCTGTAGGAAAGCTGGCTTCGACTTCTACGGTTTTTCCACCGGTCCACTTCCAGCGAGCGGCATCTAAAGCTGCTTGCGGATGAAATCCATAATCGATGCTGTTCGTTAGAATTTGCAAATGACCTTGCGGCATCATATACCCACCCATAACGCCAAAGGGTCCGACGGGTACGCGACCTTTCGTTAAGAATCCCGGAATGATCGTGTGGTACGTCCGCTTCCCACCTTTTAATGCGTTGGCAGCGTCTGGGTCTAACTTAAATTCCCATCCGCGGTTTTGCAAGCTAATGCCTGTATTTGGAATCACAACGCCGGACCCAAAGCCTGCGTAATTACTTTGAATCATAGAAACCATGTTGCCATCGCCGTCGGCCGCGGTCATGTAAACCGTACCCCCACGAGCGGGTTCACCTGCAACAGGTTCGGCCGCTTCTGGGCCGATCAACGCCCGTCTCTTTTCAGCATATTCCTCCTTAAGCAACAACGACGGGTCGATCTTCATATGTTCTGGGTCGGTAATGTATTCAAAGCCATCAGCAAAAGCGAGTTTGAGTGCTTCAATGTGTGTATGATACGTTTGTGCGGTTTCTTTTGCCGGTAAGTCAAAGCCATTTAGAATATTCATAGCAATGAGTGGGACGATGCCTTGCCCGTTTGGTGGCAATTCCCAAACGTCGTACCCTTTATAATTCACTGAAATTGGATCTACCCAGTCCGTTTGGAAACTCTCCAAATCTGATTTACGAATAAACCCGTCATGAGCCGTAGAAAACGCGTCAATCGCTTCAGCAAGCTCCCCCTCGTAAAACGCTCTCCCATTCGTTTTTGCAATCTTTCTAAGGGTATCGGCGTGTCCTGCAATGTCCATACCTCACCTGGCTCTGGTGCTCGCCCGTCTTTTGTGAATGTATCATGCCACGGTTGAAACACTGGATTGTCAGCCGGGTAGGAACGCACCGCACGTTTCCAGTGATGAGAAACGACCGGGCTAACAGGAAAGCCACCTTCAGCATACGAAATGGCTGGGGCAAGGACTTCTTCCAATGAAAGTTTCCCAAACCGCTCGGACAGTGCAACCCATCCGCTCGGTGCACCAGGAACAGTGACGGGAATAAGGCCTTTTTGAGGCATCTCTGTATGTCCAAAATCTTTCACACGCTCAATGGAAATGGCCTCAGGTGCCCGACCGCTGCTGTTCATTCCGTACATATTCCCATCCATCCACACTATGGCGAAAGAATCGCCGCCAATCCCGTTGGACGTCGGTTCAACGACCGTGAGTGCAGCTGCCGTTGCAATCGCTGCATCAACAGCATTTCCCCCTTTTCGAATCATCTCCATGCCGGCCTCAGCCGCTAGAGGTTGCGACGTGCCGACCATTCCTTTTTGACTATAGACAGAACTTCTTCTGGAATGATATGGATAATACATTGGATCAAACTTCATCATACGTTCCACCTCACCATTATTGAAGCAATATACATGCTAATCTGTATTTTATCACATTTGTACTTCAGAGAAGGTCTCAGACTGATTGAAAAAATTTTAATCTTACCCGTATCTCTTTAGTGTTAAGAACAGTCTATTACTTATGAGAAGGCAATTTGAGGTGAAGGCTATGGATGATTTTCATTGCGTTGAAGCGGCTCTTGCTGGGGATGATGGCGCACTTAAAACATTGCATGATCGTTATGTTGATCATATCTTTCAGTATGCGTACATGAGCGCCAACAATTATCATGATGCAGAGGAAATTACACAAGATGTGTTTTTGAAAATGGCTCGTGCCCTGCATACGTTTCGTGGCGACAGCAGCTTTAAGACGTGGTTGTTTAAGATTAGTCGTCATTGCGTGATTGATTATTACAAAAAAAAATAAAAACAATAAATCGGAAGCTTTAATGGAAATGGCCTCTGCAGAGGAATATTCGATTGAGAAAGCGATTGTTGATAAAAGTGAATTCGATGAATTGGTCATGTGTATGCGAGAGCTTTCGATCGATCAGCAGACGGTGATTCACTGTCGTTACATTGAAGAACTGACCATCAAAGAAACAGCAGCCGTCATTAACAAATCAAGTTTATCTGTGAAGGCTTTACAACACCGAGCACGTAAAGCATTGCGAAAGCGGATGGCAGAAAGGGGGAGCGATCGTGATGCGTAATTGGGATGTATTGATTAAGCAGCGAATTGGGGCGCCAGAATCGTTGAAAACAAAAACGTATGCAAGTGCGTTGGAAGGGATTAGCGATGCCCGCAAAAGACAGCGATCCCACGCGCCTAAACGGCGAAGGAAGCAGATGATCTTTGGTCTTGGTGGTGGAGCAGTCCTTATTGGAGCACTCATATTTACGCTCGTTACCGTCGTTCCAGAGTCTGTTCGTCCAGAGTATTCATCAACACAACTTCCTGCCGAGGGTCCCCCTGCGGAAATACCTGCAACGTACGGTCTTTCTGAGCGACCTGATGAACGAGAAATTACGATTGAACAAGAAGGCATGCCATCAGATGTAAGGCAAAAGCTTGTTGATGATGAAGACTTACCTTTCTCGTTTTACCTACCAGAATCGGTTGATACTGACGTTCAGGACGGTGAAGAAATTCGTGCGGATCCGATCCATGTTCAAGTTTTTAATGGAGATGAAACCGATGATTTTGATGCGTATGCGAATGAAATTGATACACCTGTAGAAAGCTATTCAGACAATCCTTTTGAAAATCTCGGAGGAACTGTGATTGATTACCAAGATTATGAGCGAGGGTACGCTTACTTGATTGAATACGACGAGTATACGATTGCAATCACATCCATTGCAGAAACGATCGAAGCGATAGAGGGAAGATTACACATCGAAGAACAACTGGTCGATAGTTGGGAATGGAAGGAAGCAACCGTGCCAAATTAGTGCAAAGGGGACAAGCGAAGTGTGTGGAATTAACGGTATGATCTCTTTTCAAAATGAGGCGATCAATGTAAAAGATCTTTATGCGATGAATGAAAGGATGCATCATCGGGGACCGGATGATGACCAGGTGTGGGTAAAACAACCCGTCGGGTTCGGCTTTCGTCGTCTTGCCATTATTGATACAGAAGGAGCGATACAGCCACTCAAAAATGAAGATGGCACATTGCGCCTGGTTTGTAACGGCGAAATATACAACTATCGTTCATTACGGTTGGACTTGGAAGCGAAAGGTCACCAGTCGCCACGAATGGTGATGCGGAAGTGATCGTACATTTATATGAAGAGTACGGAAGTGACTTCGTTAAAGAACTGCGGGGGATGTTCGCTTTTCTTTTGTGGGATGACGAAAACGAAGTGCTTATCGCCGGAAGAGACGCGTTTGGCATCAAGCCTCTTCTCTATACACGGGACGGAGAGCGAATGTTATTTTCATCTGAAGCGAGTAGTTTAGCGAGTGTTATGGATCGTGACGTCCAAGTGAATCATGAAAGTTTGTCTCACTATCTTACACTTCAATATGTTCCGGGAGTTGAAACGATGACAACGGGTATCAATTCGTTAAAACCCGGGCACTTAATGCACGTCCAACGAAATGGATTAGTGAGCGTCGAGAGTTACTGGCAACCGTGTACACAACACGAAGCGGCTTCATACTCATCGGAAGAATGGAAAGAACGGATTCGAACAGTGATGGAGTCATCCGTCAGTCTACACATGCAAAGTGACGTTCCAATTGGTAGCTTTTTATCCAGTGGCATTGATTCCACCATCATCACGGCGCTTATGCGAGAATTAGGGCCCCTTCATACGTTTTCTGTCGGCTTTGAAGGTGAGCAAAATGAATGTGTCGTTGCTAGAAAGACGGCAAAAATACTCGGCACTCATCATCATGAGCGAATCATCGGTGAGGAGGAATTTTTCCAGTTAGCAGAAGAAGTGATTCAAAAGCTGGACGAGCCGGTTGCCGACCCTTCCGCTGTACCTCTTTATGCATTATGTGAAATGGCGAGTCGGGAAGTAACCGTCGTTCTGTCTGGTGAAGGAGCGGACGAGCTGTTTGCCGGTTACCGGATTTATCAAGAGCCGATGGCACTTTCCAAAGTGAATTGGTTACCAGGGGTAATGAAACGATCCGTCCAGAAGGTGTTAAGCCACCTACCCTCATTCTATGGAAAAAACTATCTTACGCGGGCGATGACACCGATTGAACAGCGCTTCGTAGGAAACGCAAAAATCTTTACCGATGATAAAGAAATCATCTTAAACAAACGTTTGTTTCATCATAAGATCGAGGGTTTACTCGCTCCATATTATGAACAAGTCACTCATCTCAATCCTGTTAGACAGATGCAATATATCGATCAAAACTTCTGGCTCCCTGGCGATATATTAGCGAAAGGAGACCGGATGTCAATGGCTCATAGCCTTGAACTTCGGGTGCCGTTTTTGGATAAAGAGGTGTACGATGTGGCGAAAACCATTCCGACGGAGTTGCTCGTCACAAAAAAGACGACGAAAGCATTACTTCGAGAAGCATTTGCCGATCTTGTGCCTGACCATGTACTCCATCGCCCGAAACTCGGTTTTCCTGTCCCGTTGCGTGATTGGTTGCGAGGGTCGCGTGGAGAGCAATGCCTCGAAAAAATTTACGAAGCAGGTGTTGGCGACTACGTGAACCTTGCCTATGCCAAACAGCTCGTCGAAGAACATCAAGCAGGCATTGCTGACCACAGCCGAAAAATCTGGGTATTGTACGTGTTTGCCGTTTGGTATGAGCAGAACATCGGCGTCAGACAGTCCGATGTATCTGTGGAGCAGTTCGTTTAATAGCTTATAGAAACGGCGTGTTAACCCCCATTCGATAGTGACGAATGAGGGTTAGTTGTTTCTCACTGAATTTCAGTAATCTATATTAGGATGAAATGAAGAAGTCCACTTGTTCTTAAGGTTGTACTCCTCCTTTCTAATCAGAAGAGCCAACAACATGTCAGCACAGGGTCGTTCGGTTTACCATCGGCACCTTTGGTTGCCAGCTCTTGAGTTTGGTTATAAATAAACAAAGTTGAAGTTCAGTGTAGAAGCGAACGTTCATAAATCGTCGACGATCAGGTAAACTGCGATGTTCAAAGCGATTTAGATTACGAATCACCTAGAAATTCCCAATATGATTGATTTTCACCGCCGCAGATGCAGAAAATCGTGCAAAACCGATCTATATAGAATGGACAATCTTGGGAACAGATTACCGGGTCACCTATGCATCCCCGCCACAAAGTACCCACATTCTGTCGGCGCGAGCCGCGCCGAACCGAGTTCGATTTGGCTTCGGCCCCGCTGGGGCCGACGTGTCGTTGGCACTTCAGCCTGGAATCTGCGCGCAAGTTTGGCGAAATCGGCGCTAAAATTAGTGAAAAGCTCAAACTTGCGCGCAGAACGGTCATTCGTCTTGACCGCATGTGCCGCCATCCCCTGAGGCAACGGTTCAGAGAACCATCCTTTGCATTTCCAAGCCAAAAACCTAGCAAGACGTCGGCGTGAGCCGCGCGGAACCGAGTTCGATTTGGCTTCTGCCACGCTGGGGCTGACAGCTTGCTCGATTATGGGCATCGAATCTGCGCTCCAGTTGGAACAAACTGCGCGCAAGATGGCACCCCGATACCCCTCCAACCCAACAGCGCAAATCAGGAAAATGTTAAGTTCATTCTATATAGATAAGTTAAGTTAAAGAAATTCTATAATTGGTTTGAAGGGATTGCCTACCGATCGCAGTTAAATAAGTGGTGGAAAAATCATCGTTGATCATACAGTGCGACGTGAGCGTATTTTATCTGCCGGTGGTAGAAATGTTATTTGGTAAGGAATGATGCGCAGCAATGTAAAAATAATGTATTCTGCATTCGCGATATAGAGATAGTAATTTACAGTATATGGATTTATTTTTTCCTAGATTGTACCTCCAAGAACGTGCGTACCATTATCTAGGATTGGTTTCTCTTAGTCGTGGCTACGAGGGACAGAGGTGTCCTTAGTATGAAAATGACGGTATTCCTTGACCCTGATTGACCAATTTGTAGTTCAAACGCCTACGGGATGTCGTTCGTGTCCTTCACCGGGATGAATAAACCAATGACGCCCACACATGCGAACAAGATAAAGGCAAATGGATAGGAGCTGATGTCTATAACCATACCGGCGATAGAAGATCCTAAAGATTGGCCGATGCCTAAAGCTAAAAAGGACATGCTCACACCTAGCGCTGGCAAATGGGCAAAGGTTCTCGTTGCCCAAACGATGAGTAAGCCAGTAAGGAAGATATATGCTCCACCAAAAAGGCAGGTGAAGTGTAGATGGCCAACGGAGTGTGAACCGTTAGCAGTGCGACAGAACTTAACAACGTCACTAAAATCATCCGATACGATAAACTGAGTCCGATTTTTTGTATCAAACCTCCAGCGACACCTCCGATTATACCCGCTGCGCCTACGACAATCCAAAAGAGAACACTTTCATTTGCGGTCATATTGTACTGCTCTGTAACAAAACTTCTCGAAAACGTCCAATAGATGGATGAGCTAATACCGACGATGACCGACGCTGCGATCAGTGACCAACCGTTTCGCAGCGTGGACGTCCAATCTACGTTTGTCTGGTCAAGATGTCGATTCTCATAAGCATTAGGAATGATACGTTTGTTCCATAGGGTCACGACAAATGCGACGATAGCAAACATGAAAAACGATAGTCGCCAATGTTCTGTGAACAGTAGCACAACAGGGCCTGTGAGGATAATACCGAAACTCGTGCCACTATTGATCCACGTATTTGCTTGGTCCACTCGTGTGCGGGTGAATGTTTGATAAGCCATTTGACTAAGCGCCGGTGATGCAAGACCGCTACCTAAACCGGCAATAAATACGCCCGCGCCAAGGTGCAAAAGTGAGGTGGATGTGGCCATACCGACCAGTCCAACCACGGCTGTTAGCCCCGCCATCTCGTTGACCGACTTAAAACCAAACCGACTGATCGCAAACGATGAAAAGAATAAAGCGATTGAGTAGGATATATAACCAACAGAACCCACCAACCCGCCATCACTGGCATTCAAACCGAGTGTATTTGATATGTCGGGGAGGAACATTCCGAAGCTAAGACGTGCAAAGGCATAAGTAACGGCAATCATGGCAAGACCGGGCACAACAATTTTCCACATGAAAAAGACTCCTTTTTATATAGAACGATCACTATATTTTTAAGTGAAAATAAAAGCGTATTCCCTATGAATTTGGGAACAACGCTTGGACCGAATATCGCAACTCTTCGGCAACTTCGTTGAGCGCAAACACTTCTGCTGAGCTGGTAGCTCCTTCAAATAACAGCACTAATCGTAACGATTCTCGTTTCGTTAATCCGTGTTTATGAAACAGTTGAAACAAGTGGGTTTTGTGCTGTTCTACAAATGCAACAACCTCATCATTGATCGAGTTGTATTCCTCTTTTGCTCTTAGAAACATGCAGCCATTCGCTTTATTTGCAGCGGTCCACTTGAGGTGAGCTTCTGTGAAAGCATGTGGAATTGACAAGTCATCGCTCCGGCTTGCCATATTAAGTGACTCAAAATACCTTTTTTCTCGCCGTTTTAGAATTTCTAAAATCAGGCTTTCTTTTGAATCAAAGTGATTATATAACGTCATTAAAGAAACGTCCGCTTCCTTAATGAGCTGTTTTAAACCAACAGCATGAAATCCTTGATGACTAAAAAGCAGCTCTGACCGTTGGAGCAGTTGTTCACGTTTTTTGCTCATCGCATATACCTGCCTTTATATATAGATCGATCACTCTATTTATAATAAAATAAACGTTGGAAAAAAGCAATAAATGAGTATTTTGTAAAACAAACTTGTCAGTAAAATTAGCTTTACTTTATAGTATGAATAGAATGCGAGAGGGTTATTCGAGATGAAAAATTGAATGAAAGAATTAAGGAAACTATATGGGTGGTCGCAAGAAGCATTGGCCAAACAGCTAAGTGTGTCACGCCAAACGGTTATATCAATCGAGATGGGAACATATAACCCCTCGTTACCGTTAGCGTTTCATATCGCTCGTTCATTTGAGATATCCATTGAAAACGTATTTATTTTTGAAGAAGTAGATCAGGAGGAATGATGATGGTCATGAGAAATGTTGGATTTCGCATCTTTTTTATCGTTGCGAGTGTCATATTTTTAGGATATGCCTTTTTACTCGTCTATGCTGGAACTCAAAGTAGCACAGGTTTACAAGGAACTGAGTTTATCCAATTTGGCGTGGCGACGATGTGTTTTTCACTAGCTTATTTGTACCCACAATTTAAAGTGAACGACGAACGCACACAGAAAATTAAAGAAAGAGGCATGTTCTATACATTTCTTATTATGATGGGGGTTTTTATCGCATTAATGACGCTATCTATGGCAGACGTTATTCATTTTAATGGCATGCAAACCGTCGGAATCATCACAGCGATCATGATTAGTGTCGTATTTCTTTCATTTGTCGTTTTGTCAAAGAGGTATTAATGGATGAAGGACGATGATGTGTAGGCCATATTTCCGGCTTATTGAAAAAGTGAAAATCACTGTAACGAGTGTCGCGGTGGTCGTCTTTCTCTTAGCGAGAGTAGCGTATATGGCTGTTGTGCAGTTCGTGCAACAGTAAAAAACTGATCATTTCAAATGAATATTACATTTGGAGGATCGATCGTTGTCATTACAGCCTATTGGAGCGGTTTTGTTCGGTGCAATAAGTACTTTGCATATTTCTGGTTGCACCATTTTCCTAACCGTTGATCACAAATCTTGAGCGATTTTTTCATACCTAAAAAAGCTTATTCATAGTCGAGGGCCAGTAACGATCGTACTGTTATTGGTTTTATTTTTTAATACAATAGATATAAAGAGTAACGGTATGTAAAGGAGAGTTGAAACGTGAGTGAGGAATGGAAACAGAGGAGAGCAGTTGAGCTCCATAAATATTTAGTAGATGGCAGCTATTACTTTGGTGATGAAAAGAGAATGATTTATAAGGATGAGCAACGTCTTCACCCCGTCGTTTCAGCAAAAATGACCACGATGAACGAATCGCTTGAAATAACGGGTGAAGGCGAAAAGCAATTTCATGGTTCGATCCTTTGGTTCTCGAGCAACGGTGATTGTAAAATATTTTCTGCCGATGAGGTGCTGACTGTGAGTTGCAGTCGGGACACGTACGATAGAAAAGTCGCGAATACGGCTCATTTTTCTCAGTATTTTCGCACACCACCGATCATCGCCCGTAATGCAAAACAAAGAACGATCGTTGAGCCGTACATTGAACCGACTTTACACACTCAGCCACATAAAAAGGACACAATTGACACCATTCTTACCGATTATGCAAATTACTTTACTTCAATAAAGGGTGATGCACGTTTCACAAGACAAACGATGAATGAGTTGCTTAACCGTAGTGGAAATCGAATCCACCAACGACTCTTTGAGCAAACTGCGGCGTTAATCGACCAATCATTGTTTGACACAAACTTCCCGTATATCCCGTTGCACGGGGATTTGTGGACGGACAATCTACTAATAACCGAAGACCGAGCCGGGGAGAAAGAAGTGTGGTACATCGACTATGATACGTCTGGGCAGTACGTATTTTTTTATGATTTCTTTAAGTTTATGTGGAATGAATTTGATGTGAATAACGATAATTCTAGTGTGATGGCTTATTTGCATGGGGAGTATGATGAATATTTTGTAAGGGTGTTTCGAGTGTTTGACTTGAACTATGATCCGACACTCCGGGCATCGTACTTTTGCTATTTCTTCTTAAACTACATGCTTGATGAAACAAGTATGCTGCCATTTGAAGTGAAGCGTGGAGAAATGATCGATTTTGAAAGAAAGCTTTTGCCGAGGCTAGTAGCAGAGTAGAGGAAGTCCCGAAGTGGGAAGCTTCCTCTTGTTGTAGACTACCAAAACAGCGGAGCAAACGTCATAATGATGAGAATTAAGATACCGACGACAAGAGGAATCTTCTTATGCTCGTTGTTACGACTCAACATTAGAATTCTTCGAGTAACCGCAAAGCCGATGACGCAGAGCGCAACAATAAATAGTGGAGACGAACGGCTCAAGATAGCGGCCAAAAATAATACGTACCCCGTAATCGGTAGGGCGCGGTCGAGCAGGAAGCTCATCGTATTCACCTCATATAGATGTTGTAAATAGCGCTACATCTAATTATTGAAGAACGTACTCTGATGCTCAAGATCCCATTTAAAGAAAATTATATCATGGAATGACGTACAACCTTCCTCCACCTTGTTACAATGGGAGATTAGAGGGGGACTACATGACTGTACTAAAAAGCATCGGAAAGAAGTTGCTCGCCGCGTTTCTTTCTCCATTTTTATTTATGTTTGCTCTTTTAGCGTACAATCTTTTTCATCAAGGTGCACAGTCGCTATCATTTCCAACGATCTTCAATGCCTACGCTATCATTTATTTTATATTTGCTTGGCCGATGTATATCTTTCTAGCCATTCCCGCAGCTTTTTTCATTGAGCGCATCCGATTTGGCTTTCAATGGGTGTATTACATGGCGGCGAGCGTCGTCGCATTTGTCTTCATCGGTGTTGTAAAATCTGCGATAAACCGTAATCAATATTTGGACCTGGAATTAGGGTTTGGAGACGTTTTCTTAGCAAGTATGGCAGGGTTAGCCTTTTACTTTTCTACAATAATCATCGATCGTATATCGAGAGCAATGCTGAAGTAATTAATCGGCGAGGAAATCGAACAACAATTCATCACTATCTCGTTTAGCCTCAACGTTTGCTTGGGCGGTGCCGCCGAGTGCCATCCCGCATAGTAAGGGGACATGCCAAATGAATGGCCGGCTTCTCGGTAAAGGACAACCTCGCTTGGCTACCAAGTGCCTCGCCAATCTGCCGAGCGGCTGTGTCGCCTTGCCACATTTCATCTTTTTCTCCGGCAAACAGAAGTGCTCGACCTTCGAAGTTTGACGTGTTAATACGTGCGCTTTCCCGGTTCTTCGCATTTTCTACGGCACTTTCATAAGTGTCACGATACGCAATCGGACTGGCAACGAGCATATCAAACATCGTCGTAAACATCGTAAATCCATCCACACCATCAAAGTTGATATATGGTAACTCTTCACCTCCCCACGTCCAAGAAGACCCAGTGTCGGCACTAAATTCCAACCCCATATACGTATACTCACTCGGGGTGTACAAGACAAGCTTCTCAATCATTGGATAATAATTCGTTAAGTTCAGTGCGAGCTCTGCTCCTTTTGAATAGCCAATGACTGTGACAGCTGTTTCCTCTAAATCAAAAGTTTTGAGAAAATCTGAGAAAAATTCTAGTGGAACACGGTTAAGTGTTTCCGGCTGATTAGAGGCTCCGAAAAAGAATAATGCATACGTCTCGTAGCCCTCTTCCGCAAGTCTTACAGCTTCTTCGAAATTGCTACTGCCTTCCGAGCCTCCAAAAAGAACAACTGGTGGAGCGTCGATCGGGTCGTCTGGCTGAAGGTGGAACCCATTTGCCAGACCATCTTCAAAGTGAGTAATCTGACCGTTAGAGAAAGTATCCGGATAAGCTTCGTAATCATGGAGATTAACAGTCGCTTCTTCATTCCATTGATACGTAGCGTGGTTGTAAACACGCATTCCAAAAATCGATAACACAGCTAACAATAGTAAAACTGCGAACACGGATAGAACCTTTAAAAAACGTTTCATCATTTTACACCTTTCTCATGTTTAGTGACGTTCTTTATCCAGCGTAGAACATCACGTTACGTGATGTTCAAGTGCAAATGATATTTCTGTTGTAGATAGAATGAAATTAAGATTCTCCTATTTTGCGCTGTTGGGTTGGAGGGGTAGCGTGGTGCTGGGTGCCATTTGCGCGCTCGTTTGCCTAGTTTAACGAATTTATGCGCTTATTCCGCTAAACTTGCGCGGAGTTTGTTGTTGTTTTCCATTTCGGGCGGATGCTTGTACTCCAGAGCACAAGGGCAACATCGGTGGTCAAAGTACGCCCACCGTGTTTTCTATGTAGTCCAGACTATAAGGTCAACATTGGTGGCCAAAAGACGTCCACCGTGTTTTCTTTATACTCCAGAGCACAAGTGCAACACGGTTCACGTTTCTGCCTACTGGTTACGGTGTGGAAAGAAGTCCAAATGCACCATATATTCATTATTGTGACACTTGAGAAAGAAAATCATGATTTTAAACGTGGATGCGCACATAAACGGAGTCAACGGTCACAAATTTCGATATATGTGACCGTTGAGGGCCGAAATTGAACGGTTTGAGGGCTGGTTTGTCACTTAAGTAAGAGGTCATCACATGCTTGCGCCAGGTGGTGACGATCGGTCACGTCTTTTTACCTTTCGGCATACGTTTTCCGTGTTGCCTGCAACCCTTGCAGTGAGGAACAACGATCGATATCGAAGTGAGATGAACTTCAACAGTCGATAGGTAGGCGTTCGCCTGTAAAGACCAATCTCGGTCATCGAATTCAGTGAAACTCTTTCGTTCAACTTATGTAGATGAAACAAAATGTCAAACCGATGCGTAAAAGATGTATGTCGGGAAAGGGAAGAAGTCATTATGGAAGATACGCTCGGTGTAACGCTTGTATGGCTTTTTGTTATTTTGTTCATGTTCCATGATTTTGAAGAGATCATTACGGTTGAAAAATGGGGAGCGCACACGAAGCATTTGGCGAATACACGTCTCAAACAATACATATGGAAGTTTTGGAACATCAGCTCCCATGACTTTGCAAAAAGAGACGTATTCATTTTGTTAACAACAACAGGGGTCACGCTAGTTAAAGTATTTTTTGCTGGTAATGGATGGGTTGATGGATTGTATATTGGTTTCTTAATTCTCGCACTCCTTCATCATGTCGTTCATGTTGCTCAAACCATCATTTTGAGAGCATACACGCCTGGGTTGTTTACGGCGATTGGGCTTTTGATTCCATATACACTTTATCTGCTCATATATATGTTGTGAGCGATTTGAGAAAAGAGCATGTCATTCATTACGCGCAAGTGTTCGATTCTATAGACCCGTCGCGACCCGTTTCTCTCTATTCATGACAGTGACACGTATTTTGGTGTTAATCGAAGGATATTTGTGTCTAAATTAAAGGCACATACGTACAAACTTCTATGTAAGAATGAGATTTGGTGATTGCTTCACTTATTCAAAAGAAAGAAAGTGAGGGTGAGCGTCGGTGTTCCGATTTATGCGAAGAAGGAAGCGACAGAGGACGATGAAAAAAGTGAAGAAAGGGGACGGTCACTTATTAAAGAAGTATCAATTTTGGCACATATTTACACATTCCTTGTTTCATATCGTTATTAAGAACAATGAGAATACAAAAACGATGTATGCGATAAAATCGAGCTACTTCGCTGACGAACCTAAAGTTGATTTATACCGTGAAGGAAAACATGAGGCGTTTTCAAAACTGCCAGCCGCATTCCCTATAGAAAATGGCGTTTTAGAAATTAGTAGTGGGGGCTACGGGATTAATCGGATACATTACGCAACGGAGAAAGATGAATCCTTTTCGGTTTATCCGGACCGACGTTCCATTCGAGGCCTACGAATGTGGGTGCACAAGCAATTCCCATTGTTTAGTAGAGTGATTGGCGGTCTTGCAGCAATTGTTCTATTGGTTTCACTTGCCTTAAGCATCCCGCAGCTAATCGAAACGATAAGTGATGTCCCGTGGGTGACAGAGAATGTAGGCACTTTCACATCTCCCATCACGTTGTCAATACCAGTGAATGCCTTAATCTTTGGGGCAGGTGCACTGGCAGGATTTGAGCGAGCGCTTATGCTGCGTAGTCACTGGCTTATAGATATGGAAACAAGCGGCTGGGAAGGCGAGTGACGGTCTTTTCGGATGAACAAAAGACTGGCAGCACCTGTGTGAAGTTCCAGCTGAATAAGTTGAACGAAACAATTTCTTTAAGAACCAATGGTAAGCTTGGTGAAGTGGATACTGTGCTCGAGTTGCGACCGATCTGTTCTCAAGTTGGGGAAAATCGCAGCAAAAGCGGTATATTCTCATAAACTAGGGAACAGAAT
>NZ_BAXB01000006.1 GCF_000698145.1 Geomicrobium sp. JCM 19039
TTATTTCTTCCTTTTTCGTTGTTTTTGTCGGCGTTTCGGCCTCTCTTGCGGCGACTCTTAATATATTATCAGCTCTCTAATCTACTGTCAACGATTCTAGTGATATTTTTTAAAAATAATTTTATAGGGTGTGTATTTTAGAAAGGAAGCACGAAGTAATGAACAGCGAAGAGCATAATAACGCCTGGTATACCAAGGATTCCTGCCACCGATGATGTAAACAGATTGATTGGCATATGAATCCCTGCTAAGTTTCCGAATAAATTAATAACAAAAAGAGCGATCGCGCCAATGAGAATTCGAACTGCGCCACTGCCTAACCACTTTATTGGCTTTAGAGAGGCACTAGCAATAACACCTACAAATAATATCGCACTTACAATAGAAATAATGATTACAGGATCCACAATCATTCCTCCTTCATAGCTTTATAACCATACTATGCTTGGACATGTGTGGACTTGCTTACTTCTTTAAATAAATTCATAGGTAACAAAAGAAAAACGAAATCACCCCCTACTCATTATCCAGGGACGACTTCGCCGCTTTTACCATCTTCTCGCTTCTTTAAGGAGGAAGCGATATTTTGCTTCTTCCATTTTCAGTTGCGCTAACGCTTCTCTACTTGGATCAATGCTCTTTTCCATATGCTTCTTCTGTGAGCTAAGTTTGAATTTCTGCGCATCTAACACTTCATATAGACGTTTCTTTTCTTTATGGTAGATTTTCGCTTTTCTTCTCATAACTCTCGCCGCCCTTCCACTGCCCGTGAAAGGGTCACTTCATCCGCATACTCTAAATCTCCACCAACCGGTAGACCATGAGCAAGGCGCGTAACGCGAATGCCTGTTGGTTTAATCATACGTGACAAATACATCGCTGTCGCTTCACCTTCAATAGAAGGGTTAGTTGCGACAATCACTTCTTGAACGGTATCATCTTGCAGACGTTTGATGAGTTCTGGCATTCGTATATCCTCAGGACCAATCCCATCCATTGGTGAGATCGCCCCGTGCAATACGTGATACAAACCCCGATACTCCTGCATTTTCTCCATGGCCATAACGTCTTTAGAATCTTCAACAACGCAGATCATCGACCGATCACGATGTGAGTCATCACAAATGAGACATGGATCTTTATCGGTAATATAGAAACAAGACGAACAATGCGTAAGATCTCGTTTCGCATTCACTAACGCTTTCGCAAAATCCAACACATCGTCTTCTTTCATATTGAGTACGTGAAAAGCAAGGCGACCTGCCGTTTTTGGGCCAATCCCTGGCAATTTCATAAACCCGTCAATTAATTTTGAGATCGGTGCAGGGTATTGCACAAACCATTCCTCCTAGAACATGCCCGGAAGATTCATCCCTTTAGTAAACTTACCGAGATCTTCTTCAACGAGTTTGTCAACTTGAGCCAACACATCATTAGTCGCCGCAAGCACAAGATCTTGAAGCATTTCTACATCTTCTGGGTCGACAACTTCTTCATCAATTTGAATATCGAGGATGCGCTTATCCCCTGAGGCAACAACTTTAACTGCGCCACCGCCTGCAGTTGCTTCTACTGTCTTTTCTTTTAGCTTCTCTTGCGCTTCCGCCATTTGCTTTTGCATCTTTTGCATTTGTTTCATCATATTTCCCATATTTTTCATCGTTTAATATCCTCCTTAAGGTTTAGGTGGTGCATCGTCTACAATTTCGACGAGTTCCTCACCGAACAATTTATGCGCTTCAGAAACAAGCGGATCTTCTTGAGGCTCTTGCGGCTGTTGTTCTTCTTCGCCTGACTCTTCTTCTGCATTTTTCGATCGGTAGGAAGATTTTATTTCTTCCCATTGATGATGCAGAAGATTAATTATCTGATAGCTATGTTCATTATTAGACGCAATCGCCCGTTCCGTCAACGTCCGAAACTTATCGTCAATCATCCTCTGTGCATTTCGTTTTGGAACACGAGAATGATTGCTTCTGTACTAGCTGCTACAGGCTTCGCATCATTAATCCAAGCGGATGCGGGCACACTCTCTTGTTTAATCGTGCGCAAGGTGTCCGCCCAACGACTTTCTACTTTCGCCCGTTCTTCTTTCGAAGCGTTTGGCAACATCCGCTGCGCTTGTTTCACTGATGCACTATTTTGCGCATTTGGTTGCGGTTTGCGCTTCGCCTGTTGTTTCTTAGGCGCTTCCTCCTCACTAGAAGAAGCACTGCCCGCACTTACTTTTCCAAGCTTCTCTTGAAGAAGAGACACTTGTTCTTTTAACTGTTGGACCACTTCATCATCAACCGATGATTCAGACTGAACCGTTTTATTCTTTTGGGCTACATGAATGAGGGCCATTTCCAAGAATATCTTAGGGTGTGATGCCCCTTTCATTTCTCTTTGTTCTTGATGGAGCGTCTCAATTGTATCATAGACCCATTCTCGATCGGCGAGTTTCGCCAATTCTGCAAACGCATCATCCGCTTGAACACGGTCTAATAACGTGTCCAGCGAAGGCGCGGTTTGGTACAACAACAAGTCTCGCAAGTAATAAATGAGGTCCTCCATGAACCGTAACGGGTCTTTCCCTTCACGCACGAGCGCATCCGCAGCTTGCACAGCCGCTTGAGCATCCCGATTCACCAATGCTCTCACCGCGTCGGTAAGAAATTGCTGTGAGACTGCACCCGTAATCGTCAACACATCACCAGAACGCACCGTTTGGTCTTCGGAAAATGACAGTGTTTGATCAAGCAAACTAAGCGCATCCCTCATCCCACCTTCGGCCACTCGCGCAATGAATTGAAGGGCATCGTCTTCCGCCTCCGCGCCAATTTCTTGGACGATATAGCGCATGCGTTCCATTAACGTCTCCGGACCAATTCGTTTAAAATCAAACCGCTGGGTCCTCGATATAATCGTCAGTGGAATCTTATGGGGTTCTGTCGTAGCAAGAATGAAGATGGCGTGCGCTGGAGGTTCTTCTAACGTTTTTAATAACGCGTTGAACGCTCCTGTTGAAAGCATGTGCACCTCATCAATAATATACACCTTAAACCGTACATCTCGCGGTGCAGCAATGACATTATCTCGGATATAGCGAATCTCATCCACTCCGTTATTTGATGCCGCATCGATTTCAATTACATCAACGACCGCGCCGCTCTGAATTCCTTCACACGCCTGGCACGCATTGCACGGCTCAGCGACTGGTGCATGTTCACAATTGATCGCTTTTGCCAAGATCTTCGCAGCACTCGTCTTACCCGTCCCTCTTGGTCCACTAAACAAGTACGCATGAGCGACCTTTTGTTGCAATAATGCATTTTGCAGTGTCTTCGTAATATGATTCTGCCCAGCCACATCCTCTAACCTTCGTGGGCGCCACACCCGATACAACGCTTGGTAACTCAATCGACCCCCCCTTCCTTCGTCCATCCTCTGACTTCGCGCAGTTTGCTTTTATTATACTTGTTCCATTGTCGATTTTCAAAACCTAAAAAGAGCCCCTCTTTAAACAAGAGAGACTCTCCATTATGTAGCCGCGCACCTTCCATCGATCTATACACCACAAGCGTTACCTAAGCAGTTGGCTCGATCCAGGCAACTCCACGGCACACGAAAGGTCACGCTTACTGCTGCTTCCTTCCGGACCTGACAGGGTTCACGAGTTTCCGTTGCGTGGAACCCAAATGTCAACACTACTTACTTAGGGCAGACCTCGCAGCGTATAAACCTCAGGAAGGGATTCAGTCTTGCTGTAGCGGATTGCAAGTACAGGGCACCGCTAATTCCCCACCTAGCACGGCATGTAAAAGTATAAATCATCAATTACGAGAAATCAATGCTTGTTTCTTTTCTTTCTTTCACGAAGCTCTTTGAAAAAAGAAGACAGCATCGTCCCGCACTCGTTTTCGAGCACACCGCCAATCACTTCACTCCGATGATTAAACCGTTCATCATCAAGAAGATTGTAGAGAGAACCCGTAGCACCGGCCTTTGGGTCCCGTGCACCGAATACCACCCTTGGCACCCGGCTTGCAACAAAGCCCCTGCGCACATCGGGCACGGCTCGAGTGTCACATACAATGTGCATTCTTCTAGTCTCCAAGAACCCACATGTGCGTTCCCTTCACGAATGACGACACATTCTGCATGCGAAAACGTATGCTGATCATGTTCACGTCGATTGTGCGCCTTTGCAATCACCTCGCCCTCATAGACGAGTACAGCCCCAATCGGCACTTCATCAATACGAGCCGCTTTCATCGCTTCTTCCAAGGCCAAACGCATATAATATTCATCCAATTGTGTTTGTTCCATGTGAAACGACTTCTTTCTATAATAAATTTACATACAAAAAAACTTCCAGCAATTGTGGAAGGTTTGGTTTGTGTAATAATGGCGGAGGAGGAGGGATTCGAACCCCGCGGGGCGTTAACCCCCTGGCGGTTTTCAAGACCGCTCCCTTCAGCCAGACTTGGGTACTCCTCCGTGCAATGTATAACGTATCTTGTCCGACAAAAATTATAGTAGCACGGACACACACACAAATGCAACACTTTTACCTGGTTTTTTTTAAAATCCTTTTGTATTTACGCGTGCGCATGTCCATTGTTACACCTGATTTACAACGTTTTAATCATGCGTTCGAACGGTAGCCGCAGGCTCTGTGCCCATCATTTCAATGATCTCATTTTTTGCATTCATGATCGCCACCCGCGGTTGGAAAGCACTCAGTTCTTGTTCATGAACGACGGCGTAACCGATAATAATGACCGTATCCCCGGGTTGAACTAACCGTGCAGCTGCTCCATTCAAACAAACGACTCCACTACCACGCTCACCTGCAATAATGTATGTTTCCAGTCTTGCTCCGTTATTATTATTCACGACTTGTACTTTTTCATTTTCCATTAGGTCGACAGCATCTAGCAAGTCTTCGTCTATAGTAATACTGCCTACGTAGTTCAAGTTCGCCTCAGTCACTACGGCTTGGTGAAGTTTCGCTTTCATCATATGACGGTACATGTCTCTTCCTTTCGAACAACGTCGGCATCCTTTGTCTCCGGTTTTCACACTCGAAGCAAATACATCTGTTGTTCACTACAAAAAGTACAGCTTCCAAAGAATGCTGTCTACCGTTTTATTATACCAGAATCATCACAAGGTTTGATCGTACATAAATCGGGAATGATAAAATGAAACTTCTTAAGAGAAAGGGTTCGTGGACCAATGGCTAAAAATCAAGACAATCAATCTCTTTTACTCGTCAAGTTCCCAGAACAAGCACAAGCATTTGAAGCGCTGTCAGAACTTAAGAAACGAGCAGAAGGGCCGAACCATACGATCGTACAAGCTGCAGTTGTAGAGAAAAGTATAAATGATGATATGGTGTACCGAGACGGATTCACAACAGAACAAGAACGAAGCAATGACTGGTTTAAAGGCGGCATCATTGGCAGCCTCGTCGGAATTCTTGGCGGACCGTTCGGTGTACTCATCGGCGGTGGTATCGGCACACTGATCGGTACAATCGTTACTCAAGATAAAATTCAAGACCAGAGCGAAATCATAGATGGGAAAATGGCGGACATTGATGCGGAAAACCCATTTATTCTTGCTCTCGTCGAAGAAGACGAGAGCAACGTGAATTATGTATTCCGCGAAATCGACGAGCGCGTCGTCATCCGTCGTACAGATGCAAATGTCGTTGCCAAGGAAATCAAACAAGCACAATCAGAAGATTAATTATATAGTCAAGACGGTATCAAAATTCCATCACAAGAAAACCTGTGTTGGAATTTTGATCGTTTCATCCTACTATTCGGAGGTGTCTTATGGCTCGACAAACCTTCCCATTGTATATGTTTGGTCTCCTATTTGGCATTGGGTTTTGCTTGCACTTATTTTTCAATCGCCATACGTATGACCCAGACTACATGTTGAGCGGTTTGATTTTTACTGGAGCCGTTCTCCTTTACTATTTTCCAGCTGTGTATGTGTATCATCGCCACCCCATCGGTAAAATTATTGTGATGATTAGCTGGCTCATCATTTTCGCATTCTCAATATATATGATCTTTTTCGTCGCATCGTGATATAGTGAGTAAAAACGATGAGGGGCGTCAAATGTTTACAGAATACGGAGAATTAAGTGCGCAATTTTATGAAGTTTCTAAACCGGTGGGCACATCACTATCTGGAGATATCGAATTTTACACGGAACAACTCAACCACGTTACAGGCAGCGTATTGGAAGCGGGTGTCGGTACAGGTCGTATGCTCATTCCCCTTCTTAAACGAGGCATTGCCGTTGACGGTGTCGATTTGTCAGAACAAATGTTGAATGTGTGCAAACAAAATTTGCAACGAGCTGAACTCCACGCCAACTTGTATGAGCAAGACCTCACAACATTGACATTGCCAAAGCGATACGAAGCCATTATTATGCCTTCTGGCAGCCTGAATCTACTACCGGGAAGAGAGGCATTGGAACAAATGTTATCCGCATTCAAAACCCATTTACAGCCAGGCGGACAAATCATTGTCGACATGCTGCTCCCTGTCAATTGGCAACAAGGAAAGGTCATGACAAAATCAATCCAAACAAGCAATCACGAAGGCATCGTTCTCACGTCCACATCTGCAGAGATAAACTGGGAACGTCAATACACCATCGACCTACACAAATACGAAAAATGGCGAAATGGGCAGCTTCAACATACGGAGCTTTCACAGTTCACCCTCCACTGGTACGGGGTCCAAGAATTTAAAGACATACTGACCGGGTACGGATTTACTCGTATTCACATTGTGCCAAGTTACAACAGGGCGAACCCGGATGGCTCTCTCTACACGTTCATCGCGTCTTAGTGGATAGGGTTCGACAGTCTACATAAGTAGACCATCGGAACTTGTAGGGATGATTAGTCAATGAGTACTTCTCCTATTTTATGAATAAAATACGGCAAGAAGTTTATGGGAACCTGCGGTTCAAGAGAGAGCTGGTCATTCGCGGTCGCGGTGTCGTGAGGACGTGGTGAACTTGTCAGAAGCAGGAAAAACACTGGTAACTCAGATATCTGGGGGCTGTGCACACACGGCAACCGGGCACCTCCAATTGGTGAGACGGGGGAGGGCTGAAAAAAATACTCTCTCACTTTATATGTTACTCGTGCAACCCTTGGAGTTCGATCTATTTTGGGATTCCAGTGATCGGGGGCGTGGATGCAAATAATCCTCTCATAGAGCCGTCTACGAGGGGATATTGCCTTTCTATGTGGGGATTCCAGCAAAAAGTGTGTCCTCATCAACATAAATACCATCAAAGACAGCGTCTATGCGGGATCTTCTACTAAAAACAAGATTATACGTTTTTCAATTTGCCTCTTCCCGCATCCTCCTTGGCACCAACTAGGCTCAGGACGAAAACTTTACCATAGAGCTTCCTGTGGTAAGAATTCTCTCCTTCTCCGCGTTTTGTTTTTGGAAATCCTACCATAGAAACCTAAAATCCCACCATAGACAAAACAATGGTAAGATTTTAGCTAATTCGGCTCCCTACTTGCAAAAAATCCTACCATAGCCAGGAGCCACTCTTTAAAATACGTAAGCAAACGTGCACAGTCACCGAAAGAAGCTCCTCACTTTCTAAGCCAATCTTTAACGCGAACGATCCGATCTATTTGGGGTTTTCAATTCCCCTTTTTCAGTGACCTCAGTCCGCCTTCTGCTCTACTATTTTGTCGTGCCGAGTAGTTCAAGAAAGCTCCTCATAGTTTGTTTTCCTATATTCTTTGAATGACCATTTTAAAAACGGATATAAGAGAAGGACGAACGCGACGTTGCCGATGGCGTGCGCGGTGTCGAATGGCAAACCTGCTAAATAATACGCCCAGTAATTATTGGCAAAAAGCAGCATGTTTAAAGAGACGATTGCCCCGTATACGTACCCAAGCACACCGCCAATGGCTGCCAACACGTAGCGATTCGTGTTCGGAAACAGTTTTCCAATTCCTCCAGTAAGAAATCCAATACATCCCCAAGCGACGATTTGAAAAAGTGTCCAAACGCCAGAGCCTAAAAATAAATTCGTAATAACCGCACTACCTACGGCAAGCAGGAAACCAAAGACTGGCCCCATAAAAAATGAAGATAAAATAATTATTGCTGTCACCGGTTGTACGTTAGGAATGAACACAAACACGACGCGTCCGACGACACAAAGTGCAATCATCACCGCTAATAACGTTAGTTTTTTCGTTGTCATGTCGCGCTTAACCATTTACCGGAACCTGTACACATGAAGAAGCCACCTTCCTTACTCTATTCATCAAGTGTACCAATCCAGTATTTTTCACACAATCTATCGTACATTCCAAGATTCAAGGTGCTGTTGCCAGCGTGACATAAATTCTTGCTCATCTATATCAATTTTCTCATCCGACTCTGCTTGAGCGAATAACTCTGCTTGAGAGTAACACTGACCTCCCTTGCCAATGATTTCAATTTTACTAACGTTTTCAATGTGTTTAAGAGGGTCTTCTTTTAATAGCACGAAATCCGCGCGATTCCCACGTTTAATTTCACCAAGATCAGGTCGATTTAACACACGCGCAGGAACGATTGTTGCACTTTTCAATGCTTCATATGGCGACAAACCGGATTGTGTGAGTAACATTAACTCACGGTGCAAACTAGCCCCTGGATTTGTAAAGATGATCGCTGGCGTGTCGGTTCCTGCTAAAACCGTCCCGCCCAACCGATGGTAGACTCGTGTTATCGCTTTCGTATAAGTGAAAATCGCTTGAAAGCGCCACGACGAAACATGAGGAGCTGTTTGTTCCCACACCTGTAATAAACTCGGGCTTAGAAAGCGGTCCGACACCCGATGGTTTGGATAATCAGCTGCTTGTTTGAACAATCCTATTGTTGGTACAAGAATCGCGTCCCGCGCCAGCAATGGTTGCAAAACACGAGCGATCTCTTCTTCATTTGGTGGCTGCAAAAACGGTTCATAAAGATCATCACTTGCATTCATATGCCAGCCAGGGTGAAGCATCTGCATAATCCCTGAGTTATGCTCCAGAAACCGGACGCCTACCTCGACCGCCACCTTTGCATCCAGTGAATCCGCCCCTAGCAAATCGGCACTAACATCTAAATGATTTCTTTTAGATTCCTTTATAACTTCTTTTAACATGTCTTCAGTAATCTTTGAGTAAACCTTTATGAAATCCACACCCGTCTCGACTTGCCTTTTCACTTCTTCTTTCGCCTCTTCGAGATCATCAGTTGATAGTGATCCGTGACTCGTTTCTCCCCACGACCCTGGAGTGCCATCAATCATACGATCTGCTGTAATTAGACGCGGAACCGCTTCGTGTGCATCCGCTTCTCGAATAGATGAGAGCAAGAGATGATTGCCAGCAGTATTACGTACCGTCGTAATTCCAGCTGCTAGAAAAAGGGATGCATAATTTGCGCTGATGTGGCAATGGCAGTCCATTAAGCCCGGAATCATATACAAACCATCACCATTAATGACCTGCTCCCCAACTCGTGATTGGAGTACACCCATTTCTGAAAATAGCCCTGCCTCGATGCGAACATCTTGTAACGTATAACTACCTGTAGCTATATCTAAAATTTGACTTCCTTTAATTAACATAAGGTTCCTACCTTCCTATCCTACCGATTACGCCACTTCGGATGGCTTCTCTTCGTTTCTTTGCTCGCGAATTTTTCGCCATCCGATGATGACAGCTATAATTGACATACATGCTGCGATTAAGATGACAAATTCACTGTCTACGACCATGAGGATGAACCCTGCAATAAACACGCCTAGCGGTTGGGCAATGGTCACCCCTGAGGAAAGCATCCCCATCGTACTACCTAACATATTTTTCGGTGTGCTTTCTTGAATTTCGGTCGTGAAAATAATCGATAACGGGCTGATAACAATCCGAATATGCCGAACAAAAGGATGCTAAAAATGATTTGATCAATAAGAAAACCTGCACAAACGACAGCTAAACTAGAAATGATATATAAAGTAATGGATACGTCGAATGTGATCTTTTTCATCCTGAATGTTAAGGCTGCACCGATGAGAGTTCCGAGTCCGATCGCAGTGAAACAAACCCCTAAAGCCGCTGACCCGTTAATGCTAATATCCGCGAATAGATACGGCAAAGCTGCATCCATAATCATGACGAACGCCATATTCGTGAACACTGCAGACAATACACCGATGACGATCCAATTTTGTTTTTTTATTTGTTGGAATGACTCTTTTAGTGCATTCAATGTGCCTGAACTCGTTTTTTCGTTTCTCGGGATATGTACTCGTATTTTTAAAATAAAGTAACAACTGATCGAAACAATTGATAAACTAATCGCGAGAAGTATCGTCACACCAAAACCGGTAACAGCAATCATAATTCCGGCGATACTTGTACCGATCAGACTTGTAACCTGGGATAGTGCTGTGATCACACTGTTTACAGACTTCAACTCACCTTCATTGGCAAGGATGGGCGTGAGCGTGCGTTCGAGTGGAGACAATACCGCTGAAGCCATACCCATAATGACGACGAGCGCGACATACACCCAGTATCCGGCACCAACCGCTACGACCTCGTTTAAACCAATCACTAAAAAAATACAGAGAGTGATCAAGTGCCAAATACTCGCCCCTAATCCGAGTGTTATCTTATCAGTGCGATCAATCGCCACGCCACTTAACATCGTAAGCAGTATGCCGGGTATGTATCGAAAAGCCATAAGCGAGCCAAATGCGACTGCAGACTCGGTAATTGTCGTAAAGTACCAGGCAAACGTGATAAAGATAATACTTGATTGCAAGGATTGCGCGCCAACCGCTACAATGACGAAAGAGACATTACGATTCATAACATTATCGATCCACCCTTACTAAATGATCATTTTATTTTAGATAAATAATAATATTAAGAATATTAACCCTCTAGTAAGACTATCCCTTCTTCGAAAAAACGTAGAACAAGCCCGTTTAAAGGCCTGTTCTATTAAATAAACAGATGGTTTATTTCTCCACGACTCTAGGGTCTAGTGCATCTCGCAATCCATCACCGACGAAGTTAAAACTAAGTACAGTGATGAAGATCATTAACCCTGGAAATAGTGGATACCACCAGGCAGTCTGGAAAATCGTTAAATTTTGTGCGGATGAAAGCATGTTCCCCCATGTAGCCGTTGGTGGACTAATACCAAGACCTAAGAAGCTCAGTGTTGATTCCGCGATTATAAATGAACCAATAGCTAGTGTTGCCGAAACAATGAGCGGTCCGATGGCATTCGGCATAATGTGGTTGAAGATGATTCTCCATTTTGGTAAACCAAGCGTTCGAGCAGCAAGAACGTATTCTCTGCGCTTCAATGATAGAATTTCTCCTCGCATAAGTCGAGCTGTGCCCATCCAACCTAATGAACCAAACACGACGACTAGCCAAAATGGGCTCGGTCTAAATAAGGCAACGAGGGTGATGAGTAAAAAGATGTTCGGGAATGAAATAAGAACGTCTACAATTCTCATAATAATACTATCAATCAGGCCACCAAAATAACCTGCAATTGCTCCTAAGGAAGCCCCAATGATCGTTGAACTTGCCATCGCAGCAAATCCAACGAGCAATGACATTTGACCAGCATACAATAACCGACTAAACAAATCTCGCCCCAGTTGATCGGCTCCAAGCCAGTACTCTGCGCTTGGTTCATGTAAACGGGCAATCAATGTTTGATAATTGGGATCATGAGGTGCAATCAATGGAGCAAAAACTGCAGCACCTACAATAATTCCTAGCATAATTAAACCAAAAACAGCTAATTTGTTCTGAAAGAATTTGGTTACTATTATCGCTAACATCGAACGGTGTTTGCCTAGCGTCTCCGGATTATTAGGGGTAATTGATTCTTGTTTTCCTGCTTGATTAAATTGATCCATAGCTGTTCCTCCCTAATACTCAATACGCGGATCGACAATGGCATATAAAATGTCCGCGATCAGATTTCCGATTACGACAAGGAATGCGGTAAACATCGTCATTGCCATAATCACTGGATAATCACGCTGGTTTACACTCGTTAAGAAGAGTTCCCCAATTCCTGGCCAGGAAAAGACGTTTTCAACAACGACAGAACCGCCAATAAACGTAGGCAACATCAGACCAAAAATTGTAATTAACGGGAGCAACGCATTACGAAGTGCATGCTTAAAAATAACTTTCCCTTCTTTAAATCCTTTTGCTCGTGCTGTCCGAATGTAATCTTGGTTCTTCACTTCCAACATGCTCGTTCTTGTATAACGGGTAAGCGCAGCTGTGTCTGCTGTTGCTAAAACGAGTGCTGGTAAAAATAAATGATGCAACCTGTCCCAAAGATTAAAGTCAGCATTTAAGGTTTGAACACCCCCGACAGGGAACCAACCAAACTGAACACTTAAGAACATAATGAGCATCAAACCAATCCAAAAGTTCGGTACAGCTACGCCGGCAAAAGAAACGAGCGTAATTGCATAATCGGTTTTTGTATACTGACGAACGGCGGATACGATTCCTATCGGTATGGCAATGACAACTGCCAATACTGAGGACGCAAACATGAGAATTAATGTGTTTGGCAACCTCTCTGAGATCATATCAACAACCGGTCGTTTAGAAATGTAGGAATTTCCTAAATCCCCTGTCACAACCCCACCCATCCAGCGTGCGTATTGGACTGGAAGCGGGTCATTTAACCCTAATGCCTCAATCTGAGCCTCTCTCGCTTCTGGTGGGATATCCGGGTCAACATCAAGTACCGCTGGATTTCCAGGCGCGAATTGCATCATTGCAAACGTGATGATGGAGATCCCGATTAGCAATGGAATTGTCATGATGAGTCTTCGAATGATATATGTAGTCATATTCCAAATCTCCTTTTAAGCGAAAGAGAAGAGAGGACGTCCTCTCTCCCCTTTCCGAATGAAGATTTACTCTTCAATCCACCACTCATTTACACGGAATAAACCTGCTCTTGAGTTGTACTGATGATTTTGAATTGTATCACGGTGTACTTGGAACTCAGTTGGGTAGTACATGAACGTATATGGTTGATCTTCTGCCACTTGAATGGCAGCTTCACGAAGAACATCAATTCGCTCATCAGGATCTACAATACTACGGTTGTCTCCAGCAAGCTCATCAAATGCATCACTTGCATACGCAACATTATTTTGTCCTTCTTCAATGTTGTCTGAATGGAACAATGCTTCTAGGTTTGGATCTAAAGCGAGACTCCATGCCCCTGCAATTGCATCAAAATCCCAGTTTGGTGGGTTAATGCGGTCAAGGTAAGCACCAAACTCCATTGTTTCTGTTTCTACAGCAATACCAATCTCACCAAGCATTTGTTGAACAGCTACAATCCAATCTGTACGAACAAGTGCTTCAGAGTTTGTTAATAAGTTGAATGAGAATTGTTCGCCGCTGTCATTAACAAGTTGATCTCCTTCAAGCTCCCATCCTTCTTCAGCAAGTAGCTCAAGGGCGCTTCTGGATCATAAGGAATTTCTTCAATCTCATCTGCATAGATTGGACCTTCAGGACTGTGCGGGAAGTTCGCAATCGTTCCGTGGCCATCCATAATTCCATCGATAACCCCTTGACGGTCAATTGCCATCGTCATCGCTGTACGAACATTCGCAGATTCAAACAATTCATTTCTTTGGTTCCAGCCGATATAGTTGTAACCAAATTGTGGAGCTTCTGTTAATGTGAATCCGTCTACAGATTCAGCTGTTACTACATCTTGAGGTGCAACATTCATTACATCAATTTCATTTGCTTGAAGCATAGCAAGTTGTGCATCCGTATCACCGATACGTTTTGTAATATTTTGGATGTAAGGACCATCTTGGTGATAATCATCACGTGCTTCGTAGTTAATGTACTGACCAGACGTCCAATCTGTCATTTCGTAAGGACCTGCACCAACAACAGCGTCAGTTGTGCTAGCTTCGTGCTCTTCAATTGCTGAATAGCTGTCAGCGTCACCAAGGATGTGTTCTGGAACAATTGCAACACCAAGGCCTACAGTAAGCGCTGCATCTGGCTCATTAAGCGTCAATGTAACTTCAAACTCATCTGTTGCTTCTACTGAGTCTACGCGCTCAAACGTCGTAATTGCAGGACCAGCATAGTCTTCCATGAGGTAAATACCAATCGTAAACGCAACGTCTTCAGCAGTTAATTGCTCGCCGTCACTGAAATATACGTCATCGCGAATTTCTACAACGTACTCCATTCCATCTTCAGAAATCTCAGGCAAGTCTACAGCAACGTCTGGCTCAACTTCATACGCATCACTTTGTTGACGATAAAGTTGCGCATGAACAAGGTCATGGGCATCACGTGAAGCTGTATCTGATACAGTTGCAGGCGTTAACCCGTTTGGCTCTGCATCCGTACCAACGATTAATTCGCCGCCTTCAACCGGATCGCCTGTTGCTGCTGTATCATCGTCGCCATCTTCATCATCTGTATCATCGTCTGTTTCTTCTGTATCTGGCTCGTCATCGCCACCTGCATCGCCGTCTGTTTCTGTTTCGTCAGCGCCGCCGCCACATGCAGCAAGCAATAGACCTAATGCAAAAATCATTGCTAGAAGTAACCAATGTGCTTTTTTACCCACTTATAAATCCCCCTTTAATAAATGTAAAGATAATTGATTTGAACCTTCCGACAATTGTTTAGCATCCCTCCCTGTACAGGGTAATCTGTTCTTACTCGTGTAAGTGACAAGCGACGTAATGCTTCGGTCTAATTTCTTTCATTTCCGGCTTCACTTCTCGACAATGGTCCATCACATACGGACATCTTGTATGGAACACACACCCACTCGGTGGATTTGCAGGACTCGGGATATCCCTTTTAGAATGATTCTCTCCCGCGTTTGTTCACGAGGGTGAGAACGAGGAACCGCAGACAATAGCGCTTGTGTATACGGGTGTAGGGGTTCATTGTACAAATCATTCTTTTCAGCAACTTCAGCCATATTGCCAAGATACATGACTCCAATCCGGTCAGAGAAGTGTTTCACAACACTTAAATCATGAGCAATAAATAAGTACGTAAGGTCAAACTCATCTTGAAGATCATTAAGTAAGTTGAGTACTTGGGATTGGATCGAAACATCTAATGCCGATACGGGTTCGTCTCCAACGATAAGTTTTGGATTAAGGATAAGTGCTCTAGCAATCCCAATACGTTGACGTTGTCCGCCGGAAAATTCATGGGGATAACGATTAATGAATGAAGGGTTTAACCCCACTCGCTCCATGATTGACTGAGCAAATTCACGTCGTGCTTTCGTATTCGATTGAATGCCGTGCACCTTCATCGGTTCAATAAGCGTCGCCCCTACGGTTTTACGGGGGTTAAGTGATGAAAATGGGTCTTGAAAAACCATCTGCATATCTCGTCGTAACGAGAAAAGATTACGCTCTTTGCTCTTTGTGATATCGTGCCCGTCAAACATAATCGTGCCGTCTGTCGGCTCATACAATCTTGTGATCGTACGCCCTGCCGTCGATTTCCCACAGCCAGACTCTCCAACGAGTCCAAACGATTCACCTTTACGGATATAGAAATTAATTCCATCAACCGCTTTGATTTGCCCTTTTGTTCTTTGGAGCACTCCTGCTTTAACTGGAAAGTGTTTTTTCAGATTTTTAATTTCTAAAATCTTATCATCATTCTGATTTATATTCGTTGATGGATCATGAGCTACGTTCGTGTTCGCCATCGTTTACGACCCCTTCCTCATGTAGAAAACAGCGCACTTTATGTCCGGATTCTTTTTCTAGTAATGTTGGCTGCTCTTTTGTACATACTTCCATCGCATACGGGCAACGCGTCACGAAACGGCATCCGACAGGGAAGTTATCAGGTGTCGGCACGGCACCTGGAATCGATTGCAAGCGATCTTGTTCTTCATCAAGCTTCGGCATCGAGTTTAATAATCCTTCTGTGTACGGGTGTAACGGTTTATCAAATAAATCTTCTATAGCAGCCTCTTCAACAACTTGGCCAGCATACATAACGACGACTCGTTGAGCAAGCTCTGCTACAACGCCAAGATCATGTGTAATCAGAATAATCGAAGAATCATACTCATTCGATAAGTTCCTCATTAAATCGAGAATTTGTGCTTGTACCGTTACATCAAGTGCCGTTGTTGGTTCATCGGCAATGAGCAACTTCGGATTATTACTTAGCGCAATCGCGATCATCACCCGCTGCCTCATCCCACCTGACAACTGGTGCGGATACTCTCCCATGATTTCTTTCGCTCTTGAGAAACCGACGCGCTCTAGCATTTCGATTCCCTTCTGATGAGCTTCACGCTTAGACAGTGGCTGGTGATACATGAGTTGTTCCCGAATCTGTTCTCCAACAGTATATACAGGATTTAGCGATGTCATTGGTTCTTGGAAAATCATCGAAATGTCATTTCCGCGCACCGTATACATCGCCTTCTCTGGCTTTTTAAGTAAATCTTCTCCGTTAAAGATGATTTCACCGTTCGTAATCTTCCCATTTGGTGCAGGGACGAGCTGCATAATTGAAAGAGAAGTCATACTCTTTCCCGATCCTGATTCACCAACAATCGCTAGTGTCTCCCCTTGTTTTACGTTGAAGCTGACACGATCGACGACGGTTAATTCTTGCTTTCTGCTGTAAAATGATGTGGTTACTTCTTTAAGTTCAATAACATTCTGCTGTTGATCCATAGATGATTGCACCTCATCTCTTTCATCCCTGTATATTTCTATTTGATTGAATTGATAAACAATTCTAACTAGCGTTTGCCTGCTCATATGTAAAAAAGTACTATGACAGAATATTTATTACAAGAAACTAAAGATCATTATAAGCGCAATTCTATGAGCGATGCAATAATTTCTTTAAATTTTTTTAATTTTTTTGTGATATAAATGTCATACTTCGTAATAAAACTTAACTGTCAATGTAAGAAAACGTATCCTTATATTGCTTTAGTTCAACATTTACATCGACGCTAATAATTCCTTCGATTTCTGATAATTCCCGATTTACAAATCCAATAAGTTCATCGTTGTTTCGGAAGTAAGCTTGAATGATCAAGTCATGCTTTCCGGAGAACGCCCCAATAAAACGAACAGCCCCATGCCCCTGAAGCCGACAAGCAATCGAATCTTGTTTACCGAGCCGTGTTTCCAAACCAATAATGGCTTGCACGTGCAGTCCTATCTTATTTGGATTTGTATGAATAATGAATTCAAACACTTCTTCTTTGAGCATTTTGTTTACCCTGGAACGGATGGTTCCTTCACTTACTTCAAGACCTCTCGCAATCTCACTATACGATTGTTTTCCATTTTCTTGAAGATGCGCCAAGATCTTAAAGTCCATTTGATCTAGTTCCATAGCTTCACCACTTCTTTTTCCATGTATATAGTTTGAATATTCGGCTTAAAAAGCAAAAAATGAACTTCTTTTTTACTGATTTCGTAGAATATTTTAGACTTATTATACTTTTTGCTTGTCTGAAGTGCAATGCTTTTCTACACAAAAAAAGATTATTGCTCATGGAGTCAATAATCACGACATCAGGCTTTTACGTATGATTCGATTTTTAGACGACTCATATGTTTTTAATTCGATATTCATCGTCACTCCTAGTATGCCATCCATTGCTGCCAAATGGTCATTCATAAAAGCGGTCAATGCTTTCTTATCTTTAAAGCGAGCCCTCATCAGTAGATTAAAATCACCAGAATAGGCACTGATGAAATGCACTTGCTCACAATCCATAAGTTCGCGGGCAATCGTATCTTGTTTTCCTGCTACGGTCGTAAGCCAGATGAGAACGTGTACTGTCCCCAAACGACTCGGGTCTACGGAGATAAGAAACTGGAATACCCCTTCTCGAAGCATGGCATTCACTCGGTGCTTAACCACTCGTTCACTTAGCATCAACTCGCTAGCGATCTTTCTATATGATTTCCTTCCATTTCGTTGCAGTTCATCTAGTATTGAAAAATCAATTTCGTCAAGATACACCGTCCTCACCTTCTTTCATAATCAACTCGTCGTTTGCTGCATGGTCTTTAAAGCATTACCGATTGAGAAAAAGATTAATGAAGTAACAGCAATGGCTAACGATGGCCAAAAAATGACCCACATTTCATTAGGAATATGTGTACGAGCGTTTGAAAGCAGTGTTGGCCACGTTTCAAATGCATTGATCGCGATTGGCTCACCTAAGTCATTAACAGCGAACGTCATTGATATGAACATCGCGAAAAACCCAAGTTGTCCGAGTAACATCATCATTTTACTAATATCTAAGCAGAACAACACGATAAGTGGACCTCGAATATGACGCCAATAATATTTTCGCCAAACTGTCCAACGGCTGCTGCCAATCATTGCAGGTGCCTCCATAAAGGATTTCTGACGAACTTGATGAAAGCTCTCTTGAACTGTAACTGCTGTCCTGCCAAGTTCAAATAGTACAATTCCAATAAACACAAGAAACATTCGGTATTCAGAGGAAATGACAAACGGAATGGTCATAAAAAAAATCATTCCAATGAGTAACGGCATAAACGAGAACAATTGATTAAGAAGATGGATTCCTTGATGAAAGATGCCCTTTTGTTTCCTTCCGAAGTAAGCGAGCGGTACGGCAAGAACAAACCGAATAGCGACAATCATCAACACGAGTAATAACGTTCCTTGACCCGCACTCATCAGTTGTCCGAATAAATCATTACCCGCAGCGTCCGACCCGAGTAAAAAATCTTCGCCTGGAGGGAACGGAGCCGTTCTAATCGAGCCATCATTCATTATCATCACCCCATCTTGGTCTTCTGGCGATGAATAGATGAGGGGACCGACAAATAAAAAAGCAACGAGCATCACAAGGGCAGACACTGAAATGGTCAGTGAGGCAGGAAGGTTCTTCACGATAATCTCCTCCTCGTCACAATTTCCGTCATAACTCGACTACCGATGTTGACAAGAAAACCTAAAGAAATAAAGAATGTCAAATAGACGACAATTACAGGTTCTTCAATGTAAAATTGGTTAGGTAAACTTTCCAAGCTCGTCTCTTGAAATCCCATTGCCTGATAGGTCCTATACATTGCCCCTCGGAATGACGTGAGAAATTCTACCATTAATAAGTTAGAAAGTAAGTACATAAACATAATCGGAATCTGTTGAATAATCGACGGTAGGGCATTTGCTAACTGATGTTTGATTAACAATACGCTTTTTTTAACTCCTCGTCCTTTGGCTGCTATTAAATAGAAGGAACCTTCTTCGCTTTCAAGTGTTGAAGCGACAATGTTCGCAAAATACATAGAAGGAAATAGTGACAACAAAACCGCAGCAAACAAGAACGAAGACAGATCCTCATTTCCATACAATGAAAATTGCGGGAACCCTTGTCGAAATAGCCACAAGACGACCATTTGCACGACAATAATGATGAAAAAATCGGGCAATGCCTGCATGCCTTGTCCAATTTTTCGACTTGAACGAGCAAAGATTCCTTTATACCGTGTGTCAAAATACGCTTTTGCTGTTCCTATAAAAATAGCGATAATCGAAGCGATTCCTATGAGTTGCAAGCTACGGCTCGCATACAGGTGTAAATCCACGAGTACACTCGTCCCGTATCGATTCTCTCCTAACGATCCCGCCCCAATCATGGCGACATATTCAGAGAGCCTCTCCCCGTAGAGTTGCATATTCATCGTCGCAATTCCATACGTTTCGTATTCTTCGGAAACAAACACGAGGTCTCGTGGCAGAAAGGCAATAAGCACAACTACCACGACCATACATACCCACAGAAAGAGTTGTTGCAGAAGAAATATTCTCATGCACGTCGTTCCTTCCTATAAGCGGGTATTTATTTTCTGCTGCTTTTCGGATCAAAAGCATCTCGTAAACCGTCGCCAATAAAGTTAATTGATAATACCGTAATAACGATCATGATGCCTGGTGGCATCCATGCCCACGGCATGCCCGTAAGGATATTTAAACTTCTTGCTTCGTTCAGCATCGCCCCCCAAGACGGCGTCGGAGCAGGGATCCCAAAACCGATAAAACTTAGTGCAGACTCTAAGATAATCATCTGCGCCATAATGATTGTTGCATTTACAATGATCGGACCGATCGCATTTGGAATCATGTGTTTCATGATAATGCGTAGATCGGTCGCGCCTGCCGCTCTTGCACTATATATAAACTCTCTTTCACGTAACGTGAGATATGTTCCCCTCAGAATCCTCGTAATGTTTGGCCAGACGATGAGCCCGAGGGTGATGACCAGAATCGCAACATTCACATTTTGTAAGATTGTAACGACGGTCAGAACGAGCAATAGAAACGGAAAGATTAAAAACAAATCAGTAACTCTCATAATAATGCTATCTATCCAACCACCGAAATACCCAGAAATACTACCGAGAACAACACCTATCACAGATACAATGAGCATGATAAACACGCCGACTTGTAAGGAAATTTGTCCTCCATACACAAGGCGAGCAAAATTGTCTTGACCTGAGCTGTTCGTTCCGAGCCAATGATCGGCGCTCGGCTCTGCATACGTATTTAATGGGTTTGTTTGCGCTGGATCATGTTCGACAAACAAAGGAGCTGAGAAAGAAAAAATGACGACAAGTAAAAACATAAATACACCGGCTACTGCCAATTTATTTGCGAAAAATCGTTTCACGATTAATTTTGTCGGACTATAGCTTTTCTTTTGTTCTTTCGCTTCTGGCATTGGTGGCTCGGTGTTTACTTGCTTTGTGCTACCTGGACTTGGTCCGCTCATCAACTACCACCTCAATCATAACGAATTCTCGGATCAACAACTGCATACATAATATCGGCTAACAGATTCCCAACAAGTATTGTGACACCAATGAGTAAGTTAATGCCCATAATTAACGGAAAATCACGATTTTGAATGCCTGTTAGGAACAGTTGACCAATGCCTGGAAAATTAAAGACCGCTTCGGTAACAACGGCTCCGCTTACAAGTGTTCCAAATTCAAAACCGAGAAGAGTTATAATTGGAATCGTTGCGTTTCGAAGCGTATGCTTGTACACGACAGTCCCTTTTGTCATTCCTTTTGCACGTGCAGTCCGGACGAAATCACTGCTCAACACATCAAGCATCTCCGATCGAATGTAGCGCATGTAGATGGCAACACTTGCAAGTCCAAGTGTGAGACCGGGCAAGATAAGGTGATGCAATCGATCCAAAAATTCTGCCAGACCACTGATGGATGCACTGCTCTGTGTACCTTGCGCTGGAAACCAGCCAAGTTGAAAAGAGAAAAAGTAAACGGCTAATAAAGCGAAGAAGAAGTTCGGAACAGCAAGTCCAAAGAAACCAAATGTTGTTACAAAGTAATCTGCTGCAGTGTATTGCTTTCGAGCCGCATATATACCGAGCGGCAGTCCGATGACTAGCGTAATAAATAGAGAGAAAACCGCAAGATATACCGTATTCGGGAGACGAGACCAAATTAAATCTTGGACGGTTCGTCCACTAAAGTACAGTGAATCCCCTAAGTTCCCTGTCGCTACTTCACTCAACCAATTTATGTATTGCACAGGCGGTGGGTCATTTAATCCGAGTGCTTCTCTTCGTTCTTCCAGCGCTGCTGGATCAATTGTAGGGTCAAGTTGTTGACCTGTTAATGGGTCTCCTGGTGCTAATGTAGCAAGAGTAAATACTACAATCGTTACGATGAAGAGCATCGGAATAAAGATGAGTAAGCGCCGCAAAATATACTTTGCCATAGTACATTGGACCTCCTTATAAGCCAATGATGAGAAAAGGCGTGTGGTGGCTCTGCACACCACACGCCTTTTGCTGGTGTTTCTCGTCTATTCTTGGACGTACCACAGATGTGGATCTTTTAGCATCGTTACTGGATCTTCTGTAATTCCACCAACACGATCTGTTGCAGCCCAGTTATTAATCATTGACCATAAGAATGCGTAAGGCACTTGCTCGGACACATATTCTGCCCACTCGCTATATACTTCCTCCCGGTACTCTTGCTCAAAAGCATCCGGTGCAGAAAGTCCACGTTGAATCATTTCATCACTCGTTTCATCTACCCAACGCGTGTAGTTGTAAGGAACGTGTGACGTGAAAATCCCTCCAGGGTCTGGGTCGCCTGATGCAAGGCCCCAACCCATCAAGTACATATCAATACTCTGGTCATCATTTTCCACAATCTCAGAGTGAGCTGGAAACTCTCTTGGTGTATCGACGTTCACATTGATACCTACTTCAGCTAGTTGTTGTTCAATAACAATTGCGGCATTTTCTCGTGGTTCATTCCCTGTTGGATAAGCCAATGTGAGTACGTACTCTTCACCATTTGGATCTTCAACAAAACCATCACCATTCGTATCTTCATAACCCGCCTCAGCTAATAGTTCCATTGCACGGTCTGTATCGTACTCTAGACCGATGTCAGCATTTTCATCGAACGCCCACGATGCTTCTGGGAACGGAGCATGAAGCACTTGACCTGACCCTTGAAGAAGGCCACCTTCACCGTCTTCACCACCAACCATCGCTTCACGATCTAAAGCATGAACGATCGCTTGACGAACACGAACATCACTTAGCTTTTCATTCTCAATAAAATTATCCGTATCAATCACACCAGCTTCAACATCTTCCGATGGGCGATAACCGATTTTGAAGCCCATATATTGATACCCTAAGTCTTGGGGTTGATACAAAGTCACATTGTCCATCTGTTCAACAGAAGCGACATCACTTGGCACAATACCATCCGGTTGGATAACCATGTCCACATCGCCAGACTCGAGAAGACCGGTAATAACAGCTTGGTCACGAACTTGCAATGTTACCGTATCCAAATTAGGTGCACCATTCCAATAATCTTCATTTGCATTCAACACGTACTGATCCCCTTCGACGAAGTCTCCGAGCATGAACGGTCCAGTTCCAACAACTTCACCCGTTGCAATGGAGCTTTCATGACTCTCAATTTCACCAGGTTCAACCGCGCCAAAAATGTGCTCAGGAATAATCGGGAAACTTGCATTAAATTCCGGTGTTACGCTTGACTCTTCCCATCGGAATATAACGGTTTGATCATCTTCTGCAACGACACCTTCAAATTCTTCCGATTCGCCAGCACGAAAATCTTCATACCCTACGAGTTTATCTGCATACGTTCCACGCACACCCGTATATTCCGGATGAGAAATCATTTCGTACGTAAATACGACATCGTCAGCTGTAAATGCTTCCCCATCATGCCAAGTAATGCCTTCGTTTAATGTAATCGTCATTTCCGTTTGATCATCATTTAGTTCATAACTTTCTGCCAAATGCGGTTGCAATAACAACTCATCATCCGTTCTAAATAATGCTTCAAAAATAAAGTCCATGACGTTTGCATCATAAGTAGACGTATAATAAATCGGGTTAAACTGATGCTCAGGAGGTGAGAAGAAGGCAATGTTTACATTTCCGCCTTCACTTGCTTCTCCAGCTGTGTCGTCGTCACCATCGTCATCACCATTTTCATCATCTGCAGGCTCTTCCCCGTTGTCATCTGCAGGTTCTTCTGGGTCTGTGCCTGTCTCATCATCGCCCCCGTTACATGCTGCTAACAGTAGCACTGAGAATGTAAGTGCTAATAAGAAACTCCACCATTTTTTTAAATTCACGATATCATATCCCCCTTAGTTAATCTGCACTAGGCAAAACATTCAATCCATCCATGCTTTCGGTACACCACCCCCTAAACGGATCTAAATGTTAACTTTGTGTATACAAGTGACAAGCAACGTAATGTTCTTCTCCCATCTTTGTCATTTCCGGACGCTCCAACGTACAGCGTTCATGCGCCTCTGGACAACGTGTGTGGAATGGACACCCACTAGGCGGATTGGCTGGGCTCGGCAAATCCCCTTGCAATATAATTCGTTCCCGTTTTTCATCAATATCTGTCGTTGGCACAGCTGAGATCAACGCCTGTGTATACGGATGTAATGGATTGGCGTACAAGTCGTCTTTCGGTGCTACTTCTGCCAGTCGTCCTAAATACATCACGGCCACGCGGTCGCTAATATGCTTAACGACGCTCAAGTCATGGGCAATGAACAAATACGTAAGTTGAAAATCATTCTGCAAGTCTTCCATCAGGTTCAATACTTGTGATTGGACCGATACGTCAAGTGCACTGACAGGCTCATCACCGATAATCACCTTTGGCCGTGTTGACAGTGCACGAGCAATACCGATCCGTTGGCGTTGTCCCCCAGAAAACTCATGCGGGTATTTATATCTTGCTTCCTGTTGTAAACCGACTCTTTCTAGTAAACTGATTACATTTTCTTGCCGTTCTTTTGATGATCCCGTTTTTTGGATAAGCATGGGTTCTTCAATAATTTCCCCAACACTCATCCTCGGATTGAGCGAAGCGTACGGATCTTGAAAGATCATCTGCATATCTTTACGGAGCGGGCGAATCTTCGATTGTCGAATGGTAGAAATATCAACGCCATTAAACGTAATCTGTCCTTCGGTCGGATCTAACAGACGCATCATCATTCGACCTAATGTTGATTTCCCTGAGCCGGACTCCCCGACAATCCCCAAAGTTTCGCCTTCAAAAATATGTAAGGAAACGTCATCTACAGCCTTGACATGACCGACGGTTCGTTTTAACACCCCGCCTTTGATCGGAAAGTATTTCTTAAGATTCTGAACTCTAAGGATTTCTTTTTTTTCGTTAGGCTCTTTGACTGGTTGTGACATCGTCATACCGTTGTCCCCCTTGCTCGGCATACAGGATGCACCGAACCAAATGTTCATTTTCATTGTTGACGAGCTCAGGAATGTCTTTCGTACAATTCTCAGTCGCGAAGTCGCACCGTGGTGCGAATCGACATCCTTCTGGAAAACTATGTGCCGGTGGTACACTGCCACGAATCGATGTTAACCGCTCTTTATTAGAAGTTAGGCTAGGCATACTTTCCAACAACCAACCGTATACGGGTGCTTTGGCGTTTTTAACAACTGCCTTCTCGTCGCTTGTTCAACCACTTGTCCTCCGTACATAACGATAATGTCATCGGCCATCTCTGCCACAACACCAAGATCGTGAGTAATGAGTAAAATGGATGAATCGAATTCTTTTTGCACTTTTTTCATTAGGTCTAATATTTGCGCTTGAATGGTTACATCAAGTGCAGTTGTCGGTTCGTCTGCAATCAGCAGTTTAGGGTCACAACTCATGGCAATTGCAATCATTACCCGTTGCCTCATTCCCCCGGATAACTGATGTGGAAACTCTTTCATCGTATCTTCAGCTCTTGGGAACCCGACGAGCTTGAGTAACTCAACCCCTTTTTGAAATGCTTGACTCTTTGACAATCCTCGGTGTTTCATTAACGGTTCTTTGATTTGTGTTCCAACAGTGAACACGGGGTTCAAACTGGTCATCGGCTCTTGAAAAACCATGCCAATTTCATTGCCACGTACTTTCTCCATTTGCTTATCACTTAATTTGAGCAAGTCTTTGCCCGAGAGTTTCACAGCCCCATCAACAATCTTTCCAGTTGGACCTGGCACAAGTTGCATGATGGATAACGACGTCATACTCTTCCCACTACCTGACTCCCCAACGATCGCGAGTGTTTTCCCTTTCTTGATCGTAAAGTCTACACCATCTACCGCTTTAGCAACATTGCCACCCATGTAAAAATACGTCTTTAACTGATTCACTTCTAATAGCACATCATCAGCCATGATTTCACCTCTATCTGACAATACTGAAAATTCACCTTAAACGATACGAAGAACAATTCTCCTTTTTCTGAATTTGAATGAGTTTATTATAATCATGTCTATAGGACATTGCAACAAAAAATTCCAAACTTTTTGTTTTGGATTAGATATAAAGTAGCACCACTATAGAATGAGTGTGGTGCTACTTTTATTTACAATACTTTTTTTCCACCCATGTACGGAACGAGTACATCTGGAACACGGACAGTTCCATCCGCTTGTTGATAGTTCTCAATAATTGCTGCGATCGTACGTCCTACTGCAAGCCCTGAGCCATTTAATGTGTGCACAAATTCCGCTTGAGATTTAGCATCTCTTTTGAATTTAATGTTCGCACGACGAGCTTGATAGTCTTCACAGTTACTGCAAGAAGATATTTCTTTATACGTGTTATAGCTCGGCAACCAAACTTCTAGATCATACGTTTTTGCCGCTGTAAAACCAATATCACCTGTGCAAAGGTCAAGGATGCGATAAGGCAGTTCTAAATCTTGTAAAATACGTTCTGCATGTCCTGTGAGATTCGTAAGCGCCTCATAAGAATGTTCCGGCTTCGTATACATAATGAGTTCGACTTTACTAAATTGATGCTGACGAATAATGCCCCGTGTATCTCTTCCTGCAGAACCTGCTTCAGCTCTAAAACATGCGCTGTACGCGACATATTTGAGATCGAGGTCATCGCCGGTTAACATTTCGTTTCGATGCAAGTTCACCACAGGCACTTCTGCAGTTGGGATCAAGTAGTAGGGCTCTCCTTCAATACGAAATGCGTCTTCTTCGAATTTCGGCAATTGACCAGAACCAACCATACTATCCTCATGAACAATTTGGGGGGGATCGTTTCTGTATACCCATGCTCGTCGGCATGCGTATCCATCATCCATTGCATTAGCGCGCGCTCAAGGCGTGCACCGTTGCGTTTGTAAAAGGCAAAGCGACTCCCCGTCGTTTTCGCCGCTCGTTCAAAGTCAATAATATCTAGTTGTGTAGCGAGGTCCCAATGTGCTTTTGGTTCGAATTCGAAACTCGTCGGCGTTCCCCACGTTTTTATTTCGATGTTTTCTTCTTCGCTCTCGCCGAAAGGCACGGTCTTGTGTACGAGATTCGGAATGTTAAGCAGAAGTGTTTGCAGCTTCGACTCTATCGCGCGTAATTGTTCATCATAATCCTTCATCGCCTGTGAAACGTCTTTTGTAGCTTGAATAAGATCATCGGCGTTCTCTTTTGCCCGTTTTCTTTCAGCTACTTGTTTACTAATTTCGTTACGCTTTTGCTTTTGCTCCTCTGTTTTAACGATCAATGCTCTTCGTTCTTCGTCATAACGAATGGCTTCATCAATTTCTCTTGGGTCCACTCCTTGTGACTGGACATTCGCTTTCACTTCTTCGGTATTTTGCCGAATGTACTTCATATCTAACATGATGTTTCCCTCCTAAAATAAATAAAAAAACGCCCCTGTATATTATATACAGGGACGATTGAACACCGCGATGCCACCCTCATTATCAGCGCTAATAGATTACGTTTAGCTACTGATCCGCTCAACTCCATTAACGCTGGACAACGGAGAAAATTACGCCTTAATGGTTTCCATTTCTCACTCAAGACTGGATTCACTTCAATCAACTTACCGGCTTTCACCAACCGCCGACTCTCTGAGAAATCGTCGAAGTTACTATTGTCTCTCAATGCTTTAGCTTATAGTATCACACAATATGATAAAGAGTATACCACGAAATCAAAATTAAGAGAACCAGCCACCAATTGTCTCCGTCGTTCGACTCCAAAGTCCAGAGAAAAAGTCCCCGATTCCTCTCATAGAAAGAACAAACCAATTTGAACGATCCACATTTTCTTGAATGACAACAGGTACAGTTTGCCGCTGTTCATGGGCATTTGTAAGAAATTCGTATTCACCTTCACCTTGGTACTCGACCATGGCATAACCGACCGTTTGCCCGGCTTCAATCGGTGCATCAATCGTTCCATCTTCATTTAGCGCATCCGGATCAAGCGTAAAAGAAACTTCATATAGTTCTTCTTCACCTTCTTGAATTGGGAGCACAAGCTGTTCACCCGCTGCAATTGCCACCTCTTGCTCCTGACCATTCGGGACTTCAAGCATCATATGTTCAGGATCTTGATCACCTTCAGCAATCATTTCCGTCTCAACAAACTCTTCAAAGCCATAATCGTAAAGCGTTGCTGTTTGGTTAAAACGTTCTTCATGACTTTCCGTTCTCATGACAACCGATAACAAACGCGTGCCATCTTGCTCAACCGTTCCTGTAAACGCACTTCCAGCCCGAGAAGTCGAGCCTGTCTTCAGACCGTCAACACCGTCATACTCTTGCCCAAGGCCTGGTAACATCCGATTCCAATTCAGCATCGTAATTTCATCGTTTGTTCCTTCACGAAATTGCATTTGCGGAATGCTCGCTGTATCTAAAATCTCAGGGTATTCGGTAATAAGGCGGTACGCTAATGTCGCAGTATCTCGAGCTGACATTTCGTTTTCTGCATTTTCATCCGTGCCTTCAGGATGGAAACCTTGCATACTGGCATTGTTCAACCCTGTAGAGTTCACAAATACGGTATCATCCAACCCTAATTCACTTGCTGTTTCATTCATTAGGTCAACGAAGGCCGCTTCGCTGCCAGATACTGCTTCTGCAAGTGCGATTGTTGCGCCATTAGCTGAATAAATTGCCATCGATTCATACAGTTCTTCAATTGTATACGTCACATCCGTGCGTAAAAATACATTCGAAAGTGCTGTATCTTGCGATAATAACGCAATTTCATCTGTAACCGATACTTCATCATCCCAAGACAATTCCCCTGCATCAATTGCACGGTTCACCAAGTATTCGGTCATCATTTTTGACATACTTGCTACCGGTAATTGTGTATCGATCTCATCACCATGAAGAATGACCCCGCTATTCATATCAATGAGGATCGAAGCATCTGCTTGCAATTCGGGACTTTGAGCTTCGGCTGATATTGGGGTAGCCATCGTTGTTAGTAAAGCTGTAGCAGCAATCAAGCTTATGTATGTATGTTTCGTTTTCGTTATAAGTTTCTTCATGATTAATTAGCACCTCCGAGGTGTAGTTCACTGAACTTGTCCAGACGTAATTTTACCATATATGCATCGGAAAGAATAGGCGAGCTCGGACAAAAAAAATCCCGGGATATTTCCCGGGAAATAATCATTAAAGGCTATAATTTGGCGCTTCTTTCGTAATTTGTACGTCGTGAGGATGACTTTCTTTCAACGATGCATTTGTAATCTTCACAAATTGTCCATGTTCTCGTAACAGTTCCAGGCTGTCTGTACCACAATAACCCATTCCTGCTCTCATACCGCCTGTCATTTGATAAAGCGTATCTGCCAATGGTCCTTTATATGCAATTCGACCTTCAATGCCTTCAGGAACGAATTTTTTATTTTCTTCTTGGAAATACCGATCATTGCTTCCTTTCTCCATCGCTCCAAGCGAACCCATTCCTCGGTAAACTTTAAACTGACGTCCTTGATAAATCTCCGTCTCTCCAGGACTTTCAGTCGTTCCGGCAAGCATGCTACCGAGCATAACCGCATTTGCACCCGCTGCTAAAGCCTTTACAATATCTCCAGAGTATTTAATTCCTCCATCAGCAATGATCGGCACATCATGTTTCACCGCTTCTTGGGCACAATCATAAACTGCTGTAATTTGTGGTACACCGACACCTGCAACAACGCGCGTTGTACAAATCGACCCTGGGCCAATACCGACTTTTACAACGTCTGCACCGGCTTTAATTAAGTCTCTTGTTCCTTCAGCTGTAGCGACGTTCCCGACAATGAGTGTAATATCAGGATACTGACTGCGTATTTCCGCCACTTGATCGAGAACACCTTTGGAATGACCGTGAGCAGTATCAATAACAAGTGCATCCACATCTGCATCAGCCAGCGCTTTCACGCGGACTGCAGTATCTTTAGACACACCAACCGCTGCGGCAACAAGAAGACGACCTTGGCTATCTTTCGCTGAATGAGGAAATTCAATTGCTTTTTCTATATCTTTAATCGTAATTAACCCTTTTAATGTCATATCATCGTCAACGAGGGGCAATTTTTCGATCTTATACTTCTGTAAAATCTTCTCCGCTTCATTCAAGGTAGTCCCAACAGATGCGGTCACGAGATTATCTTGGGTCATCACTTCATCAATCGTAATCGCGTAGTCTTCGATAAAACGCAAATCCCGATTCGTAATGATGCCGACAAGCTTTTGGTGTTCATCAACAATCGGCACACCTGAAATGCGATATTTCCCCATGAGATGCTCAGCATCGAACACTTGCCGATCTCTTGTGAGGTAAAAAGGATCGGTGATAACACCACTCTCTGAGCGTTTCACACGGTCGACCATTTCCGCTTGTTCTTCCACCGACATGTTCTTATGAATCACACCAAGTCCACCTTCACGTGCCATGGCAATCGCCATTCCAGCCTCAGTGACCGTATCCATGCCAGCACTTAAGATCGGAATATTCAGCGGTAGCTTCTTTGTCAACTGCGTCGATATATTAACATTTCTAGGATGAATTTCTGACCTTGCCGGAACGAGCAGTACATCGTCAAACGTTAATCCTTCTTTTGCAAACTTATCCTCTCTCATTGAAGCTCCACCCTTTCTTCGATTACACGTGTATTTTGTACAAAACGGGGACAGTAATTCTTAACAGCAATAGTATTTTTCCTATTTTATCACGTTTTCCAACGTTTTTATTGCTAGGAAGAGAAGTTCTAACTTTCAAACAATGATTGGGGTGCTCACATTGGAACCACTTGATACTTTGCAAGCGTTTACGACGACCGACCATTTGCAACCCGCATTGCAAAGCCATTACGAGCGCATTGGTTTTAGCGATCCACTCCCCAAAAAATATGCGTATGCCAATACATTACCGTTTTTGCATCGGTATCTACAAGCCCGACGACTTTTAGCGTCGACCGGTCAGAATGACGTCCATATTCAGCCACTGCTCCTTTACTATAGTTTTACCGAATTTATGAAAGCCATTGTCTTATTTCATGATCCTGAATATCCGTCAACAACTTCTGTGCTTCAACACGGTGTGAGTACGAGAAAGCGTAAGAAAAAAGATTATCGGTTTATCGATGATGAGGTGAAAATTCAACAAAACGGATTGCTTCCACTTCTTAACCGCAAAATGTTTCACGTGAAAATGAATGATGGCGAACGATTTACGATGGGGAAACTATTCGGAGAGCTCGATGACTTGAGAGCCATTCTTCAGCACGATCGTCGTCTGTCGAACCAACATAAAGATGCTCGAAATCTTCCGGCTTTGTTCGTACATTATCTAATCCTCTATAATTTGAGCATGATTTGTCGTTATGAAACCGAATGGTGGGGGGAACTGATTTCATCACGCTCGTCTATTGATTTGCCGCTAATTGAACACTACTTGCGCATCGCCCCACTTCATATTTGTGAGGAGATTGCTATTGAAATGCGCACACATCTCATAAGTGATTGATCGATATATGTTGAATTATAAACGGTTACTTCCGCATGGAGCTGAGTGAGCCATACTACATGAAATGAACGAAACCTTTTCCATCTTAGCACCGTTAGTTGGTGCTTCCCACTGCTAGCGTATGGTTGCAGTCCAGACTATAAGGGCAACATCGGTGGCTAAAAGACAGCCCCCGTGTTTTCTTGACACTCCAGAGCATAAGTACGACATCACCTCTCACTGCGCTCTCCGCTTGTGCTCGCTGTGGCTACTTTACAGTCCAGACTACAAGGGCAACATCGGTGGGCGAAAGACGCCTACCGTGTTTTCTATGCTATCGCGATCATAAGGGCGAGGTGGTTCACGTTTCTGCCTACTGACTACGGGGTGTGAAAAGAAGTCCAAGTGCCCCATATATTCATTTATGCGACACTTTGGAAAGAAAAATCATCATTTTAAACGTGGATGCGCACATAAACGGAGTCAACGGTCACATATCGCGATATATGTGACCGTTGAGGGGTGAAAGTGCCCGGTTTGAGCTGAATGGTCACATAAGTGACAGGTCATCACACGCTTGTGCCAGGTGGTAACCATCAATCATGACTTTTCGATCTTTATAATTTAGACGAAAGAATTTCTTCAAGAACCAATGGGAAGCTTTGGAAAGTGGAAACTGTGCTCGAGTTGCGACTGAACGGTTCTCAAGTTGGGGAAAATCGCAGGAAAAGCGGTATATTCTCATAAACGAAGGAACAGATTACCGGGTCACGTGTACATCCCCTGCCCGAAGTACTCACAAGCTATCGGCGCGAGCCGCGCCGAACCGAGTCCGATTTTGCTTCCGCCCTGCTGGGGCCGACGTGTCGTTGGCAATTCAGCATTGAATCTGCGCTCCAGTTGGAACAAACTGCGCAGGAGTTTAGCGGAATGAGCGCCGAAATCGTTTAACTAGGCAAACTTGCGCGCAGAACGTGTAAACTAGCGCGCAAAATAGCACCCAGCACCGCGCTACCTTTCCTACCCAACAGCGCAAACAATAAACAAAAAACGGACGCTCTCCAATAATAAGAGCGTCCGTTTTTAATCTATTCTTCTTCTGTTGAATTTTCTTCTGCATTTTCTACTTCTTCAGTCGGTGCTTCTTCCTCTTCGCCATCGATGTCTTCGTCTTCATCGATTTCAATTGGAGCGACAGTAGAAACTTCTTCGTCATCACTAACACGGATCAGTGTGACTCCTTGTGCATAACGACCGAGTGTAGATATCTCATCCGATTTTATGCGAATGAGCACCCCTTTAATCGTGATCAGCATTAAATCAAAATCATCATCAATGACTCGTAGAGACACAACGTGTCCAGTGCGATCAGTCAACGTTGACGCTCGAAGACCTTTACCACCCCGATTTTGGATGCGGAATTCGTCTTCGTTTGTGCGTTTTCCGTAACCCTTATTGGACACAATGAGCACTTTCTGACCGGCTTTCACGATGTCCATGCCGACAACTTGATCATCATGATCTAATGAGATGGCTTTCACACCGCCTGCTGTCCGGCCCATTGAACGCACATCATCTTCTTGGAAACGAATCGCCATCGCTTTTTGCGTGCCGATAATCACATCACTTTGACCATCTGTTAGACGTACACCGTGCAATTCATCATCGTCACGAAGATTAATTGCAAACAGCCCGCCTTTTCGAATGTTCGCGTATGCAGAAAGTGGCGTGCGTTTGGAAATCCCTCTTTTCGTCAAGAAGAACAGGTACTTGTCATCACTGAATTCCTCGATCGGAATGACCGTACTGATTTCTTCGCCTTTTTCAATTTGCAAAAGGTTGATGATCGGAATGCCTTTCGCCGTTCGCGAAAGGTCAGGAATTTCATAGCCTTTGAGACGATACACTTTCCCTTTATTCGTAAAGAGAGAATCGTGCGGTGCGAATTCGTCGTGAACAGATGCTCGACGAAGTCCCCGTCGTTCGTTCCCATTCCTTGAATGCCTCGTCCGCCACGACGCTGACTTTTGTAAGTCGTAATTGGCAGTCGTTTAATATATCCTTCATGCGTTACCGTGATAACAACGTTCTGCTGTGGAATGAGATCCTCATCTTCAAGCACATTTTCACTCGCATGAATCGCTGTGCGTCGTTCGTCGTTAAAACGCTCTTTCACTTCAAGCAATTCTTCGCGAATAAGGTCGAGCACTTTCTCATCGTCAGCAAGAATGGCTCGTAGCTCTTGAATACGAGCGAGCAACTCATCGTACTCATTCTCAATCTTATCTCGCTCAAGACCGGTTAAACGTTGCAAACGCATATCAAGAATGGCTTGTGCTTGTTCGTGGGACAACTCATAGTTCTCCATCAAGCCGTTACGCGCAATGTCGGCCGTTTCAGAAGCACGAATGAGGGCAATGATCTCATCAATATGGTCAAGTGCAATTCGAAGACCTTCAAGAATATGGGCGCGTGCTTCCGCTTTGTTCAAATCAAATTGCGTCCTGCGGCGAATCACTTCGACTTGATGGTCTAAGTAGTGTTCTAGCGTTTGTTTGAGGTTGAGCACTTTCGGTTGCCCATTTACAAGCGCAAGCAAGTTAACGCCAAACGTCGTTTGTAATGCCGTTAACTTGTACAAGTTATTTAGCAATACGTTCGCATTGGCGTCTTTTCGAACCTCGATGACAATTCTCATCCCTTGACGAGCAGACTCATCGCGCAAATCCGTAATACCTTCAATCTTCTTCTCACGAACAAGTTCAGCAATTTTTTCAACAAGGCGTGCTTTGTTCACTTGATACGGAAGTTCAGTAACGATGATTTCTTCTTTGCCGTTCGCTTTTTGGTCAATATGAACGTTCGCCCGCAACGTAATGGACCCACGCCCGGTTTGGTATGCCTTTCGGATTCCGCTGCGCCCCATAATTAAGCCGGCTGTTGGGAAATCTGGTCCTGGGATATAGTCCATCAGTTCTTGAATCGTAATCTCTTTGTTATGGCTATAAGCGAGCAATCCGTCAATGACTTCTCCAAGCTGGTGAGGGGGATGTTCGTTGCCATCCCAACCGCGATGCCGGATGCACCGTTCACGAGCAAATTCGGGAATCTCGCAGGTAATACAACCGGTTCACGTTCAGCCCCGTCGTAATTATCTTGGTAGTCAATTGTATCTTTTTTAATGTCCCGGACGAGTTCCATCGAAATCTTCGACATTTTCGCCTCGGTATACCGCATGGCTGCAGCAGAGTCCCCATCTACTGAACCGAAGTTTCCGTGACCATCAACAAGCATATAGCGGTAGCTGAAGTCTTGTGCCATACGAACCATCGTCTCATACACCGCTGAATCACCGTGAGGGTGGTACTTACCAATCACATCCCCGACAATTCTTGCTGACTTCTTGTATGCTTTATCTGGCGTCATGCCGAGTTCATTCATAGCGTACAAAATACGTCGATGAACGGGTTTCATCCCGTCACGAACATCTGGCAGGGCACGGCTGACAATGACACTCATTGCATAGTCAAGAAATGATGTTTGCATCTCTTGGCTAATGTTAATTTCATGAATTCTTGATTCTTGGTCTGCCATCCTCTTACCTCCAATTTCTTAGAACACTGCGAAATGTTCGTTACACGTCCAAGTTCTTCACGTATTCCGCATTTTCTTGGATAAACTCACGACGTGGTTCTACACGATCACCCATCAATGTTTCAAACACTTGATCCGCAAGCATAGCGTCTTCTAACGTCACTTGAAGAAGTGTACGTACTTCTGGGTCCATCGTTGTTTCCCATAACTGTTCTGCGTTCATCTCTCCAAGACCCTTATACCGTTGTACATCAGGCTTTGGTGTATCTGGCCATTCGCTAAGCGTATTTGCAAGTTCTTTATCAGAATGTACATACGCAATCTTTTTCCCTTGTTTGATTTGGAACAAAGGAGGTTGTGCAATATACACGTAGCCTTTTTCAATAAGTGGTCGCATGAAACGATAGAAAAACGTCAGGATGAGGGTACGAATATGTGCACCGTCGACATCTGCATCGGTCATGAGCATAATTTTATGATACCTTGCTTTTTCGATATCGAATTCATCGGCAATTCCTGTTCCTAACGCCGTAATTATCGTACGAATCTCATTGTTGGCAAGGATCTTATCTAATCTTGCTTTCTCGACGTTTAGAATCTTCCCTCGTAACGGTAGAATCGCTTGAAAATGACGATCTCGTCCCATCTTCGCGGATCCGCCGGCTGAATCACCCTCAACGATATACAGTTCACTAATAGATGCGTCCCTTGAGGAGCAGTCGGCAAGCTTACCAGGCAAGGCACCGACATCGAGTGCACTTTTTCGGCGGGTAAGGTCACGTGCTTTTTTCGCTGCTTCTCTCGCTCTTGAAGCAGTTATTCCTTTCTCAACAATGAGTCGGGCTGTGTCCGGGTTTTCTGCGAGAAAACGTGAGAACAATGTGCTGAACTGCTGGTCGGTAATTGTTCTTGCTTCGCTGTTTCCAAGCTTCGTCTTCGTCTGCCCTTCGAATTGTGGATCGGGAATTTTGACAGATATAATTGCTGTTAAACCTTCCCGAACATCTTCACCAACAAGGTTCGGATCATTTTCTTTAAACAGTTGGTTCTGTCTCGCATAATTGTTAATCACACGGGTGAGTGCCGTTTTAAACCCTGACTCATGCGTTCCACCTTCGTGTGTATTGATGTTATTGGCAAACGAGTAAATGCTGCTCGTAAAACTGTCGTTGTATTGAACGGCAATCTCCACACTCATGCCGTCTTGCTCGCTTTCAATGAAGATCGGCGGAGCATGAAGCGGCTCTTTCGAACGATTCACATATTCCACGAATGAACGAATCCCGCCTTCATAGTAATACTTCTTCTGAGACGGTTCTTCATCACGCTCATCGGTAAAGATGATGCTTAACCCTTTGTTCAGAAATGCCAGTTCTCGAATCCGTGTTTGCAGTATTTCCGCTTCATAAACGGTTGATTCTGTAAAAATGGAAGGGTCCGGTTTGAAATGAACACGCGTACCTGTGAGCTCCGTTTCTCCAATAACCGAAATGTCCCCTTGTGGTTGGCCTTTCCGGTAATCTTGATAATGAATTTGACCGTTTCTGTACACATGAACTTCAAGATGTTCTGATAACGCGTTTACAACAGACGCGCCTACCCCGTGAAGGCCACCAGACACTTTGTACCCTCCGGCACCAAATTTTCCGCCCGCATGCAAGACCGTCATTATAACTTCTAAAGCAGGTCGGCCTGTTTTTTCTTGCGTATCTACTGGAATCCCACGGCCATTATCGGTCACAGTAATGCTGTTATCTTTCTCCAGCACAATAGTAATCTCATCCGCATATCCAGCCATCGCTTCGTCGATGCTATTATCAACGATTTCCCATACGAGATGATGCAAACCTCTTGGACCTGTCGAACCAATATACATTCCCGGTCGTTTACGAACTGGATCAAGCCCTTCGAGAACTTGAATTTGACTAGCATCATAAGAGTGTTCAATCGACAATCTATTCACCTTCGCTTCTGTCAGGTATTCAGGGGGCAAGTCTATAGAGACATGCCCTGTCATTTTGTTGCTATTGGCACATGACGGTAACGATCACACCACTCAAAAAATAAAATCAGACGGGATCATCTTCTTCATGCAATGAATCGTGTCCTTGCACTGCCCGTCGCTTCAATGTCACCGACGATATGGGTGAGTAGAAGACTTTTGTATCTGTGATGACAACCGACTTTGTCCCTTCTTCACTAATGTGTACGACATCTTCTTTTGGCACATGAGCCAAAAAATTATCGGTATGCAAAGACGTATCTTCTTCGTCGTAATTCAAGATTGCAACAACATCTTTTGATTGAATTACCGCATAGCCACCAAGATGTAGGAACAAATCAACCACCTCACTTTTACACAATCCGTATATGTTCGTTTATTTAATCAAGCAAAGAAATGCGTCCATTTTGCACGTTGTACCTCTTTGCTTGTTGCAACGTACGATGTTCAATCCCGGAAACATTCGTCGTCGTTACGAATGTTTGGACTTTGCCTTGAATCGCATGCAGGAGATGTGATTGCCGGTGGTCATCAAGCTCACTCAACACATCGTCCAATAGCAATATTGGCGGGTCCCCGGTCGCTTCAGTAATCAGTTCTATCTCTGCTAGCTTTAAAGATAGGGCCGCAGTTCGTTGTTGGCCTTGTGAACCGTATGTGCCAACGTCTCGGTCGTTCACATAGATTAAAACATCTTCCCGATGAGGCCCAACGAGGCTAAGCCCTCTGCGGATCTCTTGATCTTTCTTTTGCACATACTGACTCGTATATGCCTCTTGCAATTGTGTCAAACTCAAGTCGCCATCCACATCTGCAGATGCTTCGTACTGGAGCTGCAGTTGTTCAAGGCTTCGGCTAATTTGCTCATGAATCTCTTTTGCCCAAGATTCAAGCTGACGAATAAACGCTAATCGGCGATGAACGACTTTCGCTGCGACTGCAGCCAGTTGCTCTGTAAGCACATCCAACATGACGTGATCAGGAGATTTGGAACGCCAAAAATCTTTTAACAGTTGGTTTCTTTGTTTCAACGTTTTATGGTACTGGGATAAATCGTGAAGGTAAACATTACTAATCTGCCCAATTTCCATGTCAATAAAACGTCTGCGTTGCTTTGGTCCGCCCTTTACAAGATTCAAATCTTCAGGAGCAAACATCACCACATTTAACGCACCGATGTATTCACTAAGACGACGCTGTTCAAGATGGTTGATTTTTGCGCGTTTTCCTTGCCCGGAGAACTGAACATCGAGTGTGAGTGGTCCGACACGTTTTTCCACTGTTCCGTGGATCCGTGCGTACTCTTCCCCCCAAGCAATTAATTCACGATCTTTAGATGTTCGATGAGATTTCGCAAAACCTAGCACATATAAGGTTTCTAAAATATTCGTTTTTCCTTGTGCATTTTCACCGAGAAAAAGGATGACGGAATCATCAAAGAGAAGAGTATGTGTGTCGAGATTCCGATAGCCGCTCACTGACAATTCACGTACAAACACAGTTTATGCTCCTTCTCATTTAGGCATCATCATGGGTGTGAGCGACGACAAAAGACCCCGAATCTTCTACTTCGACGAGATCACCAGGATATAACTTTCTCCCTCTGCGCTCTTCAGGTTCTCCGTTCACACGCACATCGTACTCAGCAAGAATCATCTTCACCATTCCCCCTGTACCAACGACGCCTCCCTGTTTTAAGAGCTGCCCTAAGGTAATGTATTCAGTCTGAATCGTCACTTTCTCTGTCATGGTCTACACCTTTCTCGGTTGCGATCCCTATTCGAACATTCGCATCCAATCTTTATTTTACTAGAAATTATCTTCGAGCGCCAAAAAATTTAAGAGATTTCTCGAAATGAGGTCCATCTGCACAAACATCCAAACAAATAAAAGCTCTAAAAGAACAAGTTCTGTTCTTAAAGAGCTCTCGATTAGTTCGTACGTACGGGTGAAAAGAGATGAGTCATTTGGTTATGGTCCGTCGGCCGAATGACGAATGGACTCATTGAACCGGTAAACATAATCGAGATCGATTCGCTGTCGATCACCTTTAATGCATCAGAGATATTCTTCCCGTTAAAGGCAATTCGTAATTCTTCTCCATCCATCATCTCTGCGGTTAATTGCTCTTTCACTTTCCCGACTTCAGCAGAAACGGATGTAATTTCGACATCGCCGTCAGAACTTATCCTCATGTGGATAACATTATTTTTCGCTTCTCTTGACAATAGCATGGCACGATCAAGCGCTTGATTCAATGGTTTTGTGGATAACGTCAACGTCATCTTACCCGATTGAGGAATCATGTTATTTGTGAGCGGGAACTTGCCGTCTAAAAGACGTGAGTAGAATAACAGATTTTCCATCTTAAACAATACTTGTGTCTTTTCTAAGACGACAGTGACTGGGGTCTCATCGTCTTTCAAGATTCTGCTCAACTCAACAAGACTCTTTCCAGGAATAATTACATTTGTAAAATCTAACTCATCACTCGTATCTACAGTTGCACTGCGCATCGCTAAGCGGTGGCTATCTGTCGCTGTAGCCGTAAGCTGTTGGTTCTCAACATCGAAATTAACACCCGTTAACACCGGCCTCGTTTCTTGAGAGGAAACAGCAAAAACGGTTTGACGAATCATGTCTTTAAGCAGGTGTTGGGGCAATGTCAATCGGTTATCTTCGGGTAGTTCAGGCAACCTTGGATAATCGTCTGGATCGTAGCCATTCAAGTTGAATACGACCGCGTTCGATTGGATGGTTGCAGCCATTTGTCCGTCCTTTTGCAAGGTGAGAGATTCTCCAGGCATTTTTTTTACGATATCGGTGAAATATTTCTCTTGAAGGACGAGTTGACCTTCTTCATGAACCGTCATGTATTCTCTTTCTTCATCGCCGAGAGGAATAAAGGTTTCAATCGAAATATCAGAATCACTTCCAGTTAATGTGACGCCTTCTTGTGTCGCAACGATTTTAATTCCTGTAAGAATTTGTATCGTTGTTCTGGAAGATACAGCTTTACTTACATATTGAACCGCGGTCACAAATGTATTTGTATCGATGGTCAGGTGCATAATTCATCTCCCGTGTGCCATTAATTTCAGGAATAGACAGCTAAAAAGCTGTAATAATTATATAGATTTTTAAACCGTAGTAGTAGTATATACTGTGAAAGATGTGGATAAGTTAGTGAAACCTATACATATCAATGTTTTGAGCGTGTGGATGAACTGTGCATAACTTCGTATAAAAAAGAGCACTTATTCACACGCTCATTGCTTGATTTTCTCAGTAATCTCGTTTATTTGTGCTTGGACGTGAGCATCTTCTGCAAACAACTTCGTAATCTTTTCATGGGCATGGATGACTGTCGTGTGGTCTCGACCGCCAAATTTCTCACCGATTTTCGGCAGTGAGAAGTCGGTCATTTCACGTGATAAATACATGGCAATTTGCCGAGCATGGGCGATGGACTTCGTTCGTTTTTTAGCTGTTAACTCCTCGATCTTTAACTGGAAATATGCAGCAACGTGCGACTGAATGTCTTCGATTCCGATTGTTCTAGCTTTGCACTTGGAATGATATCTTTCAACGCTTCTGCGGCTAAATCCGCATTCATATCTTCATTAATTAAGGATGAGTACGCCACAACACGGATGAGTGCGCCTTCTAGTTCTCGAATGTTCGTATCGATTTGATTGGCGATATAGAGCATCACTTCATTTGGAATATCGAGCATGTCAGCTTTTGCTTTTTTACGAAGTATCGCGATTCTTGTTTCAAGATCAGGCGGTGTAATATCGGTAATTAATCCCCATTCAAAGCGGGATCTTAGGCGGTCTTCTAGTGTTGGAATCTCTTTTGGCGGTCGGTCACTTGAAATGACAATTTGCTTGGAATCTTCATGAAGCGCATTAAACGTGTGGAAAAATTCTTCTTGTGTTTGTTCTTTTCCCGCTAAAAATTGAATATCATCAATGAGAAGCACGTCACATTTCGGTACTTATTACGGAAATTGTCGCCGCGGTTGTCACGAATGGCATTAATAAACTCATTCGTAAATTTCTCAGAAGATAAATAGACGACGCGAGCCCCTGGGTTATGTTCAATCACATAATGTCCAATCGCATGCATAAGATGGGTCTTCCCCAAACCAACGCCCCCGTAAATAAATAACGGATTATACGCTTTAGCCGGTGCCTCTGCCACGGCGAGTGAGGCTGCATGAGCAAACCGGTTTCCTGATCCAATAACAAACGTATTAAACGTATATTTGTCATTAAGTGGCGCATCTTCACGTTGAACGATCTGGCGCTGTTGTTGCGTCATTTCTTTTTTTGTATCTTTTTCAGATGGAATGGCTTGATTCTCTGGCGTCGTGTCATACACCCGCTCTTGTGGAATCACAAACTTCACATCATATTTTGAACCTGTAATTTCTTCAACGGTACTGGCAATAATGACGGAATAACGATCTTCTAACCAATCTTTAGCAAATTCGTTCGGTGCAGCAATGAGCAAGGTGTCTTCTTTCAGCTCCAACGGCTCCGTTGCTTTTAGCCATGTTTCATAACTAGGCTTGCTAACCCGTTCTTTAACGGTTAACAGTGTCTTTTCCCAAAGATCTGTCAAGTGCTCCAATGGTAACGGTCCCCTCCTTTTACGTACTTTGGTATAGCCTCTCTACACAATCTATATATCGCTCATTCAAACTAGAAAAGGGAGGTACCCTTTCGCTCGTGTGAAAAAGCTTCCTACTCATCACTCGTTTTGAAGTAAGGAAGCTTTCTGATTCTACATGCTCAAGATACGTTTCGTCCACATCAAAAATCTCTAGTCATTCGTGTGGTTTCCACAGTTCTTCACACTATACACGGGAGTGTGGACAACAGTATAAAGAACCTGTGGACTTTATCCACATAGATATACACAGCCTGTGGATGAACGCATTTCGCTCGTTTAAGTTTTCAAGAAAACATGTTAATCATATCAAAAATATAGAGGGGCTTCAACGGGTAATAATAAAGTTATCCACACCACCCAGTGAGGATTTTTGTTTCCTTTTCCACAACATGGGATATGTGGACAACCTGTCGATGAGTGTGTCGATAAAAATCGAGACCACCCACATTTTGAAAATGACTGTGTGGATAACTGTCGAAAATCCTTATGTTTGTAGGGATAATGTCGAATGAATGCGTGTGGATGAAGATAGAATAGAAATCGAGCAAAGGGAATTGCGAAGAAGAATTTACGTGCGGTATTGACAGATGAGTGGATCTGTCTGTATACTTTTTTAGAATGCCTGAATATGGATTGATTTGAGGAGGTGGCTTGCGATGTCAAAGAAAACATTTCAACCGAATAATCGTAAGCGGAAGAAAGTTCATGGTTTTCGTTCTCGCATGAGCACGAAAAACGGTCGTCTCGTACTAAAGCGTAGACGTCAAAAAGGACGTAAAGTTCTTTCTGCATAAGGCCACTGTCGCTTCAGTGGTCTTTTTTCTCATTTGAGTGAGACCATTGTACATATATTGACTAAATGAGGTTTAAGAGATTTTATGAAAAAAGCCTATCGAATTAAAGATCAAGAAGAGTTTGCTGCGATTTTTAAGCATGGGAAGACGGCTGCCAATCGTCAGTTCGTCATTTACGTGCTGGACAAGCCGGACCAACAGCATTTTCGCGTCGGTTTTACCGTAGGAAGAAAAGTTGGGAATGCAGTCACTAGAAATTATTTGAAGCGCTGGATGAGAGAACTTATGAGAGCGCATGCAGACCAAATTGAACAAGATAAAGATTACGTTCTTATTGCAAGAAAAGCGCTTTTGAGTATGGATTATGAGGCTGCTGGTAAAAGTCTGAAGCACGTACTTAAACGAGCAGAAGTATGGAGAAAATGTTAACACCATTGAAACCGAGTCTGTTTCTCTATATCTTTAAGGATAGAGTATTCACCAAGGAGGATGTACGCGTTGCGAAAGAAATTATCACTGGCAGCGATTCTAATAGCTGTAACCGCATTAATGACGGGGTGTTTCAGCCTTGATCAACCGATGGATGGCAACCCAGAAGGCATTTGGGATACCTTCTTTGTTTTTCCCCTCTATTGGCTAATGGTAAACATTGCCGAAGCGACGGGGCAAAACTATGGACTTGCGATTATTGTCGTTACGCTCATTTTAAGAATCTTGATTCTGCCACTTATGATTAAGCAGACAAAAAGTACGAAGGCGATGCAGGAAATTCAACCTGAATTGCTGAAATTAAGAGAGAAGTATAGCGCCAAAGATCAAAAAACGCAGCAAAAGCTGCAGCAAGAGACGATGAGCTTGTTTACAGAGAACAGCATTAATCCGCTCGCCGGTTGTTTGCCTCTGTTCATACAAATGCCGATTCTCATTGCATTCTATCACGCAATTATGCGTACGTATGAAATTCGAGAGCACGATTTTTTATGGTTCCAACTTGGTGAACCCGATTTTATTTTGCCAATCATTGCTGCTGTGACGACTTTCTTACAGCAGAAGATGATGATGGTAAACAACATGAATCCACAAATGCAAATTTTGCTTTACATGATGCCGATCATGATCGGGGTTTTTGCTTTCTTCTTCCCATCAGCACTCGCACTGTACTGGGTAGTCGGTAACATCTTTATGATCGCTCAAACGTATTTCATTACAGGTCCAGGTGCGCAAAAGCGTAAAGAGGATAAAAAGAATCCGGGAGGAGCTAAATAGTCATGAAAACCATTTCGGTGTCAGGCAAGACGGTTGAAGAAGCGTTAGATAACGGACTTACACAACTACAGGTCAGTCGTGAACGAGTCGAATACGTTGAAATCCAGTCACCGAAAAAAGGATTTTTAAATCTTTTTAGCAAACCGGCGATTTTAGAAATCACGGTTAAACCCGATCCTGTTGAAGAAGCACGCTCGTTTCTTTCAACGATTTTGGAATGCATGCAAGTCGATCTGACGATAGATGTTCATCGATTTAAAGAAAATGAAGCACGATTTAATCTTGAAGGTGAAGACGTTGGCATTACGATTGGTAAACGTGGTCAAACACTTGAATCATTACAGTATTTGACCAATTTAGCAGCGAATCGCCATGCGGATCGTTTTTACCGCATTGAATTGGATGCTGAGAATTACCGCGAACGTCGCCAGAAAACGTTAGAACAGCTTGCGTTTAGGCTTGCAGAAAAGGCGAAACGAACGAAACGAAAAGTAACGCTCGAACCAATGCAGGCGAAAGAGCGAAAGCTCATTCACCAGACATTACAAAAAGATCGAGCCATTGAAACCTTTTCTGACGGGAAGGAACCGAGACGACATATTGTTATCGCCCCAAAAAACCACTGATCTTCGTTGCGATCAGTGGTTTTTGATGCAATCTATATGAATGAATTTCATAACTTGATTACAGTTTGTAAAGACGAACATTAAAACCTGTACCGTTTATTGATTTTCACTGCAGGCGGATGCTTGCACTCCAGAGTATAAGGGCAACATCGGCGGCCAAAAGATGTCCACCGTGTTTTCTTGACACTCTAGAGCATAAGGCGACACGGTTCACGTTTCTGCCTACTGGTTACGGTGTGGAAAGAAGTCGAAATGCCCCATATATTCATTAATGTGACATTTGAGAAAGAAAAATCATCATTTTAAACGTGGATCCGCACATAAACGGAGTCAATGGTCACATATCACGATATATGTGACCATTGAGGGTCGGAAGTGCCCGGTTTGAGGGCTGAATGGTCACATAAGTGACAGGTCATCACATGCTTGCGCCAGGTGGTGACCATCGGTCACGTCTTTTTTCCTTTCAGCATACGTTTTCCGTACTGTCCGCAACCCTCGGAGTGACGACCAACGATCGGCAACGAAGTTTTCGAAGTGAGATGAACTTCAAAAGACGATAGGTAGACATTCACCTGCAAACAGCGATTTCGACCATCGAATTCAGTGAATTTCTTTCGTTCAACTTATATAGAAAGAATGAACGTAAGATATTCCTGATTTGCGCTGTTGGGTGTTGGGTTGGAGGGGTAGCGCGGTGCTGGGTGCCGTTCTGCGCGCAAGTTTGCGCTTTTCACCGATTTTAGCGCCGATATCACCAACTTGCGCGCAGATTCAATGCTAAGAAGCGTGCAACCTGTCGGTCCCAGCGGGACCGAAACGAAACCGGTATCGGTTCGGCGCGGCTCGCGCCGAGGTGTTGATGGCACCATGAGCGGGGTGCGGGGCGATAGCTGGAAGCCCAAAGTAAAAGTGCATCACTCTTTACTTTAAATCAAACGATAGAGCCGGGGTTATTAGTCCCACATCGTTGCATCAAGGCCCCATTGGTGGCTAGAGTTGATCGTTATGAAATGCGTTAATATACGAGTCTCTGTTTTCGAGCTTCTATGGTATGATTCTCATCAAATTACATAGGTCAACCAAGTTAAAACCATCTCATAGACCATTCTATGGGAGATTTTAATATTTTGGACACGTTATAGTTACTGGTCCACTTTGATTGGAATATGCAAGCATGTTTACTAGCGACCGTTGGCATGTCTGAACTTTACCCGTTGTGGATAAAACAAAAAGAGGACAGGTGGAAATATCCACATGTGGAAAAAACAAGCGTCACAAAGTTGTCCACACAACAATGGTTTGATCTTTTTTCATGTGTTATCCTAAGGAGATGTGAAGTGAATCGTATCGGAGGTAGAAATGATGGAATGGGATACAATAGCGGCGATTTCGACTCCTCCTGGTGAGGGTGCGATTGCGATTATTCGCCTGAGTGGAGACGGTGCCATGAAAATTGGAGACCGTTTATATCGAGGCAAAACAGCGCTTCAAGACGTAGACACCCATACGATTAATTATGGACATCTCGTTCACCCAACGCGTGAAGAAGTCATTGAAGAAGTGATGGTGTCGGTATTGCATGCGCCGAGAACATTTACGAAAGAAGATATGATAGAAATTAACGTTCATGGGGGCGTAGTTTCTGCTGATCGGGTATTGCAGCATGTGTTGGCTGAAGGAGCACGGCTTGCTGAACCAGGTGAGTTCACAAAACGTGCGTTCTTAAATGGTAGAATTGACTTGTCACAGGCAGAAGGCGTTATGGACATGATCCGTGCGAAGACAGACCGAGCAATGTCTGTGGCGATGAAACAGCTTGAAGGTCGTTTAGCTCGAGAAATTAAACAGCTTCGCCAACAGTTACTTGAAGGAATCGCCAGTGTAGAAGTGAACATCGATTATCCGGAATATGATGCAGACGATGTGACACTGACTTCTTTATATACACAAATCCAAGCCGTGGATGTTGAGATTGATAAACTACTAAAGACAGCAAAACAAGGAAAGATACTACGTGAAGGGTTAGCAACGGCGATTATCGGACGTCCGAACGTCGGGAAATCCTCACTTTTAAATACACTTGTCCAAGATGCAAAAGCGATTGTAACTGATATTCCTGGAACGACAAGGGATGTGCTCGAAGAATATGTGAATGTGAATGGGGTACCGCTCAGACTGATTGATACAGCAGGGATTCGTGATACCGAAGATACTGTAGAAAAAATCGGTGTCGAACGTTCGCGTCAAGCGTTACAAGATGCAGAGTTAATCCTTCTCGTCTTCAATGCGAATGAGCCGCTCACTAAAGAAGATGAAGCGCTCATTGAAGCAAGTATTGCTTTTGATGTGATCATCGTTTTAAACAAAACCGATTTGCCAAAGCAAATTGACGAAGAACGTTTGCAACAATTAGTACCAAACCGACCAATCGTGCGCACAGCATTATTGCAAGAAGAGGGTGTTCGTGCGCTTGAAGAAGCAATTGGCTCCTTGTTTTTTGAGCAAGGCGTTGAGGCGATTGACATGAATTATGTGTCCAACACGCGGCACATTGCTCTGTTACATCAAGCAAAGCATTCCATTCATGAAGCATTAACGTCTGCTGAAGACGGCATGCCGATTGATATGGTACAAATAGACGTTACGAGGGCGTGGGAACAACTCGGCGAAATTGTTGGAGAGACTGCGCCTGATCAATTGATTGATCAACTGTTTTCACAGTTTTGTTTAGGAAAATAAAAGGAGGAGAAAACGATGGCATTTGAACACGGAAATTATGACGTAATTGTCATTGGTGCTGGTCATGCAGGGGCGGAGTCGGGACTTGCTGCTGCTAGAATGGGTGCAAACACACTCATGCTTACATTGAATTTGGATGCAGTCGCCTATATGCCTTGTAACCCTTCGGTTGGTGGCCCGGCAAAGGGGATTGTCGTTCGCGAAATCGATGCGCTTGGCGGCGAAATGGCACGAAACATTGACCAAACGTATATTCAAATGAGAATGCTGAACACAGGGAAAGGCCCAGCTGTACGTGCTCTGCGCGCCCAAGCAGATAAGTTCGAGTATCAGCATGAGATGAAGAAGACGCTAGAAAACACGGAAAATCTGACGCTTCGTCAAGGACTCGTTGAACGTCTAATTATTGAGGATGGCGAATGCAAAGGTGTCGTGACGAACACAGGTGCGCACTACCGCGCCCAGGCCGTCATTGTTACGACAGGCACGTATTTACGAGGGAAAATTATTATCGGAGACTTGGCGTACGATAGTGGTCCGAATAACATGCAACCTTCAGTAGAGTTGTCTCATCATCTTCAAGAGTTAGGATTTGATATGGTTCGTTTTAAGACGGGTACACCGCCACGTGTAAACGGGGACTCCATTGATTATTCCAAGACGGAAATTCAACCTGGAGACGATATGCCACGATCTTTTTCTTATGAGACGGTTGATGTAATTACCGATCAATTGCCGTGTTGGTTAACGTATACAAACGATACAACCCACGGGTATATCAATGACAATCTTACCCGTTCACCGATGTACTCTGGCATGATTGAAGGAACCGGTCCGAGATATTGTCCGTCGATTGAAGATAAGATTGTTCGGTTCCACGACAAAGATAAGCATCAAATCTTTTTAGAACCTGAAGGTCGAAACACGAATGAAGTGTATGTACAAGGACTTTCGACGTCATTACCAGAAGATGTCCAGTATGATATGTTAAAAACGATTAGCGGGTTAGAGAACGCGAAAATGATGCGGCCGGGCTATGCAATTGAATATGATGCCATCGTTCCGACGCAACTGTGGCCAACGCTTGAAACGAAAATGATTCCAGGGTTATTTACAGCTGGGCAAATTAATGGCACTTCCGGGTATGAGGAAGCGGCTGGACAAGGATTAATGGCAGGCATAAACGCTGCACGGCGCGTGCAAAATAAAGAAGGTATTATTTTGGGACGTGCGGATGCGTATATTGGCGTTCTCATCGATGACCTCGTCACGAAAGGCACGAATGAGCCGTACCGATTGCTTACGTCAAGAGCAGAGTATCGTCTGCTTCTTCGTCATGATAACGCAGATCTACGGCTGACTGAACTTGGGTTTGATATTGGGCTCGTAACAAAGCAACGTTTTGATAAACTGGAAAAGAAAAAGCAAGCGGTTGCTAATGAGCGCAAACGCTTGAACAAAACGATCATTAAACCGAGTGATCATGTACAACGTGTGTTAGAGAAAAAAGGGTCAGCGGTGATGAAAGAAGCGTTATCAGCAACCCATCTTCTCAAGCGTCCGCAGCTCACATATGCAGATATCGAAGACATGTTGCAAGAAACGCCTGAGTTGGACGCTGAAGAAAAAGAGCAAGTCGAGATTCAGACGAAATATGAAGGATATATTGCAAAGCAGCTTGAACAAGTGGATCGTCTTAAAAAAATGGAGCGAAAACGTATTCCAGATTGGGTTGACTATGACCTCATCCAAGGCCTCGCGACGGAGGCAAGAACGAAGCTCAAAGAAGTCCGTCCATTGTCCGTTGGGCAAGCGTCTCGTGTATCTGGTGTGAATCCTGCGGATGTATCGATCTTGCTCGTCTTTTTAGAACAAGGTAGGCAAAAGCAGTCATCCTAACAAGTAATGCAGATCGTTGTTCAGATAACGATCTGCATGTTTATCATAATGAATGGAGGACGATCCATGAGGGTGTTTAAGCAATGGCTAAAAGAGATTGATGTTGCGCTAACGCATGATCAAATGAAACAATTCGAAGCGTATTACGATACGTTAGTCGACTGGAATGAAAAGATGAATCTGACGAGAATAACGGATAAGGAAGATGCTTATGAAAAACATTTCTTTGATTCGTTACTAGCAGCGAAGTGCTACGATTTCACGTCGGTTCAACGAATGATTGATGTTGGTGGTGGGGCAGGGTTTCCGAGTATCCCCTTAAAAATTGCCTACCCACATCTTAATGTGACGATTCTTGACGCATCAAACAAGCGCATACAATTTTTAACCCATGTAGCCAAAGTGTTAGAACTCGATAATGTTCACCCATTCATAGCCGGGCAGAAGACGCCGCTCGTGACGATAATCATCGCGATCAGTACGATGTTGCTATTGCGAGGGCAGTCGCTAGAATGCCAGTGCTTGCAGAATATTGTTTGCCGTTTGTGAAACCTCAAGGGGTATGGATTGCCATGAAAGGAAAAGGTGGCGAAGAAGAACGGGAAGAAGCAGAAGTCGCGATTAAACGACTACAAGGCACGGTCTCTGACAATCATTATTTTGAACTTCCTACAGAGGCGAGCGAGAGAAGGATTTATGTCGTAGGAAAAAGGGATGCTACCCCTGACACATATCCCCGAAAAGCCGGCACAATTACTAAGAAACCGCTCATGTAATGACTGCTTCGACATAAAACGTGTGAACATTTCTTTACGGCATGGTAAAATAAATGCAGTATGAGTAGCAATGAGGGGGGAGACGGTGAAAAGTTCTTTTCAGCGTATTTTCGGTTTTGGTGAGGATTCTAAAAACAGTGAATTAAAAACGGATAAAGACGGCGAGAACCATGAAGAAGTCCGTTTGATCCCGGTTTCTGACATCGTGCCCAATCCGTTCCAACCTCGAACAATCTTTGATACAGAGAAAATCGAAGAGCTTGCCCGGACGATTCACACGCATGGCATTCTTCAACCGATCGTCGTACGTATTCGGGACGGACAATATGAATTAATTGCTGGAGAGCGCCGCTTGCGTGCAGTAAAGCAGCTAGAATGGACGGAAGTTCCGGCAATTATTAAAGAGTTTAATGATGCACAGACGGCGTCGTTAGCGCTTATTGAAAACTTGCAGCGCGAAGAGCTGACCGTGATCGAAGAAGCAAGAGCATATAAACAGTTGATTGAATGGCATACGCTTACGCAAGAAAGTCTTGCTCAGCGCCTAGGAAAAGGGCAATCGACCATTGCCAACAAACTGCGACTTTTATCTTTACCAGAAGAAGTTCAAACTGCGCTTTTGAATCGACAAATTAGTGAACGGCATGCCCGCGCACTCATTCGGTTGAAGGACGAGCAGTTACAGCAGGACTTGCTTTTAGAAATCATTGAACACGATTACAATGTAAAAGCTACAGAAGAAGCGGCCCTTCGTCTGCTTGAAGAACGAGAACAAGAAGAACAACCAGCAAAAGAAAAGAAAAAGGCTAGAAAACAACATTTTCCTAAAGATATGCGCATCGCAATGAATACGATTCGTGAGTCACTATCAATGGTTGAGAAATCAGGAATGAGTGTCGATAGTTCGGAAGAAGAACACGATGATTATTACCAATTTACGATTCGTATCCCGAAGAAATGATCTATCATGAGAATACATGATAGATTTTTTTGATGGAGTGCTAAAATAAGAGAAGGAGAATTGTGACACAAACAACAAGGCAGCTTAGGGGAAAGGTTGTGTGCGAATTGGCGAAAGTTATTGCCATCGCGAATCAAAAAGGCGGCGTCGGCAAAACGACCAGCTCTGTGAATTTAAGTGCTTGTTTGGCATACATAGGAAAGCGTGTACTGTTAGTTGATATTGATCCACAAGGAAATGCAACGAGCGGGACAGGAATTGAGAAAGGTGATGTGGACCAGTGCGTATACAATCTTCTCGTCGATGATGTAGACGTAAACACAATCATTTACTCAACAGCTGTTGAGAATCTTTCCGTTGTTCCGGCTACAATCCAACTTTCGGGAGCGGAAATTGAACTCGTTCCGACGATTTCACGTGAAGTGCGTCTGAAAAAAGGACTCGCAGCGTTGATGATCAATTTGACTATATTATTATTGATTGCCCACCTTCACTCGGACTATTGACAATTAATGCGTTGACTGCAGCGGATGCCGTATTGATCCCTGTACAATGTGAATACTATGCCTTGGAAGGGTTAAGTCAGTTGTTAAATACCGTTCGCCTCGTTCAAAAGCATCTGAATACGCACCTTGAAATTGAAGGCGTTTTATTAACGATGTTGGATGCGAGAACAAACCTTGGGATCCAAGTGATTGAAGAGGTGAAGAAGTACTTTAGAGATAAAGTATTTAAAACCATCGTTCCCCGCAGTGTTCGTCTCGGCGAAGCACCGAGTCACGGAATGCCGATCGTTCTTTACGATCCAAAGTCGCGAGGAGCGGATGTGTATTTAGAACTGGCAAAGGAAGTGGTTACTGGTGCCTAAAGGATTGGGCAGAGGATTGAATGCGTATTTTCCTGATGAAAGCAAAGGAGACGATGTGCAAACAATTGCTCTTAAAGAAATGCGTCCGAACCCGTATCAGCCCGTAAAACGTTTGATGATCATGCCATTGAAGAGCTTGCCCAGTCAATTGATGAACATGGGATCTTGCAACCTTTGCTCGTACGAAAAAGCATTAAAGGGTACGATATCATCGCCGGAGAACGCAGGTATCGTGCAGCCAAACATGCAGGGCTAGATGAGGTTCCCGTCATTGTGAAAACACTCGATGACAAAGAAATGATGGAGATTGCCCTTATCGAGAATTTGCAGCGTGAAGACTTGAATCCGCTTGAAGAGGCTATGGCTTATGAAAAACTACAAAAACACTTAAAAATTACTCAGGAGCAGCTTGCAAAAAAGGTCGGCAAAAGCCGTCCACATGTTGCGAATCACCTGCGCCTGTTACAGCTCCCTGAAGTCGTGCAAACCGAGATTTCTGAGCAACGGTTATCAATGGGTCATGGGCGGGCTTTGCTCGGCATCAATCACGAGGAACAGATGCCTGAGGCGGCTTATATGGTCATCGATCGTCAGTTAAACGTTAGACAAACGGAACAACTCGTTCAAGAGATGAATGAGCGGAACAATAAACCAAAGCGAACAAAAGAAAAAGCAAAACCGATATTCATTCGGGAACAAGAGCATCTACTCCAAACGTATTTCGGAACATCTGTACAAATCAAAAAAGGGAAACGTAAAGGTAAAATCGAAATTGAATTTTTATCAGATGAAGATTTGGATCGGATTCTTTCTCTCCTCGACCAACAAGAGGACGGTGAATAATGGATTTTGTAGGTTAGGAGACACACATGGTATTGCTTGGAACACTTGTAAATGGAGCGGCGATTCTATTCGGATCGCTGCTCGGTTTACTTTTAAAACGAATTCCAGAACGAATAAAAACGACGGTCATGCAGGCGCTTGGTCTTGCCGTCATCGCTCTAGGCATTTCGATGTCTTTAGAGGGAGAACAGTTTCTAATCACAGTTGCTTCCTTAGCACTCGGCGCACTGTTAGGAGAATGGATGCGCCTAGAGGAACGTCTTAACGATGTGGGCTCGTGGCTTGAGAAACGGGTCGGGAGCGGCGGCGGAGAATCTCAGTTCGCGAAAGGTTTCGTCACGGCTTCCCTCGTTTACGTTGTTGGTGCTATGGCTATTCTCGGCGCTCTCGACAGTGGGTTACGTTTAGATCATAGTTTGCTTTATACGAAGGCGATGCTAGACGGTTTCACCGCTGTGCTTTTCTCCTCCATTTTCGGCATTGGCGTCTTATTTTCACTCGTTCCCGTCGTTTTGTACCAAGGTGGGATTGCCTTACTTGCAGGCCAGATCGATCAGATCGTCCCAACAGCAATGCTCGATGAATTTATCATTGAAATGACAGCTGTCGGTGGCATTATGATTATCGCCATCGGTTTAAAAATTCTTGGCATCTTGCATATCAAAGTCGCTAACCTACTTCCAGCATTGCCAATCGTATTTCTGCTCGTGATGTTTGTATATGTATTGTAGACGGGGTCAAACGAAACCACCCATAGAGCTTTATATGGGTGGTTTCGTTTTGGATGAAAGATAAGTCAAAGACGACCAGGGGTGTGCCGAAGTGCACGTAATCGACAAGCAAGTGCACGCTTTCGCCACTGTGAGTATACAAAAACATAAAAAACGATCTGCTTCTCGTCAACCGCGTTAAAGAATTCCCCCCCTCTCCTCAATACCAGATTTTTCATATGCAAAGAAGGGTAAAGGGGATTAAGGAGGGAGTAATCCTATGGCAAAAGCGATTTTTGGATCAACATTAATGATTGTTGCCACGATCCTCTTTATCGGAACGTTTATTACGACGGCGGTTGCTTCAGGCGGCGGTGTGGATATTACGGAGATGATCTATTCCTCGATGTGGAACGCTTTCCCTGTGCACATAGTTGTCGCAAGCATCGTATTTGCAGCAGGGCTGGGAATATTGGTGTATGAGGTCTTTCGTAACAAATCTTAGCTTCGTAGAGAGAGACGTTTTCTAGCGGTAAGCGACGACATACCAATAAATATTTACGCAAATGAAACAGACGGCAATCGTCAAAAAGATGACGGTTGTCATCGACCACACACCTAGCACGGAGCTTGCGGATAACATGAAGAAGAACATAACCGCGTTGAAGAATATTCCGAAACCAGCTGCGATACTCATAACGTGTTTCATCGGCAATACACCGAGGCGATACGGGATGAGTAGCAGCGCATACAGAATGGTGATTGTGAGGATGGCTGACCACATGCCCCAGTCTCCGAATTGATTGGCGTTCGGCCCGTAAGCGGCTAAAGGGGTTAACGTCGCGGCAACGGTAAGGGTAATAAAGAGAAATAATGATACGAGTGTTAGGTTTGTTGTTGATTGCATGCTGACCAGCTCCTTATGTTCATTATATTGAAAAATCTTTCTTTTTCCATTCGTCCGGGGACGGAGCTAAGTCATTGAAAAAATAGGTCTAGAGGCGTATACTTACTCGGATAAATCCTTGATAACAAACAAGGTTCACCCTCGGTGTGGCTTTTCAATAGAAAGAAGGAGTAGTATGGGGAAAATCATCAATGACTATCGCACGTTTGGTGTGCGTTACTTTATGAAACGTGTAAGTTTGTTCATTATTGGCTTAATGGTCATGGCCTTTGGTGGCAACCTAATGATTCAATCAACGATGGGAACAGCGACGTGGGATGTGTTGCATATAGGTCTTGCCAACTTGACCCTTTATCGATCGGTGCTTTGGTACAGATTGTCGGACTATTTATGATTGCCATTGCTTGTTGGTTGGAAAGGGAGTGGCCGCAAATCGGTAGTCTTTTAAACATCATCCTTGTCGGTATGTTTTTAGATTTATGGCTGTTACTTCCGCTACAAGAGTTGTTCAATGCAACGTGGCAATCGGTGAGTATGTTATTTCTAGGCATTGTTGTTATTGGTTTAGGCTCCGGCATGTATGTCTCATCTCGCTCGGTGCAGGTCCACGTGACGGGGTTACATTAGCGGTTGCTTCAAGGACCGGTTGGTCGGTTCGACGCGTTCGGACAAAACTTGAGATGCTTGCGCTCCTTATTGGCTGGCTCATTGGTGGTCCGGTTGCATTCGGTACATTTCTGTCTGTCTTTTTAATCGGCCCGGTCATGCAGGCATCGCTAGAGTTTTGGCGTTCTAGAGTACAAGTTTGGGAAAATGATGCAGTTGCTCGCCAACATCCACATACATTTACTGCGTAAAACTACAGCGAACGACGGTGTAGTTTTTTGTCTAATTTGTAAGCGATTTCATTACTATCCTTTCGGGAAAAAGGATGCTACACTTATGGGTAGTGTAATTGAATTCTAACTTTTCGAAACTTTGGGAGTGAATTGGGATGGCACAGAAAGCAGCGAAAGACCTACAGAAAGAACTTTTGAAAAAAGACCAGAAGCATTTTCTTCATCCAACGTCGAATCCGAAACAACAAGCAAAATCAGGTGCTTCAATTGTACTTAAACGAGGCAAAGGCATTTATGTGGAAGATATTGAAGGGAAACGTTACATGGACGGCCTCTCTAGCCTTTGGAACGTTCATATTGGCCATGGAAATGAAGAGCTTGCAAATGTTTCTTACGAGCAAATGTCTACGCTTGCCTATGCGAGCTCTTTCAAAGGATATTCAAACCCGGCTGCGATCGAATTGTCAGAAAAGCTTGCCGATATTGCCCCAGATAAATTAAACAGTGTATTTTACACTTCTGGAGGTTCAGAATCGAACGATACCGCGTTTAAACTGTCGCGATTTTATTGGGAACAAGTCGGCAAACCCGAAAAGAAGAAGATTATTGCGCTAGAGCGCTCATATCACGGGGTAACGGTAGGGGCACAGTCGGCGACCCATTTACCAGCATTCCATTCATTTTCGGGATCATACATGAACGGGATGTTTCATGCACTGCCTCACCTCACCGATTGTGAGCGAGGCAACACTTCTGCTGACCATTATGAACAGAGCATTCGTGGCATTGTCGAGAGGGAAGGTGCAGACACTGTAGCTGCTGTCATTTTGGAGCCGATCCAAGGGGCGGGTGGCATCTATGTTCCCCCTGCAGGATATCTTGAAGCGGTCCGGAAGTTGTGCGATGAGTTTAATATCCATTTGATTGCTGATGAAGTGATTTGTGGTTTTGGAAGAACAGGCAAAATGTTTGCGGTTGAACACTGGGACGTGACTCCTGATTTTCTATGTGTCGCAAAAGGGATTACGAGTGGGTATGCACAGCTTGGTGGTGTCTTGATCCACGATACGATCCAAAAAGAAATCGCGAATTTTGACGGGGTACTCGCGCACGGTTTTACGTATAGTGGTCATCCTACTGCATGTGCGGTCGGATTAAAAAATATCGAAATCATTGAACGTGAAGGCCTCGTCGAGCGGGCGGATGAGATGGGCAAAGTGTTAGCGGATCGACTTGAGCAAGTCGTCACTGCTCATTCGACAGTAGGTTTAACCCGAGGAATGGGATTGCTCCGCTCTATCGAACTATTCAAAGACTCAAAATCATTTGAACGTTTCGATCCGAATGAAAATGCTGCAGAACGTGTATATCAAGCATGTTTTGATCGGGGGTTGCTACTACGCACATCTGGTGGAAATGGCGTGAATATCATTCCGATGGCGCCGCCTCTAATTATTACGGAACCAGAAATCGATGAACTTATCGATCGCTTAGACGCTGGACTTACGGCATTTGAAAGCAGTCTTTAACAAGATGAAAAACAAGGCCCATTCATTCTTCGCGAATGGGCCTTGTTTTTGAGTTTACGTATCGGTTAGGCGAGTTGACAATATATAGCTAGTGCAATTCCTCGGTCGGGGCGGTAAGTGATCCCCCATGTACGGGCAACGGCACATGCGAGAACGCCTCACCGTTGAACGACTGTTAAGAAGTCGATCGGCTTTTAGAATCCCTTCAGCGGTCCACTCGGCCATTTGCATGACAAAATGCAAACGTGTATTTTGTAGAATAACAAATTCCATCATCCCCCACATTGACCGTCCCTGTAATATGCATATCTCCTGCAGCAGGCAATACCTTTTTGACGGCACTTCCTGGACGTACCGGCCCAGAGGCAAAAGTCACCCGGCCAACACTTTCTGACTTGCCCATACTTGCGTCAATGGCAATGACGAGGGCACCGTGATGGAGCAGTTTGATTTCATTTAGTGTCTCCTCAAGGTTTAGCGCATGGACGGGTTTTTGCAATGTTCCATAGACCGTCATCCGTTTGGAACTATTTTCATGAATGATCGTGCCGACTAACGGCCCGAATGCGTCACCGGTGGAGCGGTCCGTACCGATGCAGATGAAGACAATGTGGTTCTTTTGCGGAGAGCTTTGCAACTGTTCGTAAACGTGTTCAGCCAGTTGATCGCTTCGGTCTTGTTGCTCAATATAATAGTGATGATGAAATGATTTTTCTTTGAAAAAAGAGAGCTTGATGGACATACCTTCCCCTCCTTCAACATACTAGTCCCAGTATAGGAGTTTTTTTAGAAGTCTATACTTGTGCTTCTGTAAGGGAGAGAAGGCAATGGTCGGTAGAGGGTTAAAATGGATGCTTTTACTTACAGGAACAATGATTGGCGCCGGTTATGCGTCTGGTCGAGAGATTTGGCAGTTCTTCGGTGCAGATAGCGGCGTTGCCATTATTTTGTTCAGCATGCTTTTTATGATTTGTTCTTATACGGTTCTTAAATTAAGCATTTCACTGCGGGCAGAAAATTACGTGGTCGTGCTGGAAACACTTCTCGGTAAACGACTTTCAAAAGCGTACGACAAGTTAATTATCTTATATTTATTTTTAACGACGGGAATTATGATCTCTGGTGGCGGCGCAACATTGGAAACGTTTGAACTTCCGTATTGGTTCGGCATTGCGCTTATGTGTATTTTGTTAACGGTGTTATTCATTTGGGATTTGGACGGGCTTACATCGGTAAACAACTTTTTGACACCGGCATTAATTGCTGTACTAATTGTCATCTTAATTTTCTTTCAGATGTCAAGTGAGGGAGGGTTTGTGCTAGAGTGGGGCTCCCAATCGAACTGGCCGTCTGCAATTACGTTTACCGCGTTAAATTTATTGCCGATCGTTGCGGTGTTATCGGCCATTGGCACAAAAATTGAGCATCCAGGAGAAGTGTGGATTGCGACGATTGGCAGCGGACTGATTCTCGGTGGAGTGAGCTACTTATACAACCAATCCCTCTTAAAAGTGGCTGATGATATCATTCTTTACGAAATTCCTTTGTTCTCCATTTTAAGTAATTACCCGTATTTACTCGTCATTGCGATGACAATCCTTTTATGGACGGCAATCTTTACGACAGCTGCCGCAAACATCCTCGGTCTCATCAGTCGGTTTCGTCACGTGCTCAGCAGTCCAGGATGGCTGTTAACGATTGTTATTTTACTCCCGCTACTCCCGATGACAACGTTTGGCTTTTCTACGCTCGTTGCCTTCTTGTATCCATTATATGGGATGTTAAATCTTTACTTGCTCGGTTCGGTGTTACTCTACCCGTTTTTAAATGATCGATATGACCGGCTTCGGTAGGATATACCAGACAAATATGGTATACTGATGAGTGCTTCCGTTTACTCGGAAGCTTTTCTATGTTTACACTAGTTTTTTAATAGATAAGGAGGGTGAACGACTTGGCGGATCAAGGTTTTGGGTTACACGATGTCGTGGAAATGAAAAAGCCTCATCCGTGTGGGACGAATCGTTGGAAGATTATCCGCATGGGCATGGACGTAAGGATAAAGTGTCTCGGGTGTGATCATAGCGTCATGATTCCGCGCAAAACATTCACCCGTAAAATGAAGCGCATTCTAGAAGTTGCACCACGTGATTAAGACTGAGAGGAAGTGGCAGTACGATGGCTTTAACTACAGGCATCGTCGGCTTGCCGAATGTCGGCAAGTCGACGCTCTTTAATGCAATTACACAAGCGGGGGCAGAAGCGGCAAACTACCCGTTTGCAACGATCGATCCTAACGTCGGGATTGTTGAAGTGCCGGACGAGCGCTTGCACGTCTTAACTGAACTTGTGAACCCGAAGAAAACGGTACCGACAACATTTGAATTTACCGATATTGCAGGTATTGTTGAAGGGGCGAGCAAAGGAGAAGGGCTTGGGAACAAGTTTCTTTCTCATATTCGTGAAGTAGACGCAATTACCCACGTTGTCCGCTGTTTTGATGATGATGACATTACGCACGTATCCGGCAGTGTTGACCCGCTTCGTGACATGGAAATCATTAACTTAGAACTCGTTCTAGCTGACCTTGAAACCGTAGCAAAAGGCTAGAAAAGGTAAATAAGCTCGCAAAAACAAAAGATAAAGTGGCACTTCAAGAACAAGCCGTACTCCAAAAGATTGTGAGTGCATTAGAAGACGAAAAGCCAGCGCGTTCAGTTGATTTAGACGATGATGAGCGTAAAATGGCAAAAGGCTTTCAACTTTTAACATTGAAACCTGTTTTGTATGTCGCAAATGTGAGTGAAGAAGATTTACTTGCCGGATCTGACAATCACTACGTCGCGAAGGTGAAGGAACGAGCAGCTGAAGAAAATTCAGAAGTCATTTCAATTTGCGCAAGCATTGAAGCAGAAGTGGCGGAGCTTGAAGGGGAAGACCGACAAAGTTTCCTCGAAGACCTCGGCATTGAAGAAGCGGGGCTGGATCGTTTAATTCGAGCGGCTTATGCACTTCTTGGACTCGCCACATATTTCACAGCCGGCGAGCAAGAAGTTCGCGCTTGGACCATTCGCAAGGTACGAAAGCGCCACAAGCGGCAGGTGTCATTCATACTGATTTTGAGCGTGGCTTTATTCGAGCGGAAGTCGTCGCATATGAAGACTTAAAAGCATTAGGCACGATGACGAAAGCAAAAGACGCTGGAAAAGTACGACTCGAAGGAAAAGAATACGTCGTCGTCGATGGCGATGTCGTTCATTTCCGCTTTAACGTGTAAATATGCTCACCAAAACCATCGTAATGATGGTTTTTGGTTTATTTAATTGGAGGTTATGATGGAAACGTTTATGAAAGTAGCAAAAGCGATTGCCGATACGTACGATACGCACCTCCCTCATGCTGAGCTTCTGCTCGTTGGGGGATCGGTGGCTAGAGGTAGAGCAGACGAAGATTCAGATCTTGAACTCAATGTACTCTGGAAAAGACCACCTTCAGACGATGACCGGTTAAAGCTGATCGATGTGCATAAAGGGACGTTACTAGAGTTCTATCCATTTGAAGAAAATGAATGGTCAGAAAGTTACGAAATAAACGGACTGAAGATTGAGATGAGTCATTACTTAACAGAATACGCGATGCAAACGGTTGAGGACGTGCTTGTCCAGTATGATCCTGCCATCGATAAACAATGGCTTATTTCTAGTATTCAAGACGGTGTTGCAATTGGAAATGAGGAATGGTTTCATCATTTGCAACAGCGTGTGATGTGCTACCCAGAAGGGTTGAAAAACGCGATGATCGCCCGTTTTAGCAAGCTTTCAAATACGTGGAACCATCGCGATGCGCTCCTGCAACGAGGGGATTGGTTTGTGTTACGGCAAGCAATGGGGGATGTTCAGCGCCAAATGTTGGCGCTTGTATATGCTGTCAACGGCCGTTATGTTGAGCATCCGTATTTCAAGTGGAATTCACTAATCATAAAGGAAATGACAAGAAAGCCAGACGGTTTTGAAGAGCGACTGGCCTCGTTGTACACGCTTCCGTTACAAGAGGCCGTCCGTGAGCTTGAATGTTTGTGGTCAGAAGTGGAACAGTTGACTCGCTGGGGCGCTTATGAATGTCAGAATAATTGAACATTCCGCCCGGTTGTTTGGTGCGAGTCCTGATCATTGGCGATGTATCGGAGGGTTTCACAACAATGTGTTTTTAAGTCGTCAAAATGGTATCGTGTTAAAATTTTTAAAAAAAGACAGTGAAGACGTGGACGCTCTACGTAGGCAGGCCTATGTCATGGAGCTTGTGCATAAAGAGGGTGTGCGTACGCCAAAACCGATTCGTTCAATGAATGGCATGACGGTTGAAACGGTGGAGCACTTGTACGTAATGGCCACACAGTTTGTATCGGGAGAGCCGCTCGAAGGACTTGAACAGAAACCGCTACAAATTCAACAGTTTGGGCGAGTGCTCGGGAGGTTACATGAAATCGCAAAGAGGCATACAAAAGCGTTTCAGTCATATCCGCTAGCATGGGATCATGATATTTCGCACCGACAGTTTACGACCGGCATTAATCAAGAGATCCAACAAAAATGGCAATGTTATATGGAAAAGTTGCAGAAGCTTCCTAAAGATGCCAGTGTGTATGGACTTGTGCATCATGACTTACATCATGAGAACGTGCTCATCCGTGACGGCGGGATGACGGTTCTTGATTTTGGTGACCTTCGCCTAAGTTGGTTCGCCTATGATGTGGCGATTCCCATTTACCACGCCACCGATGCCACCACATACCGACAGTTTTTCAAGACCCATTTCTTAAAAGGGTACCGTATGGAAACACACATGAGTGAAGATGTGGAGCAGTGGATTGATTTTTTCTTATCATATCGGCGCATCTACTCTTATTTGTATTTCTACGATGTGCTCACGCCTGAACAGTTAACACCATCGACGAAACAAGCGTTGGCGAAAATGAAAGAGAACATTCTAAATCAAGAATAATGGAGACGCGCTTTTGCGGAAGAATCGTCAGCGAGTGAGCGTGCAGCAGTCGCTTTGACGATACCACGGGGTTTGCCCATGCGCGAATACACGGATTCGTATGCGCCTGCCCGCACGTCATACGTCTCATGAAACACACCGACAGCTTCGCTTTTGGCGACTTTTTTGTAGAAATCAATCCAAGCACTTTTATGAGTGTGTCCGTGGGCATAATCAAGTAGCTGATCGGTGCTTTCCCAATATTGTGTCAACACAATGGTGCGCCCGCTGACGGCTGTGTCATGAGACAAGAAGCCAAGGGAACGGTCAGTATACAATTCTTTCATCATTGGTGGCATCGCCATGAATACGGGCCACCAGCTTTTTATATTCCACCATTTATTTACCCTCATCCCGATAATAAATACGACGATGTCCCCGTCATGATCTGCCGTTACTCGCTTTTGCATTTAATATCCTCCTTTGTTTTTTGACACCAGAGTAGTTCAGCTTGTGCTATTTCTTTGCCGTAATTTAAGGTGTACAGCCAAAATTCTGATTCGTCGTTGTTGCAAATATTCGTTTCAATTTGTTCATAAACGTCTAGTTTTGCTTGTAGAAGCTCCGCCTGCTCCTCTAAATGAGCGACTGCCTGCTTCCTCGTCATTTCGGTTCCAAAAAACAATTTTACGAGCAATTCGTTTTTCACGACACTTGTATCATGAATCGCGTCTCGAGCCACCGATGAAGCATGCGCCTGCCTGCAAGTGTGATCGTGTATTGTTTCTTTTCCGGGGCGCCTTCAGTTCTCACAACCGATTGCGTCGCATACCCCTCCTCGACAAGTACTTTTAATGCAGGATAAATTTGCCCATAACTCATTTTCCAAAAATGTTGAAAGCTCGCATCCATCAAGTTTTTGATCTCGTAACCGGTTTGACAGCCAGTCGTCAAAATGCCAAGAATGATCCATTTCGTTTCCGTTTTCACTAGCCACCTCCATATATCTTTGAGATATGTATCTTAAAGATATATGGAGGTTTTGAAAAAGTCAATAAATTTTTTGGGGTGGCTAAAAAAAGACGTTTAAAGAGAGGCGTAGGTGGGGGAAGCGGCTATGAAATTTTTGAAGGAGGAAATGATTAATTTACTTGTTAACATGAAGGGTATATAGGGGCAATCGGATAAGTGCTGGCTATGGGCAGATTTCCACAGATTGGATCGCTTATTCGGCTAAAATCTTCCCATTGGCCTTACTATGGTAAGATTTCCAGTTTCTAAGGTAAGATTTTCAACTATATACCTCGTAAGACAATGAAAATCCCACCATATCAGATTCCATGGAAAGATTTCTGTGCTATAGGCCGCCGCCTTGGGTCTTGTTTTGCCAATCTTACTCAGTGTCATCGCATTTCGTTTACAATGAACAGCAACCGAACGTAAAGAGTGAAACGATCGATTCTTCTAAAACAGCCACGTACTCAACTTGCTCACGCAATCGATTGCGTGAGCAGCATTAAATGGCGGAAATATGAAGGATCTCAGTAATAGATTGCATCGTTTATGTGAGCGTAACTAATAATTTTTTATCGTTGCAGGAAAATGTCTCACATTGGCGAACTAAATTAGGTATAAAGGAGGGGATTTATGATTGATATTGTGAAAGAACTGCGTAAGCCTGAACAAGTTTGGATTTTAGAAGCATTATCTCGCAGGGTGCCGCCAGGTGACGCCCGCACTGTTCAGGAGGTAGAAGGAAAACTTCGGCGCGCGCAGGCAGGTTTTGCCGGAGAAAAGCAGCTGTTTTTTTACCTGCAAAGTTTGGCAGGTAGTGCTCAGACTCATTTGTTGCTCCATAACGTACGCCTCGTAGACGAATCTGCATATCAAATGGATGTCGACGTGCTCACCACTCGCTATGTGCTCATCCTCGAAGTCAAACACATTCATGGACTCGTTCATTTTGGCGACCATGACCAATTCACGCGCGAAGACAAAAATGTTGAGATTTTCTCGAACCCCCTTGAGCAGTGTCTACGTCAAGAACGCCTCTTAAAAACCTTTCTTGAATTCCACAACTTACCCGCTCATTTCCCAGTATTCAGCCGCGTCGTTTTCACATCAAACAAGACAATTTTAAGTGTATCAGAGGTGTGTAAAACAACCATTCGCGAACGCGTTTGGCGCGGCGACGCCGTTTTGTCCAAAATGAAAGAGTTGAATTATCACCCCAGTCTTGACCAGATCCCAGTAAAAGAAGTGTACCGGCTTGCCCATGTGATGATGCAGCACCATACACCGGCATGGTTTAGCCACTTACGCAAAAAGGACTGGCGATCAAAACTCTGCAAAGAGGAGTCTACTGTCGAGATTGTTATAGCTACAACATAATTCGGCAAATAAACAATGTTTATTGGATATGCAATAGTTGTGGAGTGAAAGATCGTCGACCTTACGTCCAAAGTTTGCTTGATTATGCAATGCTTATTAGCCCTATCATTACGAACCGAGATGCAAGGAGTTTTTTACAACTTGACCACCGTCATTACGTGCAGAGATTATTGAAGGAAGTCTCCGATCGGAGTTCTGGAATTAGAAGAAGCAAGGAATATGTAATTCAGCTTCCAAAAACATGATTTTGCTTCCAAAGTACCTTTGTTTGGAACCAAAATAGCACCCATTTAGGTAATTTCAAGAAATCTGATTCCAAACAAAGGTTATCTGGTTCCAAAGTACGGTTATTGGAAGTAGATGATCAGATCAGGATCACAATATAACTTAGCCCCCGCCCTCCACAACGATCAACCCGAAAACACTGCAACCCCCACGAAATAAAAACACCCTGCTTCGTCAATGACGACACAAACCCCATAGCGCCAGTCTAATTCCCTCTTGTGTATTCCACCTTTTCCTGCTAAAATAGGATATTGCGAGTTAAGAAATGGGATTGTCCCTTTTTTATAGCTCCTTGCTCTTACACATGTAAGGGCCGTTTAGACCAAAGGGAGGTGACTAGAATGCGTAACTACGAGATTCTTTACATTCTTAGCCCACAATTGGATGAAGAGGCTGTGAAAGCGGCGAACGAGCGTTTTCAAAAAGTCCTTACTGACAATGGTGCTGAAATCACATCTGTTGATGATAAAGGAAGACGTCGTCTTGCTTATGAAATCAACGATTTCACAGAAGGCTATTATGTAATATTGAAAGTACAAGCTGAAACTGTAGCGGTTAACGAATTTGACCGTCGTGTAAAGCTTACTGATGATGTAATCCGTACACTTGTCGTTCGAGATGACGACTAATTGAATAGAACAAAATAAAAGGGAGGGTTATGCATGATTAATCGCGTTGTACTTGTCGGCAGACTCACGCACGACCCTGAACTTCGTTATACGCCGAACGGTGTAGCGGTTGCGAATTTCAGCATTGCTGTTAACCGACCGTTTACGAACCAACAAGGCGAGCGGGAGGCTGATTTTTTTAGTTGCGTCGTTTGGAGAAAACAGGCTGAAAATGTTGCGAACTACTTAAAAAAAGGCAGCTTAGCAGGCATTGACGGACGTCTTCAAAGCCGTAGCTTCGAAAATCAAGAAGGCAAGCGCGTGAAAGTTGTGGAAGTGCAAGCTGAGAGCGTACAGTTTCTGGAGCCCCGTGGCTCACAAAACTCTGGAGGCGGCGGTCGTTATGATCAAGGCGGCGGCTACCAAGGTGGAAACCAGTACAATCAAGGTGGCTACAACCAAGAACCGCAACGACAATCATCTAACCTAAATGACGATCCGTTTTCTAATGATGGAAAACCGATTGATATCTCTGATGACGATCTACCATTCTAATATGAAAGGAGCGAGACCACATGGCACGTCGTAGAGGCAAGCGTAGAAAGGTATGTTATTTCACGGTAAATAAGATCAAGCGCATTGATTACAAAGATGTGGATCTGCTTCGTAAGTTTGTATCTGAGCGTGGGAAGATTCTTCCACGCCGTGTAACAGGTACTTCTGCGAAATACCAACGTAAATTGACAATCGCAATTAAGCGTTCCCGTCAAGCAGCACTTCTTCCTTACGCGAAAGAAGTATAAGCAGATGACAAGAAAGGGCCATCACCTCCAATCGTATGGAGAGGGTGGCTCTTTTTCGTCGGAAGATGCACGCCTTTCATTTTATGGGTGAATGGGCTACAATAGATCAGTGAAAGCTATCGAATAGAAAAGACTTCGTTAGGCAGATGGGTGGTTACGAAAAGAAATGAATCAGTCACGCAGATTAACTGAAGGCGCAGTGATGGTTGCTGTGTTTGCAGTTCTTATCGCGCTATTATACATACCGCTTATTGCCCTCTTTACCATATGGTTTTTGCCATTACCTGTTATGATTTATACGGTTCGACACGGTGCAAAACCGGGTTTGATCGTGCTCGTTGTTGCAGCGCTCGTCAGTTTCCTCATCGGTTCGGTATTGGCACTTCCAGCCATCCTTATTTTTGGTATCGGCGGGTATGTGACCGGATTGAGTTATGCACGAGGCAAAGGGCCATTTCAAACGCTGTTTGCAGGTAGTGTAAGTTATGTACTATCAATCATCGTATTTTTTGTTTTCTCGAACCTCGTTCTTCAAGTGCATCCATTTGAAGCGATGGTCGACATTATGATTGAATCGACGAATTCGGCGGAGCAGTTGATTACGGCTGTTGGCGCTGATGTAAATGAAGAAGCTCTCACGCTATATCGTGAAATGGCACAGATGATTCCACAATACTCAGCGCTCATCATGATTTTTACCGGAGTTGTGTTTGCGTTTTTAACGCAAGTTGTCGCTCATCCGATTTTACGCCGTTTTGTTAAAGGGAATTTTGGATTTCCCCCGCTTCGTACGTGGTCTTTGCCGACATTTTTCATTTGGGTATATTTGATCGGGATTGTATTTAGGTTAATTAGTTATAGTGATCCAGGGTCGGGGCTTTACACCTTTATGCAAAATGTATCTCCGATCCTTGAAGCTGCCATGATTATTCAAGGTGCAGCGGTCATGTTCTACTTTGCGCATGTGAAGAATATTTCTAGAGCGTTTCCGATTCTCATTTTAGTGTCGATTCTATTGGTACCATTTGTTGGTTTCCTTGTCAGAATGCTAGGGATTATTGATCTCGGTTTTGATTTGCGGAGTCGCATTAAGTCTGATAAGAAGTAGGGGTTGATCAGTTTGCCCAAAGTCACACATTATAAATGGTACTTGTATCCGACCATCCTTTTATTTGTGGCACTAACGTTCAGTGTTACCGCTTTGTTATTTTACCAATGGATTCTAGCTGTTGTTGGATATGTAGTCATTCTTCTTCTTGGGGTCTTGTACTATTATATCCAATCCAATTATCGAAAAGAGCTCGGACAGTACATCTCAACGTTGTCTCACCGTGTAAATCGAGCCGGTGAAGAGGCAGTGACGAATCTACCAGTAGGAATTATCCTTTATGATCAAAACTACAACATTCAATGGGTGAATCCGTATATCCATGACTTGCTGCCAGAAGAATACCTCGGACAGCCGTTGTCGATTATCTCGTCAGAGTTGCCCATTCTATTAGAAGATAAAAATCAGGAACACCGGCTAAAGCTAGGTGATCTTGAGCATTACGTATACGAGCGACCGAATGAACGGCTTCTCTATTTCTTTGATATGACCGAGACTGTTGAAACGAAAGAGCGTTACAACGAAGAGAAAACGGTCATTGGCATTATTTTTCTCGATAATTATGACGAAGTCACGCAAAGCCTTGAAGATCAAGTAACGAGCTCTCTACGAAACAAAGTTGTAGGCTTATTGAATCAATGGGCAAATGAACATGATATTTTGTTACGAAGTACCGATGATGACCGGTTTGTCGCTGTTTTTAATCAGCGTGCATTATCAGAGATTGAAACGAATCAATTTCAAATCATTGATCAAATTCGCGAAGAAACGTCCAAAGATCAAGTGTCTCTCACACTAAGCATCGGTATTGGAACAGGAGAGCGGACGATGCGTGAACTCGGCTCTCTCGCCCAGTCTTCGCTTGACCTTGCGTTAGGTCGTGGTGGTGATCAAGTGGCGATTAAGGAAAAGAGTGGTCAAGTTCGTTTCTACGGAGGCAAAACAAATGCCGTTGAAAAACGAACGCGCGTGCGTGCACGTGTAATTTCTCATGCGTTACGTGATTTTGTTCGGGAAAGTAACCAAGTGATTGTCATGGGCCATAAAACGCCAGATATGGATGCGATTGGTGCGAGTATTGGTGTATTGAAAGTGGCTGAAGTGAATGATAAAGACGCCTATATTGTTGTTGACAATGAAAATGTAAGCCCCGATGTGCAAAAGCTCATGGATGAAGTGGAAAATCACGAATATTTATGGTCGCGATTCATTTCTCCAGCTGAAGCGTTAGAACAACTTACAAAGCAAACGTTGCTCGTTGTTGTGGATACGCACAAACCGTCGCTCGTTATTGAGCCGAAGTTGTTGGAACGAGTGCACCGGGTCGTTGTGCTTGATCATCACCGTCGAGGTGAGGAATTTATTGAAAATCCTGCTCTTGTATACATGGAGCCCTATGCTTCATCGGCTTCAGAACTTGTTACCGAGCTTCTTGAATACCAGCCGAACAAAGTGAAGATGGACGCCCTTGAAGCGACTGCCATGCTAGCCGGGATGATGGTCGACACGAAGCATTTCAGCATTCGCACAGGTTCACGTACGTTTGAAGCGGCATCTTACCTAAAAGCGAACGGTGCCGACACAACAGCCGTTCAATTGCTCTTAAAAGAGGACTTAGAGAACTATAATGAAAGGTCTAAGCTCATTTCCCGTTCCGTGATTTATGGAAATGGCATGGCGATTGCGCGTGGTGAGGAGGGTCAGAGCTATCATCAAGTGCTCATTGCCCAAGCGGCTGACACACTTCTCACAATGAATGATGTGAGGGCATCGTTTGTCATCTCTTATCGTTCGGATGGACGGTTAAGCGTAAGCGCCCGGTCATTAGGAGATGTGAACGTACAGGTTATTATGGAGAAGCTGGGCGGTGGAGGTCATCTCACAAATGCCGCGACACAAATGGACGACACCACACTTCTTGAAGCTGAAAGCATGCTTAAAGAAGCCATTGATCAATATTTAGGAGGGACATCAAAGTGAAAGTCATTCTTAATCAAGACGTAAAAGGACAAGGGAAGAAAGGCGAGGTTAAAGACGTATCCGAAGGGTATGCTCGTAACTTCCTCTTAAAAAATAATTTGGCAGTGGAAGCCTCATCAGGCAACCTTAAAGACCTTAAAGCAAAGAAACAAAGCGATGACAAAAAGGTTGAGGAAGAAAGGCAAGCTGCTGAGGAAATGAAGCAGAAAATGGAAGCGACAGACATTGAGATGACGGCAAAAGCGGGTGAGGGTGGACGGCTATTTGGAGCGGTTTCGACGAAGCAAATCAATGAAGCCTTGAAAAATAAAGGCTTTAAAGTCGACAAAAGAAAGATTGAACTTAATGATCCGATTCGCACGCTCGGCGTCACGAAAGTGCCAATTAAGATTCACCCGGAAGTCATTGCTACGGTTAATATCCACGTAAAAGAACAAAAGTGAAGTGAGAAACAGAGGAAGGAGGGGTTACAGTGTCCGAACAATGGCAGGAAGACCGATTGCCACCACAAAATATTGAAGCTGAGCAAGCGGTTCTCGGCGCAATATTTCTGGAAGAAGAGTCACTCGTAGCCGCCTCAGAACGGTTGCGCCCGGAAGATTTTTACCGGGCGTCACATCAGCGAATTTTTGAAGCGATGGTTGAGTTATCTGATAAAGGGGAGCCTGTCGACCTCGTTACGGTAACATCAGAGCTTCAAGATCGTCATTGGCTTGAAGAAGCAGGTGGCGTCTCTTATTTGACCGACCTTGCCAATGCGGTCCCGACAGCTTCCAACGTGTCTCATTATTCGCGGGTCGTTGAAGAAAAGTCGTTATTACGCCGCCTCATTCGTACAGCGACTTCTATTGCATCGGATGGTTATGAATCCGACCACGAAGTTGATGATGTGTTAAGTGATGCGGAGCGCATGATTTTGGAAGTCTCCAACCGGAGAACGTCAGGCGCATTTGTGTCCATTAAAGATGTGCTGATGGAGACGTATGACAACATTGAAATGTTACAAGGACGTGGGGATGCCCTCACCGGGGTCTCCAGCGGTTTTCAAGACTTGGACCGGATGACAGCAGGCTTTCAAAGAAGTGACCTCATTATCGTTGCTGCAAGACCGTCAATGGGGAAAACGGCTTTTGCTTTAAACATTGCCCAAAACATTGCAACGAAAAGCGATGAAAATGTTGCGATCTTTAGTTTGGAGATGGGAGCATCCCAGCTCGTACAGCGGATGCTCTGCGCCGAAGGGAACATTGACGGGACTCGTCTGCGTACCGGTCAACTCATTGAAGAAGATTGGGAGAAGTTGGCGATGGCGATGGGCTCCCTTTCTCGAGCAGGCATTTATATCGATGATTCCCCAGGAATTACAGTCGCTGATATTCGCGCAAAATGTCGCCGACTCAAGCAAGAGCGCGGGCTTGGGATGATCTTAATTGATTATTTACAGCTCATCCAAGGCCGTGGCACAGAAAGCCGCCAACAAGAAGTTTCTGAGATCTCAAGGAACTTAAAAGCAATCGCGAGAGAACTAGACGTGCCTGTCATCGCGCTATCTCAGCTATCCAGAAGTGTGGAATCGAGACAGGATAAACGACCGATGATGAGCGACTTGAGAGAATCAGGAAGTATTGAGCAAGATGCTGATATTGTTTCTTTTTTATTTCGAGAAGACTATTACGATCACGACGCAGAAAATCAGAATATGATCGAAATTATTATCGCGAAACAACGTAACGGTCCGGTAGGCAGTGTGGAGCTTGCGTTTATTAAAGAATACAATAAATTCGTCAACCTAGACCGAAGGCACGACGAAAATATGGCGCCCCCTGGGGCTTAGCGAAGAGTTCAGCTCTTCGCTTTTTTATGTTGCCGATCCGTCTGGCAACGCTGTAATACGAATGAATATATGTATTTATAAATTAATGTTCGGATTTACTTTGACCTATTCGGGTTATTTTGCTAAAATGAACTTCGGTAAACGTATAAATAATGAACAATTATCCTACTGGAAGAGGTGAGTCTTTTGTCATCCATCGTTATCGTAGGCACGCAATGGGGAGACGAAGGCAAGGGGAAGATTACAGACTATTTATCGGAGAATGCGGAAGTCGTTGCCCGATATCAAGGGGGAAACAACGCCGGTCATACGATTAAGTTTGGCGGAGAGACTTATAAATTGCACTTGGTACCTTCCGGGATTTTTTATAAAAATAAAACGTGTGTGATTGGAAACGGCATGGTTATTGATCCTAAAGCGCTCGTGGAAGAGTTGAAAGGCCTTGAAGACCGGGGTGTGGATACGAGCAACCTTCGAATTAGCAACCGCGCGCATGTGATCCTTCCGTATCATATTAAGCAAGATATTGTGGAAGAAGAAAGCAAAGGTGCGAGCAAGATTGGTACGACAAAGAAAGGCATTGGTCCCGCGTACATGGATAAAGCCGCGCGCGTTGGGATTCGAATCGCTGATCTATTAGAAAAAGAAGAATTTGAGAAGAAACTTTCTAGAAACCTCGTCGAAAAAAACCGTCTACTTGAGAAGATTTATGAAACAGAAGGGTTTACGGTTGAAGAAATTCTCGATACGTATTACGCGTATGGTCAACAACTTGCAAAGTACGTTTGTGACACGTCAGTCGTGTTGAACGATCGCATTGATCAAGGCAAGCGTGTATTGTTTGAAGGTGCACAAGGTCATGCTCGATATTGACCAAGGAACGTATCCATTTGTGACGTCGTCGAATCCAATTGCTGGAGGGGTAACGATTGGTTCGGGTGTAGGGCCTTCAAAGATCCATAAAGTTGTCGGTGTATCAAAAGCGTATACGACACGCGTAGGGGATGGTCCGTTCCCGACAGAATTGACGAATGAAATTGGGGACCGCATTCGCGACATCGGCAACGAATACGGGACGACAACCGGTCGCCCGCGCCGCGTTGGCTGGTTTGACTCAGTCGTTGTTCGCCATGCAAGACGCGTGAGTGGGATTACAGACTTGTCCTTGAACTGTCTTGATGTGTTGAGTGGTCTTGATACAGTTAAGATTTGCACAGCGTACGAGTATGAGGGGGAACGTCTTGAAGAATTCCCAGCTAGCTTGAACATTTTGGCAAAATGTAAGCCAATCTATGAAGAAATGCCTGGTTGGCACGAAGACATTACCGGTGCGAAGACGTTAGGTGACTTACCGGCAAACGCCCGTCACTACGCAGAGCGTGTGTCGCAACTGACAAACATTCCACTCAGTGTATTTTCAGTCGGTCCTGACCGCACGCAAACGAACGAAGTTCGCGGTGTTTGGGGATTATAACAATCGTTTACATACATCTCATAGACGGGTCTATGGGGTGTATTTTCTTATAGAGTTGTTTTTGTGTCAGAATGTTCTGTTTGGTTTATACTGAGAGTAAGAGTGGTTGGTCTACTATTTTAAAGTTTCTTTTTAGGGTGATATAGGGTAAAGCGTTACAAACAACAAGAAAGCGAGGGGCAACGGTATGAAATTTCTAATCAATGGTGAATGGACAGGTGACGAACTCGAACAAATCGAGGTCATCAATCCAGCAAATAATGAAGTTGTTGACACCGTTCCAAAAGGCGGTCAAAAAGAAGCGGAAGCAGTCGTGGATGCGGCAGCAAAAGCGTTACAACCGTGGAAGGCACTCACCGCAGAGGAGCGGTCAGCAAAGCTTGAGAAATGGCATGCGCTCATTGGTGACAATCACGAAGAATTGGCAAGAACGATGACGAAAGAACAAGGCAAGCCGCTAAAAGAATCTAGAGGTGAGATTACGTACGCCAATTCGTTTATTAAATGGTATGCAGAAGAAGGCAAGAGAGTGTACGGGGAAACGATTCCCGCCTCTGCACCGAATAAACGAATTTTCGTGTCAAAACAGCCTGTTGGTGTTGTTGCCGTTATTACACCGTGGAATTTCCCGGCAGCGATGATTACGCGTAAGATTGCTCCAGCACTTGCCGTCGGCTGTACGGTTATTATTAAGCCTGCAACCGAAACGCCGCTGACGGCGTTGAAACTTGCGGCTTTAGCAGAAGAAGCAGGCATTCCTAAAGGTGTCGTCAATGTGATTACAGGAAAAGCGAGCGACATATCAAACGTATGGCAAAATGATGATCGCGTGCGCAAATTGACGTTTACCGGTTCTACAGAAGTCGGACGAACGTTAATGGAGGGTGCAGCAAAGAACATTAAAAAGATCTCACTGGAGCTTGGCGGTCACGCGCCGATTGTCGTGCTCGAAGATGCTGATGTTGATAACGCTGTAGAGCAGGCCATTGCTTCAAAGTTCCGTAATGCTGGACAAACGTGTGTGTGCGCAAACCGCATTTATGTCGCGGAAGCCATTGAAGAAGAATTTGTGAAAAAAATGAAAGCTGGCGTAGAAAAGTTGAAAGTCGGCTACGGATTGGACGACGGAGTTGACATCGGACCGATGATCAATGAAGAAGCGGTCGATAAAGTGATTGAGCATATTGAAGATGCGAAACAAAAAGGGGCAAACGTCGTTACGGGTGGAACGAAGAAGGACGGGCTCTACTTGATGCCTACCGTGGTTTCAGGTGTGACCGAAGAGATGGCGTGTATGAATGAAGAAACATTTGGGCCCCTCGCACCGATTTCCACATTTAAGACCGATGAAGAAGCAATACAACGTGCGAATGATACGATCTATGGTCTCGCTGCGTACTTGTTCACAAGTGACATCGCTAAAGCCGTGAGACTGACAGAAGAGCTAGAGTACGGCATTGTTGGATTGAATGACGGTGGCCCTTCAACTGCGCAAGCGCCATTTGGTGGTTGGAAGCAAAGTGGTATTGGCCGAGAAGGCGGCCACCACGGGATTGAAGAGTATCTTGAAACAAAGTATATCTCTTTAAAGCTATAAGTAGGGCTTCTTTATAGACAGGTAGTAGAGACTTCGACACGGATGCCGACAAGCTGTTTCGGCATCCGTTTTATCATGTCAGAGCGAAGTTGCGTTCACTCATAACCGGCATCATTGTTGTGTCCATCAAAAGAAGCAGATTTATATCGAACGTTCATACTATCGTTTTGCTTGCAAGCGGACGAACGGCTATGAAGACATTTAGGGGAGCATGTGTGAGCCTCCCCTAACGCCTTACATTCCAACAGCGTCTGCTTGTCCGAGCGTTTTCTCGTAGTATACAAACGGTTCGCTCCGAGTTGCCGTGAGCAATTTGCCAACGTTTGTATAGCCGAGCTTATTAAATAATCGCATAGCTTTCGTGTTTAAGGAGTACGTATCGACTTTTATCGAAGTGTGCCCTCGCTCGAGCGCGACGTGTTCAGCATAAGTAAATAGTGCAGCAGCCACCCCGCGATTTCTCGTATCTGGATTCACTGCGAGTCGGTGCAGCGTGATGGCATCTTTATGAAGATCGGTCCATGTGAGCTCATCGTACTCAGTGGCAAATGCTTGATTTATGACGATAAATCCTTCAATTCGCTCTTCAACAAATACATAGAGTTCTTGATTGGTAATATCAGTGGCAAAGTGTTTTAACGTTGGGTATTGATCGTTCCACTGGTCACTACCCTCGTCGTTCATTTGTGTAACGGCTCGTTTGGCAATCGATACAATGCCAGAAAGGTCTTCCATTTGTGCTAAGCGAATCATATGTCGTCCTCCTGTTCTGCACGTATCATTATAACGCGAGTAGTACAGATGAATTTTCTGAAAACATCTTGACAACGTATTTTTCGATCGTATACAATACAGTCAAATAAAGTTGACGGAGTGAGAAAGGCATGATGAGTAAATGAAAGATGTGTTCATAATGACGAAGTACGCACAATTAAAAGCTGTGAGCGATCCGTTTCGAGGACATCTACTCACGCACTTTGGCATCGAACCGATTACCGGACAACAGCTTGCAGAAAAATTGGATCTGTCTCGATCAAAGATTCACTATCATCTGAACGAACTTGAGAAAAATGGCATTATCCATATTGTGAAACGGGAAGAGAAAAACGGGATTTTACAAAAATTCTATCAGCCCGTGGCCAGTTCCTTTCTCGTTGATGAACAATTGCTCAATTTTGTTGAAGGCTCAGGTGGTGAAAAGAGTGGGTTTAAAAGCGCATCGTTTCGCGGAGATGATGAAGCCCGTCAAAAGTTTCTTACTCACGTATCCGACGCCATTGACGAAGGCCGCAAGCGATATGCCAAAGATGAAGGTGAAACGTTTACGATTAGCATGAGCTGGACACCGAAAAGCTAAACCGTCTATGTCTTTACAGCCATAGACGTTCATTTTACCCGAACGGTCAATTATTTTTGACGAAATAAATTCAATCACTCAGGAGGTTTTTTCATATGAAGCAAATTCTGAAAAATTTTAACTTTGTTATTTTGTTACTTGGTCGAAGTTTATCAAACGTCGGAAGCAGTTTGTACTCGGTCGCGGCGATGTGGCTCGTTTACGAACTTGGCGGATCATCCTTCTATACGGGATTGGCGCTTTTCTTGACACAAATGCCTGCGATTTTGCAAATTCTGCTTGGACCGATGATTGATCGATTTCACGTGAAACGTCTGCTCGTAGGCACACAAATGCTTCAAGTCGTGTTACTGCTCATCGTTCCTGTGGCACATGCTTTTGGCATTCTTACGATCGCTGTTGTTCTAACGGTCATGCCTGTTGTTTCACTTTGCAATCAATTTTTGTACCCTACGCAGCTCTCATTATTGCCAAAAATTTTGAAAAAAGAGCAGTTGACCAAAGGAAATTCATTATTTGCGGTTGCTTATCAAGGGACCGATGCCCTCTTTAATGCGATTGCCGGTTTGTTGCTTGCAGTTGTTGGAGCGATTGCAATTTTCTACATAAATAGTCTTACATTTCTGTTATCTGCAGCGTTACTTATGCTGCTTCGCATCCCTTTCACAAAAATGGCAAGGCAACATTCAGAAAAACCATCGGCACGAGCGATGGTCACTGACTACATCGGCCAATTAAAAGAAGGCATCAACGTTTTAATGCACCCATTTTTCAGGAATTTACTCGGCGGGGTTGTGTTCGTCAATCTAGCAGGAGCGGGCATGTTTGCCGTTCTCCCTGCTTTCAGTGCCGCACATGGTGGACCAGAATATTACGGGTTATTTTTATCAGCTGCCGGAATTGGCGTCATTGTCGGAGCCGCACTCGTATCGGTGTTAAAGCTCGACCGCATTAAAGTAGGGCGGTTGTATGCCGGAGTGATTTCGATTAATGGCGTTTGCATGGTCGTGCTCACAATGATTCCAAACCCATGGGTATCGATACTTCTCTTCGGCTTGTCTTGGTTGCCTGCCGGCATTATTAATGTCAGTTCACAAGTCATTATCCAATCGGCGATACCGAGTCATTTGCTTGGTCGCGTAATGGCTGCTGTCATGGGAATATCTGCGGGAATAGCTCCAGTAGGGGCATTGCTCGGTGGTTCTGTCGGAGCAATTCTCACAAGCGATGCAGTCATTCTAATTAGTGGGATCATCATGTTAATTGTGGCGGTTATTTGGACGTTTAATCGCACAATGAAAAAAATCCCTGCAGTGAAAGACTTAACTCCAGAAACATTTCAACTCGGATAGAAACCGATGCGGCGGGCATAATGATAATGTTCACCTCCCATTCAAATAAGAAGTCGATGAAGGGGCGAGTGAAACGCCAATTTATGATAGAATGAAGAGGTTGTTTCTCGCACCTTCGAGGTCGATCATTGATTTCCTGCACAAACTTAAAAAAACCGTTGCAAAACAGAAATAGACATGCTAAGATAAATCTTGTCTTTCGATAAGAAACGAGAGCCATTAGCTCAGCTGGTAGAGCATCTGACTTTTAATCAGAGGGTCGGAGGTTCGAGTCCTCCATGGCTCACCATTTACATATTGCCAACTTCATCTTACAATAGAGTAAGCGTACTTTGTACGTAACTCGAAATAAGAACGTAGTGGTTGAAGAATTCGCCGCTTATTTTTCAAAACAAGTAGTATTTAAAAGAAGCAAGGAGTTCGCGGAAGCAACTGACTGAACAAGTGAGTGTACAACGTACGCGACTCGAGTGAAGGAAGGAAGCTGACAAAGAAATCCGCCGCTTTATACTCGATTTTGAAAAGGAAGCAAGAAGGTCGAGGAAATGATTGAGCGAGTGAGTGAGCGTACACCGTACGTGACTCGAACGAACGAAAGAAATTGACGAAGAGATTCGCCGCTTATTTTTCAAAATAGGGGCCTGTGGTGTAGCGGTTAACATGCCTGCCTGTCACGCAGGAGATCGCGGGTTCGATTCCCGTCAGGCCCGCCATTTATAATTGGCTCGATAGCTCAGTCGGTAGAGCAGTAGACTGAAAATCTACGTGTCGGCGGTTCGATTCCGTCTCGAGCCACCATTTGATTGTCTGTCATTCGTATATTCAATCAAATCACTTACGACATTTATGAAACAGCGTTAAGCTAGACCCTGAATCTTATGATTCAGGGTTTTTTATCGGGGATTTGGATGGCTGTGTTACAATAGAGACGGACAAATAAGTAGACAAGCGTTCATATAAATGGGGCTCCAATAAACAAATCTACGAGAATCGGGGAGATTGTGACATGAACGAAAAAATACTCGTGGTTGATGATGAAAAACCAATTGCAGATATACTAGAGTTTTCCTTAAAGAAAGAAGGTTTTGAAGTAGAGGTTGCGTATGATGGTGATGAGGCTGTGGAGAAGGTCGAAACTTTCCAGCCTGATCTCATTCTCCTTGATATTATGTTGCCGAATCGCGATGGCATGGAAGTGTGTCGAGAAGTACGGAAGAACTATGACATGCCAATTATTATGCTGACAGCGAAGGACTCAGAAATAGATAAGGTGTTAGGTTTAGAGCTAGGCGCCGATGATTATGTAACAAAGCCATTTAGCACGAGGGAACTGTTGGCCCGTGTGAAAGCGAACATTCGCCGTTTGCAAGTTGCGCCTGCGCAAGATAAGCAAAAGAGCGGGGAAATGGAAATCGGCGGACTTACGATTGACCCAGAAGCGTATCTCGTTCGAAAGCGCGGTGAGCCAATCGAGCTTACGCACCGAGAGTTTGAGCTTATCCATTACTTGGCCCGTCATATTGGACAAGTGATGACCCGGGAACATTTACTACAGTCGGTGTGGGGATATGACTACTTTGGGGATGTACGTACCGTCGATGTGACGGTGCGGAGGTTACGTGAAAAGGTTGAAGACAACCCGAGCTACCCCATTTGGATTATTACACGCCGGGGTGTAGGTTATTATTTGCGTCATCCTGAACAGGAGTAATGCTGCATGGAGAAAATCCTTAACTTCTTTAAGTCTTTCCAATTTAAGTTAATTGCGATTTATGTGCTTTTGCTGCTCATTGCGACGCAAATTATCGGTGCGACGTTTATGACCTCTCTAGAAAGCCAAACGATCCAAAACTATAACGACTACCTCGACGATCGGGGTAGTCTGCTTGCGAATAACGCGGCGGAGATTATGACGGAAAATCGCTCCGATGATGATGAAGTCGATCCTCAAACCCAAGTGCGCCAAGAAATGAATGAACAAGTTGATCTATTGTTTGGGGATCCGAATGAGCATGTAGAAGTGGTGGATAGCAATGCGACGATCATTACTTCAGCGGCACAATCGTTGGTTGGGCAACGGAATACTGACATACAAATTTCAAGAGCATTGTTTGGGCATGAGCAACAAGCTGAAACATATATGAATCCTGATACCGGGGATCGTACGCGCGTCATTATAGAAAAAATCGAAGGCAACAACGATCAAATTATCGGGGTTGTCCAAATTCGTGCGTCGCTAGAAGACTCGTATGAACAGGTGACTGAAATCAATGCGATTTTTACGTGGAGTGCGGTCATTGCCCTAGTGATTACGGCCATTATCGGTATCGTTCTTTCGCGAACGATTACGCGACCGGTATTAGATATGCAAAAACAAGCGAAACGAATGAGTGACGGCGATTTTAGCCGACAAGTTCGTGTGTACGGTAGTGATGAAATTGGACAGTTGGCGACGTCGTTTAATACGCTAACGCTTAGTTTGAAAGAAGCGAATGCAACAACTGAAGGTGAACGTCGGAAGTTAAGCTCTGTACTTTCGCACATGACGGATGGGGTTATTGCTACAGATGAGTTAGGGAGAATCATTCTTTTGAATCGGCAAGCTGAAATTCTTCTGTCTATGTCTAGTGACGAAGCGATGGGTCAACTGCTACCCGACTTGTTACAACTATCGGATCAAGTAACCCCGAGTAAGCTCTATGATTATTCGGATTCCATGATTCTTGATTTTAGTGATGAAAAAAGCACATATTTGTTGGAAGCGAACTTCAGCGTGATTCGTCATGAAGACGGACCGATAACCGGGCTTATTACCGTTCTTCATGATGTGACTGAACAAGAGAAGATTGCGAGTGAGCGTCGTGAGTTTGTTTCCAATGTGTCTCATGAGTTAAGAACACCACTCACGACACTAAAGAGTTATATGGAAGCATTAGAAGATGGTGCACTGGAAGATCCTGAGCTTGCGCCACGCTTCTTAGGTGTTGCCCAAACGGAAACGGAGCGGATGATTCGCCTCGTAAATGACTTGTTACAGCTTTCGAAAATGGATCGTGATGATATACACCTTAATAAATACGACTATAACCTTATCGCTTGGCTCCATGAAGTGTTGGACCGATTTGACATGATGGTTAAAGACAAAAACATTGGGTTCGAGCGCCAACTCCCACCTTATCCAGTTCGAATTCAAATCGATCGTGACAAAATGACACAAGTGATTGATAACATTATTTCCAATGCGATTAAATACTCCCCTGATGGTGGGACGATTACGGTCGGTACAGACCTGCAAGAAGAAGGGGCTGTTATCTACGTACAAGACGAAGGAATGGGCATACCAAGAGAGAATTTACACAAGATTTTTCAGCGTTTTTATCGAGTTGACAAAGCCCGTGCTCGTAACTTGGGTGGAACAGGTCTTGGGCTTGCGATTGCCAAGGAAATGGTAGAAGCTCACGGTGGAACGATTGCTGTGAGTAGTGAATGGAAAAAAGGAACGACGATTACCATTCGTTTACCATATACAACGTTCAGTGAAGGCGGGTGGAGCTCGTGACAGAACGAATTAAGTCAGGGGTGCTGATTGTTCTCATCCTCTCCAGTTTATTGCTTACTTGGCAACTATGGACGTATCAACCGAACCTAGAAGTCTTGATGAAGGAGGATATACAACAGAGAGTATCGGTGAAACAGCTGCAACCGATGACATCATTAAGCCAGCAAACATTATTTACCATGTCGAAGACGAACGATTTATGACGTATGGAAATAACAGTATAGAAACGGAGAGGCTTCTCGATGACTTGAACAGTCATGGCCAATCAGATTTTGAAGTTATTGAGAACCCGAATTCTTCTTTGGATTTGTATCCGGACACAGATTTTATTGAACTGAGCTTTCCAACTGGAATCCCACCTGAATTGGTCCAACAGCTCCTCAATGAAGATTCAGAGCTGTTAATGGATACCGAGACCTCTTTTGAACGAATTATTCTCTATGAAAATCAAGAAGATACCGTCATTCGTTATCTCTCCTTTGATGGCGAAGAATCTGTGGAAGCTCGGGTGAACATTAACCCATCAGTATTTCGAAGCAACTATTTATACAACTATGAGGTGGATAATGTGTACCCGGTATACAGTGAACTGGCTGGAGGCACGGGGGGCGCTTAGATAAGCCTCTTTATTTACCGATCGAACCTGTATATTATACGAACAGAAGTTATGAAATTGAGACCTCAGACTACATTTCGCCAGCTGCTTTTGAGCCGTTATTGTTCGATGAAGAGCCGATTCCAGTATCCGAACAGAGCATTTACATTGGCAGTTCTCAACAAATGACAGTGAGCAGCAACAACGACTTTTTGGAGTTTACAGATGTGACGGTGCCTGTCACCCAATCGGAAAACCCTGACCAAATTGTCCAGGATGCGATTAATTACGTAAACTTGCACGGAGGATTCACAGAAAAATATCAGCTTTACGGGTATGGGTCTGACCGCACAAATGTAGAGGAAGATGAGTATGCTCGTTTCCGCCTCGTCGAAGACGGAGTGCCGGTATTGGATTCTTCAAATGACGGCTATATCAATGTGACGAGAAGTTACAATGAAGTCATATCCAATTATACGAGGCCTTTGTATACACTCGGAAGGTTTCAAAGTGAGCTTGCTTCGTCTGAGCAATTGCCACACGGTGAAAGAGTTTGGGAGAGTATAGGCGAAGACCGAGAAGAAATTACGGACGTTCGTGTCGGGTATACAATTCATCGAGAGCAAGGCATTACCGAGACGATCAGTTTCGAGCCTGAATGGTATGTTCTGTTAAACAATGTTTGGCAGCCAATCGACTTTGGTTCGGAGGAGGATTCATATGGATTGGAGTAGAACAAAAACCATTTTCATTGTGACATTCTTGTTCTTGAATACTTTCCTCGCTTACCAACTCGTTGATAAGCAATCGTATGAAAATATTTTAAGTGAGCAAAACGACAATGAACAAACATTTGAAGAGCTCGTAGAGACGGAGAATATTGTCATCGATGCAGAGTTACCCGAACACGAGAATTTGCCACAACTAATTGTAGAAACAGCACCTGTTTCCTATGATATTGTGGAAGAGTTTTATGGTGGTAATTCTTGGTTTGAAGACTTGGATGAAGATATTGTTGATGGATCTCTTGAATTAACATTAATTCTTAGCTCTAACTTTTCTGTCGATGACGGCTTGTTTAGTAGCGTGAACGCGTTTGTTGAAGAGCAAATATTAGAAGGTGAGTACTACAGCTTTGGTGGAATGGCAAATGCGGAGAACACAGACAACGTCGAAATGAATTTCTACCGTGACCATGAAGGGTATACACTCTATGGGAGTGGAGGCAATGCTCACCTCGTCATTACGGTGAATGAGAGTCGAGAAATTACAGTTGCAGAACAACAATTTCTTAACATTGATGTGAGAGAAGAATTTGAGGAGCTGGAATTAATTACAGCGGCAGACGCGATTGAGGCTCTATTCGACGAACAGGTCGTGACGAGAAATGCGACGATTCATGATGTAGAGCTTGCCTATTATAGTGCCAATACAGATGGTGAAAGGGCCGTATACATTCCGGTCTATCGCATACGGGCAAGTGATGATGTATATGAAGAGGATCCTCCTTTTGGTGATTATTATATTGTGAATGCCGATAGTGGACGCGTCACGTCAGATGAGTCGCTCAGTGATGAATAATAGGGTGGGGAATATATGAGTATGCAATTCAGCGTTCTCGCAAGCGGCAGTACTGGCAATGCTATGTACGTTGAAACAGATAAATCTAAAATTTTGATTGATGCTGGCCTAAGCGGAAAGAAAATTGAAGAGCTTTTTCTTAGTATTGATCGGTCCCTTTCTGATATAGATGCCATTCTTGTCAGTCATGAGCATACTGATCATATTAAAGGGGTCGGCATCGTTGCGAGAAAGTATAACGTGCCCGTGTATGCCAACGAGAAGACGTGGAAAGCGATGGAGTCATCCATCGGGCCCGTGAACGCTGAACAGCGTTTCCATTTAGAAACTGGACGTATCGCAACGTTTGAAGATGTGGACATTGAAACATTCGGCGTCTCCCATGATGCAGCTGACCCAATGTTTTTTGTGTTTCACCATGAAAATAAGAAACTAGCGATTGCCACAGATATGGGGTATGTGAGCGAGCGCATTAAAGGCACTTTAAAAGAAGCTGATGCATTAGTTTTTGAGTCAAACCATGATACAAACATGCTTCGAATGGGAAAATATCCTTGGAATGTGAAACGGAGAATTCTTGGTGATCGTGGCCACGTATCAAATGAAGATAGTGCGTTAGCGTTGTCTGAAATTATTACCGAGCGAACGAAACATGTATACCTTGCTCATTTGAGTCTCGATAATAATATGAAGGATTTGGCGAGGATGACTGTGGAGCAAACGTTGGCAGAACAAGAGGTTACGTTGGGACATGCTGGTGTTCAACTCGTTGACACGGACCCTTTCTCACCGACACCGCTTCGTTTATTGTCATAATAGGGAAAGAACCTCGGTATAATTTGATTGAAATGAAACAAAAAAGGGTAGTTTAATGGTGAATGAATTGCGGATGAATTGTTGGACGGCTCGCTGAGTGATTCGTTACACTAATGGTACATCCTGTGCAATTCACAATTTCTTTCTCGTTACGGTATTAGCAAATCGACATGGGGGGCATGTCAGACAATAGTAATCAAAGAAAGAAAGGTGGAGCAGCCATGGGTTATTATGATGATCACTACCCATCAAGAAAAAGGAAAAGTAAAGGTTCGATTTTTTTAGGCATTATTCTAGGTGCAGCCCTTGTCATAGGCATCATAAGCATTGGCCAGATGATGAACATCGGTGGGTCAAGTGCAGCTCAAGATGAAGAACAAAATGATCAAGAAGAAGACTTCTTTGCGGGAGACTCTGATACGGTCCACCTCGATGTGACGACAGATGTCACAGATGTTGTTGACAATGTTTCAGATTCTGTCGTTGGTGTGTTTAACCTCCAAAATACAAGTTTTTGGGGTGGCGCTGACGGTGTTGAAAATGAAGAAGGCGTCGAAGCTGGGACAGGGTCTGGTGTTATTTATAAAGTAGAAGGCGATCTTGCTTATGTTGTCACGAACGAGCACGTTATCCAAGGTTCAGATGAATTAGAAGTGAGCTAAGTGAAGGACAGCGCGTTCCTGCAGAGCTCGTCGCTCAGATATTTGGACCGACCTCGCCGTGCTTACGATTGACGCTGAGAATGTGGATACCGTCGCTGATTTTGGAGACTCCGATCAACTTCGTGTTGGAGAGCCTGCGATTGCTATAGGGAATCCGCTCGGACCACGGTTTGCCCGCACCGTCACGCAAGGATCATTAGCGCCACCGAACGCAGTGTGCCTGTTGACTTGACAGGGGATGGACAAATTGATTGGAACGCAGAAGTGTTACAGACAGATGCTGCGATTAACCCTGGAAACAGTGGGGAGCGCTTCTCAATATCCAAGGAGAAGTGATTGGCATTAATTCAATGAAGCTAGCCCAAGTTGAAGGGATTGGCTTCTCAATCCCAACGACGATTGTGCTGCCTGTCATTCAAGATATTGAGCAATATGGAGAAGTTCACCGTCCTGAAATGGGTGTTATGATTGGCTCACTAGATGAGATTCCGAGCTATCATTGGCAGGAAACGTTGAATTTGCCAGAGGATGTTGGTGCAGGGGTATTTATTCATGAGATCGTGCCGAATTCTCCAGCAGACGCAGCTGGTCTAGAACAATATGATGTCATCGTTGAACTTGATGGAGAGCCGATTGAAGCTGCCCATGATTTACGAAGACATTTGTATACAGATGTTGATGTGGGCGATGATATGAGCGTGACGTTCTACCGGAATGGGGAACAAATGGAAACGACAGTTACGCTAAGTGAACAGCAAGATATGCTATAGAATCAATTGGTGTAGCTCCCCGAGATGCTTTCTTGGGGAGCTACACAAGTGTGAGGAACATTTTAGTTGTCCACACCCGATCGATACAAAAAGTCCTTTACATAGAGGAGTACTTGTTCCGGCTGTGAATATGTGGATAACTATTGTGGATAAAGAGGTGGATAACATGAAGATTCAATTACTTACTGTAGGAAAATGCAAGGAAAAATACATACTAACGGGAATTGCTGAGTTTCAAAAGCGGTTGCAAACCGATGTGAAGTTTGAAATTATTGAAGTGGCAGATGAGAAAGCGCCAGAGCGACTTAGCGACAAAGAAATGATCCACGTGAAACAAAAAGAAGGGGAGCGGCTACTACATAAAATTAAACCACAATCATACGTTGTTGCCTTAGAGCGCCAAGGAAAAATGATTGATTCTGCTGCACTTGCTAACAAGATTCAGCAGCTTACAACATATGGTACGAGCGATTTTACATTCATAATTGGCGGTTCTCTCGGGCTTAGTGAAGACGTAAGAAACCGGGCAAATTATGAGTGGTCGTTTTCACCGTTGACATTCCCTCATCAATTGATGCGTCTAATGGTAACGGAACAGATCTATCGTGCGGTTCAAATTAATAAAGGAACCCCTTACCATAAGTAATAAACACAATGTTTCACATGAAACAAGCATCGGCGAATGTGTGAAAGGTTTTGAATATGATAAAAACGATGTATTTACGGAGAATTTATGCGTCCTATATTCTTAGCGTGATTGTAGCTATTATTCTTGTAGTCTTAATCACTTTTACGAATGATTGGTTAGGGTCGTTGCCTCTGTTTATATTGATGATCGGTTCGATTGCAATCATTCCGGTCAGTCATTATAAATACAATCAAGTGAAAGATTTGATCGTCCCTCAATCTGACACCCCGATGTTGCAACTTGACCATCTTGTGATTCAAAGAAATGTTGCCTATTTTCCACAGTTGTTGTTTTTCAAGAAAGACGGAAGCTATACGGGTACAGCGAAACTTCGAACCCTCCCGTGGTACGGCTATTTATTATCTCCGTTTTTCAAATCGGACTTAATTACGATTCTTCCGTTCACTTTTACGGTGTATGACGAGTCCGAAAGGGAGGTCTTGCATCTTCAAAAACGAGGATGGTTTCTTAAATCATATGTGACAATTTTGAATGAAGATGGACAACGCCTTGGGTCTTATGAGCAAGAAGACTACCGAATTTTTAGTATTCAAGGCAAATTGAAGGATGCAGCTGACCAGCTGTTATTGCCTATTCATGCGGATTTTACAACGAGTTTTACGCTCACCGATGATCACAAAAGACAGTGGGCGAGCTACTATCAAGGACGTTTTCCGCATGAGTATACGCACATTTTTCGTGATATGGAAAATCATATTGTCGAACTGTCCGACTCTCTTGAGGAAATGGATCACCGGCGATTGCTCGGTGTGCTCACATTTTTATTTTTACATATTAAGAGGTAGACGTTATATAGGAGGAATAAGGAATGGGACTGCCGTTAGAGAACGATTGGCGCCATGTTGTTGGCGATGAATTTGAGGAATCTTATTATAAACAACTCCGGACATTTTTGAAAGAAGAATATGAAACAAAGAAGATCTATCCATCGATGTATGACTTGTTTAATGCACTCCATTTAACGTCGTTTGCGAATACGAAAGTAGTCATTCTCGGGCAAGACCCGTATCACGGCCCGGAACAAGCTCATGGGTTGAGCTTCTCTGTTCAACCTGGTGTTTCCATTCCACCGTCTCTACGAAATATCTTTAAGGAATTAGAAAGTGATCTTGGTTGCCTCGCACCTGAAAATGGTAATCTAACGTCTTGGGCGGAACAAGGTGTGCTGTTATTAAATACAGTTCTATCGGTACAGGAAGGGACCCCTGCTTCTCATCAAAACAAAGGTTGGGAACGTTTTACCGATCAAGTCATTCGTAGTCTAAATCAAAAGGAAGACCCGGTCGTCTTCTTGCTTTGGGGAAAGCATGCAGCTGCCAAAGCCAGATGGTTGACGAAAAGCATTGCATCATTACAACGTCACACCCTAGTCCATTTGCGGCACATCGAGGTTTCTTTGGTAGTCGGCCATTTTCACAGGCAAACGAATTTCTCCGTTCCAATGGAATTAAAGAAGTTCGATGGTGCCTGCAGAAAGCTGACCAATAACGATGCCTGTGGATAAGTTGTGGATAAAGAAGATTGGGTTTCTGCTCGTTGCATTTATCGTAGGTATTGTGTTTCAAACGATGGGTGTGCCTGCTGGTTGGTTGTTAGGGGCTTTACTAACGGGCATTTTTTATGGGCTATTCATTGAGACGTATAATTTTAAAGGATGGCCGTTTGCCCTTGCCCTCGCGCTTGTTGGGGCAAACATCGGAATCATTATGGAAGCCGAGCTTTTTGTGCATCTGCACCAGTATTTTCTTCCGCTACTCGTGACGCTTATGATTACACTTTTTGGTGGTCTTGGTTTTGGTCTGTTGCTTAACAAATGGACGGGATTAGACCGAACGACGGCGTTTTTTTGCACCGTTCCCGGAGGTGCATCGGAAGTGATTGCCCTTTCCGCGCATTACGGAGCAGATGAGCGAGTCGTCGCTGCTTTTCATACAGCGCGGATTACGATGTTTGTGCTTATTATCCCGTTTGGGGTCGGTTTGTTTTATGGGCAAGGAAGTCCAGAGACATTTTCAGAAGCGTCGACGCAACTGCAGCCGAATCAACTTTTCTTCTTTGCGGTAGTGATTAGTATTGCCTTTCTGTTGCATCGACTGTTTACATTCCCAGGCGCAATGCTCATTTATTCAATCGTAGTCGGTTTTTTGCTCAGTCAATTTGTGTTTCAATTAGGCACTTTACCGAACTATATTGCAGGAGTCGGACAAGTACTGATCGGAGCGATGGTTGGCATACGATTTGAGCGATCAACGGTGAAGCGGCTATCCTCCATTGGCGTGCCCAGTTTGAAGATTCTAGCGATGTATGTAGGAATGGCTCTATTCGTCGCGTTGCTATTTTTTATGATGACCCCGCTAAATTACGTAACAAGTCTGTTAAGTACCGTCCCAGCCGGTGCACCGGAAATGTCTTCTACCGCCTTTGCTTTGAAGCTAGAGCCTTCTTTAGTTGCAAGCCTGCATATCATTCGGATGGTCAGTATCTTTCTCGTTTTACCTTTGTTCTTGCGACTTATTTTAAAGAAGTCGTAACAAAACTGTCATGTAAGAAGGGTTTATCTGAATGAGGGATGGGGAAAACCTTTACTACTTGGAGGTGAAGGCCGATGATTATTATCGGTGATTTGCAGATAATGGCACAGCGCTATACAGACGTAGAAGAGGCGCGAAAGGACTTTAAACAGGACGAAGTCATCGTACGTGACACAGAAGATAATTATTGGATCATAGATTCCGAGAACTTCGAGAAGATTGAAGCCTACGGGTACGAGAAAATTGACGAGAAGAAATAACAAAATGAGGGCGGTGTTCTTTTGAGAGCACAGCCCTTTTTATCGGTCTGAAACGCCATTCAACCATACAAACCGCCTATAATATGGTATGCTAACACTTAATGAAAAAAAGGAGCTGGTGGTATGTCTTCAACAACTTCATTACAATGGGATCTTACAACAATATTTTCAGGTGGAGATGCAACATCAGGACAATTTCAAGAACATGTCAACAAATTGGAAAAGTCAATTAACGACCTTAGTTCAGATGTGAACGATGGTGTATTAACATCGATGTCTTTTAGCGATTATTTTCTAACATTTCAGCGATTAACGGCTGAAGTGCAAGAAGCAAGTGCGTTTATTTCTTGTCTACTAAGCGATGATACGAGAGATCAAGAAGCGAAGAAATGGAAGATGGTGACTGTCCAGCTCGGCTCCAGACTTAAAGCAATGGAAGCCGACTTTGAGCATTTTCTTGCGTCTTTAGAAGATGAAGAGTGGCGAGAGCTCGTACAAAAGCCAGAACTAGACGGCTTAACGTTTCCTATGGAAGAGCGTCGTGAACGTGCGAAAGGGAAGATGGACAAGCAGCTCGAGCAGTTAGCCGAATCACTAAGTAAAGATGGTTACCACGGATGGAATGATATGTATTCAACGCTGATTGGTCATATTCGCGTGTCCGTCGACGGTGAGACGCTATCTGTTGGCCAAGCAAATACGAAACTTGGAAGCAGTGACCGAGAAGAGCGGGAAAAATGGTCGGGCGCACTTCGAAAAGAGTGGGAAAAGTATGAAGATGTATTTGCAGAAACGTTAAACCATCTAGCTGGTTTCCGGTTATCGCTTTATGAAGGCAGAGGATGGTCCGATCCATTGCATGAACCTTTATTAATTAATCGTATGAGCGAAGAGACGCTGGATAGTATGTGGAGTGCAATTGAAGACGTGAAACCAGCACTCGTAAAGTTTTTGGAACGAAAGAAACAAATGCTTGGCATAGAAGAAATGAAGATGCATGACGTGTCGGCGCCGATGGGTACAACGGTGTCTAGCGAGACACCGTTTAGCACAGCCATTGATCAAATTGAGCGTCATTTCAGAAAGCTAAGCCCGATTATGGCCGACTTTGCTCGAGAATCGGCAGAGAAGCGCTGGATCGAGGCTGAGGATCGTGATTTCAAAGGAGCTGGAGGGTTTTGTACGAGTTTCCCGATCTCCAATCAAAGCCGTGTGTTCATGACGTATAACGGCACCCCAAGTTCTGTACAAACACTCGCTCATGAACTCGGTCATGCGTATCATCAACGGGCGATGGGAGACATGCCTTACTTCTCGACGAGATATAGCATGAGCGTTGCTGAAACAGCTTCCACATTGGCCGAACAGCTCGTCGCAGACGCAGCCGTTCAAGAAGCTGCCTCCGATGAAGAGCGGATTGCCTTGTTGGACACGAAGATCAATCGCTCTGCCGCGTTTTTTATGAATATTCATGCTCGCTTCCTCTTTGAAAAGCGCTTTTATGAACGTAGAAAAACCGAGTGGTTGTCAGCAGGCGCACTGAAGGAACTTATGGTAGAAGCGCAAAAAGAAGCATATCATGATCAGCTTTCTGAGTATGATCCGTATTTCTGGGCTTCAAAGATGCATTTCTTTATTACACGTGTGCCATTTTATAACTTCCCGTACACGTTTGGCTATTTGTTTAGCTTAGGTATCCTTGAACATGCAAAATCAGCCGGTTCAGAATTCGAGAGCGCGTATATTGACTTATTAAAAGACACAGCCAGCATGTCTGTTGAAGATTTGTCGAGAAAGCATTTAAGCAAAGACTTGACCGATAAACAATTTTGGCTCGATGCAGCGCAACCGATCGTAGAAGATATCGAACAGTTTTTGAAATTGACAGAAGCATAATGACGGACGATCTGCACCCTAAAGCGATTGCTTAGGGTGTTTTTTGATGGCAGAAACGTTCAAAAACGATTAGCAGATGAGGAGATTGTGGTAAACTAGCGGTAGATTAAATGAAAGGACGATGATTGTTGAGTATACCGATGAAAACGGTGATTGAGCAGATTCAAAAAGAGACTGAACGTCTAGCGCAGGCCGAACAAGCTGGAGATCATCGGAACCTAGAAAAGCATGCACATACAATTCGGGGCTATTGTGAACTGATTGAAGGTATAGATGATCGGGACAAAAAGGTCTCTGCACCCGTTGTTAAGGAAACAACTGAGGTACAAAGAGCACCAATGCCAACCGTACAATCAACACCACGAAAACAAGAAGAAGGAAGTCTACTCGACTTTTAGAAGGAAGGTTTGTTTTACGTGAAACATACATGGATTGCCGTCGGTGCGCTGTTTGCTGCACTCGCTGTTGCAATTGGCGCATTTGGCGCTCACGGCTTGGAAGGGATCGTAAGTAGCAGTATGCTTGAGAACTACGAGACAGGCGTGCAATATCATATGTTCCATGCGTTAGGCATTATCGCCGTCGGTCTGTTTGCAACAAATCAAGAGATGAATGGTAAACTCCAAGCGGCGGCTCTCTTCATGAGCGTAGGGATTGTGATCTTCTCTGGGAGTTTGTACGTCATGGCGCTTACAAACATGACGTGGCTCGGAGCCATCACTCCAATTGGTGGCGTTTCTTTTATTGCCGGTTGGGTCTTTCTACTCGTCGCAGCGTTGAAAAGATAAAAAAGGCAGGGGGCATCGAGCCTTCTGCCTTTACTATTAACCAAATATAGCAATGACACCAAAATGAATCAATGCTCCGTAAACAATCGACCAAAGAATGAGGCTAATGGTCATCCAAAGTGTTAAATATGCACGATTTGCCCCAAACGAGCACGCAAGTGCGGCGGTTAAATGACTGCTGAGCAACCCTGTACCAATGATGGCTAGACCAGGTAAGCCAAAGCGATCCCAATATTTTCTCGCCCGCTGCGATTGCTTGGAGAACATGTTTGATTGCTCTTCTTCAACTGCGACTTCTTCCGGCGCGTCTTCAACACCAGGCTCGGCATCTACAATTTCTTCAGCTGTGTCTTCGATGACTTCTGGTTTTGGTTTTTCGCGATTTTTGATCCTTGCTCGAATCTTGTCGATGAGCAAAATGAGCAAAAAGACGGTGAGCCAATTTCCGATAATGGCAGCTGTAATCGTCAATGTTGAACTAATGTCAGAAAAGAAGACAATGCCTACGGGAATCGCCGTCATATATTCCAAAAACGGAACGGCCGCGATGATGAGCACGATGAGAAAATAAATGATGGTATCCAAAACGACAACCCTGCTTTCTTACTTATGTTCCACTCTTCCGAGCAGTAGTGCGATAATAATGCCGACGAAAAAGGCGACAATTGATGTGAATGCAGCCGCGAAATCAAGTGGGATTCCTGGGAAGATAATAATCCCTGAACCTGCAACCATTCCGATGACAACTGCGTACGTTCCAACTGGAAAGCGTTGGAGGAAAAAGTGCACGATTTTACTCGTGATAAGCACCCCAACCCCAATCCCGGCAATGAGTGTGATAAGTACAGGGAAATGCAGGTTCGAAAGTGCGTCAATGATCGTGCGATAGTAGCCTGTAATTAAAAGAATAAATGAACCACTAATGCCTGGGAGCAGCATCGCGGAACTGGCAACCCAACCGGCAAAAAAGATGGCAACATAATCACCGGTCGTAATGCTCGGCAACAGGCTTTCTGCTTCTTCGCTATGGACGCCTTGCCACAAACCAAACGCAATAATGATGGCGAAGGATAAAGCGAGAATTGCGTAATGTTTTGAGGTAAATGTTTGTTTCACGCGGACGCGCTTTACTAAAAAGGGTAGCACGCCAAGAATTAATCCTAAAAATAAGTAAAACAGCTGTGCTGTGTAATGCTCAAAGAGAAAATCAATGAGATTTGCTATGGAGAATACGGCAATGAAAATACCGATGACAAGTGGTGCAAGGAACAGGATGGATTGTTTCCATTTTCGTGTAGACAACCCGTTAATTGAAGCAATTAATTGCTCGTAGATGCCGATAACGACGGCGATTGTTCCGCTGCTTACTCCGGGCACAACTTCGGTTGTTCCCATAATGAAGCCTCGCCATAAGTTATGATAATCAAGCTTGCCCATAAAAGCCCCCTACAATATACAAACTGTGTCTTGCTCCTCAGTTATACCATGTGAAATTTAAAAAATCTATCGATTTAAGACGTTAAAAAGACAGCAGCTAAAAGCCACTGTCCCGTTACAATAAACCTGAGCATTATTGATTAAAATACTGTGCGTTTAATTCAATGTATTGAGCTTCCTCTTCTGGTACTTCATCATCTGGGTAGATGGCTTCAACCGGGCAGACTGGTTCGCACGCTCCACAATCTATGCAAATATCAGGGTCAATGTAGAACATGTCTTTCCCTTCTTCGATACAATCGACAGGGCACACTTCTACACAAGAACCATTTTTTTCCTCTTTGCAAGCAGACGTAATAACAAATGGCATGTCGTCTCTCACCTCCCTATTAGAATCATGATAACGAACGATGATATATCGTTTAAAGGGCTGTCCATAAATGAATGAGCCAGACCAGACGTTGATCAGTTACTCACATGATTGTATCATATTCCTCCATGAACAGCACACAGGGTAACTTCATGAATTATATTTTTTACCCCCATATCTTTCTTCATACTCTTTTCGTTTACGTAGATGAAAAAGAAGTTGTTGAAGGAGGAAAAAAGATGCAGCACGTTCCTTATGTAATTGAACAGACGGCAAAGGGAGAGCGCTCCTACGATATTTATTCACGGTTGTTAAAAGATCGAATTATTTTTATTGGTACCGAAATCCACGACCAACTTGCCAATTCCGTTGTTGCTCAATTGTTATTTTTAGCCTCAGAAGATGAGAACAAAGACATTCACTTGTATATTCAGTCTCCTGGGGGTTCGATCTCGGCAGGATTTGCAATTATTGATACAATGAATGTAATTAAACCAGAGGTAAACACGCTTTGCACAGGTATGGCGGCATCAATGGGTGCGCACATCTTAGCTATGGGGGCAAAGGGCAAAAGAAGAGCCTTACCGAATGCTGAAGTGATGATTCATCAGCCTTCTGGAGGTTCAAAGGGACCCGCAGCTGATATGTTGATTTACGCAGACCGGATTCAAAAACAAAGAGAAGTAATCAAGAAACAACTCGCTGAAAAAACCGGGCAATCAGAAGAGCAAATTGGAAAAGATATTGACCGTGATTATTTTATGAGTGCAAAGGAAGCGTTGGATTACGGAATCATTGACGAAATTTTAACGTAAGGAGGAGACGAGTTGGACGACTGGAACGAAACATACGATGCGCTCATTCGTTATTGTCGCTATTTGAGCAAGGAGGATGGGTACGATCTTGCTCACGATGCGTTTTTAAAAGCGGCCACTTCCTCGAAACGAGAAGTAAACAAAACGTATATGAAAAAAGCCGCTCGCTCAGTATGGGTTGATCAATGGCGCAAAACACCAGGAGAAATAACGAATATTTCAAATGAGAAAATCACCGACCAACGAGACGATCATACACTCATTCTCGTCACTGAGTGGCTTGTGCAACACCTGACAAACAAGCAGTTAGTCGTATTTGTACTGCGCTTTGGCTTTTGCTTAAAAATAAAAGAAATTGCTGACCACTTGAATGTCCCTGAATCAACTATAAAAGCGTTGCTACAGCGGGCTAGAGCACATACGGGGACGTTTCTAGAGCAAGATGAGCACGGCATTCATGTTCCTGTTGGCACGAAAAGAGCAAAGCGCGCCCAACAGCTGGCGTATATGATTAGAACGGGACAATTGCAAGCACTGTCGAGCATCTTTGACTATGAAGACCGAGGCGAACTGCTTTCGGTCTTTTTTATGTGCGCACTTCTTCATGTTGAAATTGCAAAGCATTCAAATGTTCATATACGCCTTTTTCAAGAAGCAGTTGTTCGTGTGTACCTGATTCAACGACTTCTCCGTCTTCCATGACAATAATATGGTCTGCATGTTGAATGGTTGATAACCGGTGCGCAATCACGAGCGCTGTCCTTTGATTGAGCAATCTTGAAAGCCCAGATTGGATCGCTTTCTCAGAAGCTGTGTCTAAAGCTGAAGTTGCCTCATCAAGCAGAATGATCTTCGGGTCTTTCAATATTGCCCGGGCAATACTGATCCGTTGTTTCTGTCCACCCGATAGCTTCACCCCGCGTTCCCCAATCTCTGCTTCATACCCATCTTTAAACTCGGAGATAAACCCGTCAGCATTAGCGATCATCGCTGCTTGTTGAATATCTTTGAATGATCGATCGGGTTGTCCGTAAGCGATGTTTTCGGCGATCGTTCCATTAAAAAGAAAAATGTCTTGGGAGACAACAGCAATTTGTGACCGCAAAGAGGAAATGTCCACATCTTTAATGTTTGTTCCATCAATGATAATATCTCCGTGGTCAGGTGAGTAAAATCGGCTAATGAGCTGAGTGACCGTCGTCTTGCCTGATCCTGAAGCACCTACGAGCGCTGTTGTTTTTCCGCCTTCGAGTGTGAAATTCACATCGTGAACGGCACGCTTCTCATTTGTGTATGAAAAAGACACTTGTCGAAATGTAACTTCTCCGTCGGTAATTTCAAGGGCAGGGGCATTTTCTTTGGAAACGATCGCTGGTTTTGTGCTGAGCACTGCTTGGATGCGGTCGTAAGCCGCTGCGGCTTGCTGAATCGTGTTCATAAGCCGACTTACCCGACGAATCGGGTTTTGTAGCAATCGCAAGTAAAGTAAAAATGTCGCGATCATCCCCACGGTCATCTCACCTGCCATCGTCTGCCAGGCCCCGACCGCAATGACGATCGCCAAACCTAAATAGTTAATTGCATTCACAAGAGGTCCGAACAGAGAAAAGTTTTTGGCCGCTTGTACATTTGCAGACCGGTTTTGCTCATTGCGTTTCAGAAATTTATTCATCTCATACCGTTCCGCAGCAAAGGACTTCACAAGTCGGATGCCAGAAAATGTGTCTTGTAGATGGTTGTTCATCTCTCCGATACTCGCCTGTACTTGCCCGTACGCCTTGCGCATACGCTTTGAGAATTTTCTCGTCACATAAAAGAGTAGGGGGAAGGTGAGTAATACGAACAACGCTAGCTGCCAGTTTACATAGAACATATAAATGCTGATTGCAAAGAAAATGAAGATGTCAGTAATTAAACTTAGTAAGCCAGAAGATAATAATTGTTGCAGCATATTGACGTCGTTCGTCATGCGCGACATTAGGTCACCTGTTCGTGTCCGGTCAAAGTAAGCGACGTCTGATTGTTGAAGGTGTTCATACAAATCATTTCGCAAGTCATAAAGCGCAGATTGTCCGACCCTTGCCATAAAAAAACTGCCGATAAATTGAAATAAAATTAAGAAGGCCGCACCTGCGACGACAGCGACAAAAACCGAAACGAGTAAAGAAATGGATGCCTCGGGTATGACGACGTCGATCGTATATTGAACCGCTTGGGGGATAAAAAATTCAATCATCGCGACGAGAAAAACGGCTACGATCGCAACGGAGACGAGTTTCCAATGAGGCCTAATTCTTCGAATTAAATCTTGGAGCATATGTTTGATTTGCTGCTTTGGTGGCTCTTCACTTTGCGAGTGTCGCTGTGATGAACTTGTGCCCATAGTACACCTCCCAAGCATTAGTATTTACGTTACGTTTATGAAATAAAGACTATCGGATTGATTTTTAGCTGTCAAAAATTGTGTTCTATACGAGTGTTGTTCATTTATTTCCATTTCCAAACACTCTAGCACCATCGTCGTCGAAAGGAGACGATGGTGCTAAAGTGTGGCTTTTTCGTCGAAAGCGAGCGCTGATGTGTCGAATAAGTGCACATCGGTGTCGGAAGCGTGCACATATGTAAATGTTCTGCTTTTGTGCATATGGGAAAGAGTGCACCGTCTACGGCGAATTTTATTTTTCAGTCTCTTATAAGTAAGCAAACGACTTTCTGGAGTCGAACATATAATATAGATGCCAATCCCGTTGTTGATCATAACCGATAGCTTGTGTTAAAGGAGGATAACGTAACGGTCCGTCATAAATTTGGAAAATAAAAAGCCCCAAAAGTTTGTTTATGCTACTAACTTTTGGGGTGTAGTCGCCTAATCATACGGTTATCTAGGGTTTTGTGAAGCAATTTGACTACCGCTGAATGGGTATGCGTACTCTAGCTGTTCATTAAACACAATATAGTCAAGATAAACCATAAGAAGCAAATAATATTGACCTGTTTCATTGTCACTTATAATGATGTGATCGCGACCAGCTTCTTCTAGTTGACCGACAAACACTTGCGTTTGCTGATTGCCACCGCTGCCAAATGTCATGTAGATGGTCACTTCTTTACCAAAGTTCAATCGCAGTATATTTTCAATATATGATTGTTCAATCGGTAGCATGGAGCCTTCAGGGCTCGGAATGTTCAATTGAGGCTGTTGCCTCTGTTGCGAAGATGCTGGCTGTTGAGGATATTGCGGGTAGTGCCCATACCAAGGATTCATGTACATGTCGTCGACCCCTTTCAAATTGGATGGTTAGTACACTTGTGGACATTCAGAATAAGTAGGGTTGTAAAAGCAGTGTGCTTTAAACTGCCCTGACAACGGCTGCCCAAACCACTCACCTGGGCAAGGAGCATCGGGCCTAAAAAACCAAAGCGCACGTTCACCAGGGTGGAATTGTTCACCGCGTATGAGACGACGAGCGAGTTCAACGTCTTGGTCTCTGGCCCGTTGATAAAAGTATGGTTTTTGTACCGCTTCAAACCCTCCAGGAGACTGATAGACCATCTGTTGAATGTTACGGATGTTGGTGAAATCGGAACAGTCATACCGCGTTCGGTTTACCATCACATTGCCGGCATTGAGCATGCCGAGTTTCCCTTCGCCTTCCGCCTCTGCGCGTATGAGACGAGCCAGTGTCTGAATGTCCTCTTCTGTTGCAGCAACAACCGCCATAAGCGCACCTCCCAAACATACTTATACAGTCTATGAACCGACGTTTGAATTATGCGTAATCAAAGCAAAAAAGCACTCTCCCTATAGTAGTCGGGAGAGTGCTTCGATTCTTTCGTTAGGACTTACTACTTACTTCTTCACGTGCAACGACAGCGGCGCTTACCATTTCTTTTAGTGCAGCAATGGTTTCTTCTTCGCTACGTGTCTTCAACCCACAATCTGGATTTACCCAGAATAGGTCAGCCGGTAACACACTGAGGGCACGGTGAATGACATTTAGCATCTCCTCTTTTGCAGGTACGCGTGGGCTATGGATATCATAAACACCAAGCCCGATGCCTTTGTCATACACGTTGTCTTCAAACGTGCTAAGAATGTCACCTTGGCTTCTAGATGTCTCAATGGAAATCACATCGGCATCCAAGGCTGAAATCGCATCAATGATGTCTTGGAATTCACTATAGCACATGTGCGTATGCACTTGAGTCGTATCTTTCACATAAGAAGAGCTCAGTCTAAAGGCGTGTACCGCCCAGTCAAGGTAGGACTGCCAATCGTCTCGTTTAAGCGGCAACCCTTCACGAAGCGCAGGCTCATCAATTTGGATCATTTCAATACCCGCCTCTTCCAATGCTGCAACTTCTGCGCGGATCGCTTCGGCAATTTGGAAGGCGACTTGGCGCTTCGGTAAGTCGTCTCGTTCAAAAGACCAATTTAAAATGGTAACCGGTCCTGTGAGCATGCCTTTCACCGGTAATTTCGTTAACGATTGCGCATAGACCGTTTCTTCGACCGTCATGGGCGACTTAAAGGCAACGTCTCCATAAATGATCGGCGGTTTTACGCCTCTAGACCCGTATGATTGAACCATGCGTGCTTCGTAAAGGCAAAACCGTCTAAACGCTCACCGAAAAATTCAACCATGTCGTTTCTTTCAAATTCGCCGTGAACGAGCACATCGAGACCAATGTCTTCTTGGTGTTGAATCCATGTACGGATGTGCGCTTCAATTTGTTCAGTATACGCTTCTTGTGATAAATTTCCCTTCTTTAACTGCGCGCGCAGGCGACGTACTTCTTTTGTTTGTGGGAACGAGCCGATGGTTGTTGTTGGTAAGATCGGCAAATCCCATTTCTCTAATTGTTTTTGGCGACGATCTTCATAAGAGAGTGGTCGCTTCACTTCTTCAAAAGGTGCTGTATCAGGTTGTTCTTTTCTCCAGCCTGTTGCTTCTAAATCTTTGAACAATTGTTCGTTTTCTTGGATGGCGGTACGGTCCCCATCTTCTTTGCTTTCCAACAGCTTTTTGAGCGTAACGACTTCGAGCAATTTCTCATCAGCAAAAGAAAGGGCGCGTTTAAGTGTTGGATCCAATTCCGTTTCGTTTTTCACTGTAACAGGTGTGTGAAGTAAACTGGCTGACGGTTGAACCCAAAGCTTGGAATGGTCAGCGACGGAGCGTTCCAATTGTTGGAGCAAGGTGAGCTTATCAATGACTTTTGCTTTCCAAATGTTGCGACCATCGATTACGCCGGCGGCAAGCACTTTGTCGCCAGGGAACCCTTTCGTCTCAACAGCGTGTAAGTTTTTTCCTCCATCATGGACAAAGTCGAGGCCGATGCCGGCAACAGGTAATTCGACAATCGTCTCATAAGCATCAACTGCGTCGAAATACGTTTGCAACAAAATATTTAGCTGTGGCACGTCGCTTCTAAGTGTTTCGTATGCTTGTTGAATGAGTGCCAACTCATCTTCAGATACGTCACCAGTGAGGGAAGGTTCATCGATTTGAACCCATAGTACCCCAACGTCAGCAAGTTCTTTCAGAACTTGACTGTAAAGAGGAGTAAGTTGTTGTAGCCAGTCACCAAATTGTGCAGTTTCGTAATGTTTCGCCAATTTTAGGAAAGAGTAAGGACCAACAAGCACAGGCTTTCCTTCAATGCCAAGCTCTTCCTTTGCTTCCTTGTATAAAGCCAGTGGGCGATTATCGGTTACTGAAGGGGTTAAGCCTTCAAGTTCAGGAACGATATAGTGATAGTTTGTGTTGTACCATTTTGTCATTTCACAAGCAGGTACATCTTGGCTACCTCTTGCCATTGAGAAATACGTATCAAGAGGAACTTGACCAGAGATCTTGCCGTAACGTTCAGGAATGAGCCCAAACATGACCGCCATGTCTAGCATATGGTCATAATAAGTAAAATCACCGACAGGGATGACGTCGATGCCACTTGCTTGTTGCTTTTTCAAATGGTTCAGACGAATGTCCTTCATTTCTTTGTGAAGCTCATCTTCTGTTGTCTGCTTTGCCCAATAAGCTTCTAGCGCTTTTTTCCACTCTCGTTGCTCTCCAATTCTTGGATAACCTAATGTTGAAGTTGTCACAAGATCTGCCTCCTATCCTTGTAAAGAAAATAACAGTACAAACAAATTGAAATTTTCCTTCTATCTTTAGCGTACTGCACTATTAAAAAGAATGAAAGGATATTTTTGTTCAATTTCCTAACAAAAATATCCTTTCTATGGTTGTTTAGTTTTTCGGTGTGAAGAAGAAGTCAATCTCCTCAAGGGGTAAAACGTTTCCAACATAAAACGATCCGAACTCAGCAAATCGTGCAGAAACTTCGTCAAATCGCATTTCATAAACGAGCTTCTTGAACTGAAGGACGTCATGGGCAAAGAGTGTAACTCCCCATTCCCAATCGTCAAAGCCAACAGAACCTGTGATGACTTGTTTGACAATGCCAGAATATTGACGACCAATCATTCCGTGGGAGTACATCATTTGTCCGCGCTCTTTTGCGGGGAGCATGTACCAATTATCATCGCCGTCGCGCTTTTATCCATTGGATAAAAGCAAATGTGCTCCCATTTAGGTAGAATCGGGAAGACACGTTCACGAATGCTAGGATCCTCAAGGGGATCGCCGTCTCCACGGTACATATATTTCCCAAGCTCTACCACTGAAACATAAGAGTACGCGGGTATCGTAAACTCCGAGAAGCGAGTTTGATTAAAGGCATTTTCAATTTCGTTTAGCTCTTTCATCGTCGGACGGAGGACCATAAACATCATGTCTGCTTTCTGACCGACAATGGAGTAGACGGCGTAACTGCCCTCTTCGCGTTCTTCATTGTCAATCCAGTCTTCGACCATGTCTTTAAACTCAGTGATGATCTGTTGACGCTCATCCTCTGGGAGCCGTTTTAGTGCTGCCCAATCAATGGTTCTAAAATCGTGCAAGCTATACCAACCATCAATTGTTTCTGCTGGTTCGCCCATAGTTGAATGCTCCTTTCTATTGCCATACATGTTCTTCTCAATCATAGCATAAGCAACCGAGCGTGTTAAAATGTAAGCTTTCCCTTCACAAAGCCGTCAAAAACGCTTCGGGCAGATGGCTATATAAGTTGAACAAAAGAATTTCTTCAAGAACCAGTGTAACCTTCGTAATGTGGAACCTGTGCTCGAGTTGGGACCGAACGGTTCCCAAGTTGGGGAAATCGCAGGAAAAGCGGTATATTCACATAAACTAGGGAACAGAATGAGCGAACTCGGTAACAGATTACAAGGTCAGGGGTACATCCCCGCCCCGAAATACCCACAAGACATCGGCGCGAACCGCGCTACCCGAGTCCGATTTGGCTTAGGACAGGGTGCTCGCTTATGGGCATTGAATCTGCGCTCCAATTGGAACAAACTGCGCAGGAGTTTAGCGAATGAGCGCCAAAATCGTTAAATTAGGCAAACTTGCGCGCAAAATGGCACCCAGCACTGCGCTACCCCAACAACCAACACCGCAAACCAGGAAAATCTTAAGTTCATACTATAGGTAGAAGCGAGCTCAAGTAGAAAAAACACCGGTGTCGAAAGATAGACACCGGTGTTTTTAAATTATTTTTTTATAAATTGTTGTATTGCATCCATATGCTCTCGCGTTTTGCCAGCAACCGTTTGTGCGATTACTTCTTGCTCGAGCACATGAGGTAACGATGATTCAAAGCTTTCTTTCATGTTCCGTTTCATCATTCCGTATGCGGTAACGGGGACTTCGGTAAGCTGACGAGCAAAGTCATCAGGGGTGCCCATCAGGTTCACAAGATTGATACGGTAGGCTTCTTCAGCCGAAATCGTTCCGCCAAGAGCAAGCTCCATTGCCTTTCCTTGACCGACAAGTCGAGGTAAGAAATAGGAGGCTCCGGCATCCGGAACGAGGCCAATCCGAATGAAGCTAAGTGCAAGTTTGGCTTCTGGTGCTGCCACCCTAAAATCACAGGCTAGCGCGATGCTGAGACCTGCGCCTACTGCGATGCCATTAAGATAAGCGATTGTTGGTTTGTTCATTCCTGCAATCGTTAGAATGAGGCGGTTATACGTATCACGCAAGCTATGTCCGTAGTTAAAATCATCGTGATTTTCTAAAGGTACGCTTTTTAGGTCTGCACCTGCAGAAAACGCGCCTTCACTTCCTTGAAGGACAATGACGGCTACCTGAGGGTCTCGGTCAGCTTCCTTAAAAGCAGCAAACAACTCTGTGTGCATGTCATTGTTCAGTGCGTTTTTCACGTGAGGGCGGTGAAGCGTAATGGTCGCGATCTTTTCAGCTACTTCATAACGAATCGTGTTTTGTGCAAGAGTCACTAGTAAAACCTCCAGAATTTTCATTGTCTTCTGTAGTCTACCACAAAATGAATGAATGCTCATTCGTTTATTGACGACAAAGACGCATCATTAAAATAAAAAGAACCTTACCATAGGTCAAGGCTCTAATATCTTGCGATTACGCTTTTTTACAAGTTCTAATCGATCGTTGAACAGATGTCGTTCGGACTCGGTTAACCGTCCATTTTCTAAAGTAATCCCTCGCTGTTCAAATACGCGTTCAATGCGGCTAATGCTATCGTTCACTGTCATCGGCACCCCATATAAATCAGAAATCGAAGCCATCGTTTCTGGACGGATTGTCATCACTTTCTGGTCGGTATCCTGTTCGGCTTCATCGTAAAAGTGTTTAATTTCCTCGGCTCGGAGAGAGCCGCTGCCTGTAACGGCAATGTAAACTTGCACAGCGATACCGCTTCGTAGACGCCGTTGCGAGATGCCTGCGAACTTTTTGTCGTTGATACTGAGGTCATAATTTCCCGGGCAATAAGAGCCGACGATTTCTTTTGCTTCAATCTTTCCGGGCGCGTCATCATACATCACTTCGACAAATTTCCACATTTTGTCATATGTGGCGTCAATCGTTTCACCTTTTGCATCTTTAATAATGAGTGATACATTGAGTACACCAGGGTCGAGGTAAACGGCAAGTCCGCCTGAGTTGCGAACGATGACGGTATATCCTTTAGCTTCAAAGCGGGCTTTTGCTCGTTGAATCGTGTGTAATCTGCTGTCTTGAGTGCCGAGCACAATCGTCGGTTCATGCACCCACGTATGCAAAATCGGGGGTGAATCCCATATCCCGACAGATTGACAAAACACATCGTCATATGCAAAAGATTGTAACGGATTTTCTTTTTTACCTTCGGTTTCGCGCCGCATCCAGCGCCAATAAGTAGGGTGTTCGATCATCTGTAATCTCCTGTATTATCATTGAAATTCTTTGCTCTATTATAGCACAGATCACCGTTTAGACGCCCCGAGAACGGGTATAGACCAGTAATACGTAGAGGAGGATGATTATGAAATCCGGAATGAAACGAATACTCACGGTTGCGTTAGTTGTGGTTTTCTTTCAATTCTTCTTTTTAGCAGGATATCAAGCGCTGTTTGCAGAACAAGTGAATTGGGTGTTTTTATCTGTAATGACACTCATTATGTTGGCACTTGTTGGAACGACCGCCCTAACCCACCGACGACTGAAAAGTGAGTGAAGTAGACAATGAAGAAAGCTTTGCAAGCCCCGAAAATGAGGGGACGACGGGAGTTGTTTCAGCAAGCCATTTGCCCTGAAGAGCTCTATGAGAATATAGAAATTGTTGAACAAAGCTATGATGAATGTGATGGGAAGCATGTGCGATTTTCTAATGCCTATTTCAAAGGCGTATCTTTCCTTTCCTCGAAGTTTGCGCATTCTGAATGGATTGATTGTGTGTTTAAGAAGTGTGATTTTTCCAACGTCGATTTCGCGAACGCGATCTTCCATCGAACAGAATTTATGAATTGCAAAATGTCTGGTGCAACGCTTTCGGATATGGGCATTCAGGATACGCGTTTTGTGAATACGCACATGCCTTATGTATCACTAAGTTTTAGTACGTGCAAGCGGGTGCGGTTTGAAGAAGGTTGCTCTCTTTCGAGTGCGGATGTTGTGGAAGCCACGTTTCAGTCGGTTGAGCTAGGGGACAGCACGATCGAAGACGTTCAGTTTTCAAACACGAACCTTGGTGGTGTTGACTTTAGTGATTGTCAATTTGAACGATTAACCGTCTCCGAAGGTCAGCTAGCGGGGTGTACCGTTTCGGAGACACAGGCGATTGCATTTATTCGTGCCTTCGGTATACATGTGAAAGGATATGAGTGATTTTATGGAGAAGGACACACGTTTAGCAAAAGAGTACCCGACCGATGCGAAGGTTCTTTACGAATGCGCCTCAGGGTACGACCTGCTCGGTGAGGAGCGAGCTGCTGCCCCTTATTATGAGCGTTCATTAGACGGGAAGTTGAATGAGACGGATCGACGGGGCGCCTATACAGGTCTTGGGAGTACATACCGAACGTTAGGTGAATACGAAAAAGCGAAATTGGTGCTTGAAAAAGGAATGGATGAATTTCCTGACGACGAAGCGTTAAGAACGTTCCACGCCATTTGTTTATATAATCTTGGACACAGTGAAAAAGCGGTGGAGCAACTGATTGGCAGTTTATTAGACACGTCTACTGATCCGCACATCCATATGTATAAAGGCGCGCTTGAATATTATCGTCATCGTTTAAATCAAGTATGGGAAGGTTAACTCCACATTTGGTATACTAAGGAAAAACAGCAGGAAGGCTGAAAATCCGATGACTGGAAATGAAAGATTAAAAGAAGAGAAAGTGTTTAAAGATCCTGTTCATCGATACATACACGTTCGTGACCAACTCGTTTGGGATCTCATTGGCACAAAGGAGTTTCAACGACTTCGACGGATTCGACAGCTCGGTACGACATTTTTAACGTTTCATGGCGCGGAGCATACGAGGTTTAACCATTCGCTCGGTGTCTACGAAATTATGCGACGGATGATTGATGTATTTCATGGACGCAAGCATTGGGATGAAGAAAACCGCTTACTTTGCCTATCCGCGGCACTGTTGCATGACATCGGGCACGGACCCTTCTCTCATTCGTTCGAAAAGGTATTTAAGACCGATCATGAAGAATGGACAAGAGCAATCATTCTCGGAGATACCGAAGTAAACCGCGTTTTACTACGCATGGGGGAGGACTTCCCAAAAGAAGTCGCCGACGTCATTGAGAAGACGCATCCAAACAAGCTCGTTGTGAGCATGATATCCAGTCAGATTGACGCCGATCGGATGGATTATTTGCAAAGAGACGCATTTTATACGGGGGTTAGCTACGGCCATTTTGATATGGAGCGAATTCTGAGGGTGATGCGGCCAACAGAAGATCAAGTTGTGATCAAAAGTACAGGTATGCACGCTGTAGAAGACTATATTATGAGTCGCTATCAGATGTATTGGCAAGTCTACTTTCATCCCGTTACGCGTTCGGCTGAAGTGATTTTGAACAAGATATTGCGCAGGGTAAAAGTGCTTCATGATGATGGTTATGATTTTAAACAACAACCTAATCATTTTATCCCGTTCTTCTTAAATGACGTCCAAATTCAGGACTATTTGCAATTGGACGAGTCTGTCATCTATTACTACTTTCAGATGTGGGAAAACGAATCCGATCGGATTCTTGCTGATTTGTGCGGTCGTTTTTTACACCGTCGCCTGTTTCAATATGTCGAATTCGATCAATCGTTTATCCTTCATGATTGGCCCGCACTTCAAGAAAAGTTTCGACAAATTGGCATTGACCCTGACTATTATTTGGTGATAGATTTTTCATCGGACTTGCCTTACGATTTTTATCGACCTGGAGAAGAGGAAGAGCGGATGCCGATTCACTTGTTAATGGGGGATAAGAAATTACGTGAGTTATCACGTGAATCAGATGTGGTTGAGGCTATATCGGGTAAGAAAAGAACGGATCATAAGCTATATTATCCGGCTGATTTGTTGGACCAGCCTGAATTTGAAGAGGAAAAGCGCGAGATTTTAACAATGTTGCGTGTTTGAGGAGGGATTCATCGTGTTGACAGAACATGTCAATATTATGAAACTGTTAGATATGGCAGAGGAAATTGTGGGGAGAAAGAAGTTCCAGAAAGTTGTCTATATCGGGAAACAGCTAGGCATGCCTTTTCAAGAGAAGTACGGGTTTCATATGTACGGACCTTACTCTGAAGAATTGAGCGTGCGATTGGATGAGCTCAAGCAGTTCGGTTTCGTGTCGGAAGTAAAGGAAGAGAAGGCGGGCTATAGCCAATATCGGTACAAGCTGGCAGAGCCGGGAACATCCTTCGTACGCACGTCTTCGTCTTTCCAAGGAGAACAGGAGAAGTCTGTCATTGACGAGATGAATGCTTGTTCGTCAAAATTCCTAGAGTTGACGGCGACGATTCTCTATTTACAACCTGCAGAGCGAGACAGTGTCATTGCCCGTGTACATAAGCTGAAGAAAACGCAAAAGTACAGCGAAGAGGATATGAAAGAAGCCTTCTTGTGCATTGAACGCTGGCGCACACTTCTTAAACGCGCCTAAGTCGCACGACTGTTTAGACAGCGTCTGCTTGTGATACACTGGTAGAATAAGGAGTGAACGTACATGGACCTTTTTAATAAAAACATGAACAAGAAACAAGGATCTGGTTTTAATATACTCAGCGGCGATTCGACGGATGGTCATGGTGGCTACGGAGTAGGCGCGCTTAGCCTCGACAATTTAACTCCGGTCATTCTTGACCCAATCGATGAGCGTGTTTTTATTGATATGGGCGCCATTCACGCCCGTTCGGAAATTGAAAAGAAAGTAAAACTTGTCGAAAGCCTCGAGGAGCTAAACGACCCGAAATTGTACTGGATGATTTGGGTGACAACCGCTCTTACCAAAGCCGGTGAGCCGAAGTACAGCGGGATTGGTGCATGTCACTATTACCGTGAAGAAGAAGCCCCTGCAGGAAGCAGATTTAAACGAGCCTACAAAAGCATGCCAGAACATGTGAACAACATGGACAAAGCATTAAAAGGCCGAATCATCGTTGACCAAATGGACGAAAAGAGTTTGTACATGTTACGGGAATACTTGAAAGGATTCAGCGAACAGTATTGGAACAACTCTGATGAAAAACTGCACGAAGCATTAAACGGTGCATAGTTTTGACTGATTTGTGAACAAGATTTCGAACTGGTTGAGATTTTGTAAGATCATGTGTACGCTAATGTATAGACCTTTTTATAAGGCTAAGAACGCGAAAATGCGCAGGGAAGCGATTCCTTGCGCATTTTCGTGTCTTTTTTTATTCGGATGGTATCATTTGCAAATGTTGACTCGTTTCTCGATAAGTGGCGGGTTCAGTCGAGGTGGCATGGTATGTCCCTTCCACCCAATCATGGAGTTGATCATGATAATGGTCACTTCGCACGTGCCCCGATTGACCAGGCCCAACGATATGGTAGCTTTCGCTTAAGTCTTGAATATCCATCACCCCTCGCCAGCCGGCTCCGTGATTCGTGTTCCCAGTCTCATCATTGTATCCCGCTGCCATGACCGTAATCCGACTTCCATCCACCGGTTCTGGTGTCGGGTTAAACAAAATGTCTAGCGGTTGCATGGCCCCAAGCGGGTGACCGAACGTCACTTGGTGGTAGTCTCCCCACTGCCACTCGTTAGGGTCTCCTCCTTGCATGTCTTCGGCGCGGTCAACAGCGTCTTGCAATGCACCTGTTAACAGTCCCTCCAGACCGCCGTTGTTCGTTACCCACGGTCCGGCATCGCCGGAAGCGGCATTTCTAAGTAATTCGTCAACAATGTTGGCCCGCCCCTCAAACAAATCGAGCATTTCCTCTGGAATCCGATCTGCAAATAGGCGATCAGGGATTTCTTGGAACCATAAGTGAAAGATGAGCGCACCACCTTCTTCTCGAGCATCCTCAAAATTCCATTCACGCAAAACATTTAAAGCTTCTACATCGATGTTTCGAAGCGAGCTTTCATCGATATGTTCAAAAAAGATCGGTAGAAATTCTTTAGCGTGCAAATTCGTCACGTTCATCTGCATTTGTTGCATGTCTTCGGCTGTGAAATCGTTCCCCTCTTCAAGCATCGCAAGGATTTGCTCATGGCGATATGGTTGCGCCCACGTGTGCGAGATATGGTACGGGTAGTCGGCATCATCAATTTGATTATTTGCCGTTGATATCATGCCTGACTCTGGGTTGTATAGCGTTGGCAGCTCGTCCCACGGAATAAATGAATCCCAATCATGTTCACCTGTCCAACCTTCTACCGGAAGAAGAGCGTCGCTGTTTTCGCGAATCGGAATGCGTCCGTTCGCCCGGTAGCCAATATTTCCATCTGTATCAGCATACACAAAGTTTTGTGCAGGCGCATGAAACGCTTCCAATGCACCGGTAAACTCTTCCCAATTTCCTGCGCGGTTAAGGTCCATCACCGCTTCGAGTTCTGTCGACGCATCAAGCGCTGTCCAGCGAAGCGCCAACGCCATGTCGTCGGTTTGTTCGCCCGCATACTCAGAAATTAACGGACCGTGGCGCGTGACGACGACTTCGTGAGACACTGGCTCATCATAACCGTCAACGAGAATGGTTTCTTCAATAATGTCGGCATTGTACCATTCGTCTTCATAAAGGAATTGTGTTGGGTCTTCTGGGTGTCGTTGCTCGATGTACAGCTCTTGTACGTCTGGTCCTACGTTGGTCACGCCCCAAGCAATCTCGTCATTGTGTCCTAATATAATGCCGGGTACGCCTGCAAAAATGACGCCAGTGACGTTCACATCCGTGGAAGAGAGGTGGGTCTCATACCAGATGGAAGGTGTAGCAAGGCCTAAGTGCGGGTCGTCAGCGAGCAGTGGCATGCCACTTTCGGTATGATGACCTGAGACGACCCAGTTGTTGCTACCGTTAAAAGGTTCCGGCTGGTACGCCCCGACGTTAGCAAACGCGCGTTCAATATCAATGTCGGTTTCTTTTGCTATGTCTAAAATGACAGGTCCATCTTCAGGGTAGACAGGCATCAAGTCTAGCGCTTCCTCCTCAGTTACATTGTTTGCAAGCCAATAACGAAAGGCTTGACCTTGCCACGTACCGCCAAGGTCATAGGCCATGAACTTGCCGATCGTGAGGGAATCGATGGCGGTCCAAGCCGTCGGTGTATAGCCGAGCAGGCGAAATTCAACCGGGATGTCGCCGGAGTCTGTCATGTGGGCAATATAATCGTTCACCCCATCAGCATAGGCGTGTAAGGCAACGAGCGCTTCATCAGAGTAAAGTTCGTAGGAGTCGTGAGCTGCTCTTCGTAAACCGAACGTGCGAAAATACTTGTCTGTATCGAGCGCACTTTCCCCAATGACTTCGCTTAATTCTCCGGATGCCTGGCGGCGACTCAAGTCCATTTGGAACATACGATCTTGGGCTGTGACAAACCCTTGCGCATAATAGAGATCATAGTCATTTGTCGCCTCAATATGGGGCACGCCGAAATCATCACGATACACATTCACCTCGCTCTCCAGCCCTGCGGCTTCATAAACGCCTTCGGTTTGCGGAAGCCCAGCTCCGAGTTGCACCCACCCCCAAGTGAGTGCGCCAATAACGAGCACGAACAGTGCACCCATGATGCCGAAAAAAATCGTCCATCGTCTTCTCTTTCGTTTGGACTTACCTGTATGTACGGGTGTGTCTGCTGTTGATGGCATAAAAAAAGCCCCCTGTTCTCTATAAGAAGATCTGTACATATATTCGCTCCTCATGCATCATGTTCCTGCATAGAAGGATAGCGCTTTCAAAGCGAGTCCAGGGTGATGGAGAGCGGGAGTAGGGGATGAGAACGATCTAGATCGCAGATTTTTGAGCGAAAACACCAGGTATGGCGCGATCTAGATCGTTAAGGTGGTGATCTAGATAAGTTGAACGAAAGAATTTCACTGAATCCGGTGACCGAGATCGGTCTTTACAGGCAAACACCTACCGATCGTCTGTTGAAGTTCATCTCACTTCGATGTCGATCGTTGTTCGTTACTGCGAGGGTTGTGGGCAACACGGAAGACGTTTGCTGAATGGCAAAAAAAGACGTGACCGATGGTCACCACCTGACGCAAGCGTGTGATCTCCTGACACGTATGTGACAATCCAGCCTTTAAACCGTGCACTTTCGACCCTCAACGGTCACATATATCACGATTTGTGACCGTTGACTTCGTTTATGTGCGCATCCACGTTTAAAATGATGATTTTTCTTTCTCAAATGTCACGTAAATGAATATATGGGGCATTTGGACTTCTTACCACACCGTAAACAGTAGCCAGAAACGTGAACCGTGTTGCTCTTATAGTCCGGACTGCAAGCATCCGCCTGCAGTGGAAAGCAACAACAAACTGTGCAATTAGAAAAATGCTAAGTTCATCCTATATAGATCAATAGACTCTTAATATTTCCCAAAAACGACTTCTGGTTGGGACGAGCGTGGGTGTTCAGGCAGTGAAAACGATTTATATAAGTTGAACTAAAAGAATTTATCAAGAACCAATGGTAAGCTCAGAAAAGTGGAAACTGTTCTCGAGTTGCGGCCGAACTGTTCTCAAGTTGGGGGAAATCTCAGGAAAAGTGGTCTATTCTCATAAACTAGGGAACAGAATGAGCAAACTCGGTAACAGATTACCGGGTCACGTGTACATCCCCGCCCCAAAGTACCCACAAGCTGTCGGCGCGAGCCGCGCCGAACCGAGTGCGGTTTGACTTCGGCCCCGGTGGGGCCGACAGGTTGCTCGGTTATGGCATTGAATCTGCGCGCAAGTTGGAACAAACTGCGCGCAAGTTTAGCGGAATGAGCGCCGAAATCGTTAAACTAGGCAAACTAGTGCGCAAAATCGCACGAAGCACCGCGCTACCCCTCCAACCAACAACGCAAATCAGGAAAATATTAAGTTCATTCTATATAGATCGTTAAGGTGGTGATCTAGATCGCAAAACTCCTAAAATATTCCATCAAATTCCTGCCTTATGGGGCGAGCGCGCGCGTTCAGGCAGTGAAAACGATCTAGATCGGTTAGTATTCGATCTAGATCGCAAAGTTTTGGGCGAAAACACCGGGTATAGCGCGATCTAGATCGTTAAAATAGTGATCTAGATCACTATTTTAACGACGCACGTAGGGGCGTGGCTTGAGGTAACCTGAAGGATTCTGTCCACCAAACTCTTTGTTCTTTCGGTGTCTTGATTTTACTTGTGCGTTACTCCATTTCTAGCTCTTCACTTGTAAACCAACGTTTGAGTTTGTCCATTAGTTTATCTTTTTCTTTGCGGACTTCTTCTTTCGCTTCTTCCGCATCCAATACATCGTCTTCAATGTACTCTGTGCAAGACTGATCTGGTGCGGTTTTTTTCATGAAGGCTACGGTATAGGATGGACCGCAAGCTTCGTCGCCGAGCAGACCGGTTTCGAGGTCAATGTCGACGTTTTCGACGCCGCGGGGCAACTGAAAGTCTTGCTTTAGTTCGCCATCGAGACTCGCTTCTAATGACTGAACCCAAATGCGTTTAGCGATTTGCCCGTACTTTTTATGGTCGAGCGGCGTATTGTCATCAAAGCGACCCAGACGCCGGTGATGAGGTTTGGCGTGTAGCCGATCATCCAATTATCGTTAGGTGTACTGCCGCTCTTTCCTGCTGCGGGGCGCTGTAGCAAGTGAGAGATAGAATGCCCTGTTACGGAAGTATAATCGTTCATTTGCGGGTTAAAGATTTGCTTCATCATGCTCGTCATCATGTAGGCGTACCGTTCGTCATAAACTTGTTCGCGCTCGGGTTCGGTCTCTAGCAACACATTTCCACTTGCGTCTTCTACACGTTCAATGAGGCGAGGGGTTACACGTGCGCCACCGTTCGCGAATGGACTATATGCATTGGTGATCTCCATGATGCCGACATCTGAGGCACCGAGCGCAAGGGACATATTCGGAGCGAGCGGGCTTTGTATGCCTGCTGTCTCGGCAGCTTCAATGAGCGACTCAGGTTCTTGTAGAACGTGCGTTTTTACGGCGTATATGTTGTCGGAGTATGCAAGTGCTTGCACGAGTGTAATAAAGTCATTCGCATAGATTTCACCATAGTTCCCCGCTCGTAACGTTCTTCGCCATCGGGATGAGGAAAGGACGTCGGTTCACTTCGCAACATCGTCGCTGGTGTGAAACCGTTGGACAACGCTGCATAATATAAGAATGGCTTAAAGGTGGAACCTGGTGCGCGTCTTGCATCATATGCGCGATTGTACGGGCTCGTTTCGTAATCTGTACCGCCAACCATCGCTTTTACATCACCGGTTTCAGGGTCAATGCTCACGACTGCGGTTTGCAAAGGCTCATTGTCAGGCATTTCTAAGTCCACGTAAGTTTCAGCGGCGTTTTGAATGGTTGTGTCGAGCGTCGTATAAATGTTCAGTCCACCTGCTTCGACAATCCCTGGATCCAAATCATAACGTTCGATTAACTCCCGCTCTACTACATCTTGAAAGTAAGGGGCGACTGTATCTTGTTCCTGTGTCGCTTCTGCATATTCGATCGGGGTATTGATTGCTTGATCGTACGCTTCTACAGAAATGTATCCTTCATCTTTCATCGCACCGAGAATCAATTCTTGACGGTCTTTGGCGCGTTCTGGATGGTTGTATGGCGAATAGTATGAAGGGCCACGTGGCAAACCAGCAAGAAGCGCTGCTTGTTCTAAGCTTAACTCTGCAGCAGGTACGTCAAAATACTGCTCGGCCGCCCTTTCAATGCCATAAGCGCCGTGTCCGAAGTTGATCGTGTTCACATAGCCTTCCAAAATGTCTTCTTTTGAGACATGCCACTCTAAGCGTAAGGCGTATAACGCTTCGCGTGCTTTTCGATCCCACGTTTTGTCGTGGTTTAGAAAAAGGTTACGGGCATATTGTTGTGTAATTGTACTTGCTCCTTGCGAGCGGGACATCGTTTGCACATTTTTTAAAACGGCCGCGCCAATTCGCATATAATCGAATCCGTGATGGTCATAAAACTTGCGGTCTTCAACGGCTACAAAGGCATCCAACACATAGGGGGATACGTCTTCGATGTCTGCCCAATTTCTTTGATGACCTTGCCTCGTCTCATTAATGACCTCATCATTGGCATCATAAATGAACGTTGACTGGGACACTTGAAGGGGCGGCGGCCCTAAAAAGAATGTGTACAAGAAAACTAATAAAAGTCCCGATGCCCCAACAATTGCAGAAATCATTGCAGTACGAAAGAACAATTTGAATAGAAAACGGCGTCGTCTCTTTCTCTGACTGCGTCTTGTTGCAATCTGCACGACCAGCACCTCTTTTGATATAATAATAGATGCTAATCAGTGTCGGTATTTAAAGCGAATATTAAACATCAGGAGAGGATTATTTTGGAAAAATGGACGACCATTTCGCGAGAGGATCTCCATATCGCTCCACGATTTGGAAATGTTGTGAAAGAGCACGTTAAAATGTCGAATGGTTTTGAAATAAAAGAATATATCATAAATGAATACCTGACTGGGTAAATGCAGTTGTGATCACAAAGGATAACCGAGTCGTACTCGTCAACCAGTACCGTCATGCAGGAGGACGAGCGTTTTTTGAGGTGCCTGCAGGGATGAAAGAAGCGGGAGAAACGAATGAAGAGGCAATCGCTCGGGAAGTGAAAGAGGAAACAGGTATATGTCTACGAAAGCACCGGTTTACCTTGGCAGTTATTATACAAATCCTGCCGTGGCGACAAACCAAATCCACTCCTACTTAATTACGGATGCGACAGAAGGTGAGAGGCAATTGGACGAAGGCGAAGTGTTGGATGTGCACGTGTTGTCGTGGGAAGAAGTAGAGCAGCTCGGCCTCACACAAATGTTTTCCGTTCTTGCGCTTATGCTTGCCAAACAAAAACGGGAAGCTCTCTAGTCGTAGAGCTCCCACGATGTCTTAAGTGAAGAGATAAGGTAATCACTCACTTCTTCAATGTCAAGATGGTCGGTTCGAAACTTGGAATTATGATCGGCATAAATGCCTTGACGTTTATGAAATAGCTCTTCAATTTCTTCAATGGATCGTCCTTGGAGGACGGGGCGGCTTGCGACTAATAAACTGAGTCGCTCTTTCCACGCATCCCACGAAAGATCTAAAAATAAAACGATGCAGTTCTCAAGACAGTGGTCCCGAATGTCTGGTTCATAAACGCTCCACCACCGACGGAGATGATCTTTAGCGGCTGTGTGCTCAAACGAGTAATCATTTCTTTCTCTTTTGCTCGAAACGTCTCTTCTCCGTGCACGCGAAAGATTTCGGTTACTGGCATTCCGTATTCTTTTTCAATTTCTTCGTCAATATCAATAAAGTCGCGGTATAACTTCTTTGCAACCCGTTCTCCAATCGTCGTTTTTCCTGACCCCATAAAGCCAATAAAAACGATGCTTTTTTCTCGATATGACCGTGGTTTTTGACTCATCGCTTTTCGCTACCCTTCTTAGAAATTCGCTATTGTTTATTGTACCAAATGACAGCTCTCCACTGGTGCTTTTTTCGGAATCATTTCATAATATTGATTGACATGTATACTAGTATGCGCTTACAATTTTCTTAATTCAAACGCAAGAAGGTGAATTATGACAGATCTAACCTTTCCAAGGAAAACGCTAGGTACAGAAATTTACCGTTATTTGTATAACGAAGTCATTACGTTGAAGTATAAACGGGCAAATGATTTCAGAAAATGAACTTGCGCAAGTACTCGGTGTGAGTCGGACACCGATACGCGAAGCCATTCGTTTGCTCTCATCTGAAGGGTTTTTACGCGTCATCCCTCAAAAAGGAATCCAGGTGGAATACATTTCTTTTTCGAAAGTTAAAGAAGCCTACCAAGTGCGGGAAAGTTTGGAGCGGACCGCATTTCGGCAAGTCGCGGAAACTTGGAATCCGAATACAGACGAGACAAAACGCCATAAAAAAGCGGTACTTGAGGTGATTGAAAAACAACGTGAATCCGCGTCTACTGGCGATCTTGAGCAATTTTATCATTATGATGAAGTGTATCATGACAAGATTCTAGAAATCTCCGGAAATGAAACATTAAGTGCATATGTAAGACAAGTTCGTGGGCATGTGAATCGCATGCGTTACCTTGAATTTTATGAGACTCAAGAAACGGACCGTATTATTGAAGATCATGAAAAGATGTTTCAGTTTATTGAAGAAAATCAAGTTGAATCGTTAGATAAAAAGCTGACCGATCATCTTGATAACATTTGGTCTTACTATGATTACATTTTCGAGAAATATCCGGAGTACTTTGCTGGGCGACGATAACGGGTATTTTTTATCGTCGTTTGCAACGGCACCTCAACTTGTATACTAGTATCACAAAGGAGCGAACGTTATGAAGAGAATTGCTGTTTTAGGGATGAATCATGGGTATACCTTTGCGAAAGATTTGCAGGAAATGGACAATGGCCTGCTCGTTGCTGTGGCAGGTAGGGGAGAAACTGATAAACGAAGAGCAAAAGAATTAGGTGTTCCACTGTATGAAAATTACGAAGAGCTTATGGATTCAGAAGAACTTGACGGTGTCATCATTGCACTGCCAAACCGTTTACACAAACAAGCGGTTCAATTAGCTGCTGACAAAGGCATTGTGCCTCTTGTTGAGAAGCCGATTGCAACCGATGCTGAAGAAGCGATGGAAATGATTGCATATTGTGCGGCGAAAGAAGTGCCGTTACTCATCGGCCATCATCGTCGTCATTCGGCAAAGATGCAACAGTTAAAAACGATCATTCAGTCTGGAGTCATCGGTGAGCTCGTTGGCGGCAATTTACTTTTTGTACTAGCCAAAGACCGTCCGTATTTCCAAGAAGAATGGCGTGTCACTAAAGGAGGCGGCCCCTTACTCATAAACGGCATACATGATATTGATAACTTAAGATACGCCACCGGTCTTACAATTGAAGCGGTTTACGCGGTGACTCGTAATCTCGGTCGAGGTCATCAAGTTGAAGATACGGCTTCAATGATATTAGAGGCTTCAAATGGTGCAACGTTTAACTATTTTATTTCCGATGGAACACCGGCTCCGTGGTCATATGAATTTACGGCAAAGGAAAATCCAAAGTATACCTTTTATGAGGAAGATTGTTATCACTTTTTTGGCACTCGTGGAGCATTGCTTTCCCGAGTATGCGCGTGTTTACGTACGAGGAAGACACCTATGGTTGGGAATACCCTTTAAGCGAAGCGAGTGAACAGCCGATGGATAATGATCCAATGCAAGCAGAATTAGCACACTTTATTCGTGTCATTGAAGGTGAAGAACAACCACTCGTTACCGGTGAAGAAGGCATGCAAACGTTGAAGGTGCTCGAGGCCATTCAAACGAGTGTAAAGGAAAAACGCAGAGTGGTCATCTAATCATCTATGGAATCGGCATGAGGGAGTGACTGATATGAAGGTTGCAACAAAGATTATGAGCATGATGCTCTTGTTTCTTGTTTCTGGCTGTGCGTCTGTTGCCGAGTGGGACGATGAACCAAAATTAATGAGAATTGGTAATGCAACACCTGATGATCGTTCCTTAAGTCAAGCGATGTTTGCTTTTGCAGATCAAGTAGAAGAAGAAACGAACGGATCGATAAAGGTGGATGTGTTCACGAACAGTCAGCTTGGTGGAGACCGGGAGTTGCTTGAAGGTATGCAATTAAATACAGTCCAAGGGGCGACCATATCCACAGGTCCAATTGCACAATTCTCAGATTCATTTCATGTGTTTGATTTGCCATTTTTGTTTGCAGAGGAAGAAAGCGCTTACCGAGTGTTGGATAGTGAAATTGGTGAAAATGTACTTGCTGAGTTAGAACAAGAGAACATTATTGGCCTCAATTTTTGGGAGAACGGGTTTCGAATGCTTAGTAACAACGTTCGAGAAGTTGAGACGCTTGAAGACATTCGCGGGTTAGATATTCGGACGTTAGAAAACCGCATCCATATGCAAATATGGACGGAGCTCGGGGCAAACCCGGTACCGATTAATTATGGTGAACTGTATATTGCTATGGAACAAGGACGGTAAACGGACAGGAAAATCCGGTTGGAAACGTCGTAAATAGCCACTTCTATGAAGTGCAGAATTTTTTAACGGAAACGAATCACATTTATAACGCAAGCCCGTTTATGGTGAGTAAGCCGTTTTGGGATTCGCTAACAGATGAGGAACGAGACATCATCGCCAATGCTTCTGAAGAAATCATGCACGAGCAACGAGAGGCGAATCAGCAAGAGGCAGCGGACGGTATAGCGTTTGTTAAAGATCAAGGAATGACGGTTACGGAATTAAGTGATGACGAATTTGAACGATTAAGAGATGCCGTCGATCCAGTGTATGAACGTTTTCGTGAAACTTATGGCGGCGAAGTACTAGACGCCATAATGGACGCAGCTGAGCAACTAGAGGAGGGCGCATAAAGTGAATGTGATTCGTTGGCTCGACCGCTATTTTGAAGAAAGCCTAATGGTCATCATATTTACAGTGATGGTCGCTTCTATATCTGCACAAGTGTTCATGCGTTTCGTGTTTGAGTCCTCGTTTGGTTGGTCAGAAGAATTGGCTCGTTATTGTTTTATTTGGATGATCTTTCTCGGAGTAAGTTATGCCGTGAAAAAGCAACGGCACATTCGGGTAGACGCCCTTCTCCTCGTCTTAAAAGAACGAGCGGGTGTGTATTTGAACATTTTCACAAATGTCATCTTTCTAGGATTTGCCCTCTTCCTTTTCGTATATGGAGGCAGAATTGTTTCAATAATTTTTGATTTTGGACAGTTGTCCCCGGCTTTAGAGGTAGAAATGGGTTGGGTGTATTTAGCTGTTCCTGTTGGAATGGCCTTGACTGCAATTCGAATCGTGCAACAGCTCATCGCGCAAATTAAGTACCTCCTTGGTAAAGGTGAGCAAGATGCCGATTCCAACGGCTCATTTTCAGCGAATGAAGAGGATGCGATGAAAGGAGGCAGCCATTCATGACCGCTGTTGTCTTATTTGTTAGTTTTTTCGTGCTTATTTTACTTAGTGTACCGATTGGGGTAGCACTCGGTGTGTCCTCGCTCTTTGCTCTACTGTTCGCAGGCACGATGCCGCTCGACTTTTTAGCTCAGAATATGGTCACATCGGTAGACTCCTTTCCCATTATGGCCGTACCCTTCTTTATTCTTGCTGGAGAAATTATGGGCAAGGGCGGTCTATCAAAACGATTATTTGCAGTTGCAGAATCGGTTGTAGGAAATCGTACCGGTGGGTTTGCAATGGCAACGATTATTACATGTTTGCTCTTTTCTGCGATTTCTGGTTCTGGACCGGCGACAGTCGCCGCTATCGGGGGCATGATGATCCCCGCTATGGTTCAGATGGGGTATGACAAACGCTTTACGACCGCACTCGTTGCAGCGGCAGGTGCACTTGGTGTCATCTTGCCTCCGAGCATTCCCATGATTGTTTATGGGGTCACTGCAGGTGCTTCGGTTGGTGACTTGTTTATTGCCGGTATTATTCCTGGAATTCTCGTCACCATCTCTCTCATGCTGTATGCCTACATTTATGCCAAGCGTAAAGGATACAAAGGAAATGGCGAGCATTCTCATTCAAAAAATTTGGAGCTGCTTTATGGGATGCGAAGTGGGCATTGCTCGTCCCGATTATTATACTCGGCGGGATTTATAGCGGTTATTTCACACCGACGGAAGCGGCTGCTGTTGCGGTCATTTACGGCTGATTGCAGGGGTCGTTCTCTATAGGGAACTAAAAATAAGAGATTTGTATGCTATTTTACGAAACTCAGCGCTTACAACGGCTTCAATCTTATTCATTATCGGTGCAGCTACAGTATTTGGAACGATTATGACAATTGAACACATCCCAAGTCAGATCGCAAATGCAATGTTATCTGTTACAGAGAATCCGATCCTACTGATTCTAATTATTACGGTAATGCTGTTAATTGTTGGCTGTTTTATGGACACGACAGCTGCGATTATCATTTTTACACCATTGTTGTTACCGGTTGGAATGGAACTTGGTTATGACCCAATTCACTTCGGTATGATCATCATTTTAAACTTAGCTATCGGATTTATTACACCTCCGATTGGCGTGAATCTCTTTGTAGCTTCAGGTATTTCGGGTGTGTCGATCTTGTCACTGTCAAAAGCAGTTCTGCCTTTTATCGGTGTAATTTTAATTACGTTGTTTATTGTCATTTTCGTTCCAGAAATATCACTCTTCTTACTTGGAAGTGACTAAAGGAGGTCGATCCAATGAGAGAAGCACAAATCATCACGATCCAACTTGATGAAAACCAGACAATCTTTGAATTGAGTCATTGTTTGTCACGGTACAAATCCGAAGTGTTTGTCAAGAAACGCGTCGGTGGCGCCCTTTACGATGTAAACCTGAAAAGTGTGCTTGGGCTAATTAACTTGCAGTTGAAAAACGATGACGTTGTCACTGTATACGCCATAGGTCATGACAGTCGAGAGGCGGTCGAGGCGGCCGTAGACTTTCTATCATAAGAGGGGAGTGGCTCAAATGAGCTATCAATATTCACTTGCACATCTCACCGCATTGGATTTAGCACCACCTGAGTTGACGTATACAGCTGCACGGGCAGGTTACGACTTCGTTAGTATTCGTCCGATTTATATGGGGCTGCCAAATGAACCGAATTACGATCTAGCAAATAAAAAGGAAATGTTTAGAGATACGAGAAAAGCTTTGCAGGAGACAGGTCTTGGGCTTCTTGATATTGAACTTGCCAAAATTAGCGACGGTACAGATCCAAAAGATTATGAACCCGCTTTTCATGTGGCGGCTGAACTTGGAGCAAAGCATGTTTTGAGTAGCATTTGGACGGATGATTCGGCTTTTGCGAAGGAGAGTTTTGCACAGCTCTGTGATTTAGCAAAACCGTACGGGTTGACAGTGGAGCTTGAGTTCGTACCGATTGCTTCTGTATCAACGTTACAAGGGGCTGTCGATGTACTCGAAGCCACAGAGCGAGAGAATGCAGGACTTATGATTGATGCCCATCACTTCCACCGATCCAAAGACCGAGTTGAAGATTTAGACCGGGTGCCAAAAGAATGGTTCAGATATTTTCACCTATGCGATGCGATTGGTGACATCCCAACAGATCGGGATGAGATGACGAGAATTGTACGGGAAGAGCGATTGTATATTGGTGAGGGCGGCACAAACGTCGGGCAAGTTCTTGAACGAATTCCAAAGATTCCAATGTCGTTAGAAATGCCCCACCGTAAACGCACCGAAGAGCTCGGACATGAGGCGTTCGTTCGAAGATGTTTGCAGTCAGCAAAAACATTCATGGCTTCAATTGAAGCGGCAACCGCTCATCATAAATAAAGCGTTTTCAAATTGACATGCCGACCGTCCCGTTTTACAATAAAAGTACCATTAAATGAAATTGTGTTCTATTAAACGGAACTATTGTAAAGGGGCGGTTCTCAATTGGAAAAGAAAGATTCGTTACGTACAGTGCAACGTGCACTGGATATACTTGATTGTTTTTCAATGCAAAAACAAGAACTTACGCTCACTGAAATTTCTAAAATGATTGATTTGGCTAAATCAACGACGACTCGGATGTTATCGACGCTTGAAGCGAACGGTCTCATCGTTAAAAACGAAAGCACGATGAAATACAAGTTGGGTCATAAATTGTATTACATGGGCTCGGTTGCCGCGAAATCGTTTGATATTAAAGAAGTTGCTAAACCGGTCATGTCGAAACTGCGTGAAGAAACGTCAGAAACAGTAAACCTCTATACGATTGTGAACGATAAGCGAATTTGTATTGAGCAGTTCGAAGGACTTCGTCCGCTGCGCCATCTCGTATCATTAGGCCAGCCACTGCCTCTATTTGCAGGTGCTGGAGGAAAGGTACTGCTTGCGCACCAAAGTGAGTCGTTCCAAGCACGCATTTTTAAGCAAATGAACGATCCAGACCGAATTCCAGGGTTGCGTGCGGACCTGGCTCAGATTAAAGAACAAGGATACGCCGTGACGCATGAAGAACGGGAGCAAGGGCTATCGGCAATATCCGCTCCGATCTTTAACCAGGCAGGTGAAGTGCATTATTGCATCTCCATTAGTGGGCTATCGCAACGCTTCACCGATGAAAATGTAACGAAATACTTATCAAGCCTTAAAGAACTAGTAGATCAGTTGCTAAGCTAAGAAAGTGGGGATTTGGATGAGTCGTAGCGCATTAGAAGCCTATCGAAACGGTGGCGCATGGTGGGAAACAGAGATTAGTGATATAAAAAAAAATGAAATTATCATTCGTGGCGAACGAGTGGAAGACTCATCGGAAATGTATCGTATACGCAGATGCTGTACTTCTTACTTTGCGGTCGTCACTTAAGTGATGCACAAGCCAAATTGTTTGAAAGTGTTCTCGTTGCAGGTTCGGATCATGGACCTCGTGCCCCATCGATCGCAGCGGCCCGAATGGCAGCGACGTGTGGCGTTTCGTTTAATTCTGCGGTTGCAACCGGAATGAATATGCTTGGAGATGTTCACGGGGGTGCGGTGGAAGAGGCGATGGCCATTCTTTATAAGACCGAAGACAACCTCAAACACAATGAAACAGCCGTGGATGATAAATTGACGGAAATCTTTTCGCGCAAAGGAAAGTTACCTGGGTTTGGTCATCAGTTGCACGACGATGATCCACGTGTGAGTCGTCTTTATGAGCTAGCCGGAGAGCTCATTGAGACAGGTGAGATTACAGGAACGTATCTGGATATTCTTGCAAACTATCGGGACCGTCTTTCTGAACGTAAAAATCGAAAGATGACAATCAATGTGGATGGCATTTCAGCCGCTATTCAATGTGAGCTCGGTGTTCCAGCGGAAGCCGCAAAAGGGATCTTTGCGCTCTCTCGTGGCATGGGCATTGTGGCGCATGCGTACGAAGAGATGATGAGCGGAGTACGCATTAAAGGGCCTTGCCCGAATGAAGAGCACCTTGTTCGTTATACAGGAATTCAAAAGCAGGATGGGGGAGAACGCGCATGAGAAAGTCAAGACCATTCATTGCCGGACAATGGATTGATAAAGAACAAGACGGAATAAACGTCGTAAGCCCATACAGTGGAGAAGTGATTGGACAACAGTGGGAAGCAGATACAAAAGACGTTGAGAGAGCGCTCTCTCAAGCGTTTGCAGGCAAAAAGGTCGTTGCCGGTTTATCTGCTGCAGAACGTGCCCGCATTCTAAAGCAATCAGCAGAGCTTCTAACCGAGCGAAAAGAAGAATATGCAAAGCTTATTTCCTTAGAAGTAGGGAAAGCATTAAAAAATACGCGTGATGAAGTGTCCCGCTCAATTGAAACGCTAGAACAATCAGCTGAAGAAGCGAAGCGTTTAATCGGGGAAACCATTCCTGGAAGCGCCTCAGAGCGTGGGAAACATTCCATGGCGCTTACGTTTCGGGTACCAGCAGGCGTTATTGCTGCAATTACACCGTTTAATGCACCGCTCAACCTCGTTTGTCACAAAGTCGGTCCTGCATTTGCAGCTGGGAACGTCACACTATTAAAACCAGCTCCGCAAACACCGTTGATTGCAGCGGCTTTTGTTGAACTGATGATGGATGCAGGGATGCCGAAAGAAGCGCTTCATATGGTGCTTGGTGGTCGTGAAGTGGGTGAGCAGATCGTTGAGGATGAACGAACGAACATTATTTCTTTTACAGGAGGCGTACCCGCAGGACGTCAAATATCAAAAATTTCAGGGATGAAGAAAGTATTGCTTGAACTCGGCGGAAACTCAGCAACGATCGTTCATCACGATGCAGATATAAATCGTGCTGCATCCCTTGCTGTAAAAACAGGATTTAGCAACTCCGGTCAAAGTTGTATTTCCGTTCAGCGCGTTTATGTACATGAAGATGTGATCGAACGCTTTGTTGAACAGGTGAAGGAAAACGTAAGCGAGTTAAAACAAGGAGACCCCCTTGATGAATCAACAGACGTTGGTTGTGTTGTGGATGCGAAAACAGGAGAGAGAATTGCTTCATGGATCGAAGAAGCGGTTTCTGAAGGTGCGGAGTTAATTGCAGGAGGTGGCGTCGAAGGCGCAGCTGTCCAGCCGTCTGTGTTATATCGCCCGAAATCGACCAGTCGTGTCGTTTGTCATGAAGTGTTTGGTCCACTCATTAGCATTTTGCCTTATACAGACATGGATGACGCCATTGATGAAGTGAACGATTCGGAGTTTGGTCTACAAGCAGGGATCTTTTCAAATTCAATGGATGTCATCCGAAAAGCTGCAATTGAGTTAGAGATGGGCGGCGTTGTTGTGAACGGAACATCAAACTACCGTCTAGACCATTGGCCATACGGTGGAATCAAAAACAGTGGATTAGGTCGTGAAGGTGCACGTTTCGCCGTTGAAGAAATGTCTGAAATGAAAATGATCGTTTTACAAGACTTCATGTAAAAAGGAGATGAATGTGTAATGAAAAAGCAAGTACTGCTCCAAGACTTTCGCAATAGTGATCAGCAACGACCGCTCATTTGCACACCGCTTACGGGAGTGGATCGCAATGCGCTTATGACGCAGCTTGAAGTGATTGTGAAAAAGAACCCTGACATTATCGAATGGCGCGTTGACTTCTTTGCAAAGCTTGATGACGTTGAGGCGCTTCGATCAACAGCTGAAGAAATTCGCAATCGATCAGCCCATATTCCGATCCTATTTACCCGCCGATCAATGAGAGAAGGCGGCGAATCCATCACGATGACAGAAGATGAGGTCTTTGATATGTACGAAGCGATAATTAAGAGCGGAACCATTGACCTCATTGATGTTGAATTAAGTTCAGAACAACAACATATTGACCGAGTAAAGGCACTCGCACAAGAACAGGGCGTGCAACTGCTCATGTCGTACCACAATTTTGCAGAAACGCCGAGCGAGCATCTCATCTATGAGAAATTGCAACAAGCTGACGAGCAAGGGGCAGATGTTGGAAAAGTCGCGGTCATGCCGCAATCGGTTGCCGATGTGCTCACGTTACTACAAGCAACAAACAAAGCGTCAGAACACTTATCCATTCCAGTTGTGACGATGTCGATGGGTCGCCTTGGTGCTTTGTCACGTATGATGGGCGGTGCGTGTGGATCGGCGATGACGTTTGCCGTCGGAAGTGAAAGCTCTGCGCCGGGTCAAATGCCAATCGAACAGTTGGAAACCGTGCTTGAAGTGATTGATGATGTAATGGGGGAGTGACGACGTGAGTGAATTGTATATAGCTGAACCGAATTCTTTAGTGCTTAGGGAATCGGCGCCTCTGCACGCGGTAGAGGCGAATGAAGTTAAAATTCGAGTCATCTATGGAGGGATTTGTGGGTCTGATCTCTCTGTGTATCGTGGTAAGATTCAGCACGCCACGTATCCAGTTCGACCGGGTCATGAGCTTGTCGGTATTGTTGAGCAAGCAGGCAGTCATGTGTCGATATCCGAAGGAACACGTGTCGTCGTTACGCCTAATACGTTTTGTGGACAATGTGAGTATTGCTTAAACGAACAAGAAAACATTTGCCCGCACAAAAAATCAATTGGCATTAACGCAAGCGGCGGTTTTGCTCATGAATTTATTATAGATTCGAAGTATGTGATTCCGATTCCAGATGACGTTTCTAATGAGCGAGCCGTCCTCATTGAACCGTTAGCGGTGATCGTTCACGGATTAAAGAAGCTGAACATAAAGAAGGGCGACCGTGTGCTTGTCGTAGGTTGTGGAACGGAAGGCTTGTTAACGGTTGCTCTCGCTGATTACTTAGGAGCCGACGTAACAGCGGTTGACATTAATCATGAAAAATTAGACATGCTAAAGCCTTTTCCACACATTCGAGCGACACACCCAGATGCGATTGATGAAGACGCCTTTGATTATGTAGTAGAAGCTGCAGGTACACCACAGTCGGTACAATCTTGTTTTCGTTGGTTAAAACCAGGGGGTTCTGTACTTTTAATCGGCATTACGAACGAATCAGAGTTGCCGATTGGACAGATCGTTCGAAAAGAACAGACCATTTATGGAAGCATTATTTACCGTTTTCCAAAAGACTTTGCCGAGAGCATTGAATACTTGTCGGATGAGCGGTTTGATCCGACAGTCTTTATCTCTAAGATTCTACCGTTAGCAGATTTTGAAAAAGCCTATGAACTTGCCCTTTCAGGGAGTTTTGCGAAGATCCTTATTGATTTTCAATACAAGGAGGAACAATCATGAAGAAACTCATTTCAACCCAGTTGGTCAACTATTTAGAAGACCGGAATGTTGATCATATCTTTGGTTTATGTGGCCATACGAATATTGCCGTTTTATCCGAGCTTGATAAGAGTTCGATTAAATTTATCAATGTTCGTCATGAACAAATTGCGTCTCATGCAGCAGACGGGTATGCCCGTGCGAAGAAAGAAACCGCCGTTGTCCTTAGTCACCTTGGACCTGGTTTAACGAATGCAGCAACAGGTGTAGCAAATGCTGCACTCGACTCAATTCCAATGGTTGTCATTGCTGGAGACGTTCCGAGTCATTATTACGGCAAGCACCCTCACCAAGAAGTGAACCTTCACGCAGATGGCGCTCAATTTGAAATCTATCGTCCATTCGTGAAACGTGCATGGCGCGTAGATCGCCCGGACTTGTTCCCAGAGATTCTGCAAAAAGCGTTTCAACTTGCAGAAAGTGGTCGTCCAGGACCTGTACTCGTCTCTGTTCCAATGGACATTTTCTCTAAAGAAGTAGACACGAGTCTATTTGAAAAGTTAAAGCACCATACACGTGTGATTGATAAACCATCATTAGATGAGGAGACTGCCGAGCGTATCGTTCATGCTCTTGCAGACGCAAAACGTCCGGTCATTTATGCAGGTGGAGGCGTCGTACTTTCGGATGCTACCGAAGAACTGCAAGCGTTTGTTGATCATATGAACATTCCAGTTGCACATTCGTTAATGGGCAAAGGTGTACTGCCTGATGATCATCCGCTAACGCTTGGGATGACTGGATTTTGGGGAACGAAATTCATTAATGATCAGACGAAGAATGCCGACTATCTCTTCGGATTAGGAACGAGCTTCAAAGAAGCAGATAGCAGTTCTTGGTATCCAGGCGTCACGTTTGATATCCCAGCAACAAAACTCATTCAAATTGACATTGATCCAAATGAAATTGGACGAAACTACCCAGTGGAAATCGGTGCAACCGCAGACTTAAAACGCGCACTCGTCGCCTTGATTCGCGTGGCTAAACGTCTCTATCCGAACGGCATCGACCGAAATGAAAAACTCAAAGAAGACATTCAAACGTACCGTAAAGAACTCAGAAGTAGCATTAGTGAAAATGTGAACAGCGATGCGTTCCCGATGAAGCCGGAGCGAATTCTAGCCGATGTTCGTGAAGTTCTCCCGCGGGATGCGTACATTACGACAGATGTTGGTTGGAATAAAAATGGTGTTGGCCAGCAGTTCCCAATCTACACACCAGGATCAATCTTAACTCCTGGAGGGTATGCGACGATGGGATTTGGGTCTAGCGCGGCTCTTGGTGCGAAGCTTGCACAACCAGAGAAGACCGTCGTATCTCTTATTGGTGATGGTGGCTTTGGTCAAAATCCAGCAGTGTTAGCCACAGCGGTTGAAGAGAATATCCCTGTCGTTTGGATCGTGATGAACAACAGTGCATACGGAACGATTGCAGGCCTTGAGATGGCTCATTACGATACGACGTACGGAACACTTTTCAAAAAGGGTGGAGAAACGTATACGCCGAACTTCGCAGCCATCGCTGAAGGGTTTGGTGTAAAAGGGATTAAAGTACAAAGTGCAGAGGAATTTAAAGGGGCTGTGAAAGAAGCGATCGACGCGAATGAGCCGGTTGTCATTGATGTAGCGATGCGTAATGAGCCGGTACCGACAGACGGTCAGTGGAACATTAACGACATCTATTCACCAAACAGCACGAAATCTCACGTTAGCATACCGTAACGTTCGTGAGTCCAAACGAAAGGGGCAGTTTAGACATGGCAAAAACACCTTTAGAAGGCGTTACCATCTTAGATGTTTCGACAATGATCGCAGCACCTTACGGAACAGCACTTCTTGGCGATTTTGGTGCAGATGTAATTAAAGTAGAGATTCCCGGACGTGGGGATACGTCACGAAGCGTCGGTCCGTTCTCCGAAGACGGAGAGCCGCTTCGGTGGCCAGGTCTTTCTAGAAATAAACGCTCGCTTACGTTAGACCTCCATCAAGAAGAGGGCGTGGAAATTCTAAAGAAACTCGCTCGAAAATCGGATATTCTTGTTGAGAATTTTCGTCCAGGAACCCTTGAGAAATGGGGCGTCGGATATGATGTTCTAAAGGAAGAAAACCCGAACCTCATTATGATCCGTGTATCTGGTTATGGACAGACCGGTCCGTATAAAGAGAAAGCAGGATTTGGTACTCCTGCAACCGCGTTTAGTGGCTATACGTATTTGCAAGGGTTTACGGACCGTCATCCGGTCAGTCCGCCGTTCTCGTTAACCGATTATATTTGCGGCATCTATGTGGCATTTGCAGCTGTAACGGCGCTTTACAACCGGGATACATCGGAAGAAGGCAGTGGGCAAATGGTTGACATTGCCCTGTATGAAACGGTCTTCCGTATGATGGAGTTTCTCGTGGCAGAGTATGATCAGTTGCAAAAAGTACGTGAGCGTGCGCCAGGACTTCATGGACATTCATCACCATCTGGAACGTTTAAGACGAAGGACGGTCATTGGGTCGTACTTGTAACGAGTACAGACACGACGTTCAATAGATTGGCGAATGCGATGGGGCGAGAAGATATGCTTGAAGATCCACGTTACTATACAAACGCCAAACGACTGGAAAACAACGACGACACGAACCAGATTGTTGAAGACTGGATCGGAACGAAAGACCGTAAGGAGCTGCTCAACCACCTCGATGAATACGGTGTACCGGTAAGCCCGGTGATGAGTATCGAAGACATCTTCAATGATGAACAATATCGAGCCCGTGAAAACATTGTGGAAGTGAAACATCCACGCCTTGGGCAAATCAAAGTGCCAGGTATTGTACCGAAGTTTGAAAAAACACCGGGCAGTATTCGAACTGTCGCCCCAGATTTAGGCGAAAACAATAGTGAAATTCTTTCAGGTATCGGTTTTTCAGAAGATGAGATTGTGCAGTTGAAATCAAAACACGTGATATAATGAATAAAAGAGGGTCTATAAGGGCTCTCTTTTGTCGGTTAATTTGAATCAAAGTAGGTGGGAGCATCTTTTACTTATACGGAATCATCGTCATCTTGTATCTGATTCAAGAAATGTACACCGTGCCCGGCATTCAGACGGTGATTGGCATACTCGCCTTACTTATTATTGTTCTTAATATTCAAAAAGCCAGCCGACTGTACAAATGGGCTGGTCTTTCTTTCTTTTTGTTAGGCATTATTTTCTATTGGGTGTATGTTCCTACCGATGTCCGGTTTTTTGATCTGTTCGGATCCATGGTTAGTTTATTGGCGCTCCTGTTCATTTTGCCGTTTATGAGTACGATCATTTCTGTAGGGAAATACGACCGAGCACTCAGTCAAATGATCTCCATGCCTCCAAAACCAGATACCGTTCGCCTCTACCGCCGTACATCGTTAATGTCGTATCTACTCACGCTGTTTCTTAACGTAGCGACCGTTCCTGTCGTCGTTGCGACGGTGAAAAGTAAGCTGGAACAATTGAGCAATGTCGTCGTCGAACGGTTTTTTGCTCATAGTATATTGCGGGCATATGCGATGCTTCTCTTGTGGAGCCCGACCGAAATACTCGTTGCCTCAACCGTAGATATGACAGGGCAAAGTTATTTAACACTGTTGCCGACGCTGTTTACGATTAGCCTTATTTTTGTCGCGATTGATTGGTGGATTCATAATCGAAAGCTTAGAGGCGTTGAATTACAAACAACCATCGAAAGTCCAGAAGATATTCATTCTTTATATAAGAAGCTGCTTCATCTCGGAGTTGCGATTACGTTCTTTATAATCACACTGCTCACATTGAATAGCCTCATACCGCAAACATTTTTGTTCACCGTTACGATACTTATTATCCCGTTTACGTTCATCTGGTCTGCCTTCATAAAAAAACCGAAGCGATTTCGCGTGATGAGTTGGCGATATTTACGCGGAAACACAACGCAGCTTCACGGTCTGTTTTTCTTGTTTTTATCAGCAGGGTTTTTCGTCGAAGTGTTTCCGTATACCGTCCTATTTGATTACATGAATGTAGGGTTTGATTATGTGTATTCGCAAGGTTCGTTACTGTTCTTTTATTTACTGACGGCATTATGTATATTTGGCCTGGCGCTCGTCGGCTTCCATCCCCTCATCTCCATCGCCATTATTTCGCCGTTTTTAACCGAAGCGATCGCAGCGCATCCTTACGGTGTGAGCGTGTTGCTCATCGGGGTTGGTTTAAGTACCGTCATGATTGGACCGTTTAATGTGACGCCAACCGTCCTTGCCATGCAATTGCAAGCGAATCCGTACAACATTATCCGAAAGAACTTAGCATTTGCATTCGGTTACTTGTTGTTTATCGTTTTGATCGCATTCGTATTTAGTCTAATTTTGTAGTCCGTCGACCTACTTTTGTATCCTGCTTATTCTTAACGATTGAAACAAGTAGTACTCCAGGAGATGAACGAACGAAGACAACCATTTATTTCATTCGCCACGCCCACTCGCCGTTCGTTTTTGGCGAGGAGCGTGAGCGGGCTCTATCCGATCAAGGCATTGCAGAAGCAAAACGGTTAAGACCAGTGCTTAGCCAGATTTGTTTTGAACACGTTTTTTCAAGTCCATACAAACGGGCGATACAAACGATCGAATACGCCCTTCCTCATGCGAATATTTCAATACACGAATCGTTAAAAGAAAGGCCGATTAAAGGGAATTACAAGTTGGCAAACGAAGAACGAATGATCGCTCTAGAACGATCATTCATAGATATAGATTTTTGTTTAGAGGGCGGAGAAACGGTGAGAGAGGCACAGGTTCGAGCTTTGCCCGTCATTTTCAACATCATAGAAGAGAAAGACTGGTCAAACGTGGCCGTAGGGACACACGGAAACATCATGACTTCGATGATGAACTACTTCGATCCAGTTGCTTTTGGTTATCGCTATTGGGTTCACACGTCTAAGCCTGACATCATCAAATTAGCATTTCGAGGGTATCATCTTGATTCAGTAGATAGACTGCATCATCCGTAATTTTTGAACAGCAGCAGGATGAATAGTAGAATGTTATGAAAATGATGGAGGTGATGTTTTGAAAGTCATTCGAGATCGGAAAAAATCATTTGATTTGGATGCATTTCTACAAAAGCCACAGTTTGCCCATTTAGCAACGGTCACACAAAATGGCGCCCCGAGAGAATCACCGGTTTGGTTTTATTGGGACGGAAAAGCTATTTGGGTGATTGGAAATCCAGCTTCGGACAGTTTTTTGGCTCGTGTTACAGATGAACCGCGATGTGCAATTGGATTTGTGGAAATGGAAAAAAGAACAGGAAAAGTATGGCATGCGGGTTTTCGCGGACATGCGATGGTAGAGCCGTTTGACCGAGCGGTTGCAAGACAAATTCTTAAACGCTACCTTGGGGACAACGAAGAAGAGTGGGACCCGAGGTTTCAGAACTTAGACAGTGCAAATCGTCTCCTTCGTTTTGTCCCCGAAACGGTTGTCGTTCGTGACCAATCTTTTGAATCGAGCTTTTCGTGAGAGGGGATTATAGTGAAAATCGCAAGCATATCATTGATGAGTGTTGCTTTACTGACGCTCGGACTTATTCAGATGTGGGCAGGAAATGGCGAGTTCTCAGGGTGGAGTTTATTGCGGACTTCATCATAAGTTTTGTAAGCATAAGTGCTTTAAAGAAGTGGGCAGAAAAGAATTAGAAAGCGTATCCACCGACCGTTGTGTGGATACGCTTTTGTTCTTCTTTGAGTGCGTGTTTTTGTTAAGCTGTTTCGTTTTTTCTAAAAATCTTTCGTTTCAGTGATTTGTAGTAAGGCGTTTGCGCGAATAACGTAAACAAAATGAACAAGGTGAGTACAAGGCTGATTGGGTTTGTGAAAAACCCGCTAATAAAATCAGACATCGTACCGTTCGCGGACATATACGCCCGGCGGAATGAAGTATCGAGTAGCGGTCCGAGTATGATGCCAAGCACAAGTGTGCTACGGAGAAGTTGTTTACTTTCATAAAGAAGCCGACCAAACCAAACCCGAGCATCCAATACACGTCGGTTAAGCTGTAGTTCATTGCATACGATCCGATGACCGTAATGACGGCAATAATGGGCAGTAATATTTGCCGTGGAACTGTCACGATGCGTATGAAAATTGAAACGACCATGAGGCCAAATACGAGCAAGAATACGTTTGCTAGAACAGATGACCCGACCATTACCCAGAATAGGTCACCACTTTGTGTCATGAGCATCGGGCCAGGCTGCAGTCCATGAATAAACAATGCACCAATGAAGATTGCCGTCACCGCGTCCCCGGGGATACCGAGGGTAAGCATAGGGATCATCGCGCCCCCAATCGCGGAGCTATTGCCCGCTTCAGGTGCAATGACACCAGCGTGAGCCCCTTCACCAAACGGTCGATTCGGGTTCTTTGTCGAGCGTTTCGCGTGGTCATAAGATAATAAAGCTGCAATCTCACCGCCAGCACCTGGAAGGGCGCCGGTGAGAACACCGAGAATCGAGACACGCATAGATAAAGGGAGAAACTTAAAGATAAACCGTAAAGGTGGAATAACCATTTTCTTAATTTCAAGTGGTTTTCCTTGGCGCTTCAACTCTCTCATCTGGTAGAGGATCTCTGACATCCCGAATAGTCCTAGGAGCGCGATAATAAAATCGACTCCGTTCATGAGCTGTAATGAACCGAACGTAAACCGGGAGCCGCCACCGATCGGATCCATACCAATCAGGCCGATGACAATACCAGCACCTGCAGAGAACAACCCTTTTGCTAAAGTGCCGTTACTCAAATTACCAACGAGCAAAAGACCGAGTAATGCGAGTAAGAAATAATCGCGATTCGCAAATTGAACCGCAAATGATGCGACAACTGGTGCTGCAGTTGCGAGCACGATGACACCGACAAGCCCTCCTATGAAAGAGAAAATGGTCGTTAGGAAAAGGGCAAGGCCCGCTTCCCCTTTCTGAGACATCGGATAACCGTCTAATGATGTTGCAACCGAAGCAGGAGATCCTGGTATATTGACGAGAATCGCTGCTCTTGAACCTCCATATACACCCCCGTAATATACCCCAAGCATAAGCGCGAGTGCGGGAAGTAAGTCCCAAGAATAAGTAAGAGACAGAAGTAAAGCAACCGCCATCGTCACCGAAAGCCCAGGAATTGCACCGATAAAAATCCCTGCTAGCGTACCAGCGGCAACGAGGAGGAGAAGTTCCCAATCAAGAAAAGGAATGAGAAATTGTTGGATAATTTCCATAATGCTAGCTCCTTAAGGGAAGACAATGTTAAATAGTTGCGAAAACAAGAAATAGATAATCGTCACTGTGACTACAGAAACAATGATGTTCGTATACCATTTAATCCCTTTTAATAGATAAATGCTTATGATTAAAAACAAAGTTGTACTAATGAAGAACGGTAAAAACGATAAAGAAAGTACGTAAAGAACGATAAAGATAAAATAAGAGAAGATTAGGAGATAATCTCCTTTTGAAAAGTCATTATCAGTCGCCTCAGCAGTTGCTTGTTCTTGTTTGTTTTTGCGTAAATCACTGATTATTGTCGAGGCTCCACAGAGCGCTAGAATGATTGCGATAACCCCTGGCAGAAAACCTCCTCCGGCGGGGTTTAGCATTTCTTCTCCTTGAACTAGAAGCGATTGATATAAGATAACAAAACTTACCATCAGCATGATCGCGCCGGGAAGGGTTCGTTTTAATGTAAGCATGTGTACTCGCGTCCTCACTTTGAAATAGGTGTAGATTGAATCGAAAGTGAGGGTGCACATCTTTGCACCCTCACCGTTTTTACTTAATCAATGTCTTCTACCCTTGGTATATCAAATTCCTCTGGTGAATTCTCGGTGGCGCCTGCGTCATACAATAACCAAGCGGAGACCGCCTGAGTTTGGCGCATCCAATCAACCGCTTCATCACCACTAATGTTAATCGGCTCCGCTCCGAGTGAAGCGAGCAGCTCTTGGAAAGACTCTTCTTCAACCGCTTCATCAAAGGCGGAAACAAGCGTTTCCTTTACATCATCCGGTGTCTCTGGGTGAACAAACGCCCCGTAAAATGGACCCCACGGTAAATACTTATCGAATTCCGGATAAATATCACTCAGAGCAGGGGCATCCCAAGCCTCAACTTCTTCGTTATGAACAATCGATAACATCCGGATATCACCGGCTTCAACATACTCCTGTGCCCCTGCAACACCAACAACAGTTGCATCAATTTGATCGCCTAGCATTGCTGTAAACAGTGGACCATCCCCGTCGTAAGGAACTTGGTTAAATTCAGTACCAAGCTCTGCAGAAAGCATCGAAGCAACGACATGTGGCAACCCACCTTCACCGCTTGTCCCTAGGGTGAGATCGCCAGGGTTGTCTTGGGCGTGTTCTACAAGGTCTTCCAACGTTTCAAATGGAGAGTCATCCTTCACGACAACTCCCGCAAGCCCTTGCCCAATGATATTCACTGGATAGAAGTCATCAATGTAATCCCTCTCAGAAATACCGAGCACATTGTAAATTAACGGATTTTCTGCACCAAACAAAACGTTATAGCCGTCTGCGGGTTGATCATACACATACTGTGTCGCAATAGCCCCCGTTGCACCCTCACGGTTTTGCATTACAAATGAAGCATCTAGTGCATCTTCTGCTTGAATGGCCAAGCTACGAGCGACATTATCTGTTGCGCCACCTTCACCCCATTGAATGATCCCATTAATATCTCGCGTAGGATAATTGCTTTCCCCTGATGTTTCCGATGATTCACATGCACCGAGAACGACAATTGTCATCATTCCCGCCAGTAGTCCAAATTTCTTCATGAATAAGTCCCCCTTTATGTGTAAAAGCGCTTACAAAATGTGGATAGTTCCACTTAATGGAATTTGATAGTGTAGAATGGAACTAATGATTAAAAGAATTGTAGCACTGTTTCGACAACCTGTCACGTACTTTTTTATAAACATACGCAAAAGCGGAGGACAGGGCGTAGGTAAGCGTCGTTACAGACTTCAATGGTTCTGGATAGAATAGAAGAGTACTGGAGGTGAGATGAATGGTTAAAAATTATTGTGGGTGCTCGAGACGCCGCTGTCCAAAACCTCAACGTCCACAGCAAAACCCAAGTTGTGGAAGAATCGTGATTAACAACAACTTGATTAACGGACCTGGAGTTGTAAACCGAGGTCAAGGTCTATAATCGTTTACAAAAGATATTTCTGCTGGTGCAGCCGCATGATCATCATCACAACAATTCCTTCATAAAATAGATACGAAAAAAGAACCGGTCATTGACCGGTTTTTATGCGTGCCGATAGATGGATTCTATCTATGTTGAGTTCTAAATAGAAAGAACTTAACATTTTCCTAGTTGCGCAGTTTGTTGTTGCTTTCCACTGTAGGCGGATGCTTGTACTCCAGAGCATAAGTGCGGCATCACCTCTCACTGCGCTCCGCTTGTGTTCGCTGTGTCTACTTGACAGTCCAGACTATAAGGGCAACATCGGTGGTCAAAAGACGTCCACCGTGTTTTCTTGACACTCCAGAGCAAAAGGGCGACATCGGTGGCGAACCCTGCCACCGTGTCTACTATGCAGTCCAGACTATAAGGGCAACATCGGTGGCGAAAAGACGCCTACCGTGTTTACTTGACCACTGAGGACCGGTTGGGCGGGCCTCCTCGGTCTAACGACGAGAGCGAAGAGAATTTGGAAATGGTCGGGCTGGCTAGTCTGAACGAGTGGTGCAGAACGTGCCACACTTTTTTCGTGACTTGGCGCCTCTACGTAGGAAACCTCGGAGTGGCTCCTGCTTATGGGAGGATTTTTTCCATTTATGAAGTCGATTTAACTAAAATCTTACCAATGTTTGTTCTATGGTGAGATTTTCAGTTTCTATGGTAGGATTTGCAACACCCGGATGCCGAAAAGAAGAGAAATTTTACCATAGGAGCTTTTATGGTAAGATTTTAGCCCTACACCTTGCTTGGTGCCCAGCATGGAGAAATTGGAAGGCGTATATTCGTACTTTTGCTTGTTGAAAAGTTAAAATCTCCTATCAACGGTTTTATGATGCGATTTTGTACATCCAAAACGCCCAAGTTGCCCTCGAACTCCTGCGTAGAATGGGAGAACTAGTTCCAAAGTTCACTGATTGGAATCAGATTCACTCATATGTGATCGTGTTGCGTCGTTCTGATTCCAATCGATGGGAATCTGATTCCAAACATCCGTTAATGGAATCAGATTCAGCACTTTAAAGAGAATGAACGGCGATCTAGTTCCAAAACCATGTTCACATTCGTCCTCACAACGCCATGAAGATGGAGATGCCTGAACTGCCCGCCAAAACACTATACAGAAATAACATACATACAAAAAAGGGAGTACAGATCAAAACCGATCTGTACTCCCTTTTTACTTTAGAGGCTTTTGAGACAGCCCCATGTCAAGCGTTAGGTGGCCCTGTATTTAGAGTTCATCAAAGCCGTTATCGGCGTCGACTTTCTCGTAGCTACGGTTTCTCGCTTCAAAGAAATCGGTTTTCGTTTCATCGAAGTTGTCGACAAATGCTTTAATCCACGGCATGCGTTTTCTAATGCATCTTCATAAATCGGATCAATACCAAGTGTTTTTAGCATTTTGTTTGCACGATATTTGATGTACGTGTGCATTTCATCGATATCGATGCCAACAAGCCCTTCTAACACTTCATTCGACCATTCAATTTCGGATTCAACCGCATATTTGAACTCTTGCTCAATGAATGAAGTCAATTCTTCGGTGTTTAAGCGTGGGTTCTCCCCAAGCACTGCACGAAGAAGTTCAGACATAAACTTGCCGTGAACAAGCTCATCACGGTTAATAAAACTGATGATTTGTGCGGTTGCGTTCATCTTCTGTTGGCGGGCTAAGTTGTAGAAATAAGCAAAACCCGTATAGAAGAAGATGCCTTCCAGAATGATGGAATAGATAATGACACGAACGAGCTTTTCCTCTGTAGGCTCTTGCAAGAAATCATCGTAAGCGGCCATTACCCGTTCGTTGCGTGCAATGATCGTCGGGTTCACGCGCGCATCATCAAAGATCTGCTTTTGCTCTTCGTAGCTAAAAAGGGAAGAAAGTGCATACGAATAACTTTCGTTATGTACGACTTCTTGTTGAGCAATGACGGCAGCAATCGCATGAACGCTATCATCACTTACATACTCACTTACGCTGTGAATAAGTCGTGCTTGTGGTGTATCTAATGTTGCCAATAGCCCGATCGTCAGCTTATATGCCCGAAGCTCCTCATCAGACAGTTCAACAATTGATTTACTGTCTGGGCTCATGTTCACTTCTTGAGGAATCCAGAAGTTTGACATGAGCTCACGGTACGTTCGATAAAAAGATGGATACGCAATGTCATTCCAATTTAAGATTCCGCTAGAGAGACCATTGATAATCCCTGTTGATTTCACCGGGTTTGCCGGTTCCATTATTGCTACTTTCTGCATCATATTATTCACTACCCATCGCCTCCAGCCATTTCTCAATAGTCACAAGATCATTTTTTGCCGGCATCTGTTCAATTTTAAGGACAGGGTAAGCACTCTCGTATACACGAGCGATCTCACGTGCAGCGAAACAATACCTGTCTCCCCATTGTGTGTCTCCGGTACCGAACGCAGCAACGTCAGCATGAGCCAGATCATATTCCTCGAGCAATTCCTCGACCAGTTCAGGAGGCTCATGTGTGTCGTCTGTGTACGTGCCAATCAAGATCTTTTGTTTGTCTTGAATGAGTGCGAGACCTTCCTCTTTTTTGAGGTTTAAGAAGTTTCGGAGCGGCTGAATTGTAACAGCCGCTCCTTTGTCTTCTAACATTTCCGCGATGATGGCCGCTAATCGGCTCGTGTTGCCACTCAGTGATTCATACAGCACGAGTGTGCGCATGCTAGCTTGCACACCATTCGCATTCTTGAATATCAATTTTACTGCTTCGCACATAATACGTCGTTTTAAGTCCTGCATTCCACGCCGCTAAGTGAAGCTCAAGCAGTGTTTTTGCCTTAATGGAAGCCGGTACGTAAAGGTTAAATGATTGCGATTGATCGACGTGTTTTTGTCGTGCTGCATTGTGTTTGATGCTGGCGAATTGATCTTGTTGGAAGGCTGTTTTCTCATAGTATTTATAATTCTCGCCAGTAATATCAGGAGCAGTGACGGTAATTCTATAGTTTTTCTTCTCTTCCACATAACTTGGACCAAACGTAGGGTCAATGCCTGCGGTACTTCCGGCAATGGTTGCGGTACTACTGTTTGGCGCAACCGCCATTAGATAACCATTACGGATTCCTGTTTGTTGCACTTGATTGGCGAGCTTTTGCCAGCGCTCGATGCTTGAATACGCTTGGTCGTCATTTTGTTCAAGGTAGCCGTGGCGCTCGAAGTAACGACCGGTTGACCATTCCGATCCAGAATAAGCAGGATAACTGCCTTTTTCTTCAGCGAGGTCTGCACTTGCTTGAATCGTTCTAAATGCGATCTCTTCGTATAGTTCATCGGCAAACTTAGCGGCTTCTGGGCTTTCCCAATCCATTTCATTTTGTACGAGCAGGTGGTGCCACCCGAAAGTACCAAGTCCAATCGCGCGATACTTCTTGTTCGTAATTTGAGCTTGAAGGACCGGCAGATTGTTAATGTCAATCACGTTATCAAGCATTCGAACTTGGATTGGAATTAAACGTGGCAACACTTCTGAGCGAACCGCACGTCCAAGGTTGATTGAAGATAGGTTGCAGACGACAAAATCGCCTGGTTTCTTTCTGATGACGATCTCGCCGTTGTCTTCAATTTGTTCAACAACAACGGTCTCAGACATGTTCTGCATAATTTCTGTACATAGATTTGAACTGTATACAATGCCTTCGTGCTTGTTTGCGTTCATACGGTTTACTTCGTCTCGGTAAAACATGTACGGAGTACCTGTTTCAAGCTGGGATTGCATAATTCGTTTCATCACGTCGATCGCTTTTACTTTTCGACGGCTCGTTAACTCTGTCGATTGGACACACATTTCATAACGCTCGCGGAATGTACCGCGGCCTTTTTCCTCATCGTAGCTGTCTTCTAACGACCAGCCAAACACTTTGCGTACTTCATGAGGATCGAACAAGTACCAGTCACCACGTGCTTCTACCGTCTCCATGAAAATATCTGGCAAGTTCACGCCTGTAAAAATATCATGGGCACGTTTGCGCTCATCTCCGTTGTTCAAACGCAGATCAAGAAATTCAAAAATATCGGCATGCCACACATCTAGATAGACTGCAACAGCCCCTGCGCGTGTCCCGAGCTGGTCGACACTCACAGCAGTATTGTTGATTTGACGAATCCAAGCACAACGCCAGAGGATGTATTTTTATAGCCACGGATATCGGAGTTTGCAGCACGCACTTTGCCGATGTAGACGCCCACTCCGCCTCCGTATTTGCTCACGTTTGCAATATCAGTGTTGCTGTCGTAGATGCCTTGTAAGCTGTCGTCGATCGTATCAATAAAGCAACTCGATAGTTGTCCTGCTTTTTTGCCCGCGTTTGCAAGTGTTGGTGTAGCTACGGTCATGTAAAGGTTAGAAAGTGCCCAGTACGCTTCTTTGACAAGTGAAAGACGATTCGCACGGTCTTCTTGAGACATGAGCGTCATGGCAATCGTAAGCCAGCGTTCTTGAGGAAGCTCGTATACTTCTTTGCCGTCGTAACCTTTCGCCAAATAGCGATCACTCAACGTTCGTAACCCAGCATAAGTGAAGAAGTGGTCACGATCAGGCTCGATAAACTTAGCTGCTTCTTCAATCTCTTCTTGCGTGTAATCACGCAAAATCGTTACGTCATAAATGCCGAGCTGGCCGAGACGTTTTTGTAGGCCGTAAAACTTCCGTATCGTTGTTTAGCGTCATAGCTACGGTTGTATGCCGCTTTCTTGTATAAATCGCGTAGGAAAATCTTCGAAGCGGAATACGTCCATTCCGGAACATCAATATCATTGTTCTCGGCAGCGGTTAAAAGCAAAAGTTGTGTGATGTCTGCTGCTGAATACTCTGGCTTGGCTTCGATGGATTTTGCGACTTTCTCTTTATATTGGTCCACGTATTTTTGGATCCGAATGTCGGTCGTTACTTCATCAATAAATGCAAACAAGCGCTCCTTATCAAAGGGCATTTTGCGAGCGCCGTCATGTTTTGTAATCGTCGTCACTGTGGCCACTTCCAATCTTCTTGTGTTCGTTCTTTTATTTTACCACAATCTGTTGTGTTAGTGAATGTTTCTTACCACTATAGATTGTGGTTTGTCGATATTTGAAAATAACATTCTAACGTTCTTGTTCAGTTAATTAAAACGGTGGTATTCGTATGTAAACCTAGTTTACCAAACATACGTTCTCTATACAATGTTGGCAGATGTACTGACGAGTCGTTATCTAAAAATAAGATCTGGCATAAAAAAAGAAAATTCGACATCGATCATTCGCCATCAACCTCCGACCGTTATTATAAGCGAAGAGCGTGTGGATTGTAAGAGGAGATTTTATGAAAAAATAACGACAGGTACTTCAAAAAACGGCCCAATACGTACAGCTGTTGCGTTTGGGTACCACCGTGCATCTTTTTAAAATAACTTGAGCTTTATTTGACGGGAAACAAAAGCAAAGACGGAGAGATTTTTTATGTTCTCTCCGCCTATAGCTAACGATTTAATAGGATCATTATGCTTCAATCTCGTATGTGTCAAGCAAATCGTCGAGATATTGTTCAAACTCAGCGAGCACTTCATCGGCTTGCATATAAAGTTCGTCGCGCTCATCAAAGAGCTGTTCGGCATCTTCGCCACTCTCAATAACAGAACTAAACGCATCCTCATCTACTTCGACCGCTTGCAGATTGTAAGATGTTTCCTCAATGAGCAAGTCATTTAGCTGTTCGATTTCTTCAGATTCGAATTGTTGGTCAGTGAGGTGGTCATGCATCAATTCAAACTGGGGGATGAGCTCTTCTCGAATAATCTCAAGCACTTCTTCATCCTCACCATTTGCACCACGTTCATCGTACTCATCATAAATGAGTTCTACTTCCTCATACATGATTAAAAATTCATCGTAAGGTCCGTTTAAATAAGAAAGCAATTCTTCTTGCGTATCGTCCACATTGTTGCAACCTGTTAAAAGAAGTATTGACACAAACACCCAAACCCATCGTTTCATCATGTTTCCTCCTGAAGTATGTATCCTCGTAATTTATATTCATCCGCAAAATCTTCATACAATTCACAGCTACATCAATTGACTACACAATCATAAATGTGATAAATTCGAACTACGAAACTGATAATCATTCTCATTGTAACGATTATAATGTAGAGGTGAAAGCAGTATGGCTTTTATACAGATTGAACAATTAGAGAAGCTTTTCTCTGCACATCATAAACGAGCTGTATCCAATTTTACATTAGATATAGAACAAGGTGAAATCATAAGCCTTTTAGGTCCAAGCGGTTGTGGGAAAACCACTACCCTTCGCATGATTGCTGGGTTTGAGTCGCCGACAGCTGGGACAATAAAAATCAATGAAAAAATCGTATATGGTTCAGGGCATTCTTTGCCACCAGAAAAAAGAAGCGTCGGGATGGTATTCCAAGATTACGCACTATTCCCGCACTTAACTATTGAAAAAAATGTCATGTTTGGGCTGACGAAACTCCCGAGACTGAAACGTAAAGATCGTGCGCTAGAAATGTTACAAATGATAGGGTTAGAGCAATATCGAAAACAGTACCCTCACGAGCTTTCAGGGGGGCAACAACAGCGTGTGGCTCTTGCAAGAGCTTTAGCACCTAAGCCAGATGTGGTTCTTCTTGATGAGCCTTTCAGTAATCTCGACGCAAGTTTACGTGATCAAATGCGCAAAGACGTGGCGAGTGTACTTAGAGAACAAGGGACGACAGCAATATTTGTTACTCACGATCAAAAAGATGCATTTGCCATTTCTGATCGTGTCATTGTCATGAATGAAGGTATTATACAACAAATTGACCATCCAAGGGAAATGTATAAACGACCATGTAATCAATTCGTTGCTAGCTTTGTCGGGAAAACGAACATTGTTCATGGTGAGCTAGAGACCGACCTCAAACACGTGAGCACATCATTTGGTAAGGTGTGCCTTGCCAATCGCCAGCAGGCACATATGAATGACCTTATTCAGCTATCTATTCGCCCAGAAAGTTGCAAAGTGAACGACAGCGGCAGATACACTGGGGTTGTACGTGAAGTGTTATATGCAGGCGAGTATCAAGAAGTTTTACTTTGTCTGAATTGTTCTCCTGAACATTGCCTTACAGATAATCAAGAAACAATGCTTATTCGTGTTCCGTTAGAGAATGATATTGAAATTGGACACACAATTGCTTTTGATATTGAACCGGAACTCGTCGCCGTTATTAACTAAACAAATTGGAGTGGAGTCATTGTTAAATCGTAAATGGAAGTATCCAGTTGTTTTTTCCTCATTATTGTTGGTTGTTGCTGCTTGTGGCAATGATACAGAACCAGAACAAAACGCTGAAGAAAACGGAGAAGAAATTACAACAGAGGCTGAAGACCAAGAATTAATCGTTTATTCTAGTAGAAATGAGAACTTTACAAATAATTTACTCGATAAATTTGAAGAAGATACAGGAATTGAAGTACTTGTCAGTCATTTAGATGAGACTGCGGTCAATCTTATTAAAGAAGAAGCAAATAACACACAAGCTGATATTTTCATTTCAAATGAGATTGGCGGACTTGAACATTTGCGAGACGAAGGGTTGCTACAAGGATATACACCTGAAGGAATTGAGACAATCGATGAAGATTATCGAGCTGAAGACAACTCTTGGATTGGGCTTTCAGCACGTACGCGAGTGCTTATGTACAACGAGGACTTAATTGATGAATCTGAAGTACCGACAAATATTGAAGCTTTGGCAGATGAACAGTATGCTGAGCAATTCGCGATTACACGTGGAGGAAACGGATCAATGATCGGTCACGTTGCCGCACTTCGACAAGAGTGGGGAGACGAAGCGACGTTGGAGTGGTTGAACGCCATTCGAGACAATGCTGGAATAATTACAAGTGGTCATGGTGATATTCGTAGAGCGGTAGGTGCTGGAGAGGTAGCTTTCGGACTCGTGAATAACTATTATTACCATCAACAAATTGAAGAGCCCGTAGACAATAATGTAGGCGTTGTTTACCCTGACCAAGCGGATGGGGAAATGGGAGCGGTTATTAATGCGGCAGGAATTGGCATGATTAGCGAAGCGCCAAATCAAGAAAGTGCTGAGCAATTCTTTGAGTGGATTATGATACCTGAGAACCAACAAGCTTTTTCCTACGATTCTATGGAAGTACCATTGAACCCTGAAATCGAAGCGTATGAGAATGCTGCACCATTAGATTCATACAACATTCAAGATATGCCATTGCGTGAACTAGGAGACATGTGGGAAGATACGAGGGAATTAATTGAGCAATCTGGACTTGATCTAGAAATTGGCTAATGAAAAACAAAGGTCTTTGGCCTTTGTTTTTCCGTGCTTAAGAGGAATTTGTGGTGATTGAGAATGCGTATGAAAAACTTATGGTTGAGAATATGGAAAGGCAATCCACCAGGGTTTTCTTTGCTTATCATTTCTTTAACAGCAGCGGTCCTGTTGGCAGTTCCGGTACTTTATGTAGTGTTCAGATCTATGACGGCAGGAGCTGAACGATGGATGAGGCTGTTAGATGATCGTATTCCAGAGCTATTGTGGAATACGATTAGTCTAACGATTCTCGTTACGATAGCCACTATTGTTATAGGGGTGTTTTTGGCGTGGTTTGTAGAACGGACCAACGTCCCCCTGCGAAACTGGTGGCGTTGGCTTATGGCTGTACCTCTTGTCATTCCACCGTATATTGGTGCGGTTGCCTATATCATTATTGCAGGTCCACGTGGAACACTCGCGAGACAATGGCGAGATTCAGAGTGGCTCAGTCAATTAGGGGAATTTCCATTAGAGATTTATTCATTTACAGGGGTATGGTTTGTCCTGACATTATTTACGTTTCCGTACGTGTTTCTCATCGCGTCATCTTCACTCAGAAAAATCAGCCGAAGCTACGAAGAGGTTGCACGTTCCCAAGGGTTATCTACAAGCAATATATTCTATAGAGTGTATTTACCTTTCTTAAGGCCAGCGATTGGTGCAGGGGCGCTTTTAGTCTCCCTTTATGTGATCACTGATTTTGGTGCCATTGCTATGCTCAGATACTTAACTTTCACTTCTGCTATCTATTACAATATGGGAAGCTATGACAATTTATCAGCTACCGTTCTTAGTACGGTTTTATTCGGTATAACGCTACTCATTTTATGGATGAATGCTAGGTTTAAATCTGGAAGAAATGTGCATCAATCTACAAAAGGTAAAGCGACAGATCAGATTGTACCTTTAGGGAAATGGCGTTGGCCTGTATTTTCTGTCATTATGATGATTTTTACATTCGCTGTAATGATTCCTGTAGGGGTTATGATCTACTGGTCTTATATTGGGCTGCAAGCAGGAGCGCTTGACGCTCAATTTATAGAGTACGCTTGGAATACATTTTATGTATCTGGGTTAGCGGCGGTCATTGCTATGGCTGTTGCGTTGCCGATCATCTACTTAAAGTCAAGACATCCTTCCGTTATTAGTTCAATAATTGACAAGCTTTCCTACTCTGGATATGCATTACCAGGGGTGATTGTTGCATTAGGTATGATTTTTGTTTTTAACAATTACGTGCCTGTTTTATACAATACCGTACTGCTTGTCGCACTAGCGTTTGTTATAAGGTTTTTGCCTCAAGTTCTTCAATCTGGTGAAGCTTCATTACAACTTGTTTCTCCTAAAATGGATGAAGCGGCTAGAAGTCTAGGCTCTAAACCATGGCAAGTAGCAACTCGTGTAATCTTGCCCACGATCCTACCAGGAATTTTAGCTGGAGGTGCACTTGTGTTTGTGAGTGCTGTAAAAGAGCTTCCAGCAACGCTGCTGCTTCGACCGCCGGGGTTTGAGACACTCGCTACGAGAATTTGGGTAGAGACGAGCGAAGACATATACTACATGGCAGCCCCAGCTGCCTTATTAATTATCCTCATTTCGATCATCCCCCTTCGATACTTGCTCAAAAAGTATTAGAATAGTTGTATATAGATAGAGGAGTGTTTAATCATGGATCATCAACACCATTTAGAGACAGCTATTGCTTTAGCATGTGAGAACGTAGAAAGCGGAGGCGGTCCATTTGGCGCGATTGTCGTAAAAGACGGACAGATAATCGGTCGTGGTGGGAATCGCGTGACACCAAACAATGACCCTACCGCTCATGCAGAAATTACAGCCATTCGCGATGCGTGTAACACATTAGGGACATTTCAACTCGAAGGATGTGTGCTATATACAAGTTGCGAGCCGTGCCCGATGTGTTTGGGGGCGATCTATTGGGCCCGTCCAGAAGCGGTATACTATGCGATGAATAAAGACGACGCTGCCACTATTGGATTTGACGATGCGTTTATTTATGATGAGATTTCTAAATCATATACAGAACGAACCATCCTTTTCACCGGTTAGTGGCCGACGATAAACGCCCTTTCCAGCAGTGGGAAACAAAAACAGACCGAGTAAACTATTAAGAAACAAAAAGCTCCTCCAATACTAGACAAAACTCGCTGTTATTAGAGGCGGGGATTTTAAAGTGAAACGAGAATGTAACTCTACGGTGATTGCACCTGTGTTTGAGTTTGGATACACTTTACTATAGGAAAGGGGAGCTCCTAATGAGTGAGGAGAGCATTCCGGTTCATGTTTCAATGCAAACACAAGTAGAACAAGCAGGAGAGCACAAACGAATTGCTGTGAGTGGTTACGGAGAAGTGGTGCAAAAAACGGAAAGCACATACGTTACATTTACAGAAGAACTCGAAGACATTGGTGACGTGAAAACCATTATAAAGATTCAATCAGGCGGTTTGACAGTGTTACGAAACGGTGCCGTATCCATGCGGCAAGTGTACACAAAAGGCGAAGAGACGGAAGGTTCTTATGAAACGCCATACGCCAAATTCCAGACACTAGCGAAAACAGAGGACGTAAAGGTACAATGGTATGAGAATAGCGATCTGCTAGGCAAGTTAACATTTGTGTATGACTTGGAGCTGCAAGGCCAGCTTGCCGGCCACTACGAAGTGGAGATCAAGATCAAGGAGGAAAAGCAGTAAACGATGAATAGATTGGACCAAGCAAAGGAACAAATGAAAGAGGCATTGCAAGAAGCGGCCGTGACAGCAGGTCTAGTTAGTCCGGAACAGATGCCTACCGTCATACTTGAAACACCAAAAGACAAGAGCCATGGTGATTTTGCGACGAACTTGGCGATGCAGCTAACAAAAATTGCGAAGCGGAACCCGCGTGAAATCGCAACGGCAATTGTTGAGAACTTGGACCGAGAGAAGGCATTCGTAAAAGAGTGTCAAATCGCTGGACCTGGGTTTATTAACTTGTTTTAGATCTTCGCTTCCTGCGCGACGTGCTCCCTGATGTGCTTCAAGCAGGCGCGAAATATGGGCAGTCAAATACGGGGAAGGGTCGGTCCGTGTTACTCGAGTTCGTCTCTGCTAACCCGACAGGCACGTTACACCTCGGACATGCGAGAGGGGCGGCAATCGGCGACTCGTTGAGCAATATCTTGGCAATGGCAGGATACAACGTGGAGCGAGAGTACTACATTAACGATGCTGGAAATCAAATTGACAACCTTGCAAAATCCGTTGAAGTTCGGTATTTACAAGCAAATGGTTTGGATGCAGAAATTCCAGAAGACGGTTATCGAGGCGCAGATATTGTTGACATTGGCGAGCGTATTAAAGATGAACATGGGAACCGGTTTGTTGACATGGAAGAAGCTGAGCGTCTACGAACGTTCCGTGAGCTTGGACTCACACAACTTCTTGAAAAACTAAAAGCGGACCTTGCTGACTTTAGGGTTCAATTTAATACGTGGTTTTCAGAAACGTCATTGTATACGTCTGGCAAAGTTGTTGAAACGCTAGAAACGCTCAGAGAGAACGATGAAGTGTATGAGCAAGACGGCGCGACGTGGTTTCGGTCCTCTGCATACGGAGATGATAAGGACCGTGTACTCGTAAAGCAAGACGGCTCGTACACGTATTTGCTTCCAGACATCGCTTATCATAAAGATAAGCTCGATCGCGGGTTTGATCAGCTTGTTGATTTATTTGGGGCCGACCATCACGGATATATTCCGAGAATGGAAGCGGCAATTCAAGCGCTCGGTTACCCGAAAGAAAAGCTGACCTTCCAAATTGGTCAAAACGTAAATCTTATGCGAAGTGGCGAACGCGTCAAGATGAGTAAGCGTACGGGCAATGCGGTCACGATGCGTGAACTTTGGGAGGAAGTTGGGTTGGATGCGACCCGATACTTCTTTGCGATGCGAAGCGGTGATACGCATTTGGATTTTGATATGGATTTAGCTGAGCAAGAATCCAATGAGAATCCGGTCTATTACGTACAATACGCGCATGCAAGAATTAGCAGCTTGTTTAAACAAGCAGAAGACAAAGGTGTGGCTTATGTTAAGGATGAGGGTGCCCAGCTACAACTCATCGACTCGGACAAGGCGTATGAATTGTTAAAGAAAATCGGTGAATTTCCGAGTGTTGTTGCAGGGGCAGCCGACAATTATGCACAGCACCGAATTCCAAACTACTTGCATGAGCTTGCGTCTACATTCCATAGCTACTACAATGCGGAGAGAATTGTTGATGCGGATCATCCGGAGTTGACACACGTTCGCCTTGCACTCGTCAAGGCCGCACAAATTGTGTTAAGAAATGGCATGACACTCATTGGTGTTCATGCACCAGAACAGATGTAATAACGATGCAGCGGGCAAGGAACCTTGGTCGCTGTTTTTTGCACCGGTAGTAATCGGAATATTCCTATAAGACAGACGAATGGAGGTGGATAGCATGGAACTAGAAACACGCCAACAATCAATGAAGGACCGCATCGTCTCTAAACTGAAAGTCATCGGTCCTGGAGCCATTATTACTGCGTCATTTATTGGGCCTGGTACGGTAACGACAGCGACACGAGCTGGGGCATCGTTTGGGTTTACATTACTTTGGACCGTTCTTTTTTCCATTGTCGCCACGATGTTTTTACAAGAAATGGCGGCAAGGTTAGGAATTGTTTCAAAGAAAGGTCTTGGGGAAGCATTACACGACCAGTTTAAGCGACCGTTCTTAAAGTATGGAACGATTGGCCTCGTCTCGATCTCGATTGGCGTCGGTTGTGCCGCTTATATGGCTGGAGACTTAACCGGTGGTGCATTGGGGGTTAGCATGCTCACCGGCGTTGATTCAAATGTTATCGCACCGATACTTGGGGTCATCATTTTGTTAATTGGTCTTTTTGGATCATACAAAATTGTCGAAAAACTACTCATCGTATTGGTTGCTGTGATGAGTGTGACGTTTATTACGACGATGATTGTCGTTGACACCCCGCTTGGTGAATTGTTCCAAGGTGCCTTCATACCTACTGTACCGTCAGGGTCGATCATTATCGTTGTCGCATTAATCGGAACAACCGTCGTTCCATACAACTTGTTTTTGCACGCTTCAAGTGTACAAGAACGTTGGCGAGATGCGAGAGATTTAAAAGCTGCCCGCTTGGATATCATACTTTCCATCGGTTTAGGTGGAGTAATTACGGCAGCAATACTTATTACCGCAGGAGCTGTTATTCGTGGGGTAGAGGTGGAGAGTGTAAATGAATTAGGGATGGCGCTAGAGCCTTTGTTAGGGCCATGGGCCGTCGTATTCATTAGTATCGGCATGCTTGCCGCAGGGTTTTCATCAGCGGTCGCTGCCCCAATTGGCGCCGCATACACGATTAGCGGGGTAATGAAATGGGGCTCGGGTTTTGATAAGAAAGCTTTTAAAGTCGTATTTGGCATTGTAATCGGGATTGGTATTATTACATCAGCGACCGGCTTTGAACCGCTATCGATTCTGTTGTTTGCACAAGCATTAAATGGCATTATTTTACCGGTTATTGCGATCTTCTTGCTCATCGTTCTAAACAATAAAAAGCTGCTCGGACAGTACGTCAACTCGGTGAAGTTAAATATTATTGGCGGGCTTATTGTGCTCATTTGTACAGGGCTTGGGGTGTATAGTTTGGTGACAGCGCTTATGGATTTTATCGGCTAAATTCGGGCACCGTAACACGTAAGTGAGGTGCTTGTGATGTATTTATTCTCGACTGAAGATGGAACGATGCTACACTACGATCGAATTGGGAAGGGTGAACCGGTCTATTTCTTTCATCCCCCCGCACTTGGGGCCGCGGTGTTTACAGAGCAAACACCGTTATCGGAGTGGTATAAGCTTGTCGCATTAAATGCACGAGGGCACGCCCTGAGCGAGAGTGGAAGAGAGCCGCTCTCGCTCAAACTGTGGGCAGAAGACGCCCGAGCGATCGCCGATTATGAACAAGACGAGCGGGTCGTACTCGTTGGTTATTCTTGTGGGGGACTGCCGGCATTGGAATTCGCCTTAAGATTCCCAAATCGTGTTAGGGGCCTCGTGTTAATCGGGGGGTTCCCAGTCGTTGATACGCTTTTATTGGAGCGAGAGTTTAGGCTAGGCGTTTATGCGGCTGAACACACTTGGCAATCCCTCATGTCTACAGTGCTTTCACGTTCTCACACGAAGCATAAAGAAGCTCGAAAACGAATGAGGAGAACCGTGCAAAGCGTACCGTCTGACGTTTTGGCGAGTTGGTATCGGGCTGGCGTAGAAGCAGATTATACGAACTCACTCGGGCAATTGACAGCGCCAACGTTGCTCGTGTATGGCATTCACGATCGCTACGTACAAGGATATCAATCGACTTTCTATGAACAGATGAAAAAGGCGAGGGTTGACACCGTTTATATTGACGGGGTTGGGCATCAAGTGCCGACAAGAAGGTCAAAAGAGCTTAACGCTGTTTTGAGGTCATTCCTCATGAATAATCCGTGAATTATCCATGTGTACTTCAGAAAAAATAAAGTGGGTGACTGTTGTTGCCCACGTAGACATGCGGTTAATCCATGCTTCTGCGTGTTTAAAGCTTGAAAAGTGGAGTTTTAGCATGTAACACGCACGCCCAGCAATGCGGTAGCAAAATTCAACGTTCGCTTGTTTTTTAATCATTTCTTGAAACGCGTCGTAATTACGGTTCAAGAGTGTGGCTTCCACAATGCATTGAACGGGTTTACCGAGCGCTTCGAAATCCACGTTGACGGTATAATTTCTAATCACACCAAACGATTCGAGCTGTTTCATACGCTCTCGAACAGAAGGTGCAGAAAGTGACACGCATTCACTCAATTCTTTCAAGGATATCCGACTATTTATACGCAATTGTTTGATGATTTCAGCGTCGTGTTGATCGATTTTCATAATGAACGTTTTCTCCTATATAATTTTTAAAATCGAAAGTTTTTCTACTGAATTCTTTTAAAGTCGAAAGATTCGTCCCGAACATTCGTTCATGATGTTATGTAGGAGGCGATCATATGACTAGAATACCGTACGCAACGAAAGGCGACACCCCATTTCAACAAGTTCTTGGTACGTGTGAACGTGTGATGTGGAAATGGGTCGACCTAGAAGAAGAACTCATTCATTATGGACAATTGTCTGTATCACTGAAAGAACAAGTTCGTCGCACCCTCGCCGAAGGTAATTTCTGTGAATACTGTAAAGGAAAAGGCAAGCCAGATGAGTTGCATAGTAATGAGCGACAAGTTGTGGCAACAGGCTTTGCAGTCGTTTTTCAACAATTGAATGGGGAGATCCCTGATGCTGTTTTCGCCCGGTTACAAGAGACGTTCACAAATGAAGAGGTCGTGGAACTGATTGCGTGGATCACATTTGCAAACGCCTCTCAACAATTTGGTGCAGCAGTAAAGTTAGGGAGCGGAAATTAAGTTACGCTTCTTCGAATATCTTCTCACCCCGGTGCAATCGCCAAGCGATGTCCGCAAAGCGCGGCAGCTCCCGCGGCGTTGGGGAATGGGCAGCCACGTAACGGACAAGCGCGATGAGCAACGTGTCCTTTGCCCGTTTAGCAAAGTCATTGTTAAAGGAATTCCAGTTGTCGTATTCAACAGTAGCGGCCTCATACATTTGCAACGTATGAAATCCAGCGTCCTCACGCAACATTGCTTCGCCAATTGCGGCGAATAATGGTCCGGTATCGGCATGTTTGTCGGAATAACTAAGCGCCCACTGTGCGGCGACTTCTACCGGCTGTTGCGTATCAAAAAGAGCTAAGAAATGGTGCAACTGGTCATCGTCAAGTTCGGCTGCAACGGGGCGTTTGGCAGCAGGGATATTCAAGAAAGAATCCAGTGATAAGCTCACGACAGTATGCATCATTGCACGAATGAGGCTCGGATCATGTGACCTTTGTAGTGATGCATGGACGGCGTGGGCGTGCGAGAACGTATGCAATACCGTATTCCAGTCGTCAAAATCATTCTGCGTACTAAAATGAACAATTCTTGTAGCTGCTGCGAGTGTAATGACGCGTGCGATATTCACAAGGGGCACACCTTGCATGATTACCTGCTTTACGGCTTGGATTGAACTGCCATCTTGAGATTCCAGTAATGCGGTAAGGAGTGCTCCGTCATCGAGTGGAGCGGACGGGTTGACACCGGCGCTTTGAATGTCCTCCAGCGCTTTTTCCACGAGCGTGTAGTAATCTACGGGTGCACGCCAGCGAGATTTCTCTTCGCTTCGTTCAGCGGTCGTGACAATCATCGGCAATGACGCCAAAATATCGGAATGATACGCTTCATCACATAGCTCAATCGCCTCAAACGCTTTGTTCGTAAAATCAAGTACATGCCCATCATTCATATAATAATGTTCGGTGACTGCGCGCATGACGAGTTGTGCCAACGCTTCTTTGGAGTACGTGTGCATAGCCGAAAGTAGAATTCGCTCTGCTCCTTGTGCGTCTCGAACATTCGTGCATTCGGTATACCAGTCCACCCATCGTTCTCCCAGGTCTGCTTCTGTCGTGAGTGGGGTTAACTTTCGTTTCGGGGCCCGATTTGCCCCGTCACTCGCAACCATAACGAGCGCTTGGTAGAGCGCTTGGACTTGTACACGCAAGTGGAGTTTAGGGAGAACATTGACCATCGCGACGAGTGTCGTTACGCCGCGATCAAAACCGGCGTTGTTTGAAGTGGTACCAAAGCGAATGCCGGCGTGCAAAATGTCCCGAACATGTTTTGTGTCGATCGTGAGCAATCCGACAACGCCTTTGCCAATAAGTAGGCTAAGGTTTTGTTCCAATCCTTTTTGTAGTTGGTTCATATGATAGGTAGCTCTGTCTCCTGTTGCTCGAGCCACATTTACATAAATTTGCTCATCTTGAATGTCGGTCTCATATTTGATGAGATCATCTGCCCAAGGGTCGAGCGTTCCCCCGCTAGAAACATCAAACCGTGCGTGGTGCCATTGACACGTCAATATGCCATTTTTTAAGCTACCCATATGGAGCGGAAAGCCCATATGCGGGCAGCGGTTATCAATCGCATAAACATGCCCTTCATGAAGAAGAACAACAATGCCACCTTTTATCAGTTTCACTCTTTCCTTTTTTAACTCTTCCATCGAACAAGCTTTTTGCCAGCTCATCGTCCATCCCCTCCTCGGTTGTGTAATTCCATTATCCGGGGAATCGCAGTTACACTCATCGAGCATAAGGCTAGATTATCGATACCTAAAAGGATTGAGCGAGTCGTCAGACATTCGTCGTAGTTGTGTCTACACCATCTACGTCTGAATATCGTTGAACCATTGATTTTTCAGTGCGAGAATTGCCGCTTGCGTACGGTCGTTGACCTGAAGTTTTGAAAAGATGTTCGTAAGGTGGGTTTTCACCGTTTTTTCGCTAATAAAAAGGGCAGTAGCAATCTCTTTATTGCTTTTTCCTAATGTCACTTGGCGAAGGGTTTCCGCTTCTCTTGCCGTGAGAAGAGCAAATGCATTGGTCCATCATCGGTCGCGACGTGTGTCATGAGTTGGCTTGCGACTTGTGGGTGCAACGCATGTTCACGCTCGCCGCTCGCCACGTGCACAATCGTCTCGTACAAATAGTCAGGGTCAATATCCTTCAATTGATAGCCGTCAGCCCCTGCTCGTATGGCCGGAATGACGTGTTCTTTCTCTGCTGAGCTCGTCAACATGATGATCTTCGTGTCCGGCAAGTCTTTCTTTAATTGTTCGGTCGTAACGATGCCGTTTTGTCCTGGCATGATCACATCCATGACGATCACGTCGGGCCGTACGTCCATCGCAAGTGCATACGCCTCTTTGCCGTCATTCGCCATACCTACAACATGAAGATCTGCTTTCGTTTCAAGGAAAAACCGCAATCCTTTTAAGACGACATTATGGTCATCTACAAGTAGTACCGTCGTTGGCAACGCAAGCTGCCTCCTTTCTTATGCAAATCGTAATTTTTGTCCCTGCTCTGTGCGGCTCGTAACGGTGAAGTCAGCACCGATTTGCTCAGCTCTTTCCTGCATGCTCTTCATACCGAGACGGCTTGGGTGTGGGAATGCACCGCCGACACCAGGATCCGAAATTTCAAAAACCACACCCTCATCAACGGTGTCAAGAACAATGGATAATTGATCCGTTTCTGCATGCTTAAATACATTGTAGATTGCTTCCTGACCGATTTTTGTGAGTGACTCGTTCACTGTTTCTGTTAAAGGCAACGTTCGACATTGTATGAACGGGCGTAGGCCGAGTCGCAAAGCATGTTTTTCCAGCGTATCAGCAAGCGGATCTTCACCATGTTCTGGCCGGAGTTGCCAAATAAGACTTTGCATCTCTTGCAGAGCTTCTTGTGAGAGGGTGCCAACGTCTTTAGCTGCATCGGTGATCGCAGGTAGATCTTTACTTAGTGCTTCAATGCCTTTAGATGTTAACGATAAGGCAAAAAGTTTCTGTTTAACCGAGTCATGCAAGTCTCTAGCGAGCCGGGTCCGCTCTTTCGTAATAAGCAGATCGCTTTGTTTATGATAAAGACGAATCCGTTCAACGGTAGCGCCAATTTGGAAAGCAATGGACTCCAATAAAAGCAACTCTTCTTTTTCAAAGTCTCTCATCCCTGGTGTGGCCAAATTTAACAAACCGACTTTGCTACCTCGGACCGTTAGTGGAACACTAGCATGATGTGTGAGACCGTTCGTATCTGCATGTTTGTCGAGCGACAAAGCGTCGCTAAGTCGTGCACACCGAATTGATTGAACCGCTTGTGCAAGCCGGCCTTCACGATAGCGATTTAAACAGTAACAATCGGAACAACCCTCTTGTTGTTTCATAATCGCTTGGTCGTTCTTGTTTAGCGCTGGCGGGAGTTGGTGGTAGGAGGCAAGTTCGTAATCATCGTGATTATACAGTAAGAAAATCCATCCCGTTGATAAATTCATCATTTTCAGAAGTTTTTCTAAGCAACTTTGCAACGTTTCATATATGTCGGTGCTTTCATTTAACGTCTCAGATATCTCTCTTTGAACGTGTAACAAATAGTCGTAAGAATGTGTTGGGAACTTTTTCATACGATCAACTCCTCTATTCATTTTAATGCAGGTCGTAAGAATTGAAAAGATGAAAGCATGGGAAACCGCTGGGATTGCATGTACAATGAAGGAAAAGGGGAGAAGCACTTATGATTTCAATTAAGGGTGTGAGCTTTGTCCGTGAGAGAATGATTCTTGACCAGATTAATTGGGACGTGCATCAAGGAGAGCACTGGGCGATTTTAGGGATGAACGGGGCTGGGAAAACAGCATTGTTAAACATCATATGTGGCTACCAGTTCCCGACAAAAGGCAAGGTGCACGTGCTTGGTCAGACATTCGGGGAATCTCCTTGGCAAGACGTTCGAAAACGAATCGGCTGGGTAAGTTTTTCGTTTTCAGAAAAAATGCAACACCAACAACAAAATTTCGGCATTGAAGTCGTGTTGAGTGGCATGCACGCGTCCATTGGCTTGCATATCGATCCAAGTGAGAAAGAGATGCAAAAAGCCGAGCAGTTATTACAGATGCTCGGCGTTGAACATGTTGAACGCCAACCGTACGAACAGATGTCACAAGGGGAGAAACAGCGGGTGTTGATTGCCCGGGCGCTCATGGCGGAACCCGACATTCTCATCTTGGATGAACCGTGCAATGGTCTTGATTTTCTCGCTAAAACGCAGTTGTTAACGCTCATTGAAAAGATTGCTGATCAAGAGAAGACGACGATTTTGTATGTGACACATCAAATAGATGAAATCTTACCCCAATTCACACATACATTACTACTAAAAGAAGGAAAAGTGTTCTCGAAAGGAAAAACAGAGGAACAAATGACTTCGGAAACATTGTCAGCATTTTGCGAGACTTCGGTTGTCGTTCGAGAGAATGAAGGCGTGTATTCCTTAGACATTCCAAAAGAGGTTATTAGATAAATCTATTTGGAACCAATAAGAATTAAAAAAGAGTTACAAAAGAGTTCAATTAGAAAGGGTTGAGACAATGGCTGGATGGACAACAGCGGATATGCCTGATTTGACAGGGAAAACAGCGGTTATTACAGGGGCTAGTGATGGGCTTGGTTTGGAAACAGCCCGGGCACTTGCGCTTAAGGGAGCGGACGTCATTTTAGCTGTACGCAGCATGAAAAAAGGCGGCGAAGCCTCGAACAAATTAAGACAGACGTACCGAAAGCGGATGTGAAACTAAAAGAATTGGATCTTTCTGATTTGCAAAGTGTGAACGTCTTCGCTAAATCGATGTGTGATGCTTATGGATCATTGGATTTGTTAATTAACAATGCTGGAGTGATGATGCCCCCTTACAAAAAGACGACCGACGGTTTTGAACTTCAATTCGGGGTGAACCATCTCGGTCACTTTGCGTTAACAGGGCAGCTAATGCCTATTATTCAGGCTGCCGGAAATCCACGAATCGTGACGCTCAGCAGCTTGGCCGCTCACAAAGCTTCCATTGATTTTGATAACTTAGACGGTGTAACAGGATACCGAGCGTACACGTTTTATGCACAAAGTAAATTGGCGAATCTTTTATTTGCGGTAAAACTACAAAATAAACTAAAAAACGAGGGGGCTCACGTGAAAAGCTTCGTCTGTCACCCGGGGTTATCTCAGTCCAATCTTCTATCAAGAGGAGGTGGCGCGCGTGGTAAAGGTTTCTTACCATTTTTACAAAATCATTTAGCGCAATCAGTGCAGATGGGCGCGCTCCCGACATTATATGCCGCAACAGAGCCGACTTTACAAGGGGGAGAATACGTAGGGCCTGATCATAAAAATCGACGTAAAGGGTACCCGAAGGTCGACCCATCTGTGAAGGACATTTACGATGAAGCCACGGCAGAACGGTTGTGGGTGTGCTCAGAAGAGCTGACCGGTGTGACGTTTTTCGAGGAGAGAACTAGTGCGAGTGTGTAGCTTTTAAAGGAAACTGTACTTCCGTTAACCAGTGCCGTTCGTATTCTTGGTTCCAAATGCCGTCAATCACCGCTTCCCTCGGTGGTCCGGCGAGCTCGTAACGATTGTGTTCAAGCCAGTCATATAAAGCCGCATGTGTTTCGCCAATCGTCGAATAAGGCCCACGGTGCAAAAGGCAAGCAGCGGCGTCCACTTCCGGCACCTGTTTAAAAACGAGGCCGTTCGCATCGGGCTTCTTTTCCGTTACCGCTTCACAAATCTCAACATCAATGTTTTCTACCCGATGTTCAAGGTCGTGATACATCTGGAAACAATACAGTAACGGGTCCAAGCGACAGCCAGCGGCACGCATACGCTCCCCCATTTCAGGGACGACTTGAAACAAAGCGTTATAGTTGGCAATCCGGAGTCTCATCGAAGCAACGGTTACACCGGGTAAGCTTTTAATGAAAATGTCAGGGGTTTGCGCTTTCGAAAGATAATATTCTGTTTGTGCAAGCTGTGCTTTAAGAGCTTCCATCTCACCGAGCAATTGCCCGCGTTTCTCTTCGATTAACTCTGCCGCAGATTGATGTGCCAATGCCTCTTCAATCTCAGCAATCGTAAAACCAATTTGTCGGAGTGCCATAATGTGATGAAGATCCCCAATTTGCGTCGATTTGTAGTAGCGATATCCGCTTGCGGCGTCGACATGAGCCGGCTTTAAGATGCCGACTTTGTCGTAATAACGCAGCGCCTTTACGGTTACGCGGTTCATTATGGAAAATAATCCGATGCTGTACATGAACTCACTCCCATTTGAACGTTTTTACAGATATCATTAAACAGATGCCGGTGAGTACAAATAGAATAAGGAAGCTTACGGTATTGAACTCATTTATCGTAGCAATATCTGTCAGAATTGTAATGCCGTGAGTAAGCGGGAAGATTTGTGCCAACGTTTGCATGAATTCCGGTAGGATCGTAAGCGGGATCGTCGCTCCAGACAATAGAAACATTGGGAAGAATAGAGCGCTGCTAATTGCCCCTGTCGTCTTCTCTCGAGGAGATACGCTAGCAACGAGCATTCCAATGCTATGAATTGCAATCATAACGAATACATATCCCCCTAAAAATAGCCACAGCGAACCAACAATCTCAAGACCAAACCCTAGCCAAGCGACGAGAAAGACGAGCACCATCGAAAGAGTGCTTAAAGAGAAACAATGCAACACGTGAGCCGCGAGTAAGTGGGTTGGACTAATCGGAGTCACTTTGTACCGTTTGAGCACTTTCTTCTCCCGGTAGGAAGAGAGCGACAGCGGTAAACTCATAATTCCCGTAGAAACGAGCCCAATCGTGGCAATTGCCGCAAATGCACGAATTAATTCCAGTTGGGTATCAGCAAACATCCCCATCAATCCCATGAGTCCAACTGGTAAAAGAATACCAAAAATAACAGACGACATTTCACGAACGGATAATTTCACTTCTGCCATATAAAGTAGCCGCAATGTTTTCATCGTATACCCTCCTCGACGAGCTTTACAAACGCTTCATCCATATTTTCTGAATCGGTTCGGTGCACAACATCTGCAGCCGTGCCTCGAATGAGCTCTTTGCCACCCTTGATGACGAGAATTTCATCACATAACTTCTCCACCTCATCCATGTAGTGAGAGGTGAGAAACAATGTAACGCCGGTCTGTTTCAGGCGAAGCAGTGTTTGCCAAATGTCCCTTCTCGCGACAGGATCGAGGCCCGTCGTTAACTCGTCGAGGAAAATCACCTTCGGACGGCCCATCATCGCAAGCAGAATGCAAAGCTTTTGCCGCTCCCCACCAGACAAGTCGGAAATGGTCGTTTTCAGTTTGTCACTCAATTCAAACTCGGCAACAGTTTTCTGCCAATCAATCGGGTTTTCATATAATGAGTGCGTAATCTCACAAATCTCTCGCACTTTCAGTCCACTTTGGAATGCACTTTCTTGAAATTGAACACCGACGTGCTGAAAGAGCGAACGCCGATTCGCGCGTGGATCGGTGCCCAAGATGCGGATTTCTCCGGCATCCGCTCGCTCTGTGCCGAGCATACAGTCAATCGTTGTCGATTTACCTGCTCCGTTTGAGCCAAGCAAACCAAAAATTGATCCCGCTCGTACAGATAAATGAAGGTCTTGGACAGCGATCTTTTGACCAAATCGCTTTGTCAAGCCGCTCACTCGAATTACTTCTCCCATTTGAACTCCTCCTTTTTTTAGTGGAACCTCCGTAGTCTATAGGCTCCTCTTAGGGGAGAGTCAAATATGTTCAAATGTAAAATTAATGGAGTTGCTTAAAAAATGATAAGGGGGGATTTTTCATTTTTAAGGAAAGGAAATGTAGAGGTGTTAAGTTACAAGCCAAACATACAAAAAGTGAAAGGAGTTGTGTTGTAGAGAAACACGTCTACCTCTCACTTTTTAAAAAGCTATACCCTATGCACATATATTCCTGCAGATTGATACTGTTTAGCGATATCATCGTCTAGTTGCTGGTCGCTAATAATTGTATGGATTTTTTCTGTTGGTAGCCAATGGACAAGGGATTTGTGACCGAATTTGCTATGATCAGCTAAGACGAAAGTTTGTTCTGCTAGAGAGGCAATACGTTTTTTTGTTTGTGCTTGTAATTCATGACTTTCGCTTACCCCCCATTTGAGGTCGATGCCGCTGCAGGAGATAAAAAACTTATCAACGTGATAGTCATTAATGATTTTGTCTGAAGATATTCCGACTAGTGACATTGACTCTACACGTAGATATCCACCGGTTAAAATGACGGTAATATCTTTTTGATGTGCCAATTCAATCGATACAGAAATTGAATTTGTAATTACGGTAAGTTGTTTATGATGTAAGTTTTTAGCCAGTTGTAAACAAGTTGTGCTCGCATCTAGAGCAATTATTTCCCCGTCATTAATGAATGAGGCAGCCATTGCAGCTATCGCTTTCTTTTCTTTCATATTTTTTGATTGTCTGTCTAGTACTGGTAACTCAAAGCCTTCAGTCTTCTCTTTAGGTATGGCGCCTCCATGAACACGAATAAGTAATTCATGTTTTTCTAAAAACTCTAAATCTCTACGAATTGTTTCCTCTGTTACGCCAAAATCACTACTAAGAGTTGAAACGCGTAATTTATCTTCTTCATCTAACCTTCTAACAATGCGCTGTTGACGCGGATTTAAGTGGGGCCCACGGCCAAATCGCTCACTCTTCGTATACGTCATGTTTACCTCACCTCGTCATCTCATAGCCATATTGTAGCGAAAAAAACGTTGAAAAACAATATTTTACAGAGGGATTCAAAATTAATAATCTGTGTATCAAAAAAATAATGTTGAAAATAAAGATTATATCACTTATAATTACGTCAATAGTTATGGAAGCGCATACATGGAAGGTGGTTAATGAATGAAGCGTTATGCATTTCGCATGAAGATCAAAAAGGGCTTTGAAGAAGAGTACGTAAGGCGACATAAGGAAGTTTGGCGTGATGTAGAGAAAGCGACTGTTGAAGCTGGAATTCATAATTATTCAATTTTTAAAGATGGGCGAGAATTGTTTGCCTATTTGGAAAGCGAAGATTATGAGAAGGCAGCAAAGACTTTAGCTGCCCACCAAGTGCAACTCGCTGGGAAGCTTACATGGCAGAGATCATGGAATCAGGTCGTGCTAATGAAAGCGGGGAAGATACTCGTTTGTTAAAAGAAGTATTTCATCTTAACGAAACTATGATAGGAGGATGTGCAAATGCGTAAATTTTCTTGGATAGGAACCGGTATTTTAATGATGAGCACTGTGGTCGCGCTAGCAGCTTGTGATGCTGGAGGGGAAGAAGAATCGGTAACAGATGATACAGAAAACAGTGGAGAAGATGCCGCTATAGATGGAGACGGTGGGCAAATCGGGATGACTGTTCTTGATTTAGGCAACCCGTTTTTCGTTGAACTGACGGAAAACGTCTCGGAGCTTGCTGAAGAACAAGGCTATGATGTAAACATCAATGACCCACGTGATGATGTAAATGAACAGATGAACGCCATTGATAATTTCGTTGCGCAAGGTGTAGACGCAATTATTGTTACTGCAACCGATCAAAATGCAATTAACGAAGCCATCTTACCGGCAGTTGATGCAGGTATTCCTGTTATAGCACATACCACAAAACTAGAAAATGCCGATGTGTGGGTAGGTGCTGACGAATATTCTATGGGTATGGCTCTTGGAACACAAGCGGAGAGTGGATTGAAGAGGTTCACAACGGTGAAGGTGATGTAGGAATTATCAACTTTGATCAGATTGAGCAAGTCATTCAACGAAAAGAAGGCATTATTGATGGCATTCATGAACTTTCTCCAGCCGTAGAGATTGTCGGTGATCAGCAAGCGGGTGATCCGAATGCTGCTTACCAAGTTTCCGAAGGCTTCATGCAAGCAAACCCCGATTTAATCGGAATATTTAGTTTTAATGATGCGGGAGCACTAGGCGCACAAAATGCTGCCCTATCCGCAGGTAAGGATGGAGAAACATTTGCAGTAGGGGGTATTGATGCAGTACCAGAGGCGATTAGCGCTATTCGTGAGGATGATATTTTCAAGTTTACTGTAGATCAGCAACCCCGAGTGACTGCAGAAACAATTATCGATGTGCTTTTCAATATTATGAATGACGAGGATTATGAATACGAAAATGAAATTGAAGTAATGCCAGTTAACGCTTCAAATATTGAAGATTACTAAGAAAAGGTGAGAATGTGGATACAAAGGCGATTCTCCAAGCTGAAAATATAACGAAGCGGTACCCTGGGACAGTCGCACTTAACGACGTAATGATTGAAATTATGCCGGGTGAAGTTCACACGATCGTTGGAGAGAATGGGGCAGGCAAATCAACTTTAATGAAGGTTCTTGCTGCAGCCGTTACTCCTGATGAAGGCACGATTAAATTTGAGGGTGAAAATGTTTGTTTTCAATCGCCGAAAGAAGCCGCTGATAAGGGAATTGGCATTATATATCAAGAGTTCAATCTTTTCCCGGAGATGACGGTGGAAGAAAATATCATGATTGGCAATGAGAAACGAAAAGGTGTATTTGTGAAAAAGCGAGAGAACATAAAGCGTGTTAAAGATGTGCTTAAGCGGTTGAACGTAAGCATATCGACGAACACATATGTTAAACATCTAGGGATTGCTCAGCAGCAACTTGTTGAAATTGCCAAATCTATTTCCAAAAAAGTGAAAGTGCTTATTATGGATGAGCCAACAGCGGCTTTGACGCAAGAAGAAATCGGTAATTTGTTTAATATGATAAACACACTCAAAGCAAATGGAGTCGCAGTAATTTACATTTCCCACAAATTTGATGAGATCTTTGCAATTTCAGATCGTGTGACCGTACTAAGGGATGGGGAATACATTGCAACGAAGCGAATTGAAGAACTCAATCATGATCGTCTCGTACAACTGATGGTCGGTCGTCAATTGAACATCGTGGGTCGCAGTGGAAGTGCTCGAGGTAACATTGCTCTCAATGTCCACAACCTTTCTTCTGAAGGGAAAATCAAGCAAATAAATTTCACTTTGCACAAGGGTGAGGTTCTTGGTGTGGCCGGGCTGATGGGATCTGGTCGCACTGAGCTTGCGAAAACACTCTATGGCCTTTACCCAATGGATTCTGGAACAGTTGAAATCAATGGGAAGACGATCAAGCAAATCAAATCACCGCTTCAAGCATTGAAGCTCGGCATAGGTTTAATTCCAGAAGATCGAAAAAAAGAAGGTCTAGTGTTAGAAGGTAGCTGTGAAACAAACATTAGTTTGCCATCATTGAAAAAGTTTGTTAGAGCTGGATTTATTAAAGGCCGACAAGAAAAAGAAATTATCTTGCACTATAAGCACCAACTCGCCATTAAGTACCAGACCCATCAATTAGCAAAACAGCTGAGTGGGGGAAATCAGCAAAAGTTAGTTATCGCTAAAATGCTTGCGACGGATGTTGATGTTTTAATATTTGACGAGCCTACACGAGGGGTGGACATCGGTGCAAAGCAAGAAATTTATAAGTTAATGGATGAACTATTGCAGCAAGGAAAAGCAATTATTATGATCTCTTCTGAAATGGAGGAAGTAATGAATTTGTCGCATCGAATTGCTGTTATGAAAGAAGGGGAACTCATGGATATCCTCCCACAGCAAGAAGCGACCCAAGAAAAAATCATGCAAATTGCAACCGGGGTGAAACAAGAGTTGGGGGGCTTGTCATGAGCACGTCGTTATCAACCAAATCAAAACGCTCATTTCAAATTACACATGAATTAATTTTGCTGTTTGTATTAATTGCATTAGTTATATTTTTTGCGTCGATGTCGGACAACTTTTTGACTACAGGTAATTTCATTAATATTATACGTCAAACGGCAATGTTAGGTATTATAGCAGCGGGAATGACAATGGTATTACTTATCGGTGGTATTGACCTTTCGGTCGCTTCAAATGTGGCATTGACAAGTGTGGTGACGGGAACGTTATTGTCCACTGGGGTTGACCCAGTACTAGCAGTTTTGGCAGGCGTTGCCACCGGAGTAGCTGTAGGCACAGTAAACGGTCTCATTGTGACGAAAATTGGAATTCCAGCACTTATCACAACGCTTGGAATGATGACGATTGTACGTGGTATTGGGTTTGTTATCACTGATGGTTACCCGGTATTTGGGTTTCCAGAGTCAATCCGGTGGTTCGGAACCGGCTATTTATTCGGAATTCCAGTTCCAGCCATCATCATGGTTATCGTGTTCATAATTGTTTGGATTTTATTGTATAAGACTTATCTCGGTCGCTACATTTATGCGCTTGGAGGTAATCAAGAAGCGGCGCGTTTATCTGGTGTAAATACGCAACGAATGCAACTGCTCGTTTATATGACATCCGGTTTCTTATGTTCTATTGCTGGAATGATTCTACTAGGCAGATTAAATTCTGGTCAGCCCAACGCATTGCAGGCATTTGAGCTTGAAGTAGTAACTGCAGTTGTCCTTGGGGGAGTTAGCATCTTCGGAGGACAAGGAAAACTGCTAGGTGTCGTACTAGGTGTCATGATCATGGGAGTACTTGCGAATGGACTCGTGATTTTGAATGTCGGGGAATTTTATCAAATGATCATTACGGGACTCGTCCTATTAATTGCAGTAGGTATGGACAGAATTTATAACCGTAAAAAACAATCATAACGTGGAGGAACCCTCATGGTTAATCATTTATGGAAGAACTCAACGAATGTAAAAGGCGAACTCGATGCTCTCGTCTACCGATCCAACTTATTAGGGTTTGATCGTTCTGTTTGCAATTATGGTGGCGGGAACACTTCAGTAAAAACAAAAGAATTGGATTTTAATGGGAAAGAAGTTGACGTCATCTGGGTAAAGGGAAGTGGAGCGGACCTCGCTGATGCACAGCAAAAGCATTTCACGGCATTGCGTATGCAAGATATCACCCTTTTGAAAGAAAGAGAGACGATGTCGGATGAGCAGATGGTTAATTATTTGACAAACTGCAAAATGGACCACTCTCACCCCCGCTTTTCAATAGAAACGTTGTTGCACGCATTTCTACCATTTAAACATGTCGATCACACGCACCCTGACAGCATCATTAGTATCTGTTGCGCGGATAATGGAGAAGAAGTGGCTACCGAACTGTTTGGTGATCGTTACGTATGGGTTCCCTACATTCGTCCCGGCTTTGATCTGTCAAAAATGATTTGGGAGAAAGTTGCCGCTAACCGAAATGCTGAATTTGTGCTTATGGAAAAACACGGACTTGTCACATGGGGAGAATCAGCTAAAGAATGCTATGATCAAACGATCGCTGTAATTCAGAAAGCAGAAATTTTTTTGGAAAGGGAAACGTCATCCCACCCTTTTGGAGATGTAGTCGTAAATTCGATCAGTGATGATGAGCGAAACGAGATGCTCCAAGCCATTTTGCCAGTGGTAAGAGGCTGCGTTAAAGAGAATAAGAGGAATCTGATTGTGACCCATGATGAGAGTGAAGAGGTCCTTGACTTCGTTAATCGAGAAAGAGCACCTCTACTTTCGCAAATCGGGGCTGCTTGCCTGATCACCTTGTCCATACAAAGAGGACACCATTGTTTGTCAAATGGAATCCTTCAACAGAAACGTTGTCGGAATTAGAAGTAGCAATTAGAGAAGGTATTGCCCAGTTTCAATCTTCTTATATCGAATATTTCGAACGGAATAAAAGCGAAGAAGATGTTTTGCGCGAAACGTCTCCTCGTGTCATTTTAATTCAAGGTATTGGGATGATTAATACAGGAAAAGATCTGAAATCAGCTCGAATAAGTCGTGATTTATACCATCGTGCCATCAGAGTGATGACTGGATCAGAAGGGATTGGGACCTTCAGTTCTTTAACGGAAGAAGAAGCGTACCTTATCGAGTATTGGCCGCTAGAATTGTATAAGCTGTCACTTTCACCACCGGAGGGGGATTTTTCTCGGAAAGTCGCATTTGTGACCGGGGGCGCAGGGGGATTGGTCGTGCCACGTGTGAGCGTTTACTGAATGAAGGGGCTCATGTTGTCGTTGCTGATATAAATAGAGAAGGTGCAGACGAAGTTGTTAATGAGCTCGAAGAGAAATTCGGAATAGGCCGACTGATTGCCTCAACAGTGGATGTAAAAAGTCACGAACAAATCCGATCAGCATTTAAAGAAGCTGTTCTGACTTACGGTGGCGTTGATATTGTTGTTAACAATGCAGGTCTTGCAACATCCAACACCATTGAAGATACAACGGAGGAAGAATGGGATTTGAATATGGATATTTTAGCAAAAGGATATTTTCTCGTCGCAAAAGAAGCATTTCAACTTCTTAAAAAGCAAGGCATTGGTGGGCAAATGGTTTTTGTAGCATCTAAAAACGCCATCTATGCAGGAAAAAACGTCACCGCATATAGCAGCGCAAAAGCGGCAGAAGCTCATTTGGCAAGATGTATGGCTGTTGAAGGAGGTGAGTATGGCATTCGCGTAAATACTGTCTTACCGGATGCTGTGCTGCAGGGATCGGCAATTTGGGACTCGAAATGGCGGGAAGAACGTGCCGCGAACTATGGTATTGAGGCTGATCAATTGGAAGAACATTATCGAAATCGAACCATATTAAAAGTGAATGTGACGCCTCGTGATATAGCGAACACCATTGCCTTTCTCGTTTCTTCGAATTCAGCTAAGACGACCGGTTGCATGGTGACTGTCGATGGGGGAGTTCCGGCATCATTCACACGTTAATGAGGAGGGAATTGTCTTGAATAGTGACGAAGCATATCAGGTATTTGTGAAACAACAAGAAGATCGAGGCATTGATATTGACGCGGTAAAGGAAAAGTTAAAGTCATTTGTAATTGAAACACCTTCGTGGGGATATGGAGATGCTGGCACACGTTTCAAAGTGTTCCAGTACGAAGGTTCACCTCGAAACATTTATGAGAAGTTAGAAGATGCTGCACAAGTGCAGAAACATACTGGCATATGTCCGAAGGTTGCACTTCATATTCCTTGGGACCATGTGGACGACTACTCAGAATTGAAGAGGTACAGTGAAGGCTTAGGTTTAGAAATTGGAGCCATCAACCCGAATTTGTTTCAAGATGAAGATTATAAATACGGAAGCTTGACTCACAACAGTGAGAGTATCCGAAAAAAGGCGATTGAACACCTCTTGGAATGTGTCGATATTGCAAAGCAACTCGGTTCATCTGAAGTTAGCCTTTGGTTAGCCGATGGCTCAAATTATCCCGGTCAGTCAAATATTAGAGCAAGAAAGAAATGGCTGCAATCTTCCTTGGAAAAAGTGTATCAACATTTGAATAATGATATGCGCTTACTCATAGAGTATAAGCACTTTGAACCTTCGTTTTATCATACTGACCTTGCTGATTGGGGGATGGCTTTTCAGTTGTCCCAAAACCTTGGGGAGAAAGCTGAAGTGCTCGTTGATCTCGGTCATCACCCTCAAGGCGTAAATGTTGAGCAAATTGTTGCTTACTTACTAGATGAGAAGAAGCTTGGAGGTTTTCATTTTAATAATCGTAAATATGCAGATGACGACCTCATGGCCGGGAGCATAAACCCGTATGAATTATTTCTTATTCTATATCAAATTGTCGATAGCTATTTTGATGACGATGAAGGTGTCCGCCATACAGCCAAACACATATCATATATGATTGATCAGTGTCACTATTTGGAGTCTAAGACGCGGGCGATGCTACAGTCTGTCATAAATATTCAAGTTCAGTATGCAAAGGCGCTACTCGTTGATGTGGATCGTGTGCATCATTACCAGAGAAACAATGATATTCTTGGCGCAGAATATGAAGTACGCAGGCATTTGAGGTAGATGTTCATCCACTGCTTCGCGTCGTTCGTGAAGAGATGGGAGCTTCTGCTGAACCTATTCAGGCTTATTTAGACAGTGGTTATGAAGAGAAGATTCAACATCGCGGGAGAGGCGGCGCTGGCTGGTGAAAGCAATTGCCATAGACATTGGTGCTAGCAGTGGTCGTGTCATTGTTGGATATCTAGAGCGCGGTACGTTCAAATTGGAAGAAATCCACCGGTTCCTCAATAACCCGGTTAGGCCATGTCAAACGATGCATTGGGATATTCTAAGATTGTTGTATGAGGTTAAAAGGGGTCTGGGAAAGGTAAGACTTCAAGGGCATGATGACGCCTCCAGTATTGGCATTGATACGTGGGCGGTCGATTATGGTCTTCTCGACGAAGACGGGGAGCTCATTTCCAACCCCGTTCATTACCGTGACCATCGAACCGATGGGATGGTCGAAGAAGTAAGTAAGGTCATGACAAGGGAAGCCATTTATGAAAGAACAGGCATTCAGTTTATGACAATTAATACTTTAATTCAGTGGTATGCACTTAAGAAAGGGAATGGTTTCAAAGATGCAAAGATGATGCTGATGATCCCTGACTTACTTCGTTATTTTATATCCGGAAACAAGGTTACGGAAGTAAGTAATGCATCAACGACGCAGTTTTTCAACGCCAATCGAAGAGAATGGGACATAGAATTATTAAGGAACTCGATCTCCCATATCATCTATTGCCACCTCTCGTTGAGGCGGGTAATCGGGTAGGAACAATTAAAGAAAGTTTGGCAAAAGAACTAAACCTCCCTGAAATGGATGTAGTAGCAGTTGGTGAACATGATACCGCATCTGCAGTGGCGGCGATTCCGACTCGCGAAGAATCATTCGCATTTCTAAGTTGCGGAACGTGGTCACTGCTTGGGACAGAACTTTCATCACCGTGCATTACTGAGGAAGCATTCCGCGAGAATTTTACGAATGAGGCAGGCGTTTATGGAACAACGAGGTTTTTAAAAAACATTATGGGTTTATGGATCGTACAACGCTGTATGGAGGAGTGGTCGCAACATGATGAACCACTCACCTATGAGGAGATGGGTGAAGCGATAGATAGCACGAAACCATTCGTTTCGTTTATTAATCCAGATGAAGATCGCTTTTTGTCTCCCTCTTCCATGATTGAAGAAGTACGGGCTTATTGTGTTGAGACTGAGCAATATATACCTAAAACAAAAGGAGAGATCCTTCGTTGCATCTTGGAAAGCTTGAGCTTTAAATACCGGTTTACGATGGAGCGAATGGAGGCAATTACAGGTAGAACGTATCGATGCTTGTATCTGGTAGGGGGAGGAAGCAAGAATCAATGGCTCTGTCAGTTTACGGCGAATGCTATTAATCGTCCGGTTGTTGCTGGTCCGACTGAAGCAACTGCACTTGGTAATATCGTTGTTCAGCTGATTGCAGGAAAACACGTCTCCGATTTAAAAACAGCTAGAGAGATGATTGCCAACTCTGTATCCATCAAAACTTATGATGCGAACTATTTATCTGGTTTGGAGAGGTCTTACGAACGCTTCGTAAGCCATTTGAGCATTACTGCAAACTAGTAATAAAACAGCACCCAACCAATTACGGTTGGGTGCTGTCTATCGAATTTATCTATTCATTCACTGGCACGTCAGTGATTCGCCATGAACGGGTTTGTTCAATTTGTCTGTCAGTCAAATCATCTAGGAAGCGATAGGGGACGGTTAAGTCGACGGTTACCGTGTCACTGTCCACAGCTGGCCAAATGATGGTTGATGTGTAGTAACCTCCTTCATCGAGTCTTCCAATATCACCTGTGTATCGTTCTGCAAGTGGGACGATAAACTGTTCATCTTCTTCAGCTTGTTCGACCCAATCTTCAGCGGCTGTTCCTTCCAGTGGCGCTAAGTAATAGTCCAGTGGAAAATAGCGCTGATCGCCGTGTATGATGGTTGGGGCATAAGCAGTGAATTGACTATGACCAACGGAATCATCCACATGCCAACCCCTTGCCCCATATGGTCTGCCAAACCCGAAGTTAAGGGCATTATAGCTAGAACCTACATCTTCCAAATATCGAACGGTAATCCTTCCTACGAATAAATCATCGACGCGCTTTATTGATTCAATCTCAATTTCGCCGTCTTCGTTTTGAATTGTGCTTGGATATTCGACTTCGTCACCTAGAACTTCAGGCATTTCAGCTTCAGCCTCTACCTCAATCGTTTCTGCAGGTGGTGTAAAGTGAATGTCAACGCGACGATTTAATGCTCTTCCTTCTTCAGATTCGTTGTCAGCAATCGGTTCACGTAGAGATTCTCCGCGAGCCTCAACGTCAAATGAATCAAGGTCGATGCTGTTTTCCAAGTATACTTGAACAGACTCGGCACGATCCTCCGACAATTGTTGGTTGTACTCTTCTGTACCGTCATTATCGGTATGGCCGACAATGACCAACTCCCCACCTTCAGCTGACATGAGTACGTCAGCCGCAGCAGATAGTTCTTCGTCTGCTTCTTCCATCAACTCAGCCGAGTCAAAATCGAATAACACGTCGCTTGAAATCATGAGCGTTGAATGTTGAATTTCATCAATTCGACTTACAGAACTTACAATACTTTCCTGGTAACTTTCGATTGGAAATACTGAAGCTTGAACACGGCCTAGATCTCCATCATACTCTGCGCTTGTGTGCGCTCGGTCGAGCTCTCTTTCAATGATTTCCTCAACGGATGGTATGACTTGGGCAAAAAATGATTCATCGTCTTCGCTGAGCTCTTCTCGTTCTTCTTCAGACAATTCACCGAGTCGCTCATCAATGGTTAAGGCACCAATGTCTTCGCGGTCCACAACTGGAATATCTTCAATAACGCCTAGTCTTCGAAACAACACATGGACAGATTCGGTCTCTGGGGCAGTAAATACTCCGTAATATCTCGCAGGTTCTGCGTCATCGCCAAAGGTGATCTGAGTGTTGCGACTGCCTTCACCAAAAAACGTATGCATCGCTATGTATTCATCTTCTTCGAGCAATAAAGCAGCAGAAAGAGATGTAGTCATCTGTTCAGTATCAATGATGCGAATATCTAATCCTTGCTGAGAGGCAATCCCCTCTCCAGTGAATACACCAGGGTCAAATAGACCGGTAATCGTCGAACGTACTTCATCTTCACTGTCAAGCGTGACCGGGAGAATGGCGTAGTCACCATCTCGAATGATCGGTCCAACTTCCCCTTGAATGTTAAAGGTGACGTCATCCGTCAAATGCCACAAATCATGGCTAAACGTGACGCTTCCAATTCTAAAAGCTCTGTATGATCTTCTGTATTAGGCTCTTCTTCATGTGTTGTTTCTGGCTCTTCAACAGGCTCGGGTTCTTCGTCCACTTCATTGTCACTACAACCAGCTACAATTGTAAGTATAAGCGTTCCTATGAATCGTTTTTTTAGCATCGGCGTTCTCCTTCAGTTTTGGTGTTTAATCGTTCTATTATTTAGAATTATTCATCGTTTATTGTACACGAATCGTAAGAAAGGGGAAACAATAAAGCCGTTCACCAACTGGTGAACGGCACGTGTCGTGTTTATCGTTCGTCTTCGTTGTCACCCCAGCATTCAGTGTTTTTAATTTCAGGATATTGGGATGCGTAGAAGACAGGGTCTTTTCCGGCTTTTCTTTGCTTCGTATAATCTTTCAGTAATGTGACGGCTTTTTTCGTAAGCAGCAAAATGACGGTAATGTTTACGATTGCCATCAATGCCATAAACAGGTCAGCCATTGTCCAGACAAGTTCTACGGTCGCAATTCCGCCAAGAACACCCATAATGAGGAAAGCAACTCGATAGATTGGCAGCCAACGCGCACCGTTTTTAAGGAACTCGATATTCGTTTCGCCGTAATAATAGTTGCCGAGCACGGAACTGTAGGCGAAAAAGAGGATGGCTATGGCGACAAAGGCACTTGCCCATTCTCCAATATGCTGAGACATGGCGAATTGGGTTACGGTTGCACCTTCCCCTTCGACATTCATGTAGCCGGTTGATAACAATATAATAAAGGCTGTACAAGAACAGATAATCATCGTATCAAAGAATACGCCGAGCGATTGGAATAAGCCTTGTTTCACGGGATGTGTCACGTTTGCTGCAGCAGCTGCGTTTGGCACACTACCCATACCAGCTTCGTTTGAGAATAACCCCCGTCTTGCTCCCTCCATAATTGCAGCGCCAAAACCGCCACCAACCGCCTGAGAAATTCCGAAAGCTTCATTAAAAATTAGTGAGATGACTGCTGGAATCTGATCAAGGTTTACAAAAACGATGAAAAGCGCAACCGCCATATAAGCAACCGCCATAAAAGGTACCATGAGTTGGGTGACTTTTACAATTCGCTTTACTCCTCCAAAGATAATGATTGAAGTAATTGCCGCAAGAATTAAGGAAAGCAGCAAACGATTAGTATCAAAAGCTGTTTGGAACGAATCGGTAATCGTATTCACTTGCAACGCATTAAAAATCATACCGAAACAAAGGACGATGAGAATGACAAACAGAATGCTGAGCCAGCGCAATCCTAATGCTTTTTGTATGTAATAAGCGGGCCCCCCGCGGTAACGATCTCCGTCCTTTTCTTTATACAACTGGCCAAGTGTACTCTCAATAAACCCGGTCGCCATCCCGACCGTTGCAATGGCCCACATCCAAAAAACGGCCCCAGGTCCTCCGACGGTAATGGCGAGTGCCACCCCTGTGATATTCCCTGTTCCTACCCGTGCCGCAGCACTAATCGTAAACGCCTGGAACGCAGAAACACCGGTATCACTGTTTCGTTTTTCTGTGATGACACGAAACATCTCGGGGAACATGCGAACTTGGACAAAGTTCGTACGAATCGTAAAATATAGACCGGCAATAATAAGCAAACCGATAACAATGTACGTCCAAATGACATCGTTCACAGAGCCGACAATGCCTTCTAAAAAGGGAAGCTCTAAAGCGAATCCTCCATCAAACATCTAATCATTCCTTTCATTTTAAAGTATGGGCTACATTTACCCATTCATTCGTTTCGCTAAACGACAGCGGATTCAATAATGTGCAACGTTTTGTTCGTCGCATTCAACCTTGCTCGAACGCCAAGAGGCAAAGTTAGTTGAGGGGAGCCGTGCCCCGCTTGTAAATTATAGAGAGTGGGCTTTTGGTAAGGGCTAAGAATGCGATCACACACGTCTATGACGGTGTCACCGTTAGGATAATCTTTGGAATCGCAATCTTTACACGTACCGAGCACAAAGCCGACGGCCTCATCAAGTTTGCCGGCGAGCGACAGTTGTGTGAGCATCCGATCAATCGCATACGGTTCTTCATCCACATCTTCTAAAAAAAGTATTTTTCCTTTCGTATCAAGCTCAAATGGTGTGCCCATGAGGCTTGCAATGACAGAGAGGTTGCCACCGACGAGTTCCCCTTCAACTGTCCCATGAGAGAGGGTTTTCAGCGGGTAGTTGCTCGGATTAAAGAGTGTGCTCGGAAATCCGTCTGCTTTCATCGCTTGTAACAGTCGATCGGTTGTAAAGCGGTCTGCATCTAACAGGTCAGATGTTGCCATCGGGCTATGCATGGTGACCATGTTCGCCCGTTGCGTGAAGGCGATGTGCAGAGCGGTAATGTCGCTGTAACCAAGAAAGAGTTTCTGGTGCTTTGCGATCAGGTCATAATCGAGAAACGGCAAAAGTGAGGCACTCCCGTAGCCACCACGTAAACAGAGAATTGCATCGACCTCAGGATCAACGAATAATGTGTGCAACTCTTCAACCCGTTCGCGAATTGAACCGGCGAGATAACCGGGGTATTCTCTAAACGGCCGTGAAGTAACGGTCTTGAAACCATAACTTTCAAGCGTTCTCGTCGCTTCTTCGAATTGCTGGCGCTTGGCAGGTCCTGACGGCATGGCGAGGCCGAGCGTGCTGTTTGTGCCGATCCCTTTTGCTTTTCGTTTCTTTTTCATATCCAACCCTCCAATTTTTACCATTATATGATGATTGTGACGAGTAAAACAGTAAAAAATCGGGAAATGTACGAATAGGACAACCATCTGAGGAGGCCAATCGATGACTGAGCTTACAGAGTTAAAAGAACGGATTGATCAAGTACTCACTGAAAACCGCATCGGCGTATTGTCTACAATCAAAGAGAACCACCCGTACGCCCGCTATATGACGTTTTACCATGAAGGACTCACATTGTACACCCCGACCAATGCCCATGCACACAAAATTGAAGATATTGAAGAAAACCCACACGTGCACATTTTAATGGGGTATGAAGAACACGAAGACGGCAACCGCTTCGTTGAAATTGAAGCAACCGCCGAAGTTGCCACGGATCCAACAGACAAACAAAAAGTTTGGTCAGAGAAAATCGCCAAAAAATACTCCGGACCTGAAGACGAGAACTTCGTCGTCCTCATTTGTCGACCGACCGTCATTCGCTACCGATCCGATGAAATTCCTGAGGCTTACCAAGAGTTACGGATGTAGCTCAAATAAAAGCCGAGCACTTCTTAAAGAGAAGCGCTCGGCTTTTTGTTCTGTGGTTATTGGTATACCTTCATTTGATTTTTTTTATAGCACCGACAACGATAACAATGACCGATACTACGGAGGTTACGCACAAAACTACTACCCCTGCGATCCCCAGCCCGAAAGAATTTTCAGGTTCTGAAAACAGGATAAAGCTAAAAAATGTCGCGACGCCAAAGAGCAATAAAAGGATCCCGGAAATGATAAGCACAGTAGGGTTTTTCGTTAGGAAAACAAGTAATAGAACAATGAAGGAAACGATAAACGATGCAAATGTAAAAAAAATGGGAAATATCTTCAAACATGAATCCACCTCGTTATTACAGTATATTAGATTGAATGTTCAATTAATTTTACTGAATTAGAGCGAATACAACAATGGCCACACATGTGACGGTGTTCGTAATTGATATGAAAGCAACGTGATTTTTTTCTTTTTTTGTTCGTGAAAACTAGTGTTGTTAATATGGCGTTAAGGATACTTGAATAGATAAAAAAAAAAATTAAAGGGATTGCGGCAATGAAAATGAAGTCTTCAAAACAGATGACAGCTACGTAGGGAAGAGTAACAAGTGTCGCCACCATCCCGATGCTTAAAAATAACGATGTGTAACTTTTCCAAGAATAATATCTCAAATGACGATCTCCTTTAGTTTTGACATCATCTTTATGAATCCAGCTCGACAGCGGGGCATCCTTAAACGGAACAAACGGGAATCCCGCCGTGAACTTGTACCGGAGAAGGGCGCTGTGCGGAACGAAAAAGATTAAGCCCGGATTTTGTACCGGAGAGGGGCGCTGTGCGGAACGAAAACGATTAAGCCCGGATTTTGTGCCGGAGAGGGCGCTGTGCGGAACGAAAACGATTAAGCTCCGTGATCTTGTTCCGGCAAGAGGGGCTAGGTGGGCACCACCAGCGTAAACATCCCTCTTCGCCTTCCAGAACAGCTTTTCCTTGTTGACTTAGTTAACTTCATAAGAATTCCTCCAATATTTAGCGTTTGCTGTGCAATTAACTCATTGAATTGTTTGGGAGGTGGTCATTTTTTGTGGCTTGAAAACTTTGGGAGATTAAGGCTGACAGTTATGAAATTCCTTCAATTCTAAAGAAAAGCGAATAATAGATCATAAGTCATTATACGCATCTATTATCTAATGTCGTAACCCGACTTTTAGAAGTTAATAGATGTTAAACTGTACATATCGTTAGGAGGTCACCGTAATTTAGAATGCATTCCTGATTTCCACAGTAGTATATTGCATATTCGGAATACTTTCTACCTTTGACATCATTCCTCTTGAATTGCCTTTATTTCCTTTACTTTTAGCTGTAAGTATAGTGTTTTTCATTGAATTTAATTCTGAAAAAGAAAATCTGGCGGGTAAAACTGCAAATCTTATATTGTCGATCTTATACTTTATTCTGTTCGTTATATTTTTGTTTTCCTTTATTTCTTGATCAGTTCTTAACATTAGCATTAAGAAGTCCAAATGCCCCATATATTCATTTAAGTGACACTTGGGAAAGAAATATCATCATTTTAAACGTGGATCCGCACATAAACGGAGTCAACGGTCACAAATTTTGATATATGTGACCGTTAAGGGCCGAAAGTGCCCGGTTTGAAGACTGGATTGTCACATAAGTGACAGGTCATAATATTCTTTGCGCCAGGTGGTGACTCTAGACCACACCTTTTTACCCCTCGGCTAACGTTTTCCGTGTTATCCGCAATCCTTGCAGTGACGAACAATGATCCGCAACGAAGTTGTTGAAGTGAGATGAAATTCAACAGACAATAGGTGGGCGTTTGCCTGTAAAGACCGATCTCGGTCACCGGATTCAGTGAATTTCTTTCGTTCAACTTATATAGCTTAAAATCTGCGATCTAGTTAGTGGTAAAACACCGATTTCGCATAGCCCCTACAAAAACTCCGAAAACCAGCGGGCAATACGGGTTTTTGCTCGGTCAAGCAGTGTGCGGTTGCCGACATCGGCTTTAGTCAATTGACGTGCACCAGCGAAGTCGTCTTCGAGGGTTTGCACGAGTTGTTGAACGAACGGACTGCCGGGCAGAAAGAGGTCAAGCTCATCATTAAGATGAAAGCTGCGTTTGTCAAAGTTGCTTGAGCCGACGAGAGCCGTTCTTTTGTCGACGATGATTGCTTTGCCGTGATAGAAGCCTTCCACATATTGATATATTCCACAACCGGCGGCGAGCAGGTTTGGAATGTATGCGTAGGCGGCGGCTTTGACGAAGTTATGGTCTTCGATGGCAGGAATGAGGACGGTGACGTTGACGCCGTTTTTTTGTTTTGCAATGAGCAGGTCTTGCAGCGCTTTGCCGGGCACATAGTACGGTGTCACAATTCGAATAGAGTGCTCGGCTGTAGCGAGCCAGTCGTATAAATGATCGGCAACCCCTTTTCCTTCACTATATAGCAGTTGTAATCCCTCTCCACTACCGGGTGGCATGGATTTTTGAGGGAGCAAAGGGGTAGGGGCTCCTGCACCCGACCAGTCATCTAAGAATAACTGCTGGAGGTCATCGACGATTTGACCTTCGACACGCACGTGAAGATCCCGCCAAAATCCGTATTTCGGGTCTTTGCTCACATATTCTTGGCCAACGTTAAAACCACCGATATAACCGATCTTTTGGTCAATGACCCCAATTTTTCGGTGGTATCTTCGGTTAAGATTATAGAACAAGTACGGAAATCTCGGGGCGTGGATGTATGAGAAATAAACGCCAGAATGTCGCAAGCGCTGAATGGTGGACTTGGAAATGGACGAACCCAGCCGGTCAACGAGTATACACACTTGTACACCGTCTCGTGCTCGGCGTTCTAGTAAGTTCAGCACTTCTGTACCGATGCCGGGTTCTTTCCATATAAAAAAAGAGAGATGGATGGTTTGTGAGGCTGATTCGATATCGGTCTTTAACTGCTCAAAGAACGCGCGACCATCGCCGATCAGTTGTGGATACCCGTAGCGGACGTTGGTGCGGGTCGCTGTCGTCGCCTTTTTATGATGATCAGCTCGACCCCCACGAAAATCAAGAATAAGAAGAAGTAGGATGAGAAGAACGATAATAAGTATTGACAATAAGATTGCGGTGGTCACGGTAGCGCCTCCTTTCTAACGTTATTATGTCCGACAAAGAGTCTGTTCATGAGCAACGAAAAAAATGAATGGTCGTTCAGTGTTTTTTTGTTATACTCTTTGTAATAGACAAAAAAGGGGTAGGAAAGGAGCGTACTCATATGGAGATTTTCCATTGGATTCATGTAATCGCTTTCTTGCTGGTCACAGCGTACGCCGTTTACTTATTTGCAAAACTCGTAAAAACGAGAATAGGATTTATTAAACTTGGTCAAGAAGCGAAGTTCATTCTCACGTCAAAAGAACGTCGGCAAGCGGTGCTTGTAAACGTCTTTGGACAAAAGAAATTACTGAAAGATAAGAAAAGTGGTATCATTCACCTGATTTTCTTTTATGGCTTTTTAATTGTACAGCTCAGTGCCATTGATGTGATTTGGAAGGGAATTAACCCAGGCAGTAGTTTGCCTCTGGGACCTCTGTATCCTTTGTTTACGCTTTCACAAGAAATTGTCGTACTTTTAATTCTTTTCGGTGTGGTTTGGGCGTTTTATCGCCGCTACATTGAGAAGATTGTTCGCTTAAAGAGAAACTGGAAAGCCGGTCTCGTCCTCATCCTCTTGAGTGGTGTCATGGTATTTAAGCTCATGACGAAAGGAATGGAGGCGGTTGCTGGTGGATCGGCAGTATGGTCGGTTTATGAGCCTGCTTCCTCAGCAATTGCAGCTGGACTTGGGTTTGTTGGCGCCGATGTAGCGACAGCATTGTTTTACGTGTTCTGGTGGTTCCACTTATTGTTCTTGCTCACTTTCCTCGTGTACATTCCGCAATCCAAGCACGCCCATTTAATTGCCGGGCCTGCAAATGTGTGGGTTGGACCGACGCACAAAACCGGGAAGCTTGAGGCGATTGACTTTGAAGATGAGTCAAAAGAAGAGTTTGGTAAAGGGAAAATTGAAGATTTTGATCAGAAGCAATTGCTTGATTTGTATGCTTGTGTAGAGTGCGGACGTTGTACGAATATGTGTCCTGCAACCGGTAGCGGGAAGATTCTTTCACCGATGACTTACTGCTAAAGATGCGTGATCACCTAACAGAAAAAGGTGCGGCAGTTACGTCGCAAAGCCCGTGGTTACCTGCATTTGCATTTGGCAATACGACAGCGAATCAACTTGCTGCACAAGGTAGTGAAGAAGCAGCGGCTTCATATGATGTGAATCTCATTGGGGATGTCATTACTGAAGATGAACTATGGGCATGTACGACGTGCCGAAACTGTGAAGACCAGTGTCCAGTCATGAACGAACATGTTGATAAGATTATTGATATGCGCCGATATCTCGTGCTGACAGAAGGGAAAATGGACCCAGAAGCACAGCGGGCCATGACGAACATTGAACGTCAAGGTAACCCGTGGGCATTAACCGAAAAGAACGAGAAAATTGGAGAGATGGTCGTGATGATATCGATGCTCCGACTGTAAAAGAAATGAAGAAACGTGAAGAGACGTTTGAATATCTGTTTTTCGTTGGGTCGATGGGTTCGTATGATAAGCGTAGCCAGAAGATTGCTGCATCGTTTGCGAAGCTGATGAATGAAGCGGGCGTGAAGTTCGCGATCCTTGGAAACAAAGAGAAGAACTCTGGAGATACGCCGAGACGTATCGGGAACGAGTTCTTGTTCCAAGAGCTTGCAGCGGCAAACATTAGTGAATTCCAAAAGAACGATGTGAAAAAGATCGTCACGATTGATCCCCATGCGTACAACATATTTAAAAATGAGTATCCAGAGTTTGGTCTTGAAGATGTCGAAGTATACCATCATACTGAATTACTCATTGATTTGTTACAAGCTGGAAAGTTAACGCCTACGCACGAGTTAAATGAAACGATTACGTATCATGATTCTTGTTATTTAGGCCGTTACAACGACGTGTATGATCCACCAAGAGAGATTTTACGTGCCATTCCAGGCCTTAAAGTGGTTGAGATGGAGCGAAATCGCGAAGACGGCATGTGCTGTGGTGCTGGTGGCGGGATGATGTGGATGGAAGAAGAAGCAGGACAACGTGTGAACGTATCCCGTACCGAGCAAGCGCTAGCCGTTGACCCAACAATGATCGGGAGTGCGTGTCCATACTGCTTAACGATGCTTAGTGACGGTACGAAAGATAAAGAAGTTGAAGAGTCTGTTGAGACCCTTGACATTGTTGAAATTCTTGAACGTTCGGTTGTTGGCGTAAAATTAGACGTCACAGAGTCTGCGTAATAGATTTAAATGTGAAGGAGCGATTGTGATGACAAAGACGGTCATTGTAGACGGGGCGAGAACCCCGTTCGGCCGCTTAGGTGGAGGGTTGTCGAGTTTAACTGCGATGGAACTTGGTGGCGAGGCGATGAGAGAGGCACTGCGGCGGGCAGGGACAGACCCAAATCGCGTAGATGAAGTTATCGTCGGTCATGTATTGCAAGGGGGTCAAGGTCAGCTCACCTCACGCCAAGCGGCAAGACAAGCGGGCATTCCTTGGGAAGTAAAGACGGAAACGGTGAATAAAGTGTGCGCTTCAGGGATGAGAAGTGTGACGCTAGCGGATCAGATTATTCGTAGCGGGGACGCAACCCGCATCGTTGCTGCAGGAATGGAGTCGATGAGTGGGGCACCTCATTTCATGAAAGGAATGCGTACCGGTCAAAAGATGGGAGACGCTTCACTTCAAGACCTTATGATTCACGATGGGCTCACTTGTTCGTTCGAAGGGGTGCACATGGGTGTGTACGGCAATGAGAACGCCACGAAATTCGGCATTAGCCGTCAGTCTCAAGACGAATGGGCGCTCCGCAGTCACAATCGTGCTACAGCAGCTGAAGAACGCGGCGTGTTCGCAGAAGAAATTGTCCCGGTGACGGTATCAACGCGTAAAGGCGACGTGACGGTATCTGTTGACGAAGCGATTCGAAAAGATGCCACACTTGAAGGGTTCCAAAAGTTAAAGCCGGTCTTTGGCAAAGACGGAACGATTACCGCAGGCAATGCTCCGGGTGTCAATGATGGTGCGAGTGCGCTCGTCGTCATGAGTGAAGAGGCGGCTAAAGAAGATGGTCTGACCCCAATTGCAACGATCATCGGCCATACAGCTCTTGCTGTGGAAACAAAAAGGTTTCCTGAAACCCCAGGCTCATCATTGATCAGCTATGTGAGAAAACAGGTGTTTCAAAAGATCAAATTGATTTATTTGAAATGAATGAAGCATTCTCAGTCGTGGCACTTGTCGGTGAAAAACTGGCTGACATTGACCCCGAAAAGGTAAATGTAAACGGAGGTGCTGTTGCGCTCGGTCACCCGATTGGAGCGAGTGGAAACCGCATTCTTTTAACACTTGCGTACGAACTGAGAAGACGTGGCGGAGGCATCGGTGTTGCTGCGATTTGTAGTGGCGGCGGTCAAGGTGACGCTGTGATGATTTCTGTGTGATGGCTAGAGGACCGGGCGTAGTTGTTCCGGTTCCTCTTTGTTTGATGTAATACTGAGCGCTCGCTCAGATTAACTGGAAGGGAAGTAACGCTGTGAATCTTAATCCGAATGAACAAGAAGAGATGCTTCGACACGTCGTGCGAAAATTCGCTGAAAACGAGGTTCAGTCTTGGGTTCCTTCAATGGAAAAGGACGAGTTTCCTTATGGGCTTGTGGAGCAAATGGGCGAGCTAGGTTTGATGGGGATACCGGTCCCAGAGGAGTATGGTGGATCAGAAATGGGCTTTGTTGCCTACATCGCCACGATTCATGAGTTGTCTAAGATTTCTGCGTCAACGGGTGTGATTCTTTCGGTACACACATCCGTTGGAACCGGCCCGATCGTGAAGTACGGAACGAAAGAGCAAAAGCACGCCTATGTGACCGACCTTGCACGAGGCAAAAAAATTGGTGCGTTTGCGCTTACTGAACCTGGTGCAGGTTCAGATGCGGCGTCTCTTAAAACGTCAGCGGTCGACCGAGGAGACCATTACGTGTTAAATGGCTCAAAGGCGTTTATTACAAATGCGGGTGCTGCAGGCGTGTATATTGTATTCGCACGTACGGGCGAAGAGCCGGGTAACCGAGGCATTAGCGCGTTTATCGTTGATGCAGATTCACAAGGGCTGATTGTCGGCAAAAAAGAGGAAAAGATGGGGATGCACGGTACGAATACGAGTGAGCTCATTTTTGAAAATATGATCGTTCCGAAGGAGAATCTCCTCGGGGCGTTAAACGATGGCTACCGTGTTGCTTTAGCGAACCTTAATGCGGGAAGAATTGGCATTGCGGCTCAAGCCCTTGGCATTGCTGAAGGAGCGCTCCAACGAGCTGTACGGTATGCGAATGAACGAAAACAGTTTGGCGCGAGTATTGCCAGAAACCAAGGAATCTCCTTTAAGCTTGCGGAGATGGCAACAGAAGTCGAAGCAGCGAAGTGTCTCGTCTACCAAGCCGCACATCTAGAGCAGTCAGGTGTGCCTTGCGTGAAAGAAGCGTCGATTGCCAAGTTGATTGCGTCAAAGGCGGCAGTTGAAGTCTCGCAACAAGCGGTGCAAGTATTTGGTGGTTACGGTTATACGAAAGAATATGAAATTGAGCGATATTTCCGTGATGCCAAAGTGTGTGAGATTTATGAAGGCACAAGTGAAATACAAAAAATGGTCATCAGTAAGCAGCTGATGAACAAAGGGTGATAAAGCGTGAACTTCCAACTAACAGACGAACAACAAATGATCCGAAAAATGGTACGGGATTTTGCTAAACAAGAAGTTGAACCTACAGCGGCAATTCGTGACCATGAAGAGCGCTTTGATCGTGAAATTTTTACGAAGATGGCAGAGCTTGGCCTGACGGGTTTGCCTTGGCCTGAAGAGGAAGGCGGTGCCGGTAGCGGATATGTGAGCTATGTGCTTGCGGTTGAGGAGTTGTCCCGAGTGTGTGCGAGTACGGGGGTTACGCTGTCTGCCCATTTATCATTAGCAAGCTGGCCGATTCATAAATTTGGTAATGAAGAACAAAAGGAAAAGTATTTAAAACCCCTTGCAGAAGGGAAATTCATCGGTGCATATGCGCTAACAGAACCTGGAGCAGGCTCTGACGTTGCTTCAATGAAAACTGCCGCCGTTCTTGATGGAGACGATTACGTGTTGAACGGATCAAAGATTTTCATTACGAATGGTGGCGTTGCCGATGTGTATATTGTGTTCGCCAAAACGGAATCGGCGGACGGTCATGGTGGTGTGACGGCGTTTATCGTTGAACAATCGTTTGCCGGCTTTTCGGTCGGTAAAAAAGAAGAAAAGCTCGGCATTCGCTCATCACCAACGACAGAGGTGCGGTTTGATCAATGTCGTGTGCCGAAAGCGAACGTGCTTGGTGACGTGGGGGCTGGCTTTAAGGTTGCAATGCAAACGCTCGATGGAGGCAGAAATGGAATTGCTGCTCAAGCGGTGGGCATTGCTCAAGGGGCACTGGACGCAGCTGTCCAATATGCAAAGGAGCGTAAGCAATTTGGCAAACCGATTGCTACGAATCAAGGCATTTCGTTTAAGTTAGCAGAGATGGCTGCTAAAGTAGAAGCAGCACGCTTGCTCACGTATCAAGCCGCTTGGCTCGAAGAGAACAATCAACCTTACGGACACGCATCGGCAATCTCCAAACTATACGCCGGAGATGCGGCAATGGAAGTGACAACTGAAGCGGTTCAAGTATTCGGTGGGTATGGCTACACACGAGAATATCCAGTTGAACGGTACATGCGTGATGCGAAAATCACACAAATTTATGAAGGAACGAATGAGATTCAAAAGGTGGTTATTAGTAAAGGCTTGTTAAAGGGGTGACCACAGGATGAAACGTCACGTACCAGCGATGGTAAAAGATGAAGTGTTAATAAAAAAACGTCGAGAACAGATGGTTAAAGCCGCTGTCCAATTGTTCCATGAAAAAGGGTTTCACCGAACGACAACACGAGAGATTGCAAAAGCATCTGGTTTAGCATCGGCACACTTTACGAATACATCGGATCGAAAGAAGACGTCCTCTATCTCGTGTGCGACGCTGTGCATGATGGAGTAAAAGGGCGATTTAATGAATTGCTAGAAGAAAGTAGCCCAGGCATCGAACGCTTTAAACACTTAATTCGTAGCCTTATTCAAGTTATGGATGAAATGCAAGATGAAGTGTTGGTCATGTATCAAGAGTCAAAATCGTTACCAAAAGATGCACTAACGTATGTATTGGACCGAGATCGGAGCATGACCGACGATATTCGGAACGTCATCGTTGATTGTCGTGAACGAGGAGAGATCATTGCAAGCGATCAAGAGATTCAATTGCTGTCAGAAAACATCATGACAAAAGGCTATATGTGGACGTTTCGCCGGTGGGCACTTCGTAAGAATTTCTCGTTAGAAGAGTATACAGAATTACAATTGCAAGACGTGATGAGAAGCATACGTACCCATCAGTAAACGAAAGAAATAAAAGAAAGGGATTTTTATAGCATAAAGCTTGTGTTTATGTTTATAATGGTAGGTATGCACGCCGCTTTGCAGATCGAAAGCGAGCCGCTTACGAAAGGGTGTAGGTTGCATTGACCATTAAAGAGCTTAGCCGTGAAGAGATTACGGAAATGTCTGCTGTCGAGATTACGTATCGTTTGATTAAAGAAAAGAATGGCCCAGCAGAGTTTGCTAATTTCTTTACTCAAGTTTCAGAATTAAAGCAGATTCCGAGTAAAGACCTCGATGATCGTCGCACCAAGTTATTTACAACCTTGAATATAGATGGCCGGTTCGTTCATCTTGGAAACAATCATTGGGGGCTAAAAGAGTGGTATCCCGTGGATAAAACGGACGAAGACCTTGGGAACACTTTCCAAGCACCCGAACCAGAAGAAAGCCAAGAGTTTGAAGACATCGAAGATGAATTGGACGAAATTGCCAATGAAGACGACACAGATGCCGATGAACAATCAGACGATGACTTAGACGGCTACGACGACAATGATGAAAGCGGCGACTATGACGAAGAAGACGACGCTGAAGATGATGACGAAGAAGACGATAGTAACAACTAAGCGATAACCTACCTGCTGTCTGAGTGTATGCTCAGCAGCTTTTTTTGTAGGGTAATTTACCTATGTTGCCCTAAAGAAATTCACTGTTTCTTCAGAGTGTACTTGCACAGAACCTCGTTTTCATACGCTCGGCGTAAAAAGCTCCACTACCCTTTTTGATTACATAAGCGAACGAGACGTCAGCATGGGCTATGCCGAAGAGCATTCGGTTCACCTTCGGCACCTCCGGTGCCGATCGTTGCTCGCACTTGAGGTTTAGATGAATAAACAGGGTTGACGTACGGTTATCAAAAACGAAGCATAGGGGGAACGGCGGTGTTATCGGGCGATCTATATAGAATGAACGTAAGATTTTCCTGATTTGCGCTGTTGGGCGTTGGTTGGGAGGGATCGCCTGGTGCGGACTGCCTTTTTGCGCGCAAGTTTGCTTAGTTTAACGATTTAGGCGCTCATTTCGCTAAACTTGCGCGCAGTTTGTTCCAACTGGAGCGCAGATTCAATGCCGATAAGCGAGCAACCTGTCGGCCCCGTCGGATTCGGTTCGGCGCGAACCACGCCATCGTCTCCATATGTTCCCGTCAAGCTTATCAGGCGGAGAAAAGCAGAGGGTGGCAATTGCGAGAGCGTGGATGAACGAGCCTGATCTTATTCTAGCTGACGAGCCTACGGCGAGTCGATACTAAGCGCGGGCACCAAGTCATTGAGCAACTAAGTTAGCAAGTGAAAACGCGAAAAAAAGCGGCATTGCTCGTTACACATGACGAACGATTATTGCTGATTTATGATCGCGTCATTCAGGGCGTGGATGGTCATACAGAAGCTACGTAAGTAAAGTTACGCCCAATGATCAATGCCATTGGCGTAAGATGTTTTAGAATAATGGTAAAGGTTGTTGCTGCACGGGCTGAGTGACTGTACCAGGACCATTAATTAGGTTGTTATTAATGACGATGCGAAATGGAGGTTGGTGAGAAAAGCCACCGTCATGACATTGTGAGCGAATAAAATCTCTCGTAGGTTCCACAAATGATAAGGTTGTCTCATATTGAGCACACTCCTTTCTGAAAAGGATACAGTACATCGTATGTGTACGAGTTTGAAAAGCATGTTCTCTTATCCCTAGTAAAGAAAAAAAGGCGCTGTCGAAAATTGCCCGGGAAATAAAAAATGTGGCGGAAAGAAGAGGAATTCGTCGAGGAATGCTTAAGATTTCTTTAAGATTGCAATTTGAAACCTATAATAATTCAAAAGGGATTATGATGAGAGGAAGAATGATCATGTCGTATGAAGTGAATATTGGCTTGCAGGTAGAGGAAG
>NZ_BAXB01000005.1 GCF_000698145.1 Geomicrobium sp. JCM 19039
GTAACAGGTCTAACCGGAGCGACAGGCGTCACTGGAGCCACGGGTGTCACTGGAATTACAGGACCTACAGGCGTCACTGGAGTCACTGGCATCATTGGGCCGACAGGGGCGACAGGTTTGCTCGGAGCAACAGGAGCAACGGGGGTCACTGGACCAACTGGACCTACAGCCGATGATTCATCTCCGTTCTTTAATAGTAACGTTCAGGCGCAGACTGTAGCCGTAGGAGCTCCAGTTATCAACTTAATTCCACGGCAATTTGCAGGTATCACGTATACACCTGCCACAGGCTTGTTTACAATTCAGGTCCCAGGTCTGTACTTCTTTAACGTTACACTCAACACGGCAGCGGCTACAGCTGCCGGAGCATCTTTTGGATTATTAATCAACGGTACACTAGCGGCAGCGATTGGTAATGCTGACAGTGGCGGAATCATTGATGTGCACCGTTCGAATTTCTATACTGCAGGAACGACCATCCAAATTGTCAATTCTTCACCAGCCGCTGTAAGTTTAGTGAACGGTACTGGTATTACTGGTACTGCAGGGCATGTATCAATTCTTCGCTATGCAGCAAATGCTACGGGAACGATAAGTACAGCGACAGGTACAGTCGGTTAGTAGATCGTCACAGCTCAATGGTATAATGAGCTGTGACTTTTTTTGGAGGGATTAGATGGACAAAGTGATCAGCGAAACGAAACGATGGGTTGAACAACAGTTAACTGCTGAAAAGACAGGTCATGATTGGTATCATATTGATAGAGTTTATAAAATGGCCATTCGTCTAGCTAAGGAAGAAGGGGCAGACCCATTCATTGTTGCGATGGCAGCGCTTTTGCATGATTTAGCAGACGACAAAGTAGTGAAAGACGAACAGGCAGGGCTGGACAGAATTGAAGCATGGCTTGATCGCTTTCATGTGAGTAAGTCCGACAGGCTACATATTCTAACAATCATTACTTCAATTTCTTATAAAGGTGGAAATGGAGAGAAGTTAAAAACAATAGAGGCAAAAGTTGTACAAGATGCCGACCGACTCGATGCATTGGGTGCAATTGGTGTGGCACGAACTTTTCAATATTCCGGTGCAAAAGGTCAGCCAATCTATGAGCCACAGCGGGAAGTCCGTTCTAAGATGACCTTAGAGGAGTATCGACATGGACAAAGTTCGGCTGTTCATCACTTCTATGAGAAACTTCTTAAATTAAAGGATTTGATGAATACAAAAACAGGTAAAAAGATCGCTGAAGAGCGGCATCAATTCATCGAAGTGTTTTTAGAACAATTTTTACTCGAATGGGGAAGTCCACAACGGGGCGATAGCTGACATTTGTTTGTTGGTTGTTTTACAATAGTAAGTGAGTCAAAAACAAAGGAGCTAAAACTTGTGACACAGTTAAGTGAATGGTCTAAAGATCAATTAACCGAAAGATTGGATGAGTTAAAAGAACAGTACAAAAATGCCGTTCAGCAAAACTTGAACCTGAATATGGCTAGGGGAAAACCTTGTCCGGAGCAAGTTGAACTATCTATGGGCATGTTGGATGTGTTGGATTCAAGCTCGTCCATGGTTTCTGAAAATGGCGTAGACCTTCGAAATTATGGTCAATTGGATGGAATTCCAGAGGCGAAACGCTTTTTTGCTAACCTTCTTGATGTAGGTGAAGAAGAAGTCATTGTTGGTGGTAATTCTAGTCTTACGCTCATGCATGATGCTGTAACACGTGCGATGTTTGACGGTGTTAAAGGGAGTGAAAAACCTTGGTCAAATTATGATAAAATCAAATTTCTTGCGCCAAGCCCGGGGTATGACCGCCATTTTGCAATATGTGAACGTTATAACATTGAGATGATTATCATTGATATGAAGGAAGACGGTCCGGATATGGACCAGGTCGAAGAGCTTGTAAAGCAAGATGAAACGATCAAGGGCATTTGGTGTGTCCCTAAATATAGCAACCCAAATGGGACAACATACTCGGATGAAGTTGTAGACCGATTGGCTTCAATGGAAACAAAAGCTACAGACTTTCGAATCTTTTGGGATGATGCGTATACGATCCATCATTTAGGCACAGAGCCACTCTCGCTGAAGAACATACTCAAATCCGCAAAAGCTGCGGGCAATGAAGACCGGCCCTATATCTTTGCTTCAACATCCAAAGTCACTTTCCCAGGAGCTGGAATCGCAACACTTGCTGCAAGTGAAGGAAATTTAGATGATGTTCGAAGTAAAATGGCAGCACAAACAATCGGTTACGATAAGATGAATCAAATTCGTCATGTTCGCTTTTTCACTGAAGTGACGTCACTTGAAGGACATATGAAAAAGCACGCGCGTATCATTAAGCCGAAGTTTGACCTCGTGTATGAAACGTTCCGTGAGCAACTTGGTGATAAAGGCATTGCGACATGGTCTGAACCAGAAGGGGGCTATTTCATTAGTCTCGATACAGCCAAAGGCACAGCGAAGAAGATTGTGCAAATGGCGAAAGATGCCGGTGTTACACTCACAGGTGCAGGAGCAACTTTCCCATATGGAAAAGACCCGAATGATCAAAACATCCGTATCGCACCAACGTATCCAAGCATGGAAGAGCTTGCGAAGGCATTGCAAGTGCTATGTGTTTGTATAGAGTTGGTGACAATTGAAAAGAAAATGCTCTAATCAAATAAGATAAAAAACCGTTTGTTCTCATGGAACATCCGTTTATATAGGTTCGTGTAGAGCCTAAATTTGTTAGGCTAATCTGAGCGTCTAAAAGCGTAACGATAATCGGATGCTTTTAATTGAGGTTTGTAGGGTAACATCGCACAGCTTTTGTCTACCTGAATCACTGAAAATTAGCACCTCGCTCTTTCTAACTGAAAGGAACAATACTTAACAAGAGGAACTTTGATTTACTCGTTAACATGAACGAGGGGGCACGATTTATATGGTACAATTTCCGCCCCGCTGCCCATCAGAGTTCACTTAGGGTTTAGAGAGAGTCTCCAATCGTCACAAAAACCCATTTTAGTGACGAATAGTTAAGGAAAAGGCATCACACTTCACCTAAATGGTCACATAAACGCCACCAACTGTCACAATATGAAATATATGATGCAGTTTGTATTTTAAGAAACCCGTTTGAGAGGCGAATTGTCACAAAGAACAAGCAGAGAGAGTGACGATCGTTGGTCTTTTTGATGACTGCAGTTCGCGTCTTTCTACACGTGGTCAAAAGTGTTACAACTGCCCACAACCATCGGAATCGAAGATGTCAAAGTAACACAGAAGGGTTAAGGCAGGAAATGTGCTTTCGTTTAACCGTAAAAACCGGTAGATTTTCCCGTTGAAAGGCTGTGGAAAGGAGGTTCACTTTAATCTCGAACGGAACGCTCAGTAAATTTCTTTCCTTCAACATGTATAGATTGCTTCCAGACCCATGTAACCACCCTAAAGAGAGAGCGTCTGCGGAGAAGGGTTCGGTTTTTCTTAGGCCCTTTTTTTTTAAGTCCGAATCCCATCTTCAACGAATAGTTCGCTTCAACAATTTGAGGTTCGGAAGGTTTACGTTTTTCGGCGGATGGCTGTGAGGCTGTATCCCCCGTCAAATAACGTGTGAGATTTCCTGTCATGAATACGTGAAATGTTCTGAATGTGCATAACATTTTTTGTATTTTTCCGTAGTTATGATACACTAAGGTAGATTTTCCTATTACTAATTTATAGATTTATTAGGGGGAGAAGAGAAAAGATGAAGAAGAATTTGTTACTTACAGGTGTTTTAGGAGCATCTATGCTCGCGTTAGCCGCATGTGGCGATGACGACACTGGAGCAGATGAAGAGGTAGATGACACAAACGGAGATACGGAAGAAGTGGAAGATGAAGATGGTGATGAAGACGCCGAAGGTGACGACGATGCAGCAACTGGAGGCGATGATGACGCGTATGCTGACGTAGCAGGCGAAACGTTTACGGTCGCTACAGATAACAACTTCGTTCCTTTCGCGTTTATGGATCTTGATACAAATGAACTATCAGGATTTGATATTGAGCTGATGACAGCACTCGCAGATGAAATGGGAATTGAAGTGAACTTTGAAACGATGGAATTCCAAGGAGCTCTCGCTGGCATCCAGTCTGGCGTATATGATGCATCCATTAATGCGATGAGCATTACTGAAGAACGTCAAGACACGATTGATTTTTCCGATCCATACTACTTAGATGCAGGGATTATCGTTGCGGTTGCTGCGGATAACGAAGGAGAGTGGGGATCGTTAGAAGAATTGGATCAAGACGGGATTACAATTGCGACTAACCAAGGATCGACTTCTCACGATTATCTCGATGAAAACCTTGAGAATGCGAGCATTCAAGCGTTACCAGATGTTGTTGAAGCCTATCAGAACGTTATCCAAGGACACTCTGATGCTGTGCTCTACGATGAACCAAACGTATTGTATTATGTTGAGGAACAAGCACAAGGTCAGCTTGTAACCGTGGGTGATACACTTTTAGCAGATGATTATGGAATCGGCATGCCGCAAGGTCATGAGCTCGTTGATCCGATTAATCATGCACTGGAAGTGCTCATGGAGAATGGAACCTATGATGATATTTATGAAGACTATTTCGGTGAGCGCCCGATGGGCACATAATCATTCAGGTTCTGCTCATACAACCATTGTATGAGCAGTTTCATTCTCTTTTTGGAAGGAGCCAGTCATGAATTTAAATCCAGATGCATTTATTCAAGTGATGCCTTACCTTGCGCAAGGCTTATGGTATACCGTTATTATCACATTTGTCGGTGTGGCAATTGGTTGTATCATAGGTTCAATGTTTGGCCTCATGAGTATTGCGAGATTCAAAGTGGTTCGATGGATGGCCATTACGTACATAGAACTTATCCGTGGAACGCCTATCCTCGCACAGATCTTATTCGTTCACTTCGGTATTCCTGCATTGTTTAATTACAATTTTGACCCGTTATTTACTGGGGTTGCCGTCATCGCAATTAATTCAGGGGCGTATATCGCTGAAATTGTTCGTGGTGGTGTGCAGTCCATCGATAAAGGGCAAATGGAAGCCGGGAGGTCCCTCGGGCTTAATGGTAGACAAACGATGCGCTACATTATTTGGCCACAAGCTGTAAAAGTCATGATTCCACCATTTGGAAATCAATTTGTGATTAGTCTTAAAGATACGTCGCTACTATCAACGATTGCGGTTGCAGAACTTATGTATCAAGGCCGGCAATTTGCGAGTATATCGTTTAACATGTTTGAAACCTACTTTATGGTGTGTATTTTCTATCTCATGATAACTATACCTGCATCTATTTTATTGCGTTACACGGAACGGAGGCTCGATAAATCATGATCAAAGTGAACGACTTACATAAATCCTTTGGAGACAATGAAGTCTTAAAGGGCATAACGACCGAGATTGATGCACAAGAAGTCGTTTGTGTCATTGGGCCGTCGGGTTCGGGGAAAAGTACATTTCTTCGTTGCTTGAATCGTTTGGAAGATATTACAGCTGGAGAAGTCATCATTGATGGAACAAACATTGCCAATCGGGAAGTGAATATTAACATCGTTCGTCAAGACGTCGGGATGGTGTTTCAACATTTTAATTTGTTTCCTCACAAATCGGTCATGGAAAACATTATGTTAGCACCAACCAAGTTGAAAAAGGCAAAAGGCGAAAACCAAAATCAAAGAGGGATGGAGCTTTTGAAAAAGGTCGGCCTAGAGGATAAAGCATCGGCGTATCCATCCAGCCTTTCAGGTGGGCAAAAGCAACGGGTTGCGATTGCGCGGGCACTCGCGATGAACCCTAAAATTATGCTCTTCGATGAACCAACGTCAGCACTTGATCCTGAACTTGTCGGCGATGTGTTGCAAGTGATGAAAGACCTTGCGAACGAAGGGATGACGATGGTCGTTGTCACCCACGAAATGGGATTTGCAAAAGAGGTAGGCGATCGTGTGTTTTTCATGGACGAAGGTTTAATTCTTGAAGAAGGTACACCAAGTGAAGTGTTTGATCATACGTCACATGAACGTACACAATCCTTCTTAAGTAAAATCTTATAATAAAACGAGCGCAAGGTTTGGATAACCTTGCGCTCGTTTTTGTTTTGGTTACATATGTTCAGCGAGTTGGCGAAACACTTCAATCGTCTCTTTCTCGTGTTTCTCAAAATCAGGATCCACACTCGTCTTCACGATTACCGTCTGTCGTTCTGGGTGAACGTATATAAATTGGCCCCATACCCCCATCGCAAGATAATCTTTGTTCTCGTGGTGAGGAACCCACCATTGATATTGGTATCCGAGCGACGGTTGTTTACGAAGAGACGTGTCACCGATTTGCGTAGAAGCGGACACCCAATCGGCAGGAATAATTTGTTCTTCATTCCACTTTCCTTGTTGCAAATATAGCTTGCCGAAGCGGGCATAGTCTCTAAGTGTGGCATTAAAGCCGCAAAAAGAGAGGTCATTTCCCTTGCGATCGGTATTCCAATACGCATCTCGCTCAGCATCTATTTTCTTCCATATTTTCCGAGAGAAATATTCTGAGGGCTGTACACCCGTCGCTTCTCGGAGCACCATGCCGAGTACTTGCGTATCGACACTAGCATAACGATACATTGTGCCAGATAGCCGGTTGCTACTAAGACTCTGAACATAATTGTCAATGGACTGGCTAAATACGAGCGTCGAATAAAAGAGCTTACGGATATCTGACAACGGATGGCTGTAGTCTTCATTAAATTGAACTCCCGAAGCCATTAATAGCACATGTTCAATCGGAACGTTTCGATAAGCGCTGTTTGCAAGTTCAGGCACATACTGATCGACTGGATCTTGAATGCTCTGAATCTTGCCTTCGTCAACGGCAATGCCGATCAGTGCTGAAACCATCGATTTCGCAACGCTCCAAGACGTAAAGCGTGTATGCTCGTCGCTACCATGTAAATATTCTTCTAGCATGATCTGATTATTTTTTATGACGATAAAGCCGGTCGTTGTCGTTCTTTTCAAGAAATGATCGAGGGATTGCTCTCTGCCTTTATACAGATAACTTCGATGAACGTGAGAAGTTGCTTTCTCAAAAGTCTGACTCGGCGTTTCTGATGTCTTTACAAGGTTAGATGGCATCACATCGTTCATATGTTGAAATCGTTTGATTCTTGAATGTTCTGAGAAGAGCGTGGCGGCTTTCCAATTTTGAATGGCTTTATAGCAAACGATTGCAGCGCTTGCTCCTGCTGCGACTGTTACTGAAGCTTTTCTTATGTTCATAATCAATGTCCTTTCTTATGAAGTTAATGTGTAGTCATCAAGGTGGACAAAAGTGAGTCCGCGACCTTCAAGCTGTGGAAGTGAGCGCATCACACCTTCTGCCACGTCACTGTCGGGTTGATTTAAATGCAGTAGCACAATGCTCCCTGGCTGGGATTGTAGAAGTGCATGTTCAATTTGGTCGGCAGAAAATGTTGCCCCTGCGTCACCAGCAATATCAAAATTCACGACTTGAAGCCCTAAACTTTCGACGATTTCCACGCTGACGTCATCATAGTACGCAGTTCCAGAGCGAAACATCGTAGGGGTCTTGCTTGTGAGACGTTTGATTTCATCTTGATTTGTCATGACTTCTGTAACGACCTCATCAGCATTATTCGTGCCTTCAATTCCCCAAACTGCTTGTCCACTTACTGAAAGTGGGCGATGCTCTGTACCGTGATTCTCAATTTGAAATAGAGGGTTGTCATTGAGCGCGAGAAATTGTTCTTCATTGTCTTGAATCCATCGATAGTTTACAAAAAGTGTCGCCGGGATGTTTTCTGTAATGAGATAATCTAAAAGCTCTTCATCCAACTCGTTCCCGTGTGTGCCGCCGCACAAGTCAAACGTGAGAGCTACAACAGGATCGTCAGTGTCCAGGCGTGTCATTACACCAGTGACGTTTTCGCCCCATTCTGTTGGGGGACGTTCTTCGACAAAGGCTTGATAATTCGTGAACGACTTCTCCGGCATAACGACCTGCTTTTCCTGCAATGACGCACGATCAATATGTATGGATGAGGTTGAGGCACATCCAAAGAGCATGAACGAGCACAACACGAAAATGAATGCATGTTTTATCATTTCTTTGCCCCTCATCTAGTATGTAGGTTTGTGACTAATCATATCACGGTATCCTCCAAAACAAAATGACAGCAAAACGCCTGAGCTTATGACTCAGGCGAATGCGTCGGTTGTTGATTCTTTTTGCGATCATGCCGTGTGTTGGAGAGAACAAAAAGGCGAGCATGAACAAAATGCCAGTCATTGTAGCCATCATGCCAGAGATGGAAGCATCGAGCCAAGCGGCGGTATAGTATCCTGCCACAGCAGAAATAACACCGAATACCGCACTCAATACAAACATCATCCATAACCGCTCAGTCAAAAGATAAGCCGTTGCAGGAGGGGCGATGATCATGGCGACGACAAGTATGGCTCCAACAGCATCAAAAGCTGCGACAGCGGTAATTGAAGTCATTCCCATGAGGACATAATGAAGGAAGACGACAGGCAATCCAAGTGCAGCAGCAAGCTCTGGGTCAAAGGAACTTAATTTAAATTCTTTGTACAATAACACCAAGATCACGATGTTAATGACAAGAACGATGCCAATGACCCACACGGCTTGCGGAATGGGTGGCAGCCCGAACCATTCCACTGTCGTCCACGGAATAAAGGCAAGCTCTCCCATAATTGCATGCTCGGTATCAATGTGAACATCTCGAGCAAACATGGAAACAAGAATGACACCAATGGCGAATAAAAAGGTAAACACAATGCCAATTGATGCGTCTGCTTGCACACCTGCTGAATTCAATAACTGAATGAAGACGGCAGTTAGCACCCCAGTAATCGCAGCGCCAATGAACATGGCAAGGCCGTCTAAGGAGTTTGTGACCAAATACGCGGAGACGAGGCCAAGAAGTACGGTATGGCTAATGGCGTCAGAAATCATTGCCATTCTGCGAAGGACCAAAAGCACGCCAATTATGCTACACGTAATCCCGACAAGAGAAGCAGTCATAATAATCCAAGCGGCATAACTCATCGGTGACCGCCTCCCTTCTCTGACAAGGGTTCCATGTCGTGTTCTTTGAGCAGTTCATCGAAAGGTTGAAGGTCTTCTTTCGGTAGGGATAAGAAGTTCCAATTCATTTTCTCCATCGGTAAGTGAGCAAATTGCAGCTCATACATGGAGTACAGTTGCAAGTAGCGATTGTTCAATGTGATTCGGTATCCATTCTTTTGTCCACTGCTCGTCAATTGGTAGCTGTTATCGTGTTTAGTCGTAATCCATTGCCTTCGTATCAATGAGTTGATTGTCCGTCGAAACATGATTGGGGTTATTGGCCTGGCGTCTTGAATTTCTTCCGACGTAAAGGCGCGCGGTTCTTCCTCGTGAAGTTCATATAAACTTTGCATCACTTGCGCTTCAGATGTTTGTTTCTTCAAGCGATATAAGTGAATCGCTTTTGTGATGAGGCCCTTTTTAGGCGCGATAAATAGTGAGAGGAAGAACAGTAAACAAGCCGAGACGATAATGAGCGGTCCTGTTGGCATTCCAGAAATCTGCGTGCTGACAAGTGTGCCAATAATTCCAGAAAATCCTCCTAAAATGCCTGACAAGATGATCATCACACTTAAGCGGTTCGTCCAGTAGCGAGCAGTTATGGCCGGTGCAATGAGCATGGCTGCCATGAGTACAACACCTACAGCTTGAAGACCAATAACGACCGAAGCGGTGATCATCGTCATGAGAATTCCGTTAATTAACGTTGCAGGAAGACCGAGACCTTCAGCAAATTCCCGGTCAAAGGTAATTAACTTTAGTTCTTTAAACAAAAGAAAAGTAGTGGCGAGTAATAGGATGGCAGCGCCTGTAAATATATACACATCACTGCGTACCATGGCGGCTGCTTGACCGAATATGAACTCATTTAAACCGGCTTGGTTGCCACCGGCGCTTCGATTAATAATCGTTAAAAGCACGATGCCGATTCCAAAAAATACCGACAAGACGAGTCCGATTGCTGTATCTGTCTTTATGCGTGAATGTTTCACGAACGTCTGAATTAGAAAAGTGCCAAAATAGGCAGTGATTCCGGCTCCGAGTACTAAGAAAATCATCTCTTTAGAGCCCACTATGATAAACGCGATACAAATGCCGGGTAGCGCGGCGTGGCTCATGGCGTCTCCAATGAGGCTTTGCCTGCGAAGTAAGGCAAAGCTTCCAAGCACGCCGCTCGTCATACCGAGCAGCATCGTACCGAGAAGTACCCACTGGGTATTGGGCTGTAATAACACATCAAGCAAGGGGCTCACTCCCTTTTGATCTTGGTCTAAAAAGGAGAGACGCCCACCGTACGTTTTTTGTAAATTATCTTTCGTAAAGACGTCACCCGTCGGTCCAAATGCAATTTTGCGGATGTTGAGTAACATGACCCAATCAAAATAGTCTTCGACCGTTTGCAAGTCATGATGAACGACGAGAACCGTTTTACCTTGTGCTTTTAATGAGGTTAATAATGAGATAATCGCTCGCTCTGTCGCTGCATCAACACCGACGAACGGTTCATCCATGAAGTAGACAGAAGCGTCTTGAGCGAGTGCCTTGCGAGAAATACCCGCTGTTGTTGCCCACCTGATAATTGACTAATTTGGCGGTCGGCATATCGTTCCATCCCGACTTGTTCTAGGCAATGCATCGCTTTGTTAATATCGGTTTTTTTCGGTCGCTTAAACATCCCGATCTTTCCATATCGCCCCATCAGAACAACGTCCAAAGCATTTGTCGGGAAATCCCAGTCGACAGAGCCGCGTTGTGGGACATAGCCAATTAATTGCCGCTGTTTTTTGTACGGTTGATCAAAAATCGTCACGTTTCCGGACGCTTTTGGAACGAGACCTAAAATGCTTTTAATCAGTGTCGATTTTCCGGCACCGTTTGGACCAATAATTCCTATCAAGTTTCCCTCTGGTGCTTCAAAACTGACGTTTTGAAGCACAGGCTTTCGGTGATAAGCCACGGTGATGTTGCTTGCGGATACCGGGTACATAAAAATACTCCTATCTGTCCTTATTATTTCAAGGCGTCTACGACTTGTGAAACGTTCGCACGGTACATACCAATGTACGTTCCTTCCTCTGTTCCTTCTTCACCCATAGCATCGGAATAAAGTTCACCGCCGTGCTCAACATCATGTCCTTGTTGCCCAGCTCCTTGAATCACAGCTTCAATGGCACTGTCAGATACACTTGTTTCACCAAATACCGCCGTAATGTCACGCTCAATCATTTCATCAATAATGCGTTGAACGTCGCTTAGTCCGTATTCAGCTTCAGTTGAAATCCCTTGAAGCCCTAATACATCAAAGTCAAAGGCATCACCAAAGTATTGGAATGCGTCGTGGGCGGTCACGAGTACGCGTTGGTCTTGCTCGATTTGTTCAATTTCACTATATGCCCATTCTTGAACTTCGGTTAACTCACTCAAGTAGGTTTCTGCATTTTCAGTATAGACGTCTTCGTTATCAGGGTCTAGCTCGATTAAGCCATCGCGAACTTCTTCTACAGCGTAAGACCACAAGTCAATATCAAACCAAATGTGTGGGTCAGGCATGTTTTGCTCTTCTTCATCTGCTTTGATCATGTCCTCTGGAACATTGTTACCGACAGCGTAAACGGGCTTACCTTGACCCATTTGTTCCAAAATATCTTCCATGTTCGCTTCTAAATTTAGTCCATTATAAAAAACAATATCCGCATCGTCGAGAAGCTGAACGTCGCCTTGAGACGCGTTGTACATGTGTGGGTCAATTCCAGGGCCCATTAGTGCATGGTTATCGACGAGGTCACCTCCGATATTCGTAACCGCGTCATCAAGCTGCCCGATCGTCGAAACGACCTGGATTGGGTCATCACCTGAAGAGGAAGCATCTCCTTCCGTTTCTTCTGTACCACAAGCTGTGAGTGCCACCATAGTGAATCCTGTTCCAAATACCAGCAATTGTTTCTTCATTTCTCTCACTCCTCAAGTTCTATATAAATATTTGATTAGGACAAACAAATTTACTCTAGCTATGAATGTTGCCTTAGTGCAACTTATAACGTAATCCTACACTTCACATGTATAAATGTCAATCCAAAAATAGAAATTTGGATGAGCTCATACGTAGGCATAAATCTAGTGTATGGGCGGGGCATGGCAGACGTTCTTTTACCTAGAGAATCATTTTGACAATGGTCTTTGTTGTTATTTTTCTCATGGTGACAGATTGGTTTGCATGGAAAAGGTTGGAACTGGCAACAATGGTTAGGTAGTGGAGGGAACGTTATGCACGTATTTATATCAATTCTCATGTTATTACTTCTTGTTGTCGTTGGCACAATCTTGCACCGGCAGTTTTCAAAAATTCCCGCGGCATTATTTCAAGTTTTTTTAGGGACTGTTTTAGGGGTGCTACTTCCGGGTTTAACGTTTGAATTTGAACCGGAATTGTTTTTAATGGCAGTCATTGGACCGATTCTTTTCTTTGACGGGTATCACGCTTCAAGAACGGCTTTTTGGACGTATCGTTGGCCCATTTTACTTATGGCGTTTGGTCTTGTGTTCATTACCGTTGCGGGTCTTGGGTTCATTATTCATATATTGATCCCAGAAATGCCTTTAGGTGTCGCGTTTGCCCTCGCCGCCGTTTTATCACCGACGGATGCGGTCGCAGTGCGGTCAATTACAAAAGGAATGAAACTGCCAAAAGGCTTAATGACCATTCTTGAAGGGGAGTCGCTCATTAACGATGCTGCGGGGATTGTCTCATTTAAAATCGCTTTAGCGGCAACAATTACAGGAGTATTCTCAATTTGGGAAGGCTCTTCAAACTTCGTTTTTGTTGCGTTAGGAGGAGCGCTCGTCGGTTTTTTAGGCGCACTTATTATCGTTCAGATTCGCATCATGTTACGCACATTTGGGTTTGAAGATGTGTATTCGTTAGTTTCCATTCAATTGTTCACACCGTTTGTCGTCTATTTTCTAGCAGAGGCCGTTCACGTTTCGGGAATTCTCGCTGTCGTCACTGCCAGTGTGGTGTATGGCATCGAACGGGATAAACTCCAACAAACATCGATGCAAATGCAAGTGGTTGCCAACAATACGTGGTCGATTGTCGGTTATTTATTAAATGGTTTCGTTTTCGTACTGCTCGGATTTTTACTACCAGAAGTTTGGCAAGGGCTAACAGCAAGTGAGGAATATCCACTCGGCTGGATTACGTTACTAACCGTGTGTATTGCCATCGCTTTATTTATCATTCGGTACGTATGGGTGTACGTTTGGCATCCATTATTCTCAGGTTCACCTACAAAGTCTCTGTTATTTATTGAAGAATGTCAGCAATCAAAAGGCAAGGACAGCTCTGAATTCTCCAGAAGTTATTATGCATTGTTTGCAGCAGTCTGTGGCATACACGGTACAATCACCTTAGCGACAGCCCTGTTAATCCCAGATCAGTTAAATGATGGAACTGCTTTTCCATTGCGAGATACCGTACTGTTTATTGCAGCGGGCGTCGTGTTAATTTCGATGATTGCAGCGACGATCTTTTTACCGATGATGGGCAAAGCAGAAAAGGTTGAAAAGCAGCGCTCGTGGTCATTGAATGAAGCTCATGCGCACATGATAGATGCAATCGTGACTTCACTAGAGAAAAAGGTAACGACGACAAATATGTTGTTTTATCATACGGTGATTGCTCGATTTAAGAAGCAATTAATTTATGTGGAACGAGGGGTCGAGCTTGGTCATTCTCGGCAGGAGATCAACAGGTTGCGAGATCTCGTCAAAGAGATTGAAAGAACCACATTAAAAGTACTCATTGACGAACGAACGGTGGAGAAGCGAACCGCGCAAATTTATTCGGCGTATCGAAGTAAGGTCGATTCTTACATCCGCATGTCGGTACTAAAACGATATTGGTTCAACGTGAAATTAGGTCTGCTCGAATCACGGCAGTTTACACGTGGTCACGTAGAAGCTGCCCATGAGATTAAGTTATTGAAGAAAATTGAAGATGTGATTCATCCGAACGTAATGAACAGGCTAACAAACGAAGAGACGTTGCACAACCGACGAGAAGTGATGTATGTAAAAGAAGAACAGCACCAACATTTACACGTACTATACGCACCGCTTGAACAAGGAGAAGAAGATCGAAAAGAAATCAAACGCATTCATTTAGCAGGCATCCAGCAAGGAAGGGTGTTTATAGATGAGCAAATTCAAGCGGGTCACTTAGCCATTCGAGAAGCGTATGAATTGCGAGAGCGTTTGCTTTATAACGAGATGGTTGTGCTTCGAGAAGGAGAAGAACTAGAGGACGAATGAGCCGTTCATAAAAAAGGGGAATGCGCATGATGCACATTCCCCTTTTTATGGAAAACCAAGTTGTCTACTGTTGGTCAATTGTGTGCACGTCTGAGGATTCTACAACTTCAGCACCGAGGCAGTTTTTAAAATGTTGGAGTGCGAAATGATGCCCTTGTTGATTAAAGCTTTGAACAGCATCAGCATGAACGACAATGGAAAACCCTAAATTGAAAGCATCAACAGCGGTGTGCAAGATGCAAATGTCAGTGCATACACCCGTCAGGTGAACTGTAGAGATGTTACGTTCTCGTAAACGAATCGCGAGGTCGGTTCCAGCAAACGCACTATAGCGCGTTTTGTCCATCATGCGAATGTGTTCCGGCAATTGTTCAGTAAATCCATCTAAAAAGTGTTGAATGCTTTTGTACTGTTCGCGGCCTTTTGTACCTTCAATATTATGAGCTGGAAAGAGTTTTGTTTCTGGGTGATACGAATCGTTTTCTGCATGCACATCGACAGCAAATACAATCGAAGTGCGCGTGTCATGAAACTGTTGTACCAATTTCATAATCCGCTGTTCAATCCTTTGTCCTGGTTCTCCGCACGTTAACTTTCCATCGTCAGCGACAAAATCATTCGTGTAGTCAATGACGAGTAGCGCTGTGGTCATGATGATTACCTTCCTTTCTTTGTTCCATCGTCGTTTCTTTCATTATATATGAATGGGCGATACCGCGCATCGAAACGGTGGTGTAAATGGCACGAGTCAAACGGCAATTTCCGGTGGTTACCATTGACGGCATTTTCAAAGCGTGTTTTACTTATACTAACTAACGTTAGTTAGTAATTGCATGTTTGGAGTGATCAACAATGAATCGTAATTGGCTGCTCGTATTACTCGCAGGTTTATTGGAGATTTTTTGGGTTGCGGGACTAAATTATTCTACAGCCTTATGGCAATGGATCGTAACCATCGTTGCAATAGGCATTAGTTTTACATTCGTAATTTTAGCGACGAGGGAACTGCCAATTGGAACGGTCTATGCCGTATTTGCGGGTATTGGAACTGCAGGAACGGTTATCGTTGAGATTCTCTTTTTCGGAGAACCCTTCAGTGCGTTGAAAATTCTTTTAATCGGAACGCTATTAACCGGTGTCATTTCATTGAAGTTGTTAAGCGATGACCAAGAGAAGAAATCAGAAGCGATAAAGGAGGCCACGTAAAATGTATTGGACAGCACTCATCATTGCTGGATTATTTGAAGTCGTTGGGGTCATCAATTTAAAAAAGATGGCCATGAAACAATGGCACGCGATTGGTTATGTAGTTTTATTTTTCGGGATTAGTTTTGCGCTGTTAACGTATGCGATGAATGATATTTCAATGGGAACCGCATACGGTGTTTGGACGGGCATTGGAACAGCAGGTTCAGCCGTTCTCGGGATGATTTTGTTCAATGAAAGTAAAGACGTAAAGCGCATCTTCGCCATTTCATTAATTCTAGCCTCAGCTGTCGGATTGAAGTTGTTATCATAATTACTCCGAAACATGAAACGGATGTGAAATTCTGTTCAGCCGTTCTGTAAAGGTAGGTTCGAGCCGCTCATACCTGCTTTTAAGCGTGAAACAGTCTCGCTTAGTCTGGCAAGTGATCGCTGGGAATAATCAAAGAGAGTGGAGGTGATCAAGTGTAGCGTTTTTTTTTTTCTATAAAGTATTAGGGTTACGAACGTGGCCATCGCATGACCTGCATGGGGATGTTTCAGTGGAAATTCGTTTGTGATCCTAGTAAAATGTAAACAATTCGTTACAAAGATCGCTGTGACTTGATTATTATTCTGAGAATATGAGATGCTATCTGTATCGTGATATTTACTTAAGATAGAGGTGAATCCATGGACAAACAAGATCGAGTTAAGCGTAAACGACGTAGAATGTTCATGCGTACCGCAATCCTCTTATCCATTGTCGCTGCCATTGGGTATGTGTTCGTAACCAACTTTTTTATGGCAGAGGCTAGTGTAGTGAGTGAAGGGGATCAAGCGCCAAACTTCTCGCTCGTCAACATGGATGGAGAGCGGGTTGAGCTGGCGGACTATGAAGGACAAGGCGTATTCTTGAACTTCTGGGGCACATTCTGTCCACCATGTGAAGATGAGATGCCGTATATGGAAGAAGAATGGCAAAACTATAAAGATAAAGATGTAGAAATTCTTGCGGTGAATGTAGGAGAGAGTGAGCTACAAATTGACCGTTTTGCGAATCGTCATGACTTGAACTTCCCAATACTCATGGACAGTCAGCGTGACGTGCTTGCCGCATATGGTGTCGGCCAACTTCCCGCAACATATCTGATTGATGAACACGGGGAAGTTGTGCTAAAACGTGCAGGTGGCATGAGCCAAGAGCATGTTGAAAACTTCATGGAAATGATTGATCCGGCTGCTTCCTAATAGGTGCAGCCTTTCTTTTATGGCTCGGGTCTAAACGAAAAACTGAGCATGGTATAAAAAAATAAACATAGAAAACGCCTGGAGCTGGACTCGCAAATACGCATGTGTTGGAGGTGACGACGTGAAAAGATCTGATGTACAACTGCTCTTTGCTATATGGCAAGGTTTTGGTCTAATGATTGTGGCCGCCCTTGTGCTCATGATCATTTTTCGATGGGGGGAGACGTTGCCGTTTCTCATCCAGTTGTTTACCATCGACAATCAATCGTTATTGCTTGTGATCGGAATTGGCGTTTTAAGTGGATTAGTCATGGCGCTAGTCGTCACCGGAGTGCTCGTGTTAACGGGGACAGAATTACCTGACAATGAGATGACGAGAATATTGGAAAGAATTATTCGAATGCCCGGAGGGCTCGTTACAGTCGGTTTGGGTGCGGGGTTTGCTGAGGAGTTTTTGTTTCGCGGAGCACTCGTCGGTTTGTTTCTTGATACGTTTCCTGCCTGGCTTGTCCTTCTACTAAATGCCTTGTTGTTTATGGCGTTACATATCCCTCAATATCGAGGAGAGCCATTCATGCATCTGACAATCCTCGTCATGGGGTTTTGGTTAGCGTTTTTATTTTATTTTACAGGGTCTTTGCTCGCCCCGGTGATTGCCCATGCTCTTTACAATACAATTCTTGGCTGGCATTTACGCAAAACATCAGCCAATCGTCATGTTCAATCCGAATGATGGATGAGAGGGGCAACATGTAAATGAAAAAAATGAAAATCCGGACACGTATGCTTCTTTTTTTTACACTGCTGTCTTCATTTTTATTTATTATTTTTATTATCGCTTTTGCTTCTATAGAGGTTGATAATACGAGAAGCGAGTATGAACAATTAGCTAGACAAACCGCAAATACAATTGGGTATATGCCAGCAATTGCCGATGCGGTAGCCATTCAAGACCAAGAAGAGCTTGAAGGACATATTGACCGGATTCGACTACAAGTTCAACAGCCCATCGTTTCTGTTGTGGACGACGAAAAGAATGTTGTATATCATTCACTTGATCTGAATGCGCAGCTCTCGCCATCAGATGAAGTCTACGACCGGACCATTATGTTCGGTTCCTATCAGAATAATTCTGAATTGGATGAGATGAGTATCCAAATTATTGCCCCGGTCTATCAACAAATGGCTGACAATGGGGAGCGATTGGTCGGTGCTGTGAGTGTTGAGTATCCTCGGGAAACACTGATGAGTTCGATTGCGGATAAGTTTATTCGACTGGGAATTGTCGCGTTGATCAGTTTGGCGGTACTCGGCACCGGTGTCGTTTTATTTGCTCGTAATATTCGGGAAGATACATTAGGGATGGAGCCGGTGGAGATAGCGAGTAAGTTTACTGAACGACAAGCGATGTTGGAATCCGTGAAGGAGGGCATACTCGCAATTAATACCGATAAAAAGATTACACTCATTAATCCGTCGGCGCGGTTGCTTCTTCATCACGAAGAAGACAAAATACTTCTTATAGAAGCACTCGGTCTCCATGATGTGATTCAAAAGGAGACCTTCGTATATGATGAAGAGCGGACGTTTAACGGCTACCCATTAATTGCGAACCTCCGTCCGATGTATACGAATAAACGATTAGTTGGAGCGATCTGTAGCTTCAGGTATAAAACGGACATGAGACAACTTCAACTGATGATGGATCAAATGAAAAGTTATGCGGACGGGCTGCGCGCTCAAACTCATGAATTCAAAAATAAACTGTATGTGATTATGAGCTTATTGCAACTAGAACAATATGATGAGGCGATTCGTTTTGTTCAAGAGGAAGCGATTGTTACCGATCAATTTTTACCTAAGTTAAACCGTATTGAAGATGCAGGCATCCAAGCCATTCTTCTTGCTAGTATGGGAAAGGCGGCTGAGAAGAACATTCATATGGTTATAGAAGATCGCTCATCTCTATCACCGACGCATATCCCTATTTCCTCAATGACGATCATGCTAGGCAATGTGATTGACAATGCGATTGAGGCTGTGCAAGATGAAAAACAAAAGAATATTGGGATCTTTATGACGGATATTGGTGATGACATCATCATTGAAATTGAGGATAGTGGAGTGGGTATTGCACGTGATGAGCAACATCTCGTTGTAGAGCAAGGCTATTCTCGAAAAGGATCCGGAAGAGGGTACGGCTTATACAATGTTGAAAGCACGTTGCGTGAATACAACGGTTCATTAGAAATTGCTAATTCAGAACTTGGAGGTGCTTGTGTATCCATTATCCTACCAAAAAAAGAAAGGGGAATCGGCTCATGAACGTTATTATTGCCGAAGATGATTTTCGGGTATCAGGAATTCATGAAGCCTACGTGACATCCGTCGAAGGCTTTCAGGTGGTTAGCCGAGCGCTTAACGGTAAAGAACTACGCTCAAGTCTAAAAGCAGCCGATGTCGATTTGATTTTGTTAGATATTTATTTTCCTGATGAGCGGGGGACAGATCTCTTGATGCACATTCGTAGTGAATATCCTGATATGGATATCATTGTGATCTCCGCTTCTGATGAACCACAAGATCTTTTGATTGCGAAGCGTTTTGGTGTGTATGACTTTCTCGTAAAACCGGTGTCTAAAGAACGATTTGAGCAACGCTTCGCCAATATAACAGCACCGAGGTTGGTTTCTTCACTCGTCTGCATTTACAGAAGCGGATGTTAGCCGATTTTTAACGAGTTCAGGTAGTGGAGGTTATGAAGAGCCGTCACTTCCTTCAGGAATTGATTCCATCACACTCTACAAAGTTCAGCTATCATTAGAACATGTAGCTGACGGTGTAACGATTGAAGATACGTGCCAAGCGGTCGGCATTTCTCGAACGACAGCCCGTCGATACTTAGAGCATTTGGTCGCTTCAGGTCATGCACGAACACAGTTGAATTACGGTGTCATCGGTCGACCTGAAAGAAAATATGTACATGTGTAATTGAGGAGGGACCCGTGGTTGGGTTCCTCTTTTTTATCGACAAAAAAATGGTGGTCAAAAAGGATAAAAAGAAATAAAAATTCGAAATATTGTCTCTGGAAATGATGAATGATATATTCATAAACATTGAAAGCGGTTACTTGCATAAAGGAGGGTTACATATGTGGAAGAAGTTATCGATGATCGGTGTTGTATTTCTATTAGCATCGTGTTCGGATTCTTCTTCATCGGCCGATACATTTCCAGATCAGCCGATTGAAATTATTGCGCCGGCAACACCAGGCGGGGGTTGGGATATGACAGCACGGTCAATTCAACGATCAATGGATGCTGAAGGTTCAGTGGAAGAAGATATTACCGTCGTTAATAAGCCAGGCGGGGGCGGGGAAGTTGGTTGGCAATACTTAAATCAACAAGATGGTCATTTTGCGGCGGTGAACTCAAGTTTACTCGTTACAGGTAATTTGTTAGAGCAGAGTGAACTCACACATGAAGATTTCACCCCATTGGCGATGTTATCAACGGAGTGGTTAGCGGTCGCAACACGAGCGGATGCTGGGTTTACTGATGGAAATGAACTGATGGCACAGTTAAGAGAAGATCCGAAATCTTTAACCATCGGTGTAAGTCCGTCGCTTGGAAGTGGAAATCACCTTTCATTTGTACAAGCCGCTGTTGAATCAGGCGTAGATCCGACAGAACTGCAATTTCTTGTGTATAGCAGCGGAGGAGACATTATGAATGCACTACTCGGTGGACATATCGATGTGACGAGCAACTCGATGTCTGACCTTTCAGACCAGTATGAAGTTGGTGAAGTCGACATCTTAGCGGTCACATCGCCGGAGCGGTTAGATAGTTTTCCAGATATACCAACTTGGCAGGAACAAGGCATTGATATGGTATTTCCCCATTGGCGTGGCATTATGGCCCTCAGGATATGCCAGAGCATGAAGTTGAAAAATGGGACGAGTGGCTTAGCGCGATGGTGGAAACAGAAGAGTGGCAAACCGTACTCGATAATTATGATCTCGAAGATTTTTATATGAGTAGTGATGAAACAGGTGCATTTTTTGAAGAGCAGCAAGAGTTTTTCGCTGAAATAATTACACAGGCAGGTTTAGCGCCGTAGAAAGGAGCCGCAATGAATGCCGTTCGAATCTCTTTACCTGTATTTTTTATCGTCATTAGCATAGCACTTGCTATTCTCACGTTGCAATTGCCTCATGCACAGCTCGGCAATCCGTATGGGCCGATGTATTTCCCGCTCGTCGTGAGCGCAGGGTTGTTCGTTTTTTCTGTCATCGACCTTGTCAAGGTACGACAACATTTTGATACAGAGAATGACGACTTAAAAGCATTACTAAAAAAAGAAACCATATACACGCTAGGAATTATATTGGCACTTTGTTTGCTATATACATTGATCTTTGAACGTCTAGGATTCTTCATTTCCACATTTATCTTTTTAGCAGCGCTCATGTTTTTCCTTAACGGAAAGAAACGGTGGTTGCTCAATCTCATTGTAACGGTCGTTGTGGCAGGAAGCAGTTGGTACGTGTTCAGCTATTTGCTAGAAATTAGTTTACCGTAAGGAGGAAGTCGGTATGGATTTAAGCTTTGTGTTAGATGGTTTATGGACAGCGCTTCAACCGATTAACCTCCTATGGCTCATTCTTGGAGCATTTCTCGGTACAATTGTAGGGATTCTTCCTGGGTTAGGACCGGCAACAGGTGTTGCGGTGCTGATTCCGTTAACGTTTGGGATGGAACCTGTGAGTGCACTCATTCTCATGGCAGCGATTTATTATGGTGCTTTGTTTGGGGGCTCGAGAAGTTCAATTCTCATTAATACCCCTGGGATGGTTCGTCGATTGCAGCAACATTCGATGGGTATCCGATGACAAAGAATGGTCAAGCAGGCCAAGCGATGAGTATTGCCGCCATCGCGTCATTGATCGGTGGTGTAATGGCGATTTTTGGCTTTATCTTTTTAGCCATTCCCTTGGCAAACTTTGCGTTGAATTTCGGGCCTGCTGAGTACTTATTTCTGTTTTTCTTTGCCCTCTCTGCCGTCGTCGCCCTTTCCATCGGCAATATGGTCAAAGGATTTATTACGATGTTTTTAGGGCTTGGCATTAGTACCATTGGTATTGATTTACAAACCGGTGTGCACCGCCACACGTTTGATATTCCCCATTTTACCGAGGGCATTAGTTTTGTCGTCATCATTATCGGGATTTATGCTATTGGCGAAGTGCTGTACAATATGTTTGCTAACAAACAACCGAAAGATGTTGATGGCAAAAGTATCGGGAGTAAATGGTTTACTAAAGATCAATGGAAACGTTCCATTGCACCGATCGTTCGTAGTGGTCCGATTGGCTTCTTTCTCGGAGTGCTACCAGGTTCTGGAGGAACGATCTCATCATTACTGGCGTACAGCACCGAAAAACAAATATCAAAAAATAAAAAACAGTTCGGAAAAGGAGCGGTTGAAGGTCTGGTGGCTCCTGAGTCGGCAAACAGTTCCGCTGCCGTAGGATCACTCATTCCGATGCTTACGATGGCAATCCCAGGTTCAGCAACAACAGCTGTTATGCTAGGTGCACTCGTCATGATCGGCATTACGCCTGGACCGCTATTATTTGAGAACAGTCCAGATCTCGTTTGGACACTTATTAATAGTATGTTTATCGGTAATATCATTCTCTCATCATTAACATTGCCATGGTTGGTGTTCTCGTCAAGATTTTGAAAACACCACCGAGAGTGTTGTACCCGATCGTACTGATCTTGTCCTTTATCGGTGCGTACACGCTCGGGTATAGTACGATTGATTTCTATATCCTCATTTTTGCGGGCGTATTAGGGCTCTTCATGCGTCTGCTCGATTACCCAATTGTGCCATTAATTCTGGCGTTAATTGTCGGAGGGGAAATGGAGCAGAACTTAAGACGGTCATTAGTCATTTATGACCAACCCGTCGATATGTTGTTTGCTTCACCAATCACGATCGTATTGGCTTTACTCACATTGCTATCATTCTCATATCCATTGTTGATCAAGCTCGTCAAACGAAAACGATCAACCAACAAAGATACACCAGCGAGCACGTAGAAAAAATCTGAACGATGATAACTTGGTAGTCATCACAACAAAAAATCCGCCCAAAAGACGTTTTACGGGCGGATTTAGTCATGTATATAAGACAAAATGAGTGCATCAAGGGAGGGCGGGAACAAATGGTATTGTCTTTAATGATTATGTTCAGGGTAGGGACACTATCCGAAATAAACAGATGTGCCGCGTACCCCCGTTTCGTTTTTTTAGACACATAGCGCTTCTATGACCATCTGACTGCACGCCTTTATTAAACGTTTTAAAAAGCTCTTGACGAGACATGCTCCGCTCTCTACGATTTTCAAAAGAAATATCGAACGCCCATCCCTGAGAGAATGCCGGTGATGAGGGACAAGAGTAGCGATTTCGACCTCAACATCGTCAACATGCCGACGATACTAGCAATAAGAACAGGAATTGAAATATACGTGTGCCCATTTTCTGCTCATCATTTGCACAACGATGAGGGCGGTGATCATACTTGCTGGAATATATCGAAAGTAGAGTTCGACAAGTGGAGATGCCTTTATCCGGGTCATCGCTTCCAGCCCAATAAGCCTCGATATGTATGTGGATATGGCGAGCCCAATGATTAATAGCCATTGTTGAATCATTGATCAGTGTCCTCCTTTGTTGAGCATCACGCCTGCGAATGGGGCGACAAGACCGGTAACGACAATCGTAAACTCATTTCCAGGTGCGGTGACTTCCATGCTCGTGGCGATGATGAGTGCACAAATCGCCGTCGTAATCGATGCTTTTTCTTTTAACGATGGTGCAAGTAATGCTGCGAACGTTACTGGGAACGCGAGGTCGAGCCCGAATTGTAACGGATCAACTTGATCCCCAATGAGTGCACCAAATAGCGTGGCGATGATCCAACTCATGTAAAAAAATAAGGCAACAGTCGCAAAATATACAGGAGCAGGTCCGTCTCGTTTAAACTTCTGTGTACCGAGGACAAAGGATTCATCAGAGACGCCAAACGCGAGTAAAAAGCGCCATTTCTTCTTTACATTTCGGAGTCCTTTTGAAAGGGTTGCTCCGTAAAGAAGGTTTCTAAGATTCAGTAAAGTTGCGGCGGTAAGAATGCTTAACAGCGAAGCGCCTGAGGCGATCATCGCTACCGATGCGAGTTGTACCGTTCCTGAAAATACAAACACACTCATCATTACGCTTTGGAAAACGGTGAAATCTGCTTGAATGGCAAGCATCCCGAATGAAAGGCCGTATGCACCAATGGCGATCGCTAAAGGAAAAGCATCGATGCACCCTTGTTTAATGGCCAGTTTGTCAATCATTCTACCACCTCTTGGTATATTATAATAATATATAAGTTTATTAAAGTATACCAGTAAGTGACGGTGTGGTACAATAACGAAAACCGATATAGTGAGTAATTTAGGAGGAATTATGGATCATCAACGGAAACAGATTCCTGTCCAAAGGTTAGGTGAAAATTTACGAAGCATTCGTTTGGCAAAGGAAATGAGCATTGAAGCGATGGCCAAACAATTCGGTGTAAGTAAGTTGACTTTGCTGAAGATTGAGCAAGGAGAAGGGAACCCTACCCTTGCTGTCATTTGGAAAATTGCCGATGCTTTAGACATTCCGATATCGTCTCTCTTATCTGTCGATTCAGACGTTGAGATTGCTAGAAGGGGTGAGGGATGGTACTTTCTAGTGGGAATGAACATTTTCGCGCCGAGCCTTTGTTCCAAACAAATGGCATTGAGATGTACCGAGCTTATTTGCAAGCGAATGCGGTGTATCAATCTGACCCTCATCGCACGGGCGTTGTTGAATACGTCACCGTAATGGAGGGAACATTGAAGATTAGTGTACAAGACCATGAATACGAACTCGACTCTTATGATACAATTCGTTTCATGGGCAATTCGCCGCATACATATATAAACCCTACAAATGCATGCACGGTTTTGCATTTTGTCATCGCCCACCGGTTGACATAAAGGTGGAGGGATTGATTGGAGGAACGATCGTTTGAAGTGGGTAGTGTTATTTTTAGTGATGAACGTTTTTTCGTTAGACGGTAGTTTTATGGAATTGGTCGCTGAACCTCAAGATGAGGATGAAAACGAAATTCCTTACCTCGTTATGATTACGAGTTCGATGATTGGCGCGCTAGTCTTTGCTGGCGTTACCGTCTATTTCTTAAAACGTAATGATCGTAAAAACCGAAATGATGGAGAGTAACAAAAAGCGAGAAGGCCTTAAGTGGTCTTCTCGCTTTTTATATTTAGAGGTAATCACGAATACTTAGAAGGGCTCCGTTTTCAAGGTCGTCTTTGAGTAACGAGTGAACGATCGTTCCGCTTATTGTCTCTGGCTTTGCAAGGTCTCCATTTGCTTTATACGATTTGAATGTATCCACATGTTTGAAACTATCTTCACTTGAGCTGCGTATCGTTTCTTGCATACCCGTATCAATGATTCCTGGAGCGAGGGACAGAAAGAGCACAGGGTTGTTTTCTTCGCTCTGTTCTGCAGCCGCGGTTCTCGTAAACATATCCAGGCCAGCTTTGCCACTACAATAAGCACTCCACCCTTCCATCGGGCTTCTCCCGGCACCAGAGCTAATGTTCAAAACGGTTTTCTTTACGTTAAGGTGTTGACTCTTCTGTAAGAATAAGCTTGATGTTGCCATCGGTGCGGTTAAGTTCAAGGTTACGCTTTTTTCCAAGGAGGCAGGTGTGTTCTCAATGACCGTACCGACAGGCTCCACCATCCCTGCATTATTAATGAGAATGAGTTCTGTACAAGAGGCATCGATTTGTTCAAAGATCGCAGTGAACGTGTCTTTGAGTGCGTCTACTTTCGTAAGGTCAATCTCATAATGGTGTCCGCCCTTCACTTGCATGATTGACCGTGAAAGCGCATGAACGACGGCGTTTTCAGCTAGATATTCATCAGTCAGTGCGAGCCCTAAGCCTTTGGAAGCGCCTGTAATAATGACATGTTTCATGTGCTTTCCTCCTCAATGATTGCTTCTTGTTGCCGGGTGAGCATATTGACGACGAGCACCGCCAACACACCCGCAATTGTAAGCGTGAATTCTGAAATGCTTGTAGACAGTGCATCATTGCGTAACATGCCAACTGTCGCGTCTTCTGTTACAAAAAAACCAGTCGTCATGGACACGAGCAAAGAGAATAAAAAGAACATCCACCAACTGATCACGAGCGCTGACTTTTTTCTTTCTTTGTGTCCAAACCGTTGCACCGATTGTTTCTTTGATAAGTCAAGAAACGAGAGCAATGGCAAAAAGAAGTTCATGAATGGGATAATAAAGAAACTAACAACCCATCCAGGGTTATTGAGCGAATCGTCTTTAAGTACTGAACTTGCACCGTCAAAAAGTCGATACGTCCATATTAAAAAAACGACAGCGGTAATGAGAAAAAACAACAGTCGCGGCATAAACGCCCCAATACTAATTTGCCCGAGCAATTGTCTTGTTTCAGCAGGGATCTCCTCCGTGCTGGCCGTTGCAGGCATGTCCAACAGCGTCATATATTCATAGATGCTGGCAATGGCGACACCGAATGCTGAAATCGTCGTTAGCAGTAAGAAAACAATGAGCCATTTTCGACTCCGTTCAATTCTTTGTTGTTGTTTCATAGATTATGTACAGCCTCATTTCTACGTATTCCTTCTTTAATATAGCAGAATACCACTTCTTCTGTCAGCTTTCACGAAGAATGGTAATCATGTCTTTATGAGAATGTCTCGCTTGCATCATTTGAGCGATGCAAGCGAGCGTCGGTAACATTACGGCTGTCTTTTTTTGTCGATGGGATGAACGATCGAGGGCCGATTATTTTTGTACGGTTGAGGGATTCTTAAGATAAAATCCGCAGCTGCCCGCGCGTTAAAGGGGAGAAACGGCCACATGTATGGAGTATTTAACGTTTTTGTTTTTACGAGTGTCAAAAAGAAGGCCATTAGAGCAATGAAAAAACCGATCGGACCAAAAAAACCTACGCTTAGAATTAACCCGAGGCGAATGAGACGGTTGCATAGCCCCATCTCATAACTAGGTGTCGCATAGCCAGCCATAGCAACAACCGCTGTGTAAAGTACGATTTCACTTGTAAACACCCCGACTTCAATTGCAATTTCACTAATAAGAATGGCGGCGACAAGACCGAGGGCGGTTGCGAGTGCGTTTGGCGTGTGTATCGCTGCCATGCGAAGAATCTCGAGTCCGAATTCTGCAATAAGGATTTGCACGAATACAGGTACACTAAACGACTCACTTATGCCAATAAAACTAAGAGCCTCAGGAACGAGCGCTTCATTCTCCTCCAATAAAAACCAAACTGGCAATAAAAAGATGGATACAAAAACCGCAACGAGTCTTACCCATCTTAGGAAAGCACCGACAATCGGTTCTTGACGATACTCCTCAGCATGTTGCATATGATGCCAGTAAGTCGTAGGGAAAATCATGACACTTGGCGAGCCGTCGGTAATAATAATGACGTGTCCCTCCAGTAGGTGGGAGGCTACCGTATCCGGACGCTCGGTGTAACGAACTCGTGGATAAGGTGACATCATCTTTTTAAATAGAAATTCTTCAAGTGTTTTCTCTCCCATCGTTAAGCCGTCGATCTTGATCCCCTTTAGCTTTTTCTTAAGCCTACGAATGAGTTCAGGTCGGCAATCGAGCCAATATAGCCAATCACGATATCGGTTTTAGATCTTCTTCCGATTTGTAAGTACTCCATCATTAAAGAAGGGTCGCGTAATCTACGGCGAATGAGTGCGCTATTGAAGACAAGTGTTTCCACGAACCCATCCCGTGGACCGCGTACGACTCGCTCCAAGTCAGGTTCTTCAGGCGAGCGAATCGGATACTCTCTCGCGTCGATGAGCAATAACTCATCGCAATCTTCAACAACGAGCGCAGACTGACCGGCTAATACCATTGTTGCGATTTCTTTTATTTCTTGGCTGCGTTCAATTTCTGCATTAGGAATCATACGCTGTTGCAGAATGGAGAGGGGGTCTTTTTTTAGTTGATCTTTTTCCAGTCTCGATAGGTTTTCGAGCATATGAATGATGGACAGATCATTCCCGAAGCCGTCAACGAGAAAAAGGCAAAGGCGGACGCCTCCAGATTGAAACTCGTGTTTAATGATGTCGAAGTTTTTATCAACGTTCAATTCTTTCGTTAACAGTTCTGTATTCTCTTCATAACGATCTGAAAGCGTACGCTTCATCTGTTTTGCTCACTCCTTTACGTCACGGTTATTATGTTCGAAGCCGCGAATCGTCATGCATGGATGCAAGCGTTCGAGTATAATGGTTGACAGAACAGATAGACGGCTGTATAGTCGTAGACGAAATCAAAACGAATATACCTCGTTAGGTGAGGCTCCTGTACGGAGATACGCTGCTGCCCAAAAATGTCCAAAGACGCCAATGGGTGAACAGAGATTATCGAGATAAGGTACTCTTTAATGTAGCTGGCATTCATGCCTATGCCGTACAGTGCTAAAGCTCTACGACGGAGACGATATGAGCGAAAGAAGCTTCTGTGATACAGGTAGCTTTGTTTTTAGTGAGCCGTCTTCTCGTAGACGGCTCTTTTTTCGTATGGGCGTAGTGACGCCGAGCCACAATAACAAGAGGTAACACGGGAGGTGAGGGACGACATGGATCCCAGTTTGAGTACAGACGAATATGATAGGTGCAAGCCGGTAAATTGGAGAGCTGTCCCTCATCAAAAGGTGAGGATTGACGGCTGAACAGGAGGAGTAAGCGATGGTAAAACTAAACGAAGAAACACGCGCAGCCTACAGCCGTTATTTACTTGAGTTATTAGAACAAGATCAAACAACTGTTTTTCGCTTAAAATTTCTTGACCTGCACCCTGTTGATCAAGTGGAAGTTTTTCAGCAGTTGGATGAAACGGCGAAAGAGAAGTTTTATACGCTCATGACGCCTTCGGAATTGGCCGATATTTTTGAGGAGTTAGAGCTTGAAGAGCAAAAAGAGGTCGCAAGCAATTGGGAAGACAGTGCGATGGGTGATGTCTTCAACCATATGAATGCTGATGATGTCGCCGATTTCTTAGGTGAATTACACGAAGATCAGCGTGAAGGCATCCTTACATCCATGGACGATGAAGATGCTGAAGATGTAAAAGAATTATTAACGTATGAAGAAGAAACCGCCGGTGCCATCATGACGAAAGAAATTGTCAGCTTGCATGAAACAGAGCAAGTGAGCACCGTGCTTGAGCGTTTAAGAAATGAAGCCCCTGACGCTGAAATGATCTATTATTTATATGTCGTTGATGAGGCTGAAAAGCTGACAGGTGTTGTTTCCTTACGTGACTTGATGGTCGCTTCTCTCGATGCAACGATCGGGGAAGTGATGAGCAAGAGGGTCGTTTCTGTCCATGTTAATGAAGATCAAGAGGACGTCGCACAACTCATTAAGAAATATGATTTCTTAGCTGTACCTGTTATTTCTAATACCGAGGTATTGCTTGGAATTGTCACTGTCGATGATGTGATGGATGTTCTTGAAGAAGAAGCGACGGAAGACCTTGCCGAATTCTCTGCCACGAGAGGGGCAACAGACGTAAACATTTCTGCATTTCAAGCGGCAAAAAAGCGTGCACCTTGGATTGTTCTACTCATGTTATTTGGAATGCTAACCGCAGGTATTATCGGTTCATTTGAAGAAACGTTGGAGCAAGTCGTGTTACTCTCAGCCTTTATTCCGATGTTAATGGGCTCTGCAGGAAACGTCGGTACGCAGTCTCTTGCGATCGTTGTTCGTGGCTTGGCACTCGGCAACTTCGAGAAGAAAGGTCTCGTACGTGCACTCGGGCGTGAGTTCGGAACAGGCTTGTTAATTGGGATTACCTGTGCGCTTGTGCTCTTAATTATTATCCCGTTCTTTTTCGATGATAGCCTTTATCTAGCTGGAATTGTTGGTGTTTCCTTACTCATTTCTCTTGCAATGGCTGCGGTGGTAGGTTCGGTTGTTCCGCTTATCATTAACAAATTTAAGCTCGATCCAGCCATTGCATCCGGTCCGTTTATTACGACATTTAATGATATTGTGTCCATTACGATTTATTTCTCAATCGCAACGACATTACTTCAATTCTTATAGCAATCATTCACGTGCAGGGAGGCTCCCTGCACGTTTTTTGGTGGCTGACAACGGTGTGAATCGATTGACTTTTTTGTGAAATGAGCTAAAATAGAAGGACTTTTATAAACATTTCGTGAAAGACATAGGAGAACACAACTAAGGAGAGACGGAGATGAAATACGCATTTGCTAAACGTGTAAGACACCTACAGTCATCAGCAGTGAGGGACATTTTGAAAATTGTCAACCAAGGCAATGTCATATCGTTTGCGGGAGGGCTGCCAGATGATGATCTTTTTCCAGTAGCAGCGATTGAGGATGCCTTTTCCAGAGCATTATCTAAAGGAAAGAAGGCGATGCAGTATGGGGAGACTGAAGGGTATTTTCCCCTTCGGGAAGTAATCATTGAACGGATGAAAAACAAGGGAATACAAGGGTTTACGCCCGAACATGTATTGCTTACAACAGGCTCGCAACAAGCCATCGATTTGTTTTCACGAATAATGATTGGTCCAGGGGATGTTATCTTCACTGAAGAACCGACGTATTTGGCCGCTTTACAAGTATTTCAATCGTATGAAGCGAAGATCGTACCGATTCGCTGCGATGCGAATGGTATGGACTTAGATGATCTACAAGAAAAAGCGAAAGTATACCGACCGAAAGTCGTTTACGTCGTTCCAACGTTTTCAAACCCTAGTGGTAGAGTTTGGAGTTTGGAACGCAGAGAAGCGTTAGTTCGACTTGCTCACAAGCAGAATTTTATCGTGTTTGAAGACGACCCTTACGGAGATATTCAATATCATGATGCGGGTTACACGCCGATGGCTGCTTTGGATGATGGTTCTCACGTTGTGTACACGAGCACTTTCTCAAAGACAGCCGTTCCAGCACTACGTACGGGTTGGATTGTAGGTCCCTACCAAATTATTCGCATGATGGCGCAAGCAAAGCAAGCCAATGATTTGCATTCGAATTCGTTAGCCCATCAAGCGTTGTATGAGCTATGTATGAACTTTGATTTAGATGCCCATATTCAAAAAATTAGTGACCTGTATGGACATCGCAAAAACGTAATGGTCGATGCCATTCGTTCATCTGGATTAAAGACAGCGGAATTTGTTGATCCTGAAGGTGGCATGTTTCTTTGGTTGGAAGTAGACCCGCGTATTAACACCGATTCCTTATTAAAGGAGGCTGTTCGTCGCGGTATTGCCTACGTGCCTGGTGCGCCGTTTTATGCGGGCACGCCTCAATACAATACACTTCGGCTTAATTATACACATGCAACTGATGAACAGATCGGGAAAGGAATGCAAATTATGACGGATCTGTTTGCTCAAGTAGAGGAGGAGGAAGATCTGCAGATTAAAGTCTAGTTCCCTAGATGTGGAGGTTCTAAGGTGTCCTTATTTTCCTATTCACAACCCAGTCCGGACTTTGTTTTGTTCGGTCCTGCACACCTTGCCGTTTTTGGCGTGCTTATTCTCGTTTGTGTAATAATCGCTGTTTTTCGGCGTGCCATTCGTAGTCGCCCGACTGTCGATGCAAGTTTTCGCTACGTTCTCGTTTCGCTGTTTGTTCTACTTGAGGCCGTCTATCAGATGTGGTACGTCGTGAATGGCGTGTGGGGTGCGCACTTTGCTTTGCCCTTCATTTGAGTAGTATTACGTGGATTACAGCTGTGGTGATGCTTCTTACAAAAGGGCAGCGCTGGTTTGAAATTACATTTTTTGCTGGAGTCGGAAGTGCTCTCTTAACCTTAGTTACACCTGATGTTGGGAACTTTGGATTTCCGCACTTTCGATTTTTTCATTTCTTCTCCACACATGCGCTCGTCATTGTTGCGGTCGTGTATATGCTTTTCGTGCATAGAAAGCATGTTTTTCTTCGATCTGTATTTCGAGTGTGGGTGTATTTAAACGTGTATGCAGCAGGTGTGTTTATGGTGAACTGGTTTGTTCCGTACGCCAATTACATGTACTTGATGGAGAAACCTCCAAGTCCGTCACCTTTTGATTGGTTTGGGCCATGGCCATATTACATTTTTGTGCTTCAAGCGGTGTCACTTGTCGTCTTTTTAATCATGTATGGCGTTTACAAGTTGTTAAAGAAATCCGGTTCGACCCGTTCGCCGTGAAGATAGCGTTCCATGCAGGCGCTCGTCTGTCGCTTTAGGTTCGTGTTCACATAGCGATTTTGTCCTTCGTAGCGTCCGCAAACGTAACCATATTCGGAAAATGTCGAGTCACTGTCAATTTTGTAGACGCGAATCGATCGGGTTTGTTGTTCTTGCTTTAATGTTCGTAAATCTTCATGCACAAGTGCCAGTGCTTCATCAATAAGCGTCAAGTAGGGCTCGTGCAAGCTTAGAGACTGCTCTGCCTGAATGCGAGAGCGTTGAAAAGATTTGCGTACGAGCGGCAAAATAACCGCATAATGAATCAGCGTTAGCTCATCCTTAGTGACAGGCATCATCGCACCTCCTGAACCGAGTATATGCTCAGTATACGAATGCGTGTTCGTATTTACAACAAGAAAATGCAGGAAGAAGAAAAAAAGCATTCGGTTGATCGGAATGTTCTCTTAAAGAATTTAATAAGATACTAGAAACGTTTTTCAATGAACGTTTGGAATTGTCAAAATTCGGGTATTGACTCTCAAGGACGAACGCTTCATAATACGTAAATAATACGATGAGTTATGGGAGGGAGCAGCAATGGCAGGTTCAACTTACGAGAATGAACTCTTTGAGAAACTGAAAATGATCCGTCAGGGGTACAGGGCACCTAGACAAGTGTTACAGTCGCTATACGCACGTATGATGTTGGAGTATTCTGTATATGAGTTTACAAAGGCTCGCTATGAACGACTCATTGATGAAGCTCTCGATCAAAAAGATGAAGACGCTTTTACGACACTCACAACAAAGTATAATGAATGGATTGTTAAATATCAGACAGGGAACACAATATCCGAGCATGGGTATGAATTAGAATGTAATTTCGAAGACGGGAAACCTCCAATCAGTGGCTGATTTTTCAGCTGCTGGTTTTTTGTTTTTCGCGTCAATATCTAGTATACTAATAACAGAAGAAGTGTCCTCAGGAGGTATAGAATCCGTTGATTTTATCAGATACAACCATTAAGAATATGATGGCTCAACAAGAACTAATGATTGAGCCCATTGACGATGCGCAAATTCAGCCTGCGTCGGTCGATATCCGTCTTGGAAATCATTATTTGAAGATTGATGAGAATGCGATTGAATCGATCTCTTTAGATACCCCCGCGCAATATGTTGAATTTGAAGCAGACGAAGTAATTATCCCCCCGAATTCATTTTTACTCGCAACAACTCGAGAGTACATAAAGCTCCCGAATGACTTAACTGCGTTTGTTGAAGGGAGAAGTTCGATCGGTAGAATGGGATTGTTTATCCAAAATGCAGGATGGGTGGACCCTGGCTTTGAGGGGGAGATCACGCTAGAGTTGTTCAATGCAAACCGTTTGCCCATTCGCCTCATCTCAGGGCGAAGAATTGCACAACTCGTATTTGCTCGCATGGACCAGAATGCAGCGTCTCCATACGACGGGAAGTATCAGAAACAAAGAAAAGCCGTCGGAAGCCGTGTTTACAAAGATATTAACTAAAAAGAATGGCCGCTTCTTGATGAAGCGGTTTTTCTTAAATATGACAGAATGGGGACGAGAATATGTATGATGTACGCATTGAAAACGGCCTGATCGTCACCGGAAACGAAACTTTTCCGGGAACGATTTACATAAGTGATAAGAAGATTGCGGCAGTCACAAGTCCAAATGATGTGCGAGAAGCGGGAGAAGTCATTGATGCTACAGGTCATCACGTACTTCCAGGACTCATTGATACACACGTTCACTCCAGAGATCCAGGGCCGACGCATAAAGAGGACTTCTTCACTTCTACACAAGCTGCAGCAGCAGGTGGCATTACAACACTGTTTGAAATGCCGAACACAACCCCACCGGTAAAAGATGCACCGACATTTGACGCGCAAGTAGAGAACCTCACGGGTAAAGCAATCATTAACTTTGGTTTGTGGGGGATTTGCCTCGGACCGCTAAACCGTGAACAAATTCCAGACATGCATGAAAAAGGTGTAATTGGATTTAAATACTTTTGGGGTTACGGCATTCATCAGGAGACGTATCAGCTTCTCTACAATGTTGATGATGCGGATGAGTCGATTATCCAGCCGTTTGATGACGGCGAAGTGTATCAAATGATGAAAGAAACCGAAAAAACGGGACAAGTGTTTGCCGTACACGCGGAGAACCATGAGTTAATACGGCAGTTAAGCGAAGAGAAAGACCCTGAAGATGAATCATACGACGCATTGCTTCGGTCCAGACCAGCAGTTGCAGAAACGCTCACTGTTGATACAGGCATTACACTTGCCAAGGAGAGCGGGTTCATTTTCATGTTTTGCACGTATCGGCGAAAGAAAGTGTCGAGTCGGTGCGAAGAGCACAAGCAAACGGGCAACATGTGACTGTAGAAACATGTCCTCACTATTTGTTTTTGACGAATGAAGATTATGAATCGGTAGGACGAGATATGAAAATCTTTCCTCTCGTTAAAGAGCAGAAAGATCAAGACGCCATTTGGGCGGGAATTCAAGACGGAACGATCACGGTCGTCTGTTCCGACCATGCTCCGCACACAGCGGAAGAGAAGTACGCAGGGAAACTGAGTGAAATTCCTGCAGGAATGTGTGGGGTGGAGACGTTAGCTCCACTCATGCTAAACGAAGTAAACACTGGACGGTTGACGATCAACCAAATCGTACAGCTTTTGAGCGAAAACCCAGCAAGGTTGTATGGCATTTCGGATCAAAAAGGCACTCTTCATCCAGGTACGGATGCCGATGTAACCATTGTTGATCTAAAGAAGACGAACATGATCCAAAAAGAGCACTTGCATAGCAAAAGCAAGATATCTGCTTACGACGGCCGTGAAATTACGGGCTGGCCGGTGCGCACGATTATTGGCGGAAAAACGGTAATGGCAGATGGAGAAATTGTAGACAGCACACCGGTCGGTACGCTCGTAACTCCGAGGAGGAATGCAAAATGAAAGACACAAGAGCACTTATCCAATCCCATCAATCCATCCGTAAATATGAAGATAAACGTGTAGACGATGCCATCATTGCCGACTTAATCGAATCCGCTCGTTGGGCACCAAGTTCTCACCATGTACAGGCATACACAATCATTCGGGTGACGGACCATGAGAAAAGAATAGCACTAAAAGATGTAGCAGGGGGACAACCGTGGGTGGAAACGGCTCCGGTATTTCTTGTTTTTACCGCAGACTGGCACAAACATAAGATTAATAATGAAAAATGGGAAGCGCCGATGCAGATGGAAGAGACCGAGAATGTGATTGTCGGAGCCGTGGACGTCGCATTGGCTGCACAAAACGTGTTGCTCACTGCACGTTCGTATGGACTTGGAGGTGTAATGATTGGTGGCATAAGAAATGACCTTCATGAAGTGGCGCGAATTCTGGAATTACCGTCGTACACATTTCCAGTCATGGGATTATGCCTCGGCTATCCAGATCAAGACCCAGGGCAAAAACCGAGTTCCTGTTGAGGTCGTACTTCATGAAGATCGTTATGAAGGATCCCGCATCCATGAAGGATTGGACCGATATGAGCAAGAGACGAGTGATTACTATAAAAGTAGGACCAACGGCAAACGTACCGAAGGTTGGGGAGAGAACATGGCGAACTATTTAAACAAGCCCCGACGTCAACAAGTGACAACCTTCCTAAAAGATCAAGGGTTCACATTGAAATAAGACACATGGCGGTCGTTACATCTTACAATGTAACGCCGCCATCAATACTTAAAATCGTGCCGGTGATGAACTTTGCGTCATCAGAAGCAAGAAAAGCATAGCCGTTCGCGACGTCTTCTGGACTGCCTAGTCGTTTTAACAAGGCGTTTTCTTTCATTTTATTTAGCACTTTTTCAGGCATTTTATCAACCATAGGTGTTGAGATAAACCCAGGAGCAATCGCGTTTACGCGAACATTATAGCGCGCCAGTTCCTTTGCCCACGTTTTCGTCATCCCGTTCACACCCCATTTACTTGCAGCATAATTGGATTGTCCGAAGTTGCCAAATGTACCGACGACTGAAGAGGCATTTAAGATGACGCCAGACTGCTTAGCTTTCATAATCTTCGCGGCTGCTTGAGCAACGATAAACACCCCTTTCAGGTTCACGTTCATTACTTGATCCCATTCGTCTTCCGTCATTTTAGTGAGCAGGGCGTCTTGAGTAATACCGGCATTATTAATAACGACGTCAACCGAGCCAAACCGCTCGAGCACACGTTCCATAAGATTGTTCACACTGTCATACTTGCACACATCGGTTTGCACACCAAGTACTTCAGCGCCTGTCTGTTCAAGTTCCTGTACAGCAGATCTCACATCAGCGGCGTTTAGGTCGGCGACCACTACTCGTGCCCCTTCATTGGCAAACTTTAAAGCGGTCGCTCTCCCAATTCCTCGTGCGCCTCCCGTAATAATCGTTGTTTTGTTTAATAGTTTCATAAGGTCGTACTCCTCCTATCGTTCAATAAAATAGTAAGCGTTTTCGAAAGTGGATGGCTGTCCGTTTATTGTGACGAAAAACGAGCATGAAGCACTGAGGTCTTCATGCTCGTTCATTTATTTATGCTTTGTAATAGTTGACAAGCAATTGGTGATTCTTCTCTGATACATCATAAAAGCCGTTTTGTGTCTTTTTCATTTGCTCTGTGAAATCATCAAAAAGAGGCTGAAGGTCTTCACGGTTCTTCTGTTGTTGCGACACGCTTTTCTTCATTGCATCATGCATTTGTTCTTGAGAGCGTGTAAACAATGTGAACATTTCACGATACGGCGTATACGTTAATTGTCCAACGCGATTCGCAACTTCTTCGAAACGTCCATTCCATTGTTCATACACACGTTTTGCTTCATCGCCACTCGTATTGGCAAGGTTTTCTTTTACTTGATCGTTCACTTCGTCAGCCCACGCTTTTTGCTCAGTTTGCACTTTATTCATGTTCGTTTGGAATGACTGCCACAAATCTTGTTGCTGTTCCATTGCGCGAAGCGTCAAGTTCTCTGCTTCCTTTTGCGTTGAATACACCATGTGCATGCTGTTTTTCCATGCATCCCATGTCGCATCAATGAACGTAGCAACAGGTTTCTCCGTTTGCTTTTTAGCCGTTGTAGCCATTATTTACTCCTCCTATAGAATTTCTCTGTATTGTGATGCAGGTCATCCTGCAGGGTCACTACTAATCGTCGTCGTTTTTTTGTCTAGGGGGAAAGATCATATTTGTATACATTGAAAAGAAGCGATCGAGCATTGATTGATATTGTTCCAATGAGTCTGCCCATAATGATAAATACTCTTCACCCGCGTCGGTGAGAGAATAGATTCGTTTAGCAGGGCCTCCCGCTGACGTGTCCCATTCCGATTTGATCATGTTGTCTTTTTCTAGTTGTCGTAATGTTCGATACACATTCCCTTGGTCTACAGAGCGCATCCCAAACTCTGAGAGTTGCTCAATAAGCTTGTAGCCGTGTAAATCCCAGCCACGAAGGCTTAGCAGTAACATGGGTACCATTAAATTCTTAGGTGCATTTGTTTTTACTTTGTCTTCTCGTTTGTCTTTTTCCGTCATGTGAACACCTACTCAATTAACTTTTTCACCTAAGTGTAATTTACACCTATATGAAAAATATGTCAAGAAGAATTGAGGAAATCGTTTGCAAAAGCAAAATGCTTATTTCTTTTTTTATAAAGGGATCGAAGGATTTGTGTCGAAAGTTATACGTACAAGAGGGTGTATGGATGCCTTAGGAATTGAAAACAATGATGTTATTTATAGGAGGTGACAATATCCGACAAATTATCCGAAAATAATTATAATTATAAATAGAAAGAAATTGATGGGAGATTTCCTCACGGAAGAGTTGAATTTAAGGAGGCAGGAGAATGGCGGATAAAAACGGATTTGATCCCTTTGACATGTGGAAGAACCTGTATCAACAGTACGATTCCTACTGGAGTGGCATTCTGGATGAGAAGATGAGAGAAGAGCAATTTTCAGAATGGATGGGCACAACGCTTGAAATGAATCTTTTGTACAAGAAAATGATGGATGAAACGATGAGTCGTTACTTGGAACAAGCGAATGTCCCAAGTGTTGATGATTTATCCAAGGTTTCTAAACTGATTATTAACGTTGATGAAAAAGTGGATCATCTGGATGATCAATTGCAAGATATGAACCTGACTGCAGTCAAGTCAGACATAAAACGGGAAATCACGAAACTTAAAACAGAAATGAAAGGGTTAGATGAAAAACTCGACACAATTTTAAAGCATGTGCAGTCCGGTGCAAGTGAAGCAGCAGCAACTTCAGGGAAATCCTAAACAACGTCCAATTTGGAATAAAGGAGAGGAAGATCTTTGGCAGACCTCAATAATAAAGTAGCCATTGTAACGGGCGGTGCAAGAGGAATTGGTGCAGCCATTACGAGAGAATTAGCAAATAACGGTGTTCGGGTCGTCATCAATTACAATACGAGCCAAGGGCCATCTGAGAAGCTTGTGCAAGAAATTAATGACTCGGGTGGAGAGGCTTTGGCCGTCAAAGGTGACGTGTCAAACGTAGAGGATGCCAGCCAAATTGTCGAATCGGCTGTGAATACGTTCGGTCAGCTAGACATACTTGTTAACAATGCCGGAATTACCCGTGATTCAACGTTTAAGAAACTTTCTGAAGAAGATTGGTCAGAAGTTATTAATGTAAACTTGAACAGTGTGTACAATACGGTATCAAAATCCTTGCCTCACTTACTTGAATCTGAGTCAGGAAGAATCATTAACATCTCCTCGATTATCGGGCAACAAGGCGGGTTTGGACAGACGAATTATGCAGCGGCAAAAGCAGGATGATTGGCTATACGAAGTCGCTTGCGTTAGAACTTGCCCGAAAAAACATTACAGTAAATGCTGTGTGCCCAGGATTTATTGAGACAGAAATGGTGCAAGAGATGCCAGAAAAGGTGCTCAATCAAATCGTTTCTAGCGTGCCAGTACAACGACTAGGCCAAGCGCAAGAAATCGCAAGAGGCGTAGTATTCCTCTGCAAAGACGGAGAGTATATTACAGGTCAACAGCTCAATATTAATGGTGGCTTGTACATGTAAAGATTCTAGAAACGTTGTTATGGAAAGGGTGATCGAATGACGATAGAGAACAACCAATGGCTAACGGACCAAATGCCTGCATCATTTTCACGATTTAAACGTGCCCTTGAAGTCCTCACAACGGATGCGGATCCGCAAGTCGGTCCAACTCCTAAGGAGAGCATTTGGACAAAAAACAAAGCGACATTGTATCGATACGTCCCCCCTGTAGAGAGAGAACATTCTGTTCCTTTGCTACTCGTTTATGCGTTGATTAACAAACCGTATATTCTTGATTTAACCGAAGGGAATAGTCTCGTTGAATATTTAACTAACAAAGGTTTTGATGTGTATTTGCTCGAGTGGGGAACGCCAGGAATGGAGGACCGACACATGAAGCTTGATGATTATATTGTCGACTACATTCCGCGAGCTGTCCGAAAAGTTCTTCAAAAATCAGGGCTGGTGAATGCTCAATTCTCGGTTATTGTATGGGGGGAACGATGACCTCAATTTTTGCTTCTCTATACGATGAATACCCAATTCGAAACCTTATTTTTATGACGAGTCCATTTGATTTTTCTGATACAGGGTTGTACGGTTCATTTTTAGATGACCGCTATTTCGATGTCGATCATGTCGTTGAAACATTAGGTTTAGTGCCTGGCGAGATGATTGACTTTGGCAATAAGATGACGAAGCCAATCGCCAACTTCTACGGGCCGTACGTGAATCTCGTTGATCGTGCGGACAATGAAACGTTCATCCAAAGTTGGAAATTGATGCAAAAGTGGGTAGCTGACGGGGTTCCTTTCCCTGGAGAGGCTTATCGGCAATGGATTCGTGAATTTTACCAACAAAATAAGCTCATTCAAGGAACACTTACGGTAAGAGGTCGTACGGTCGACTTGTCGAACATTAAAGCAAATGTGCTCAACATTTCCGCGGGCAGAGACCATATTGCCCAACCTGCTCAAGTAGAGGCGCTGATGAACAAGATCTCTAGTAAAGATAAGCGTTATGAAGAAATGCCAACAGGGCATGTGAGCGTGATCTTTGGGCCAAAAGCGGTGAATATGACGTATCCAACTGTAGGAGATTGGCTTGCAGAACGCTCAAATTAAGCAATAAGATAAAACCAGCCCCTTGTTAGGTAGACAAGGGGCTGGTTTATTGAGTTTGGAGGGTTGAGACTAGGTAGAATGAACTTAAGATCTTCCTGATTTGAGCTGATGGAAGTTGCTTTCCACTTCAGGCGGATGCTTGTAGTCCGGACAGCATAGTAGGCACATCGAGTAAAAACATCCTTCTACATTGAAAACAACAAACAACAGAACATAGCAGGAAAATGTCAAGTTCAACCTATATAGATCAATTTCTCCCATATAGAGAACGCAACTATTTCCTGCAGAATATCCGTGCTTTTTCTGCACATGTCAAACTGTCGCGGCGTTAACTTCTGATAATGGTGATGGCTTCACTTATTGAGAGGCCGCTTTATTGCTGCGATGTTCGTTGAGAAAGTTAAGGAGAACACGGTTGTATTCAGCTGGACACTCTACATTAGGCGTATGTCCACATTGATCAAACGTATGCATTTTGGAAAAGGGTGCGGCTAGACTCATCGTCGTTGCATTTAAATAGGGGGTGATGCGATCGTTAAGCGATGCGATAATAATGATTGGCTTCGGACAGAACATTAACGTCGAGAGATAATTTATGCCTACACCGCTTTTCGCCGCTTTTAAATACGTTTTGCGGTTAAGCTTAAAATAGAATGAGTGAATATCGTGGAAAAGTTTCTCATTTTTGGCATCGTACATGCATTGTTTAATTATATGCTGCTCATATAGATCATCGCTCATTTTGGCGAGGTTTTTCTTTCCTTCTGACAGCGCGTAAAGACCTGTCATTCTCGGAATGTAAGAAGAGGTGTTACTAAGAATAAGTGACTGGACGATCGCTGGCTTTGTTTTGACGATTTCTTGGACGACAATGCCTCCGAGTGATAATCCACAAAAGTGTGCCGCGGAAATGCCCAGTTGTTCGAGTAAATGAATGATGTCTCGTGCAAATGTTTTTATCGTAATGTCATCATCAAGTGATGAATCTCCATGTCCACGAAGGTCAGGGGCGATTAAACGAAAGTTTTTCGATAGTTCAAATTGGTACTTCCAAGATTCCTTGCGGCTACCAAGACCGTGAACAAGTACAAGAACATCGTTGTTACGCTCACCAATATCAATATATGAGTACATGAACAACTCCCTCCTCCGTACTTACAAGCTGTATACATTCTCGCCATTAAAGACGATAAATAAACAAAAATAATATTGAAAGCGATTACAATTTATGCTTTCTAAGAGCAGTGTATGCAAAACATGTAACTGTGCATCATCATTTGTGGAGAGAAGGCGAAATGTTGTCCGGGTATTATGGGGAAAAAGGAACAAGGGCGGGGAGGAGAACGGACGAGGAGCACAAAAAAACCTACGGTCTCCAACGGATGGAAACCATAGGCATCGCTCATTCTCATTTTTTAATTGGAGTCGGTCGTTTTGTGTTCTTTACGCTTCTGATTCAAGTAGTAGACGAATGCAGCGAGGCCGTACATGCCTCGTAAGTCTTTGTTGTCTGTCATTTTGGCTGCTTGGTTCGTTTGTGACCTCATGCTCTCTGTCATATCAACAAGACTGGATGATAGTTTGCGGGATGCCTCACCAGCATCTTGGACCATACCAAAGATTGGGTTTAGTGTCTTAATCTTTTCGTTTAGGTCGAGAATGGTCTCGTTCGTATTATGCAAAATAATGCCGGTTTCTTTACTGATTTCATCCAATTGGTCTGGGAGCTTCCCGACCGTTTCTCCTGTTTTTTGGAGCACAACACTTAAGTTGGATAATACTTTTCCAAGAAAAATGACCAACACGGCAAATGCGATAGCGGCAACGAGTGCTGCAATTCCTAGTAAATCCATTTCTGTTCTCCTTTCTTACATCATGTACTTGGCATGTGACGCTGAACTTCGTTAATTAGATCAGCAATAAATTGTCCGACAAGAGGCCAACTCGCTGCTTGTGTGGCTATGTAGGCGAGTAGGGCCAGGACAGCGGCGGTTCCAAGCGTGAGTCCGACGCCTCTGGCTACCCCTGCAATGATGTTTACCTTAATCACTTCTTTTTTGTCATTAAAATGATAGGCGATATCTTTTAAGCGAGCGCTTGTCGTCATCTCTTCCATTTTATCAATTAATCGCTCAAGTTTCTTGATTTTTTCTTCCTGTTCTTGCTGATTACGTTCTTTATCTGGCAGCCTTTTCATTTAGTGTCCTCCTACTCGTTTTGACTGGCATACAAGTTGTCAGACGCTTGGGCTGCATGGATGTCTTTCTCAGTAAGTTGACCCTGGTCTACGGTTGTCCATTTTACGGTTACATTCGTGTGATCGATCGTGACATGTGGGTGATGTTGAACGGCTTCCGCATATCTGGCAACGTTCGATACAAACGTGATGCCGACCAAGTAGGCGTTAAACCCGTACGTTTTCTCGATCGTCTCCTCTTGTAACTCCCAGCCATTTAACTGGGCAACTTGTTCTTTTGCTGTACTCATACAAAAAGCACCTCCAAGTGATTGACTACTTGTCTATACCCAATCCATTGGAGGGAACAAACCTCCTCTTAAATAAGGGTTTGTTGTGCATGGTACAAACGGCTGTAGTGACCACCTTTTTGCAGCAATTGTTCGTGACTACCTTCTTCAGCAATCCCATCTTTTGTGACGACAACGATGCGATCAGCATGACGAATGGTTGCCAATCGATGCGCAATGACTAGCGTCGTTCTACCTGTAGAAAGTCGTTGTAGTGCTCGTTGAATGGCAGCTTCAGTTTCTGTATCAAGGGCAGAAGTTGCTTCATCAAGAATGAGAATAGGAGGGTTTTTCAAAAACATGCGCGCAATGGAAAGACGTTGCTTTTGTCCACCGGATAGTTTAACCCCTCGTTCACCAACGATCGTATCTAACCCGTCAGGTTGTGAATAGACAAACTCTTCAAGCTCAGCGAGCCGGGCAGCATCCATCACCTCTTCATCAGATGCGTCAAGGTTACCATATCGTATGTTATCTCTCAGGCTGCCGGAAAACATGAATACATCTTGTTGAACCACGCCAATTTGATGGCGAAGCGACTCCAACGTAATGGCGCTCAAGTCATGACCGTCAATCGAAATTGAACCAGAATCAATTTCATAAAATCGAGGGAGGAGGCTGCACAGCGTTGTTTTACCTGCACCAGATGGACCAACAAAGGCAATTGTTTCTCCTTGAGAAATCGTCAGGTTAATGTTTTCAAGTACAGGTTGTTCTTTAGTGTAGCCGAAGCTCACATTGTTATATTCAATGTTTCCTTTTAACCCAAACCGATCATGTGCTTCTGGGTGATCGTCAATTTCAGGTTCTGTGTCCATAATGGCGATGTAACGTTTAAAGCCGGCGTATCCCTTCGGATAGCTTTCAATGATGGCATTAATTTTCTCAATCGGTCGAAAGAAAATGTTCGTAAGAAGAATAAATGCCATAAAATCACCGACGGATAGCTGGTTTTGTAGCATAAAGTAAGCGCCTGCGAGTAGGACAAAAAGGGTCATAATTCTCATCATCATGTAGCTTAATGAATTGTTAATACCCATAATGCGGTAGGAGCGAATCTTTGCTTCTTTGAAATTCTCATTATCTTCTTTAAACAAATTTTGTTCGTGTTTTTCATTCGCAAAAGCTTGTACGAGTCGGATGCCGCCGAGTGTGTCTTCAACTCGTGCGTTAAAGGCAGCCATCCTGTGGAACATGACGCGCATCGCTCCTGACATTTTTCGGTTACAAAAAATGACGATCCAAGCGAGAAATGGTACGACAATAAATGTAAGGACAGCCAATTGCCAATTGATGTAGAGCATAACCCCAAATGATCCAAATAATGTCATGAGTGCGGTGAATACATCTTCAGGTCCATGGTGAGCAACTTCACCAATTTCAAACAGATCATTCGTAAGGTTCGACAATAAATGTCCAGTTTTATTGTTATCATGATAACTGTATGAAAGTTGTTGAACGTGTTGAAATAAATCTCTTCTCATGTCTGTTTCAATGTTAATCCCGAGAATATGTCCCCAGTATGTAACAATGTAATGAGCACCCGAATTAAATATGTAAATCAAGAACAAAACTGCGCAAGCAATAATAATGACCGTAATATTTCCTTGAGGTAAAAGTCGGTCTACGACTTGATTGACAATGATCGGAAATGCCAGTTCAAGCAACGATACGAAGATCGCGCTTATAAAGGTAATCATGAATAATTTTTTATAAGGCCGATAGTAGGTAAAAAAACGTCGAAGCATAAGTGCCTCCTTATCAATTGATAATCATTTTCAATTACTCATCTATTTTATGTAAACGTCTGAACAAAGTCAATGTATGAATGAAAATCAAGGAATAAATTATGACATTGACGTTTGTGTCGGATTTTTTTACACTTTAAGTGATGGCAGTTGTTATTAGGATCAGGTGCCATAAAAGCAAAGAGCTTTGATTCAGCTTTTTGCAGCGGACGAATTGAACCCGGTCCGATACTAGAAGGGAGCTTCATGAGTATGATGAATAAAGTCTTAATAGCGAATCGCGGGGAGATTGCGGTTCGAATTATTCGTGCTTGCCGAGAGATGAACATTGAAACGGTAGCGGTGTATTCGGAAGCCGATCGCGAATCGTTACATACGGTGATGGCGGATGAAGCTATTGTATTGGTCCACATGCTGCAGCAGAAAGTTATTTAAAAAAGACGAATATTATTGCGACGGCACTGAAAACAGGGTGTGATGCCATTCATCCTGGCTATGGCTTTCTCGCTGAGAATGCGGAGTTTGCCGAGATCTGTGAAGATCACGGTCTCGTGTTTATTGGGCCGTCTCCAAATGCCATCAATAAAATGGGTGACAAAGCAATGGCAAGGGATACGATGAGAAATGCAGGGGTCCCGATTGTTCCAGGTAGTGATGGGCTTGTTGAGGAAGATGATGAAGCTGTATTGATTGCAGAGAAAATTGGCTATCCTGTCATCATAAAAGCAACCGCTGGTGGCGGTGGCAAAGGGATGCGCGTTGCCTATCATCAAGAAGAGTTAGAACGCTCGCTGGCGATGGCAAAACGGGAAGCGTTGGCGAACTTCGGAAACGGCGGTATTTATATTGAGAAGTTTATTGAAGAGCCAAGGCACGTTGAAATTCAAATTGTCGGGGACCGTTTTGGCAATGCCGTTCATTTCGGCGAAAGAGATTGCTCAATCCAGCGCAGGCACCAGAAACTGATTGAAGAAGCCCCTTCTCCAGCATTAAACGAAGACATTCGGGAGAAAATGGGCCAAGCAGCCGTGTCTGCAGCTAAAGCGGTAGCGTACTGTGGAGCCGGTACGGTTGAGTTTTTGTTGGACAAACATAAAAACTTTTATTTTATGGAAATGAACACGAGAATTCAAGTTGAACATCCAGTCACTGAAGAGGTGACCGGAGTGGACCTGATTAAAGAACAGCTGCATGTTGCGAATAAGCAGTCAATTTCGGTATCGCAGGCTGACATCCGTGTTCAAGGCCATTCAATTGAGTGTAGAATTAATGCGGAGAATGCCAAAAAAGGATTCAGACCTTCACCAGGAAAAATTTCCATGTGTGTACCACCGGGAGGGCCTGGCGTCCGAGTAGATAGTGCGGCGTACACGGGTTATACCATTACTCCTCACTATGATTCAATGATTGCCAAACTGATTGTACGCGCCAATTCAAGGGAAGAAGCGATTCAGAGAATGAAGCGTGCGCTTTCAGAATTTGTTATTGAGGGAGTCGACACGACCATCCCATTCCACCTGAATCTCATGGATCATGAAGTATTTAAATCAGGTGAATTTGATACGAGTTTCTTAGAAAAATATACAGTCTAACAAAGGAGCACGACCATGTATACGATCAAGGAAATTAAAGAACTCATTGAGGCAGTAGATACGTCGAGCTTAACTGAGCTTGAGCTGAAGTCTGATAATGACACGTTTATTACCCTGCGAAAGCAGACGACGACTGTGGTTGAACAAGCGCCTGTCGTATCCCATGTACCGAGCGTCCAGCAAAGTGGCGGGGGGAGTGACCAAGGTGTGACTCCAAGTACTGACCAACAGGAAAAACAAGAGTCGACGAAACCATCAGTCAGTGAAAACACCGAACAAATTACGTCGCCGATGGTTGGTACGTTTTACCGAGCGGCTTCTCCTGATGCCGAACCGTATGTCAAAGTTGGGGATTCAGTAAACAATGAATCGATTGTTTGTATCGTAGAGGCGATGAAGCTCATGAACGAATTGGAAGCAGAAGTGTCTGGTGAAATCGTGGAAGTTCTCGTTGAAAACGGTGAACTCGTAGATTACGGACAACCTCTATTTCTTGTAAAAGCGTAAATGGGTAAAAATAGAAGAATTTGTACACTATACGTAGGAGCGACATACCGTCGCTTCTTTTTTCTATCCGACACTACGGGGTGATTGTGTACAATGGAGATGAATGACGCGGTAGACAAATTAAATAATCGCAAACAGTTTATTGAAGCAGGGGGTGGCGAGTCCCGAGCCAAAAGCCAGAAAGACCGCGGGAAGCAAACGGCTCGAGAACGCATCGATCAACTGGTTGACACGGGTACGTTTCATGAGTTGTTTCGTTTTCATTCTGATCAAGACTCCGGCGTTGAAGGCGTTGTTACGGGTACAGCAGAAATCCACGGAAGAGATGTGTGCGTGTTTGCTCAAGACTTTACGGTTAACGGTGGGTCATTAGGGAAGATGCATAGCTTAAAGATTACGAAACTGATGGATTTAGCCATGCAAGTCAGCTGTCCGATTATTGGCTTGTGTGACTCTGCAGGAGCGCGTATTCAAGAAGGCGTCAGTGCGTTGGAAGGGTACGGTCAACTCTTCTATAGAAATGTTCAATACTCTGGGAAAATCCCACAAATCTCTGTCATTATGGTCCTTGCGCCGGAGGTGCTGTTTACTCTCCAGCATTGACGGATTTTGTTTTTATGGTGAAACGAACCTCGCATATGTTTTTAACTGGAGGGAAGGTGCTGAAATCGGTCGGAGGCAAAGAAGTCAATCATCATGATCTTGGTGGAAGTGAGCTTCATGGGAAGCGTAGTGGCGACGTACACTTTATTGCTGATAATGAAGAAGAGTGTTTACAAGAAGTGCGTAAGTTACTCGCATATTTACCGCAAGACGCCACGTCACCATGTCCGAGCGCTCCAGCTAAGAGAAAAACGGGGGTTCGGCAACAGTTGCGTGACATCGTCCCCGTGGATCAAAAAAAAGTGTATAACATGAAATCTGTCATCCAAGCGGTGTTTGATGCGAATTCATTTATGGAAGTCCAACGAGAGTTCGCGATGAACATGGTCGTTGGTTTTGCTAGATTGCAAGGAGAAACCGTCGGTATTGTTGCGAACAACCCAAAAGTGAAAGCCGGGGCCATCGATATTAATGCGTCGGACAAAGCGGCAAGGTTTATCCGCTTTTGCAGCTGTTTTCAAATCCCGGTCATTACGTTTGAAGATGTGACAGGGTTTATTCCAGGGGTTGAGCAACAAGAATCTGGAATCATACGTCACGGGGCAAAATTGCTATATGCTTATGCCGAGAGTGAGGTGCCTAAAGTGACAGTCATCATTAGAAAGGCTTACGGAGGTGCGTATGTAGCAATGAACAGCAAAGCGATTGGTGCGGACCTTGTATACGCTTGGCCGATTGCAGAAGTGGCTGTGATGGGTGCTGAAGGGGCCGTAGAAGTGCTTTACCACCGGGAGTTGAGCGAGTCTGAGAACCCAGAGCAATTACGAAAAGAAAAGATAAAAGCGTACAAAGAGGAGTACATGGATCCATACTATGCTGCCCATTTAGGTCAAGTGGATGACATTATTGATCCAATGGATACACCAGACACACTCGCTCAGGCGCTTCGAGTGTTACGCAATAAAAAAAGATCAGCAACGAACCATGGAAACATGCCATTATAAGGTGCTTGCGATGATCATCGTCATCACACCACTACAACCGACAAACAAGGATAATCCGTTTGCGAGTTGTACGCCCCCCTTCCGATGCTCAAGTAAAAGCAAAGCACGGTCAACGATAAAAAAGAGAATCGTCGCGACAACGGCGAGGATCGTAATGTCAATGTTCACTGTAAATACATAAACAAAGAGGCCACCCACCATATGAATGCTAAGTGAAATGGTTTCTTGGAAGCGATTGTAATGCTTGGCAATCCAGTCGGCCATGAATGACAAAAAACCACCGTAAAACACAATCGGGATCATCGAAAAGAACCCATAAACTGTATAGCTGTGTAACACTTGCGTCACTTGACCCGCGCCACTTGTCATCTCTAAAGGGAACAACAGTCCAGTTAAGAAAATGAAGATGGCCCATACCGCAAGTGCAGTTGAGAACTTATGCATGGGAGTCACCTCTTTATGTTTACTAATCCACATACCGCAGTTAGGTATTATATCTATAACCTCTTTTTAAGCAATTGAAACAAAAATGAAGAAAAGGAGAAGTGAGCGATGCATCTTATCATATACATGCACCCGACAACTGACAGCTTTAACGGGCAAGTGCTACATACGTACCGGGAACAATGGAGACAACGGGATGAAGACGTCGTCATACGTAACTTATATGCACAATCGTTCGACCCTGTTCTCGGTCTTGAAGAGTACACGAACTCTCTTTCTTCTTCCTATCCGGCAGAGGTGACAAAAGAACACGCACTGTGGCGAAGTGCGACCGCTGTTACATTCATCTATCCTATCTGGTGGGGCAGTTTTCCTGCAATCGGTAAAGGGTATCTTGATCGGGTTCTCTCTTATGGATTTGCGTATGAACTTGACGGAGAAACGCCGATCCCAAAAATGAATGAAAAACCACTAGGTATGATCTATACGACGGGTTCACCAACATCATCATGGGCCAAAAAAGAAAAAGCATGTGCAGAAGGAATTGTGAAAGCAAGCATCGCCGATTTTTGTGGATTTAAGATGGTGGAGCCTTTACACTTAGGGTATGTTGTCCAGGCGGACCGAGACGAGCATGAAGCAATGCTCAAAAGCGTCAGGCGATATGTAGAAAAGTTCCATGAATAGGGGGATGTGTAATGAAATATGCAATGGTTTCGTATAAAGGAGAGCGTGAGCTTGTCGTCCAAGCGACGAACGAAAATCGCTTGTTGCGATTGAAAGCAGCGTTCCAACAATTTGCACCCGAGGTAGAGTGCCCGAATAATTTGATTCAGTTCATTCATAAAAGTGAGACACTTACTGTACTTACTGCTGACGTATTACGACAAGCTAATGAAACACTAGACGCTGACTTTTGGATAAACGAAGAATTTGAGTGGTTAGCGCCGATACAATCACCACCCAAGAATATATTATGTGTAGGAAAGAATTATGCGGCTCATGCAATTGAAATGGGGTCTGCTAAAGACATTCCTGAACACCCACTGATTTTCACAAAATCAGAAAACACGATCAACGCGCACAAACAACCTGTGCCCCTTCATGAGCAAGTGACCGATCAAGTAGATTATGAAGGTGAAGTTGCCGTCATTATCGGCAAAAAAGCTCATGCTATTCAAAAGGAAGAAGCGTGGGACTACGTGTTTGGATTTACGTTATTAAATGACATCACCGCTCGTGACCTACAAGCTCGACACAAACAGTTTTATTTAGGAAAGAGTCTTGACGGTTTCTGTCCAATGGGCCCAGCAGTTTTACTCAGCAGTGAACGGGAAACGTTGCTACAAGACACCATCGTGACAAAGGTAAACGGTGAAATTCGGCAACAGGCGCCTTTAACGGATATGATTTTTGATATTCCTGAATTATTGCATGTGATCTCTAAAGGAATGACGTTACTGCCCGGTGATATTATTGCCACAGGAACACCGTCAGGCGTTGGAAAGGGCATGACCCCCCCGAAATTTTTAGGAGAAGGCGACCACGTAAGTGTTCACCTGCCATCCATTGGAACACTAGAGAACACGATGATTCGATAAACTTTAAAGAACAGGTGCTGTATCAAAAGCCTTTAAAGTAAAATGGCAGTACAGATCGCTTTTGATCTGTACTGCCATTTTTTATGTAAGACCTTTCATTATACCATTTATCGAGCAAGGCATTGGTGACCATTCCGACTGCTGGGGACGAAAGGCAGTGCCTTCTGCGGGACGAGCCCTCGTAGGTCATAGAATCTATATAGATGAACGAAAGAAATTCACTGGATGCCAGGATGTAGAGATTCCATCGTGTCTTTCATTCGAATAGACCGTAATGACGAGAGCGTAATCACTTCAATGGTGTTTATACTGGGTGGGGTAGGGCACGGTTCGTATTGTGCGCGCTAGTTCTCACATTCTGCGATCGAGTTTGCTCTTTTTAGCGATTTTAGCGCTCATTTCGTAAAACTCCTGCGTAGTTTGTTCTAACTGGAGCGCAGATTGGACTATACCGAACATCTTATGACCTGTCGGCCCCAGCGGGACCGAACCGAAATCGTTCTCGATTCGGCGCGACTCGCGCCGACAGAATTTAGGGGTTTTCAACTCAGTGTTGGGGCAGGGCGTACGACTCAATGAACTTCGCTTTGGAACTAGATTGCCGTTTATTCTCTCTAAAATGCTGAATCTAATTCCATTAACGGATGTTTGGAAGTAGATGCCGATCGATTGGAATCAGAAAGAGACAAAACGGTCAAAGATGAGTGAAGCTGATTCCAATCGATGATCTTTGGAACTAGGTCGCCCGTTAAGCACGGGGATTCGGTCAACTTAGGCGGTGCGAATGTAGAAAATCCCATCATAAAACTGTTAGTAGGAAATTTTAAATTTTCAACAAGCAAAAATACGAGTATACGCCTTCCAATTTCCCTTTTCAGTGCAAACTCCATCACCCATGTTATGCATCGAGCAAGGTGTAGGGCTAAAATCTTACCATAGCCAGGAGCCACTCCGAGGATTTTTTACGTAAAAGCGCCAAGTCACTAAAAAAGCGTAGTGTTCACTACGCTGCTCGACCCGACCTACTCCGCTTATTCAAATCCCATACTCTCATCGCCCTCGTCGGTAGACCGAGGAGGCCCATCCTGTCCTCCGCGGCCTAGAAAACACGGTGGGTGTATTTGGGCCACCGATGTTGCACTTGTACTCTGGAGTGTAAAGCATCCGTCTGCAGTGGAAATCAAAAAACACTGGTTTTAGATCCGGAAAGCTGTAAATGATTGAAGTGATGAAATTTATTTATAGGAAAAGGGGCTATGCCCAAGGTCTATTCTAAGACCTTGGGCATAGCCCCTCCTTTTTGTCGTTATGATGAGCGGACACGCTTTCTTCGCTGTTCAGGCATGTCAGACATGTCATTTACAGACGCCACTTCCGACACTTTCTTTTTCGGCATTTCCCAATAATCTTCGTTCCCTGGTAAGTCATCAAACCAGGCGGCATGATCAGGGCAATCTAACACCATAAATTTCCCGTAATTTCCGTCACGAGATTGGTGATATTTTAAATAGGCTTTGCCGTCTTCGATTGCTAGAATTTCAATTTTACCAGACGTATGGCTCATTGATAAACGGATGCGTTTTCCGAGACCGCTCGTTCGTGCTTTTGCCTCTTCCACTGCTTCATACGCTTCTTTTAACGTGAGCACAAAATCGTTGTTTCCGGCAACTGGCCGGTTAATAAAGAAATAATACGGGGTGACACCCGCCCATGAGAGTTTGTCCAACAACTCGGCAAGGTCGTCAGGATTGTCATTTATGCCTTTAAGTACAGGAGTTTGGTTCACAACAATTACACCCGCATCATGAAGCGCCTGGAACCCTTTTCTAGCTTCCTCAGTAATCTCACGAGGGTGGTTCACATGGGCCATAACGTATATGCGGTTTTCTGGTGTTGAATACTCTCTAAACAGTGCGAGTAATTCTTCATCTTCATAAATTCTCATCGGGTTGAACACTGGCAATTTCGAACCAATCCGTATGATCTTCACGTGTGGAATCGCTCGAAGCTCCTCAATGATATACCGAAGCTTTTTCGTTGCAAGAATCATTGGGTCTCCACCTGTGAGCAACACGTTGTTAATTTCAGGGTGATTGCGAATGTATTCAAGGCCAGGGTCAACATCGTTCATCGCTTCTTTGACATCATTTCTAAATAAGCGCTTTCTAAAACAGTACCGACAATACGCCCCGCACACTTCCGAGCAAATGAGTAGTGCAGTCGTTTCATATTTATGTTGACATCCCGGGACTACGTAATTTGTATCCTCATCAGAGGCGTCCCAGCGACCGTACTCAGAAAGTTCTTGTTCATTAGGGATGACGAGGTTTTTGATTGGATCATTCGGGTCTTGCCAATCAATTAAACCGAGGTAGTAATCATTAACACGGAAAACAAACTTGTCCGTAATCTTTTTAAGTTTTTCTCGTTCTGCTTCAGGAATCTCTGCAATTTTATCAATATTCGTAATATATTTCGGCTGTGCCATAAGCATCCCCCAATTCTAGTAGTGAAATACAGTGGAATTAGTATAACAAGAGTCATTCTAAAGGTCAAAAAAGAATAAAAAAATTCAAAATAATAAAAAGTGAAAGTAGAATTTCATGATGAGGATGTCTCCAGTGACCATAAATGTGAAGGGGAACTTCTTGACCTCATTACGGTCTACGAACCACGTTAAATGACAATCTCTTACCTTCTCAACCATCAGAAACCTTTTGCATACTTACTTATTTTTGAAACGAATATTTCATAAATCATTAACATATGAAATTATGGGTTCACATTTTTGCGGTTATCGCTTAAAATGAAATAAATCATTCATTTTATTTTGTTTATGAAATTATTTTGTTATGGGGGACGATTATGGGTATTGCAAATGAACGATTGTCGTATGAGGCACAAACACAAAAGTCTAAACAGCATATGGAAAGAGCGAAACGGGTCATGCCAGGAGGAATGACGGCAAACATTAAACATTATGCTCCGTATCCGATTACGATTCAACGCGCGAACGGTTGCCGCCTTTATGACCTTGACGGGCATGAATATATCGATTTTCTGATGGGATACGGTGCGTTAATGCTCGGTCACGGTCACCCACAAGTTAAGAAAGCAATTGAAAACCAACTTCTACAGGACGGCACGTGGCTGTTTGGCACCCCCCACGATAAGGAGGCCGCTTTTGCTGAGCGACTACAGCATTACTTTCCCTCTGTTGAACGCGTCCGCTATACGAATTCTGGAACAGAAGCCAACCTCCTCGCTTTGCGCCTAGCGATGGCGTACACGAACAAATATAAGGTGGCCAAGTTTGAAGGTCATTACCACGGAGCGATTGATTCCTTGCTCGTCAGTGTAAGTCCTACAGAAAGTGAAGCAGGTGCTCACACATCGCCTCTTTCTGTCGCGGATTCTGGGGGCATGAATCACGAGCGGCTCGTCGATACGATCGTTCTCCCTTTCAATGATCCCGTTAGTTGCGAACAGATTTTGACTGAACATAAAGATGAGTTAGGTGCGGTTATTATTGAGCCGATTGAAGGCGGCATCATTGAGCCTCATCACGAATTTATAAAGAAACTGCGAGAAGTAACGAATCGACTCGGCATCGTTCTCATTTTTGATGAAGTAAAAACAGCCTTTCGTTCAAGTATGGGCGGTGCGCAAGCAGTTTACGGGATCACACCAGACATCACAACGATGGGGAAAGTAATCGGCGGTGGGTTTCCGTTTGGCGTCGTAGGTGGAAAGGCAGAGATTATGGAATTATCCTCTCCTCTTTCAGGGTTCGACTTTTTTGCCGACCAACATGCCGATCGCTCGTCAAAGGCGCTCTTTCATAGCGGTACGTACAATGGTCACCCGATGATTTTAGCAGCAGGGTTGGCAACGCTTGATGTCCTGGATGAACAATATAACAGTCTTCTAGAGCGTACTGAAACATTCAAACAAGCGCTCTGCCAACTGTTTGCATCTTACAACATTCCAGCTCAAACAGTTGGCAGAGGTGCAATGTTTAGTGTATTATTTACTGATGTAGAAGACATATCCAATTATCGAAGCTTAAAACATTTAAATACAGCATTTAGAAATGACTTGGATCGCGCGTTATTCTCCGAAGGGGTCTATGTGAAACCAGGCAATCGTTACAGCATGTCAGTCGTTCATGATGACGAGGCTTTGCAACAAGCACTGGAAGCTTATGAAAGAGTTCTTCCAACGATTATGGACCGCTAGGGGAGGGGGCGCTTTTCAAAAAGAAGGGGAGAGCGTATTGGCCGATGTATATGAACAAATGATTAGCAAACAAAACCAAATGAGTAAATCACAGTTAAAGATCGCCAACTACCTGATTGATCACCAAGAAACAGCGCCCTTTCTAACAGCATCTAAATTAGCGAAGAATGCAGAAGTGGGTGAAGCGACAGTCGTTCGTTTCGCCTTTTTTTTAGAATACAAAGGGTATCCCGACTTCCAACGGCATATGCAAGAGGCGCTTCAACGTAAATGGACATCAGCAGAAGTATTCGCTTCAACAACCGAGCACGGAGACGAGCCTGTGGACACGTTACGTGAAGTGTTAGCCGACGACATTAACAATTTGAGTACGACATTGCAACAAATTGATGTGAAGGAATTTGAAGCGGTCATTGAAGACATTATTCAAGCAAAACGGATCTATATTATTGCCTACCGAAGCGCGATGAGTGTCGGCTTATTTCTGGAATTTTATTTGGATCTCGTCTTGCAGAACACAGAGATGATTCGCTCCGCTGACGGCGTGCCAGAACACTTAATTGATATCCAAAAAGATGACCTTGTCATTGCATTTGGGTTTAACCGTTATACGAAGCGTACGGTCGAAGTATTGAAATATGTAAAGCAAAAGCATGCAAAAACGGTCGTCATTACCGACCACATGCTATCTCCTCTAGTCCCCTATGGGATCGTAAATTACTTGCAGCTACAGAAATCAACTCCTTTATTGACTCATTTTCGGCACCTCAAAGCATCGTCAGTGCCTTATAACAGCAGTAACGAGATCTGAACATGAAAAAGTAGAACGACGATTAGAAAGTTTAGAGGAACTGTGGGATGCGTTTGATGTGTTTCATAAATGAAAAATAACCGATCGGAATACTTCCGACCGGTTATTTTTTATGCAGTAGCAGTGTCTGCTTGATCTGGGGTTTGATTGTTTTTCTTTCTAAAGTATTGAATTAAACCGACAATCGCAATGATGCCAATACCCCCGAGTGAGATCCAAATGTCGTTCGGATATACAGCCATAATTCCACCGGTCACAAGGGCGAACCGCTCTAGAATCTTTGTTCGATCAACAAAGAAATTCATGATCGCTGCACTGATGGCAACCATACCGATAATGGCTGTTATTAACGGCGGCAACAAAGTGGCGAATGTCCAATCTTGGAGCAATAATACCGGGTTCATGACAAAAACATACGGAATGATAAAGGCTGCAATCGCTAACTTAAAGGCTGTCACACCGGTTCGCATCGGATTCCCCCTGGCGATACCGGCCCCGGCATAGGCGGCTAAACAAACCGGAGGCGTGATGTCTGCGACAATTCCGAAATAGAACACAAACATGTGTGCTGCAATCGGCTCTACATCAAACAAGAGAATCGCAGGAGCAGCAACTGTCGCTGTAACGACGTAGTTCGCCGTCGTCGGCAGACCCATTCCGAGAATTATACAAGCAACCATCGTTAAGAAAAGGACGAGGAAGAAGTTGCCGCTAGCAAGAACAAGAATACCTCGAGCAAGAACGCCACCGAGCCCTGTGAAAACAACAATCCCTACGATAATCCCTGCAGTCGCACATGCGGCAATAACCGGCACGGCAGTGCGAGCTGCTTTTTCCATAATATCAAGTGTTCCGAGCAGTGTCGGGCGTGTTTCTTTTCGTAACAAGCTAATGACAAACGCAGCAAGGATACCCCAAAGTGCAGCATATGTAGGGGTGTAACCAATAAGCATCAAGCCGATAATGGTAACTAAAGGCAAAATCATATCCATTCGAGTGATAAAGGAACGGAAGGTAGGCAGTTCCGAAACCGGTAATCCAACGATCCCTTGTTTCTTCGCTTCAAAGTGAACGCCTAAGAATACGCCAAGAAAATAGAGAAGTGCTGGAATGAGTGCGTAAATAATGAGCTCGCTGTAAGGGATGCCAACGTACCCTGCCATAATAAAGGCAGCCGCCCCCATAATTGGTGGCATAATTTGTCCGCCTGTTGATGCAGAGGCCTCGGCAGCACCGGCAAATTCCGGTTTAAAGCCCGCACGTTTCATCATTGGAATCGTAAAAGAACCTGACCCAACCGTGTTGGCGACAGAACTACCCGTCACCATCCCTTGCATACCGCTCGCAACAACAGCCGCTTTTGCAGTCCCTCCTGTATATCTCCCTGTTAAACGAAAAGCGATGTCATTAAAGAACTGACCGATATTCGTTCTAACAAGTAAGACCCCAAACAAAAGGAACAAGTAGATAAATGTGGAAGATACTTGAATCGGTGTTCCAAAAATAGATTCGGTCGTAAAGAAGAGCCGTGTGGCCATTGACTCCCACGTGAACCCAGGGTGAGAGAACACTCCGAGCCAACTCGCAGATCCGTACACACCGTAAAGCATGGCAAGCACTGCAATGATGACGATCGGCATTCCTACGGCCCGGCGTGTCGCTTCGAGCAATAAGAGAATGGCTGCGAGTGCAACGATTTGGTCATGAGTGGAAAAGCCAAATAACACTGCTGACGTTAAGTAATCATAATTCCAAACAATATAAAAACAGCAGTATAAAGACGCTAGTGCAAGTATCGCGTCATAAAACGGAACGCCAATCTTTTTGCTTGCTCTACGGTTAATCGGATAAAGAATATAAATGAGTGCGAGTCCACTACCGAGGTGAACCGCACCTTGCATTAATGAACCAAACGTCCCCCTAAGCCCAGTGTATAAGTGAAATGAAGTGAGTGATATCCCGATGATGGCGGCAATCCATATCCACTTTCCGAGGTTTTGACGCACATTCGATTCGCGGTCGTATTTTTGAATGAGCTCTTGTTTCTGTTTTTCATCAATAACATCACTTTGAACTTGATCTGTTGACATATTATGGACACCACCTTCGTGTGCATCTGCATTAAGTATAAAGAGAGACCGAGCAAAGACTTGCTCGGCCCTCAATCATCTGATTAGTTTAACAACCCTGCTTCTTCAAAGTATCTCTCAGCACCTGGGTGCATCGGTAAACCTTCGCTACCTAACAACAGGTTATCTTCATCTTCCATATGCTCACCTTGCTGTGGGTGATTGAAGATGCGTTCTCGTAAAGTGCTCGAGTCACTTCGTAGCCAGTGTCTTCATCCAGTTCGACATCGAACCGATCAGAACGGCATAAGCTGCAATGGCATTAACGTCTTCATCTTGGAACTCATAGGTCCCAGCTGGAATGACAATTCGCTCATAAGCACTGTCTTCTTCAATAGTATCAAGTGCTTCATCACTAATTGAGAGAAGGTCGACATCAATTTGACTGGCTAGTTCTTCAATATTTTCAGCTGGTAATCCCAACAGTCCGAATGTTGCATCAATATTGCCGTCTTGGAGCATATCTGCACCGTCGCCGAAGCCCTCTTCTAACGCTTCGTAGTCACCTTCTTCAAGTCCATAAGCTTCTAGAATAAGAAGGGATGCAGCTTGAGAAGCAGAGTTCGGTGGACCAATGTTAACGGTCATTCCTTCCAAGTCAGCGATCGTTTCAATGCCGCTATCTGCAGCTACAGCGATTTGGTTCGTCTCAGGATAAATATACCCCATATAGCCGAAATCTTCTTGTGGACCAGGCTGTTCGAAATCACCAACGCCGTCAATGGCATCAAGTGCTGGAATGTGTACAGTCATACCAAGATCTAATTCGCCTTGCTCAATTCGTGCAATGTTCTCTAGTGATGCACCCGTTGTTACAGAGTTCACTGTAATGCCTTCCGCATTGTCAGAGATGACGTTTGCCATTTCTGCACCAAGCGCATAATACGTTCCACCAGTTGAGCCGGTCCCGATTTGTAGAGCTGCTCCATCTCCAGTTGCTTCCTCTGTATCGTCAGTATCATCGGTGTCATCATCTGTTTCTGAATCATCGGTTTCAGCGCCACCGTCAAGATCGCCTTCATCTACTGAATCCGGATCAATGTCACTGTCGCAAGCTGCTGAAAAGGCGAGTGCAGATACGAAAACGCCTGAAACCAAAATACGCTTCGATTTCTTCATGTTAAGATCCCCCTATTTATGATTGTATGTTTGTATATCCTTATCTATTTAATCAAAAAATGTGACTATTGTCAAAGTTTTAGAAATATAATAAAACGGACTCAGACTTAGCAATTGTTTGTGAAGCTGGCTGGTTTTCCGTATAATGGTAGAACAAGTGAGCCACGATACTTATATAGCAAATGGAGTGATGGCCGGGATGCCGACAGGTAAGTATTTTCGCATTGGATATGCAGTTGCTCTAATTCTCTTGATTATTTATTTAAGTACCCTCGTTGATTTTATTTTTACACCGTTAGTCATTCTCGTCCAAACCATTTTTGCACCGATCGCGCTGTCAGGTGTGCTGTTCTATCTATCCGACCGGTCGTGAAGTTGCTGGCAAAAAGATGCCGAAGGTGCTCGCTATTACGATTATTTACTTAGCATTTCTTGGTCTGTTTACCCTCGCAGTCATTTTGGTGGGTCCAGAAATTCAACGGCAGTTCAACAGCTTGGTCGATATGCTGCCACGGTTTATTAATCAGGCCCAAAACTTTTACAATGATTTTATGCAAAGTGATTTGATGCAGAGATTTTACGAGAACAATTCGTTTAATTTGGAAGAGATCATTCAAAATGTAGGGAATTACTTGACGAATGAGCTCTCTGATATTGGTAGTAATGTGGTAGGTTTTATAGGTGCCATCACCAACGCCGTCATTGTCATTGGTCTCGTTCCATTCATCTTGTTTTATATGTTAAAAGAAGGAGAGAAAGCACCACAATTTTTGCTTCGTTTTCTTCCATCTAAACAGAGAACGGAAGGAAAGCGTGTGCTTTCTGATATGGACGGTGCGCTTGCGAATTTTATTCAAGGACAGATCATCGTAAGCTTTTGTGTTGGGGTGCTCGTGTATATCGCCTATGTCATTATTGGGGTAGAGTACTCGCTCATCTTGGCCATTATTGCCATGCTTACGAACTTAATTCCATTTATTGGCCCTTGGATTGGAACGGCACCAGGAGTTATCGTCGCCTTATTTGACGGTTGGTTCACGGCATTGCTTGTCGTAGGGGCAGTCGTTTTGATTCAACAGTTTGAAAGTTTATTTATATCCCCACAAGTGATGGGAAGAAAGCTTGCGTTACATCCAATTACCGTCATTTTCATTCTCTTAATTGCAGCCAATTTCGCGGGATTAATTGGAATGTTACTCGCGGTACCGACGTACGCTGTGCTTAAAGTAATTGTTAGCCATACGTATCGTTTAGTTCGCCTTCGTTACAAAGAAGTACATGATGACTAATATAAGGAGTTGAGTGATTTGAGGACAGAAGAAGAAGGCATCCCTCAATGGGATGTTGAAGAAATGAAAAAAGTATTAAAAGATGAAGAAACCGTTATTGTTGATATTCGTGAACCCGATGAGTACGAGGAAGCACATTCCAGGTGTGCCGCTTCTGCCAATGTCGGAAGTTCCTGAGCGTATTGAAGAAATGGACAAGGGAAAAACACACGTATTCATCTGTCGAAGTGGTCGACGTAGCCAAAATGTCGCGAAATTTGCGAGGGAAAATGGCTTTGAACGTGTCGTCAATTTCTCCGGTGGGATGCTCACCTGGGATGGCGAGTTAAAAACAGGGGAAGAAAAGAGAATTAAGGAAACAGAAGAGTTATATCGCACATGATTGTAAAGACGCATCACATTTCGCACAAGTGGAATGTGGTGTTTTTCTTTTTTCTCTACCAAGAAAAACTTCTAAATAATGGATGTTGAATGTTGGAAAATGTCGTATAATAAATAAGCGAAACAAAGCGATAGATAGGAAGGATATTGATGGAGACGAACATTCTTGTCGTAGAAGACGACCAAGAGATTGCCTTTATTATACGCGACCATTTGCAAGCCAAAGGGCACTATGTGACGGTTGCTTCAACGGGTAAGGAAGGTTTACAAGATTTTGAACAAGGAAAATATCACTTGGCGATCATTGACTTGATGATCCCAGAGCTGAGCGGGTTTGACCTTTGTCAACGCATTCGTCTTAAAAGCGATATCCCACTCCTCATTCTTAGTGCGAAAGCAGAAGATGATGATAAAGTTCGTGGCTTACATTTAGGTGCCGACGATTACATAACGAAGCCTTTTTCCTTACACGAATTATCCGCACGCGTACAAGCGCAATTGCGTAGGCACCGGCAATGGCGCAAACAAAAATTTCCAGCGTATATTCGATTTGGAACGCGCTATCGACTGTACCCTGAGGAAAATGAGTTAACCAACGATGGTGTAATTGTCTCTTTAACGCCGAAAGAGTTTGAGATCTTGTATCTGTTTTTGCAATTTCCAAACAAGATGTTTACGAAAAAAGAAATTTACAAGCTCGTCTGGCACGAAGAGTGTGAGGATGAACAAACGGTGACCGTTCATATGAAAGGTCTGCGGGATAAATTGAACGAAGATAAAAAAAATCCGAAATATATTGAGACGGTTTGGGGAAGTGGCTATCGCTTCGTTGGAGACGTCCACAATGAAAATTAGGACATGGCTTTTCTTGTCCTTTTTCGTCGTCATGGTATTGCCTGCTGTTGTTATTTATGCGTTTTATAATATCATTACAGCTTGGAATGAACAGCAAAGCCTCAATGAATATTTGGAATTGGTTTCACAGTATCAGGATGTGCGCGACTTTTTGACTGATCCGGAATTGTACACGTTTGATTACCGTGCTCATGAGGGGATTGAAGAAGATGTTGAAGAGACCGCTGACATCACGCTGTATCGTGAGGATGGCTATATTGTTCATCAAACGAACCCTGTGCAGGCGGGTACACAACGAGAAGCGATGCCATCGCTCTATGAAGGCTTATACAACGCTGAGATGACGTATTCACACTTTCATACGAAAGAGCCGGTTTTTGTTAATGATGAGATTGTGGGTTTTTTTGAGGTGAGCATCCCAAGAACGGAACATCTTGCTTACGTTCAATCTCGATCAACGCTCGTATTTGGGGCGAGTGTGATTGTCGTCTTATTCATGAGTGCACTCATTTGGTTCGTGTTGCATCGTAGAATTAACAAGCCGATTCAAGCGCTTAGGCTGATATGGATCGATTTGCCAAACATGTGGATAGCTCCGAAAGCATTTCATACAAGAAAAGAGATGAAATTGGAGAGCTCATTCAGCATTTTGAAAAAATGAAGCAAGAGACGTATGAGGCGCGTAAACGCGTGCAACAAGAACAAAAAGAGAAAGAAACGATGACTGCTGCACTCTCTCACGATTTAAGAACGCCACTCACATCGGTTTTAGCCTACACGGAGTCACTTCAAGAACGGGAATTAGAGTCTAAGACGAAAGCAGACTATTTGGCGACCATTCGAAAGAAGTCCCTTCATATGCAACAGCTGATTGAAGACTTGCATACGTTTAACTTGCTCAAAAGCGATACGGTAAAGGAACGCAAAGTTACGATAGACGATGATGAGTTTTTTGAGATGCTCACCGACGGTTACGATGAACTTTGTGCAAGCAAACAAATCACACTAAACAAACAAGTGAATATGAGCGGATCATACGACGTACATGTGAATCATATGATGCGCCTCGTCGACAATTTAGTTTCTAATGCGATTCGCCATACACCGATAGGAGGAGAGATCCATCTGCTTTTTCAAGATGAAGATCAATTACCGGAGTGGCTTTTCGCTCAATTGGACTTGGATTTTCAACATTTTGGTGTGCTCATAGTTCAAAATCAAGGAGAAACCATCGACATAGTAGAAGCGAATCGGATTTTTGAGCCGTTCTATCAGAGCGAGTCGAGTCGGACGAAAGAACAAGGTCAACATTCAGGACTTGGGCTCAGTGTCGCAAGTATGATTACGAAGCAACACGGTGGCGAGATCAAGTTCATTCCTGTTGATGGGTATGGGACGATGCTCGTTTCCACATTCGAAAAAAGGAGGATTCCCCATGAAAAAACAAGTCGTGTATAGTGCGGCACTCCTACCATCATTTTTATTGGCCGGTTGTGCAGTCACACCCCCACAAGAAATTTTGTCCAACGTAACAGACAGTAGCAAAACACCGACTTCTTACTATTTAGAAACAGAAGTTACATTTACGATGGATGAGTTGGAGGAAACGATTCTTCTCAAAGAGTGGCGTAATGAAGAAGCATATCGAATGGATATACATGAAAGTCTAGGTGTGAGTAAAACGGTCGAAAGTGCCGACCAAAGCATTACGTATATGGAAGAAGAAGAGTTAGTTCTTATTTCCGAAAACCAAGGATCTCCTCCGGCAGAGGTCAATTACTTGAATGATGTTTACGATTTAGAGGACATTGAACAGCTCGATTTTCGTGTCGCAGGAGAAGAAACGATTCTCGGTCGGGATACATACGAATTGCAAATGGAAGGAGAAGAATCGTTTAAATTATGGGTGGATCAGTCGACGTGGGTAATTCTACGTTGGGAACGTGGTGGCTTGCAAACAGAAGCGCTCGTCTATGAAGAAAATCCAGATTGGAATGAAGATCCGTTTGACCTGCAGTATCCAGATACGGCTGAGGTCATCTATACCGATGTGACAGACCAGACGATATCAAAGGATGAAGTAGAAGCGATGTTTGAGCCATCTGTGCGCATTCATTCCGATAATGAAGATATTGATTTACGAGAGATGTATCAATATTCTACTGAAGTGACACTAGAATATTTCCTTGATTTATCACCCTATATGATTTTAACGATTGCAGAAGAAAAGAATGAGTACCTTCACGAAAATGACCAAGTTGATTCATTTGAATCGTTTGTTCCAATTTCTGTTTGGGAAATTCCTGGAGGGTATGCACTATCTTGGGAGGAAGAAGGGCTATATTACAGTTTGTATCCAGAAGATCCTGCAGTAGAAGTAGAGGAACTTCAACAGTTCGTCGAATCACTTAGTAATACAAAATAAAGGGAACGAGCCGTCTTACGACGCGCTCGTTTTTTTAATGAGTCGGTGAAGGGGCCCATGAAACGATTGAACCAAGCTGTTTGTTCCTGCAAAAAAATAGTTAAAAGACATAGGAGCAATGAGGATGCAAAAGCAGAACAAGTCCATAGGATAAGGAGAACGAAGATATTGATTGATAGAGAGAAGGAGAATGGTATGAAAAAAGTGTGCATGGTCGTCGTTGAACATCCATTTCAAGATGCCCGAGTTTTTCGTAAAGAAGCAAAGAGTTTGCAAAAGAGAGGCTATCAAGTAACGATGATCGTCCCGCGTAAACAAGGGTATTTGTTTGCGGTGGATGGAACGCCTTATAAAAAGCATTACTTAAACAAAGTGTTTACGTATGAAGGAATCAAAGTCGTCACTTATCATGCAGAAAGTTGCAAACATCAGTTAAGCAAAGTATTAAAGGACCCGAGTGTTTGGAACCAAGCGTTCCAAAACCCCTTAATCCAACTCGCACTCAAAGAGAATGCAGATGTCTATCATGTTCATGAATATTTGTCACTGTTTGCAGGGGTAGGGATTAAACGAAAAATGCTTGAACATAAAGGAAAAAAGGTTAAGCTCATTTACGATAGCCATGAGCTCACACCGGACCCGTTAAGTGAACGCTATCCTGAAGCGACAAAGAAGAACCTCTATGAAAAGCTACTGTTGATGTTGGATGAGGTCGACCACATCATTACCGTATCGGATTCCATTAAGCAGTGGTATCAATCAGAGAAGCCGGCTGTGCCTGTAGAAGTGATCTATAATTCTCCCCCCTTACCGAGTACACTCCTGCCAATAAAAAGTTGTCCGACCGTTTAACGGTCTGCTTTGAAGGCAACTTAAGTAACCGAAAAGGCAATTGGGAAAAAATAAAGGCCATTTCTGAACTTTGTGCAAAAGAGATGCCCTTTCAATTTAAAATATTAGGAGGCACGCGATTTAATGAGCATCTTGAAATTCCTAGTCACCTTGTAGATGTGATTTCCTTCACAGGTTGGGTTGATTATGCTCACATTCATGAGCACATGAAAGATGTTCACATCGGTTGGATTGACTCAGATGGACTCGATGCGTCACTGAATGAGCGATATGCCATGCCGAATAAATTCTTTAGCTATTTAACGAACGGGGTGCCTGTCGTTGTGAATGAAAGTGATGATCTTGCGGCTTTTCTTGAAAAGTACAGATGCGGGTACGTTATTCACAAAAAACAAGCATCTGCAGAAGATTACCGCAATGCTTTCCTTCAGCTGTACAATAATTCACAGGTGCTTAAGCAATTGAGTGAAAATGCGAGACGCATCATGGAAGTGTCTTTTTGTTGGGGAAGAATGGAAGACCGTTTATTGGCGGTTTATACGTCACTTTTAAACGAGGAGGTTAGGTAGTATGCGTGTGCTACACATTCCATATGGATATCCGATGATTGCTCTTTGTGATGCGCTGAAACGAAAAGGTGTCGAAGCGGTATCTTGCCATTTCCAAGATCACCCATTTCATTTTGAGCCGGATGTATGTTTGCAGTTGCAAAACACACACCGCGACACACACCGCTCACGTATTGCGGACTATTTACGTGAGGCCATACAACAGTTTGATGTGTTCCATTTCCACTTTGGAGAGTCGTTTTTTCCAGACCGAAGTGATTTGGATATGATTCAAGCAGCTGGAAAGAAGATGGTCGTTCATCATCATGGATCGGATGTTCGCAAAGCTTCCTTAGCTCAAAGAAATAACCCTTATGTGAAAATAAAGCCTGAATGGACAGAAGAAAAAATTGAGAACAACACGAAGAAATTAGCTGAATATATCGACCATGCTTTCGTACAAGATTACGAGTTAAAAGGCTATATTCAAAATACGTATCAACATGTACATGTCGTCCCTCATACATTGGATACGGATTTGTTAACACCGAGCTATCCTACAGCCAAAGAACGTCCGCTCATTGTGCATGCTCCGACGAGTCGTGTGTTGAAAGGTACAGCGGTTGTGATGGAGACAATGGAGAAGCTCAAGCAATCAGGCTTTGATTTCGATTTTCAACTGTTAGAAGGATCCACTCATGCTGACACAAAAAAACGTCTTGCTCAAGCAGACATTGTCATTGATCAATTGCTTATTGGTGCACCTGGTTATTTGTCGACAGAAGCGATGGCCCTTGGCAAACCGGTCATTTGTTTCATTCGATCGGATGTAAGAGACCATTACCCCGATGATTTTCCAATTGTGAATGCCAATCCTGACACGTTGGCTAAAGAGCTAGAGATGCTACTATTGGCTCCGGATAGTTGGAAAGAATTAGGAATCGCGGGACGTGACTATGCGATACGTCATCACCATCCAGACGTTGTGGCAAATCGTTACATCCAAGTGTACGAATCACTGTAACAAAAAAGGAAGACTTGCCGATGCCGGCAAGTCTCTCAACTTCAAGCGGTTAAACTCTTCGTCCACCAATGAGGTTAAACAAAGCGACGACGAGGGCAACAACGAGAAGTATGTGGATAAGATTCCCACCAACCTCAAATCCAAACCCAAGAAGCCACAAGATGATAATGATGCCGACGAGTGTCCATAACATCGCAAATTCCTCCCTGTTTCTACTGGCTTCAATCCTTTTTCATGTATATGAGAAGCGGTTTGTCCTTTATGCTCTACCCGTGTTTTGCCCATGACTTTATATGTTTCATCATCTGCTCGGCGGCATTTCCGTCTCCATAGAGACTCGGATGTTTCGCAGGCTTTTGCAAACGGGAGACCGCCTCGGATATTTTCGTTTGTGAGTCAGGGGTGACGAGTGTGTTCCACTTTGCTTTCACCGTCTCTTTCCATTCGGTTTCTTCTCGTAACGTCACACATGGTACTTTTAGCATAAAGGCTTCTTTTTGAAGACCACCTGAATCCGTTAATATTCCTTTAGCTGAAGCAGCCGCTTGTAGGAGATCGAAATAGCTGAGAGGGTGAATGGCAATCATGTTTTTTCGTTGCTCACAAGCGCGCAGACCGGTGCTGTCAATTTTCTTTCTCGTTCGTGGATGCAGCGGAAAGAGTACAGGTTCGTCAAGGGTTTCAAACGCATCCAAAATCGCCGCTAACCGTTTAGGGTCATCGGTATTTTCTGCACGATGTACGGTTGCTAAATAATACTTGCCTGCGTTTAGCTTTTGGAGAGCGAGCACGTCGGACTTTGCCGCATCGTCCTTGTAATAAAGCACGGCGTCGTACATGATATCACCCGTCTGATAAACCCCATTTGTAATGCCTTCTTTTTTCAACAACCTCACCGCTTCATCTGTCGGACAAAACAACAGCGTGGATAGATGGTCGGTAATGACACGATTGATTTCTTCTGGCATCTGCCGATTAAAACTGCGAAGTCCGGCTTCGACGTGGACAATTGGCACGTGATGTTTCGCGGCGGTCACCGCACCTGCCAGCGTAGAATTCGTATCTCCATAGACGAGCATCATGTCAGGTTTCTCTCGGTACATGAGTTTTTCAATTTCAATCATCATTCTTGCTGTTTGCGCACCGTGCATCCCTGAACCAATCGCAAGCTGGTACGTCGGTTTTTAAAGCGAGCTGTTTAAAAAATACGTCCGACATTAGCGGATCATAATGTTGGCCAGTGTGAACAACAATTTCTTGAAAGTCTTCATCTTGTTCCAGTAAGCGCGATAACACACCGGACTTAATAAATTGAGGTCTTGCCCCAACGACCGTCATCATTTTCACTACAATCGCCCTCCAATTTCATTCCGTACCTCGATTCTCTGTAGAAAATATATGTCTATTTTAATGAAGCATTCCCTTTAGTTTTTTCGTCCGTTGTATGGAATAAGCCTGCACATCATATAGTCATGAGACTACGTTTTTGGAGAGGTGTATATGGAACTCAATGTAAAAGCAAAAAAAGTACTCGTAACCGGAGGCTCTCGCGGAATTGGTAAAGCGATTGCCGAAGCATTTATACACGAAGGGGCAACCGTCGGGGTGTCGGCAAGAAACGAGCGCGACTTAGTAACGGCTGCGAAGGATATCGGTGGATCTTATTATGTGTGCGACCTTTCGTCGTATGACGATCGTGAACGTTTAATGGAAACATTTATTCGTGAGCAAGGGACCATTGATATTCTCATAAATAATGCTGGGGCGAGCATCGGTAGTACGGTCATGAATACGCCTGTTCAATCTTTTGAACAAGCGATGCAAATCAACTATATCGCGCCCCTTCATCTGGCAAAGCTCGCAGCGAGCGAGATGGAAACGAACGGGGGTGGAGTGATTGTGAATGTGGCCTCAATTTACGGTAGAGAATCAGGAGGAAACCCGTCATATAATGCAGCCAAATCAGCACTGATTAGTTTTACAAAAGCGTTTAGTACCGAAGCAATCGCAAAAAACATACGGGTTTGTGGCGTCGCCCCAGGCGCAGTTTATCACCCAAATGAGGAATGGACAAAACGGGTCACGAACGATCCAGATTTCCTTAAAAGTTATGCGAAAGCGAAAATCCCGGCAGGGAGAATCGGTACACCCCCTGACATTGCGAGTGTCGTACTATTTGCTGCATCTGAACAAGCCACTTGGATTGTCGGGAATACGATCCCTGTTGACGGGGGCCAATCTCGTTCAAATATTTGAAAGGAAGTGAACGTATGAAAAGAGCACCAATTAAAGGAAAAAATATTCTCATTGTCGGGGGAGCTGGATTTATCGGCAGTCACCTTGTTGATCGTCTACTAGACGACGCGGCACACGTCGTTATTATGGATAATCTTTTTATTGGACAACGAGCAAACATCCAACAGGCGATCAAACGAGGCGCAACGTTTGTCATCGATGACGCAGAAAACCAAGAAGCGTTGGAGTACTTGATTGAAAAATACGAAACCAACATCGTATTCAATTGTGCAACAAAAGCATTAAACTATTCATTTATGAATCCTGCCAATGCGTATTTAACGAATGTTTTTGTCATTAAAAGTCTACTAGAACTTCAACGAAAACAGGCTTTTGAGACCCTTTGTCATTTCTCGTCCTCTGAAGCCTATGGAACTGCGCAATATGAACCGATGGATGAACAACATCCGCTTCTTCCAACGACCACCTATGCTGCTGGAAAAGCAGCTGCAGATCTTATGATTCAATCGTATGTACAGATGTTTGACTTGGATGCGTTTATCGTCCGCCCGTTTAACAATTACGGCCCGAGACAAAATGCTGACGGTCCTCTCGCTGGTGTCATCCCGTTAACCATCCGAAAAATATTGCTGAACGAAGCGCCGGAAATTCACGGTTCAGGTAAACAAACGCGAGACTTTGTGTACGTGAAAGATACAGTTCAACTCGTCCTAAACGTATACGAAAAAATTGATGCAGGAGAAACGGTGAATATTACTACTGACCAACAATTATCGATTGAAGAAGTCATACAATCAATAGCGAAAGTCATGAATTACACAGGTCAGATTGAAACAAAGCCTGATCGAAAAGCAGACGTGAGGGACCACCGTGGCTCGAGAGCGAAGCTTAAAGCGATGATTGGGGATTATGAAAAGACCACCTTCCAAGATGGCATCAAGGCGTGCGCTGACTGGGTGAAGAAGCACACGTAATTTACCCATTTTTCAAGAAATATGTTCATCTCCCCTGACGAATGCACGTCCACAACCCCTTTGTTTGCGTATGCTATTTAGAAAGGGGTTTTTGTTATGGCCGATAAAGCGAACATTCGCGTTTCCATACACGAGCAGTGGGAAGCAGATGGATTGTTAATTGATGGGGAATACTATGTGCCTTATCAAATGATCGAACAAGCATTTGGTACAGAAAAAACATTTTGGAGTCGAGAACGACTGCTTGACATCCGTCTAACGAATGGAAAAATACGAACGATTGCCCCTTATGTAACGAGAGGGAACTACTTTCGATACGACTTAAGCCGGGTAGAAAATTGGGCAGTAACCTTTGATGCAGCGGGTATACCGACAACGAGTCACGGTAGTAATCCAGTGTACAATCCTTCAACAATCTCATTGTACGGACTCCAAAATTACAGTTTGTATTTACTAAACAACGCCAAAGAATACCGCGAAAGATTCTTACTCGTTGCCAACTGGCTCGTCGATCACCAAGATGAGCTTGGAGGGTGGGCGTATACATTTGACCATCCTTTTCTTCCTCATCGCGTCTCTACACTTCGTGCCCCGTGGTACTCTGCAATTGGTTTAGGGATGGCATTGTCCGTGTTAAGCCGAGCAACACTTTTGACGGATGATAAACGGTTTTTAGACGCAGCCGTGCGTGTCGTTCCACTCTTTCAAAAAAACGTTGCTGAAGGCGGTGTGCGATCTCAGTTTGAGGAAACGTATGACTTTTATGAAGAGTGCCCCACAACGCCATCAAGTTTTATTTTAAATGGGTTCATGTTCTCTTTAATTGGGCTTTATGATTTGCACACCGCTTCTAATCAAGAAGACGCTCATCACCTGTTCCAGTCGGGAATGCGTACACTCAAACGTATGCTATCACTTTATGATCTAGGAAACCGTACCGCTTACGATTTGACCCACTATACCGGCGCATCAGGAGCACCAAACATTGCAAAGTGGGGGTATCACATTACCCACATTCATCTACTAGAAGCACTCAACTCTATACAGCAAAGCGATGAATTTGAAACGACACTTCACCGTTGGAAAGGGTATTTAAAAGGGGAGAGCGGGGGCGTGTAGTTCAGTCAAGTGGAAATCACGTAACCAACTTTCGCGACGTTGGTTACGTGAAATTTCACCTTAATTTATCGAAAATTAAAATTAATTGTAGAATTAAGGAGGTATTATGTCAAAAAAACAGAACCATAATAATAGGTCAAAAGAATTAACGGAGGGTACGATGTTCGTTGCTCATTATCGAGAAAGAGATGAAAAAGATCAACTCGTGCGAGACCATTTATTGGAAACGATGTGTTTATCTGAAGGGTATGGTTCAAAGTTAAATGTAAAGCATATCGCCGGTTTAGCTGGACTGTTGCATGATTTAGGAAAGTATAGTGATGATTTTCAACTTTATTTGTATCAAGCGGTTTTTGAACCTGAGAAATCAATTTTTCAAAGAGGGGATGTCGACCATGCCACCGCGGGTGGAAAACTCCTTTATGAGAAATATTATACGAAAGACAGCTCGCCCCACGAAAAATTACTTGTAGAGGTTGTTGGGAACGCCATTATTTCTCATCACGGTAATCTTCATGATTACATTACTCCTGATAATGAATCCCAATTTTTAAATCGGATCACGAAAGAGAAGTTACACCAATTCGAAGAAGTCAAACTGCGGTTCTATGAAGAAGTGATTTCTGAGATTGAGTTTGAGGCGTATGTGGTAAAAGCTGTAGAAGAACTCGAGCAATTTGGATCATATGCGATTGATGGAAGCTTTTTTCTTACGAAGTTCGTTTTTAGTTGCTTGGTCGATGCAGACCGTACGAATACAAGGGAATTTGAACTAGGCGTTTCTTCAACAATAACCACACATGAAAAACCAGAGTTTAAACGCTATTATCATACGTTGATGAAATATCTTAAGTCTCTTAAACAAAAAGAAAATGCGGACGAGCCCATTAATGTACTTAGAAGAGAGATGTCCGAGAAATGTGAAAAGTATGCGAACAAGCCTTCTGGCATTTACACACTATCCATTCCTACCGGTGGCGGCAAAACGCTCGCAAGTCTTCGTTATGCCTTGAAACATGCTGAGAAATATGGCAAAGATCGAATCATCTACATCGTACCTTATACAACCATCATTGAACAAAATGCTCAGGAAGTTCGATGTCGACTCGATGCCGCCGACGATGTTTTAGAATATCACTCAAACCTCGTTGATGAAACCGTTTGGGATCTCGGTGATAAGGGCGATGAATTTGAAGACGGACACGTAACAAAAAAACAGAAGCTTAAACTCTCTGCCGAAGATTTCTCAGCACCGATCATTTTTACGACGATGGTTCAGTTTTTAAATGTGTTTTATGCGAAAGGGAACCGGAATACGAGGCGTTTACACAATTTTAGCAACTCAATTATTATTTTTGATGAAGTTCAAAAGGTTCCTTTACATTGCTTGTCATTATTTAATGAAGCAGTTAATTTTCTGCATCAACGCGCACAATCATCAATACTACTTTGTACAGCGACTCAACAACGTTGGGGGACATCGCATATAAACTGGTGAAAAATGAAAATGATGAAATCATAACTAATTTACCAGCAATTGGAGAGTCATTTAAACGCGTTAATGTAGTGGATAAGACTAAAAAGCAGATAAATAATGATTCACTCGTAGAGTGGACGATGGAAAGCATTAAAGATTGGGGTAGCACATTAATTATTCTTAATACTAAGCGCGTAGTTAAGGAATTATATGAAAAGTTACAAAGTGAAAACATTCAAGTCTTTCACCTAAGTACATCAATGTGTCCAGCACATCGTAATGATCAGTTAGAACAAATAAAGAAAAAGCTAGAATTTAATATTCCGTTTGTTTGTGTTACGACTGCTCTGATAGAAGCGGGCGTGGATGTAGATTTCAAGTGTGTTGTTCGGTCTCTTACGGGCTTAGACTCTATTGCTCAAGCAGCAGGTCGTTGTAATAGAAATGGAGATGATGATAGTAGAGATGTTTTTGTTATTGACCATGCTGAAGAAGATTTAGACAAGTTAATCGATGTAAAAGCTGGTAAGGCGATTTCTAAACGAATGATAAGGTACTATATGAAGCGACCATCATGTTATCAGCATAATTTGTTTGGGGAAATAGCAATGAGAGAATTTTTTTGAGAAATTTTATGAAGAAAGAAAAGGGGTTTTTAACTACACTATAAAAAAGTATGAATCAACAATGACGAGCATCACAATTAATACAGATTTAAGTGATTTCATTGAGGAATACAATGAAAATAACAAAGATAGCTTCCCGCTAGTACAGAAAAGTAGCATGACGACAGCTGCTAAGCATTTTACTGCAATTGATCAAAAAACCACTTCAATTATTGTTCCTTATGGCAATGAAAGTAATGGAGGTAAAAGTATTATTGCTGATTTAGGAAGCAATAATATAATAGATGACTTGTCATATACTTTAAAACGAGCTCAACAATACACGATCAATGTATTTGAACATGAATTAAATGATCTGAAAAATAAGAATGCGATTATATCTCATCTTGACGATGCTGTCTTGGAATTACGTGAGAATTGGTACAGTGAAGAATATGGTGTTGAATTATAAGGTAATGGGGAGTTGAGGAATCTAATGTACTATTTTCAACTTCCCCATCATTCAAGGTTTTAGAGCTAGTCATTTTAATTCTTATTTCAATCCACGCACCACAAGGTGCGAATAAATTATATGTAATTATTATGATTAAACTTTGAAATAAGAACTGAATGTAGTAAGAATTCAAGAAATAAAATAACTAAATATAAATGAAAGGAATCGACACAAATATTCCATATCAACATATTATGTTGTGATTACTCATGGAGGAGGAGCGTGTGAATCAAAGGATTAAACATATTTTAGGGAAAATAACTTTAGGGATTATTATTAAAGTAGTTGGTGAGATGATATGGCGTTTTATTAGGGTCTAAGCAAACCAACGCCTTTTCAGTGTAGAAGAGGCGTTGGTACACGAGGTGAGATATGAAAAATCAAATTGAATTTGAAGTTTATGGTGATTATGCACTTTTTACCGACCCACTTACAAAAATCGGGGGTGAAAAATTGTCCTATAGCGTGCCCACATATGAAGCATTAAAGGGGATTTGTATGTCTATTTATTGGAAGCCAACAATTATTTACTACATTGATGAAGTTCGTGTTATGAATCCAATTGAAATGGAGTCAAAAGGGATAAGGCCTGTTGATTATACAGGTAAGAATGACTTGGCTAATTATACGTATCTAAAAGGGGTTCGATATCAAGTGAAAGCACATTTTAAATTTAACTACAATCGACCTGAGTTAGAATATGATCGCAATGAGGGAAAACATTTTAATATATTACAACGTTCATTAAAAGCTGGGGGAAGAAGAGATGTTTTTCTAGGTACTCGCGAATGTCAAGGCTATGTTGAACCATGCAAGTTTGGAAGTGGAACAGGTTGTTATGATAAAAGTGGAACTCACAAATTAGGGACTATGGTACATGGATTTAATTACCCTGATGAAACAGGCAGGGATCAATTAGAAGTCAGGCTATGGCAAGTAGATATGATAAATGGCCGCATTAAATTCGATAATCCTGAAGATTGTAATCTGGTACGGTCTATAAAAAAAATGGAAGCAAAGAAATTTGGTAATGAGAATTTGACATCGGTGGAGGAGTTGACAAAACAAATTGGAGGTGAATAATCAACGATGAATTGGTTAAATGATTTGTACAATACATACAACCGGAATATACAACAGGTTGGGGTATGGGAAGAAAAGAAAGATGGAAGTGAATATACTTTATTACCGATTGCGCATACAACACAACAAGCACATATTGAAGTAACAATTGATCATGAAGGGGATTTTTTAGAAGCAAGTGTGATTGGAAAAGTTAGCACAGTTCTTCCTTGTACTGAGAAGTCGTTAATACGTACTAGTAATGTAGAGCCACATCCTTTACATGACAAGCTTATGTACGTAGCCGGTGATTTTCAGAAATATGGTGGTAAGAATAGAGGTAAAGATCAAACACCGCACGAGAAATATCTGGATAATCTTAGAAAATGGGCTATGTCAGAAAACACGACGATACAAGTGAGGAGCATATATGAATATCTTAAAAAGGGTAGCCTTATCGAGGATTTAATTGACGAAAACGTGCTGTTTGTGGATGAGAACAACAAGTTGATTGAAAAATGGAAAAGTGATTATGGAGATTTAATTGACACAAAACCTAAAATATTCACATTCATTGATAACCAATTTGGTGCGTTTATAAGAATCAATGTAGTATCTCCTAGCTTAAATACCCCTGTATGGAAAGATACTAAGATGTATGAGTCATTTATAACATTTTACAATGATCAGTTAGGAGAAAAGGGTATTTGCTATGTTAAAGGCAATGAGACTCCTCTAATTGACAAACATCCCGCTGGAGTTCGATACCCTGGAGATAAAGCCAAATTAATCTCAGGTAACGAAACGATCGGTTTTAGAGGGAGGTTTAAAAAAGAAAATGAAGCTGTAGGTGTCGGTTATGATGTTTCTCAGAAAGCACATAATGCGTTAAAGTGGCTCATTCAAAAACAAAGTAGGAACTTCAAAGGACGAGTACTCACAGTGTGGGGAAGTAAAGACGAACCATTGCCTGTACCTAATGATGGAACAGATGTTAATAACGAAGCTAGTAAACAAGAGGTGAAAGAAACTAAAGCAGATATTAAGGGTTATATTGCCAATAAAGTATACAAATCTTTTGCTGGATATAGCAATAACCTTAATACTAGAAGTGAAGTTAGCATTCTAATTTTGGATTCTGCTACTGAAGGGAGAATGGCAATTGTATACTATCGAAATATGAACAAGAAGCATTACTTAGATAATTTAGTATACTGGCATCAAACATGTGCATGGAGACACTTATATTTAGACGAAAGTAATAAAGAGCAATCATTTGTTGGTGCTCCGACTACTGAGGATATTGCTTATGCAGCTTACGGACAGAGGGTAAATGACAAGATAGTTAAAGGTTTTATAGAAAGAATACTACCTTGCATTATTGATAAAAAACCAATTCCTATAGACATCGTTAGAAGTACGTATAACCGAGCAATAAATCCGATTGGGCTTAATTATAAAGCTAACAAATCTTATGAATGGGAAAAGTTGTTTAGTATTAGTTGTGCATTAATACGAAAAAGGTACTCGGATAGAGAGGAGTTTTGGGATGTGGCATTAAACACAGAAACAACAGACCGAAGTTATTTATTTGGTCGCTTATTAGCAATGGCGGATTTTTTTGAACGAGGTGAGCTAGAAGCAAATCGTGCAACAAACGCCATGAGGTACATGAATTCTTATGTAAACAATCCGACTCGGACTTGGTCAACAATTGAACAATCATTACAACCTTACTACGTCAGAAAAGGTGCAACGATTCGTTTTCATCTAGAAAGAGTGCAGCAAGTGATGGAGAAATTTGAATTTGAAGATTTTAATAATGATCCTTTATCTGATCTATTTACACTTGGTTTTTACAGTCAACGCCTTGAACTTTATAACCAAATTAAGAAGGGGACAACAAAATGAAGACATTAGATAAGAAGATTGACTTTGCAGTAGTTATTTCAGTCACAAAAGCAAACCCTAATGGAGATCCTTTAAATGGCAATCGACCTCGTCAAAATTATGAAGGTTATGGTGAAATTTCTGATGTGGCTATAAAAAGAAAAATAAGAAATCGTTTGCAAGACATGGGTCAATCAGTATTTGTTCAATCAGAAGACCGTAAAGATGACGGATTTAGAAGTTTAAAGGATAGAGCTGAATCTGATGAAAAATTAGCTGGAATGCTAAAAGATAATAAGGCCTCAGTTGATGAATTCTCAATAATCGCATGTGAAAATTGGATCGACGTTAGAAGCTTTGGTCAAGTGTTTGCGTTTAAAAATTCTAAAATATCAGTAGGTGTTCGCGGACCGGTTTCAGTACATACTGCTATGAGCATTGATCCAGTCAATATTGTTAGTACACAAATTACGAAAAGTGTGAACTCTGTCACTGGTGATAAAAAAGGTGAAGACACAATGGGTATGAAACATCGTGTTGATTTTGGGGTCTATCTGTTCAAAGGTAGTATTAACACGCAACTTTCAGAGAAAACAGGGTTTACGTATGAAGACGCTGAGAAAATAAAACAAGCGCTCGTCACCTTGTTTGAAAACGATACGTCTTCAGCTCGTCCTGATGGTAGCATGGAAGTTCATAATGTCTACTGGTGGGAACATTCATCAGCGCTCGGACAATATTCTTCTGCGAAAGTGCACCGTTCTCTACAAATCAAAGCGAAGACCGACACACCAACGGCTTTCGATGAAGACAATTATGCTGTTGAGTTACATGAATTGGAAGGGCTCACTCCAGAAGTGTTACATGGACAATAATATTGAAGAGTATTTAATGCTATCCGGCTTGCAACATTTTCAGTTTTGCAAGCGGCAATGGGTGCTCATTCAGATTGAACAACAAATGTAGATGAGGATAGCTTGCGAATCTATCGCTTAGGTAAAAACTATAAATCAAAAGTAGAACACATCGGAGCAAAACCATCAATTAATATTGAAGAACCGCTCATCTTTTAACTGGTGCGAACCCTAAGCGAACATAAAATCCCTAGGTGACCCGCACCAGTATTTCGGTCAATTGTGTGAAAGTGTGTGATTAGATTTGGTCTAATACGGGGATTTTGCTAATTTTCATAAGCAAAAACTTTAGGTTTAGGAGGAATTTGACTTTTTTACGGAAAATTCCGCCATCGCACTCCGTGTGAGTGCGTGGATTGAAATTCCGAGTCCCAGCTTGATGTGGGTTAGTTCCAAAGGTCGCACTCCGTGTGAGTGCGTGGATTGAAATTACGATACTTTGCGCAACAGACTTCGTATTCTTGTCGCACTCCGTGTGAGTGCGTGGATTGGAATGAGCTGGAAACGCTGTTTGCTCATTGAGCAACTCAAAATGCTTTCGATCTTGAGACATAGGTCTTTTTGTTTTATTTTTAAAAATAATAAAAAATAAAAGGTGAACCATTGACATAGTTAACTAATAGGAATAGTATGATAAAAAAGAAAATCAGACGCGCTGACCGGACAACCGAAGGCCGACGTATAGAATGGGTTGACACTCTATACGTCTGGTCTTTTTTTCTTAAATCATACTATTTTCATTTGAATTATCAGTTATGTGAGGAGAGGATGTTTTATGAATCGGGGTTTTTACATTTCTGGTTTTGTAGTTTTATTTGTTCTTGCAGCGTGTGATGTGGGCGGAGTTGAGGGAGACCGGAGTGAGGAAGCCGTTCAAGGGGACGTCTCTGAAAACGGAGATTCTATTGAACTCTTAAATGTTTCCTACGATCCAACACGGGAATTTTATGATGATTATAATCAAGCGTTCGCAGACTATTGGTATGAGGAAACGGGCGACACGGTATCTATTAATCAATCCCATGGAGGGTCAGGTAGCCAAGCGCGTTCTGTGCTGGATGGTTTACAGGCCGACGTAGTTACGCTTGCTCTCGCTTATGATATTGATGTATTACAAGACCAAGAACTGTTAAATGCGGATTGGCAAGATGATTTTGATCAGAATTCATCTCCTTATACGTCAACGATTAATTTTCTCGTTCGTGAAGGAAACCCGAAAGGTATTGAAGATTGGGATGATTTGATCCGTGACGATGTTGAAGTTGTAACGCCAAATCCCAAGACTTCAGGAGGGGCAAGATGGAATTACTTAGCCGCATGGGGATATGCAGAAGAGGCTTATGGAGAAGAGGAGGCTGAGGGGTTCGTTACGGATATATATGAAAATGTATCTGTACTTGATTCAGGTGCCAGGGGATCTACAACGTCCTTTATTGAGCGAGACATTGGTGATGTATTACTTGCTTGGGAGAATGAAGCATTGCTAACGATCCATGAACTAAACGCCGATGACTTTGATATTGTCACTCCTTCTGTATCTATTTTGACGGAGCCGCCAGTTGCAGTCGTAAATAAGACCGTTGAACAAAAGGGAACGGGGGAAGTTTCAAATGCGTATTTAGAATATTTGTATTCTGAAGAAGGGCAAACAATTGCTGCAGAACATTTTTATCGACCAAGAGATGAAACCATCTTAAGTGAGTTTGAAGAGTATTTCCCTGAAGTTAATTTATTTACAATCGAGGAGAAATTCGGGAGTTGGGCAGAAGCGCAAGAAAAGCACTTTTCTGATGGGGGATTTTTGATCAAATTTATTCACCATAGTCAGGAGGAACCTTTTTGAGTCGCACTTTACCAGGATTTCCGTTTACATTTGGATTTATGATGTTCTACATGAGTTTTATTGTGTTTATTCCACTGATTGCATTGGTTTGGTATACGATGGGAATTGGTTGGGAGGGTTTTTGGAACGCCATTATCGATCCTCGCTTATTTTCGGCTCTTCGACTTAGTTTTACGGCATCCTTTATCGCAGCAATTGTAAATGGAGCATTTGGATTGCTGATTGCTTGGGTGTTAGTTCGTTATGATTTTTTTGGTAAAAGATTAATGGATGGACTTATTGACCTTCCTTTTGCTTTACCTACAGCTGTTGCAGGAATTGCACTAACGAGCTTGTATGCTGAAAATGGATGGATCGGTTCTTTGTTAGCCCCTCTAGGCATTGAAGTCGCGTTTACTCCGGTCGGTGTAACGATAGCATTAACATTTATTGGGTTACCTTTTGTAGTCCGGATGGTTGAGCCGGTGCTTCGCTCCTTAGATCGTGAAACGGAAGAGGCCGCTGGCCTACTTGGGGCAAGGCCTTTCACGATCTTCCGGACGGTGATGTTCCCCTTGTTATTGCCAGCAATTTTAGCTGGCATGACGCTAGCGTTTGCTCGTGCATTAGGAGAATACGGTTCCGTTGTTTTTATTGCTGGGAATATACCGATGCAAACGGAGATCGTACCTCTACTAATTATGAACAAGTTGGAACAGTTTGATTACGCGGGTGCAACGGCTATAGCGACTGTTATGCTCTTGTTGTCTTTCATTCTTTTATTCGCTGCTAACATTCTTCAGTGGTGGTTATCCAGGAAAATTGGGCAAAAGGTGGCGCATTCTTCATGACCGAATCTAAGGTTTATAAGCCAATTCTCATTGTTGCTGCCTTTCTTTTTTTAACGTTATTTCTAGTTCTTCCCTTGCTTATTATTTTCATTGGCGCTTTTAGTCAAGGGTTCTATGTATTTTGGTACTCGATTACAGAACCTGCGGCTAGGCATGCAATATTTCTCACGATAATCGTTTTAATCATTACGGTCCCATTGCACACATTGTTTGGTTTAACTGCTGCTTGGGCTCTAACAAAGTTCCGGTTTCGAGGTCGTCAATTTATCATTACGTTAATTGAAATTCCTTTTGCTATATCTCCTGTTATTGCAGGGCTTATATTCATTATTCTCTATGGAGTAAATGGTTTTTTTGGTGAATGGTTAATAGATAATGACTTGCAAGTTATTTTTGCACTACCTGGTATTATTCTTGCCACGATGTTTGTTACGTTACCGTTTATTGCCAGAGAGTTAATTCCATTGATGGAAGCACAAGGGACGGATGCAGAAGAAGCTTCAATCACGCTTGGTGCTGGAGGGTTCCGTACGTTCTATCACGTAACATTTCCAGCAATTAAGTGGGGCTTACTTTATGGTGTGATTCTATGTAGTGCCCGAGCAATTGGAGAGTTTGGAGCTGTTTCCGTAGTATCTGGAAGAATTCGAGGCGCGACAAACACAATGCCTTTACACGTCGAAATTTTATACAATGAATATCAATTTGCTTCCGCATTTTCCATCGCGTTATTGATGAGTTTATTCGCAATATTCACGATAATAATTAAACAGATAGTGGAACGAAAACAACATTTGAGGTGATTAAGTTGTCTATTACGATAAAAGATATCAACAAAGTGTTTGGCAAAACACCAGTCCTTAAGGATATTCATCTTAATGTTAGACAAGGGGAACTACTGGCACTCCTAGGACCTTCTGGTTCTGGAAAGACTACGCTACTTCGAATCATTGCTGGACTTGAACATGTAACAAAAGGGGACATTTATTTTGAAGATAAAAATGTGACCCATGAAGGTGCACAAGACCGAAGTGTCGGTTTTGTATTTCAACATTATGCTTTATTCCCTCATATGAAAGTAAAAGACAACATCGCCTATGGATTGCGGGTGAGAAAAAGAAAAAGCCGACTTCCTAATGTAAAGATTACAGAAAAAGTACAAGAGCTTCTCCGGCTCGTGAAGCTTGAAGCGTTTGGTGATCATTATCCTAACCAGTTATCAGGTGGTCAAAAACAAAGAGTAGCGCTTGCAAGGGCGTTGGCGATTAATCCATCGGTTCTGCTTCTCGACGAACCATTTGGAGCACTAGATGCTCAAGTTAGGAAAGAGTTGCGCAAATGGCTAAAAACATTGCATAAACAAACAGGCGTGACGACATTGTTTGTCACTCATGATCAAGAGGAAGCGCTAGATGTCGCTGATCAAGTGGTCGTGTTGAAGGATGGAGAAATAATTCAGAGAGGCACACCGATTAACATTTACGAGTCGCCAAACAGCCCTTTTATGTATCGCTTTTTAGGTAACGCGAATGAATTAAATGGAGTTGTCACCAAAGATGGAGTCTCAATAGATGGTTTGACATTCGTCAGTGAATGGACACACACGATCGGTGCAGAAATTGTTGGTTATATACGCCCCCATGAAATCTCCATTTCACACACTGAATCAAGTGAACATCAATTAGCGGTTACAATCTCTTCAATTCATCATGTTGGTCCGGTAGTTTTTATAGAAGCAAAACGCAAACATGGTGAAAAAGAGAATGTCGAAATTGAGTTGTCAAAAAGCAAATTTGATGAATTATCCATTCGTGTAGGGGACCATATGTACGCTCGTATCGACCGACTTAGGACCTTTGAGTCTGAGGACTACTGTATATAACACTGACAATAGATTGTTTATGAAAAAGTAATGAGTAGATAAAATCAATCACTTAAACAGTAGGAGGAGATAAAGATGGGAAGTAATCAAATTGGTCAATACCATGAAATTAATGAATTAATAGAGGAAATGCTAACTGGACTTCAATTTGGATATGTAACCATTACCGTTCAAGATGGCAATGTCATTCAAATAGAAAAAAATGAGAAGCATCGGCTGAAGTGAATGATTACTACAGCCACCATATGTAACCCTTTATTATGGGAATTATGATTGAAAAAGTTGATATGCGGATTACTTATTAACGATGAGAAGAAATTCATGCTACTCTTCGAAACAGATTGCCCTTTTTGAAAGAAGTTCAGTGCCCTTACTCATGAAAATTTGAAGTTTAATCTTTTTTAATAAGGGAAAAATGTGTACTAAGATAACAACAATTGTAGGAGGGCGCAGTGATGAGTAAGAAGAGCATTTTTCTAACATCTTCAGTAGCTGCTTTGGCTGCTGGTGCAACATATTTGGTACGTAACCCTGAGAAAAGAAAAGAATGGGCGGACCGTGCGAAATCTGGATATAATAAGATGGTCGGATCAGCAACGAATAAAAGTTCAGACATTCCACTAGAGCAACGAATTGGGAATCCCGACCCAATGGATATTAATGACAATGAAATGGTCGCAGAAGGGTCGACGTACTCGGTTGACTATTACAACAAAGAGCACGAAGACCAACCTAAACCTCACTAAATAGAGGGATGAGAAGCAAGGAAGGATTTACCTTCCTTGCTTAATTTAGGTTCAATAAGGTATACTTCAACGTAATGTTTCTCATCATTTGATTACATAATAGCTTGAGGTGTCTGCACGTGATCACAAGACGAACGACGATAATTTCAGAATTGCAACGAATTGGAATTATTATTTTCGGGGCAGCTACTGCGGCTTTTGGCCTGAATTTCTTTTTGATTCCAGCAGACGTATTTGCTAGCGGCCTGACAGGGGTAGCACAGTTTGTTAATGCGCTCATCCCGATATCTACAGGTGTATTGTTACTCGTGTTGAATATCCCGGTTGCGATCCTTGGTTGGATAAAGGTCGGCCGTTTGTTCACGTTTTATAGTTTCTTGCATGTTGCGTTAACGTCTTTCTTTTTGGAGATCATCCCAGTTCAAGGACTGACTGGAGATATTATGCTCAATGCTGTGTTTGGCGGTATTATCGTCGCTATCGGTACGTCGTTGCCACTTCGGTTCGGTGCTTCTGCTGGTGGGTTGGATATTATTGCACTCGTATTGGCGAGAATGAGTGATCGCCCAGTTGGGGCATATTTCTTTATTTTGAACGCATTGATTGTTGTATCTGCAGGGTTTGCATTTGATTGGGAACAAGCGCTCTTCACGCTCGTTTCGATATATGCATCGTCTAGAATTATTGATATGGTTCACACAAGACATGTAAAGTGTACAGCGTTAATTATTACGAAAAAAGCGGACATTTTACGTGAGCGTATTCATGAGCATTTGACGCGAGGGATTACGAGAATGCCTGCAAAAGGTGGCTTTGATGCTACTGAAAAAGAAGTTCTCATGATTGTTATTACAAGGTATGAGCTCTATACGTTAAGACAGATCACAGAAGAAGCTGACCCTGAAGCATTTACGAATATTGTTCCGACAACTGAAATCTTAGGTTCATTCCGTAAAGATGACTAGGAGGTGGGCGTATGAACTTTAGCGTAGTGGTGGAGAACGAAGAAGCCGGTAGTGTTGTTCGAGCAACGCTCTTAAATGATACGAAGGACGCGTTGCACCTTTATTTTCCCACGAGTCAGCGATTGTCCGTTCGGCTTTATGATTCGGCGGACGACAACGCGTTGGTTTATGTGTCTGAGCGGGAGTGGATGTACATGCAAGTTGTGGAGGATGTGTACGTTGCTTCTGGCGAAGAGGTTGTATATGAAGAAAAAATTCCAAGCCGGTTATTGACGGACGGACATTCCTATCAAGGGGTCGTGAATTTGACTGCAAAAAAAATGAACGGGACATCTGTTTCAGAGAAGGTACAGCAAACGGTTACATTTACACGCAAGCGTAAATACGCTTGGCTTTTTGTTTGTCAAAATTGGAAACCGTATCGCTTGGAAACAACATCATAGAAGCCGAGGGAGTTGTACAATTTTTTGGTTGCGATGTTGTTAACACCTGTTTCTAATTCGATCCCCTTTAATCCATGTTGCTCTGCCCAATGAATGACGGCCAATAACAGCTTTTTGGCAATACCTTTATTACGATGACCTTCGTGTACGTATAAATCATTCAGCCAAATGTACTTGCCTCCTTTACGCAAACTGAATTGCGTATTTAAGTAGGCTGCGCCAATCATTTTTCCATCATCTTCAGCGATAAAGAGTTCAGCGTTCGTGTGAGGGGACTGTGTCTGTAGTAAAATATCGTACATGTTCTGGTAAGCATCGTCTCCACCAATGGATTCCATTTGCCCCATTAACAAATCGGCAGCTTGATGAATCGTTTCGTTATCATGATGTTCTTCAAGTTTATAAATGTTCATGACACCCCTCCTCAAAATACCCATTGCATTGAATTGTTTTCGCAGGGAATACTTCAATTATGATAGCATAGGTATGATCATTTAGAAACGAATTGGTTTTCCCACAAAAATGTAACATCTTGTTCAAAACAGTAGGAATGACTTGTGATAAGATTGTGAGAGAAACCTCAAAGGTAATGGAGGGGTATGATGGGTGAAGTGTTTGAAGTACTGTCATTCAGAGCTTTATGGACGCCTGAATTAATTGCAGTGCTTCTTATTATAGGGGCATTATATTTTTTACTTACGAGACGTTGGCGTGCTCGTTTTACGAGTGCAGGCAAGCAAACCTTTAAGCAAGATGTAATGTTTGTGACAGGACTCGTTTGTTTGTACTTAGGTTGGGGTAGCCCGCTTTACAGTGTAGGACACATGATGGTTTCCATCCATATGATTCAAATGGTTTTCGCGTACTTTTTAGCTGTACCTTTGTTTATTCTTGCACTTCCAAAATGGCTTCTAGCCGGTGTATACAATTGGTTGGACAAGAAGGTACAACCTTTGCGTATGTTAATTTTTCATCCAATTATTGGACTCATCTTTTTTAATGCACTTTTCTCGATCTATCACATACCGGTAGTGTTTGACTTTTTAATGTTACGCCCGGGTGTTCACAGCGTATACGAGATGGTCATGTTCGTTGCTGCAATTATGATGTGGTGGCACATGCTTGCGCCTCTGCCGAGTAAACAATACTTGCACGACTTTCGAAGAATTATTTACATCTTTGGAAACGGGATTCTCATTACACCTGCGTGTGCACTAATTATTTTTTCTGGTACCGCACTTTATGATACCTATACTGATATGAGTTTTTGGGCACAAGTGATGGCGTACTGTATTCCAGGTGGGGCGGCTGTTCCTGCATCGATGTTTGGTGGTCCAGGTTCTGGGTGGACTTGACGCATACAGTGATCAGCAACTTGGCGGTGTTGCTATGAAAGTTGGACAAGAGCTCGTGTATGGGACAACGATCGGTTTTGTCTTCAAACAATGGCTGCAAAAAGAAAGCCATCAAGATGGCGAGTTAACGATTAGTGATATTCCGTCACACATTAAGACCGGGGAGCGCTAGGAGGAATCGGACTTTGAAACAACAGATCATAAAAACAGCGAGTCTATTCATACTGGCTGTTGTACTTAGCGGTTGTGGTTGGTTATATGACACTGGAGGGGCATCTTCAGAAAATGGTCAGGATACGTCGGACCTCGACTTGGAGATGATTGAGTTTACAGCGGTTAACCAATTTGAAGAAGAAGTAACCGAGGCAGATATGGAAGGTGAGTACTCCGTTGTGAACATGGCCTTTACTCGTTGTCCTTCGGTATGTACAATGCTTACCCCAAATATGGGCATGGTCCAAGACGGTATTGAAGAAGAAGGCATTGATGCGTCGTTGTATACCTTTACAGTAGATCCTGAATTTGACAGTCCAGAACGTTTGGAACATTACGGTGAAGCGTATGCTGCGAACTTTGACGTTTGGCAGTTTTTGACCGGATATGAATTAGAAGACATCCAACAAATTGCAAACGAGACATTTAATTCAGTCGTACAACCAGCTGAAGACGATATTATGCATACGACGTATTTCTTCATCGTCGACCCAAACAATCAAGTGATTCGTTTTTACGATGGGTTAGCAGACGATGTTTCACCAATTGTAGAGGATTTAAAAGAACTCACAAACGAATAGTATTCGAATAAGTCAACAGTTTCTCGGTCCACATAACTTCGGTTATGTGGACCGATTTTTTTGTGAATGTCAAAAACTAGGCAGTTGTGGTAAGAGGAGTTAGTGTTCGTAAACGTTTAGGAAAAGGGCGTTTGATCCTATATAAAAATCGTAATACGAAAAATACTTGCAATGAGGATTCGATGTAAACCTAACGAGTATATCGGTGTGGGATGTCTAGTCACCAAGCCCCATACGCATATCAAAAAGATTCAATCATCGTCTATTTATGCGCGCATCGATACCATCCTCACCTAGTGGAAAAGTCGGCGTACTCAAGCTACTTCGGCATTTTTTGTGTATAGGAGTCGTAAAAACATCGTTCATCTAAATTGATAAAAATACACTTGAATTAATTTTTATCCAAGTTTATAATGAACATAGATATTGTATAAATATAAATAGAGGTGAGAAATTATGAAAGTGGCGATCGTCGGTGCAACAGGATATGGAGGGATTGAGCTTGTTCGAATACTCCGGCAGCACCGTCGGGTCGAAGAGCTTTCCGTCTATTCCTCATCTTATGCAGGGACTTCGTTTGGAGCGTTTTACCCGCATATTCAAGACATTTATCGAGGCATATTGAAGAGTGTTGAAACGAAACAGTTAGCAGATGATTATGACATCGTTTTCGTCTCAGCCCCACCAGGTGTGGCGGCAGAACTGATGGAAGGGTTGCTAGATGGTAACGCGCGCGTCATTGATTTATCAGGAGACTTCCGGATCAAAGACCGCTCAGTGTACGAAGCTTGGTACGAGCGCAACGCTGCGAAACAGTCATTCATCCAAGAAGCAGCTTACGGTTGAGTGAGTGGAATAGAGAAAAAATTGAAAATGCACGACTGATTGCAAATCCAGGTTGTTATCCGACAGCAATCTTGAACGGTTTAGCGCCGTTAGTGAAAGAGAACGTGCTTGATATGAGTTCGATCATCATTGATGCAAAATCTGGCACGACTGGAGCGGGAAAGACCCCGAGCGCCATGACACATTTCTCGGAAATGAATGAGTCATTGAAAATATACAAAGTGAATGAGCATAAACATACACCAGAAATTGAACAAGAACTATCGGAATGGAATGCAGCCGCACAACCTGTCACGTTCACCCCTCATCTTGTACCGATGACAAGAGGGATCATGGCGACAATGTATGCAACGTGCCAGTCATTATCAAAGGAAGACATTCTTGCAATCTATGAAAAATATTATAATTCCAAACCGTTCGTGCGAATTCGTAAAGATGGCTTTCCTTCGACGAAAGAAGTACATTCGAGTAATTTTAATGATATTTCCTTCTCGTTTGATGCACGGACAAATCGAATTACAGTCGTATCGGTGATTGACAACCTCATGAAAGGGGCGGCAGGGCAAGCCGTTCAGAATATGAACATTATGCAAAAGTATGAAGAAGGAGAAGGGCTCTTCATGTTACCTGTGTTTCCATAAAAGGAGTGTGTGAAAATGGGAGAAACGAGTTTCGTAACTGATCAAGTATGGTCGAAAATTCCGGACGGCAGCATCACAACGCCGAAAGGATTTAAAGCAACAGGTATTCATACGAAAGTGAAGAGAAAGCGAAAAGATTTAGGCATCATCTACTGTGAACAACCGGTGCCGGCGGCGGCTGTCTATACACTGAACCAAATTCAAGCTGCACCGATCGCGGTGACGAAGCAAGTGCTCGAAGATGGCGGGCATGTGCAGGCAGTTGTCGTGAACAGCGGGCACGCAAATGCGTGTACCGGTCATGCAGGATTGGTGGACGCCTACACCGTTCAGGAAAAAGCAGCGGACGTATTCAACATGCAAGCAGATAACATCGCGGTTGCGTCAACAGGGCTTATTGGTGAGCGTATGAAACTAGAGAAGATTCTTCCGGGATTGGAGCAACTCGTCCCAACGGACAGTAAAGAAGAGGCGTCGAGCTTTGCGGAATCCATCTTGACAACCGACACGGGGACAAAAGAAGTGTGTGTGCAAGTGCCAATCGATGGGAAGGTCGTAACGATTGCCGGTGTGGCAAAAGGATCAGGATGATTCATCCGAATATGGCGACGATGCTCGGTTTTGTAACGACTGACGCTCAAATTGAGCATGGCGTTTTGCAACAAGTACTTTCTAAAGTGACCGACCAAACGTACAACCGCATTACCGTTGATGGGGATACATCGACAAATGATATGGTGCTCACGATGGCTAGCGGGGAAGCAAACAATCAATCGTTAACACCGGATCATCCTGATTGGGGCGCTTTCCTTCGTGCATTTACGTATGTAAATGAAGAACTTTCAAAAATGATTGCAAAAGACGGTGAAGGAGCGACCAAATTAATTGAAGTCGTTGTGAATGGTGCACCAACAAATGAGTGTGCAGGTAAAGTTGCGAAGCAGATTGTCGGAAGTGATCTCGTAAAACAGCTGTTTACGGGGCAGATGCCAATTGGGGAAGAATTATTTGTGCCATTGGGTATGCAGGCGTACCCATCAATCCAGATACGATTGATATTCGCATTGGTCCATGTCAGACACTTTTTAAAAGTGAGCCTGTGCCATTTGATGAAGAAGAGATCAGTGCTTACTTACAAAACGACACGATCCAGATTAAGATCGATCTTCATGTAGGTGAGGGCTACGGAAAGGCTTGGGGCTGCGACCTTACGTATGATTATGTTCGAATTAATGCGGGGTATCGCACATGAGCAAACGATACATTGTTGTGAAGTGTGGGGGGTCAACAATTAATGAGCTAACGCCACTGTTTTATGATCGTTTAAAACGCTATCAACAAGAAGGAAATCATCTCGTTGTTGTGCACGGTGGTGGCAGCGATGTGAACGATATGCTTGATATTATGAACGTGGAATCGACGTTTGTCGGTGGTTTACGACGTACCACACCTGAAGTGCTCGCTGTAGCGGACATGGTCTTTAACGGAAAAGTAAACCCAAAAGTGTGCTCGGCGTTGCAACTAGCAGGAGTAAAAACAGTCGGATTATCAGGGTGTGACGGATCGATGATTCAAGCCAGGTTGTTAGATGAGAACACCTTAGGTCTTGTTGGTGAAGCGGTTGAGGTGAACACAGATCTTCTTGACCAACTGACGACCCGGGGATTAACGCCTGTCATATCTCCAATTGTTTCCGGTCCAAAGGGCAGTCGGCTGAATATGAACGCGGACACTGCCGCCGCTCATTATGCGTCGTCGCTCGGTGCGAGGGAAGTAATCTTTGTTACGAATGTACCGGGCATTATGAAAGAAGGAGCAGTTCTTCCTACAGTGAGCGAGGAAGAAGTGCACGCCTTTATTGACGATGGAACGATTTATGGCGGAATGATCCCAAAAGTCCAAGCGGCCATTGCCTCACTTACGGGAGCTGTACAAAAGGTGACGATTATTAACGCAGATGGAACCGGACAAGGAACATCCATTCACAAGTCCGTCGTTCCGACAGTTTAAAGGGAATGGGAGATAAACATGCAAACGACTGAAACCAATCATCTATTTCCAACATATAAAAGATGGAACCTCACGTGGAATCGAGCGGACGGAAGTAAAATTTATGCAAATGATCAAGTTTTTCTCGACTTCATGACCGGAATCGGAACCGTCAATATGGGGCATGGACATCCCGCAATTATTGCGGCTGTGGAAGAACAGTTACACACGGGCTGGCATGCTTCCAATATGTTTCATTACAAATCTCAACAACAAGCAGCCGATACGTTAAGTCAATTGTCCGGCTTACACAATGTTTTTTTTACAAATAGTGGTGCGGAATCAAATGAAGCTGCCATTAAATTAGCAAGAAAAGCAACTGGGAGAAGTGAAATCGTTTCTTTTCATCAGTCTTTTCATGGAAGAACGTATGCAAGCATGACCGCTACCGGGCAGGAAAAAGTACGAGAAGGTTATGATCCGCTGCCTGAAGGCTTTACGTACGCAACGTTCAACGATGCGAATGAACTCGAACAGATTGTGTCAAGCGAAACCGCAGCCATTCTTTTGGAAGTGGTTCAAGGAGAAGGCGGCGTCAATATTGGTTCAGCTTCCTTTTTGCAAACGGTGGAAAACATTGCGAAAAAGAATGGTGCACTCGTCATTATTGATGAAGTCCAGACAGGGATCGGAAGAACGGGGTACCCTTTTGCATTTCAACAATATGGCATGAATCCAGATATTATCACATCAGCAAAAGGTCTCGGAAATGGATTTCCTGTCGGCGCTATGATTGGCCGGAAAGGGCTGGAAGTTTATTTTGGCGCAGGTAGTCACGGAACCACCTTTGGCGGTAATCCTCTCGCAATGTCTGCGGTTAACGCAACGTTGTCATTGCTCAATGATCAACTGTTAACAGAAGTTAAAGAGAAGGGGAGACTGGTGCAAACCTTCTTGGAAACCGCCCAACAACACTTGTCGATCATAAAAGAGGTGCGGGTGAGCGGGTTAATGATCGGTCTGGAGCTGGACTGTGATGCAGGCATGGTCGTCGAAAAGTTGCAAGAAGAAGGGATTCTTACCCTCGTTGCAGGGAAAAACGTGTTGCGGTTGTTACCTGCACTTACGATCGATCCACAAGAACTTAAGCAAGGACTACAAATGATTACGCACGTGTTGAAAGAAGTGTCAAGGTAAAGGAGATGGAGACAATGAAAGGGTATATCGTATTAGAAAACGGCGATGTGTTCACAGGAGAAATGGCTGGTCAACAAAATGAGGTGTATGGAGAAGCGGTATTTTTCACAGGAATGACCGGGTATCAAGAGGTCGTCACCGATCCTTCATACCGAGGACAGATTGTTGTTTTCACATACCCACTCATTGGGAATTACGGAATGCAAGATCATACCGATCAAAGTGATGAATGGCAACCAAAAGCAATCATTGTCGGGGAATGCTCCCCGGTTGGGCATCATCACCTGTCCTATTCATCTTTAACAGACGTGGCAGATCAACACGATGTTCCAATTCTTACAGGCGTCGATACCCGTGCAATTGTGAAAACAATTCGTAGTGAAGGAGCAATGGGGGCGGTCATTACGACAAACCCGGACGTTGTTGACTGGTCGAACTATTCGTCTATTGAGAGCGTCTCGTATGTTCCGGACGTTTCCACGAAATCTATTGAACAATACGGCGGTGGAAGCCTTCATATTGGGTTGTATGATTTTGGTCATAAAAATGCGATGGTCAAAGAGTTATCTGCTTTTGGAGCGAAAGTGACTGTTTTGCCATATGACACCCCGTTTGACACAGTAAAATCGATGCAGTTCGACGGCGTGTTGTTCTCAAATGGCCCAGGAGATCCGAAGCAATTATTAAAGCACTTGGATACGTATAAACAAGTGGCCATTCATCACCCAACATTTGCGATTTGTTTAGGTCATCAGCTTATGGCGCTAGCCTTTGGTGCAGATACGAAGAAATTGAAATTTGGTCATCGCGGAGCGAATCAGCCCGTCATCGATTTACAAACAGGCAAAGTAGATATGACCGCTCAAAACCATGGGTTTGTGGTGGATGAACAATCCATTGACCAGTCTTCTCTTGTTGTTACACATGAGAATGTGAATGACCAATCCATCGAAGGGTTGAAACATCATGAGTTGCCGATTATGACCGTGCAATATCATCCAGAAGCGAGTCCAGGACCGAAAGATAGTCACCCTTTATTCCATAGATTTTTCCAAATGATTCAAACAGAGAAAGAAGTGACCCTCTATGCCTAAAAACACACACCTTAGAAAAATCCTCGTCGTAGGGTCAGGTCCGATTGTTATTGGCCAGGCGGCTGAGTTTGATTATGCCGGTACACAAGCTTGTCTCGCCCTGAAAGAAGAAGGGTGCGAAGTGGTGCTCCTTAACAACAACCCAGCGACAATTATGACCGATGAGCGTTGTGCAGATGTCGTCTATTTTGAACCACTTACGCTCGAAACATTGAAGGACATTATTATTAAAGAGCGTCCTGACGGCATTTTGGCAACGGTAGGAGGGCAGACCGGATTGAATTTGGCACTCTCGGCGCATGAAGCAGGTATTTTTGCCAAATACAACGTTGAAATGCTCGGTACGCCGATGGCTTCTGTACAACAAGGTGAAGATCGTGAGCAGTTCCGCTCGCTCATGTACGACATCGGTGAACCTGTACCAGAAAGCACGATTGTCTCGACCGTAGAGGAGGCAGTCGCCTTTGCCGAAGGTGCTGGGTATCCGATCATCGTTCGTCCTGCCTATACGCTTGGCGGTGGTGGCGGTGGTCAGGCGTACAATGAAAATGAACTCAGAACAATCGCTAGTGGAGGATTGGAAGAAAGCCCGATTCGTCAATGCTTAATTGAACAAAGCATAGCCGGTTTTAAAGAGGTCGAATACGAAGTGATGCGCGATGCAAACGATACGTGCATTACGGTGTGCAACATGGAGAACATTGACCCCGTAGGTATTCATACCGGTGATTCCATCGTCGTTGCCCCGTCCCAAACGCTTAGCGACCACGATTACCAGATGCTTCGCTCGTCTTCACTAAAAGTCATTCGTGCGTTAGGCATCGTCGGTGGCTGCAATATACAATTTGCCCTTGACCCGAATAGTAATCAGTATTACTTAATTGAAGTTAACCCTCGTGTGAGTCGGTCATCAGCACTTGCCTCGAAAGCGACGGGGCTATCCAATCGCAAGAATTGCAGCGAAACTAGGCATGGGTTACCACTTGCATGAGTTAAAAAATCCAGTGACGAAACATACGTACGCCAGTTTTGAACCTGCCCTTGACTATGTGATTGTGAAGTTCCCTCGGTGGCCGTTTGATAAATTTCATGATGCTGAGCGCGTGCTAGGTAGCAAATGAAAGCGACAGGAGAAGTTATGGCGATTGAACGGAGCTTGGAAGCCGCTTTGCAAAAAGGGGTCCGTTCGCTAGAGATTCGTGTTGATGGTTTGAAGTTACACGGTGTTAGTCATATAGATACTGCTCAGCTTTATGATCTTGTCGAACACGCGGATGATCGCCGATTCTTTTATGTGTTGGAACTTTTGAGAAGGGGAGTATCTGCTGCTCATTTGCAAAAGATGACAGGCATTGATTCGTTTTTCCTCGATCATTTCATCTACCTTATCGAAATAGAGCAACAAGCAGAGAGTGCTTCATTAGAGACGGTGAGTACAGAGTCGCTTCATACGTTTAAGTCGGCAGGGTTCCAAGATGTGTGGCTTGCAAAAGCGATGAATACGACAGCCGAGGCCATTAAAGAGAAACGGACCGAACTCGGCATTATCCCGAGTTTTCATCAGGTGGATACGTGCGCAGGAGAGTTTCTTGCTGAGACACCTTATTTCTACTCTACGTGGGGTACGAAGGGGGATTCAAGCGACGCTAGTGCACCTTCTGTCTTAATTGTAGGGTCAGGACCTATCCGAATTGGTCAAGGCATTGAGTTTGATTATTGCTCTGTCAATGCAGCACATGCTCTCAAAAAGCTCGGGTACGAAACGATTATGGTTAATAACAATCCTGAGACGGTAAGCACAGACTATGAAACAGCGGATAAATTGTATTTTGAGCCACTCACCGCTGAGGATGTGATTCATGTTGCCGAGCGAGAAGATGTGAAAGGCGTCCTGTTGCAACTTGGCGGTCAAACGGGTGTAAAATTAACGGAGGCGTTGGAAGCGTCGGGCGTACCGCTATTCGGAGCGTCGTTTGATGTTATAGATCAGTTGGAAGACCGCTCTCGTTTCTATGAACTTCTTCAGTCGTTAAATATTCCTCATATTCCAGGTACAACCGGAATGGATGAAGAAGATGCAATCCGAAAAGCCGAACAGATTGGTTATCCGGTATTGCTACGCCCTTCCTATGTCATCGGTGGTGAAGGATGAGTATTTGTACTTCACAAAAAGAATTGGTTGCATACTTGCAAGACGAAGGACGGGTCGTACAATATCCGATTCTAATTGATCGTTATATGGCAGGTACAGAGCTAGAAGTGGATGTGGTGACTGACGGGGCTCAGCACTTCATACCTGGAATCTTTGAACATGTGGAACGAGCAGGCATACACTCTGGCGATTCAATTGCCGTAACCCCTCCATTTTCTTTGCGTACAGAGACGAAAGAACTAACGAATATTTATGCGAAAAGAATTGCTAATCATCTAGGGTTTGTTGGACTGTTTAATATCCAATTCGTTGATGTTGATGGACAGCTTTATGTGATAGAAATTAACCCACGAGCTTCTAGAACGGTACCGATCTTTGCAAAAATTACCGGAGTCGACCTCGTTGACCGCGCAGTGCAATTACTGATGGGAGAATCTTGGCAATCGGTATTTGGTGACGCGAACGGACAGCTCGAGGACATGGACTTTTACTCTGTGAAAGCACCTGTATTCTCGAATGAAAAGCTTGCAGGTAGATCCTTTGTTAGGAGCAGAAATGAAATCAACGGGTGAATTATTAAGTTTCGGTAAAACGATACAAGAGGCGATGACGCAAGCTTTTGCTTGGAAAGATGGTCAAATTCCTAAAGCTTATAAGCAACGAGGCAGTGTGTATTGTCAGATTGGGGAAGATCAGCGACATCAATGTGAGGAAACGATCCATCGTCTAAAAGAAAAAGGGTTTTCCATCATTGACAGTAGCCAAACGGACATCAGCTTCTTCAAATGGGTCCATCAAACGGATGCCCTTCTCTATATAAGTGTGCCTAGTGTTGGCACGAAAGAATTCCACGAAGAACGTGAGCACGCAAAGAAGAATCGAATCGACATTCTATCATCTCCGGATACACTAAATGCATTTGTAAATGCAATGTCCGCCCAGCATGAAAGTGTACCGCTTTCGATTTGGCAGGGAAAACAATCACAAAAGGTGGGGCTGTAGATGCAACAAACAAAAACGAACATCACTGGCAAAGATGTGCTCACATGGAAAGACTTCACAACTGAAGAAATTGAACAGCTTCTCGAACAAGCGAACTTGCTTAAAAAGAAACTAAAAAACAATGAATCCCAACGAAATGGTTAAAGGAATCACTCGATGATCTTTCAAAATGCTTCAACCCGTACACGCGTATCATTTGAAGTTGGAATGACGCAATTAGGAGGACACGCACTTTTTCTAAGCGGCGAAGATTTGCAAATTGGCGTGGTGAGCCCGTTGAAGATACAGCGAGAGCAATGTCACGCTATGTGGATGCTATCATGATTCGCGCCAACGATCATGAGATGGTCCAAAAACTAGCAGAGATGAGTGACGTTCCTGTTATTAATGCGCTAACTGACCTTTATCATCCGTGCCAGGCACTGGCGGACGCACTTACGATCCAAGAACAGTTTGGCCGTCTAAAGGGGCTAAACATTACGTATGTAGGGGATGGGAACAACGTTGCCCACTCTCTCATGATCATTGCTGCAAAACTAGGCATGAACATGACGATGGCTACACCACAAGGTTATGAAGGAGACACTGACGTTTGGGACGCGGCGCAAAAACAGGCCGAGCAAACAGGCGCAACGATCCGACATGTCGTCGATCCTGAACAAGCCGTTTCGGATGCGCACATCGTCTATACGGACGTATGGACGAGTATGGGTGCGGAGAAGGAGCAACAATCAAGGCTAAAAATCTTTGAAAAGTATCAAGTCAATGAACCGCTCATGGCGAAGGCACAACCAGGTGCGATCTTTATGCATTGCTTGCCAGCGCATCGAGGTGAAGAGGTGTCCGCATCGGTGCTTGAAGGCAAGCAGTCCGTCGTGTTTGATCAAGCTGAAAACCGTTTGCACGTTCAAAAAGCCATTTTGACTAGTGTAATGGAAGTACCGGCCACATAACTGTATAGCATGACCGGTGAACGACCCCGGATGTTCGTGTGAAACGAGCGTTCGGGGCGTTTTTTTGTGTTGAGTTTTACGAGTTGGCGTGGCTCTATGTACGGTTTCTAATAAGTGGTAAGGCGCACAAGTAAATGCTTTGGCAATGAGGCTTTTCAATATTTAAAAGCCTCATCTTCTTTTCTACGGCTGTATGAAAACGTCATGCTAATCATTGCCCGTTTTGTTTGGCGTTTATAAGAGAACATCAGTACAATAGATGATGACCTCATGGTTTGAAGTGTAAATGAGTTTGCATAAACGAAAACGTGGATTTACATATATGCGATATAGAGAGCGGAGCTGACAATATGCAACAAAGATTAATAGTAGGGTTACTCGTGTTTGGGGTAGTAACGGTATTATCGTATTTCGTTTTAGGATTTGCTTTACCGTGGGAAGAATGGGCGATCTTGCTCATGTCTATTGCGTTAGGGTTTATTGCGGAGTTTGTTTTCTTTAAGTTGAGAACATGAGACACGGACAGGCGCACAATTTCAAGATGGTCATAAACTAGTTAACGATCAGAAAGGATGGGAAGAATGCCGCGAATGTATGCTCAGCCGATGCGAGTAAATCAATATAGGTACCCACCTCAGTATCGAAACTTTGATCGGAGCCGACCGCCATCTCCCCATCATCATGGCGATGAGCGGTTTGGACCATTTTTACCTTTTCTAGCTGGTTTGGCTGTCGGTCCGTTATTCTTTGGAGGTTTTGGTGGTGGTGGTTATGGTGGTTACGGCAAGTATGGTCCACCCGGCCCGCCGGGCCCACCGGGTCCACCAGGCCCTCCCGGATATTTTTATGGGCCCAACTACGGACCGAACTACGGTCCGAATTACGGCCCAGGTTTCGGACCGAATTTTGGTCCGAACTTTGGCCCGAATTTTGGTCCCGGGTTTCGATAAACTAGTGAGGCCGCAAGCGACGCTTGCGGTTTTTTCTCGTGCACGCCACACCGTCATGTAAGTCATATGTAGGGTTCGACGGTTTTTGTTGAACAATCATTGTCTGTGCATTATAATTATGACTAGGTCATAATACTAAGTGTAATGTTTTATAGAGGAGGTTCTGGGATGAGACAAGCGGGGATTTATGGGCTTGGTAGTTATACGAAAGGGCGCCAAGTTTCGAATAAAGCATTTGAAGAAACGTTGGACACATCGGATGAGTGGATTCGTTCGAGAACGGGCATTGAACAACGCGTGTTTGCCGATGATGAGGTGAATACGTCAGATATGTCTTACCATGCGGCTAAAGAGGCTTTAGCTCATGCGGGTATGTCAGCAGATGAGTTAGATTTAATCATCGTTTCTTCTGTCACTGGTGATTATAAATTTCCTTCTGTATCTTCTCTCATTCAAGAAAGGCTAGGCGCCAAAAATGCTGCAGCTATGGACATTGGTGCAGCGTGTGCTGGGTTTGTGTATGGGGTTGTTACAGCTAGTCAATTCATTCAAACTGGAACATATGATAAAGTTTTAGTCGTTGGTGCCGAGAAGTTGTCGAAGATTCTTGACTTCAATGATCGAAACACAGCCGTTTTGTTTGGGGATGGAGCGGGAGCCGCAATCGTAGGTCCGGTTTCTGCGAATCGAGGCATCCAATCTTTCGAATTAGGTGCAAATGGAGCGGGAGCGGAACACATTAAAGCTGACCCGCTTATTCAAATGAACGGTAGAGAAGTTTTCAAGTTTGCCGTCCGGCAAATGGGGGATACTTGCATGAATTTGGTAGAGAAAGCTAATCTTACAAAAGATGATGTTGACTTTCTCGTCCCTCACCAAGCGAATATCCGGATTATGGAGGCTGCAAGAGAGCGACTGCAACTGCCGAAAGAAAAGATGGCGGCGACTGTGCACAAGTATGGAAACACTTCAGCTGCCTCTATCCCAATTGCGCTTGTTGAAGAGCTAAAAAATGGTAAGATTAAAGATGGAGATTTAGTTGTGATGGTCGGCTTCGGTGCTGGCCTCGTCTGGGGCGGCATCGCTCTTTATTGGGGAAGATAACTGATTTTCAATCATAAAGGGGAGAAAGAAAATGAAACGTCGTGTCGTAATTACAGGTATGGGTACGGTTAACCCACTTGGAAATGACGTGGAAAGCTCATTTGCACGGGCGCTTTCTGGTGAGAGTGGAATTGACGTGATGACAAGGCTTGATCCTGAACATTTTACTACGAAGGTAGCCGGTGAAGTTAAAGATTTTGAACCAGAGAACTATATGGACAAAAAAGATGCACGGAAGATGGATGCTTCACACAATTTGCGATGGCTGCGGCGAAAATGGCGGTCGACGATGCAAGTCTAGATATTAATGATGACAATGCGGAACGAGTCGGTGTATGGATTGGTTCAGGAATTGGGGGTATGGAGACGTATGAATCTCAATTCCGCACATTTCTGGACAAGGGTGCGCGTCGGGTGAGCCCATTTTTTGTTCCGATGATGATTCCAGATATGGCTGCTGGGCAAGTATCTATCACTTCGGGGCAAAGGGCATGAATTCGTGCACAGTGACAGCTTGCGCTTCGGGGACGAATGCCATTGGAGATGCTTTTAAGTTAATCCAACGAGGCGATGCCGATGCGATGATTACAGGTGGGTCTGAAGCGCCTATTACGAGTATGGCTGTTGCTGGATTCGGAGCAGCTAAGGCGATTACTACAAACCCAGACCCAAAAACGGCATCAAAACCGTTTGATGCGAATCGTGACGGTTTTGTAATCGGTGAAGGTGCAGGAATTCTTATACTAGAGTCACTCGAGCATGCACTATCGCGAGGAGCACATATTTACGGAGAAGTATTAGGGTATGGATCAACGGCAGACGCCTATCATATGACCGCTCCAGCACCAGATGGAGAAGGGGCAAAGCGTTCAATGGAACAAGCCGTCGCTGATGCAGGCATTGAGGCTACTGACATCGGGTACATTAATGCTCACGGTACGAGTACAGCCTACAATGACAAATACGAAACGACGGCAATTAAAGATGTGTTTCAAGCTCATGCCAAAAACCTTGTCATTAGCTCCACGAAATCAATGACCGGTCATATGCTCGGATCAACTGGAGCGGTGGAAGCTATTTTCACACTAAAAGCACTAGATGCACAAGCAGCTCCGCCAACCATTAATTTGCATGATCCAGACCCAGATTGTGACTTGGATTATGCGCCAAATGAAAAGAAGCAGATCAACACTTCAGCGGCAATGTCCAATTCCTTTGGATTTGGTGGACATAACGCAACACTTGTATTCAAACGTTTTGAAAATTAATCTCTGTATTCCGGGACAAGCAAAGTGAGTGCTTGTCCTTTTTTATGTAAAAAAAAAAGCCCGCTAGGGCTTAAAATTCATCATCAGTCAATTGTAAGAATTCTTCAATTGCTTGACGATTAGGTTCTTTATCGAATGTGAGTCGACTGTTTTGTTCGTCATCTCGCAATGTGTCATCATAACTTTCAGCTACGGGAATCGTCATCGTCTCGATCGTAGGGTTTTTAAGCGTGAAATATTCTTTTCCCCATTCGAGTAACGTTCCTGTCGGCACATTTGTATGCACATTTGTTGTAAGTGTACTAATGATCGTTGGTGCATCCGCTACTGTCATATGTTCGTACAAATGGCTGTGAAGAATTTCAATAATATCCATTTGTCGAGCTGTTTTTTTGCCGGTTTGTCCATTTTCTTCACGGATATAATGTAACAGTTCTTTACTGTTTAATTCAACCATTTTATTCGGAAGATAAATGCCTTCAGGAGCAATGATATCAAGGATTTCAAGAAATCCTTGTTCGTTAATCTTGGCAAAGTAATCAACAGACAGGTCGAAGTTATCAACCAACGTTTCCCCTAATAGATCAGTACCCCCGAGATGGTAGACAGCACCGAGCGTATCATCTTGATAGCTGGAATCGACACGTAGCTGTCACTAAGCAATGATACAATTCTCGTTTCACCATCACTTGGATCAAATTGAGCGAGCATCATCGTACTGCTCCTTGGTTCCTTTTCCCCTTCAGACCCCTCACTGAAGATCAATACTTGGAATGGCTCTTCTGTAAATGTCTCTGTTGAGCTATTCGCTGCTTGTAGTGAAGAATGTTCAAGTTCAAGGGTAGCCAAATTCTCGCCATTACCTTGATAAGCGATTGGAATGACCACTAGCAGTGTGGTGAGAACAAGAAGGAAATAAACCTTGTTGGCATTGCCTCTTAGCATCCTCATCGCTTTCCCCCTCTGCTCGACTAATAATTATAACAGAAATGTTTCATTTATGAAATCCTTATTACAAATTTCTTAATGAATTGATATAGTCGAGCGCTTGTTCCCGTGTCGCTATCTGGTCATCGAACCACAATTCTTCAATTGTTTGAAGTGTATGCTTGATGATCGGCCCTTTTTTAAATCCTCTCACGAGTAAATCATCTGCCTGAATGAGTACGGGTAGATTTTTTCGTTTTTGTACGTATTGATTGAGCAGCGAATGTTTGTGACCTGTCTTCGTACAAGCTGTGAGTCGTAGAGCATGATTGCTGATCTGCTTTACTGAGCGATGCAGATCACCGCACGTTGTGTTTTCACCTAATCTCAAATCAAACAACGTGCTTAATTCTTGTACGAGTTGTTGCTCATACTTCGTGACGGCAAACCGCTTTAGATCTGGTAAAGTGGTCGTGTAGAGTGGAAAGATCGTTGAAAGGATATCTTGATCTGAGGGCATGGAACATCCTAACACTTCTGTTGTACGGTCGTTGTATCGTGCACCTGGAAAAAAAGATTGCAATACATTCAGCTCCTCCAGCCTGGCATAAGCTTCAGTAACAAGACCTTCAGCAATCATCTTTTGCCACTCGTTTCGAATACGATTTACGGTAAGCTCTTGAATGGAAGATTCAGCTTCTTTAATGAACCGGCGACTTTCGATCGTTAATGTAAATCCAAAGCGTTGTTCAAATCGAATTGCACGTAGAATGCGCGTCGGGTCTTCCATGAAACTGAGGTTGTGTAGAGGGCGTAATTGTTGTTTCTTTATATCTTCAATCCCTTGAAACGGATCCAATAAGGCCCCGTAATGTTCTTCATTAATCTGAATGGCTAGTGCATTAATAGTAAAATCACGCTACCTAAATCTTCTTTAAGACTTGTACGTCTTACTTTAGGTAAGGAAGAAGGGGCATCATAATATTCTGCACGGGCACTCGCAAAATCAATCCATTCATCATTCATAAATACTTTAGCTGTTTGAAATGCTTCGTGTTCATGAACGGGCGCTTGGAATTTGTGAGCAAGCTTTTTGGCAAAGTCCATTGCGTCTCCTTCTACAACAAAATCCAAATCAAAGTTACGAATATCTAAAAACACATCGCGGACGATGCCACCGACGAGATAAACGTTCACCTGTTCTTCGTCTGCTACCTTGCCCAAGTGCTGAAGAAATTGTGTGCGTGCGGGTCCGAGCATTTGATTGAGCCGTTCAGATACATTTACGTTTTTTGACTTTTTGGCATCATATAACGCACTCAGTAAATCTGACCGAGAAATGATACCGATGAGCTTCTCATCTTCAATGACGGGAATACGACCGATATCGTGTCTCATCATAAGGTTTTCTACATCCTCAATGGGCGTATTGGCTATGCAAGAGATTACCTGTTCAGTCATATACTTTGACAGGGGCATGACCAAACCCATGGTTCGTCGCCCGATGTGCATCGCGTACGCTGATCATGCCGACAAGCTGGCCATCATCAACGACGGGAAATCCTGAGTGCCCAAAACGAATCGCTGTCGCCTTTACATCCGCCATCTTCATTTGTGAGGAAACGGTTTTAACTGGCGTTGACATAAATGTTTTGGCTGTCACTGCGTCGTCGATATGATTCGCTAAAGAATGAAGCACTGTTTCGAATATGGAAGACCGATCAGTCTTTTTAACGGTTGCAGCGGCGGCACTAGGGTGACCACCACCGTCAAAAGCTTCCATGAGCGTTTGCACACTGAACCGCTCTGATTGGCTGCGACTTACGAGAAAGACTGCGCGATTCATTTCAACGATAGCGATCGTAACATCCGCCGTTGACAATGATAGCCAGTTTTCAACGATTAGACCTAAGTTTTGAACGTACGTACTTGAGCTCATGCAACTCACTGCAATCGTTACCCCGTGTAGATGCCTTATTTGAGCCACCTGCATGAGCTCTGTTAATAACTGTTGCTGGTCGGCGTTTAAAACCGCACCGTGGTAGGTTTGAATGACAGGTAGAGAAATTCCGTCTTGAAAAAGCTTGTGTAGCACAGAAATATCTCGTATTGTCGTTGAGCCGTAAGTGAACGAGCCTGTATCGCTGTATAAACCTATTGCAAACAACGTCCGCTCCCATTCAGTGAGCACAATTTCTTCTTCAAAAATCATTTCGGCAAGTATGGTGACTGTTGCCCCTGTTTGTTCTTGAGTCCCTTTCATTTTTGTTTTCTGTGGATGATGATCGTAGACAATAATCTCCATCGGTGAAGCATTTTGAAATACTTTCGGACTGCGTTTTACATCATTTACATCGACGAGAATAAGGGTATGAATGTCGTCGCTATTTACATCTTTTTCTTCATAATAAGAAAACATATCCCGATTTAACGCCAAATACTGTTGCACATCTGGACTCACATGAGAAGGAAGCAAAAGGTGAGCATCGGTGTGTATCTTTTGGGCTGCAATCATGGAGGCAAGTCCATCAAAGTCAGCATGAGTATGGGTGGAAATTAGCTTCATAAGTTCAACTCCTGTTTCGACATGCCCTCCTCATGAGTCGGGCAAAGCGTGCATATACTAAAAGGAAATAAGGGGGGCGGACGGCTTGGTCTTTCGCGTTTCAATGGCAATCTTTGGTATAAGTATAGCAACAATTGGCGGTGTAGGCTTGGTCGCATACTCCAACTTGATTGTATCCGGATATAGTTTGTACGAGTTTTGGGAATTCATTAGCGTGCGTGCCGAGCTCTATCTCTTGCTCGGAGGGTTGCTCGTCTCATTTATTTCACTCACTGGTAAGAAAAAGAAAAAACAAGCAAATCTTATTGAAAAGAAGTGACTAGAGAATAAAAAATTCACAGTCCGACTATACTGTAGATACAATTTTATCGGTATAGGAAGGGGGAGTCCATATGGCCCGAATACGTGACGTGTGGGTCAATTGGTTCGAAGGAGAAGAGAACGGATACAACATTTGTCCTTTTCATGAATGGAGAAGCGAAGACCGAATTGAAGTACTTGATCAAGCAGAAGTGGTATATGTGACAGATCGCTTGTTTCTACAACTAGAAAACAGCCTCGAGGAGATTCCTAGACAACTTTTGGACGCCGTATATAAAAAGAGTGCACTCAGAAAGAACATGTCTAAGTTACCGCTCGATTATTGCTTTATTGCAACGAACAAAAAAAGCTCGTTAGCGATAGACACACTCGGTTACGAAACACCGATTAGAAAAAGCCGATTAACACCACGCCAAGAAAAATTAGCGTTAGAAGCGATTGAGCAAGATCAAGAACCACAATACACAGATGAGTTAACGGACATCGATAAGCATTACCATATTCTTTCTCCACACCCTACGGTCATGCACGGTTTAACGAGAAAAGAAAGACAGTTAAAACAGTTGCTGTTTATGGCCATTGATCAATTAAAATCGTCTGGTTTTGATGCCGAAATTCGCTATTGGTATACAGAATGGTCACCGGATAAGTATTTGGACATTCAACTGATGAGTAAAGATGAAGCATGGGACCGGCTGTATGATGAGGTGAGAGGCGGATGGAGTGAAGATCATTATGCGCTATGTGAATCGTTAATTAAAGGTCAACCATTCTTTGAGAAGTTATGGGACATGCAGCACGAAAGTGAAATGCATAAATAGACGTTTTTCAAAACATCGTTACGACTCCGTTTACATCAGGAAAAAACTTGCTTATAATGAAGCGTAGGTTTAACGGACAAGGGAGGAAGTAATATGGACGGTTTGGCGTATACAATCATGCAAATTTTTGTCATCCTTTTTGCAGTCGGAACAATCGGGGGCAGCCTGTTTGTCGGTCATGTATGGAGAAAAGGGTCGAAGAACCAATAATAAAAACCTCTTGATCAAGGATAGGTCAAGAGTTTTTATACGTTTATTGGCGTTGTAGTCCATAGCTTCTTCAGCTTTTTGTAACATTTTTGTTGCTCGTTCATTGGCGCGATCAGCACCTTCATCCAAGACGTGATCAATTTCGTCGGATTCGTATAGTTCAGTAAAGCGCGTTTGAATTGGGCGGATGTTATCGACAACAATATCCGCTAAATCGGTCTTAAATGCGCCATAGCCTTTTCCTACATACGTTTTTTCAATGCTAGAAATGTCTTCGTCTGTAAGCGTAGCGTAGATGGTTAGCAAATTGCTAATGGCTGGCTTATTCTCCTCATCATAACGCACGTCATTGTCAGAGTCTGTCACCGCACTTTTCATTTTCTTAACGATCGTTAACTCATCATCTAGCATCGAAATGAAAGCTTTTTGATTGGCGTCTGATTTGCTCATCTTCTTTTCTGGATTCTGAAGTGACATAATTCGTTTCCCTAACACGAGCGTTTCAGGAGGGTGAAGATGTCTTTGTATTGCCGGTTAAATCGTTCCGCTAGCGTTCTCGTCAGCTCAATATGTTGGCGCTGGTCATCACCGACGGGAACGACGTCCGTTCCATATAAAAGGATATCGGCAGCCATGAGCGGTGGTACGTGAGCAAAGCTGAAGATACACCGCTTTTGCCTTCAGATTTATCTTTAAACTGAGTCATTCGTTCCAATTCCCCGATATATGCTAAGCATTGCATAATCCAAGCCATTTGTGCATGGGCAGGTACTTCTGACTGATGAAATAGTGTTGACCGCTTCGGATCAATACCAGAGGCGATATAAAGTGCTGCCAATTTTCGTTTTTGGTCCCGCAACTTCTCCGGGTCTTGTGGCACGGTAATGGCGTGTTGATCCACAACGCAAAAGTAACTGTCGTACTCCTCTTGCAAGCCAACGAAATGCTTCATTGCTCCTAAATAGTTGCCAAGGGTAATAATTCCACTTGGCTGGATTCCAGAAAAAATGGTTTTCATATTTTTGCTCATTCCTTTCCCATAAGCCGTACATTATTCAATCTACATTCGTGCACCATATCGTGACTAACCCTTTTTTCTGTTCCGCCATCGGTCATAAATGAACGTGGGGATCAAGATAAAAAGAAGGGCTAGGGCAACGGGTCTTAGTGAGTATCCGGTTGTGTAGTCAACAATGACAAACACGAGGAGACAAACTGCTAGAACCATTGTAACCACCCGCATTCTACCACTCCCTTAAAGCATAAGTATAGCAGAATAATAGGAGGGTTTACCATTGCAAAGCAGAACGAGGCAAGTATTTGTCACTTTATGTACAGCTTTTCTTTTGTTTAGTTACAGCTCCACCGAAACATTGGCCTTTTCGTTACAAGACACAGATGGGGCTGAGATTGCACTCCATGACTACAAAGGGGAGCAAGTTCTCCTGTTATTTTTCACAACGTGGTGTGAAGTGTGCCAAGAGGAATTGGCAATGCTGGCTGAGAACAAACGACAGTTCTCTGAAGCGGGCATTTCACTCATCGCCGTCAATATGACAGATGACGAACGCAATGAACGCGTTGTTGAAGAAGTGGCAGAGCAATTACCGTTCCCTGTATTGCTTGATCCCGACCAGCTAGCCAGTCACCAATACGGCGTACTTGGCGTACCGATGACGATCATTGTTAATAAAGACGGTGAAGAAGTAAGCCGGTTTTTCGGGCCCGCAAGCCTAGAACAGCTCATCGCGGCATTTGCCAATTCTTAACGAAACACGTACATGAGAATGACAGCAACAAAGTACAATAAGATAATGACAATCGCTGGCCACGTTCGCTCTCGGTAGTTTCTTGCCACGTAAATCGCTCCTGCAATGGCGATGCTATTAACGAGGAGAATAATCCCTGTAACGATGTTGGTCATGGATGCCGCTTGCAATATTGATCCGTCATACAAGAAGTCACACACAGAAAGAATGAGTAAATTAAACAAATTGCTTCCGAGTATGGAGGCGGCAGCTAAATTGCGATTGTTTAAGGAAAGTGCCACATACACGGTAACGACTTCGGGTAACGACGTAGTCGTTGCAATAAGAAAACTACCGACAAAGCTCGACCCTAATCCGGTAATGACGGCAATCTGATCCCCGGCAAAGGTGAGCACTGTACCTGAGATGAGAATGATGACTGCGGCAATGATGAAGCCAATCATTGCCCCTTTTAGTGTGTATTTTTCTTCTTGATAATCGTCTTTTTGATCGTCGTGCTCTTCAACAGCTGCGCCAGACGTTTTTTGTAACACCCATATATTTAGTCCGTAAAGCAATAGCAAGAGGAGGGATTCAATGCCAATGTTGAGAAGCGGGATCTCAATCGTGAAGAATAAAGCCAACACAACGATAACGGTCATCGCTAAGCCGATGTATGCCGTGTATTGTTGTTGACGGTCTACATTGGAAAGGATGAGCTTTTTTCTATAAATAAGTAGAAATGCAGCTAAAATACCAATATTAAAGATGTTGCTACCAAGTACGTTACCAACAGCCATGTCGGGGTTGTCGAGGTAAACAGCTGTAATGCTTGTCGTCACTTCAGGCAATGACGTGGCCCCGGCGAGTAGAAAGGTGCCAATAAGCAAGGAGCCAAAAGAAGATAAACGGCTAATGGCATCCGCGTATGTACTAATTTTTACAGCAGCAAGAACAGTAACGATAACCGCAATAATAAACCAAATAAAAACCATAGCATTCATCCTTTGCATAACACTGATGACCTATAGTATACCCATTTTTTCAGTTTTTAGCAGTGACTTCCACTTACTCCAACAATCTCTTCTAACTAAGAAATTCTGGTAGTAATGGGCTGTGTACATAAATGCATCCAATAACAGAACAATAGGTTTATGAGTCGAGCGTCCGAGGGGTGTAATCATGAAGCTGTTCAAAGTAGGAGCCATAGTCATTAGTGTATGCAGCATATTTTTGGCAGGAGACATTGGTTTTTTAGAAGCTGCGAACGACCCACATCCGGTACTAAAACAAGGAGCGGTAGAACGTAAACAGTTGCCAACAGAGATGAAGCGGTTTGCCCCATCGAATGATGGCGTCAAAGGTGTATACGTATCTGCCCACTCTGCAGGTGGTGAACGGTTAAACTCATTGATTCAACTTGTAGAAGAATCCGAACTAAACGCAATGGTCATTGACGTAAAAGATGACTACGGCAACATCACATTTACACCTGAGAGCGGTTCTGTTTATGAACATCGATCATCGCATATTATTGATGAGCCGGAGGAGTTACTAAAACAATTGAATGAAAAGAACATCTATCCCATTGCCAGAGTGGTCGTATTCAAAGATACCCGACTTGCAATGGACAAACCTGAATTGTCTTTTTTAGAGGACGAACAAGTTTGGAAAAACAATCGAGATGAAGCCTTCGTCAATCCATTTCGAGAAGATGTATGGGCATACAATGTCGATATTGCAAAAATGGCTGCTCGCTTAGGGTTTAAAGAAATTCAATTTGATTATGTACGCTTTCCAGAAGGGTTTGAAACGAGAGACGAATTGTTGACGTATGATTTGGGCGAGTATACCGACAGAAGTATGAGTCGAGACAAGTCGCGTGTTCGGGCAGTGACGGACTTTGTAGAATATGCTAAAGAGGAGCTGCGTCCGTTTCATATCGATGTGTCAGTCGACATTTTTGGTTATGCAGCAACTGTAGACGAAGCCGCGGGCATTGGCCAAAACTTCTCGCAAATCTCTGAGCATGTTGATGTGATTAGCTCGATGATTTATCCGAGTCACTGGACTGCACACTTTGGTATCGAACAACCAGATAAAGAGCCTTATCGATTAACGAGTGCTTATGCACAAATGGAAAATGATGTGCTCGCACAGGTTAAGAATGCACCTAAATCTAGACCGTGGATTCAGGACTTTACGGCAAGCTGGCTAGGAGAAGGGAATTACATTCCTTATGGTAAGGATGAAGTGGAAGCACAAATACAAGCGTTACATGATCATGATATTCATGAATACTTACTATGGAATGCTGGCAATCAATATACAGAAGGGTGAATTATAACCCTAATCGATCAAGTTCGACATTTTAGGTCACGAAGAGTAGGGCTTTTTTCATGATATATTGCGTATTTTTTATGTTTATAGGTTTACGGTCTGTTAATTCGGGGTACATCATTTATGGATAGTATAATATGTAAAGAATGTCACATAACGTTCAGTTGCTACATTAGAATTATTATTGTACAATTAATGTGACACGATAGCAGTGAACGTCCGCTGAAACGTCAATAGACGTAGTATACATGACTACTTGAGAATGTTAATCAGTTTAATATTGATCTTACATTGAGGGAGAGGGTCTTACATGGTGACGTTATTAACATCGCCGAGTTGCACTTCTTGTCGAAAAGCAAAAGGTTGGCTAGAGGAACACGATATACCGTTCCAAGAAAGAAATATATTTTCGGAACCTCTTTCTGTACAAGAAGTGAAAGATATTGTACGAATGACCGAAGATGGAACAGATGAGATTGTATCAAAAAGGTCTAAGATCTTTCAAGAATTGAATGTAGATGTGGATACACTCCCACTGCAACAGTTGTTTGAGCTAATCAGTGAGCATCCAGGGCTGCTTAGACGTCCAATTATTTTTGATGAAAAGCGTCTACAAGTTGGTTACAATGAAGCGGAAATTCGCCGCTTTTTACCGAGACAAATTCGGACGTATTTCTTACAAGAAGCACAAAAGCTCGTTAATTGACAACGGAAAAACTTCTACCTTAATGGCAGAAGTTTTTCTTCATTTTTTACTTCCAAACTGACTAAAATAAATCAGGCATAACAGACAACAATCGAAGATACACTAATAAAACACCCATTTTTCAAGCGCAAATCTCTTGAAATTAAAAGTGATAAATGGTATAAATGAACAACCTTAGAATTCACATTCTTTTTCTTGAATGGGTACACTTATCCTTAACAAACTTAGGGGATTCGTATAGAATAGAAGAAGGTTTAAATTCGCTTAACGGTGTGAATAAGAATGTGAAGGTCCACTTTAACCCGAGGAGGGAAAAACTGTGGAAATCGAAAGAATAAATGATACTACAATAAAGTTTTATATTACGTATGCAGATATTGAAGACAGAGGCTTTGACAGCGAAGAAATTTGGTACAATCGGGAACGCGGTGAAGAGTTCTTTTTTGAAATGATTAATGAAGCGCATGACCATGAGAATTTCGAGATTGAAGGCCCGCTATGGATCCAAGTACAGGCATTTGACAAAGGTTTGGAAATTGTTGTTACGCGGGGTCAAATGAATGATGGCAATGTGAAACTTGAAATCCCAGTGAGCAAAGACCGTGACGATGATGTTGATGAAAGCATCGTTGATATGCTCGATGAACAGCTTCGCACACGCAAGAAAGATCGTGACGGAGCAGGTAGCGACGAACCATTAAGTATTGTCATTGCTTTTAAAGACCTTGAGGATCTTTTACAACTTAGTAAATCCGTTAAGTTAGAGCACGTTCAAAACGAAGTGTATGCAATGGAGAATACGTATTATCTCCACATCGTTTTTGATGATTATTATGATGAAGACGATCAAGATAATTTGTTAAGCCGTGTCCTAGAGTATGGACACGAGTCAGATATGTCTATTCATCGTATTAGTGAGTATGGAAAGACCGTTGTGAGTGAGAATGGCTTACAAGTACTTTCTACGTACTTTTCATAATACGTTCACGAGCAAGTCCTAACGAAGGATTTGCTTTTTTTTGTCGTTATAAAGGACTTAAGGTAGACAGTGGAGAACTTACAATAAGCTGGGTACTCTTGTTAGAAAGGAACGGAGATGTTTACAGCATACGATGAAAAAAGACAGCTGTTTTGTTTATTAGACCAAACTGAAGTTCCTAATGAAAAGATGAAACAGTTGGTATGGCATTGTCCGAGTTGTGAAGAAACGGTTTTGTATCGGGCAGGAGGTAAAAACCGTCCGCATTTTTCTCACTATTCAAACTCCAGCTGTGCAGGTTCTGAAGAAACGAAAGAACATCGAGAAGGCAAGGAACGATTGTATGCATGGGTGAAGACGTTTGCAGAAGAAGTTGAAGTTGAGAAATGGTTACCGATGATTGATCGAAGAGCAGATGTGTGGTTTCGTTATCGCGGGGTGCACTATGTATTCGAAATGCAATGTTCTCCAGTGGACAGAACGGCGATTCGCGAGCGAACGTTAGCGTATGAGTCGCAATCAATTAAAGTACTTTGGGTTCTTCCAGCAGAATTAATGAAAAGAACAGCAACGGCAATCTATATTCAAGAATGGCAACAAGAGGCATGTTTTCAGACAGGTTCGTTCCCTCCGCAACTCATGTACTTGGACAACAACTGAACATTGCGACGTTGTCTGCGTACATGTCTCCTCGGAAATTTATAGCTTCTTGGTCTTCCCTTCCTCTGACTCCTTCCGGTTTTTCCCTACTCATTCACGATCATCTCAGTGTAATAAATGAGCCGAAAGCACAACTACTTTATAAACATCAATCACGCTATGGGAAGGTGAAACTGCAAACCGCTTTCAGCCAACACGTACAAGAGAGGTTGTATCGGTATAAATCCCCACTTTACTTGCACCCCGCTGAATGTGGATGGTTTGTTCCTGGTCAAGTATGGGTAAGTGAGCCACCTGTCGTTTGGCAAACGTATGTATGGCTGTCTTTGATTGAGTCAGCGCAACATGAAGTACATGAATGGATTAATGACGAGTTAGCCGAGGTGATGAAATGGTTAGGATTGTCAGAGCGACAAGCGATTCGTCTTATGAGTCAGTACGTCCAGCTGTTGCAACTCTTGCATGGACAGAAGCCCAATCACCCATTGCTCCCAACGCTCGAGCTTTCCTTTCCGAAGTCTGCAGATGAGCACATCGCCAAGATCGACAAATATACACCCGTTTGCCTATCACTTTTAAGAAAACCCCTTGAATCTCCTGCGCTCGTTGAATAAATGTACCGTGAACAAAATGGATACAAAGAGTAACGGGACAGCGAGAAGAAGTGATGAAGCGAAGTACAGACAACAAAAACAGCACATAACAAACAAATACGAAACAGAGGCCCAGCAGCATTTGTTTCATTTTTATCAACTCCAAAAACAGTTTGTCTATTTTATGCTCGACCACACAAAAAAAGACTGAAGAGCTGTTAGTCTTCAGTCCCATTCGTATATCTCCAAAACTCTCCATGTTTGACAGGTACGCATTCTACTTTTTGCTGTAATTGCAATTTCTTCATTTCTGAAACCGCTTCTTTTGTCGTTAAATCAAACACTTCTGCAATTTCTTTTGTAGCGACAAATCGATATTTTTTAAGGAATTCCACTAGTGTACATGGGGTGTTTGCTTCCGGTTGGAAGCCGAGTAAATCTGTAAGAACTTCCACATAAGTGGAGTAGCTATGAAGCCCAGAGACCTTAACACCAGCGTCTTCAATACAGTCGTTAAAGAAAATCATTGAAGGGACTTCCTGCACACCCATTTCTTCAGTTGTACTCATGTCACAACGTAGTGCCCGAGAGATCGTATCTGAATGAAAATCATTGTGGAATTCTCTCTCATCCAAACCCGCTTCTTTTGCGCAGTCAACAAGAACGTCTTCCTCAGTTATATTCTTCTTATTCAAAAACAGCAGTTCCCGTAACCGTCTTAAATAGCGAATGCCACTTTGTCTTCCTTGCATTTCAGCAGCTTTTACAGCTAGGGCGGGCAATTCTGTGTTGGAGAAAGGGTTTTCACGCCACACATCTCCATCACAACACATACCTGTCTTTTTCGAGGTCACATCCCACAAGTCAGAAAGTGAGCGATTGTTCTGCTCATGGATCCACGCACTTGTAGACGTAGGAACGATAAAATATCGAAGGGTGATTAGATCACCGTATTCCATATTAATTTTCTTTAACGTCGGCTCGATTCCCCAGCATGCCGGGCAAAGAGGATCAGTAAAAACATACAGTTCAAGCTTCTTAAATGCTCGTTTCTCTGTGTGTTCCTCTTCACCACTGCCGCAAATCCCTGAATTTGTATCACAATGTTGTTTAGCCGTCAGCAAAGGAACATCCCCTTTCCCTAATGTGATTGATTCACCATATGAGACGCAGTAAGTGTAAGGCGATGAAAGAGTGCGTCGGAAGCGTCTAATGGAAGATCACTTTCGTCCATCGCTTGCTTCATGCATTCAAGCCAAGCTTCTGCTCGTTCAGGTGTAATCTCAAAAGGCAAGTGCCTCGCCCTCAATCTAGGTGACCGTGTTCTGTTGTATACAGTGGTCCTCCACCCGTAAATTGTGTCAGAAATTGCTTTTGTTTTCGCTTTGTTTCTGACAGGTCGTTAGGAAAAATTGGTGACAATTGCGGGTCTTCTGCGACGTGATCATAAAAGCGCTCCACAAGCCGGTCAATCGCAGCAGCACCGCCAATTTCTTCATATAAGGATTTCTCCCCTACATTTTCCATACAAATACCCCTTATTTCAGTTCTAAACATATTGTAGCAACGAGACAGTGAGACGGCAAATACTATGATTTATCGAATAGAAAAAGAAGGCAGATGCAAGGGCGCATTTGCCTTCTTTTTTTAATAAACGACTATGCAAAAGATTGATACGTATCAAGTACTCTCGGAACATAAGCCTTCGTTTCTTTAAACGGTGGGATGCCATTATGTTTGTCGACATTACCAGGACCGGCATTATAAGCGGCCAGTGCTAAGCTCACATCGCCGTTGTAACGACGTAACATATCTTTGATGTAGCGGGTGCCGCCATCAATGTTCTGAGCAGGGTCATATGAATCGGTCACTTGTAACCCTCGAGCTGTGCCTGGCATGAGTTGCATGAGTCCCTGGGCTCCTGCATGGCTCGTTGCTTGTGGGTTGAAGTTGGATTCATGTTTAATAATCGAGTAAATGAGTCGAGCATCTACACCATGTTCTTTTGCACTTTGTTCAATAAGGTGATTGAACGGACCCGGTGGTAATGTTGATGATGCGTATGTATGGTTGAGGTGTAGCTCGGGTGCTTCAATATTTGCAAAATCAGACACGAAAGACCCATCAAAGTAGAGGGAACGATCCATTTGCATATCAAATGGGAAACGGTCATTACCGACCGATTGTACGTGCGACAACACAGAAGCAAAATGTTCATAACCGCTTGTTGACTGAGGTTGCTTTGACGGAAGGGACGAAGTTGCCGGTAGCAATGATAAAGGATGAATCACTTTCATTTTAGTATCCTCCCTCATCTATAGTATACTTTGACTATAGCAGATTGTTGGAAGAAAACGTAGGTCGATTTACATTTTTTCTTGTAAAGATTGCTTTCGATCAAAAAAGCGCTTTACTTTCGGTGAAGGATCGTCGTTTTGCAACAAAAATGGGTATGTTTTTGCAAGTTGTTTTAAGACGAGGTTCACATGACTCGTTGAACTTCCCTCAAATTCAAGTTCAAAGTCACTTGTCCCAAGGTATTCACTATGATCTAAGAAATAAGATCCGTCATCAGAATTCCACGTTGCACGGTGAGTGGACAACGTACCAAGATGCAGAAGTGATGATTTGGAAATTCCCCATTCCTCTTCCAACCAAGATAATACCGTTGCATCGGGTAAAGCGGAAAGTGGTGTTTCTGTGGACCAGCTTTCTAAGGGAAGACGATCATGTTTTTCGTGTGCACCGTCCTCCATTTTGATCTTTAACGTGAGTGTCATTTCGTCTTCTTTTAACCGAATTCGAAGCGCTGCGTTTCGTTCTTTCAATTGGAAGTCGGCTGTGTCAAAATAATGATTGTGCTGAGTAATGAACGGTGTGCCTTCGGTTTATGTTCTGTACATAATTGCTCAAACTGACGTTCAGTCAGTGCGCGTTTCCCTTCAAATTCAAATTCTTCATGGTGCTGTGCCATAATTGACTCACCTCCGAATGCATTATCGCACAGTGAAGAGAGCGTTAACAATAGTAGATTAGAAAAAGAGGTGGTCAACATGTCCGATATTCAAATTGATCAAATTCTTATTACTGAACATCGTGCACAAATGATTCCGAAAAATGAAGAACAGCTTTCGTCCGATTGTAAAGCGGCAATGAGAATGCTTGCAGATTCTGATCGACTTGCATTCGTATATGTCATTGAATGCAATGGAGAGTTTCAAAAAGTACATCTTCCAGAGTTTTTTTGGCCGATTTTGGCTGACATTCATCATAAACAATTGCCTGTCTACTTAGGAAATGATGACATTGAACTGATGGATTTTTATGATGAATTAGAGATGCTTCTCGACAACATACCTGACAATAATAATTATGGAAAAGCGATGGAAGAAGCAGTCGCTAAACATTTTCTAAATCACAACAGAGAATGAGGGTGGAATCATGATTGAAAACTGGGAAGTATTCTTGCAACCCTATCGACAAGCGGTTGAGGAATTAAAGGTGAAGTTTCGCAGTTTACGCGTCCAATACCAACGCTCATCTAAACATACACCCATTGAATTTGTTACAGGCAGAGTCAAACCGTTATCAAGCATTGAAGAAAAAGCAAAACGAAAAAAAATCCCGCTCACAGAGATTGAAAATCGTATGCAAGACATCGCTGGGGTACGAATTGTTTGTCAGTTCGTTACAGACATTGACGCGATTGTAGAAATGATTCAAAGCCGAAATGATATTACGATTATTAGTGAGCGTGATTATATAAAAGAAAAGAAATTAAGTGGTTATCGGTCTTATCATATGGTAATCGACTATCCTGTACACACAATCGATGGAACGAAACATATTCTCGTAGAAATTCAAGTTCGTACGATGGCGATGAATTTTTGGGCGACGATCGAACACTCGTTAAATTACAAGTACAGAGGCGAAATTCCAAAAGATATTAAGGAACGTCTGTATCGCGCAGCAGAAGCGGCATCAAATCTGGATGAAGAGATGTCGAAAATTCAAGGTGAAGTACGTGAAGCACAGACGATTATCCAAGAAAGACAAGAAAACCATCGCGAGTCATTTAAAAACGAATCGTCAGGAGGCACTGTATGAAATATGATGTAACGTCGAGAGGGGACGATGTTTCCAACCATATTGCGCGTACCGTGGTTGAAGCTTAAACAGCCATCAATTAGAACAAGATCCTAAAGAACCTGAAATTGTCATTTCCGTAGGTGGGGACGGCACATTGCTAGAAGCGTTTCATCGCCATAAGCACCGGCTGCAAAACACTTGCTTTGTCGGGGTTCACACGGGTCATTTAGGGTTTTATGCGGACTGGAGACCCGATGAAGCGGACAAGTTAGTCATCCATATTGCGAAGACTCCGTTTCAAGTCGTCGAGTACCCACTGCTTGAAGTGACCGTTCGTTATCATGACGGTGATTCTTCGGATCGGTATTTGGCCTTAAACGAATGTACGGTGAAAACGACGGAAGGGTCTCTCGTCTGTAACGTGGACATTAAAGGAGAAGAGTTTGAGACGTTTCGTGGCGATGGGTTATGTATCTCCACGCCATCTGGCAGCACGGCGTATAATAAAGCTTTAGGTGGAGCAATTTTGCATCCGTCGCTTGCGTCAATGCAGATTTCTGAAATGGCCTCCATCAACAACCGAGTGTATCGAACAATTGGTTCGCCTTTAGTCCTCCCAGAACATCACACGTGCCTTTTAAAACCGCTCAATGATGTGAGCATGCAATTGACGATCGACCATTATTCACTCGTTAGCAAAGATATTGCTTCCATCCAGTGTCGTGTCGCTGATGAATATGTGCGCTTCGCGAGGTTTCGCCCTTTTCCATTTTGGAAGCGCGTGAAAGAGTCATTTATTGGTGAATAACGAGCCGTTTGCCAGCTGGACGTGGACCGTTCATGACGACTTTCAAGGAACAGTATCCGCATATGTTAAATCGGCCTGCCACATGTCTTCTCGCTCAGTGAAGTTACTGAAAAGCAACGGAAAAATCCGAGTAAATGGCGAGGGTGCGCATTTGGGCAGTTTTTTGCAAGGAAAAGATCGACTGATGATTCACTACCCTTTCATCGCACCTCCTGTTCATTTTAAGCCGTGTGCGTTGGAGGTTGAAATTCTTTTTGAAGATGACCACCTCATTGCTGTAAACAAACCAAGTGGAATGAAGACGTTGCCCGGTCAAGGGCAACGAGGGCATTCCCTTGCTGAACAAGTGATCCACTATTTCCAGCAGACCAAACAAAGTGGGGGCGTTCATCCAGTAAGCCGGTTAGATCAGTTTACGAGTGGAATTGTGATTTTTGCGAAGCATCGTTTTGCCCATGATCAACTGCACAAACGTTTACAAGATGAAGTAGGGAAGCGATATGTGGCGATTGTGGACGGAGAATTACGAGCAGAAGAGCAAACCATTCAACAGCCAATCGCACGAAAAGAAGGATCAATAATAGAACGTACGGTGTCTTCAGGAGGGGACCCGGCAATGACCCATTGCCGAAAAGTATGGGCAGATCACGACCGAACACTCCTGGATATTAAACTTTATACAGGTAGAACCCATCAAATACGCGTCCACATGGCATCAATCGGTTTTCCAATAACAGGTGATACACTTTATGGCAATGCTTCATCCCATATTGCTAGACAAGCGTTGCATTGCAAGTCAAACACATTTACGCACCCGATAACAGACGACCGACTTCACATTGAAGCACCGTTACCGGTGGATATGCTGAATATGATCCCCGAAAACTATAGCTAAACAACACCTAAAAACCGTAAGCTGATGCTGTCATGAAAATCAGCTCCACATCTTATTATATAACGAGCCCCCGAAGTCAACGTTGATTTCGGCTCGTTATATAGAAACGATTGATAGTAACTCTATACTTACTTAAATATTAATTTGAGTATTTGCTTAATGAATACTGTGAGGGCAGATTATTAATGAGAGCGGGTCGTAGGCCAAATGCCATTCTGTCCCAGAACCCGACCGATCATCCGTATCACTCTCGTCTATACCGTACAGGCTAAAACGAACGATCTATATATGGTGTACTAAAGAAATTCACTGATCTTGAGGTGATAACTGCATAAATTCCTCGCCTATACATTAGGCGTAAGAAATTCTACCACTCGTTTCGGTCACAAAGACCGAAAAGACATTAACGAGAGTCATGACGAAGACCGCTCGGTTTTTCTTCGGCACCTCGGGTGCCGATGGTTGCTAGCTCTTGAAGTTTGGTTTAGAGTCGATCATTCTTAGATTGTTTATTATGAAGTGAGGTGTTCCAAAGCGATCTAGACCGCCAATTTCCCAGGATTTTCCAAAAATGAGCTACCGTCGCCTTCGTCGGTGCAGAAAAACGATCTAGATAAGTTGAACGAAAGAATTTCTTCACGAACCAATGGTAAGCTTGGGAAAGTGGAAACTGTTCTCGAGTTGCGGCTGAACTGTTCTCGAGTTAGGGGAAATCGCAGGAAAAGCGGTTTATTCTCATAAACTAGGGAACAGAATGAACAAACTTGGGAACAGATTACCGGATCACCTATGCATCCCCGCGCGGAAGTACCCACATCCTGTCGGCGCGAGCCGCGCCGAACCGAGGCGGTTTCGTTTCGGCCCCGGCGGGGCCGACAGGTTGCTCGGTTATGGGCATGGAATCTGCGCTCCAGTTGGAACAAACTGAGCAAAATAGCACCGCGCTACCCCTCCAACCCAACACCCAACAGTGTAAATCAAGAAAGTGTTTCGTTCATTCCATATAGATCGGCCAGTATCTGGAAAAACCCATCGTATTAACGCGATCTAGATCGTTTCGGGTGTGATCCAGATCACGAATCTCCTAAATACTTCCATTTGAATGAATCACAATTAAGCTTCTTCAACTTGTTCAAATGAAAATCGGTAAATTTCATTTCCAGCGATGTCGGTGACGTAGCCTTCAATTCCTCCGCTGAGTTCATCGGCAGTCAATGGCTCACTAAGAGGGATGGACACATTCAGTACAAATGCATTGTTTGCCCCGATTGTGAACTCCTCACTTTCTTCTATAAGCGCATCAGCATCAATAGACTCGAGCAACGATTCGTCGGTTACATCGTAATTAAAGTTGAGTGTATCTGTATCGCTGGAACCTTCATTAACCATTCTCGCATGAACGGTCATGGAGCAGGATCGTCAACAACATATATCATTGATTCTTCTGGATCATGCTCACTTCAGCCTCTGAGCATCCTGCCAACACCAATACAATCATTGCAGTAAGTAGACCGTATTTCTTTATCATCAAAATCTTATCCTTTCTTAATTCATATCGAGGGTTTCATAATCAAATTCGTGGTTAAATGCATCCACTTGTAATGGCTGATTTGATTTTTGCATCGTGAAGGTTCGTTCTGGGTAATGAAATGCGGTTAAAAAGCCGCCAAACACGCACCCGGTATCGATGTTAATTGTGCGGTTTTTCACGCGTGGTTTAGGAACCGGTGTATGGCCATAGACAACGATAGGGTCTATGTTGGTTTCGCGTTTTGCCCAGTCTCTTCTAACCGGTGGCTTGCCTGATTTTTGTTGTTGGTGATCGACGTCTCCATAAAGGAGGAAAGAACGCAGACGATGAGCACTTTTTCCAATATCTCGCCTGCGTATACCTGCGTGTGCAGCAACAACTTGTCCATCATTCCACACTTGGTAGAGCGGGGACTGCTCGTACAGCTGCATGAACTGCCTCCGAATTTTCGTTTGTTCTGTTACTGGAAACTGCTCATACTCCGCAATCGTTGTTTCCAGCCCATGCCGGATCATCACGCGGTTGCCTTTCCAATATCGATACAGCTTGTCACAATGATTTCCAGGGATGTAATACGCCGATTGTGTAACGTTCACGAGTTTATGAACAAGTCGAATAACGCCTAATGAGTCCGGTCCACGATCGGTAAGATCGCCGATAAAAACAAGTTTTCGGCCGTTTGGATGTGAGCCTTCCTGATAGCCCATTTGCTGTAAAAGTAGCTGTAACTCGTCATAACACCCATGTACATCACCAATGAAGTCCAATTTTTCTTCCATATTCTACACCCCCGCGTATTTTTAAAATATATCAGTTTCGCCGCAGTAATTCTAGTGACCGATTCGTGATTTTTTTACAAGAGTATGGTATGATTATGACCAGGTACTAGAATGAAGTAGTGATCTAACGGATTGGAAAGGGGTTCACACATATGGCATTATCTTTAGAAGGTCAAACGTATGTCGTTATGGGAGTTGCAAATAAAAGAAGTATCGCTTGGGGGATTTCAAGAAGCCTCTCAGACGCAGGAGCTACGCTCGTATTTACTTATGCTGGGGATCGGTTAGAAAAGAATGTGCGGGAGCTAGCCGCGTCCATTGACCAGGAAAAATACATTTATGCTTGTGACATTACAAATGATGATGAAATTGATAAGACGTTTCAACAGATTAAAGCTGATGTTGGACCGATCCACGGTCTAGCGCATTGCATCGCGTTTGCGAAGACGGAAGATCTTGAAGGTACGTTTACTGAAACATCTCGAGAAGGCTTCTTGTTGGCTCACGACATTAGCGCCTACTCCTTAACCGCCGTCTCACACGCCATTGAAAAATATGAAATGATGCCAGAGGGCGGTTCAATCATTACGCTAACTTACCTCGGCGGTGAGAGAGTCGTGAAGAATTACAATGTGATGGGTGTCGCAAAAGCGGCTCTTGATGCAAGTGTGAAATATTTAGCAAATGATTTAGGAGCAAAACAAATACGAGTGAACGCCATTTCAGCAGGTCCGATCCGTACGCTATCTGCTAAAGGAATTGCTGGTTTCAATACTGTTTTAAAAGAAATGGAAGAAAAAGCTCCATTAAAAAGAACGGTCACGACTGAAGAGGTAGGGAATACAGCCCTGTTTCTTATGAGTGACCTATCTAAGGGCATCACGGGTGAGGTCATTCACGTTGATGGTGGGTATCATATTATCGGAATGGGCTAGTTCTTATAAGAATGGGTGATTGTGGATATACTGTCCATACACCATCCTTATTAGAGCAAAGTGAGTGAATGCGATGTATACCGTAGTAGCTGAACGATTTATTCGTCTCGTACTAGAAGAAGAGTTTCGCACATTGTCTGACCCTGAACAAGCAGAGTTAGAAGAAAGTAAAACATTTTTGCAAAACTACTTCTGGGAAAAAGAGAAGCTACAAGCAATGTCATATCTAGCCTATGCAACAAATGACAATGGTTGGCAACACGAAATTTGTGCCCAAGTAGAGCGGCTACAAGGAGAGTAAGGAGCATGTTCAGAAGCATGCTCCTTTTTTGCTTGGTCTTTTTCGTCGAGACGTTATGTATTTTGGCGTAGTCCGGTTAAAAGATTATAGACATTGAAAAACCGAAGGACTAGGAACTCTCATTTAGAGGTTTTTAGTCCTTCGGTTTATATTTTAGATTGTTTTGAGGTTTGATAATTTCGTTGTAAACCCGGCATTTTATTAAACGTTAGCTTGTTCAATGACTTGTTTATTCTGCCCCGCAACAAGGCCAAATAGTGCGATGCAAGCAGAAACAAACATAAGAATGAGGTAAGGCAATGTCCACCCATTTGACCAATCAGCTAAGCTACCGAGTGCAATCGGTCCAGTGGCGGCGATCAAGTAACCGACAGATTGCGCCATCCCTGAAAGTTGAGCAGATTGGGTAATGGTTCTTGTGCGTAAAACAAAGAAGACCATTGCTAGACTAAATGTCGTTCCTGCGCCCATTCCAGTTAGAACGAGAAAAGCGAGGATCAGATAGGAAGTTGACAGCATGGTACCGAGTAATCCCGTAAATAACAGCACACCAGACAGAAAAGCAAGCGCCCGTTGATTTGTCACTTTCGCAGCGATAATTGGAACGATAAACGTTGCTGGGATCAAGCCTGCTTGGTAGATTGCCATAAACCAGCCTGCCTCGGTTGCATCAAACCCTTTTACGAGCATCATATCAGGCAACCATGTAAAGATGCTGTACGGGATAAACGATTGAAAACCCATGTACAGGGTGACTGCCCAAGCGATTTTAGACTTAAATAGAGCTTGGGAAGGCTGGTTGTCAACACGTCCTGGTACTTTCTTTTCTTCAGAAAGTATGGCCGGTAATCGTAGAAGCAATATAACGATCGCGAATACTGCTAGTATCCCCCATAACTGAAGAGCTCCTTGCCAACCAAATTGTTCTGACGTAGCAAGAGGAACAGAAACACCAGATGCGAAGGCGCCAAACACATTCATTGAAACCGAATAAATACCGGTCATTAATCCGATTCGATAAGGGAAGCTCATCTTAATAAGGCCTGGCATGAGCACATTTCCAACGGCAATTCCTAAGCCTAACAGAACCGTTCCTGTAAGTAGTAAAGACACCGATCCGACCGATCTTATGAATATGCCTGCAGCAAGAACGAGCATCGCAAAAAGCAGTGTCATTTCCATGCCGTACTTTCTGGAAATTCTCGGAACAAATGGCGAAAAAAGCCCAAATGCGATAAGTGGAAGGGTATTTAAAAGTCCAACTGTTGAATTGGCAATGTCCAAGTCGTCTCGAATAAACGGGATGAGAGGGCCGACGGAAGTCATTGGTGAACGTAATGTAGATGCAATAATTAAAATGGCAATAATTAATAAATATGTATAATAGCGATTTGATCGCGTCGTCGATTCTAGTTGCATGCAGCCACCTCTTAACCGAGTTCTATAGTGCGGAAGAAGTGTACCACAAAAGCGACCAATCATAAACTTTCGTGCTTAACGTTAGTGAATTTAACGGATGCGTCTAAAACGTGCGACGGCTGTTCGGAGAACTTTCCAAAAAGGAAATGATGGAAGGAAGTCATGATAAAAGTTGAACGGTACTTTTTCTTGTAAAGCAATATTTAAGGATGATTGGCGTTTGCTTACATGAAGAGGGGAGCGGCACCGATAATTCAGCAAAGTTGTCGAGAGTAATCTCACTAAAATGATCTATATAAGTTGAACGAAAAAAAAATTTACTGAACGATAGATGTCGCAAAGTCTCAAGGTGTTGTGCTACATGACCGAGTTTGAGAAATGTCTTGATTGTGAGTGTGGCACGGCGTGTGACGCTAACTTTAAAGAAGTTTTGAAAGAATGAAGAAGGCTTTGGAAGTAGACTGACGCACTTACTCTTTAAAGGGCTCGATCTGCTTCCATAAACAGCTGTTTGGAAATAGACGTCAATAGATTGGAAGCAGAACGGGGCCAAAGGGGCATAAAAGAGTGATTCTGTTTCCAATCGAGGCTCTTTGAAAGCAGCTTAATACAAAAAACGTTTTTAACTTCTTTGAGAGCTAATTGTGAACTTCGACCGGTTCTCCTGACTTGGAAAGGCGGTGGAAATCGAGCATCAACAGCGCAAATGAAAAACACAAAAGTCGAACTTATCTAATCCAATTTTCACATCAGCTCAAAAAACAGGTGTTGCGTATGAGAGTTGCAAACTATGGCTCGAATTTTATTCAAATAAAAATGGGGCAAGGGATATCGATTATCCCTTGCCCCTTGCGTGTCTAAACTTTAGTAGCCAACGTCTGCGCCTTCAGTGATTGTCACTTCTGAAAGGTCAAATTGACCGTTTGGTACTTGGTAGAAGTTCTCGACTGAGTCAGCAACACCGATGCGGAGTTCATCAAATGCAGTGTAAAGCATTGGCGCTTCTTCTACGAGAATTTCTTGAACTTGGCTGTATAATTCTAAACGCTCATCTTCATCAGTTGCTTGACGTGCTTGGTCAAGCAAGTCATCGACTTCTTCGTTCGTATAGAATGAACGGTTACCAGCGTTTCCGTGTTGACTAGAGTGGAAGAGAGAGTACATACCATAATCGGCATCCCCTGTTACTGTAACCCAACCGAGAACGAACATTTCTGAATCGCCTTCACCCGTTTGGTCGAGGTAAGCACCCCACTCTACGTTTTCAAGGCTTGCAGTAACGCCAATTTCACTAAGTTGATCTTGAATTAAAACTGCCGTTTGCTCACGAACTGGGTTATCCGAGTTCATAAGAAGTGTGAATTCAAATCCGTCTTCCAATCCTGCTTCTTCGAGTAATTCTTGAGCACGCTCAGGGTCATAGCCGATGTCATCAATGTCAGGGTCATAACCAAAGACGAGATCGTTGATCGGTCCTTTTGCAGGCTCACCATAACCTTCGTAGATGCCTTCTACGAGGGCATCATTATCAATGGCGAGAGAGATCGCTTGACGAACACGTACATCATCAAACGGTTCAACTTCTGTGTTAATTCCTACATACGTAAGGCTTAAACTTGGGACACTCACAAGACTTGCGTTATCAAAACCGTCTACTTGATCTGCCAATGCTGGCTGAATGAGGTCAGCAACGTGCACTTCACCGTTGGAAAGACTTCCCATACGAGTGGAGTCTTCTCCGATGACTTCAAAATAGACACTGTCAATATTCGCAGGCTCACCCCAGTAGTTTTCGTTGTTTAGCATGCGGAGGTTTGAGCCTTCGTTCCACTCATCAAACACAAACTGACCTGTTCCGGCTTCGCCTTCACCAACATCAAGGTTAATTTCTCCAGCGTAATCTTGTTCAATTGCCGTCTCACTGATAATACCACCAGCGTTATGCGCTAAGTGGGAAAGAAGCGGTGCAAATGGGAATTCTGTTGTCATTTGTACAGTATACTCGTCAATCGCTTCAACGCTATCAATCATTTCAAATAGGAAGACTGAAGGAGCGGCAATGTCTGGGTCAAGCATACGATCAAATGTCGCGACAACGTCATCTGCGGTAAGTTCTTCGCCGTTGTGGAATTCAACGCCTTCATGTAAAGTGAACTCAAACGTTGTTTCGTCAATTTGTTCATATTCTTCTGCAAGACCTGGAACCAATTCATACGTTTCCGGATCGAACGTCATTAACGTTTCATAAATGAGAGAACGGTACTTCGCTGATGGGTTATCATTTTGACCGTGAGGGTCAAGAGAGACGCCATCTGCAGACAATGCGATAACAAGTTCTCCACCGTCTCCGGCTGCTTCTTCGTTGGAAACGTCATCATCTTCTGACACTTCAGTGTCCTCGGATGTATCTCCACCTTCACTATCTTCTGGTGCCTCTTCTGGATCTGTCGAACATGCAGCGAGTGCGAACGCAGCGGCAACTGTTAAACCGAAAGCGCTAGACTTTTTAAACTTTTTCAATTTTTATCCCCCTTATTGTAAGAAAACCAGTTTACGGTTACTATATACTACGAATCAAAAACTTTCAATACTCTTTTTTGCGAAAAAATTAACAAAACGAAACAAATATTTACGATTTACAACAAATAGTTCCTGTTGTAAGCTGTTAAGTATTGATTTTTGTTATTCACCAAGAAGGAGGTTCAACCGAGACTAAGTCTAACACGAATTTGTTAGAAAAAAGCAAAAATCAATACAGAATGTCGAAATAAGCTACGAATCGTTGACGATTAGGAAGAATTTGCAACGGTTATATTGTTTTCATTTCGAACATTGATATAATAAGACGAACAGCGTAAAATGATGATTTTGAGCCACACTATACACGTGTTCATGCATCAGAACAATGAAAGAGAAGGGGTTGAGCAGTTCATGGGGTCAACCGTTAATGAGAGCACGGCCAAAGCGGAAATCGGGCGCCGGAATCACGGTTTAAGAACCTGATGAAGCAGCTGGTCCGCAACAAGTCATCGCTCATCGGTGGGATCATCTTACTATTCTTCATTCTTATTATCATTTTAGCACCACTGTTGATGACGCATAGTTACCAATCGACAGACATCTTAAATCGATTTGCACCACCATCAGCAGACAACTGGTTCGGAACGGACCAAAACGGTCGAGATATTTTTAGCCGAATTATTTACGGTACGCACTTGACGATGTTTATCGGTGTGGTTTCTGTCTTTTTCGGTGCCGTATTCGGAATACTTTTAGGACTCATTTCTGGGTACTACGGTCGTTGGGTAGATACGATTATCATGCGTGCAGCAGATGTTATGCTTGCATTCCCAGGGATTTTGTTAGCCCTAGCAATTGTTAGTGCATTAGGCGCAAGCATGTTTAATGTCATCATCGCCCTATCCATTTACAACATACCTGTTTTTGCCAGAATCGTTCGTGGATCTGTTCTTGAAGTAAAAGGAATTGAGTACGTCGAGGCAATTCGCGCTCTTGGGGCCAAAGATGGGAAAATCATTTTTCAACATATTTTACCGAACGTATCATCTCCAATTATTGTCCAAGCATCATTGCAAATTGCAACGTCGATTTTAAGTGCAGCCGGACTTTCCTTCCTCGGTGTCGGTGTTCAGCCGCCTGAACCGGAATGGGGAGCCATGCTTAATGATGGACGTTCATACATGTGGGAGAATCCTCATTTAACGATATTCCAGGGATTGCCATTGTGCTTCTCGTATTGTCGTTTAACATGTTAGGTGATGGACTTCGTGATGCGTTAGACCCAAGGTCGAAAAAGTAGGAGGATTTGACATGCATATTTTTATTATTCGCCGACTGCTTCAACTCATTCCGGTACTGTTAGGTGTCACCCTCGTTGCTTTTTTAATTATCCAGCTCGTACCAGGGGATGCCGCACAAGTCATGGCCGGAGAGGCTGCTTCAGAAGCTCAGCTTGAACAAATGAGAGAAAACTTAGGTTGAATGACCCGTTAGTCGTTCAATATGGGCGATTTCTCGGGGACCTTCTATTGTTTAACTTAGGTGAATCCGTTAGAACGGGACAACCTGTGATTGATATTATCGCGCCCCGGTTTTTCATAACGGTTGAACTTGCATTATGGGGCATGGTTGTTGCTGTAACAGCAGGTCTATTCTTCGGGATTTTATCTGCAACGTACCGCAACACATTACGTGACTACGGAACGATGGCGATTGCTGTTGTTGGTTTATCAATGCCAAACTTCTGGTTAGGTTTACTCCTCATTTATTGGTTCTCAATACAACTAGGTTGGTTGCCAACGTCAGGGTGGGGAACGCCTGCACAAGTGATCATGCCAGCCATTACGATGGGTACGGCAGGAGCTGCAGTCATTGCGAGGATGACCCGATCCAGTATGCTCGAAGTCATTGATCAAGATTACGTACGAACAGCACGTGCAAAAGGGGTTAAAGAAAACCTCGTCATCTATAAGCACGCATTCAGAAATGCAATGATTCCTGTTGTAACGGTCATTGGTTTGCAGTTTGGTTATTTCTTAAGTGGAGCTGTTCTTACAGAGAATGTATTTGCGATCAACGGGCTAGGGAGGCTGGTTGTTGACGCAATTGGGCAACGTGACTTCCCGGTAGTTCAAGGTACGGTTATCGTACTTGCGGTAACATTCGTTTTCGTGAACTTCCTCGTCGACATCGCCTATCGTATTTTGAACAAACGAATTGAACTGAACTAAATGATCGGAAGATGATTTCCGGTTGGATATAGAAGGAGGTCATGGACATTGGCTTCAAATGAACAGACACCTGTTTTGGAAGTAGAAGGTTTGCGTACATCCTTTTTCACGCCAGATGGCGAGGTGAAAGCTGTTGATGGTGTGGATTTTAGTGTAAGTAATAATGAGACGTTAGGGATTGTTGGTGAGTCTGGTTCTGGTAAAAGCATCACGTCACTATCGGTCATGCAACTCATTCAGCACCCTGGAAAGATTGTAGGGGGATCGATTCGCCTTAGTGGAGACGATCTTCTAAAGAAAACGAAGCAACAAATGGCGAAATACCGGGGAAACCGTTTATCGATGATTTTCCAAGAACCAATGACGTCATTAAATCCGGTGTTCACGGTTGGACATCAAGTGTCTGAGGCCGTTCGTATTCATAAGAAACTTGGTAAGAAGGCGGCTTGGCAAGAAGCGATTCGCATGCTTACTCTCGTTGGAATTCCTGCACCAGAAGACCGGGCGAAGCGTTATCCTCATGAATTATCAGGAGGGATGAGGCAGCGAGTAATGATCGCCATTGCGCTTTCGTGCGATCCGGAGCTACTCATTGCGGATGAGCCGACAACAGCATTAGATGTGACCATTCAAGCGCAAATTCTTGAGCTAATTAAAGAGCTTCAAGAGAAGTCAGGAATGGCTGTGCTCATGATTACGCATGACCTTGGGGTTATCGCGGAAACCGCAGACAAAGTAGTCGTTATGTACGCAGGAGAAGTTGTGGAGCAAGCAGATGTGAAAACACTGTTTACACGACCGTTGCATCCATACACGCAAGGGTTGATGAATGCCATTCCTCGTCATGACATTGATTTAGATGAGTTGGAAATGATTCCAGGCACTGTACCTTCACCACAAAATATGCCGGACGGTTGCCGATTTGCTGAGCGTTGTCCTTATGCAACTGATTTTTGTATCGAAAATCACCCGGAGCTCGCATCTCCTTCAAACAATGTTGAGGATGAAAATACGAGTGGACAAACACGCTGTTGGATCTACACTGACGAGTGGAATGGTTCAAACCCAACGAAAGGAGTTGCAGCGAATCAATGACGACTCCATTATTTGAAGCGAAGAACTTGCAAAAGTATTTCCCAGTAAAAGGTGGAATTCTAAACCGTAAGATGGCTGATGTAAAAGCTGTGATGATATTTCATTCGCCATCAATCCAGGCGAAACGTTAAGTATCGTTGGTGAGTCTGGGTGCGGGAAGTCAACGACTGGTCGTGCCATCTTGCGACTAGATGACCCGACGGGTGGGGAGATCTTCTTTGATGGCGATAACTTAATGGAACTTAAGAAAAGTGATCTTAGGCAAAAACGAAAAGAAATGCAGATCATCTTTCAAGATCCATATGCGTCACTCAATCCAAGACAAAAAGTAAAACAAATTCTTGATGAAGCAATGGCAATTCAAGGAGTTGTACCGAAAAGTGAACGTCCAGCGAGAATTCGTGAGTTAATGGAACTCGTAGGTTTAAGACCGCAACAAGCGGAACGTTATCCTTTCCAATTTAGTGGTGGGCAACGCCAACGAATTGGTATCGCAAGAGCGCTATCAGTTGACCCGAAGCTCATTGTTTGTGATGAGGCGGTATCCGCATTAGACGTGTCGACACAGGCACAAGTGTTGAACCTTTTGAAGAAACTTCAAAACGAATTGAACCTTACGTACTTGTTTATCTCTCACGACCTTGGTGTTGTACGTCACATTTCTGATCGTGTGATCGTTATGTATCTCGGGAAGATTGTCGAGATTGCTGACAAGAAGGATCTCTTTGATCATCCTAGACATCCGTATACACGTGCATTACTTTCGGCCATTCCAATTCCTGATCCGACGAAGAAGCGAGAGCGTATCGTGCTTCAAGGAGATGTGCCATCACCGATGAACCCGCCAAGTGGTTGCCGTTTCCATACGCGTTGCCCGTTTGCAACAGAAGTGTGTAAAACGGAAGAGCCAGAACTTCGTTCTACAGAGCTTATGAACGATAGTCACATGGCCGCTTGTCATCACATCGAAAAGATTATTGAAACGCAAGAAGACACACCGCTACCACAATAAACGAAGAACAGCCATCCGTTATGGATGGCTGTTTTTTTGCATTAGCAGTATGCAGAACCAACAATAACTAAGAGAATAAAGAGCACAACTACAAATGCAAATCCGCCTAAACCTTGATTACCGCCTTGGTGACAACAATCTGACATGTAACATTCCTCCTGGAATATAGATTCTTTAGAGAACCCTTTGCTCTCCATATTAACCTATGCAGCAGTGTATCGTTGGGTGTGAGTACGAGAGGAAAACGGGCGAATAACTAGAAGAATCTGCATAGCTTGTAGACGGCTGAATACAATGGAAACAATACAAGTTAAGGAGGCAGATGATGCGAACAAAGCGGATCATTAATCGTGTACAACCACTTTTATATATTGACAACCCTGAACATTCTTTACCTTCACAAGGAGATAATGAGTTAGAAGTATTGTATAAACGAAGAAATCAAGAGTTATTTGAGGAAGCTGAACAGGCAGTGGAACAAGAGGCAGCTACTCAAGAAAAAGCAGAAACACCGAAGGAAACTCCAATGCAAAAGAAACGATCCTTTGACCTGTCTAGGCATTTAGGGTTTGATTGGCAACAAACGAACAATTCAATGGAAGCGAACGAGTTTCTTCGGGACGCACTTAGTGACAAAGTAAGTACAGAGAAGACAGTAGTGAGCGAACGTAAAGAGGAAAAGCCTGTACAAAAGAAAGATAAAAAACCATTTTCCGAAAAAACGGTAAATGAAAAGGTAGATCTGTTGTATAAAATGAGAAATTTGCAGCCGACAGTGTGTACGTGTAAAACATCACAAGAGACCTGGGTCGGCAACGTTACCGCTGTTGAAGATGAGCAGTTTACGATGCAGACCCAGCAGTTACCTTATCTTGTGACGATTAAATACGAGGACGTTGTCGACCTAACGATCGAAACGTTTGCCTAACCCTTTCCAGTGACCTCCAGTTATTGACCTGGAGGTGCGACTGGATTGTCTACCAATCCTGGGTCTACGCATTGGATTGCGCAGAAGCAGCTTAGATCTACTTCAATGCAGCAGTTTGTGCGCTCAAGAGAGACTACATCAGATAAAGACGTTGGATCGACGCAGCACGATTGTGTAAACAAGATGTCACCGATTGGGCGAAGCAGGATAGTGTAGCACAGCAAGATTTCTCACAAATGTTCTCTACTCTGAAGAATACAGATTCGAAAACATCAGGGAAATCAGCAGTTAGACCGCCGGTAGCCCAGAATAATTCTCCGGTCTTCCCTTTTAGCATGAATGGAATTGTGTCGTTAATCCGCCCGTTTGGTTTAAGCAGATTAGAGAAACAACTATTCGCGCAGTTTCCAGTTTTTTTATCAACGGCATCTTGTGCTTCACTAATCGCAAGCACCGCATCGCATACGCAGTTGCCGGTATCAAAGTCTTTGCGACCGCAGCTCACGTTCATCACTCCTTTAGGATTTCCTTCATGTTCGCTATATCGTATGTACGTTTACCCTAAAGCGTGTGTAGTTTTATTTGAGTTCATAAAAATCCTGATTTATCAGGGGTTAGAACGATATGTAAACAAATACGGACAAGAGGAGTAAACGACGAAGAGTTCGGGTATACAAGTTCTATAAAGGTAATCGCTATGAAGGAGAGATTGAAGTGGGATATGTTCCAGCAAACGTTAATGAGACAGCCAGCCAATATGGCAATCGGGTCCAACGTCCATCAAATCTTATTCATGCCGCTTCGCGCGTACAGCCGGTACATCGATATGAAGTGTACCGAAAATATAAAGAACCTACCGATGATTACGCCTCTTCTTTTTATTATCGGCAACGTTCCGAACGCTTTGTTACGGGCAAAGGAAGAAGAATAGACGGTCTTGGTTAAATAAAACCGCTGTGCACGTTCGTTTGCACAGCGGTTTTACCATCTATTCTATACCTTTTATCATGGAAACGTGAGGGATACCCGCATCAAGAAATTCTTCCTCGCTCGTTACCTTATATCCGATTTTTTCATAAAACGGTCGTGCATGAGTTTGGGCAGAGAGGATCACTTCCTTGCCGTTTTGCGATTGTACGTAATCTTCAAGCGCACTCATGATTAAACGTCCAAGACCTGTACCACGGTAGGAGGACAGAATGCAAATGCGCTCTGCCTTCCCTGTATTTTCTACCCAACGTAAACGACCCGCACCTACAGGGGTGTGGTTGTCGTGAGCGAGAAAGTGGATGCTGGAATCCTCGTATTCATCCCACTCTTCTTCAACGGAGACGTGTTGTTCTTTCACAAACACCTCGTAGCGCACGTGTTGCACGCCTTTCATTTCTTCTTCTGTTTGAGCGATGGTCACTTCCATAGCTTTCTTCCTCCTTATGACCAGTGATATTCGAGTGCGTGTGGAAGTTCTGGCGCCCACGTAAACCATGTATGGTTACCCGCTTCGATCACTTTATATTGATAGTGTTTCAATGTGCCATCTAACGCTGCATGTAATTGCTCGTTCATCGTTACAAAGTCCAATATCCTGCCATCTGTTGCCTTCACATCGTCTTCTTTGTTCCCAAGGGTGTGGTATACAGTAAAGCGATGCAAATCGTCACTATTTGCAACGAGAGACAACAGTGTATCGTCTACATAAGGAGAGAACATGACTGCTCGCTGGAATGTGTCAGGTTCCTGAATGCAAGCCATTAACGTGAGCGATGCCGATAGCGAATCGCCGAGAAGTAAACGAGCTTCGGCGCTGCCCAGCAGATGATATCTTTCTGAAAGAAAAGGAAGCAATTCATCTTTTAGAAAGCGAATGTAGTCATCTTTTTGTTCTCCAAGCGGAGCATACCATAGGCGGCGCGTTGAAACTCTTGGGTAAGGAACGCCAACAACGATCGTGTCAGGGCAGATTCTTCCAAAATAAACGTCTCCATCTGTTGATCAATTTTTCCTAGCTTAAAAAAATCTTGGCCATCTCCGGTAATGGCGATGTGATACGCAATGTTCTCGTGATAGTTCGGTGGAATGTACAGCTGCAGATCAAGTTCTGTGTCTAAAATTGTACTTTTAAATGCAATGGTTTGAACGGATCCTTCCATCTCGTTATCTCCTTTATTACAACTAGAATCTAGACGTATTGTATCATAATCTTGTGGAGCTTGGGGGACGGCATGAATATGATAGTATATTAGCTAAGGGGGAATTCATATGGGGAAAGAGAACCAACCTGTAAAAGGGGATGTTGTTGAGAAAGCGGCACGGGATCGTCTAGAAAACCGCGGGGTTACGGTTGAAGATATCGGTCATATTGTGTATGCTTTACAACACCCATATGCTGAAGACTTAACGATATCTGAATGTATAGACAGCGTCGATGCGGTATTAATGAAAAGAGAAATTCAACATGCGATTCTCGTCGGTGTGGAACTTGATTGTCTGGCTGAAAAACAGCAGTTGTCAGCACCGTTACAAGCGCTAGTTGAATCTGATGAAGGGTTATTTGGGGTGGATGAAACGATTGCGCTCGGTTCAGTATTCGGTTTCGGCAGCATTGCTGTGACAACATTTGGTTATCTTGATAAAGAGAAGACTGGGGTTATTCGAGATTTGGATCGTGCGTCGGATCGAGTGAACACTTTTTTGGATGATCTCGTGTGTAGCATTGCCGCAAATGCATCTGCTCGACTGGCGCACCGCATTCGAGATAAGCAAGAGGGAAAAGCAAAAAAAGAAATGAAGATCCGAGAAGATGAAGAGTTGATTGGTTGAAGTCTTTATGAAAGGAACGTCCTGATGTATAGACCGCGTTGGATTTATTGGAAAGAGACGTATCATACGAAGTTCCAAGCGAGTTGCATAAAAGCGAAGCTTGAAGATAACTGGCACGGGGGCTATGAAGTGGGTCCACTCGTGGAAGTCATCCGTTTAAAAAATAAAAAGTATGTCGTTCGTTACACATATGATGAATAAACCACCGAGCAAAATATTCGCTCGGTGGTTCGCTGTATCATTCGGAGGGTTGAACCATTTTGGCCGGATCAACCCACTCGTGGAATTGTTCTTCGGTTAATAAGCCACTGTTCAATGCAGCTTCTTTTAGTGTAAGTCCCTCTTGATGAGCTGTTTTCGCAATGGAAGCCGCGTTTTCATACCCAATATGAGGGTTAAGCGCTGTAACGAGCATTAGTGAGTTTTTCACGTGGTTTTCAATGTTTTCTTTTTCTGCTTCAATTCCTTCAACACAACGATCGTGGAAAGATTTCATCGCATCTGTAAGCAATTGCACGGATTGTAAGAAGTTGTAGATAATCACAGGTTTAAATACGTTTAGCTCAAAGTTTCCTTGGCTTGCTGCAAACCCAATGGCCGCATCATTACCCATCACTTGTGTGACGACCATTGTAAGTGCTTCGCTTTGTGTAGGGTTAACCTTTCCAGGCATAATCGAGCTGCCTGGCTCGTTTGCAGGAATGGTTAATTCACCAATTCCAGATCTTGGACCACTAGAGAGCCAACGGACGTCATTCGCAATTTTCATAAGGTCAGCAGCCAATGCTTTAATGGCACCGTGGGCATATGTCGTATCGTCATGACTTGTTAGCGCATGAAACTTGTTCGGCGCAGAACGGAATGGGAAAGATGTGAATTCGCTAATAAAAGCGGCTGTGCGCTCTCCAAACTCTGGGTGTGCATTAATCCCAGTTCCGACAGCTGTTCCACCGATCGCAAGATCGTGGAGGTGTTGAATGCTTTCAGAAATCATCATTTCACTTTTTCTTAGCATTTCATACCAGCCGCTAAACTCTTGCCCGAGTGTAAGTGGTGTTGCATCTTGCAAATGAGTACGACCAATCTTAATAATGTCATTGAACTCTTCAGATTTCTTATTAATCGTATTTTTCAACGTTTCAAGTACGGGGAGAAGCTTTTGGTTGACATCACTTACCGCTGCAATGTGCATCGCCGTTGGGAATGTATCATTGGAACTTTGGGAACGGTTCACATCGTCATTTGGATGGATCGTTGTGTCTGAACCTTTGTCTTTAAGAATTTCTGTACCCCTTCTAGCAAGTACTTCGTTCATGTTCATGTTGGATTGTGTTCCGCTTCCTGTTTGCCATACAACGAGCGGGAAATGGCTGTCCCATTTTCCTTCGAGTACTTCATCGGCTGCTTGTGCGATGGCATTTGCTCGTTCGCTATCCAGTTTGCCTAGGCTTTCATTTGCTTTCGCTGCTGCTTTTTTTAAGATGGCAAAGCCCTGCACAACTTCTCTAGGCATATTCTCTTTGCCAATCGGAAAGTTTTGAACGCTGCGTTGTGTTTGCGCGCCCCAATATTTATCGGCAGGTACTTGCATTTCACCGAGTGTATCTTTTTCAATTCGATAATCCATCTCAATCGCTCCCTGTGCATAATGAATGTAAGTAGTAAACGCAAGAATTGTTGTCTACCTTATCTATCATAAACCACTTTGTAGATGAGAAAAAGTAAGGCGGTTACAATTCTTATATTTTTTTGTAAATAATTTAAAAAACAGGTTTGAAACATTCCAATAAAAGGTATCTAATGATCAACAGGGTAACCGGTGAAAGAACATGGAGCCGTTGCACACGTGCAGCACACGGAAGTCTACGGACGACGACCGTTAAACATAACTCCTCGTTCGCATAAAGGAACTACGCCCTCCTGATCAGCCTTGGTGTGTCCCCCCTGTAACACATCGAGTCGCTGAATGCCAACCGGCCCTGCCTGCATCCCTCATCCTCTGTTGTGGCTCCGCGGTCCCCTGCGGAGCTGCTTTTTTTTACGCAAATATATTGCCATAAGGAGAGTCCTATCATATGAAACCGTTAAATATTATTGGTATTAGTGGAAGTTTGCGATCTGCGTCACTGAATACAAAACTGCTTCGTCAAGCCATATCGAAAGAAGTTCCTGAGCTGACAATTACCGAATACCCACTTAAGGACATCCCATTGTTTAACGGTGATCTTGAAAGTGACGGTGATCCTGAGCAAATTCGTGACTTTAAAGAAGCAATTCAAAAGAGTGATGGCGTTCTCATTGTGACACCAGAGTATCACCAGGGCATTCCTGGTGTGTTAAAGAATGCGCTAGATTGGGCAGGCAGTGATGCGAATGAGAATATGCTGAATGGGCATTTTGCTGGTGTGATTGGAGCGACCCCGACCAATGGTGGAACAGCTGGGGCGCAACAGCAGGTTATTTCAACATTAAAAGCTGCAGGTGCAACGGTTATGGAGCACAGCTCTTTAAAGGTTGCTAAGGCTCCAGATAAGTTTGAAGAGAATGGACAGCTGCAAGACAAGGAGACAGACGAAGCGTTAATTTCTTACTTGAACACATTCGCAGATTGGTTACGAAAGAAAATCTGACGTTTCATTAACAGCAGTTCGGGTAAATGAAGAGTAAGACCGCTTGTAGCGGCTATGAATATTGGGAGGATTACTACGTGAAGAGTAATGAACAACCGATGAATTACACCGAACTTATGGAGAAAGCGATGCACCAATCTCATGGATATAGCACTGGAGAGTATCATGCAGATGTTGAGAAGATCATTGAAGTAGAGAAGAAACGCGAAGAAGAATACAACCACGTTAAACGAATAAACGAACAATTATAAGAAAGAAGCCAGGCGATGAGCCTGGCTTCTTTTTCGTTAAATCGATGTTGAAGTAATGGTCGTCTCGTCACCAAACGTGCGATACGCACCGTGACGCACAGCGCCTACGTATTCGTTTAAGCGAATGCCGTAGCGAATCGCTGCTGAAACAAATGCTTTTGCCGTTTTAATTGCTTCATTGACCTCGGTACCTTTTGCAAGTTCTGCAGTAATCGCTGCAGCAAATGTACAGCCCGCACCGTGGTTGTATGAAGTATCAATTTTCTCGGTTTCAAGCAATGTGAATGTCTTTCCATCATAGACGAGGTCAACGGCAAGGTGATAATCCAACTGCTTTCCACCCTTAACGACGACGAATTGTGTACCTCTGTTGTGGATAATACTTGCTGCTTCTTTCATTTGTTCAATCGTTGTAATCTTGTCAACTTGAGCCAGTTGTGAAGCTTCAAAAAGGTTCGGTGTTGCAACGTAGGCATTCGGCACCAACACTTCACGTAATGCGTCGGCTGTTTCTGGGTGAAGTACCTCGTCTTCGCCTTTACATACGAGAACGGGATCAACGACGGACTTCTGAACGTTGTGTTCTTCAATTTTTTTCGCTGCCAACTCAATAACGTCAACGGACCCGAGCATCCCTGTCTTCATCGCATCCACACCAATTGAAAAAATCGTGTCTAGCTGCGCTTCTACCGTAGAGGCTTGTTGCGGAAATACGTTGTGACTCCAGCCATTAGGGTTCATTGCGACAATCGTCGTCAATGCATTCATTCCGTATACACCTAAGTCTTGGAAGGTTTTCAGGTCTGCTTGTATACCTGCTCCGCCACTAGAATCCGATCCAGCGATGGTCAATGCTTTTGGTTGTGTCATAGAAATAGATTTCCTCCTTGATGAATAAACTAAAAGTATGTTCTTCTATTATAAAGTGATTTTGATCCGCTTGACAACAAATGAAGGTTGAACACGGATTGCTGCGGGTAAATATAAGGAAAGACGGGAGGATTTCCGATGAGTCAAATTTACGAGGTGTCTGTAGAGTCGCTTGTTGACGGCGAGTATAAACTAGAAAAATACCAAGGCTGTGTGTTGTTGATCGTAAATACGGCAAGTCGCTGCGGGTTTGCTCATCAACTAACGGGTTTACAAGAGTTGTATGAACGCTACAAAGACGACCAATTTCAAATTTTAGCCTTTCCGAGCAATCAATTTGTGAATCAAGAGCCACTCAATGATGAAGAGATTCCGAAAGTCTTTCAGGAAAAATACGGTGTGACTTTTCCGATTTTTAAGAAAATATTCGTCCGAGGTGCAAACATTCACCCGCTCTATGACAGGCTCACAACCGCAACGAAAGGAGTGGGCTCAAGTAAAATAAAATGGAACTTTACGAAGTTTCTCATTGATCGACACGGCAAAGTTGTTGAACGCTACGGTCCTGGAGTATCAATTGAACGAATCGAAGATGAGGTTGTAAACCTTCTAGGTTAGCGATTACGAGCGTTTCAAGAAATATTGTAAAATATTCTTGTCCTGAATTAGACATAGTTGCCAAGCTTGTGCATATTCCTCAAAGTAGAGAAACGTCTTAAACAAGCATGAACCACAGACGAAATCTAAAGGAGGAAGGAATTTGCACAGAAAACATTGGATGTTCATTAGTGCACTCGCGGTCGCGTTCGTACTCTCAGCATGTGGTTCGTCTGAACCGGAAGCGGGCGATGCTGAAGAACCAACAACAGCGACAGACGGGGGACATTTAGAACTGCATGACTTCTCGTATACGAATCAGGATAACGAGACTGTATCAAACGAAGACTTGAAAGGAAAGTACTCTCTCGTCAATATGGTCTTTACGCGTTGCCCGACCGTTTGTAATTTAATGACCCCTAACATGACCGAACTTCAAGACGAATTAAATGAGCGGGAGCTAGATGTGAATTTAATTTCATTTACGGTTGATCCAGAACACGATACGCCAGAGCAGTTAAAAGCATACGGAGAGCAGTATGATGCAGATTTTTCTAACTGGGACTTTCTCACAGGCTATGACAGAATGGAAGTAGAGAATTTTGCTGCCGCATCTTTTAATAGTGTTGTTCAAGCGCACCCTGAAAACGAGGATATCATTCACTCGACGCAAACATTCCTCGTCGATATGGATGGTCGTGTAATTGAAACGTATGATGGACTTGATGTCGATCATTCTCCAATTGTAAATGACCTTGAAGTATTGGTAGAACAAGAGAAATAATTACATGTTGAAGAGTTGATGATAAATTTAAATACAGAATTGACCGTGCTGCCTGCATCATGAGAGTGATGTGGGCAGTACGTCTATACACTACATAGAAACAGCTTTTCTGTTCATCTTCTGTTCATATTTCGTTAGTAAACTAGTAATTAGAAAGGATATAAAGTGATGGATTCGGGTAATCCTGTTAGAATGAAAGAGAGTAGGATTACAGGAAGGGTGTAAAAAATGTTTGATATGTTCTTTGCTTCACATCAAGGCTCTTGGGCTTTTGTTGCGGCGCTATTTATCGTTGCGTACTTTTTGTTTACGAGTCATAAGAACAAACCTGGTAAAATTCTTCATATGATTCTTCGTCTGTTCTTTATCATCATGCTCGTTTCAGGTGTGGGTATGCTCTTTGAGATGGGCTGGCCGCTCGTTTACATTGTTAAAGGCATCTTAGCTGTCGTTATGATCGGTCTAATGGAAATGTCTCTTGGCAAAGCGAAGCGGGGAGAGAATGGTATGGGCGCCTTTATTGGTGTGATCGTACTTCTCGTTATTGTTGCGCTCATGGGCTTTAATGTCATTACGTTTTAATGAATTGCAGGACCACTGGTACGGCTAGTGGTTTTTCTAGTGGCACAAACGACTCATTTTTCTCATTTTTGTTTGAAACCTTCACCGTTTAGGTATAGACACATATGACAAAAATGAGGAGCGGTTACTTATGATCCGAACAATTCTCATGATTATTGGACTCATCGTCGTTGTGAGCATTATTATTAGCTTGATTTAATGAAAGAAAAGCAGTAAGGGGGTCGGCGGCTCTCCCCTTACTGCTTTTTTCTTAACGCTTTACCATCGTGAGTCAATGACGAATTTCTTGGCAGCACCTTCATCGAAATAGGCGTACCCTTTTGGTGCATCGTCCAATGAGATGAGTTCTGCGTTTACTGCTTTAGCAATGTTCGCTTTTCCTGAAAGAATGGATTTCATTAAGCTCCGGTTGTATTGCATCGCAGGAGTCTGTCCGGTTGTAAAGGTATGAGCTTTTGCCCAGCCGAGACCGAACCGAACTTTTAAAGAGCCAGTTTTCGCATCGTCGTCGAGACTCCAGGATCTTCAGTCACATATAACCCCGGAATACCAAGGCTACCTCCAGCTTGGGTAACGTCCATGATTGCATTCAGGACTGCGGCAGGTTGTTCACCCGCTTCCCCGTGCCCTGATGCTTCAAACCCTACCGCGTCAACTGCTGCATCCACTTCTGGTACTCCTAGAATCTGATCAATTTGTTCACCGAGACGATCATGTTCTTTTAGATTAATGGTTTCGCACCCGAAGCTACGGGCTTGTTCAAGACGTCGCTCATTCAAGTCTCCCACGATAACCGCTGATGCGCCGAGAAGCTGAGCAGAGTGAGCAGCCGCTAAACCAACAGGACCTGCTCCGGCGATGTAGACGGTGGATCCCGTTTTGACACCTGCCGTATATGCGCCGTGAAAACCAGTTGGGAAAATATCCGTTAGCATCGTTAAATCCAAAATTTTCTCCATTGCCAGATCTTTGTCTGGGAAGACGAGTAATTGGAAATCAGCATAAGGCACCATCACGTACTCTGACTGTCCACCGACCCATCCACCCATATCCACATAACCGTAAGCAGCACCTGGGCGTTCTGGATTCACATTCGTACAAATGTGGGTTTTTTGCGTCTGGCACATCACACACCGACCACATGCGATGTTAAACGGCACCGAAGCAATGTCTCCTTTCTTAACAAACTCCACGTCTCTACCGACTTCAATCACTTCGCCTGTAATTTCATGACCAAGAACTAAACCTTGAGGAGCGGTTGTCCGACCGCGAACCATATGTTGGTCACTGCCGCAAATGTTCGTCGTAATGACTTTCAAGATCACCCCGTGCTCACATTTACGGTTTACATTTGCTTTGGGTACACCAGGGCCATCTCGTAACACGAGATCAGGGTAGGCAATGTCTTCAACAGTGACTTCACCAGGTCCTTGGTACACGACTGCGCGATTGCTTGACATTCGAATCCCTCCAGAAAAGAATTGCCACATTCGGCTACTTGTCCAATTCCCGGTCAATAAAATTTTTAATCATAATTTTCTGATATAAAAACCCCGAAGTGAACTAGTTCTCGTTCACTTCAGCTTGTACGTCTTCCAATGATTCATAAACCGTCACATTCGCATCTTCATCAAACAGTACCCAAGCGGGTAACGTTTCAATTTCAAAGATCTCTTTGTAATTGTGGGCGTGGTCATCGGATGATTGAGGCAAGTAGTACAGGTCTAATACGTCTGGATGGTCGAGTAAGTCATTAACGTCTCCTTCGGGCAACTCATTTACGCCATCGGTTTCATCATAAACATACCCGACCGTAACCCCAGGCTCTGAAGGCGCATACTCCGCAATAATTTCCTCTGCTGTCACAGGGTCTACGACAACGTAGTCAAGCTCAATCGGCCCTTCAATATCATCAAACTCTGCCATGTCAAAGTCAAACCGTAACCGTTCTCCTTCTTCAATATCTGGATCTTCCATAATTGACCCATTACGGTCAATCACATCGAGCTCATCCGTCCGAACGACATCCATGGACCGAAGCATCATATCCGTAAATTCATAACCTTCCTCAAGAGCATGAGCTTGATGAGCTGGGGACATGTTCAGTGTAATCGTCTCATCGGTTATGCCTAATACATAACCTTCGGTAAGGTCATCAACATTGCCAATATGGATTTGATCTCCACTATTTTGTGATGGGTTCGTCCCGCAAGCCGTCAGCATAAGGGCAGGTAAAATGAACAACCATGTTTTCTTCATCGTATTCTCCTTATTAGAAGTCCGTCTTTTTATTTTAGTCGCGTTTGCGAGAAAATCGTTACACGCGCTTTCTTGCTCATGATCGGCATATCCTAACATATATATAGGACAACCAGCGAAGTGTAAAAGGGGAGTGGGCTGTGAGTGAAGAAGTGTGGCTAGCGTTTCTACTAACGTTGTTTGCAGGTCTTTCTACTGGCATTGGTAGTTTTATTGCATTCTTTACTTCGACACAAACACCAAGTTTTTATCTTGGGCATTAGGGTTTTCAGCAGGGGTGATGATTTATGTATCATTTATGGAGATTATACCAAAAGCTCATGAAGCGCTGACGGCGAGTACGACTGGAGAGACAGGCAGCTGGCTCACTGCCGGTGGTTTTTTTGCTGGCATACTCATGATTGCGATCATTGACCGGTGTGTGCCAGATGAGAAGAATCCGCATGAAGTTAAAAAGGTCGAGGAGATGAATGCGCCGAGAGCTCGTGTACTGCGGGACAACCCAGAACTTCTGAAAATGGGGACGTTAACCGCTTTAGCGATCGCTATTCATAACTTCCCCGAAGCGTCGCCACGTTCGCTTCTGCTGTGCATGATCCATCGCTCGGGGTCGCGATTGCCATTGCCGTCGCCATCCATAACATCCCGGAAGGGATTGCTGTTAGTGTGCCGGTCTACTATGCAACCGGCAGTCGTTGGCAAGCGTTTAAGTTATCATTCATGTCAGGGTTAGCAGAGCCTTTAGGGGCCGTCGTTGCCTTTTTATTTCTCATGCCGTACTTGAATGAGATGTCATTTGGATTCGTATTTGCGTCAGTTGCTGGCATTATGGTTTTTATTTCCTTAGATGAGCTATTACCAGCTGCGAGAAAATACGATGATGGTCACATGATATATACGGTGTAGTACTCGGTATGGCGGTTATGGCGACGAGTTTGATTTTGTTTCTATAAGATAAACCATCTATCTAAGTTGAACGAAAGAATTTCTTTACGAACGAATGGTAGACCAACCGTTAAAGCCTAAAGTTTAACGACTTTGAAGATCGATCTTAATCGTTCACAATAAACGTAGCAATGATGGGTATCTACTGTATTGACCACCAAAGTGTACCGATAGAGTTGAATGCAAATGTTGAGCAACCCCAATTCAACAACGTCGCCTATCCCGTCCCGTTGATTGGAACGAAAGGCGGTGACGCCTGTAGAAATTGGGCCGAGACGAGAACACGCAGGTCGTTAGACCGAGGAAGCTCGGCCGGTCTCCGCGGTAAAGTAGACACAGCGAACACAAGCGGCAGCGCAGGGTGAGGTGATGTCGCACTTATACTCTGGAGTGTCAAGAAAACACGGTGGCTGTCTTTAGGCCGCCGATGTTGCCCTTATACTCTGGACTACAAGCATACGCCTGCAGTGGAAAGCAACAACAAACTGTGCAATTAGGAAAATGTTAAGTTCATCCTATATAGAACAACGAAAAAGCGTCCCGAGATGGGACACTTTTTCGTTGTTCATAATCACCCTTTACGAAAAGCTCTTCGTTCCGCGTACTCCAAGCACTTTTCACAAACGGAGATCTTTTCATTTTCCAGTGTGTAGTACGGTTTCATGTGCCCTTGGCTACTCTTGCAAAAGAAGCAGCTCTTCTTTTTGAACCAACGTTTGAACATATTTGGTGCTCCTCATGCGTGTTGTGTCTTTGATCGGTTATGAGGACATCCCGACGACAGATTTAATCTCAAGGTATTCCTCAATGCCGTAGTCTCCCCATTCTCTACCTATACCCGACTGTTTGTAACCACCAAACGGTGCGGAGAAGTCGGCAGGAGGTGTGTTGATTGAGATTCTGCCTGCTCGGATGGAAGATGCGACATATTCCACCGTTTTTGGATCATCTCCAACAACATAACCTGCGAGACCATAAATCGTATCATTCGCAATTCGAATGGCGTCCTCGAGGTCATCATACGTAATAATCGACATGACCGGACCGAAGATTTCTTCTCTTGCAATAACCATGTCATTGTTGACGTTCGTAAACACGGTTGGTTTTACATAATATCCTTTTTCTAACCCTTCAGGTTTACCTGTACCTCCAACAAGTAACGTTGCGCCTTCCTCCTCGCCTTTCTTAATGTACTCTTGGACGCGGTCGTATTGCTTTTCGGCGACGAGAGGGCCATAAAATGTATTCTCATCCCGAGGATCACCTACAGGGAACTTCGGAAGCACCTCTTTAACTGCTTCGACAAATTCGTCGTGTTTTGTTTTGGATACGAGCGTTCGAGTTGCGGCTGTACACACTTGTCCGGAATTGGCTAAGACGTTTGAAACAGCGATTTTTGCTGCTTTCTTCACGTCATAATCATCTAGAACAATTAACGGCGATTTGCCACCGAGTTCAAGTGCACACGTTTTACCGTTTTGGCAGCGTTTTCACTAATCTTCTGTCCGACAGCACCAGACCCTGTAAAGGAAACAAAATCAATGTCTGGGTGAGAGCTGATTGCATCCCCGACGGTTTCACCTGATCCATTTACGAGGTTGAATACTCCTTTAGGCACGCCTGCCGCTTCGAATACTTCAGCAAGAATGATCGCTGCATACGGTGTGAGCTCAGATGGTTTTAACACAACTGGACTTCCGGCAGCAAAGGCACTGGCAAGTTTCGTCGATGTTTGGTTTGTTGGGAAGTTCCAAGGGGTAATGAGTCCGCTCACACCGATCGATTCTTTCCGGATAAGCGTCGACCCACGGTTTTCCGTAAATTCGAATGTGTCTAGTTGCTTTGCTGCTTCTTTAAAATGAGAGAGTCCCATATTGTAATGGACTTTGTGGCTCATTTTTACAGGGGCTCCGAGCTCTTGTGTAATCATTTCGACAAAGTCATCTTTTCGTTTCTCATATTCTTCAGCAATCCGATGTAGCAGGTCAATGCGGTCGGATTTAGATGTTTGTGAGAAATGTGGAAAAGCAGCTCGTGCCGCTTTCACTGCGCGGTCAACGTCTTCTTTCGTGCCGTTACTAATAGTACCAATCACTTCTTCTGTAGCAGGATTAATCACTTCGATAGTATCTTTGCCCGAAGATTCTGTCCATTCTCCGTTAATGTAATGCAAAAGATCGGATCTCATGAATTATCGCTCCTTTTAGTAAGTGCATTTTGATTACGGCGAAGCGTGTAATCTATACCCTTATCATACTGGATATAAACAAGTTTCAAAAGCAAGACTTTTGGGAATTGATTTCCATACGATGTGAAAGGTGTGTATACGATGAGTCATTTCATTGAAGTCGGAGAGAAAACAAACGTGTTTGTAGAAGATATTGGTAGAGGCAAGCCGGTCGTCTTTTTGCACGGTTGGCCTGTGAACCATAAGATGTTTGAACATCAAATGTCTGTGCTGCCTGAGAAAGGGTTTCGCTTCATCGGTATCGACCTTAGAGGATACGGAAATTCAGATAAACCATCACACGGGTACGATTATGATACGATGGCAGACGATGTTCGAAAAGTCATTGATCAATTAAAACTTGAAGACGCTGTGCTTGCTGGCTTTTCAATGGGGGGAGCGATCGCGGTAAGGTATATGGCACGTCATGAAGGAAAAGGCATTTCGAAGTTGGCCCTTCTTGGTGCCGCCGCCCCAGTGTTTACCGAAAGAGATGACTTTGCACATGGCATTCCGAAAGACAATGTGAACGGATTAATCGATGGAGCCTATGCGGACCGAGCGAACATGCTCGTTGATTTCGGAAGTCTATTCTTTGGGAAAGACCCGAGTGAAGCGTACAATCGCTGGTTTCACGGTCTCGCTATGGAAGCAGGACCACACGCAACAATTCTTTCCGCACGGACGCTGAGGGACGCAGACTTGCGTGATGATCTCTCATCCATACACGTACCGACAGCGATATTGCATGGAAGAAATGATGAGGTTTGCCCGTTTGAGCTCGCTGAAATTCTTGAGCATGGCATTGAAAAAAGCACCTTGATTCCATTTGAAGAAAGTGGACACAGTCTTTTCCATGATGAGCGGGAAAAATTCAACGATGAGCTCGTTCGATTTATATCTGAATAAAGTAAAAAGCCAGCTTCTATTTTTAGAAGCTGGCTTTTTTTTATGTGCTATTTAGTGGGATATATTCCGAAAATTAGGGAGTTATAATGAGTTATATCTAACGTTTATCTTCTCTCAATAAATGGATAGTACTATTAGGTAGTTATTTTTTTAGAATAGTAAATTGACAATTGACATTTTCCTTTATCCCAATCATGATTATGATAAAACATCCAGCAAAAAACGAACTACGAAAATAGTGGGAATTCTTTTGCTATGTAAGAATTGTCAAGGCTAGGATAGAAAGAGGTAAGAAAGCATCATGAATGAAGAACACAACAAGCAGAAAAAAAGAGGATTGTTTCAACGTTTTCTTGATACGGTAGAGAAAACCGGCAACAGTCTTCCACATCCTATAACACTGTTTGCAATTTTGGCAGGTATCGTTGTGATCAGCTCGTTAATTGTGTCAAGTTTTGATGTGTCCGTTGACGACCCAGCGGAACCTGGTGAGACAATTGAAGTACAAAACCTTCTATCAGGCGAGGGTATTTCTTATATGTTTGAAAGCATGGTTGATAACTTTATCAACTTTGCTCCTCTTGGCGTTGTACTCGCAACAATGATTGGAATTGGTGTGTGTGAACGAACAGGTTTAATTAGCGCTGGCTTAAAAGCATTTGTCTTATCTATCCCCAACCGCATGATTACGGCGGGACTATTATTTGCAGCGATTATGTCAAGTGTGGCAACGGATGCAGGGTATGTAGTGTTGCCACCACTTGGGGCTGTCATTTACGCGGCACTTGGTAGACACCCTATTGCTGGGCTCGCCACTGCATTCGCCGGAGTTTCAGGGGGATTTAGTGCGAACCTTCTACTTACGTCCATCGACCCTATGCTTGGAGAAATGACAATTCGAGCAGCTGCGACCATTGATCCGTCTTATGCTGAGGGAATGAACGTAGCGATGAACTGGTGGTTTATTATTGCCTCAACGATCTTACTTACGATTGTTGGAACGTTTGTCTCAGAAAAGATTGTTGAACCGCGGTTAGGTGAATATAAAGGGGACTATACGGGTAGTCTTGAGCCACTTAAATCAGTAGAGAAAAAAGGGTTAGTGTATGCAGCGGTTTCTGTATTTTTATCTGCAGGTCTGCTTAGCTTGCTCGTCGTTCCTGAATGGGGGCCTATGCGCGGAGACAATCCAGAGATGCCGATTGTGATGTCGCCATTTATGGATTCGCTTGTCGCCATGATTATGATTTTGTTTCTCATTCCTGGCATCGTTTATGGAATTGTGACCAAGGAAATCCAAAGCGATAAAGACGTCGCAAAACAGATGTCGGATACGATGGCTTCAATGGGTATGTTTATCGTCCTTGCGTTTACAGCAGGTCAATTCGTCGCATATTTTAATGAGTCCAACCTAGATGTTGTGATGGGGATTTACGGTGGAGAATTGCTCACTTCATTGAATATCGATGGGCTTCCAGTCGTTATTGGTTTTATCCTTATTACAGCAACCTTAAACATGTTTATCGGTTCTGCTTCAGCAAAATGGGCGATGATGGCTCCGATCTTTGTACCTATTATGATGCAAACAGGGTATTCACCTGAACTTGCACAAGCTGTGTATCGTGTATCGGATTCAGCGACAAACATGATGACGCCATTGCTTCCTTACTTCGCAATGATTATTGCGTTTGCACAGAAGTACGATAAGCGGATGGGGATTGGTACGCTCATTTCTACCATGTTCCCATTCTCAATCTTCTTCTTGCTATCATGGTCAGTGATGTTAATTATTTGGATGTTCTTAGGCGTTGAACTTGGACCGAACGCACCAATTTATTACGAACCATAAAATTAAAGGTATGGAGCCATGTGCTTCATGCCTTTTTATTATATTTTCAGCTAGTCACCACGTGTTAAGGATGCGATAATTGGATAAAGATAGGAACGCACAAAGTAGCGGTAGAGGTGAGGAACATGACAACCGTCATTTTGGCTGAAAAGCCAAGTCAAGCGCGAGACTACGCGTCTGCATTTTCAAAAACGACGAAAAAGAATGGCTATATTGAAGTGACTGATCCGAATTACTTTAGCGACCGTACTGTCATTACGTGGGGGGTTGGCCACTTGGTCAACTTGGCTGAACCTCATCATTATAAAAAAGAATGGAAGAAATGGAAGTTGGACGAACTTCCGATTTTACCAGAGCAATTTCAGTTTTTTGTGCCTGCAGATAAAAAACAGCAATTTGATACAGTGAAGAAACTACTCGCTGTAGCAACACAAGTGATCATTGCCACAGATGCCGACCGAGAAGGGGAGAACATTGCAAGAAGTATTATTGAGAAAGCCCGTGCCTCGCACAAACCGACTCAACGATTGTGGATCAATTCTTTAGAGAAACAAGAAGTACAGCGTGGATTTACGCAGTTGCAGGAAGGGGACAAATATTTGTCTTTGTACGAAGAAGCAAAAGCACGTCAATTTGGTGATTGGCTTGTTGGAATGAATGCTTCTAGAGCCTACAGCCTTCTGCTACAAGAACGTGGGCTGTCACAAGCGTTTAGTGTCGGCCGTGTGCAAACACCCACGCTTTGCCTAATTCATCGTCGGGAAGAAGAAATCCGACACTTCAAGCCCGAGCCTATGTGGAGGTCTACGCCCGTATTCATACGAACGAGGGCTCATTTGAAGCGAAGCACCCGAATCGTTACGGCTCGATGCCTGAAGTAAAGAAAGTATTTAATGAAGCAGGCATCCGTGAGGAGGAAGAGGGAACGATTGCTGAAGTGAATCGTGTCGAGAAGCGGGTGAAATCTCCGCGATTGCATAGCTTAAGCACACTTCAAACGAAAGCGAACAAAAGATGGAAGCTGAGCCCTTCTCAAGTGCTTCGTACGGTTCAGTCTTTATATGAAAAGAAGCTTGTCACATATCCAAGAACAGATTCCAACTACATTACGCAACATGAATTCAAGTATTTGAACACAAACTTAACTAAATATAAACAATTGCTTTCTGTACCAGAGTCCACCTCTTCGCTCATTCAACATGGAAAGCCGGATCGTCGATACGTAAACGATCAAGCGGTGAAAGAGCACTATGCAATTATTCCGACGAAGCGGGTCCCTACACGCCGCCGCATCGATCAATTGCCAGCGCTTGAGAAGAAGATTTATGACGAAATCTTAACGAACACATTGGCGATGTTTATGCCAGCTCATCAGTTTGAAGAAACCCATGTAACAGTTGACATTAAGGGGCTAGAGTTCAAAGCGAAAGGCATCGTTGAACGAGTGAGAGGTTGGAAAGCGTTGCTATTTGAAAAGGGAGAAGACACAGAGCGTCTTCCGAATGTTCAAGAAGGAGAATCCGTTCATGCACACCTACGCGTACACGAAGATGAGACGAAGCCACCAAAACCTTATACGAATGGACAGCTCATTAACCTAATGAAAACGGCAGGCCAATCTGTTGAAGATGAGGAACTCAAAGAGGTGTTAAAGAAGACAGCAGGTATTGGCACAGAAGCGACAAGAAGCAGCATTATCGAAACACTCATTCGAGAAAACTACATTGAAGTCACGAAAAATATCGTTCGTGTGACCCCGAAAGGTCGTATTCTTTGTGAAGCTGTCGATGGAACACTGTTATCTAAAGCAGATATGACGGCTGAGTGGGAACAGTTTTTGCTAAGAATTGGGCAAGGGGAGAAATCAAAAGATCAATTTTTAACGAATATTGAGCAATTCATTCATCATCTGTTACAAACATCCAAGCAACAAGTCGGCCAGTTACAGCTAGACAGTTCTGTAACGGATCGAGTGAAACCCCCATCAATTGCAAATTGCCCTGCATGCGGGGGAGCCATGATCAAAAAGGGTAGAGTATACGGCTGTGACAAATATAAAGAAGGGTGCAAACAAGTGATTCCGATTCGAATTGCAGGAAAGACACTCACAGAAAATCAAATTCGGATGTTGTGTACGAAAAGAGAAACGAGAAAAATTAAAGGGTTCGTGAGCAAAAACAAGAAAAAGTTTTCAGCTGTGCTTACTCTAGATGAGCATGGCAAGATTGCATTCCAATTTGATTGACACAAACAGGTGTTGTTGATATTATAGACTCATATTATCTATGTTAAGGGAGCCGAAAGATGAAACTGTCCAAGGCGACGAATTATGCATTGCACACGATGCTCCATTTAGCTGTTGGCGATGATTCGGGACATACGAGTGTGGCCAAGCTTGCAGGCCATCAAAACGTCTCAACCACGTATCTATCCAAGATTTTAACAAAACTTGTGAAAGCGAGAATGATTGTTTCTGTTCCAGGTGCAAATGGGGGATATAAATTAAAAGCAGGCTGGGAGAAGATTTCCGTATTAGAAATGATTCGTGCGGTAGAGGGATTGCCTGCGATCTTTGATTATTGTGAGACACATAACCCAAACTGTGTCATTCAACGGTCCATTGAAGCTGCAGAGGAGAAGTTCTTTGCACAACTAGATGAAACAAGACTCGAAGATTTGGTCTCTCAAGTCCGATAAATGCCACTTTTTAGTGGCATTTATCACGGTTTAATTATAGATAATATAGGTCTTTATTATATTCATTGGAGAGTGTTAAAATATGAAAAATGTTGATGTCATTATTATCGGTGGGGGTGCGTCAGGTTCAGCTGCTGCTTTGACCCTCGGTCGTTCTCGTCAACACGTGTTATTATTTGATAACGATACGAACCGGAACCGTGTGACGAGAGAGTCACACAATTTCATTACGAGAGATGGCATGTCCCCGATTGCATTTCGAGAACGAGCGCAGCTTGATGCCCTTGCTTATCCGACGGTGAAGAAGATTTCTGCAACTGTAGCAAGCATTGCAAAAATAGGAGGCGGATGTGAAGTCACCACTGGAGAAGGAGAGGTGTTCGTCGCCAAACGAATTCTCATCGCGACTGGCGTACAAGAAGTGTTTTCTCACGAGCAAATTCGCACATATTATGGGACGTCCATTTTTGGCTGCCCTTTTTGTGATGGCTATGAATTACGTGACCAACCACTTGCTGTGTTTGCAGAGGATGAACCAGCCATTCTCCACTTGACGAAATTGTTGTCAAATTGGTCCGCAGATTTGGTCGTGTTTACAAATGGTAAACCTGTTGACAAAGAAGCTGTCAAACCGCTAACCGAGCAAGGAATTTCCATTCAAACAAACCCGATTAGCCAACTTCACGGAGAGAATGGAAAATTATCATCCGTTGAATTACTAAATGGAGAGCAGGTATTAAGGCGTGGCGGGTTCGTCGTTCCCGAATACGTGCGTGCAGACCCTTTTGCTGAACAACTCCAGTTAGAAAAAAATGATCGAGATGAAATTATTACTGATGGATTTGGGAGAACGAACGTACTTGGCGTTCATATTGCTGGTGAGACTGAGAAAAAAGCATCTTCCTCGCTTCTTATGGCTAGCACTGCCGGCAATATGGCCGCGTCAATGATGGTCATGGATATTGCCAATGAGCGGTTTAGCTAAGCAAATCGCTCATCGCTTGAACATGCGATCATGGTGGTTTCCAGTTCTTTTATATCTGGGGTCTAAACAATATAGTCTTTGGCAATAACCATTTTGCCTAACCCTTCAATTTGTTTGTTGAAGTTAGGAATAGGCTCGTCATAAAGACCGATAATGACTTTGTCAGAAATTCTGATATGCATTTAAAATGATCGTAACATGAGGAAGAGTAGGGAACACATTTTCAATGAAATTTACATGAAGTATATAATCGTTGTGGAGTTTTGGGTGATGACAAAAAAATCCCACTCCACTTCGATTTTTTTTGTGAGATTCATTTCGATATTTACGTTTGGAAATTTCTTTTTGTCACTAATACTTGAATATGCTAATTCATCCATGCGTTATACGCCATCAAAAACAGGAATTCATGTATTTTGTCCGGATGTTAATGTGCTCTTCTTCCGCATAATATTCACCGACTCTGTATGTTTATCTCACCCCATAACGGTAAATGAAGAATACAGACGGATTTTTTTCATAGTTATTAAGTTAATCCGTAAACTGAAGCGAATTCTTTTAGGAGAGGTTGTTGATTAGATGAAGGTGCTTCTCATTGGTGCAAGTGGAACGATCGGGAAGGAGATTTATGCGTTTCTTAAGAACCATCATGAAGTCATTCGAGCAGGGAGGAACGGTTCAGATATCCAAGTCGATATTACGGACGAGGCGAGTATCCAACAGATGTATGAGCAAACCGGTATCATTGATGCAGTCATTAATGCATCTGGGCGAGCCGGTTTTTCACCGATTAACGAGTTAACACCTGAAAAGAACGAAGTCGGTCTCAACAGTAAGCTGAAAGGGCAGATTAACCTGGTGCTTTTAGGTATTCCTTATGTGGCAGATGGTGGCAGTTTCACACTCACAACCGGAGTCATGATGGATGACCCAATACCACAAGGGGCTTCAGCTGCGATGGCAAATGGCGCGGTACGATCGTTTGTGAAAGCATCGGCAATTGAGATGCCACGTAGCATCCGAATTAATGCCGTAAGTCCAACAGTGCTAGAAGAATCATTTGAAAAACTTGGCAGTTATTTCCGTGGTTTTCAGCCTGTTCCCGGTAAAAAGGTCGCACAGGCGTACGTAAAGTCTTTGGAAGGGAAACAAACGGGGGAGCATTACGAAGTGTACGAATGATAACTTTGAACAGACGTGATCCGTTTGCTCAGTGATCACCATAGATAAAAGGGCAGAGAGGATGACTGCCCTTTTTATATGATCATTCACCCGTCAAACACCCCATATCATGCAATTTATGAAAGTTGGCGAAGTTCATGTGACATTCTATATTTGTTGAACTTAATATGCTCAAGTGATAAACATGACACAGCTCGTCATGTTCGCTTCCGCATCGAGCTGAACGAGCGATGCGAGCGGGAGGTCCCGACAGCCAAGTATACGAAGAAGTTTGATTTTTCTCTACCGAAGTTGAGGTGGTTTTTGCTTACAAGAACTTCTAGCTGAATTATGTTTGGGAATGATTAGGAGATTTGCAATCTAGATGAGTTGAACGAAAGAATTTCTTCAAGAACCAATGGTAAGCTTGGTTTAGTGGAAACTGTGCTCGAGTTGCGACCGATCTGTTCTCAAGTTGGGGAAAGTCGCAGGAAAAGCGATCTATTCTCATAAACTAGGGAACAGAATAAGCAAACTCGGTAACAGATCTTAAGTTCATGTGTACATCCCCGCCCCAAGTACCCGCAAGCTGTCGGCGCGAGCCGCGCCGAATCAAGTTCGGTTTCGTTTCGGCCCCGGCGGGGCCGACGTGTCGTTGGCACTTCAGCCTGGAATCTGCGCGCAAGTTTGGCGAAATCGGCGCTAAAATCAGTGAAAAGCTCAAACTTGCGCGCAAATGGGGAAAACTAGAGCGCAGAACGGTCGTTCGTCTTGCCCGCATATGCCGCCATCTCCTGCGGCAACGGGTTCAGAGAACCATCCTTTGCATTTTCAAGCCAAAAACCTAGCATACTGTCGGCGCAAATCGCGCGAACCGAGTCCGATTTTTTTCAGCCGCACTCAGGCCGACAGGTTGCTCACCTATGGGCATTGAATCTGCGCTCCAGTTGGAACAAACTGCGCGCAAGTTTAGCGGAATGAGCGCCAAAATCGTTAAACTAGGCAAACTAGCGCGCAAAATGGTACCCAGCACCCAGCACCAAGCTACCCCTCCAACCCAACAGCATAAATTAGGAAAATCTTGCGTTCGTTCTATATAGATCGTTTTTCACGATCTTCAGCTCTTTCGGTGGCAACAGCCACTCATTTTTGGGAATTTCTAGAGGGTTGGTGATCTATATAAGTTGATCTAAAGAATTTCTTCACAAACGAATGGTAGACTAACCGTTAAAGCCTGAAGTTCATCGACTTTGAGATCGATCTTAATCGTTTACAATAGACGTAGCAATGATGGGTATCTACTGCTATTGGCCTCCAAAGTGTAAGGATGAAGTTGAATGCCAATATTGAGCAACCCCAGTTCAGCGACGTCGTCTATTCAGTACCGTTAATTGGAACGAGAGGCGGTGACGCCTGCGGAAGAAGGGCCGAGACGAGACCCCGCAGGTCGCAAGACCGAGGAGGCTCGGCCGGTCCTCCGCGGCAAGCACCCGCCTGAAGTGGAAAGCAAACAACAAACTGTGCAATTAGAAAATGTTAAGTTCATCCTATATAGATCGCTTCAGAACGCCGCAGCTAACCTCATACTGGGCGCTCTATGACGAACTTCAGCCCTGTTTATTCATCTAGACCTCAAGGGCGAGCAACCATCGGCAGCTTTGGTGCCGAAGATAAACCGAAAAACTGACATTTGATGCTCCACCGTTTTGTACGTAACGGGGCGGTAGTACGTAGGCGCAAGACGTGGGGAGAAGCGTTTGGAAGGGGGGAAGGTTGTGCACAAACACCCCCATACGTGGCTTCAGACCACGTATGGGGGTGTTTGGAATTTGAATGGTTACTCACGCTGAACATCCCAACATAAAAGACGGAAATTCCATCGTAAGCGCTTCTAAAGGAATTTCGTTTTATTCAGCTTTGACGGCGTTCTTTCCCTTAGGTTCGGTTTATTCTTCTTCTGTTGTTACGGTTACTGGCGACCATTCACCAATTACCGTTTGACCATGAACGGATACACTACCATCTGGACCGAGGTCTTGTTCGGTCATAATGCCAAGGGCAACGGTGAATTGATTGAATTTAATCGGTACGTTGGTTTCTCGACGCACTTCGTGACCGTTTACAAAGAAAATAACTTCATCGTTAGCCCGGTCATACGTAATCTTATATTGATTAAAGTCGTTCGAGTTGAAATGCTCATCTGATTCTTTGAACATACAAAAATACTTCGTTTCATCGGTATCAGGCACATCGACACCAGGGAACGGAAGCACGCCGTATACGGAGGCGTATTGTTTGTCGTTCGTGAAGAAGTCAAGTGCAGCTCCTGTTGAGAAATCTAGAAGGTTAAGGGATACGTACCCGTCATACAAGTCGTCTGGATTTGTGTCTTTCGTGCGGGCGCGAATTTGAAGCTCAAAGCTCACTTTTGTGTTTTCAGGAACAGTGATGGGCTCTTTTGAGTAATACATATGCTTGGCATTATCAAGAATTTGGACATGGTCATGCGAGCGACTAAGCGGAGCACGCACGTAAAGAAAGCCATTTCTAGAAATAACAACGGCTTCCGGCTCACGGTATTCCCAGAAACTTCCGTCAGGAAGTGGGAAGCCCCCAATTCTCCATGTGTCGTTTTCTGAAATGATATTATGAAAATCTCCGAGTATGCGCGTGTTTGTCATTTTTTTCACACCTTCGTTTTTTATAGTAGTCCGCTAATGATGAGGCAAATCGTGATGATCAAGCCTGAGCGGACAGACGCTTTTAACGATGCGCTCATCAGTTTCACATACGACTCGTTGGCATTCGTATCGTTAAAAGAAGGATACACTTTGAATAACGGTATTGCAGGGATGATGGCGAGCACTGTGTACCACGGAAACGCACCGAACACAATGCCGACAATAATGGAGAAAAATCCTAGCGAAGCGAGTACTTTAGAAAAGCGAAGCGCTCCTTTCTCGCCAAGAACAACGACGAGTGTTTTTTTCCCAGATGCTTCATCGGCTTGCCAATGTAAGAAATGATGATTAAATAAAATTAACGTGGTTAAGATTCCAATTGGTACACTCATCATGAAGGCTTGGAGATCCAATTGCTCGGTAAGTACGTAATACGTACCAACGACGGGCAACACGCCGAAAGCGAGGAAAATAGCTACTTCACTATATCCTTTCCCCCGATACCCAAATTTAAGTGGAGGGGCAACGTAGAAATAAGCAATAGCGCCGCCTGCAGCTGCAAATAACAGAACCGTCCAACCTACAAACGCACTAATCACGACGCCGCATAGGAGGGCAATAAAAAAGAATAGCCACGTGACGAAGGCAAATGTTCGTTCGGGAACAGTCCCACTCGGCAATACTCGAGAATTGGTAGAGATGGCAGCAGCCGTTTCTTCAGCAGCGATGTCCACACCATTTCGAAAGTCCCATAAATCATTAATCATGTTACTAAACAGGTGAGCGCTAAGCGCACCGATAAGTGTGAGTAAAAATAGTCCGAGATGAAAAGTTTCATAAACAGCAAACGCTCCGGCTGCACCAATGAGCACTGGAAGCACCATCACAGGTAGCACTTGGGAGCGGGTAGTTTTCATCCAGAATTTCACGGATGTGTGCATCGTTTTCCTCCTTGAGAATCTCTCTCATTAAAAATATACATGGAAACTACGAATTTCACAATCAATGACCGTTAGTAGATTAAGGAAGACGAGCGTTGGCTCTAGCGGGAGGGGGCGGCTAAAGCCATAAAAACGCTCAATTATATAGAGGGGACACCATCAGCTTCTTCGAGATCTTTACCCATTATGACATACGGTTCGAGTAAGGAGGAGGGGTAGAACGTTTCAGATATTGTTTGCCATCCGAGTTGCTCATAAAGCGCTCTCGCTTTTTTGTTTGTTTCCTGCGTCGTCAATATCGCGGTATCGTGGCGAACGACGGTCGTGATATGTTCTAAAAGATACCGGGCAACTCCTTTGCGCCTTGCAGAAGGGTGAACGACGAGTTCGGAGAGTTCAAAGCAAGAGGATAGCCATTGGTCATAAATGGGGCTCGGCAAGTTGGATTTCAACCGTTCGTGATAATATTGTCCAGGTTTAGACGTGTAGCCATAAACAAAACCGTAAAGCTCGTCTTTTGGGCCAATGACCCGAAGCCCTAAAAATCCTTCATATTCATAATGTAGTTTCATTCTCTCTTGAATCGTACTAGATTCACTGCTATTCCATACATCATCATATAGTTGACTCATGGAGTGGAGCTCTTCTTCTTGCACTACGGTTCGAACATGGAATCGCGCAGACATCGTACACCTCACGATATGCGTCATTTTCATTCAGTGTCATTATACAATATGTACCTACGCCTTAAATTAACAATTCTATTAAGTGTACAGTTCTTATGTAACAAAAATGTGTAAAATATCCGCATAATCATTGACGATTTTGGGTGATTCGGTAAAATAATACGTAGGTTAGCACTCAAAAGAGTGGAGTGCTAAACGATCGTCAAGGAGGAAACAGACATGACTAAAATTCCATTTCAAGCAGAATCGAAACGCTTATTAGAACTAATGATTAACTCCATTTACACACACAAAGAGATTTTTCTTCGTGAGCTCATCTCTAATGCAAGTGATGCAACAGATAAGATGTACTACCGAGCGCTCACCGATGACTCCATCACGTTTAATCGTGAAGATTATTACATTCAAGTGGAGACAAACAAAGAAAGTCGCACACTAACACTGACGGATTCAGGGATTGGGATGACACGTGAAGAATTAGAAAACAACCTAGGCACAATTGCCAAAAGTGGTTCTCTAGCATTTAAGAAAGAACAAGAAATTAAAGATGGCCATGACATTATTGGTCAATTTGGTGTTGGTTTTTACGCTGCATTTATGGTCGCCGAAGAGGTGCAAGTCATCAGTCGTTCCGTAGATGAACAAAAGGCGTACCTATGGACGTCCAACGGTACGGATGGGTTTACGATCGAAGAAACATCAAAAGATGAGGTTGGTACGAAAATCATTCTCACACTGAAAGAAGACACAGAAGAAGAAACGTATGAGGATTATTTAGATGAACATCGCTTACAGTCGATCATTAAGAAGTATTCGGATTTTATCGGCTATCCGATTAAAATGAACGTTACAGTGAGTCAGCCTAAATCGGATGACAGTGATGAAATGGAGGAAGTGGAAGAACTACAAACGATCAATAGCATGGTTCCGATTTGGAGAAAGAACAAAGTGGAGCTTAAAGAAGAGGATTATATACAGTTCTATAAAGACAAACGCTACGGCTTTGATACGCCATTAGACCATGTCCACATTAGTGTAGACGGGGCGGTTCGCTACAATGCGATTCTCTATCTTCCTGAGTCTGCACCGTTTGATTATTATTCAAAGGAATTTGAGAAAGGGTTGGAGCTTTACGCAAACGGGGTGCTCATTATGGAGAAATGCAGCGACCTGTTGCCTGATTACTTTAGCTTTGTCAAAGGAATGGTTGACTCTGAAGATTTGTCACTCAACATCTCTAGAGAGATGTTGCAACACGATCGACAATTAAAGTTAATTGCCAAAAACATCAAATCGAAGATTAAATCGCAACTGAAAACGATGCAAAAAAAACGACCGAGACAACTACTTGAAGTTTTACGAAGCGTTTGGTCGTCAGCTGAAGTTTGGCGTGTATAGCGACTTTGGCATGAATAAAGATGACCTACAAGATCTGTTAATGTTCTATTCGTCTAAAGAGAAGAAACTCGTCACACTTTTGGAGTATGTAGAACGTATGGCGGACGATCAATCTCATATCTACTATGCTACCGGTGAATCTGTCACGCGAATAGATAAGCTTCCACAAACGGAGATGGTCGCGGAGCAAGGCTACGAGATTCTCTACCTAACCGAAGATATTGATGAATTTGCCTTGAAGATGATTGCGAGTTACAACGAAAAAGAATTCCAATCGGTTTCAAGTGCAGACCTTAATTTGTCAGAGAATGACAAAGAGAGTACAGCAACAGAAGAAGACCAAGCGATTTTTGCCAAAATGAAAGGATTTCTAGAAGGGAAAGTGACAGACGTTCGCGAATCAAAGCGGCTAAAAACACATCCGGTCTTTCTGGCGGCTGATGGCGAGATTACGATAGAGATGGAGAAAGTCTTACAGTCCATGCCAGATAATCAAGATGTTAAGGCAGATAAAGTATTAGAAGTGAATGCCCAGCATGATGTTTTTCAATCGCTAAAACAAGCGGATGACGAAACGTTGGAGCTCTATACAAAGCTATTATACAATCAGGCTTTGCTTATCGAGGGGCTTCCACTTGAAGACCCTGTCGCATTTACACAAGACGTTTGTAAAGTCATGGCAAACTAAAACGCCCAGGAAGTGAGGAGAGATCTTCACTTCCTTCATTTTATCTGAGGTGAATCGTTTTGAATATGGTGCTGCTTGTTACATTGCATGACCCAAAAAGTGCGTTGCTTACGAAAATGCACGAGCACGGTGAACAGTTAAATGCGTATTTTACTGAAAAAATTGCCACGTGTAGTGAAGAGACGCCGAATGTTCTACAGGAGGAACTGCAACGCTTAGGTTTTTTGGTACAAATCATTCCTGCAAAAGGAGCTGCTCATGCTAGACATTCACTACTCCAGCTAGCAAATGAGCGCACGCAATCAGATCATTTCCATTATTGCGACACCGATCGATTATTAACATGGTTAGACACGGCCAAAGAGCAGTTAGCCGCTGTGCACAAGACGATTCAGGCGAACGATTATACGGTAATTGGTAGAAGCGAACAGGCATTTCGGAGTCACCCCGAGTCTTGGCAACAAACCGAGAGTATAGTAAATCGGTTATTTTCGAAAGAAATGGGCGAAGAGGATTGGGATGTGACCGCTGGTTCTTGTGGGATGAATAGAGCGAGTTTACGAACACTCATGCATGAGAAGGTGTTCTCAATGAATGACGCCGCTTGGCCACTGCAAGTAAAGAAGCGAGGTGGGGCTGTCGGTTATGTGGAATCTGATGGATTGGCGTATACACAACTAAATCGGGGAACAGAGGATGAGGATGGGCTTCTTGCCTGGCGTGGTCGGCTACGGCTTGCACTTGATATTACCGACTCAATCCGAGATGTGCAGGGGGCAGAAAGCCATCCTGGTTCATCCTCACATTTTCGTCCTTAAAAACTGTTAAAAAGCGTTTCGTTAGGCGATCGCGGGCGGAGGGGTCGTACCAATCTCGGACGTGTTTTTCGTCGTATAAGGACCGGATGTTAAGGCGTGAGGTTCGTTTTCCTCCACTTCCATCGCCTAAAAAGAAGTCATCAATACAAACACGCTCCACATAATCTGCCAAACGTTGCGGGAAGTTGGGGGTGCTAGGCAATAGTGGGGCAACTGCTGCTTGAGTAGGAATACCTGCTGCTGCGAGTTTTTCTAATGCTTTTAATCGGCCGCGAATCGCAGGGGCATTCGGGGTGAACTGTTTCCGAATTCGTCGTCATCGGTTTCAACGGTCATGCTAACAAACACTTGGTCTTTAAGTTCTTTAAACAGATCGATGTCACGTTGCACGATTGGGCTTCTCGTCTGTACGAACAGAAAAGCTGGACGGTTTTCGATGAGGGTAGTAAGGAGCGCTCGAGTGATTTCTGCTTTCATTTCGATGGGCTGATAAGGGTCTGTACTGGAAGACATGAAAATGGAGACAGGTTCTTTTTTCTTTGCACGTATTAATTCTTTTTCGAGTAGTGCATTGGCGTTTTGCTTCACATCGACATACTCTCCCCAGCTCTCCGTTCGAAAAAGCGCAATTGGCATTTGCCTCACGTAACAAAAACTACACCCGTAAGCACAACCCGTATAAGGGTTTAGTGAATGTGTATAACCATTTAAAAACCCAGACGTTCGTGTGAGAATTGACTTTGATTGGACGTGTTGCACGTCTAGGTTCATGTAAATACCCCCTCTTCTAATTGAAGTAGCTGTTTTTTCATCGCTAAACCACCACGAAAACCGGTTAGTTTACCGTTTTTACCGATCACACGATGGCAAGGAACGGCAATCATAACGGGATTTTTCGCAATGGCATTGCTCACAGCCCGAACGCTTGTTGGTCGGTGGAGTGCACGTGCCACGTCCGAGTAGCTCTTCGTTTGCCCATATGAAATTTGACATAATTCATTCCATACTTGTTTTTGAAAAGGGGTTCCGACGAGATGAATCGAAATATCGATGGTGTTCGCTTTTTGAAGTAAATAGTGTTGCAAAGCATTCTCGTAAGGTTCTGTCACGAGCGGGTCAGTCGTTAATACTGCGTCTGGTAAGTTTCGGTCTAGCCACGCTTTTGTTGTCGAATAAGATTCGGTAGGAGCCCCGACATAACAAAGCCCATACTCACTAATTAATAAATCACAATGGCTGTCTTTTGAAACTGTGATGTTCGTGTAGTAAACATTCATCGTTTCCCCTCCTCATTTCGAAATTGTTGTGGTGTACTGTGCATAACCTTGTCAAACGTTCGCTGAAATGATGAACGATTCGTATACCCGACAGTTCGTGCAATTTCAGCGATTGATTTGTGCGTATGAACGAGAAGTTCAGCTGCTTTTTGCATACGCATGTATGTGAGTGTTTGTTTTGGCGTTTCCCCAGTTTGTGCTTTATAGATCTTTTGCAGGTGGGCAGAGTCTTTATGAAGTTTCATTGAAAGCCATCTCAAAGTGACGGGCTCGTCTAAATGATTTCTAAGCAAAGAAGTCATTGTTTGTGCAAGCCGTGCGTTTGGCTGTAATTGTTCCCGTGGTTCGCAGCGTTTACAAGGTCGATAACCTTGCCGTTCTGCATCTTCAGCTCGTTGAAACACCTGTACGTGAGAGCGTTTTGGTTGGCGGGAGCGGCAAGACGGTTTGCAATAGATTTTCGTCGTTTGAACCGCGTATACAAATATAGAATCAAAGGTCGAATCATTGTCAACAATGGCTTGCCAATCGATATCGGTTGCTTGCACGTCATCACCTCACTGCTACTATACGAAAGAATGGTGTAAATAGAAAGTGTAGAAGAATGGAATCACAAGATTTGTGAATCCTCATCTAGTCTTCAAGTGAACTTCACACAAACTACAGATAGGGTCTGTAGTTTAAAATATGTAAACAGCAAGCTGCCCCCCAGCTAATGCTGAACGTAGCAGAAGATTCTGATGACAATCTATTCATATAAAGGAGGGACAAAGAAGCATACCGGGGTGAACGTTGATTAATTCATAAATTCCACATTGACGACAGATGTGCTGACAAAAATCTAATCAAGGAATTGCAGCAAAAATTAACCTAAAATCCATCAAGATCCCAGCGTAGGTATATCTACGTTGGATCTTGCGCTTCTATAAGAAGATGGAAGTGTTACGTTGTCTTAGTTCGTAGAACTGCTCGAAAGGCAGTTTTACGAAGGGGTTTCTCTTTAGGAATTCGATGATGAAGTGACTTTTCTTTAAGAGGGGTGTCGGCATCGATTATAATGAGCGTATACTATGAAACTGTGGGGACCGTCTATGAACCGAATACTTGTTGCAGAAGATGATTTAGAGATCCAAGAAATTATAAAGCAATTTCTCATCGCTGGTGGCTATGATGTGACCACTGCATTGGATGGATTAGAGGCGTATGAATGGATGAAAAATTATTCGTTTGATCTTTGTCTCATTGATGTGATGATGCCAAACATTGATGGGCTTCAACTTGTAAAAATGATTCGCCAACAATCGAGTGTTCCAATCATTATGCTGACGGCACTTGGTGAAGAAGAGGATCAAGTGCGTGGGTTTGAAACCGGCATTGATGACTATATGACGAAGCCGTTTTCTTTTCGAATTCTAACAGCGAGAGTCGAAGCGCTGTTACGAAGAGCCAATCAATCGGAACCCGACACTACGTTGCATTTTGGTAGTATCAAGCTCGATCCTGATCGATACCAAGTGTGGGTAGATGGGTGCGAGGTGACGCTGACAACGAGAGAGTTTGAAATTGTAAAGTTATTGCTCATGAATCAAGGCATTGTACTGACAAGAGAGAAAATTGTTGAGCAAGTGTGGGGTTACGACTATTTAGGAGAGACGAGAATGATTGATACACACATAAAAAACGTTAGAAGAAAACTAGGCATTGATACGATTCAAACTGTGAAAGGCGTCGGTTATAAATTGGATGATTAATCTCATTAAGCAACTGTCACCGAATCGAATTACGGGCAAACTGTTTTTAATTTCAGCAGGTACATTACTTACACTTGCGTTTGTGTTTTATGTAGCCCTTTATTTATTTCTCCCGAGTTTTTATGAACAGTATAAGGTTGCACAAATTGACGAAGCGGTTGACGAATTGGTCGAGCAAGCACAAGCTAGCCCGTTTCAAGCGATTTATGAAGGGATGCAAGAGATTAGTTGGAATCAGAATGTGCATTTTCATCTGCTCGACGAAAACTATACACCGCTACTCTCCTTAAACGCTCGTTCGATTGAAATCGATGGGGCTTGAACTATAGGGAACGCATCTTAGCCAACCCTGAACATATTGAAGGTTTTTCCGATGGGTACGCAAGGACGATTCCGATTTTAATCGAAGAGCAGCCGTTTTATTTGTACGTGAACGCTTCTTTGCAGCCGGTGAGTGAGGCGACTGAAGCACTGTTTCTCTTTTTGCCCTACATTATTGTGTTTGCGATTGTTTTATCTGTTGGGTTTGCCTATGTGTTCTCTAGACAGATCACAAAACCGCTCCTTCAGCTCAATCAATCTGCTCAATCGCTGGCACAGCTGAACTTCACCGATAAAATTGACATGAACCGGAGCGATGAAATCGGTGAATTATCTCAAAGCATCAATCATATGTCTGGGAACTTAGAACAATCGATGGAACGGTTACAGTCGGCAAATGAGCAACTGCAGACCGACATTGAAAAAGAACGGGCGATTGAAGAGAAAAGAAGAGAGTATTTTTCAGCAGTGTCCCATGAACTAAAATCACCGATTACAATTTTAAAAGGGCAGCTTGAAGGCATGCTACACGAAATCGGTCCGTATAAAGACCGGGATGTGTATTTGGCTAAGTCGATTCAGACGACCGAAGAGATGGAAAGTCTTTTGCAAAATATGATGAAGCTGTCGAAATTAGAGAGAAGCTTGACGAGTATCGAACGACAAAATATTCACCTCAATTCCCTCATTAATCAGACGTTGGCGCGACTGGAGTACTTCCAATTAGAACGAGAGATTACGGTCGATAGTCAGCTAGAGGACGACGTGTGGGTTCAGTCAAACGAAGAACTGTTATCGAGGATTATGTATAACGTCATTCATAACGGCTTTATGTATTCTCCTCAAGGAGAGTGGATGGTCATTCGAGCTGAAAAGGTTTCTAATGCTTATGACATTTCAATTGTGAATACAGGCGCAACACTATCAGATAAAGACTTAACGGCTGTTTTTGCCCCGTTTTATCGTGTAGAAAAGTCCCGAAACAAAAACAGTGGCGGTAGTGGCGTTGGTTTGTATCTCGTTCAACAAATGGCTGAAGCATTGTCCTACCCATACAAATTAGAAAATACCGATGCGGGAGTTCGGTTTACATTAACGGTGCCGGATGCGAAGAAAAACTAAAGCGATGAGATTCGCAGAATACGAATCTCATCGCTTTCGTGTTCCCTCTTTATTCTTCTGCAAAAATCCGCTTTTGGTCCCACTTCCCATAGCGGTAGTACAGATAGGCAAATAAACTACCGATGAGAAGGCTGATTCCCATCCCAATTCCGATGCCAATTTCCCCGAATAACGAGGAACAAAGCGCGGTAATTGGGTATCTTAATACCCAAAAAGAGATAATGTTCAATGCGAGAACTTGATACATCGCTCCCGACGCTCTTACGATCCCATTCAACACGAAGTTTATGCCAAGAAACGGATAGCACAAGGCAACGATTTGTAAGTAACGAGTCGCAAACAAAACCGCATCTGGATCTTGGATGAATAAACGCACGCCGTATTCCGCAAACAGCACAATGACCGTTGCAATGGCAAACATAATGACGAGATTATAAAGAACCGCATATTTAGCGAGCGTTCTTACGCGATCCCACTGTTCATCTCCAATATTTTGTCCTGCCATACTATTCACAGCCGTCCCAAGGGCCATGGCGGGAAGCATAATTAAGCTGTCTAAACGTTGAGCAGCGCTAAATCCAGCAACAACATCACTACCAAAGCTCGTCACCACGCTCATAATGGCCGCAACACCTGCCGCGATTACTGACATTTGCAACCCTGAAGGAATGCCGAGTTTTAAGATCAAACCAATTTCTTGTTTAGAGGGCAAGTGTGGCATAGTAAATGGTGCTAGCTGTCTTTTGATGATGTACATAACACCGAACAAAAAGGCAGTCCCCTGAGAAGCAAGCGTCGCATAAGCAGCCCCTTCAATGCCCCAGCCAAATCCGCTGATGAACAGCGGGTCTAAACCGATGTTTAAAACCACCGCGAGCAATACGATGCGAAGAGGCGTTTTGCTATCGCCGAGCGCACGTAAGATCGTACTAATAAAGGTATACCCAAAAAGAAAGAGAATGCCTAGAAAATTAATACGCAAATAGGCGTCTGCTGAAGCGAGCATAGCTTCAGGCGTGCCGATTAATAAGAGTAACTGCTCGCTAAACCAATAGCCTGCAGCACCTACAGATAGGGCAATGAGTGTCATAACGACAACAAATGCGTTTAAGTATCGCTTTAAGCCGGTTTGGTCATTTTTGCCACGTTGTTGAGAAAGGATCGTTAACGATGCGTTGTTCAAACCAATGACGAATGAGAGAACGGTAAAGATGATCGTACTGGAAACGGCGACAGCACCGAGTGCATTAGCGCCAAGCAAGTTACCGACCCATAAGCTGTCAGTGATCTGGAATGATGATTGAAGTAAGTTGGCGAGCATAATGGGCCCAGAAAACAGCAACAACGGCTTAAACAATGGGCCTTGGGTGAAATCTTGTTGGTGTTGTTTCATACTCGAATTCCTTTCAAACGAAAGCGTTCCATCTAGTATAACCGCTCTCTATGCATTTGTCCCTGTTCATAATTCTACGACAATTGACAAAATCATACATCTAACTCTTCCACTCTTACTAAGGTGCTGATATAATAAATATGGTTTATGATTTCTAAAACTGGCAATTTTTACGTGCCGGTTTTTCTTTTGCCAATGGAGGAAAAAAGATCTAGGAAATCAGGCGCATCTCTAGTAACATTGTCGATAACGCTCAGGTTTAGAAACAGGGAGGAGAAACAAATGAAAAAGATGAACTTGGTGCTTGGTGCTGCTAGTACGGCACTTTTACTCGCTGCATGTAATGGCACTGACGAGCCGAGCAGCACAGAAGAGGCAGGCACTGCATTTGATAGCATAGAGTCGCAACACGAGACGATCATCAGTGCAGCTCATAACATTTTGGAACAAGAAAGAGACTTGCAAATTCATTTTGAAGAAGACTTGGCAGATGACGCAAACGGTGCATTGACAGAAGGTTCAGGGCAAGTTGCTGAGAATGTAAGCGCTCGTGAACAGTACTTCAATGAAATCGAATCGGCATACGCTCAAATGGAATCTGACTTGTCCACCGTTGAGCTCGTTTTAGAAAACGGTAATGCTGAAGAACTTCCGAGTGATCTTGAAGAAACAGCATCTAGTTTAGCGGATGCTAAAAGTGGTATTTCTTCATTTATCTCACAATATAGTGCCAATCTAGAGCGTCATCAACAATATTTTGATGGTCTAGGAAGTGAAGAAGCCGATTTTCAAATGTTGGCAGATGGCATTGAAACGTTAAATGATTCTAATGTCGAAACACTTCCAGCTTGGGACGAGTTAGAAGAAGCGTTACTTACGATTGAAGAAATTCTCGCAGACTTTGAAATGGACGTTGAGGAAGAAGAGGGAGAGGAATAATTAATGAATAAACCTTTGAAACTATCAACTTTATTGTTTGCTGGCTGGTTTGCACTGAGCATTGGGGTGACTGACGTATCTGCAGAAGAAGAGGCTGAAGAAACGGATGCGGATACTGAAGAAGAAACAGAAGAAGACGATGCAGAAGAAGACAGTGATGAAGCTGAAGATGAAGTCGAAGAAGATCGCTTGTTTGACGTTCCTTCAGAAGAAGATCGACTCTTGTTCCTCCCACGCCTAATTCCTGATCGATTTACATACGATAGCGGCATTGAGATTGAATATCCTCAAGACGGTGTGAGAGGTGTGTATTCTACCGCGTATTCAGCAGGTGGGGACCGGTTCGAAACGTTAGTTGACCTGCTAGATCGTACCGAATTGAATTCAATGGTTATTGACATTAAAGACGATCACGGCAATATTACTATTGACACGGACTCTGAAGATGAGCGAATTCAAAACAACTCACAAGCCATTATTTCTGATGTTGACGGGATGATGGAGACACTTGAAGATTCAGAGATCTATCCGATTGCGCGTGTAGTTGTTTTTAAAGATCGTGTACTTGGTGAAAGTGAACCTCAACTTTCTTATACCGAGCCAGATGGCTCAATGTGGGAAAACTATGGTGATGTGTTTGTTAGTGCATTCTCTGAAGAAGTTTGGGAGTACAATGTTGAAGTAGCTAGAGAGGCTGCAAAGGCTGGGTTTAAAGAGATTCAATTTGATTATATTCGTTTTCCAGAAAACCTCGCATCTAATGAAGATCGCTTAAATTTTGATTACGGTCAATACGGCGATATGGACGTTGAGAGTTCTGAGAAGCGGTTCCGAGCGGTTACAGATTTTGTTGAATACGCCCGTGAAGAACTAAGAGAATACGGTGTGAAAGTTTCTGTTGATATTTTCGGTGAGCCCGTTCGTCTACCTGACGGTGCACCAACGATTGGCCAAGACTATCAACGAATTGCAGAACACGTAGACATTATCTCTGCCATGCCTTATCCAAGTCACTGGGGTGTTGGGCACATTGAAGGAATTCCAATTCCAGATCTGGAGCCTTACAATGTTATGGATTGGTTTTCACAAATGGAAAACGATGTTTTAAGTGAATTGGACAACCCACCGGTTTCGAGACCGTGGCTTCAAGACTTTACAGCTTCCTATCTTGGATCTGGGAATTATATGAGCTATGGGGTAGCTGAAGTTGAAGCGCAAATTCAAGCGCTATATGACAACGATATCTACGAGTTCCTCCTTTGGAATGCGGGCAACTCGTATACTGAAGGCGTCGACTATACGCTCGGTCGCGACATTGAAATCGCGGGCGCTGATGAGAAGGCAGAGCGTGAAGATGAAGAAGTTGATGAAGAAGACAGTGATGAGGAAACTGACGATGAGAACGAGGACGAAGATGAGGAATAAATGAATGAGCGACCCCAATTGGGGTCGCTCATTTTTTCTGCTCTACACTAAATGTTGGGTTATTGTTCTATATAAGTTGAACGAAAGAATTGCTTCAAGAACCAATAGTAAGCTTGGTAAAGTGGAAACCTGTGCTCGAGTTGCCCCGAACGGTTCTCAAGTTGAGGAGTATCGCAGGAAAAGCGATGGATTCTCATAAACTAGGGAACAGATCACCGGGTCATGTGTACATCCCCACCCCGAAGTACCCACAAGACGTCGGCGCCGAACCGAGTCCGATTTGGCTTCGGCATCGCTCAGACCGACAGGGTGCTCGCTTATGGGCATTGAATTTGCACTGCAGTTGGAACAAACTGCGCAGGAGTTTAGCGGAATGATCGCCAAAATCATTAAATTAGGCAAACTTGCGCGTAGAACGTGTAAACTAGCGCGCAAAAGGCACCCAGCACCGCGCTACTCACCCAACCCCACTCCTAACAGCGCAAATCAAGAAAATGTAAAATTCATACTATATAGAGCCGGAAGTAAAATATTTATGTGAAGTTCCCTTGTCACTTGAAGAACGATCATACGTTCGCTATAATAAATGTATACGAAAACAGGGAGGAAGTGGCCGTGTCGTCAGGAATTCAGTTTCCAGAACCTTATCGGGATATTTCACGGAAGATTATTCATATCGACATGGATGCGTTTTTCTCCTCTGTTGAAGAACGAGATGATCCACGGCTGAAAGGCAAACCTGTCATCATTGCGAAGCATCCTCACCAAACCGGGGGAAAGGGCATTGTGTCCACGGCGAACTATGAAGCGCGTAAGTTCGGTGTACATTCGGCAATGAGTGCCTTTGAAGCATATGAAAGATGCCCACACGGGGTGTTTGTGTCTGGCAATTATGAAGCGTATCGCGAGGCATCGGCACAAATTCGAAGCATTATGCTTCGGTATACAGACCTCGTAGAACCGATGTCCATTGATGAAGCGTACCTTGATGTGACGAACAATAAAAAGAACATTCCAAGTGCGACGGTCGTCGCACGGATGATTCAACGAGACATTTGGAAGGAAACAAAGCTGACGAGTTCAGCGGGTGTTTCATATAATAAGTTCATTGCTAAAATTGCTTCTGATCAGCAAAAACCAGCGGGATTAACGGTCATCATTCCCGATGAAGCCGAGGGGTTTCTTCGCCAGTTACAAGTGGAGGAGTTTCCAGGTGTCGGGCCGAAAACGGCGCAACGTATGCATGAACTTGGCATTTATACAGGAGATGACTTGTATCAGTTAGAACAGATGGAATTGATTCGTCTTTTTGGTAAAGCGGGCATGTCTTACTATAAAAAGATTCGTGGCATTGATAATAAGCCGATTCGGGTTGAACGTGAACGAAAGTCAGTGGGTAAAGAACATACGTATTTTAAAAACCTGTACTCAGAAACTGAAGTGCTAGCCCAGCTTAAACGCTTAGCCGATGAGGTGATGAACGCATTAGTTAGGCATGGTAAGAAAGGAAAAACGGTCGTTCTTAAAGTTCGTTACCATTCTTTTGAAACGATTACAAGAAGAGCGAGTGGCAACCGTCACGTGCAAGCTTCTGACGACATTTATGAATATGCTGAAGAATTATGGACAGAGTTAGGGGATGCAGAAAAAGGTATCCGGCTACTCGGGATTACCGTCTCCAACCTTGAAGAAGCAGAGCATGTGCAGATTCCGCTTTTTTAAAGGGCGTTTGAAAAGGACGAGAAACAGGTATGAGACAGAAGTATAGACTAAAGGAGGTGTGCGAAGTGATCTATGGATATGTGAATCCTTATAGTCGCGATGAAAAAGGCTTTATTCAGCGACAAATGCTTAAAAATTACGGTGTAGACTTTGTGTTTGAAGAACAAGAATTTGGAAAAGCGAATGAACCAGTTGAGCTCGAAAAGCTAATGGACACTGTAAAGCCGAAAGACACAATCGTCGTCATTAAGCTTTCCTGTTTTGCATCATCTAGTGAACAACTGATCGACAACTTAGCGAAGCTACGCGAACAAGGGGTTCGTTTTATTTCTTTATTCGATGGAATGGATACGAGAAAAAATGGCGAGTTGTACTTAAATATGATTAAACGTATGGATGAGTTTGGGTTTGACGTACGAAGTGAGCGAACGCGTTTAGGCATTCATAAAAATAAAAAGAAATCTTAAAACAGGCGAGTGGTTCTATTCGCCTGTTTTTTGCTCTGTCTTAATATATTGTACATAAATTAGCATGAGGACCGCTATTAATCCAACGATCGTAACGAGAACGATGACGAAAGTGATAGGGAAGGTATAGTAGAATCCAGCCAAAAGAATGGCGAGAGAAAACAACCCGATGCTTTGCCACTTGTTCCAATACTTTGAAAAGGTTGCGCCGATAAGCATGCCCCAAGGGAGGAATGTGCCGTACAACGAGAAAAGCGCTAAATCACTCCCAGCAGATGTTAAGAGCATCTGCCCTTCAATGATTGCATAGGGCACTGCGATTAGCGTACCTATAAGCAAGGAATGAGAAAGATCTTGATGCTTATACAATCGATTATAAAGCGCAACGCTTCCGATCAAGAAGATTAACAGTAAAAATGGGTTGCCGATGATGGCAACGGTGGCGTAACCCATCATGGCAACAACACCCGAAAGAATAACGATCACGGTATAGAATATTGGAAGCAATTGCACGTGTCGTTGAAGCTCTATAAGTAATACAATCCATAACAATCCAGGGAGAAGCAAACCTGCTATGGCAAATGGGATGAAAACTGGAAGATCGGTGACGAAAAAAGACAGCATGAACGTTAGTAAATAGAAAAAAAGACTTAACAACATGATGCGCGTGTACACCCAAGGTTGTACAGGTTTTTGGACGGGTTGATGAGCGAATAACACATCATTCGTTTCTTGCCAGGAATGGATGGTAAAGATCTTAGCGAAGAATTGCCTTCGCAGCACCCGTTTTTCAATGACTTCCTCCCATTTATGCATGCGAGTTACGGGCTCTTGTAAGGTTGTCCTTTCATGACGCATGGAATAGGACTTCCATTGTTCATAAAGTTGTGTTCTTGAGAAGTAGCGCCACCCATCAATGATTCCATCCCATACGTACGTTTCTTTGTGAATTTTCTCATCTTCGTACAATTGCACCATCATTTTTGCAGAGAAAGGACCAATTTGATTGCCATCATCTACGAGGTAATACCATTCTTGTTTCATCGGTCACCTCTAGGCTTTAGCAAAAATATATCGCGATCATGCTCGCACACTTTGTTGTGAACGTATCGGTGTAGCTGTTCGTATTCTTCCATCTGCTCATGAAGCTTTTTTTCATTCTCTTCCAACGTTGTGATCCTCTGTTTGAGTTGTTTTAACTCTTTTTCTAATTGGACAATTTGTGTGCCCACTTCTTTTATAAGATGCACAACCTGTTCATCTTGATTCGACATATCTCTCTACCCCCATTTTTGCAAGACAATTGTGCACAAATTGTTCTATGATAGAAATATATATGGAACAGGAGAGAAGATTATGAGCCAAAACGACGGTCTGTATGAATTTATGATGAGGAATAGCAGAACGGTTACTGAGCGTTGGTATGAAAAGCTAGACAAAAATGAAGGCGTGTACGCTTCAAGGAATCAAGAAGTAATTGATCAATTAAAGGAACAGAATCATGCTTTTCATCCACGCTTCTTTACGATTTTTAACAGTACCATCGATGAATTCCAGTCAACGCTTGAACCTTGGGTAAGAGAAATTGCTCGAGATGAGTATCATCAAAACACACCCATTCATCTGATTATTCGTGAATTCGCGCATAATCAACGACTCTATGAACAGTTACTGGAGGAATATTTTGAACAATTCTCTGAAGAACGGAGGGGGCGAGACGAGCTCGATTGGACGGTAACCATTTCAGAAGCGATGAACACCGTTATTCAAATGTTTGCGAAAGCGTATGACGAAATTGCTGAAAGTAGAAACCTTGCCCAACAGAGAACGATTGCAGAATTGAGTGCACCTGTTCTTTTGCTCACGAAACATACCGCTCTTTTACCGATCGTAGGGGATATCGACACGTATCGTGCGAAAATTATGTTGGAGCACACATTGCAACAATGTGCTGAAAAGCAAGTGTCTACGTTATTTATGGACCTTTCAGGTGTACCCATTGTCGATACGATGGTGGCACAACAGCTTTTTCAGCTTATTCAAGGGCTAAGATTATTAGGCGTACATACAATTTTGTCTGGCTTACGTCCTGAAATTGCGCAAACGGCAGTACAACTAGGTATTCAATTTGATGAAGTCTCGGTTCGATCGTCGTTATCGCAAGCCATTCATGAAAAAGGGTTACTTTAAAGGAAAAAAGAACTCGTTAACAACATCGACGAGTTCTTTTTATTTTTACCAACCAGACGAATCATCTTTCGTGTCAAGGTTGGTAAATAGACTATGATCATGTGTTTGTAAAGGGGTTTCGGCTGGACCTTCAATGACATCGCCTGTATAGGAGAATCTTGATCCATGGCAAGGGCAATCCCAAGTATGGTCACCGTCATTCCATGCCACTTCACACCCAAGATGCGTACACGTTGTATCAACGATGTGGATGTGATTTTCGGCATCTTTAAATGCACCTTTTCTTTGGCCATTATGCTTGAACACAATCGCTTCATTCGTATTCAGATCATCTAACGATTGATTCGTCAAGTCCAGCTTACCGAGTAACAGGTGTTTACTAACGTTAAGGTTTTCTCTAAGAAAGGTCGCGATACTAGGGTTTGCATAAAACCGGTTGGGTGAATACAACGATGCATACCGATTTTGCTTGAGTTGGACAGCGTCAGAAAGGATCATTGCGGCTAACGTACCGGTCGTCATTCCCCACTTGCGATATCCTGTACTCACGTATACGTTCGGATGTGCATCACTCATTCTTCCGATATAGGCAGTTTATCAATCGTTGTTAAATCTTGAGCAGACCAGCGGTCAACGATGCGCTCAATTCCGAAATGCTTTTTGGCAAATGTTTCAAGTGCTTCGTAATGAGAACTCGTCGCACGTCCTTGTCCTGTTTTATGCTGCTCGCCCCCAATGAGTAGAAGTTCTTCTCCTTTGAAGGACATTTTGCGAATGGAGCGGACCGGATCTTCTGGGTTTAAATACATGTCATCTTCTGCAGGCATTTGTTTCGGTTTGATGGCAAGAATGTAGGAGCGCTCGGCGTACATTCTTGTAAAATAAAATTGGTTACCTTCAAAAAAAGGGAAATGTGAACAGACAAGCACGTGGGACCCTTGCAGGCGATGGCCAACGCGTGTGATCACTTCTGGACGATCATCCTTAGACAAGTCTGTTGCCACCGTCTGCTCATAAATGCGCCCACCGTGTTTAGTGATATAATGGACGAGAGAAGATAAATACTTAATCGGATGAAACTCCGCTTGATCGGGCATGCGCAAGCCGCCCACCGCCTGTAGATCTGGAGGTCCATCAATCGTTTCATAGGGAATGTTTAATGTTTTGTAAGCCATTGCTTCTCGTTCTAATTTACGAGCGTACACGTCATTCTCTGCGTAAAGAACAGCGTCCTTATGAACAAAGTCGCAATCGATTGCCAAGGATTCAACCGTTTCTTTAATCATGTTTAATGCATCAGTAGCGCCTTCATAATGAAGTCTTGCTTTCGTTTTGTCTGTATGTTGAATGAGTTCATCGTAGATGAGGCCGTGCTGAGCAGTGATTTTTGCGGTCGTATGACCGGTCGTTCCGTTTACTAACCGATCGGCGTCAATAAGTATGACCGATACATTCGCTTTTGTAAGCAAGTATGCCGCTGTAATGCCGGTAATGCCACCCCCAACGATAATAACGTCTGCCGAGTCGTCTGCGGTAACTGCGGGAAACGACGGTATGTTGTAATCTTCTTCCCAAAGGCTCATAAATTTTACCCTCCTAAATTACGTGTAGTATGCACGAATTATCGAGAGGTATGCGATGCTAAGCATAAGAGCTTTAACTACGTTATAATAAGAACAAGAAATGGAAATTGTATACACAAACGTTTATATCTTGAGTGGAGGAAGTCTTGTGATTATCGCGATATTTTTGCTGTTTCTCGCATCCAGTTTTTTTTCCGGAAGCGAAACAGCTCTCACTGCTACGAACAAAATAAAATTGCAGTCAAAAGCTGCAAATGGGGACAAACGGTCGGCAAACTTATTGAAACTTGTCGAGAACTCTGAGGAGTTTATATCGGGTATTTTGATTGCGAACAACGTCCCTAATATCATTTTGCCTCACTCGTGACGATTGTGGCGCTAGAATATGGCATTAATGTAGGGATCGCAACTGCCGTTTTAACGGTATTGATCATCATCTTTGCGGAAGTGTTGCCAAAATCAATTGCAGCAGCGTATCCGGAGCGGGTCTCTCACATTGTGTATCCGTTTACGTATATCTTGCTCAAAGTATTAAAGCCGTTTACATACTTGTTGAACGTGTTTACACGTTTTGTTATTCGAGTGTTAGGTAGAGGGAATGAGGACGAAGCCACATTTTCCAAAGATGAAATGAGAGCGATGGTAGATATCGGTCATACGGAAGGAACGTTTGCTCCAGATGAAATGCAACGACTAAAAGGGATGTTGGACTTCACTAAACTGAATGTATCAGACATTTTAAAAACGCCTAGAATTGATATTCAAGCCATTCCGGTAGAGTACACGTTTGAACAAGCGAAAGATATTTTAAGCAATAACCAATACACGCGTTATCCAATCTATGAAGGTGACATTGATCACATTGTTGGCGTGTTTCATTCGAAATTTGCTCTTCAATGGATCACGGAGCCAGACCGCACCGTGCGCGAAGTATCTGATCTGAGTCCGCTTTACGTACATGAATTTCAAGCGGTAAATTCCGTATTCAAAAAGATGCTACAGGAAAAGAAACATTTTGCTGTCGTCCATGATGAATACGGGGGCACAGAAGGCATTGTTACTCATGAGGATCTCATCGAAGCGATGATCGGACAAGACATTGAAGATGAAACAGACACGTACGGTTCATTTATTGTGAAACAAACGGATCATGAGATCATTTGTGAGGGCAAGCTTACATTACACCGTTTAAATAACGTGTTCTCGACGAACATTCCAGAAGACGAGGATAACCTTGCTGGTTTCCTGTTGGCACAGTATGGCGGGTTGCCAGAAGTAGGAGAAGTCATCACATTTAACAATTTGACGTTTGAAATTCTGGAGGCGGATGAGAAGAAAATTAGCCAAGTTCGTATTACAAAACATGATGAAGAAGAGGAAATCGAATAGATGTGGCCCAACCCCCAATCTGGGGTTGGGCCACAGATTATTTATTTGATATGCATGGCCGCGCGAATTCCTGCACGTACCGCACCTTCCATAAAGTTCGGGAAGTCGGTCGCGGTTTCACTGCTCGCAAACAAAAAGCGTTTGTATGGTAGACGTAAATGTTCTACCGCATCCGTCTGCCCACCGAAATGGACGCTTGCTCCGTAGCCACCTCCACAATAGGAGTGGTCCACCCACACACTGTCAGTTGCATCCGTATAGTCATAGGCAACCGAACCAACACCAACAGCGAGTAAGCGGGTAGCTTCACGAATACGTTCTTTCCCGTCCATATTAGAAAAACGCTTCGCTTCATTTCCACCGATAAACATCGTTAATCGAGGTTGTCCATTTGCTTTACTTGATACAGAAACGGTAATGCCTTCAGGGTTTGTATACACTAGACCTGCCATCGGCTTTTCTGTATTTGTGGCCTGCAAATCGTTCCAAAATGGGTACTTAAATTGCCAAGTCACTTTTACGATCGCGCCGTTCGTGTAGCTAGATAATGCGTTGCGAAACTGAGACTCAACCTCTTCTGGATAATTTAGGGAGGTTGCCACAGCTGGGGGAAGTGCGACAATGACTGCAGGGGCAGTGTATTGCTCGTTTTTCGTATGAACGGTATACATCTTTTCTGAAATTCGGACGTGAGTGACCGGTGCTTCATAGATCAATCGATCTTCAAGTCGTTCGGCTAAGTAGGTAACGACGGCACCGAGTGGACCCGAAGCTTGGTGGGTAAGGTCGCTTTTTTCTGACGGGTAGCGGTTATTCGTATTAATAAGGGCGATAGAGCTCAATTGATTAGGTTCGATATTAATGAGTTCCGTTTGCACACTCCGAATAATGGAAAGGCTCGTATCATTCATGCCTGCATTCAAATACAATTGAGCAAGTGGAATATCGTCGGTTAAACGGGTGGCAAATAACTTGGACACATGATCCTCCGTTCGTTGATCCGCATCTTCTTTCGTTTCCGCATGAATCATCACTGCATCGTCAGCGACCGTCGTCTCCGCTAATGTCATGCCAGCTCGTTCAATGAGCTTGACCATTTCAGACATATCATCATTAACGAATTGCGGTCCCCGTTCAAACCATCCACTCTCTTTTTCTATAGAATCTACTTTGCCACCTGCTCGCTCCATCGCTTCAAGAACCGTTACGTGAACCCCATCTTCGATGAGCCGATTCGCAGCTGAAAGTCCAGTGAGCCCAGCTCCGATGATAATAACGTCGCTTTCGTTGTGTTTCATTTAATCACCTCAACATCCAATTTCTTTTACTTTACCCATTTTTTTACGTGAGCACACGAAGAATGTGTTACGCTGAACTTGGAACTTTCTAAACGGTTGCCACGTTCGGTTTATAGAGGAAATGCGAGACAACATGGGCAATCATTGCCCGCTTGTACTGTAAAGGAGAAACCTCATGCTACATCCAAGCATTCATACACTATCCATCGGCTTGCCGAAGGAAATGAATAGTCAGCTGGTGGATAAGTCAATTGTTACAGGAATTGAAAAGCAACCTGTAAAAGCTGTTGATTTGACATACGACGGCTTTGAAGGAGACGGTGTTGGCAATACGAAGAACCACGGGGGCAGAGATCGTGCCATTAGTTTTTATCCGTTTGAACATTATCAGATGTGGGAGAAAGAATTTGATCTTTCCTTAACGGCACCTGCGTTTGGTGAGAATATCACCGTTACGAACATGTTGGAGCGAGATGTTCATATTGGGGACATTTACAACATTGGCAGTGCGACTGTTCAGATTAGCCAAGGGCGAGTGCCGTGCAACACGATCGACCGAAAACTTAATGTGAATGGAGTGTTTGCCCGCTTTATTGAAACTCGCTACTCTGGCTTTTTTGCGAGGGTTTTGCATCCAGGGCTTATAAAAGAAGGAGATACCCTTGAGCTTATGGAGCGAACCGTCGATTCGCCGAGTGTTTGGGCGTGCAGTGATCTTTATTTTAAACGTGAAGATTTTGTGAAAATCCAATTAATGCTTGAACTCAAGGCACTTTCACATGAATGGAAAGAACGATATCGGAAAATTTTGATGAATTCACCTAAAGGGGGGTAGTGAGGATGTGTCAAAGTATTGATGAGTATCGTATCGTTACTGAGCGCTTAGTGTTACGGACGTTACGGATGACGGATGCCGAGCAGGTGGCGGCGCTTTGCAACAATAAAAATCTTTACGAATCCACACTTCACTTGCCTTTTCCTTATGCGGTTGCTGATGCAAAAGCTTGGATCGCTCACGAGACAAAGAATACGTATCGATGGGCGATCACAACAGAGGATTCAAAGAGAGTGATTAGCTCAATGTCACTTTCTGAAAACGAGCAACACGGTCACGGCGAAGTCGGTTATTGGTTGGGAGAACCGTATTGGGGGATGGGTTATGCGACCGAAGCGGCTTGTGCCGTGTTGGAGTGGGGGTTCCAATCCAAAGGTTTTCACCGGATATACGGGCGTCACATGACGTTCAACCCCGCTTCAGGTCGCGTATTAGAAAAGTGCGGAATGAATAAAGAAGGTGTGTTAAGAGAACACGTACATAAAGACGGAGCGTTTTTGGATCTTGTCTATTACGGCAAATTGGTATCGGAATCGGTGTGACCGATGGGTGTGATACATGGTTATCGCGACTTCATGAAGTCACCTCCAATGGATGAACATTCGTGGTTGGCATACATTTCGGATTATGAACAAGTGTTTGATCCCATATTTGAGCGGCTTTATCAGATTGTAGGAATTGAGGAGAAACGTGCGCTATTTGCATCCATTAATGCCAATGAGCTGATTCGAGATGCCCGGGCGGGTGTTTCGTGTGTAGATGAGCATGCCATTCGGTGTCGAGCACAAGACGCTGCTCGTTTCCTTCAGTTTGATGAAGATTTTGATGTGTATTTGCTCGTCGGCCTCGGTCATATTGACGGTTGTGCATTAAGAGCTGCTCGTCCGTTTCTTTATTTGGGTATTGAACGGCTTGTACATTCGGACCGATCTGTTCTCATCGCCCATGAAATGAATCACCTCGTTCGATTTTCCCGGCTGGATGAATATGGAAAACGCATGTGGACGGTTGGGCAGTTGGCGATTGCCGAGGGATTAGCTTTGCTCACCGCTCTTGAGTTGGATAGGGAGCCGATGACAGACGGGAATTTACAACATATGCTCTTTTGTAGTTCCGCTACGTGTGTACAAATGAACAAACATAAACGTGACATTATTCGAGAATTGGACCAACAATTTGATTTGCCGTTAACGAAGGAGCGAATGAACGCGTACTTTATGGCGCAACCGGATGCGGTCATTCCAAGGACCGGATACTTTTACGGAATGTGTATCATTCGAGCGCTTATTGACGCGGGGCATTCGATTCCCTCACTCACCAGTCAACCGACGGAAGAGATTCGAAGCCTTTACAAAACGTTAGGAGTTGAATGAGATGAGAGAAGCCGTCATCGTAGAAGCTGTGCGTACACCTGTTGGCAAGCGGAATGGACAGTTAAGTCAGGTGCGAGCCGATGAACTTGCAAGTATGGTCATTCGTGAAGTCGTAAAGCGTGCGCAGCTGGATCCACATCAGATTGAGGATGTAATCCTTGGTTGTGTAAGTCAAGTTGGTGAGCAGTCACAAAACATCGCGCGAACCGCATCTTTAATTGCAGGTTTACCTGTGGAAGTGCCAGGAACGACGATTGATCGGCAATGTGGTTCAAGTGAACAGGCCGTCCATTTTGCGGCTCAAGCGATTCAGAGTGGGGATATGGACGTTGTCATTGCTGGTGGAATCGAGAACATGTCAAGAGTGCCCCTCGGGTCAACGGTACAAGGAGTAAAACCGAGTCCGGAGTTATCAAAACGTTATGAACTTTTGCATCAAGGGTTGTCAGCGGACCGAATTGCTGACGAGTGGAAAATGACGCGGAAACAATTGGATGAATATGCCCTTGAAAGTCACTCCCGTGCGGTTCGAGCATTGCAAAACGGATATTTTGATCGCTCGGTTATGCCCGTCACTGTCACACAGGCAGACGGTCAACAACACATTGTCAACCGAGACGAAGGGCCACGAGAGGATACGAGCTTTGAAAAGCTTGCTGGGTTATCCCCTGCGTTTAACCCAGAAGGAAACGTTACTGCCGGCAACTCTAGTCAGATTAGTGACGGGGCTGGATCAATGCTCATCATGTCAAAAGAACGAGCGTTAGCGTTAGGGTTTACCCCGAGGTTTCGGATTGTAGCAAGAACGGTAGTCGGCTCTGATCCAACGCTCATGCTTACCGGTCCAATTCCAGCGACCGAAAAAGTGCTTGAAAAAGCACGGTTATCGATTGATCAAATCGATCATTTTGAGGTGAACGAAGCGTTTGCTTCTGTACCGCTTGCTTGGCTGGATGCTTTTCGTGTAGATCCGAGCAAAGTGAACCCGTTAGGTGGGGCAATTGCGCTTGGTCATCCTCTTGGCGCAAGTGGTATGCGTCTAATGATTACGATGATGGATGAGTTGGATCGGACTGGAGGACGTTACGGACTACAAACGATGTGCGAAGGAAACGGCATGGCGAACGCAACCATTATTGAAAGACTCGTTTCTAGTGGGGAGGATTCATCGTGGCGTTAAATGATTTGCGTGTATTGGATCTATCGAGCTACTACCTGGCCCTTATTGTTCGATGATGTTTGCTGATTTTGGAGCAGATGTGATTAAGATTGAGAGTATTGATGGAGACCCCGCTCGTCTCGACCCGCTCATCTCCGATGAGAAACAAGCAATGTTTCATAGTTTGAATCGGAACAAACGTAGCCTTTGCCTTGATCTAAAGTCACCGGAAGGCATCAGCCACTTTCTCAAACTCGTCAAAGAAGCGGACGTAGTTATTGAAAGCTTTCGTCCAGGTGTGATGGACCGTTTAGGCATTGGTTATGAAACCCTCAAGTCTGAAAATAAACGACTTGTCTATTGTGCAATTACTGGCTACGGGCAGTCTGGACCTGATCGAACGAAAGCCGGTCACGATGTGAATTTCATTAGTCGTGCGGGAATCTTACACCTATCTGGACATGCCGGTGAAAAGCCTGTCATTCCTCCTGCACAAATTGGGATATTGGAGGCGGGGGATTACTCGCCTTCTCCGGAATTATGATCGCCCTACATGAGCGAGATCGTACTGGCGTTGGCCAGTTTGTCGATATTTCCATGTTAGATGGCGTACTTTCCTGGATGCAAACGAGCTTGCCCCAGTTTCTTTCAAGTGGTGCGCAAGAAAGCCGAGGCGAGTTGCCATTAAGTGGAAGTCTCGCTTGTTATGAAACGTATGAAACAAAAGACAATCGCTGGTTCGCCGTCGGTGCGTTAGAACCTAAGTTTTGGCGTTTGTTCTGTGAACAAATAGACAGACCGGATCTCGTCAGTAGGCAAACGGGCGACGCTATCGTTCAGCGTGAAGTGAAACGAGAAGTGCAGCGAGAGTTCCACAAGCGCTCTTTTCAAGAATGGTCCGCGATTTTTGCTACTACGGATGCTTGTGTCACACCTGTGGCAACATTTGAAGAAATGACAAAAGATCCTCAAATCGTTCATCGGGAGATGATTCAGGACGATGCACATTCTCGGCGAACCATTGCCCAGCCGATACGATTATCCGAGACACCAGCCAGTAACCGAACGGGTGCACCTGCGCTCGGAGAACATACTGAACAGATTATTCAGCACGGTTGGGTTCATAGTAATGCGTCAATGAAGGAATAAGTGAGGAGGCTGAGAAGTGCGACATCGCGCGGGGAACGTCTGCTTGTTCATGCTATTGGCCGGATGTGGAACCCGTTCATCGGAATCAATAGAGCGTTGCCAAATGACCGTCCAGATAACTTTGATATTTCACTGTCATACGGCATTCATAGCGCCTCAGAAATCAATACGTACAACGATACGTATACGAAAGACTTAGTTGAAGATGACGTCACGACACAGATGGAGCTCACCGACGAAGAGCTGGATGTCATTTATGAAAAAATGAAAGAAGTCGATATCTTAAATAATCCAGAGTTAATCAATGAAGACCCTTGCACCATCCCTCATGCAGAAAATCATTTAACTGTAACGGTTGATGGCGTTGAGGTGCAGCGGGACTGGATTACGGCACAATGCGATGATCCTAAAGAAGCGGAACAGTTACTCGAAAGCTTTGTAAATACGATCCATCAAGATATCGTTGGAGAGCGAGAAGAGTACGAAGCGTTGCCTGATGCGTATGGAGGGTATCATTAAATGATGAGTATCGGTTTGTATACGGCAAAGGTTGATCGTGAATGATCCTACCTCAACTCATTGAACAGATGACAAACTTTATCTTCGTTGAAACGAAAGTGAGTCATGCAGATGTGATCCTTATTCCAGGTGCTGATCATCGTCAGTTGATGGAAACGGCAGCTTTGATTTACAAACGTGGATTGGCGCCATTCATCCTCCCTTCTGGTGGCTTCAATACTCGCTTACAGACGACCGAGTGGGAGTACTTGCGGCAGATCGGTCTCGCCTATGGTGTTCCCGATGCTCGTATCTTAAAAGAAGACCGAGCGACTCACACGCTTGACAATGCTCGTTTTTCTTATCAGGTTTTACAAAGAGAGCAAATCTCAGTGAAGGCCGTTCTCATTGTATGTAAGGCGTGTCATGCAAGAAGGGCGTTATGTTCGTACCAATCAGTGTTTCCAGCGGAAACGACCTTCTTCATCTCTCCGTGTGTGGACCGATTTGGCATTACGAGAGACAATTGGTTTCAGTCAGCGGTAGGTATTGAACGGACGATGGCAGAAGTGAGTAAGATCGAGAAGTATTTCGGGCTATCAATGGACAACTCACGTTAAGTTAAGGAGCGTACGATGGAAGAACACCAAGCACGAATTATCGCCCACCATACCGATGTCTTATCCGTTGTGACATCTTTGCAAAGGCTCGATGAGCATGAGTGGAGGACCCCCGTGAAGCTTGGCGGGTGGACGGTTGCTGAAGTTATTGCCCATTTTATTCCTTGGGACGACTTCGTTTTGCAAAAGCGTCTCCCTTATTTATTTTCGCAGCACCTACTTCCTAAAGGACCAGAGCGTGAAGGGATCAACAGCCGAGCAGCTGAACGTGGAAGATGTATCGCACAACGCGACATCATCGCCGACTTCACTAATATAAGGACAAATCTTTTACAGTCGATTCAATACATTCATGAAACAGACTGGAATCGCCCCATCTTCATTGGGGATACCGAACTGACCGTGTCCGCATATTTTATAGGGCTTGCGGAACATGATCGTCATCACCTAGAGGAAATACGAGCAGTCGTAAAATTGCCGAACAGATAGAGAGAAGGGATGGAATGATTACGTTACGACCGCACCAACTGGAAGACGCTGAACACGTATCGGCATTATCCTCACACGAGAAAATTAGCGGGGCACTAGGCCTCAGCAAAGCACAAACGTCGGTGGAGGGCACTCGTGCTTTCATCTCCTTCGTCAATGCAGAAGAGGCAAAGGGAAACATGTATTCAAGAGCGATCGTATTCGAAAACAAGATTGTCGGTGTGATTACACTGAAACAGGTGGATTTGAGCAAGCGTTCGTGCCACATCGGTACGTGGATCGGTTATCCGTATTGGGGGCAGGGAATTAACGCCGCAGCAAAAAAACAAATTCTTCAATTTGCCTTTGATGAGCTGAATCTCCAGCGTGTTTTCGCAGGAGCGAAAGCGGAAAATGTGCGCTCAATCAAGGCACAAGAAAAATTGCCGTACATTCGCACGAATGTGGAGCACCTTTTCCCTGAGAAGGTCGAGAGCATGGTGAACGAATACGGCACCGACTGCATTCTGAATGTAATTGAAGAGAGGTCGTTCTACCAATGGTTAAATCAAAATCGTTGAGTGTAATGAACGGAGATTTATGAACCTCAAAACGGTAAGAACATTCGAGTGTTATTAGGTGTAGTCACGGTGATGTTCGGTGTGTTGGCGATTGTTTTCGGACTTTCAATGATGGGTGCTGCTTATTCTGTTGAAGACCCAGTTTCTATCTTTTACCGCTTTTTTTAGCGATGGTAGGACTTCGTTTTTACTTTATACTCACAAGCGATATAACAAAGAAGATGCTTTGCATACGCGAAAAAATCAGCTTTAATCAAATCGACGGGTGTTAAGAGATGACGCGCGATGAAATGCGTCATAGAAAGGTGGCAGACATGGAAGCGAACAATATGAAACGCTACACGATGGCTGGGGGTGCAGCGGCAGTAATGGCCGTATGTACAGCAATCACTACCGAATGGCAGCTTGGTTCTGTGTTATGGCCAGCTACGCTGTCTGCTTTTATCGGGACTTTTGTGGCTAGGGTGCTCGTTTATCCACTCGTCCATAGTCGCTGAGCACTAAAAACGGTCGACTAACAGGCTGGTTCGTGTGCGGGGGCTATCCAATGGCACATGGCAGCGACGGCCCTTTGTCGTTGATTCACGCTTACGCACGTTCAACATTCATGACCACATCGAACTTCAGGTAGTGCACATCATCGTTTGTGCAAACGATGTGGAATTGCTTCTGGTCATGGCTGACGTAATGGCAGTAGCCTGTGAGTTCAAAGAATGATCCGTTCTTCCAGTATGTGAATAGCAGGGGCTCGTTATATTCCATCGCTTCTCTTAAGATGAGTTCAAATTCGAGCCAGCGTTGTTCATCGAGGATGGGCTTTTTCACCTTTGTTGTGTCCTGTTGATGGGTTAGCCAAGCTTCTCGGTGTTCAGGTAAAATCATTCGACTTGATTCCCAACGCATGTTTGAACCGGGAGTAAGTTTGTTTGCCATGTGGATCACCTCACAATGAGTATACACGAACATACGTTCTTTTATAAGTGGTAATTTTTTCTTTTAGCAGGAAAACAGCGAAATTCAGCGAAATGTAGCAATGAGAGAATCGATTCATTAGGAAAAAATGAAAAGGCTTACAACTTGGAGGATGTACAGATGAAAAGAGATGAAGTAAAAGCAGTCGTAACAGGTGGTGCCTCAGGATTAGGGGAAGCGACCGTTAGGCAATTTGTTCGGGATGGAGCGCACGTTGCCATCTTGGATGTGAACGAAGAGAGAGGAGAAAAGCTGGCGAGTGAGCTAGGTGAAAACGTGGAGTTTTACGTCACAGACGTCACAGATGAAGAGAGTGTGACGACCGCAATGGATCAAGCCGTTCGTGTGTTCGGTAAGGTGAATACCGTTGTAAACTGCGCAGGTATTGGATCTGCGGAAAAAACGACCGGAAAACGAGGAACGCATCGGCTGGAGTCTTTTAAAAAGGTGATTGAAATCAACCTTGTCGGTACGTTTAACGTCATTCGACTTGCAGCAGAACGAATGAAGGACAATGAGACCAATGAAGAAGGGGAACGAGGGTCATCATTAACACCGCATCGATCGCCGCATACGATGGGCAAATTGGACAAGCGGCATACAGTGCATCCAAAGGCGGCGTAGCGGGGATGACACTACCAATAAGTCGTGATTTGGCTTCATTAGGCATACGAGTTGTCACCATTGCTCCAGGGTTATTTGAAACGCCGTTGTTTGAAAGTTTACCAGAAGAAGCACGTAAGTCACTTGAAGAGATGACCCCATTCCCGTCAAGACTTGGTTACCCGTCTGAGTACGGGAAACTGGTCGCATCAATTGTCGATAACGTCATGTTAAATGGAGAAACGATTCGTCTCGACGGAGCGGTTCGTATGCCACCGAAATAAAAAAACAAACCGGTGTGGAGAGCGCTGCATCTAAACATGAAAGGGTTTGATTAAGGTGATGAACACGCCATTAACGATACCTCCAATGCTAGAAAGAGCAGAACGATACTTTCCAGACAAAGAGGTCATTTCCAGGACATTGGACAATGTACAGCGAATGTCGTATCGAGATATTGGCAGACGAACACGCGCGCTTTCAAGTGCCTTAAGCAATTAGGCGTTCAGCGCGGGGAACGGGTTGCAACGCTTGCATGGAATCACCATCGCCACCTTGAAGCGTACTTTGCCATTCCTGGTGTCGGAGCGGTAATTCATACGGTTAATTTTCGTCTGCCACCAGAGCACCTCTCATACGTAATGAATCATGCTGAAGATCGTGTCGTTCTCGTCGATGAAGATCTTTTACCGCTCATTGAGCGTGTGGCCGATCAACTAACGACGGTACGAGCGTTTATTATCATGACAGATAAACCGTCACTCCCTGAAACCTCTCTCTCACCGGTGTATTCATATGAAGATCTCGTTCAAGAAGGAGATAAGAACTTCTCATTTGTCGCAGATTTGGACGAAAATGAACCTGTCGCAATGTGCTACACGTCAGCGACAACAGGCAAGCCAAAAGGAGTGCTCTATTCGCACCGGGGCATTGTGTTGCATAGCCTCTCACTAGGGTTAACCGATTCAACAGCTATCTCTGAAAAGGATACGGCATTACCGGTTGTACCGATGTTTCATGTGAATGCATGGGGTATGCCGTTTGCGGCAACGTGGTTTGGAACAACACAAGTGCTTCCAGGCCCACAGTTCACCCCTGAGCTCATTGCACAATTTATCCAAGAAGAACAAGTAACGATTACGGCAGGGGTTCCGACCATTTGGATTGGTCTTTTACAAGTGTTAGAAAAAGGGTCGTATGACACGAGCAGTTTGCGTTGTGTGCTTTGTGGAGGATCTGCTGCACCAAAAGGGATGATCGAGCAGTTTGAAAATGTGTACGGCATTGACTTTTTGCACGCGTATGGGATGACGGAAACTGCACCGCTGGCAACCGTTTCTCAGTTGAAGAGTCATCAATTGAAAGATACGAAGGAAGAGCAATTGAACATTCGAGCCAAGCAAGGAATGGCGGTACCTCTCGTTGATCTGAAGGCCGTGAATGAGCATGGTGAGATTAAGTGGGACGGAAAAGAAATGGGAGAGCTACTCATTCGAGGTCCATGGATTGCCGACGCGTACCACAACGACGAGCGCTCCGAGGCAACGTTCAAAGGCGGATGGCTATACACCGGAGATGTTGTCACGATTGACCGAGAAGGATCGATTGCCATCGTTGACCGAACGAAAGACTTAATCAAAAGTGGTGGAGAATGGATTTCTTCCGTCGATTTAGAGAATGCACTTATGGCCCATCCTGGAGTGCTCGAAGCCGCTGTTGTCGCCGTGCCAGATGAAAAATGGCAGGAGCGACCGATGGCTTGTGTCGTTCGCAAAGAAGGTTCGGTCGTGACCGAAGAAGAGTTGCTCCAACATCTTGAGACACAATTTGTGAAATGGTGGGTACCTGATCAGGTGCTGTTTTTAGAAGCGCTTCCGAAAACTTCTGTTGGAAAGTTTCTAAAGCGAGCGCTTCGAGAACAAGTAAAAGATCACGCCCGCTCTTAATCCAACGATGGTCATCATTTGTGACCTTATGCGCACGCTTCATTTAGCAAAAGAGCACCACACCTATAGAAAACACAGAGAATGATTCCTTCGTAGCGAATGTAAACGTGTGGATTTCTGACTTTTATCATATGTTTCTGCCACCCTGCCTTTAGTATAATGACAGATAGCACAAGATCTAGAGTGTTTATTGGGGGGCAAAACTTTAAGTGGATCCGATGAAAAAGGAGCTTAAAAAAGTCCAACTAGAGATTGAAGACATAAAGAAAGATTTAAGCCGACTAAGAAGTGAAGCAGACGGAATAAAGACAGAAATGGCAAAACCTTACCGAACCGATTGGAGAGTGTACTCAAGCTATTGAGTGCACTTTTCTTTTATGATTTGTTACAAAATTGTAAGAAAATCGCAAGAAAGAACGGTTCGTTTCTAAGGGGAAGCGAGATACGATAGAAGCAGTACAATAAGGGAGGAAGAAAGGTTATGAATGCGATCTCTTTGCTGCTCGTTGCGTTCGTATTGCTCGTTATCTCATCCTTTTTCGTTTTTTCAAACCTTTAATTGAATGTAAGGAGAAGCACGATGCAACTTTTGAATGAATTCGGCCGATTCAACCTCTTTCTGCTACTCGGGGGAGGGCTCATCGTCTGGTTATATGTAGATTTCGAAAACCCGCTCGTTGTCGATATGATCATTCTTATTTTTTACGTACTCACTGTCGCTTTACATGCGACTCGGTTCGTACTACTCATTAAAAACAGACAGCGTTGACATTTTCGAAAACGTATGTGATGATTATCTCAATTCTAAGAAAGGTACAGGTACTGTTGCGAATGTGGAACTAATCTTATCAACTAACATAATCAGAATACGTTCAATGAGATTGAACATCATTTTGAAGATGTTTAGAGATGGGATTCGTCTGTCCATTCGTACTTACCTGCCTACACACACGCTCGTTCGGTGATGTTTATTTGTGCATGTGTGAATAAATAAGCAGTAGAACGATTTGCGGACTCTCTAAATGTCTTTAGAGGGGGTTTTTGCGTGCTATTACACGCTAGACAACTATCAAAAAATTATGAAGGACAAGAAGTATTCTCCGTTGATTCCCTTTATGTGTACGAAGGAGACCGCATCGGCGTCGTCGGTGACAACGGTGCAGGGAAGTCGACGTTACTCTCCATTTTGGCGGGGGAACTCAAAGAGGATTCAGGTACGGTTGAAAGATACGGGAATGCAGTCTATATCCCACAACTCAACGAGGGAGATGCCCAACCGGATGCACGGCTCGCCTCATTATGGAGAGTGCCAGAGGACGAGACAGAGATGAGTGGGGGTGAGCGCACGAGGAAAAAGATTGCGAGCGCATTCGGCCAAGAAGCTGACGTAATCATCGCCGATGAGCCGACGAGTCACTTGGACATACAAGGCATCGAAGGACTTGAGCGTACCCTCAAAATGCACCGGGGTGCGGTGCTACTCACTTCCCATGACAAGCAGTTGCTCAATGAGGTTTGTACGACCATTTGGGAGATTGAGAATCAGACCGTCACGATGTACGAAGGAAATTATGATGCGTATCAACAACAAAAACAAGCCGCTCGTGTTCGGCAATATAAAGATTATGAAACGTATGCGAAAGAAAAAAAAACGGCTGGAATCAGCGATCGAAAATGTTCAGCAAAAATCAGATCGTGTAAAAAAGGCGCCAAGCCGTATGGGGAATTCAGAAGCAAGGTTGCACAAGCGAAGTGCTCGAGCGACGAAGGCGAAGCTGAACCGGGCTGCAGAAACGATGCACTCCAGAATCGATCAGCTGGAAAAGAAAGAAAAGCCAAAGGAGCATGAGGCGATTATGTTTGATATTGCAGAATTTCCTAAGCTTCATAGTCGTTATGCGGTTCAATTTAACGATTGTGAGGTGAAAGTTGGCAACCGTTCGCTCAAATCACAAATATCTGGTGCCATCAAATCCGGTCGAAAACTTGCCATCACCGGCGCAAATGGCAGTGGAAAAACGACACTTCTTAATATGGTTGCACGTCGAGATTCGGCACTGACTGTTGCAGGTCCGGCAAAACTAGGCATCTTCTCGCAACAGCAAGAGAACTTAGATGAAAATGAGACCATTTTAGAAAATGTGACGGCAAAAAGCCCGTACAAGGAAACGTTCATTCGAAACGTGCTCGCGCGACTCGGTTTTAAGCGAGAAGATGTACACAAACCGATTGCAGTCCTTAGTGGTGGCGAGAGAGTTCGCGCGTCGCTCGCGACCGTCTTCTTGCATAATAACAATCTTCTGCTATTGGATGAGCCAACCAACTATTTGGACCTCACAACAAAAGAAGCACTTACGGAAGTGTTACGTTCATTTCCTGGTACGATCATCTTTGTTAGCCATGATCGTAGCTTCGTCGACGAGGTCGCTGACGATGAATTGTCGTTTGCCGACAATATGCCGACTGTCAGCACAATCTCACGAGACGAACAAACCGCTCGTCCTCATACAGACGAAGATCTTTTAGCGATTGAAATGCAAATTACGGAAACACTAAGTAAGCTCAGCGTCGCAGCAACTGAAGAAGAAAAAAAAGAGCTAGACGCCAAGTTTCAAGATCTTCTTAAAAGAAAACAACGCGCAGTGAAGTAAACGAAACAAAGTAGAGGCTCGTCGTGATGAGAGAAGCCAGTGGAGTAACAGCTAATCTTTAAAGGACATCCGGTACTAATATCTCATCTTTATGTTGTGGGGTGAGAAGGATTATATGGTTTTTTAGCGCCTGTAGATCTGGAATATATTGTAATTTGGGGATTTATATAGAATGAACTTAACATTTTCCTAATTTTCGATGTTGGGTTGGAGGGGAACGCGGTGTTGGGTGCCATTTTGCGCGCTAGTTTGCCTAGTTTAACGATTTTGGCGCTCATTCCGTTAAACTCCTGCGCAGTTTGTTCCAACTGGAGCGCAGATTCAATGCCCATAAGCGAGCACCCTTTCGGCCTGAGCACGGCCGAAGCCAAATGGGACTCGGTTCGGAGCGCGGATGTGCATATGACTTTTGATCTATTCCCGAGTTTGCTCATTCTGTTCCCTAGTATATGAGAAAATATCGCTTTTCCCCGACTTGAGAACAGTTCGGTCACAACTCGAGCACAGTTTCGATCTTAGCAAGCTCCTCATTGGTTCTTGAAGAGATTCTTAAGTTCATCCTATATAGATCACGTCCGAAACGATCTATATAGGATGAACTTAACATTTTCCTAGTTGCACAGTTTGTGGTTGTTTTCCAATGCAGGCGGATGCATACACTCCAGAGTATAAGGACAACATCGGTGGCCAAAAGACAGCCACCGTGTATTCTTTATACTCCACAGCACAAGGGCGACATCAGTTCACGTTTCTGCCTCCTGGCTAA